>CAWJMR010000007.1:0-229498 GCA_963843965.1 uncultured Gemmatimonadaceae bacterium
GGTAGATCGTGCTCCTTACTGCGGGTTGTTAAAACCACGGCGAGAGCACGACCCCCGTTCAAACCGTACGTGCGGTTTCCCGGCATACGGCTTACCGGTGGGGTTTCGGACAGTCGCATTACGCAGCTCCCGGGTATTGGATTCGGCCCATCAGTTGGACGAGCCCGTGGTTCACGAAGAAGCCTCGGTGCCACTTGCTGGCTTCTCCGGGTTTGAGGTGCCGCCCTTTGCGTTCGAGCAGCAAGCCCTTGAGCCGCCACACGACGTACCGGTCCACGCTGACAAATTCGTCGCTCGCGTTGCCCGTGCGGAAGTACCCGCTCCAGCCGAGCAGCACCGGATTGAGTGACTTGATGATGTCGCGCACGTCTTGATGGCATCGGCCTCGCGGCGTCAGCTCTCGAATTCGTGCACGCACGCGCTTCATGCTGCGCGCAGAGGGCTTTCGTTGAAGGAAGTACTTCCGCTTCTGTTCCTTCATCCAAATGGGCCCACTCATCTTCTTCCGCAGGTGACACCCGAGAAAGTCGAAGCCCTGTTTCCCAGGACATGTCGACTCGCCTCGTCTTCTCGGGGTGCAGTGTCAGGCTGAGCTTCTTCATCACTCGCGTGATTTGTCGCTCGGCCTCCTCGCACGCCGCCCCGGTGTTGCACGAGACGACGAAGTCGTCCGCGTACCGCACCAGCACGCCCAGATGCGCGTGCTTCGTCTCCCACTCCTCGTCGAGGACGTGCAGGTAGATGTTCGCCAGCAACGGCGAGATGACTCCACCCTGTGGCGTACCCACCGTCGGCGTCGTCGCTTTCCGTCGTCCAGCACACCCCGGCCACGCGGCCCACTTGCCGCACCAGCTTCAGCACCCTTCGGTCCACGACTCGCTTTGAGACGAGCTTCATCAGCGTGTCGTGGTTGATGCTGCCGAAGTAGTCGCTGATGTCGGCGTCGAGGACATGGTTTCCGCCTCGCGCACCTTCCACCGGCCAGCTTCTTCCCCAGCGCGTCGGTGGCGCTGCGCCTCGGCCGAAATCCGTAGGACGACTCTCTTGAAGTCCGCCTCGAAAATCGGCTCCAGCACCAGCTTCACCGCCGCCTGCACCACCCTGTCCCGCACCGTCGGAATGCCCAGCGGGCGCTTCTTCCCGTCTGCCTTCGGGATGTACCGGCGCAGCACAGCAGGTGCCCGGTACCGTCCTTCTCTCAGCGCTTCCTGCACCTCACCGAGCATGCGTTCCACGCCGTATGCCTCGACGTCAGCCAGCGTCTCTTCATCGACGCCCGCCGCGCCTCGGTTGGCCTTCACCAGTCCCCATGCTTCGCGCAGGAAGTCACTCCTGTGCACGTGTGCATACAGCGCATGGAAACGTCTTCCCGGCTGCCGCTTGGCGGCCGCCCACAGTCGACGTCGCAGTTGTGGCACTTCTTCCGTCAGCTCACGCTTCTGGGGGTCTTTAGGCGTCTCCGCCAATCCCTCGCGCTTACCTGCTTCGTCGACACTCCCACCCCAGGGCCCTCTCCCTCCGGGCGCGTTCTTCTTCACGCCCATCAACGGTACGGTGGACCCCTCGGACTTCCGCTGCGCATCGGCCCCTTTCGTCTTCGACTTATGGGGCACGACTTGCGGTGACTGCCGCGACGCAGACGGACCTCTCGTGTTCCGCTCTTCACCTTGTCCGCGTGCTGCTCCCAGTACCCCGGAGAAGTCCCCCGCCCATCCGGACTCACGAGCGGTGGAGATCGCCTTCGCCGTGACATGAGCGGCTCGGCCTTCTCGTTGTGAGTCTTTCGAGGCTGCAGGCTTCACTTCATGTTGCGGCCCGCGGACTTGCTCCCTCTTTCGAGGCTCTTGACGCCACGCTTCACCAGTCGGCATCTCTGCCTCAAGTGGTGGCCTGCTACCGGGCTCTCCGGCGATTACCCGCGCGGGGCTTTCACCCGCTGGTGAAGTGCAGCGTGACTCCGCCTCCTGCTCGGCCGGTCGCCCGCCCGTCGGCTCTGAGTCGTCACGACGCACCATGGGGCGACGGTACTCCGCGGGAAGCCCCGGCGCGCTCAGTCGATCGTCTGGAGCCACCCGTGCGTGTCGGGCCGGGTACGCCCGCTGAATGGCGCCGATCTCTGCGAAGAGCTGCTGCGGCCACCGTGCCGGGCTTGCCTTCGTTGATGATCAGCTTCTCGCCGGCGAAGGCCAGCTCGCCGACCGGGCTGATGACCGCGGCGGTGCCGGTGCCGAACACTTCCTTCAGCGTGCCGCTCTGGTGCGCCGCCGCAGCTCCTTGATGGAGACGGGGCGCTCTTCGACGCTGAAGCCCAGCTCCTTGCGCCAGCATGAGCACCGAGTCGCGGGTGACGCCCGCGAGGATCGAGTCGGACAGCGGCGGCGTGACCAGCGAGTTCCCGATGAGGAAGCACACGTTCATCGTGCCGACCTCCTCGACGAACTCGTGGTCCTTGCCGTCGAGCCAGAGCACCTGGTCGTAGCCGTCCTTCTTCGCCTTCATCGCCGAGAGCAGCGAGGCGGCGTAGTTCGCGCCGGCCTTGGTCGACGCCCAGGCCACCGCGCGGCGCGCGCACGTCGTGGGTCTCGACCCAGATGCGCACCGCCTTGAGGCCCTTGCCGCCGAAGTAGTTGCCGGCGGGCGAGGCGATCACGAAGTAGCGGTACTTGTTGGCCGGCCGCACCCCGAGGAAGCCCTCGGTCGCGATCAGCGTGGGCCGCAGGTACAGCGAGGTGCCTTCGGACTTCGGCACCCAGTCGGCGTCGACCTTCACCAGCGCCTTCACCGCCTCGCCCATCTGCGGCTTCGGTGGGCGTGGGCATGCACAGCCGCGGCGCGCCGATGGCCATGCGCCTGGCGTGCTGCTCGGGCCGGAACAGGCGAATGTGGCCGTCGTCGCCGCGGAAGGCCTTCGAGCCCTCGAACATCGCCTGGCCGTAGTGGAAGACGCCGGCCGCCGGGTCCATCTGGAACGGCGCGTACGGCTGGATGCGCGCGTCGAACCAGCCCTTCTCGGCCGAGTAGTCCATGGCGAAGAGGTGATCCGAGAAGTACTTCCCGAAGCCCAGCTCGGCCTCCGGCGGCTTCACTTTGGGCGCTGTCGTCTTGGTGATTCGGATGTCCATGGGGCGTACTCCTGACCTCCGGCAGCTACTACGCGCGTCCGGAACAGACCAAGGGTGCAGTCACCGGTACAGCCGGTCGCGTCACCGCAGCGCGTCAGCACTCGACGATGTTGACGGCGAGGCCGCCGCGGGCGGTCTCCTTGTACTTCGCCGACATGTCCGCCCCGGTGGAGCGCATGGTGGCGATCACCTTGTCGAGCGACACCTTGTGCTTGCCGTCACCCGACAGCGCGAGCCGCGCGGCGTTGATGGCCTTCACCGCGCCCATGGCGTTGCGCTCGATGCACGGCACCTGCACCAGCCCGCCGATGGGGTCGCAGGTGAGCCCGAGGTTGTGCTCCATGCCGATCTCCGCGGCGTTCTCCACCTGCTCCGGGCGTGCCGCCCATCACCTCGGTGAGCGCGCCGGCGGCCATCGAGCAGGCCACGCCCACCTCGCCCTGGCAGCCGACCTCGGCGCCGGAGATGGAGGCGTTCTTCTTGTAGAGCGCGCCGATGGCCGCCGCGGTGAGCAGGAAGCGCATGCGTGCCCTCGTCGTCGGCGTTGGGCACGAAGCGCCGGTAGTACTGCAGCACCGCGGGAATGATGCCGGCCGCCCCGTTGGTCGGCGCGGTCACCACCCGGCCGCCGGCGGCGTTCTCTTCGTTGACCGCCAGGGCCCACAGGTTGACCCAGTCGATGATCACCAGCGGGTCGGTCGCCGCCGTGCGCGCTCGGCCTTGAGCCTGCGGGACAAGCGTCGCCGCGCGCCGCTTCACCTTGAGCCCGCCGGGGAGAATGCCCTCGCGCTCGCAGCCCCGCTTCACGCAGGCGTCCATCGCCGCGGCGATCTCCAGCAAGCCCGCGCGCACCTCGGCCTCGGGGCGCAGCGACTTCTCGTTCTCGAGCATCAGCGTGGAGATGGAGAGCCCGTGCGTGCTCGCACTGGGCCAGCAGCTCGTCGCCGCTCGAGAACGGGTAGGGACTCGGCGATCGGCGGCGCGCGCCGCCACCTCCTGCATCGCGTTGCCCTTCTCGTCGATCACGAAGCCGCCGCCCACCGAGTAGTAGACCTTCTGCAGCAGCAGCGCGTCGCCACCGTGGGCCGTGAAGCGCATGCCGTTGCTGAACAGGGGCAGCTTCTCGCGCCGGTGAAAGACGATCGCCTCGGCCGGCTTGAAGGCCACCGGCGTGCTCGCCCAGCAGCCTCAAGGTGCCGCTCGCGGTGATGGCCGCCACCCGCCCCGGCGCGGCTGTCGATGTCGACCGTGCGCGCCTCGTCGCCTTCGAGGCCCAGCATCACCGCCAGGTCGCTGCCGTGGCCCTTGCCGGTGAAGCCCAGCGAGCCGAACAGCTCGACCTTCACCGCGCTCGACCTGCGGTCGAGCAGCGCCGCCGTCACGCAGCGCGCTCGGCGAAGCGCCGGGCGGCGTTCATCGGGCCCAACGGTGTGCGAGCTCGACGGCCCGATGCCAATCTTGAACAGGTCGAAGACGCTGATGTGCATGGCTCGCGCTCTTCATAACCACATTGCCAGCGTCGCGAGTCACCGGCGCCGTGCCGCACCGAGTCATCGGCGCGCCGCGGCGAGGATCTCCCCCAGCGTGCGGGTCATGCGCACCCCGCGGGAGGCGGGGAACTTCGCGAGGCCCTCGGCGCGCAGCTTCGGCGCGCCTTCTTTTTCGTAGCGGGCGAAGGCCGCGGCGTCGGCGAAGCGGAAGCGCACCTCGAACTTGAGCTGGGCTTCGGCGGTGGGCTCGAGGCGCACCAGCACGGCCTCTTCGGCGCCGGCGGCCAACACGTCGGCCAGGTGGCCGTCGCGCAGCCAGGCCACCCACTCGCCGGCCACGGTGGGATCGTCGAACTCGCCGGTGACGGTGTACGCGAAGCTCATTGGTGGATGGGGGCGCCGTTCCCGCTTACGCGGTGCGGTTTCCCCCACCTCCTTTCAAACCGTGCGTGCGGGTTTCCCGCACACGGCTTACGGGTGGGACTTCACGATGCAGCATGCACGGCTTCGGGTAGCGGATGGTGCCGCGCAATCGGTGCAGACCCAGTGTTTCGTAGGCTTCCCGCTCCCAGAAGAGTCTCTGGCCAGGCTTCGCGTGTCGCCGGTGGCGACGCCACCGAAACAGGTTCAGCCGTCGGACGACATACTTGTCGAGCTGACGGAATTTTCGGGCTGCGTTCCCAGTGCAGAAGTAGGTACCCCAGCCTCGGAGCACCGGGTTCAGGTCGTCGATGAGTACTTTGACGTCCTTCACCCCGCCTCTCCGTGAGTCGGTCAGCTCCTTCACCCTCGTCCGCGCCCGCCGCATGCTGCGCTTCGAAGGCCACCGCTGGAGGTAGTAGCGACGAATCCGCTTCTCCTCCCGCTGTGCCGTCTCGCGCTGATCGCGGCCAGTTGAGGGCAGTCGTCCCGGACTGATCACGGGAAGTGGCGGTGCGGGGTCCGCCAGATCCCGACGCGAGTGCGGGGCAGAACGAGTTCGACCAAGTGATCCGCCGGAGCGAGCGAAGCTCGCGGAGGCGCCCTGTGGCTCGGTGATCGCCTGCGGGGTCGATCAGCAAGAGAGGCAAAGCGCCGGTGGGGTTTGAGGTACTTCGGGCTTGCGAAAGATCGGAGCCTCATGGACCCAGAATGGGCCGCCCCACCGGCGGCGCAGACATGCCTTGTTTCCAGCGACACGTCGAGGGCCCGGAAGGGCGGCACGCTCATCGACGAGCGGGTGCTCGAGCTCTCGGCGCACGAGGCGATGATGAAGGACCCAGCCTCGTACCGGCCGGCTGAATGCCGGTGCGGGTGCACTCGCCTGCATCTGCACGACAGGCGTGAGCGAAGGGCACTCGGCCCGGGGAGCGCAGTGGTGGTGACGGTGGTGGTCTTCCTGTGCGCGAAGTGCTTCGCGACCTGGCGGGTGCTCCCAGCCTTCCTGGCGCGATGCCTGTGGCGCACCTGGGAGGTCGTCGAGGCGGCGCTCTCCGACGGCGGGCGCGCACAGGTGCCGGCGCGCACGGTGCAGCGGTGGAAGGCCCGGCTGGCGCAGACGGCGCGCGCGGCCACGCAAGCGCTGGCCACCTCGGGTGCGCCGATGCTGCGCGCGGTGGCGCAGCGGGTGGGGCTCGACGCGTCACGGGGCGCACTGACGAAGGCGTACGCCTCCGCCACGGAGAGCCCCTCGCTGCTGGCGCCGCTGGCGGCCCTGTTGCACCGACTGAGCCCGGGGCTTCGTCTCATGTAGTCCCCGTGAAACAGGCGCTCGGCGGCGAGCAGAAGTCCTTCCCACCCCGAATGGCGCTTCGGGCCGCCTACGTCGGCGGCATGGATGAAAAGGCCCGCCAGCAGCTCGCGCTCTTCCGCATCTCCGTCCTCGGGCCGCTCGTCGGTGCCCGGCTCGAGCACGGCGAGTTGGTGGAGCTCTGCCGAGAGGCCGCCGCGCGCACGTGGGAGCTGCCCGGCGGCGCCTTCATCGACGTGTCCGCGCGCACCATCGAGGACTGGCTCTACGCCTACCGCCGAGATGGCTTCGCCGGGCTGCACCCGAAGCGGCGCAGCGACGCGGACAAGCCCCGCGCCATCTCTGAGGAGCTCGCGTCCAGCTCATCCTCCGCCTCAAGCTGGAGAAGCCGCGGCGCTCGGTGAAGCGCATCATCCGCGTGCTGGAGCGCGCGAAGAAGGTGGAGCGCGGGGAGCTGACGAAGTCCACCGTCCACCGCCTCCTCAAGGTGCACGGCGTCTCGCGGCGGCCGCTGCGCGGCCCCGGCGCGGAGCGCCGGAGCTTCATCCACGAATTCGCCGGCGACCTCTGGGTGGGCGATGCACTGCACGTCCACCGGCCCGTCATCGACAGCGCCGGGCGCGAGCGCAAAGCCATCCTGCTCTCCCAAATCGACAGCGCCACGCGCTACCTGCCGCACAGCTACATCGTGCTGGGCGCGGGGGAGAGCTCCGTCGACCAGGAGTACGGGCTCAAGCAGGCGCTGCTCGCCCACGGGCTGGCCCGCGCCTACTACGTCGACAAGGGCGCGGCGTACACGGCCGGCTCCCTGCGGGCCATCTGCGCCGAGTTGGACATCCGGCTGCTGCACACCCAGACGCAGGACCCAGAAGCGAAGGGCGTCATCGAGCGCTGGCATCGCACCTGGCGCGAGGAGGTCGAAGACGAGTTTCCCGACGGGCCCATCGAGCTGGCCGACCTGGTGGCGAAGCACGATGCGTGGCTCAGCGTCGAGTACCACGCGCGCATCCACGACACGACGAAGCGCATCCCGCGCGAACACTGGCTCGAGCAGGTGGAACATCTGCGCCGGCTGCCCGTGGGCAAGTCCCTCGACGAAGTCTTCCTCCACCGCGAGCGCCGCAAGGTGCGCAAGGACGGCACCGTCCGCTTCGATGGCCGACGCCTCGAGGTGCGCGCGGAGCTCACCGGCCAGCGCGTCGAGCTCCGCTTCGACCCGGTGGGCAAGGACGTGCTGCCCCGCGTCTTCGTCAACAACCGCTTCGTCTGCGACACCGTCCCCCTCGACCTCCTCGCCAACGCCCACCGCGTCCGCCGCCGTGACGTCGGCGTGCCCGCTGTCGCGCCTGTGCCTTCGGGCCTCGACCCGCTCGCCCTCATCCAGGCCGAACACGAGCAGTACACGCGCCCGCTCTCGGGCGCGCTCTCCCCAGAGGACGTAGATGACGAAACCGACGAATAGAGCCAGCTCCTACCGCCAGCGCTTCGGCCTCACCCATCACCCGCTGCCGCGCGCGGCCTCCCTGCGGCGTACCCGAGACCGTCTCCGAGTACGCGCCACCTTCCATCACGCCTGCCTGAAGCCAACCTCGCAGCAGCTTGAGGACTCGTCTGTCGCAGACCCGCCTCGACACGCGTTCCATCAGGAGCATCTGGTCGATGCTGCCGAAGTAGTCGCGGATGTCGGCGTCCAGCACGTGACACCACCCGGCATTCACTTCTTTCCGGATGGTCTCCAGCGCCTGCAACGTGGTTCTGCGCGGCCGGAATCCGAAAGACGAGGGCAGAAAGTCCGCCTCGAAAATCGGCTCCAACACCAACTTCGCCGCCATCTGCACGATGCGGTCCTTCACGGTCGGAATCCCCAGCGGCCGCTGCTTACCGTCGGCCTTCGGGATGTACCGCCTCAGCACGGGAGGTGCTCGGTACGTTCCTGCGTGGAGCTCGTCTCGAAGCTCGTTCAGCAGCTTCTCCTCGCCGTACTGCTCCACTGCTTCGAGTGTGACTCCATCCACACCCGCAGCGCCCTTGTTGCGCTTCACCCGTCTCAACGCCTCGCGCAGGACGTCACTCCTGCACATGCGGTCGTACAGCGCGTGGAAACGGCGTCCCTTCTGCTGCTTGGCTGCAACGTAGAGCTTCCGCTGGAGTTGTCGGACTTTCACGTCAGGCTCTTGCCTGCCGGGGTTGTTGGACTCGCTTCCGCGAGTCATGCCCTCCCCCTTACCTCCAGTTGAAGCTGTTCCACCCCAGGGGCCCTTCCCTCGGACCGCGTTCTTCTTCACGGCCCTGGCTACTTCCTTGGTCGGTACTACGGCCCCCTCGGACTCCCGCTGCACTCCGCCCGCTTTCGCACTCGGCTTATACGGTCGGTCTTTGCCGGACGTCGGCTGCGCAGACGGGTCTCTCGTGTTCCGTACCGCTCCTTCAGCGCGTGCTGCTCCCCATACCCCGCCGAGACTTCGCGCATATCCGGACTCACCCGCGCGTTGCGTGGCCTTCGCCGCGACATGCTCAGCTCGGCTCTCGGATTGTTTGTGTGACGGGGCGGCAGGCTTCACTTGATGTTGCGGCCCGCGCTGTTGCTTCCCTCGCACAGCTTTCGCTGCTGAGGGCTTTTGACACCGCGCTTCACCAGTCGGCTTCTCGGCCTCAGGTGGCGGTCTGCTATCGGGCTCTCCGGCGATTACCCGAGCGGGACTTTCACCCGCTGGAGCGGTGCAGCATGGCTCCGCTTCGGCGGTCGCTTCCGCGATCTCCTCGGCCTTGCCTTCACGACGCACCATGGGGCCACCTTAGCGGCTGCGCTCTGCCCGCCCATGACCTGGGAGGTCATGGTGCAGCCGCGGTGCGCTCGGTACTCAAGGTGGGCAGCCCAACCCTCACCCCGGAGCTCTGCATGCGCTTGCCTGTCCTCATCGCTCTCTTCGTCGGCTTCACCGCGTGGTCTCTCACCGTGGCGCTGGCCGATGGTCCGCTCGGGTTCTTGACCCTCGCGCTGCGGGAGAAGTGGGCCGCGCAGATGCTGCTGGACCTGTGCATCTCGCTCTTCGTCGCCTGGACCTGGCTGCGCGTGGACGCGAAGCAGCGGGGCATCACGGCGTGGCCGTACCAGCTGGCCACCCTGGCGCTGGGCAGCATCGGGGTGCTGGCGTACCTCATTCACCGCGAGCTGCGCGGAGCGCCGGCGCGGCGCACTGTGCTCCCCTCTCCCTGACCCTCTCCCCCGCGGGCCCGCGGGGGAGAGGGGAACAGGGGTGTGCGGCACGCGGGTCCGTGGTTTGACTGGAAGCATGAACGCGGAGTTGGAGCTGTCGCTGCGCGCGCACGCCGAAGCGGCCTACCCGGAGGAGTGCGTGGGCGCGCTGCTGGCCGACGGCGGGCGACTGGTCGCTGCCGTCCCGCTGGAGAACTGCGCTACGGACCGTCGTCGCGCCTTCGCCGTGCACCCACGCGATTACCTGGCAGCTGAGCGCAGCGCCGCCGCGCGGGGCCTCACGTTGACCGGGCTGTACCACTCGCACCCCGACGCGCCGGCCGTGCCCTCCACGTCGGACCGCGAGACCGCGGCGCCCGGGCTCTTCACCGTCATCGTGCCCGTCGTCGCAGGCCGCGCCGGCGCGCCGCGCACCTTCCACTTCGACGACGCGGCCGACGACTTCGTCGAAGGAGCCGCGCCGTGAGCAGCCCGTTCAGCCCCGAGGAGACGCGCCGCTACAGCCGCCACCTCATCCTCCCGGAGTTCGGCGCGCGCGGTCAGAAGAAGCTCAAGGCCTCACGGGTGCTGGTGGTGGGCGCCGGTGGCCTGGGCTCCCCCGCGGCGATGTACCTGGCGGCGGCCGGCGTCGGCACCCTCGGCCTGGTGGACTTCGACGTGGTGGACTTGAGCAACCTGCAGCGCCAGGTGCTGCACGGCACGCCCGACGTGGGCCGGCCCAAGCTCGACTCGGCGACCGAGCGGCTCACCGCGCTCAACCCCCACGTCACCTTGCGCGCACACCCCGAGCGGCTCACGGCGGCCAACGCGCTCTCGCTCTTCGAGGACTACGACCTGGTGCTCGACGGCACCGACACCTTCGCCACCCGCTACCTCATCAACGACGCCTGCGTGCTCACCGGCAAGCCGAACGTCTCGGCCAGCGTCTTCCGGTTCGAAGGGCAGCTCTCGGTCTTCGGCGCGAAAGAGGGGCCCTGCTACCGCTGCCTGTACCCCGAGCCGCCGCCGCCCGGCCTGGCGCCCAGCTGCGGTGAAGGCGGCGTGCTGGGCATCGTGCCCGGCGTGGTGGGCACGCTGCAGGCCACCGAGGCCATCAAGGTGATGTGCGGGCTGGGCGAGCCGCTCATCGGCCGGCTGCTCACCTTCGACGCGCTCGAGATGCGCTTCCGCCAGTTCAAGGTGAAGAAGGACCCCGCGTGCCCGGTGTGCGGGCCCCACCCCAGCATCACCGCGCTCATCGACTACGAGGCCTTCTGCGGCACCCGCGCGCCGCCGCCGGGCACCGTGCGCGAGGTGACACCCCAGTGGCTGCAGGCGCGCCGCAAGCAGGTGCAGCTGCTCGACGTGCGCGAGCCCGGCGAGCGGGAGGTCAACGCCATCGACGGCGGCGTCGCCATTCCTTTCGGGGAGCTGAAGACCCGCTTCACCGAGCTGAACGCCGAGGCCGACGTGGTCGTGTACTGCAAGGTGGGGGAGCGCTCGGCCCGCGCGGTGGAGTTCCTGCAGACGGTCGGCTTCGAGCGCGCCTTCAACCTGGCCGGCGGCATCGAGCGGTGGATCGAAGAGGTCGATGAAGACCTCCCGGGGTACTGACGGCAAGGCCTGCGTGCGCGTGCACCGGGTCGCTGATTCTGCACCTCGCGTGGCGCTTCTCGCTGGAGCGCCCGTGGCACAGCGCATGTAGCGCCCGGCGTCATGAGGCGTGTGCTCGTGGTCGGGGCGGCAGTTTTTGCGGTGGTCGTTCTCTTCTTCGTCTTCAGCGAGCACAGCCAGTTCGTGGCGGGGGGCGCGTTGATCAACGCGGGCTTGCGGCTGCAGGACCGGCTCCACGCCTACGACTTCGGGCACCACGCGCCGACGCCGGAGGAGATCTGGGCCGAGTTCAAGGAGCAGAACGCGCTGGCTGCGAAGGTGCGCACCCAGTTCCCCCGCTCCACCGAGCACCCGCTGGTGGCTCTGCTGCTGTGCATGGACGCGCGCCTCGACAGCTCCGAGTTCGCCGGTGACACGCGGCGCTACTACTACGTGGTGCGCACAGCCGGCTCGGTGCTGGGCCCCGAAGAGCAGGAGATGCTGGAGCTGGCGGTGATCAACGGCGTCAAGGTGCTGGTGCTCACCCGCCACACCGACTGCGCGGCAGAGAAGGCGGCGGCAGACCCGGAGCTCTCGGCCCGCTTCCCCGTGCTGACCGCGGCGGTGCACCAGCGCCACGCCCACCTGGAAGACTTCTTGCGCCGGCCAGAGATCGCCTCGCGCATCAAGGCAGGCACGCTGCTGGTGCAAGACGTGCGAGTCGACACCCAGACGGCCCGGCTGCTCGACGCGCCCTGAGACTACTCGTCGTCGTCGGGGCGGCCCAGCCAGTAGCCCAGCGCGAAGCTCGCCAGGCCCACGCCGATGACCAGCGCGGGGACGATGTTGGTGTGGTGCTCTGCCTGCCGCTCGCGCAGCCGGGTGAGCTCTGCGTGGGTCGAGAGGTAGGCCTCCGGGGTGAGGTAGGCGCCGCCGTGCACCTCGTGCGCCTCCCCGTCGAAGGTGTGCAGCAGGCCTGACTTCACTTCGAGCAACGAGTCCATGACGGGTTCACCCTACGTCAGGGCCCGGCGGCAGGTGAAGGTGATCAGCGGGCGGAATGTGGCTCACCTCGCGAACGGGCCGCGTAGGCTCGGCCGCATGGAGCTCACGTTGATCCGCCACGCCATCGCGGAGCCGGGCGCCGACGACGCCGCCCGCGCGCTCACCCCGGAAGGCCGGGCCCGCTTCCGCACCTGCGCGAAGACGCTCGCCGCGCTGGGGCTGCGCTTCGAGCGGGTGCTCCACTCGCCCCGGCGCCGCGCGGTGCAGACGGCCGAGCTGCTGGTGCGCCGCTGCGGTGGCCAGCTCGAGGAGACGCCGCTGCTGGCCCAGGCGCCGGGCGCGTCGCTGCTCGCTGCTGCGCGCGGCGAACGGGTCGCGCTGGTGGGCCATGAGCCCTGGCTGTCGGAGTTGCTCGCGTTGCTGGTGACGGGAGAGACCGGAGATGGGGCGCGCTTCGAGCTCAAGAAGGGCGCGGCGGCGCTGCTGGAAGGCACGCCGAAGCCGGGCGCCATGCGGTTGCGGGCGCTCCTGCCGCCGCGGGTGTTGCGGAAGCGGAGGGTGCGGTGAACCGGCGTGTTTCGGGGTGGGGGCGCGCTTGCCTGGAAGGAAGCGGTCGGCGAGCACCGCGAGGGCACAGCGCTGCTCTTGCGTGCCCCTCGAACCCGCGCGGGGAAGGACCTCCAGGTCACCCGGCGATGAGCGCGGAGTGCGCGTTGGAAGGGCAGGCACCCTGCCGCTCTCCCAGGCGTGTCATCACAGATGACGAGTTGGTAATCCGTGATGACAGCCCCAGGAAAGCGACCCGGGCCCCACCTGGGCACGTGGGTCAGCGCGCCCGGAATGAGGAGCACGTGCGCCACGAGCACGGCCGAAGCCCTTCCAGCCCGATTCCCCTGAGCGCCACCAGCGCCCACCGTCCTCATCGGGAGCCAGCGTCATGAGGGTCCCCGCGACCGACTGGCTGCAACACTTCGACGCCGCGTGCGTGCTGGCCTTCGCCGGCGACGCCGAGGGCGTGCACCAGGTGCGCGTGGCGCTGCGCCGTCTGCGCGTCTGGCTGAGCTTCGAGGGCCACCGCGCCCTGCGCCGCGAGGCGCGTTGGCTGTGCGGCGCCCTGGCCGAGCTGCGCGACCTCGACGTCTTCGGCGAAGCGCTGCGCCCCGCGTGGAGAGAGCGTCTGCGCCCCGACATCGAAGCCGCCGCCCTCCAGGCGCTGCGCTCGCGCCGGACGGAGCGGCTCCGCGAGCGGCTGGAGCAGCTCGAGCCACCCCGGAAGCGGAGCGCCCACCGCCGGCTGGCGAAGCTCGAGCGCCGCCTCGAACGAACGCGCAGACACGCCCGCCCCGGTGACGGCGAAGGGCTGCACGCGCTGCGCCGCACCTTGCGCCGGGTGCGCTACGCACGCGAGTGGCTGGGCCTCGACGCCGCAGACCTCGCCCGGGAGCAGGAGCAGCTCGGCGTGTTGTGCGACCTGCTGGCCCTCGAGGCCTTCTCCATCCGCCACCTCCAGCCGCCACCGCCGGCGCTTCGAGACGGAATCGCGCGCGGCTTTGCCCTGCTGTCGGAGGCGCCCCGATGAAGCTCAAAGACCTGGCCCGCTGGTTCCTCGCGCTCTTCTTCGTGCTCGCTGGCTTCAACCACTTTCGAGATCCAGCGCTCTACCTGGCCATGATGCCGCCCTTCCTCCCCGCGCCTGAGCTGCTCAACTGGGTCAGCGGCGCGGCCGAGATGCTCGGTGGCGTCGGGGTGTTGATTCCCAAAGTGCGCCGCGCCGCCGGCTTCGGGTTGATCGCCCTGCTCTTCGCCGTCTTCCCGGCCAACGTGCACGTCGCGCTGCAGGGTCACATGGAAGGCGTCGGCGGGCCCCCCTGGGCGCTGTGGGCCCGGCTGCCCTTCCAGGTGCTCTTCATCGCCTGGGTGTGGTGGGTCGCCGTGCGCCGGGAGCCGGAGGCGTGAGCACCGCCGCCCTGTTCGCCCGCGCCGTGAAGGAGGCCACCGACGAAGCCGGTGACCCCGCCGACTATTGGGATGCCGTCTCGGCCCTGCACGACGCGCCTCCTGAGGAGGTGTGGGCGCTGCTGGTTCCGCTCGCCGATGACGTAGATCTGCGGCTGCGCCTGCTGGTGCCCGACGTGCTGCGCCACCTCGGCAGGGAAGCGCAGCCGCTGGCCACCCAGACCCTCGCCCTCTTCAAGCAGCTGCTCGCGGTGGATCCACCCGCCCAGCTCATCGCCTCGGTCGGCGAGGCCTGCGTGGACTTCGTCGATGACGCGGTGGTGGAGCTGCTCGCCCGCTTCGCCGGCCACGAAGACCCGGCGGTGCGCGAGGCCGTGTTGCACGCGCTGCGGCGCTCGGCGCACCCGGCAGCGCTCGCGGTGTTGATCGACCTCTCGCGCGACGCGGAAGACGAGCTGCGTGAGTGGGCCACCTTCGCGCTCGGCTCGCAGCTGCCGCTCATCGACACCGCGGAGGTCAGGGAGGCCCTGGCCGCCCGGCTGCTCGACTCGCACGGGCCCACCCGCGACGAGGCCGTGGTGGGGCTGGGGCTGCGCGGTGATGCGCGCGCGCTCGGGCCGCTGCTGGCCACCCTGGAGCGCGGCTTCGGCGGAGTGCCCTTGTTTCAGGCCGCGCGTGGCCTGGCGTCGCCGGTGCTGCTGGAGGCGCTGGAGGCGCTGGAGGCGCTGGAGGCCGCGCAGGGCGCAACAGCGCAGAGTGACGAGGAGCGGGAAGAGTTAGGGGCTGCCATCGCTGCTTGTGCTGCGAAGCGGTGAGGGTACGGCGGGGTTCGCCTCCTCTCCCCGACCCTCTCCTCCCGCAGGAGGAGAGGGAGGTGGGCGGCGCGGACGGGCGCCGGGCATCGCGGCCACCACCTCGCCCCCCACGATGAAAGACGCGGCCGAGAGCCAGGCCCACAACAAGAGCAGCACACCGCCCGTCAGCGAGCCGTAGGTCACGCCGAAGTCGGCGAAGTTCTCTGTGTAGAAAGAGAAGAGCCGGCTGCTGAGCAGAAACAGCACCGTCGCCACCGCCGCCCCCAGCCACACCGCCCGGGCCCGCGGGCGCGTGTCGGGCAGCACCCGGAAGCACAGCGCCGCCACCGCCACCAGGCTCACCACCGCGATGGGCCAGCGCACCGCCCCCCACACCGCCGGCTGCGCGCCGGGCTCGAAGCCCAGCAACCGGGCCACGTCTTCCACCAGGCCCGAGCCCACCACGGCGGCGACCACCGACAGCAGCAGCAGCACCGCGCCGGCCAGCGTCACCAGAATCGCCACCACCTGCCTGCGCACCCACGACCGACCGTCCTCCGCGCCGAACGCGTCGTTGAGGGCCATGCGCATGGCGTTGGCCGCGCGCGAGGCGCTCCACAGCGCGGTCAGCAGACCGAAGGTGAGCAGCGCGGCGCTGCGGCTGCTCACCACGTCAGCCACCACCGACGACACCAGCTCGAAGGCCTGGGTGGGCATGAAGCTCCGCATGCGCGAGAGCAGACGGTCCACGGTGCCAGGGCTGGGCAGGTAGGCCGCGATCGAGGTGAGCACCACCAGGAAAGGCGCCAGGGCCAGCACCGCGTAGAAGGCCACCTGCGCGGCGAGGTCGAGCACCGGGCCCATCGCCACGCGCTTCCCCACCTGGAGGAACATCTCCTTCGCGCTGGCGGCTCGCTCCCCCACGCGGCGCATTGTGCCACCTCTGCTCGCGCGCGGCGTCTTGGGTATGGTGCCGCTGCGTATGTCGCCCCCGCAGCTCCCTGAAGCAGGCACCGTCGAGCGTTGGGCCTTCGACTTCATCAGCGGCAGCGAGCTCTCGCACAAGCTGGCCCCGCCGCCGCCGCCCAGCCGCTTCAGCGGAGGCTTCGAGTCGCTGGTGCTCGCCGCGCCCGGCCGCCCCCCCGAGCTGGTGCAGCGCGAAGGAAAGAAGAAGACGCCCCGCCCCGGCGCGCTCAAAGACCCGGCCAAGCTGGCCGACGTGCTGCACACCTTCCTGCACCACGAGCTGCAGGCCGCCGAGCTGATGGCCTGGGCGGTGCTCGCCTTCCCCGACACGCCGCTGGCCTTCCGCAAGGGGCTGCTGGGCATCTGCCAGGACGAGCTGCGCCACGTGGCGCTGTACCGGGCGCACCTCGAGGCGCTGGGCCACCCTTTCGGCAGCCTGCCCATCAACGACTGGTTCTGGCGCCGGGTGCCACCGCAGGCCACCACGCCGGCCACCTTCGTAGCGCGCCTGGGCATCGGCTTCGAAGGGGCCAACCTCGACCACGGGGCCCGCTTCGCCGCCGCCTTCGCCGCCGCGGGTGACGAGCAGGCCGCCGCCATCCAGTCGCGCATCGTGGAAGAAGAGGTGCCGCACACCGCCTTCGCGCTGCACTGGTTCCGCACGTTCACGGGTGCGGTGGACTTCGACGCCTGGCGAAAGCACCTCCCGGCGCCCATCAGCCCGATGATGACGCGCGGCGTGCCGATGAACCTGGAGGCCCGCAGGCGCGCCGGCTACCCGGAGGCCTTCCTCTCGGCGCTGGCCGGCTGGGGCGAGCAGCCCGCGTCCACCCCATGACGCCGCGGGCCTGGGTCTTCAACCTCGACGCCGAAGACGAGCTGGCCCACGAAGGGCCGCACACGCCCACCGCGGCCCTCACCGCGCGCGCCCGCTCGTTGCTGCCCCAGCTCTCTGCGCTGCTGCGGCCCGGTGACCAGGTGCTGTGGCCGGGCGAAGCGGCGGTGGCACCAGGCGCAGTGGGCCAGGCCTGGTGCCCGACCCGCTGGGCGCTGGAGCAGCTGGAACGCGCGGGGGTGCAGCGGCCTCCCGCGCCTGCGCAGGCGGTGCTTCGGCAGGTGAACCACCGGCGCTTCTGCGCGGAGCTGGGGCAGACGCTGCCCGGCGCCTGCTTCGTAGAAGACGAGGCGCAGCTGCAGGCGGCGCTCGCTCGCGACGCGGTGCTGGCAGAGACGTCCACGAGCGGCGCGTGGTTGCTCAAGCGGCCGCTGGGCTATGCGGGGCGCGGGCGGCTCCGGCTTTTGCCCCGCGCGATGAGCGCCGCGGAGGCCAGTTGGCTGAGCGCGTCGTTGCGCGGCGGCGAAGGGCTGCAGCTCGAGCCGCTGGTGGACCGCACCTTCGACTGCGCCCTGCACGGCCAGCTCTCGCCCGACGGGCGTTGCACCTTCGGGCAGCTCACGGTGCAGGCGGTGGACGCGCGCGGCGCCTGGCAGCGCACCACCCTCGCGCCGGAAGGCAGCCTCACGGCCACCGAGTGGACTGCGCTCCAACGGGAAGCAGAGCGCACCGCCGCTGCGCTGCACGACGCGGGCTACTTCGGCCCGTTCGGCCTCGACGCCTTCCGCTGGCGCGCGCCCGACGGCAGCGAGCACTTTCAACCGCGCAGCGAGGTGAACGCGCGCTACTCCATGGGCTGGGCGGTGGGCTTCCCTCAGGGCTGAGGGACAGCCTCGTCGGGGCGCAGCAGCAGGCTCAACGCGCGGCTCACCGCGAGCGCATCGAAGGGCTTGGCCAGGAAGCCCGTCAACGCGTCCCCCGCCAGCAGGTCGGGGTCAGGGTTGAAGCCAGACATGTAGAGCACTGGCACGTCGCTGCGCAGCGCGCGCAGCTGGCTCACCGTCTGGGGTCCGTCGAGGTTGGGCATCAGCACGTCACACACCACCAGAGCGAAAGCGGCGGGGTCAGCCTTGAAGCGCTCCACCGCGTCGTGGCCGCTGGAGAACACCTCGCACTCGAGGCCCAGGGTACGCAGGAGGCGGGCGCTGGTCTTCCCCACGAAGGTGTCGTCGTCGACCACCAGCGCCTTGCCCGTGAAGCGCGCCGTGCTGCGCGGCGGGAGCCTCGCTTCACCGGTGCGCGAAGGCCGCAGGTAGAGGCGGAAGGTGGTGCCTTCGCCGGGCTTCGACTCCACGCACAGCCCGGCTTCATGGCTGCGCAGCACCCCTGAGACGGCGGCCAGGCCCAGCCCGCGGCCACTCTGCTTGGTGGTGAAGTACGGGTCGAAGATGCGCTCCAGCGTCTGGGGGGACATGCCCGTGCCGGTGTCATGCACCTCGAGCACCACCGCGTGGCCGGGCTGGAAGTTGGACACCATCGTGCATTTCCCAAGCTCTTCGACGCTGACGTCGCGGTGGGCCAGGCGCACCGAGACGGTGCCCGTGCCGCTGGTGGCCTCGGTGGCGTTGAGCACCAGGTTGAGCAGCACCTGGCGGAGCTGGCCGCGGTCGCAGAGCACGTGCGGGGTCGAATGGTCGAGCTTCAGCTCGAGGCTCACCGCGCCGCGCGCCGAGAGCCGCAGCAGCGGCGCCAGCTCGTCGATCAACCGGGCGAGGTTGGTGGGCTCCATCAACGAGAGGCGCCGGCCGGCGTAGGCGAGGAGCTGCTGGGTGAGCTCGCTGGCCCGCTGGGCGGCGCTCTCGATGGTGGCCAGCGACTCGGCGGCCGCGGGGCCCAGGGTCTGCTTGAGCACGCTGGCTTCCCCGAGGATGAGGGCCAGCAGGTTGTTGAAGCCGTGGGCCACGCCGCCGGCCATCACGCCCAGGCTCTCGAGCTTCTGGGTCGAGAGCAGCTGCTGCTCCATGCGCAGCCGCTCGCTTTCGGCCTTCTTGCGCTCGGAGATGTCGCGGCTGTTGGCCACCACGCCGCGCACCGCCGGGTTGTCGAGCTGGTTGCTGGCGACCGCCTCCATCCACAGCCAGCGGCCGTCCTTGGTGCGGTAGCGGTACTCCACGGTGCGCACGGAGCCCGGCGCAGAGAGCACCTCGCCCATCACCCGGCGCACCTCGGCGCGGTCATCGGGGTGAATGAGCTCGAAGGTGTCTTTGTCTTTGAGCTCTTCGGGGGTGAAGCCGTTGATGCGCACGGTGGCCGGCGAGTTGAAGAGCAGCCGGCCCTCGCCATCGAGCAACGAGATGATGTCTGCCGAGTACGTCGTCAGCGCCTGAAACTTCTCTTGCGTCCACTCAGCACCAGCCATGGGCCAACCAAACCGGATTCGTGACCCGGCGTCACGGCCGTTTCAGTCTTCTGGCGTGCTGAGCACCTGCACCAGCGGGCTGTCTGAGAAGCCCCGGCCCGAGGTGCGGGCCAGCTCGGCCAATTCGCTGGCGGTGATCAGCTCTTCTTCGATCTCGATGTACGCCTCGTGCGAGGTGTCGGGCTTCTCCTTCACCCACAGCCGCATCGTGTCGTCGCGCACGTGCGTGGTGTGCCGCACGCGGTACGACACGGGGATGCGGCCGCCCAGGCCGTTGTAGGTGACCATCGCGGTGCCCACCGGCGCGGCGCGCAGCCAGCGCTCCACCAGCCGCGCGTCGCGGATGTACGCGTCGAAGGAGCGCGGGGCTGCCCATGTCGTAGCGGTCTTCGTCGGCGGCGACGTACTCGCCGAAGGGGTTGAAGAAGTAGAAGCCGTCGAAGGCGCCCGGGTCGACCGCGTCGAGGGTGCCCTCGGTGATGACCACCTCCGCGCCCAGCGTCTGGGCCAGCCGGCGCGACTCGAACACCAGCTCGCCGCGGCGCTCCACGCCCCACACCCGGTGCGAGGAGTCGAGGGAGCCGATGGCGCAGAACTTCCCCACGCCCGAGCCCGCGTCCAGCACCCGGGTGGCGCCGGCTTCACGCAGCAGCCGCGCGGCCGTCTGCGCCGCCTCCACGCTCGACCAGTAGGTGCGCGACTTCTTCCGGGGCAGCTCGGTGAGCAGCGAGTCGAAGGCCTCGTCGGACACCGGCTCCAGCTTCGCCAGGCGGGCGCCGATGGTCATGGCGGGGGGCATCGGGAGGTCGTCGTTGGCGGCGCGCGCAGACACCGGGGCTTCATGGACCTGTGCTGGCCATGAGGCAAGCGTGGGGGGCGGCGGTGCGTTGGTCCGCGGCCCAGAGGAGCGTGGGGCGCACCGTTCCCTGCATTGCTCGGCGCGAGCGAGCCCCTCGACGCGAGACGAGGTGACCGAGGGTGACGCTCTCCCAGCGCCGTCATCACGGAGTACCGACTCGTCATCAGTGATGACACGTCTGGGAGGGCGACCCGGTCACCCTCCCGAAGCGAGAGCGAACTGGAGTTCACCCGGCGCTTCGCGGCCGAGGGGCTGCCTGCACCCGAGGCTGCACAGGCAACATGGATGGTCTGCGCGCCGTCCAAGGCAGACTGTGCGCCCTCCGTTCTTCAGAGCGACCGCCTGAACCTGGCTCGAGCTTCAGCTGCGACCTCAGGCACGCGCTCAGGGAAATATGAGACGCTGGACAGGCGTGCGAACCCTCCCGCTGCTGCTCGCGCTGTGTTCGCTCCCCGTCGGTGCTGCTGGACTGACGCGGGGCCCCTACCTGCAGCTCGCCGACGCCACAGGCATCACCGTGGTGTTCCGCACCGACAGCCCGGCGATGGGCTCGGTGCGCTACGGCACCTCCGGCGGCCCCTTGAGCGGCTTGGTGAGCGACCCCATGCCCACCTCGATGCACGCGCTGCGCCTCTCGGGGCTGCTGCCCGCGACGTCGTACGGCTACGAGGTGGTGGTCGACGGCGTCACCGTGGCCGGCGGCGAGGCCTTCCGCTTCCGCACCCACCCACCCGTGGGCATCGCAGCGCCGTTCCGGCTCTTCGCCTGGGGCGACTCGGGCACCGGCACGCCCGGCCAGCTCGCGGTGGCTGAGCGGCTGGCTGATCAAGTCGGCGACGCCACGCTCTCGTTGATCCTCGGCGACATCATCTACGACGTCGGCGCGCCGGAGCTGTACGACGACCGCTTCTTCTCGCCCTACGCGCCGCTCCTGCGCCGCATGGTGGTGTGGCCCACCATCGGCAACCACGACGTGGGCCAGGACCCGCTCGGCGGCCCGTACCTCGACGCCTTCGTGCTGCCCACCAACAACCCGGCCAACACCGAGCTGTACTACTCGTTCGACTACGGCGACGCGCACTTCGTGTGCCTCGACACGCACGTGAGCGGACACGCCGCGGGGAGCGCGCAGCTCCAGTGGGCCGCGGCCGACCTCGCGGCCTCGAACGCGACGTGGAAGATCGTCTACTTCCACGTGCCGCCGTACAGCGGGGGCACGCACCTGGACAACCCCACGGTGCGCTCGGGCATCGTGCCCCTGGTGGAGGCCGCGGGCGTAGACCTGGTCTTCTCAGGCCACTCGCACGTCTACGAGCGCACCTACCTGCTGCAGAACCACGCCATCGCCCAGGCAGACCCATCGACGTACGTGAAAGCCAGCCCCGATGCAGGCACCCTGTACGTGGTGAGCGGCACGGCGGGCCAGAGCGGCGCGCTGGCTGATCCAGCGCACCCGCTGATGGCCTTTCAGGTGGGCAACGTCACCGGGCACAGCGTGGTGGACGTGTCGGGCGACACGCTGCACGGCTACTTCCTGCGCGAAGACGGGACGGCGGTCGACCTCTTCCGCCTCTCGAAGGGCACCGACGTCACGCCGCCGCGGCTCCTCGCGGCGCGCGCGCTCTCACCCACGGCGGTGGAGGTCTCGTTCGACGAGCCGGTGCGCGCGGGCACCAGCGCCGGTGGCGCGGAGCGGCTGACGTCCTGGACCATCACGCCGCCGGTCTCCGTCACCGCGGCGAGCCTCTCGACTGATCAACGCACCGTGCAGCTGACCACCGCTCCGCACGCCAACGGCCGCTACTCCATCACCGCCAACGGCGTGGCGGACCGCGCCGCGGCCGCCAACCTCTCCTCGGCGGCGCGCCAGGCGCCCTACGCGGTCTCGCCCTCGGTGACGCTGATGACGGGGGCGCTGCGCTTCCTGGTGCCGGCTGCCGGCGCCCCGCCGGCCTGGACCACCCGCGCCTTCGACGACAGCACCTGGAGCCAGGGCAACCAGCCCATCGGCTACGGCGAGCCCGGCCTGGCCACGACCGTCGCGCTGGGCACGGCCGTGACCCTGTACACGCGCGCGCACTTCACGCCGCCGGTCGCGCCGAGCCAACTGGGCGAGCTGACCCTGGAGCTCGACTACGACGACGGCTTCGTGGCGTTCCTCAACGGGGTCGAGATCGCCCGGCAGAACGTGCTCGCAGGCCAGGACAGCAACAGCCTCGCGAGCGCTTCCCGCGACCGGGGCCTGCTCGAGCACCGGCTGGTCCGCGCGCCGCCCGCTGGCCTGCTGGTGCCGGGTGACAACGTGCTGGCCATCGAGGTGCACAACGTCGCCGCGACCTCGAGCGACCTCTACCTGTCGGCCACGCTGCGCGGCCGGCTCGAGGATTCGGCAGACGCGGGCGCTCCGGATGCGGGCAGCGCTGACGCGGGCAGCACGGATGCAGGCGACACAGACGCGGGCAACCCGGACGCGGGCAACCCGGACGCGGGCAACCCGGACGCGGGCAACCCGGACGCGGGCAACACAGACGCGGGCAACACAGACGCGGGCAACACAGACGCGGGCGCTCTGGATGCGGGCAGCCCGGATGCGGGCGGTGCAGACGCGGGAAATACAGACGCGGGTGCGGGCCCCGGCGGTGTGGCCGGTGGCTGTGGGTGCGACGGTGGGGCATCAGGCCCCTTCGTGCTGCTGCTCCTCTCGCTGCTCGCCGTTCGCCGCAGGCGCTGAAACTCACGCTGCTTCTCCTTCATCGTGGAAAGGTCCGCCGCCGAAGCGGTGTACCGAACCTCGAGGGGGGACCCATGTTGATGACTGCGTTGGTGTCGCTGTACCTGACGGCGGCTGTTCCGAAGCCCTTCACCGAAGTGGCGAGCGTGGAAGGGGTGACCGAGTACCGGCTCCCCAACGGGCTGCGCGTGCTCTTCGTGCCTGACGAGTCGGTGGCCAACGTCACCGTCAACCTCACCGTGCTCGTGGGCAGCCGCCACGAGGGCTACGGCGAGAAGGGCATGGCCCACCTGCTCGAGCACATGCTCTTCAAGGGCTCGCCGAAGTTCAAAGACCCCAAGAAGGAGATGGGGGCCCGCGGCGCGCAACTGGAACGGCACCACCCGCGAAGACCGCACCAACTACTTCGAGACGCTCCCCGCCAGCGACGCCAACGTCGACTTCGCGCTGCGCTTCGAGGCCGACCGCCTGCGTCAACGCCTTCGTCGACAAGAAGGACCTCGACACCGAGATGACGGTGGTGCGCAACGAGTTCGAGATGAGCGAGAACAACGGGGCCCGGGTGCTGCGCTCGCGGGTGCGCGCCGCGGCCATGCCCTGGCACAACTACGGCCGCTCGGTCATCGGCATCAAGGCCGACATCGAGCTGGTGCCCATCGAGAACCTGAAGGACTTCTACCGACGCTACTACCAGCCCGACAACGCGGTGCTGGTGCTCGCCGGCCGCTTCGACGAAGGCAAGGCCTTCAAGAGCATCGCCGCCACGTTCGGCAAACTTCCAAAACCGAAGCGCGCGCTGCCCACCACCTTCACCACCGAGCCGGTGCAAGACGGTGAGCGCTCCGTCATCGTGCGCCGGGTCGGAGGAACCCCCGCGCTCAACGTGGCCTGGCGCATCCCCGCGTCGACCGACCCCGACTACCCCGCGCTGATGGTGCTGCAGGGCGTGCTGGGTGACGAGCCGCAAGGCCGGCTCCACCAGGCCCTGGTCGACACCAAGAAGGCGGCCAGCCGCGCGCTGCGACCTCGACGACCTCAAGGAGCCGGGCCTCTTCTCGTGCGACGTGTACTTCAAGCCCGGCCAGGCCGTGGCCCCCGCCCGCGAGGCGCTGCTGGCCACCCTCGAGACCGTCAAGCCCCTCACCGCCGCCGAGGTGGAGCGCTCGGCCACCGGGTGGATTTCTCAGATGGAGCAGACGCTCGCCAACTCCGAGCGGGTCGGTCTGTCGTTGTCTGAGTGGGCTGCGCAAGGCGACTGGCGCATGCTCTACGTGCAGCGAGATCGCATGAAGGCGGTGACGCCCGACGACCTGCAGCGCGTGTGGGCCCGCTACTTCAAGCCGCAGAACCGCACCCTGGGCGAGTACGTGCCCACCGAGAAGCCCGACCGCGCCGAGATTCCGCTGCCGCCCGAGGTCGGCCCGCTGGTCAACGGCTTCAAAGGCGGCCCGGTGGTGGCCAAAGGCGAAGCCTTCGAGCCCAGCCAGAAGAACATCGACGCGCGCACCCGCAGGGTCACCCTGGCCAACGGCGCGAAGCTGGTGCTGCTGCCCAAGAAGACGCGGGCCGAGACGGTGAAGCTCGCCCTGGAGCTGCGCTTCGGCACCGAGCAGAGCCTCGCCGGCCAGATGACGGTGGCGCCCATGACGGCGGACTTGATGGGCCGCGGCACGAAGAAGCTCCCCTACAAGGACTTCCGCAGCGCGCTCGAGAAGGCCCGCGCACAGCTGCAGCTCGGCGCCCAGGGCCAGCGCCTCTCCGTCATGGTGGAGGTGCAGCGCCCGCAGCTCGCCGAGGTGCTGGGCCTGCTGGGCGAGGTGCTCAAGGAGCCGGCCCTCGACGCGCAGGAGCTGGAGGTGGCGCGCAATTCCATGTTGGCGCGCCTGGAGCGCATGAAGACCGAGCCCACCGCGGTGGGCCCCACCGAGCTCGCGCGAGCGCTCTCGCCGTTCCCCAGGGGCCACCCGCTGGCGGTGCTGACCTTCGCCGAGCGCATCGCCGCGACGAAGGCGGTGACCATCGACCAGGTGAAGGCCTTCCACGCGAAGTTCCTGGGGGCGCAGAACGCGTCGGTCGCGGTGGTGGGCGACTTCGACGACAAGGAAGTGGAGAAGACCCTCACCGCCATGCTCGGCGGCTGGACGGCGAAGCAGCCGTACACGTTGATCAAAGACGACTTCGTGCCGGTGGCCCCCACCACGTTGAGCCTGCCGACGCCCGACAAGCAGAACGCCTGGCTGGGCGCGGGCACCACGCTTTCGCTGCGCGACGACGCGCCCGACTACCCGGCGATGTTGCTGGCCACCTCGCTGCTGGGCGGCAGCGCGTCGTCGCGGCTCTTCGCGGAGCTGCGCGAGAAGAAGGGCCTCTCGTACGGCGCCTACGCGTGGCTGAGCGTGCCGGCTGAGAACGGGCGGGCCCAGCTGCAGTCCAGCATCATCTACGCGCCGCAGAACGTGGCGGCGGTGCAGCAGGCGGTGCAAGGCGAGTTCGAGGGCTGGAGCACCTTGAGCGCCGCGGAGCTCGACGCCGCGCGCTCGGAGCTGCTCAACCAGAAGCTGCAGGCGCGCGCGCAAGACTCGGTGCATCTTGGCCGTCATCGAGGTCGGGCATGATCGGCGCTGCACCATACCCGGCGCGCTCGACCGCCGTGACGAGCGCGCCCGTCAGCGCAGGGGTGGGCGTCGCGCCAGGCGCGAGTTCAACCTGCCCACGGCCAGCCCGATACTCGACATGGGCCGCCCGGACACCGTCAACGCGCTCAAGCGCCGTGGAGACGTGTCGGGAGCAATCGAGGCAGGTCATGCCCGTGATCGTGAGGTCCAACGTCATCGCGGTGTGGTCGTCGATGGTCACGTGCCTGGCCCGCGGTCGGAACTGGCGCGCGCTGTGCCGTGCGCGACGGGTGCGAAAGGTGCGAGGCTTTCCGCGCTGAGCGCCGCGATGATCGGACACTCGCGTGCGTCCACGACCGTATCGGGACCGCACGTCTGCTCGCACTCGACGACCAAGTCAGCGAGTGCGCGGCGGAGTGTGCCGAGCATCCGCAGCTTCTCGTCGATGTCGTGGATCTTGGCCACCGCGACTTCATGCACCGCGAGACCGGTTCCGCGGCGAGCGGCGGAGCCACGCAGCTGGAGCAATTCGTCGATCTCCGCGAGCGTAAACCCGAGCACCTGAGCGTGCTTGATGAAGTGCACGATGCCCGCCGCCTCGGGCGGGTACTCGCGGTACCCGCTGGCTCGGCGACCGGACGGCTGCAAGAGGCCGCGGCGCTCATAGTAACGGAGCGTGTCCACACTGACGCCCGCGCGAGCGGCCAAGTCTCCGATGCGAAGAACGGCGGCGGATGGCGGCAGAGTTGCTTCGGGTGACTCGGTCCGGACGGCGCGAGAACGTGCAGGGGACTTTGGGGACGCGGGCATACAGCAACCATACACCTTGGAGTGCGCTCCAGAGTCAAGCGCGCACGGTCACGACCAGCGCGTGGTCCGAGCCAAGCATCAGCAAGTTGCGACGTGGAAGCTATTGCCGATAGAAGTTGTCAGGATTATCGTGAAAGCTATCTGATAGTCGTTCTCATCCGATAGCCTTCGCCATGACATTCCTTCGTCGCCTCGCTCTCCTCGTTCTCGCAGCCACGCCAACGCTGGCCGGCGCACAGACTGCCACGCCGCCGCGCGACTCCATCGCTCGATTGCCGGGGATGAGCATCATCGGGACGCCGAAGGACCTGAACACGATTCCGGGAGGTGCTCAGGTGCTCGGGCGCGCCACGCTCGAGCGCGCGCGCGTGTCCTCGACCAACGAGGCACTTCGCAAAATCGCGGGTGTGCACGTGCGTGACGAGGAAGGGTTGGGGCTGCGACCTAACATCGGCATCCGGGGGCTGAACCCCACACGGTCCACCAAGACGCTGCTCCTCGAGGACGGCATCCCGATCACGCTGGCACCCTACGGCGACAACTCGGCCTATTACCACCCGCCGGTCAGCCGAATGGAGCGCATCGAGGTGCTGAAGGGAGCTGGCTCGATCCTCCACGGCCCGCAGACGGTCGGCGGCGTCATCAACTACATCACGCCGGGTCTACCGGTCGAGAGCGGTGCGACGCTTCGCTTCACCGGTGGCAACAATGGCCTGGTTAACGGCTACCTTCGCGGGGCAGTCGTCAACGGCGACGTTGGCGCCGTGGTCGACCTTGGCCGCTGGCGCGCCGATGGCGCGCGCGAGAACGTGAGTTCGGACGTTACCGATGCCTCCATCAAACTCTTCGTGCCACTCGCTAAGGGCCACACGCTCATCGCCAAAACCAACCTGTACCGCGAAGCGTCACAAGTCACGTATTCTGGACTGACCGAGGGAGAGTGGGCCGCCAATCCCCGCCAGAATCCGTTTCGCAACGACGTCTTCACCATTGATCGACTTGGTGGGACTATCGCCCACGAGTTCAGCCGCAAGGCGCGGCGCCTCACCACCACCGTGTACGGCCACGACATTTCTCGGCCTTGGTGGCGGCAGTCCTCGAACTCGGCGCAGCGCCCGAATGACCGCAGCGATCCGGCATGTGGCGGGATACAGAATCTGGAGTCTGGCTGTGGCAACGAGGGAAGACTGCGCCGCTATCGGGTGCTGGGTGCCGAATCGCGCTTTAGTCAGCCACTGCTGCTGTCGCGGCTGTTCGGCGCACTCGACCTCGGGGCCCGCTTGCACCGGGAGGTGCAGGAACGTCAGCAGGTCAACGGCGCCTCCTTCAACAGCCGCACGGCGGGTCCCGCCACCAACCCAGGCTCCGGGCTCGTCGAGGACAACCGTCGCAGCACCGATGCCGTGGCGGGCTGGGCACAGGCCCGACTCGGCACCGCGCGCTTCAACGTGACCTCAGGGCTTCGCATCGAACGCATCGACATTGCGCGGCGCAACTTCCGACCCGTCGCAGGGAATTCGGACGGCGCGTCCGGCGCAACATCGCTGACTGAGCTGATTCCGGGGGTGGGCACCACGTTCACTGCGTGGCCGGCCCTCACCCTGTTCGCCGGCGCGCATCGCGGATTCAGCCCGCCGCGCAACGAGGACATCATCAGCAACACGACCGGCAGCGTGGTGGAGCTCGATCCGGAGCGCAGCTGGAACTACGAAGCGGGCCTGCGATGGGCGCCGCGTGCCACGTGGGCCGTGGACATGACCGCGTTCCGGATGGACTTCTCCAACCAGATCATCCCCGCCAGCGTCGCGGGTGGTACAGGC
This sequence comes from uncultured Gemmatimonadaceae bacterium, assembly GCA_963843965.1. GTDB lineage: Bacteria > Gemmatimonadota > Gemmatimonadetes > Gemmatimonadales > Gemmatimonadaceae > Gemmatimonas. The sequence goes on from CAWJMR010000007.1 coordinate 27,941, forward strand.
GCCACGTTGACGAGCGCTGGCCGCACGCTGCATCAGGGGCTGGAGCTGGACGTTCGGGCCGACCTAGGCGCCGGGCGCGCCATCATACCCTTCGTGCAGCTTGCCACGACGTGGGTGCCAGTGGCGCGCACCGTGGGCACTCGCTTCGCCTACATCGGCGCCGGTGGTGCCGACGTGGCCAGCAAGGTGTACGCCGAGCAAAATGGCACAGGCAGCCGCACCCGGCTGGATGTGACTGGGAAGCGCCTGCCGTATGCGCCGGAGCTGACGACCACGGCGACGCTCGGCCTGCGGCATCGCGGTGGCGCCGACCTGTCTGTCGAGGCGGTGCACCTCGGACAGCAGTTTGGCGATGCGGCCAACACGCGCGTTACGGTGGCCGACGGTCAGCAGGGCATCCTTCCCGCGAACACCCTCTGGAACGTCGCCGGGAACGTACCGCTCCGGGCGCTGGGGGTGACGGCGTTTGCGACGGTCAAGAACCTCTTTGGGGAACTTGTGATCGTGGATCGCACGCGCGGCCTGCTGCCCGGCATGCGACGATTGGTGCAGGTTGGTGTGGAGCGCTCGTTCTGAGCGGCCTGCGCGGCGTCGCGAGGGCTGGTCGTCTCGCCCGCGGTATCACGGTGCAGTGATGGCGCGCGAACACCGAAACTGACGTGGTCATTTTCCTCGACATGCGGGTGCGGGCTCAGGTCATTAGGTCTCGTGTGATCCGTGCCGGCGGCGACCCAACCAACGATTCACCGTCCGAGCGTAGGACTCAAACGGGGCACCAAATCGCGCCCGCAGCGCCCGCTCCTCCGCCGGGATCTGCACGCGATCCAGGTACACGGTAAGCAGTCCTGGCCCGAGCAGCGCGAGAGGCGAACCCAAAGCCACCGCCGCGCCGGCCGCAATGGTCACGAAACCCACGTACATCGGATTTCGAGTCCAACGGTAGACCCCCTCGGCGACGAGTGTCGTGGCGCGCTCTGGGTAGCGCGGGTCGACGGTCGTGCGCTGCCGGCGGAACGCTGCGACGCCCGAGGCGGCCACGGCCAGGCCGCCAGCGGCAAAGAGACCGCCGAGCAGTCGGAGCGCGCCCGATGGACGAGCGAAGGGATCGGCAACGGCAGACGCGGCGCTCAACGCCATGGCGCCGACAAGCATGAGGATCGGGGGAATTCGCATTGCAGTGAGATGGGAGTTCCGGGAGCGATTGCGCGCGGGCGTGGACGGCGCACGCTGATGCCATTTGGTGGGCGCGCCATCGACAGATGAAGAAGACGCGGCGCTGGTCTCGGCCACCATCAGCGTTCAGGCGTGAGCGTCGAACCCTGGGGTTGTGCGAGCGCCACTGTCCGCGCCGGTACTGAAGTACCAGACGGATCACGATGTGCAGATCTCAGTGACGCCGCCATGCGGTCGATCACATCGTCCGAAGCTGCGTGTTCCAGTCGCTCTGCCTCGTCATCTGCATCCTCACGAGAAACGTTGAGTACCGCGCTGAGATAGCAGGAGAGAATGTTGTGTCGGCGGAGCGTGCGGAGAGCCACCCGTTGACCCTCCGCTGTCAGCTGCACGCGGTGGTCTGATTGGCGGACGGCCAGTCCTGCATCCGCCAATCGTCCAAGCATCCCGCTCACGCTTGCTCGCGCCAGGCCAAGATGCGGCGCCAGTTCGTGGATCGCGGCCGCGCCACCATGACCCGCGAATTTGTAGATCGTTTTGAGACAGTCCTCCGCCGCGTCGGAGAGCTCGTTCACCGTCGGCACCCCACGAGGCATCGCGCTTCCCCAAGATGTCAGAAATACGTGGCGAATCCCACTTGGTAGCCGCCCATTCGCGTCGTTGGGTTGCCCAGCAAATCACGCGTCCAGTGTCGGCGGCAATTCGCCTTGAAGACCGTACCCGAGGTTGGGCGAAAGCTGAGTCCCGGCACGATGGCGGTCACCTCGTCGAAGATCCGTTGTCCAGTGGAGCTGAAGGTACCGACGTTGTAGTCGACATGCTCCAGTCGTAGCGCGGCACTGAGCGTCGCATTCTGCAGGCCCAGCACGCGCGTCCGCCACACCGGGACGACCACGTCGACGTGCCCGCCCCACTGCCCCGCACCAAACAGCTCCGCCAGATCGGCTGGTACGTCGACTCGCGTGACCGCAAACTCACCACGGATTCTGATCGCCCGCAGCACGGTGTTGAAGTCGACGGCGGTGATCGAGAGCCGGCGCTGCGCATCGAGCGTCTCACCTTCGGATTTGAATGTGTTGTACACCGCGCCATAGTGGGAGACGCCGATCTCGCCAAGCCGCCGCTGTTGCAGTGCGACACGTCCGGAGAGTGCGGGAGAGCCGTTGTTGTCCCCGGCAAACTGTAGGTCGCGCTTGCCGGCTGACAGCAGTGTTCGGCCGGCGTCATTGAGGATCACGCCGTCGCCAAGCCCGTTCGTCAGATACGCGTCGTAGGTGAGCGTCATGCCGCGCGCGCGCCCACCCACCAGAACACGGCCGTTCGCGCCGAAGCCGACCTCCGACAGCGTGGACGGAATGATCTCCGTGGATACGAGTGGCCGGTCGATGAATTCCCAACGCGGACTGTCGTGGTTGAGATTGAACGCGCCAATCGGCGGCAGCAGGACGCCGGCACGCAGGACCAACGCGGGGTCGATCTGAAAATCGAGTTGCGCGGTCTCGATGGCGATCTCCTCTGTTCCGTGCTCGAACTCCAGCTCCGAGAGGAACCGCAGGCGTCGACCCACTGGCGCAAACAGAAAGATGTTGAATCGACGGAGCTCCATCGAGAACCCCTCCCCGACGCCATCCTCGACGAAGTAGTTCGTGTTCGCCTCGGCGTAGCCACCGATGCTGGTGCGACCGACCGACGTGATGAACGGTCGGTTGTACACGCCTCCTTGCACCAGCGCCGTGTCCGGCGGCGCTTGACGCGGAGGGGCTGGCGGTTGAGCGCGTGTGGAGTCCGCGCGGACCGAATCCGCCTGCGCCTGCCCACGCGCGGCGAAACCGAGTGTGGCGGCGACCAGTGAGATCACGAGGTTCGCGCGCATCAGTTACGCTCGGCGGTCGGAAGGTGGATGTAGATATTCACGGCATCCACGCTGACTTGATATCTCACGAGCGGCAGCTCGGTGGGGCCCTGCAGGACAGCACCCGCGAACGTGTATTCGCTGCCGTGACAGGGGCAGGACAACCGGTCGGCGGTCGGCTCGACCTGACATCCCCGATGCATGCAGCGAGTCGAGACGGCCGAGAAGTGTTCCGAGCCGCCGGTCACCGCATCACTTCGCAAATACAGAGGCAGTTCCGTTCCGGGAATCTCAACGAGTACGCCGCTACCGCCAGACAGCTCCGACCGCGGTACCGTGAGACGATCTCCAACGCGTGTGGTCGGCACGTAGCGCGTGCGGGCCGCGCGCGCCGCGCCACACGCGCTGAGCATGACCGGGAGGGCGCCGCACAGCGCGACGGCGATGACGCCATCAGACAACTGCTCCACCTGTTGGAGAAACTGTCGCCGGTTCAGGTTGTTGCGTGCATTGTCGCTCATAGTGACCTCAGGTACGCGAGTAGACGTTCCTGATCAGCGGGAGACAATCGGTCGAATGCCGCGCGACTTTTTGACCCCTCGCCGCCATGAAACCGGATTGCTTCACGAAGGGTTTTCGCTCGGCCGTCATGCAGCAGAAAAGAGGTGCCGCCCTGCGCGCGCTCGGCGAGTCCGATGCCCCAGAGCGGTGCGGTCCGCCATTCCGCCGGCAGGGCGTCTCCCTCGGTGTAGCCATCGTCCAGCTCCGGGCCCATGTCGTGGAGGAGCAAGTCGGTGTACGGGTGAAACTCAACCCGGCTCAACGCGGCGATATCGGATTGGCCCGTTCGGAGTGTGGCCACGTGGCAGCCGACGCATCCGACTCCAGCGAACAGTTGCCCTCCCGCCACAACGTCGGGATTGTCGGCGCGCCGACGCGGCGGCGGCCGAAGCGTGCGCAAATAGAAGACGACGCTATTCAGCACGCCTGACGTCACTTCGGGGTCAGCCACGTTGTCGCCGGCGAACGCGCCGACCTGCCGATTAAACACGTCCTTGGGAACCAGGTCAGTCGTGAGCCCCATGTCCTCCGAGTACGCGAATGCCGTTTGATGCAGCAGATTGATCGTGCGTGCCTTCTTGCCAAACCGGCCGATATACTGGCCGTTCAGGGAGAGATGACGTGTCGCAGTACCTGTGCGCACCAGCGTTTCCACCGACACGATGTCGGCAATGAAATCCGATGAATCGACGAAGCTGACGCGTCCGGAAATGCCATCGCCGTTCGCGTCGTTCGGATCGGCGATGGCGAGAATCGTGGCATCGTCGACGGACTCCAGGAGCCCGAGACCACTGACGGCAGGCGGGTTGAATCTGGCCACGGCCGTCACGCCCGCCGGTAGCACCTCCGCTAGGTAATTCAGTATGGCGCGGTTCTGAAGCTGCGGCCCACCATGCGCGAGCATGGGATCGAATGCCCCATCTACGGTGCGGCCGAAACGGGTGATGTCGAACAGAGGATGTCCTTTGCCGTCGCCGACGTGGCAGGCCTCGCACGACTGCGCGATGAACAGCGGGCCAAGCCCGTCCGCCAGGGCAAACCGCCGCGCGAACTCGAGATCACCACGGACAAACGCAGCGCGTTGCTGGGGCGACAAGCCATCGATGGGGCCTTCAAGCGCCTCATCGCCCGCTGGAAGCGGAGGAAGCAGTGGTTCGCCGCAGCTGGTCACGGTGGTGGCGAACACAACGACGACGAAGGCCTTCGACCAGCCGAGAGAGAGGCGCACGAAGTTCCTCGACGAGGTAAGAGATGGACGCGCCGCGCGCAGGAGATCGCATCGCAGACTTTCGATTAACAACACTTCTAAATTAGTCTTGCCTAATTTTAATGCAAGGCGCCGCCAGACGCTCCTCCGACTCGCTCGACGGTGTTGCCTCTAGCGTGCCGTCGCCGAGTCGGCTGCCCTCAAAGTCGCGAGTGAATCCGCGCGCGCGTCCTCCTCGGCCTCCTTCGCCAGCTCCACCTTGAGGCGACCCATCTGCGTCAATCCGATGCGGCGGCCGATCCCGGTCGGATCCACCCCGTACTCGGCCGGCAGCACGACCGTCACCGTGAGCACCACGGCGACGGCCACTGCGACCAGCGATACCCGGCCCAGCGAATCGGTCGGCATCACATCTTCTTCAATTCGGAGAACTGCCCCGACGCCTTGACCGTGACGGTCACCGGCTTCTCTCCGTTGTTGCGCCACGACCAGCCGTGCACGCCGTCGAACACCGCCTCAATGCTGCCTTTCTCGGCGGCCGATGACCCGCGCTGATACGTGTGCGCCTTGACGCTCGGATCGTTCGGAACTTCAGCGTGCAGATTGTAGCCCACCTCGCCGCCGTTGGTCTTCCAATCGTACTCGGCCTTCTGACCCTTCTTCATCACCAGCTTCACTTCGATCCGCTTCGTAGGTTCGATCGTCACCGTCATGGAATCGCGACGCGTCTGGACGACCTGTGTTGCAGGAGGCGTGGCCGCCGACAGCGACGGTGAGGAGGACACGATAAGCGCGGCGGTGAGCACCGTCGCAATGGAGAGCGTACGAACGCGAGCGGAGCGGGAAATACGAATCATGGTCGGGGTCAGGTGCGAGTGGTGAAATAACCCGTGAGCTGGTAGCCCACGAGCAGGAGTCCTGCGGACAACAACACCATGTTGGCGGCGAATCCGCCTCGCTCAAAGGAAGGCGAGCGACGCCAGTAGCTCATGGCGATCAGCACGCCCGTCAGCGCGAGCAACTGTCCCGTCTCGACGCCCACATTGAACGCGAGCAGATTCGCCAGCAACCCTTTGGGGTCCATGTCGAAGTCGAGCAACTTGGTGGCCAATCCGAATCCGTGGAACAGTCCGAACACGAACGTCGCGGCGCGAGCGTTCGGCTGCACGCCGAACCACCGCGGAAACGCGCCCACATTGTCGAGCGCCTTATACACGACCGAGAACCCGATGATGGCATCGATCAGGTATGGGCTGACACTCACCTTCATCAGCACGCCGAGAATGAGCGTGCTGGAATGGCCGACGGCGAAGAGCGTCACATACGTCGCGATATCCTTGAGCCGATACAGGTAGAAGATGACGCCGCACAGAAACAGCAGATGGTCGTAGCCGGTGACCATGTGCTTGGCGCCGAGATACAGGAACGGGACGATCCGCACACCGAACGTTTCCTGGATATATCCCTTATCACCGGCCGACACGCCGTGGGCGAAGGCTGGTCCAGCCGTCAGGACCACCAGCAGCAGAGCCGGAACAAGGTGCGCGATGAGGAATCGCGTGGCACGCCAGCGAGTGACATGCGATCGCGTCGAGGTCGCGGTGTCGTCCTCGAAGCGCCTCACTCGCCCTCCCGTGCGTTGCGAATCGCGGCCAGAATCGCGATAGCGTTGCCCACGACTACGCGTGCACTCGTGGCATCGAATCCGTCGGCGAGCTCAATGCCGACAAAACCGCCCTGCTCTGCCCGACGACGCACGCGTTCGAGGCGGAACGCGTGTTCCGTAGCGGACGTCCCGGTTTCGATGATGATGTAGTCGTTTCCCTCGAACTGCACGACCGCCGTGGCGGGCACCGCAAGCATCTCCTCCCCGCCGGCTTCCAGCCCCGCCTTCACGTACATGCCGGGGCGGAGGCCGCGGGCGCTCCGGGCGTCCAGATGTCCGTGCACGGGAAAGACGCGATCCTCACCGGTGGCCTGTCCCACGAGAAACACTCGAGCCGTCCGGTCCATCGTCGGCTCATCGGCCGTACCGAAGCGCACGGTCTGGCCAACGCGCACGCGATCGAGGTCGCGCGCGTAGACGTTGAGCGCGAGATGGAGGTCTGTGGTGCCGATGATCTCGAAGAGGACATCGGTTGGCGCGACATGCTGTCCGATACTGACGTTGCTGCGCTTGATGTAGCCGCCAATGGGGGCGTACAGATTCGCGGCGGGAGCAATGCGGCCGCTGTCGACCGCGCTGCGTGGGATGCCCGCCTGCCGCATCTTCTGTTCGAGGCCCGCAATGCGCGCTTGCATGATGGCCCGCTCCGACGCCACCTGCTGGAAGGTCTTGGCCGCATTCACGTTGTCGCGACGCAATTGCTCCTGACGCGCATAGTCCTGCTCGAGAAAGAGCATGCGCCCTTTGCTCTCCAGATAGTCCTGCTGTAGCTGCGTGAACTCAGGACTCTCGAGCGTCGCAAGCAGCTGGCCTTTGCGGACCGGCATTCCGGGAAGCAGGCCGGCCGTTCGGACATATCCACCGAGCGGCGCAGATACGACCGCCATGCCGCTTGGCTCGACGTCGATGAGTCCATTCAGGCTGATGACGGCGCTGAGCTTGCGCCGCTCGAGCTTGCCGAGCGTGATGGCGGCCAGTCGATACTGCTGGTCGGTGAAGGTCGCTGTGGCAGCGGGCGCCGCTGAATCAGCGCGGGCGGCAGTTGCTGGCGCCGAGGAATCGCTGGTGGCCGCCTTCCCGCCGCCACAGGCGGAAAGAGCGAGCAACAGCAAGGCGGCACCGCGCGGACGATGCGACGGCGGAACGGATGCGGAAGCGGCGACCGCGCGCGAAATGCTGGGCATGGGATCGATCCTCAGTGAATGCCGAGACGAGCGGCGATCTCGATGACGGTACTGTTGAAGCGATAGATGGCGTCGAGTGACTCGAGCTGAATGTCACTGGCCAGCGTGAGGTTCTGGAGATGCTCCACATACGAGATGTCGCCCGCCCGGAAGGCCACATCAGAGTTGCCGATGATGAGCGTCGCCTGAGGCAGCGCCTGCTGCTCGAAGTACCGCAGCGACTGCTGAAGCTTGTCGCGCTCCTGAAGCAGTCGTTTCACCTCGCTGCGTGCCTGCAGCGTTGCCCACTCCAGTTGCGTTTGCGCGATATCCTCAGCGATCCGTGCCGCCGATACGCGCGCCCGCGTCCCACCGGTCACCAGCGGGATACCGATGCCCAGCGAGTAGTACGGCACGCGTTTGCTGGCGCCATCCGTTGGGGGCGTCCCCAGCGTAGATGATCCGCCGCGGAAGGTGACGGCACTGTACCCCAGCAGGAGATCCGGCAGGAGCCGTTGCCGTTCGACACTGGTCGCACGGTTGCTCACGCGCACCTCCTGCTCCAGGCGTGCGAGTTCCGGATTGCCGCTCAGGCGAGCGGTGTCGATCGTGGCCGGCAGCGCGGCCGGTACGAGCCTGAGATCGGCGAGGCGGATCGAGTCGGTCGTCCGCAGCAGTTGCTGCAGTTGCGAGAGCGCGATCGCGCCATCCGCTCGATTCTGCTCCAGGGTATTCCGCACGCGTAGCGCCCGCGTGGCGGAGGCGACACTCTCGAGCCGGGTGCCCTCGCCCGCTTCGAGGCGCGCGCGGCTCGCACGGTCGACTTCGCGGAAGACGCTGTCCTGACTGGTGAGCACGAGCTGCCGGGCCTCGATGTACTGCAGTTGCAGATACGCCCGACGCACCTGCGTCGTGACGGTATTGCGCGCGATGACCACGGCGGACTCGCTGCTCCGCACCTGCTCACGCGCCAGCCTCGCCTGCGCACCGTACAGGGTGGGGAAATCGACGCGCTGCGAGACCCCGAACAGCGCATCGTTGACGCCGGGCGTATTGAACTGTCCGTGCGTGTAGTTCAGCTCCGTTCGTGGGAGCGAGACGGCGCCCTTCGCCAGCGCGCGCTGCACGTTGACGCCAGACTGCGCGACGCGCACGTCACCGTTGCGTGTGAGTGCCTCGTCGATCGCCTGCTGCAGCGTGAGTGTGCGCACCGGAGCGCTCTGCGCGCGCAGTGCCCATGTTGGTACCACGAGCAGGGCGAGCACGGCGGCGATTACCCCGCCGCCCGCCACGACCGGCGTGCGCGGACCACGTGGCGGTCGATCGCCGCTGAAGAAGGAGTAGAGCACGGGCAGCACGATCAGTGTCAGGGCCGTGGCGGAGATCAGTCCGCCGATGACCACCGTGGCGAGTGGTCGCTGGACCTCCGCCCCCGACGAATTCGAGAGCGCCATTGGCAGAAAGCCCAGTGAGGCGACGAGCGCGGTCATCAGCACCGGTCGCAAGCGTACTTCGGTGCCCCGCACAATGCGCTCGTGGATGTCGGCGACCCCTTCGCGGCGCAGCCGATTGAACTCCGCGATGAGCACGATGCCGTTGAGTACCGCGACGCCGAAGAGGGCGACGAACCCGACGCCCGCAGAGATACTGAAGGGCATGCCACGCACGAGCAACGCGAGCACGCCGCCGATGGCTGATAGCGGGATCGCGGTGAAGATGAGGAGGCTCTGCCCTATGGAACCGAACGTGAAGAAGAGCAGCACCAAGATGAGAAAGAGTGCGACCGGCACCGCAATCGACAATCGCGCGTTGGCCTCCTCGAGGTTCTTGAATTGCCCTCCGTAGCTCTCGTAGTACCCGGCGGGGAACGTGATCTGCTCGCGGATCGTGCGCTGGATGTCGCCCACGATGCTCTTCACGTCGCGACTGCGCACGTTGAACCCGACGGTGATCCGCCGTTTGGCATTGTCGCGTTGGATCTGTACGGGTCCGGGCTCGTACGAGATCGTTGCCAGTTCTCGGAGGGGCAGCTGCTGCCCAGACGGGGTGCCGATATTGAGCTGCTCCACGTCGGTGATATCGGCGCGTCGTGCACTATCCAGGCGAACGACTAGATCGAAGCGGCGCTCGTTCTCGTAGACCTTCCCCGCCGACACCCCGGCGAACCCGGTCTCGATCGCCCGATTGACGGCAGCCACGCTCACTCCGTATCGGGCAATCTTGTCGCGATCGAGCGCAATCTTGATCTGCGGCAGCCCGGTAATCTGCTCGACGTACAGGTCTTCGACCCCGTCGATGCCGCCAATCTTCCTGCCCACTTCGCGCGCCAGATCCGAGAGCACGTTGAGATCCTCGCCGTAGAGCTTGATGACGACATCCTGCTTGGCGCCCGTCAGCAGCTCGTTGAAACGCATCTGAATCGGCTGCTGGAAGCTGAACGTCGCATTCGGAATGACGGAGAGCGCACTCTGCATACGCTCCACCAGTTCTTCTCGGGTCTCGCCGCTCGTCCATTCCTTGCGCGGTTTGAGGATGACCATCATGTCACCCGCCTCGATCGGCATCGGATCGGTCGGGATTTCGCCCGAGCCGATCTTGTTGACGACCTGCGTGACCTCGGGGAAGTTGCTCCGAATGATCGTCTGCGCCTTCTGCGACACGTCGATCATCTGCTGAATGGAGCTCCCCACCGGTACGCGTGTCTCGACCGCAAAGTCGCCTTCATCGAGCTGCGGAATGAACTCGCTGCCCATGCGCGTAAACAGCACGAGCGCCACGACGAACAGCGCGACCGCACCGCCCACCACGGGTAGGCGATGCCGAAGCGCGGCTTCGATCGACGGGCGATAGAGCCGCTGAAATACGCCCATCATGCGATCGGAAAAGTTCGGGACGTGGGACGTCTTCTTGCTGAGCACCAACGCCGACATCATCGGCACGTACGTCAGCGACAGCAGGAATGCCCCCAGGATCGCGAACGACACCGTCTGCGCCATGGGCCGGAACATCTTGCCTTCGACGCCGATGAGCGCCAGCAACGGGAGGTACACGATCAGGATGATCATCTCGCCGAATGCCGCTGACGTGCGGATGCGCCGGGTGGACTCGTACACTTCGTCATCCATCTGTCCGGCCGTCAGCTGCGATCGTGTCTCGCCATCCCCCAGGTGAGACATGCGATGGAGTATCGCCTCGACGATGATGACGGCGCCATCCACGATCAGTCCGAAGTCGATCGCACCGAGACTCATCAGATTGCCGGAGACGCCGAACAGGTTCATCAGCGACACGGCGAACAGCATCGAGAGCGGAATCACCGAGGCCACGACCAGTCCACCCCGCCAATTGCCGAGGAACAGCACGAGGACGAACACCACGATCAGCGCCCCCTCGGCGAGGTTCGTGGTCACCGTGCCGATGGCGTTGTCGACGAGCTTCTTCCGATCGAGGAAGGCACCGATCACGACCCCTTCCGGCAGCGTCGTCTTGATCTGCTCGATCCGGTCTTTCACCGTCGTGATGACCTGCGAGGAGTTGGCGCCCTTCAGCATCATGACGATGCCGGTCACGACCTCACCCTCGCCGTTCCGGGTCGCGGCGCCGTAGCGCACGCCGTGGCCAAGTTGTACGGTCGCGACATCGCGAATGAGCAGCGGCGTCCCGTTCGTCGGCGACTTGACGACAATGCGGGCGATGTCGTCGATCGTCTTGACGAAGCCCTCACTGCGGATGAAGTACGCGCTCGCATTCCGGTCGATGTAGGCGCCGCCGGTGTTCTGGTTGTTGTCCTGCAGCGCGGCGAAGATATCGGCGATCGTGACGCCGAGACTGCGCATCTTGTCGGGGTCGACCGCGATCTCGTACTGCTTGACGACGCCGCCGAATCCGCTCACCTCGGCCACGCCAGGCGTACCGAGCAGCTGCCGCTTGATGATCCAATCCTGAATCGTGCGCAGGTCGGTGGGCGAGTATTTGGCTTCGTAGCCCTTCGCGGCGTGTATCTCGTACTGGTAGATCTCGCCGAGTCCCGTCGTTACCGGGGCCATTTCCGGCGTGCCGATCGACTCGGGAATGTCTTTGGACGCGACGGCGAGACGCTCGGCCACCTGCTGCCGGGCCCAATAGAGGTCTACCTGCTCGCCGAAGACGATCGTGACGATCGACAGGCCGAAGCGCGAGAAGGAGCGCATGTCCTGAATGCCGGGAATGCTGACCATCCCCTGCTCGACCGGAAACGTGACGAGCTGCTCCACCTCCTGTGCCGCCAGCCGCGGGGCCTGCGTGATCACCATGACCTGATTGTCGGTGATATCGGGCACCGCATCGATCGGCAGGCGGGTCAGCGAGTACGATCCCCACGCGATCAGCGCGAGCGTCATCAGGCCGACGATCAGCTTGCGGCGGATGGAAAAATGAATGACGGCGTCTAGCATGACGCCTGCGCGCGCAGCGCCGCGCCGCGACCGTAGAGTCGGGGCCGCATGTGGACCTTGGGCAATGTCACGGATGTGCCAACGGTGAGGTCGGGCGGACGGGCGCTCAGAGGAGGCCGATCAACAGCCGACGCGTTTCACGAATGCGAACGCCACAAACCGCCGCGCGAGACGCGCGTCGGTTCGGTCAGACCGTCGGTGGTGCCCGCAGCTGTGGCGGCGGACCGGTGCTGGGGTCGGCCCGGGGACGCGCGGCGTACACGCACGCGGCCTCGCTGGGCGCAGTCTCGAAGCGAACGGCGGGGCACTCCGCCAGATTCGGCAGAGGCAGCATGTCGATCCCAGCCCGAGACGGCACCCCGTCGTCTGAGCGGATGTCGTCATGATCGCCATGGTGATCCGCGTCTTCGATCCCGACGGCGTGTGACCAACCATGGGCCGTTCGGGACGCGGCCTCGAGGCGCTCATGGTGCGTGCGCTGCTCGGCCTGGCGCTGATGGGCGACGCCGTGTGCAACGGCGCTGCCAGGCGCCCACAGGACGCCAAGCAAGAGGACCCACCATGATAGCCACTTGGGCCCCTGCCGATCACGCATCCCTAAACCAAACCGTCGGGCAACGGCGCCGTCAAGGCACAGACTTCGCGACCATGGTTGAGGCCGAAGCGTTATTCATCCTGCCGTTGGCCAACCCGCGACAGGACTTCATCGGCAGGACCTGCAGCCCGGCACCATGCGTGGTAAATCCGCACGCAGGATTCGCTCACACCATCCGAGAATCCGTGCTTCGCCTATACCTATACATGATAGCTCCCGAGGCCCACCGCTGCAGCAGCCCGTTGCGACCCTTTCGACGACGCGCGGGCCGCACGCGTGATCTCACGCTGCTTGAGCAGCGACCAGATCGCTGGCACCACCAGCAAAGTGAGCACGGTGCTCGACACCATTCCGCCCACCATCGGCGCCGCAATGCGCTTCATCACGCTGGCACCCGCGCCCGTTCCCCAGAGGATGGGTAGCAGGCCGATCATTGTGGACGCCACGGTCATCATCTTGGGCCGCACCCGCTCCACCGCGCCCTCCATCACCGCCGCGTAGACATCGCGCACATCGAGCGACGGCGCAGCCGCCTTCCGCGCTTCCCATGCATGATCGAGGTACACCAGCATGATCACTGCCGTCTCGGCCGCAACACCGGCGAGCGCGAGGAACCCGATGGTTACCGCGACCGACCAGTTGTAGTCGAGCGCCCACAGGAACCACACGCCGCCCACCAGCGTGAACGGGATCGACAGCATCACGATCAGTGCCTCGCTCACGTTGCTAAAGTTGAGATAAAGCAGCAGGAACACGAGCGCCAACGTCGCCGGTACGACGAGCTGCATCTTCGCCTTGGCTCGCTCCATGTACTCGAACTGTCCGCTCCACGCGAGCGTGTAGCCCGGCGGCAGCGTCATCACCTGCGCTACCATGCGTTTCGCTTCGGCGACATACCCGCCGACATCACGCTCACCGACGTCCACGTAGACCCACGCGGTGGGCTGCGCATCCTCCGTGCGCACGACCATCGGTCCGACGGTCTGCCGAATCGTTGCCACTTGCCCGAGCGGCACCTGCGCCGCGCGCCCCGTGGCGAGCGCCGGCGCGCTCGTCATGGCGCCGCCCGGCTGCGCACCGCTCGGCGACATGCCCGTTGCCGGGGTACCCTCCATGTTCCCGCGGGTCGCGTGCATTACGGGTACCAGCACGTCCGCGAGTCGCTCCGGAGTGTTGCGCAGTTCCTGCGGGTAGCGCACGCGCACGCCGTAGCGCTCGCGCCCCTCGACCGTCTGCGTGATCGTCATGCCGCCGATAGCCGTCGCGATCACCGCCTGAATGTCGTCAATGTTGAGGCCGTGGCGCGCTGCCGCCACCCGATCAATGTCGATGTCCAGGTAGTAGCCACTTACCGCCCGCTCCGCGAATGCGCTCCGCGTACCGGGCACCATCTTGAGGTGCCCCTCAAGCTCCTTGCCGAGCCGCTCGAGCTCTCCGAGATCGGGGCCATAAAGCTTCACGCCCACTGGCGTGCGAATGCCGGTGGCAAGCATGTCGATGCGCCCCTTGATGGGCATCGTCCACGCATTGGTCACACCAGGCATGCGCACCGCCGAATCCATCGCGGCGATCAAGCGATCATAGGTCATGCCTGCGCGCCACTCCGACGCCGGTTTGAGGGCGATGGTCGTCTCCGCCATGTCGAGTCCCGCTGGATCCGTCGCGGTGTTTGCGCGTCCCGCCTTTCCCCACACGCTCGCCACCTCCGGGAACGACCGCAGAATCGCGTCCTGCTGGCGCAGCAACTCGCGGGCGCGGGCGACGCTGATGCCTGGCAGCGTGGTCGGCATAAAGAGGATCGTACCCTCCTCCATCGGCGGCATGAACTCGCTGCCGATGTGCTGGAACGGAATCCAGGTGACGATCAGGAGCGCGGCCGCACCACTGATCACTGGCCACCGGCGATCCATGACCCAAGCGAGCGCCGGTCGGTAGACGTGAATCATCCCGCGGCTCAACGGATTCCGCTGCTCACGGCGGATGCGTCCGCGGATGAAGAGGCCCATCAACACCGGCACTAGCGTGATGCTCAAAAGGCTCGATGCTGCCATCGCAAACGTCTTGGTGAGCGCGAGTGGTGTGAAGAGACGGCCTTCTTGGCCCTCGAGCGTGAAGACCGGGATGAAGGATACTGTGATGATGAGCAGCGAGTAGAAGAGCGAAGGCCCGACCTCGGTCGCCGATGCCAAGACGATGTCCCATCGCTCCTGCGTGCTCAGCGCCGATGTGTCGATCATCGCATCACCCGGCGGCGCGCGGCGCTCGAAGTGCTTGTGCAGGTTCTCCACCATCACGATGGCCGCGTCGATCATCTCGCCAATCGCGATGGCAATACCGCCAAGCGACATGATGTCGGCGCCAATCCCGAACGCGCGGAGCCCGAGAAAGGCGATCAGCACGCTGATCGGCAACGTTACGACCGCCACCAGTGCCGAGCGCGCATGCAGCAAAAACACGACGCAGATGAGCGCGACGATGATCGCTTCCTCCACAAGTGTCTCTCGCACCGTGTCGACCGCCTGCTCGATCAGCGTGCTGCGGTCGTAGACCGGTCGCACAACGACGCCTGATGGCAAGCCAGCCTGCGCTTCGGCTAGCGCGATCTTCACACGCTGGATCGTTGCAAGCGCATTCTCGCCAAAGCGCATCACGACGATGGCGCCAACGGCGTCACCACGCCCATCGAGATCCGTGATGCCGCGGCGCACTGCTGGACCAATCGTCACGCGTCCGAGCTCGGCGACACGCACCGGTGTCCCCGTGGCGCTGACGCTCACGACCACGTTCTCGATGTCGCTGATCCCGGAGAGGTAGCCCAGCCCGCGCACCATGTACTCGCGTTCGGACAGCTCCATCACCATGGCGCCCACGTCGCGGTTCGCACTCTGGATTGCC
The DNA here is from genome assembly GCA_963843965.1 of uncultured Gemmatimonadaceae bacterium. Classification (GTDB taxonomy): domain Bacteria; phylum Gemmatimonadota; class Gemmatimonadetes; order Gemmatimonadales; family Gemmatimonadaceae; genus Gemmatimonas. The sequence continues at coordinate 43,486 of CAWJMR010000007.1, forward strand.
GCCATCACGCGGGTGATCGGTACGCCATACGCGAGCAGCTTCGCCGGGTCGAGATCGACCTGATACTGTTTCTCGAAACCGCCGACACTCGCCACCTCGGCGACGCCGGGCACTGCGGTGAGCACGTAGCGAAGATACCAGTCCTGTATGCCGCGCAGTGCGGCCAAGTCGAGCTGACCCGTCGTGTCTTCAAGCGCATACTGGTACACCCAACCGAGCCCTGTGGCGTCGGGCCCCAACGTAGGTGAGACATTGCTGGGTAGGCGGCTACGCAATCCGCTCAGATATTCGAGCACCCGCGTGCGCGCCCAGTAGAGATCCGTCCCGTCCTCGAAGATCACGTACACGAAGGAGACGCCGAAGAACGAGTAGCCGCGGACTGTTCGTGCGCCCGGCACCTTGAGCATCTCGGCCGCAATCGGATACGTCACCTGATCCTCGACGATGCGCGGCGCCTGCTCGTTGAAGTCGGCCTGCACGATCACCTGCACGTCGGACAGATCGGGTAGCGCCTCCAATGGCACCGTGCGGAGCGCCCAGAAGCCGCCAACGGCGAGCGCCGCACAGACGAGCAAGACGATGAATCTGTTCCGAACCGACCACGCGATGACGCTGGCTATCATGGTCGGGCTCCTCCACCCTTCTTGGATGGCGGTGGAACTGGCGATGCGATGTCCATCCCCGGCATGTTGCCCATGCCCCCCAATGCTGATCCGAGATTGGATTCGGCATCGACGAGAAAGGTGGCAGAGGCGACGACCGTGTCTCCAAGCGCGACACCGCGTAGGATTTCCACGCGCTCGTCGGACGATGCGCCGATGCTCACGGTGCGCGGCTGCAACTGTCCGTTGGCCAGCCGCAGAAACACCAGTTGTCGGTTGCCGGTCGCGAGTACGGCGCCACGGGGCACGGACAGCACAACGCCGCGCGCATCGCTCTCCATTCTGAGCGTCGCGTACATCCCTGGCAGCAGTCGTGACGCGGGGTTTGCGAAGGATACGCGAACCCGTGCGGTGCGCGTGTCAGCCGACAGCGTGGGATACACATAGGCGATCCTGCCCGTCATTGACACGCCCGGGAGCGCGTCGAATGTCGCCGTCACGAGGTGTCCGACGCGCATCGCGCCGAGATCGCGTTCATAGACCTCACCGTCCACCCACACGCTCGACAGGTCAGCAACGCGATACAGCGGCTCACCCGCCATGATTCGCTGCCCAACAGTCACATTCTTTTCGAGAACCGTGCCGCCCACGGGGGCGTATATCGTGAGCGCGCGCTGTGCCGTGCCCGCCTGCTCGACTCGCGCGATCTGCTCGTCACTGATATCCCACCAGCGCAGCCGCCGACGCGCCGCCTGCACCAGATCCTCGGCGCCCGTGCGCGTGTCGGCGCTACTCCCGGTGACGTCCTGCGTGAGTTGCCGGGCCAGCAGCAGTTCTTCCTGCGCGGTGACCAGCATCGGCGAGTAGATCGTCAGCAGTGGCGCACCGCGTGTCATGCGCTGTCCGGTGTAGTCCACGTACAGTCGCTCCACGAATCCGTCGACCTTGAGGGTGACGGTGCGCATGCGGGTCTCGTCAACGACCACCTGCCCGACGGTGCGGACCTCACGTCCCAAGGGCTCCTGAGTGACGGGCGCGAAAGTCACGCCGATACGCCGCGCGCTCGCCGAGTCCATCATGACTGGAGTGGCGCTATCGCTGGTCGGCATCTCCATTGCCGCATGATCGACTGCTCCACCGGCAGTCGGTGGCGCGGCAGCGGGCCGCGTAAACCACCACGCGGCGACTACCGCGAATACAGGAATGAGCACCAAACCCAACGCTCGCCCTAAACGCCCTAAATTGTTCGCCATTATCTAGTCCCCGCTGGCGCGAGCAAAGATTGACTGATCAGCATCTCGAGGTCAGCCCAAGCGCGCCCCTCGGCCGCCGTAAGCGTCACGACTTCCTCGCGATATCGGTTGACGACCATGCGATTTTCGATGACGGTCATGAAGTCCACAGATCCGGAGCGGTACGACGCCAGGGATGAGGCGGCCGCCGCTTCGGCCTGTGGCAGCACCGTAGTGAGATAGAGGGCGGTAAGACGCCGGGCACGCGTCAACTCCGCGTGGACTTCAGCGACGCGGGCGCGCGTGTCCGCCTGCATGGACCGCAATTCTGCCTCGGACATTGCTCGCATCGCAGCTGCTTCAACGCGCATGGGCAGCTGCCGCGACCGCGCAAAGATCGGAAGCGACGCGCCCACCATGAGGCTGCCCATCCGATCCGTGCCCATCTCCATCCCGCGCTCGCCGTACTGCACGCCCACCAGCATGTCTGGCCAGCGCTCGCGGCGCGCAAGACGCTCATCGGCTACAGCCGCACGCACATCTGCTGCTCCTGCCGCAAGCATGGACCGGTTTCGCAGCGCGAGGAGTTGAAGATCGGAGCGCTGAGGGATCGTGTCCGGGAATACTGGGAGGACGGGAGTGCCGTCAACGGCGGATTCCGGCAAATCCACTGCGGCCGCGAGCCTCGCTCGCGCCGACTCGTTCATCACCTGCATACGAATGATTTCCTCGTCCATGCGCGCGATCTCGACGCGCGCGCGAAGCACATCCGACTGTCGCCCATCACCCACCCGGTACATGGCGGTCGCCACCGCAGCGGCGTCCTCCAACAGACGACGCGTAGCGCGTGCGATCTCGATGCGCTCGCTCGCAGACCATCGCTCGTAAAACGCCATCGCCGTTGTAGCACGAGCGTCCCAGCGGATGTCGGTAGCTCGGGCGCCTGCAGCCTGCGCCCTCGCGCGTGCGGCGTCGCCGGCGGCAGCGAGCTTTCCCGGGATGGGTACCATCTGCATGAGCTGCAGCTGTCGCATGCCGAGCGTCGCGTCGGGCGCGAGGCGCGGCAGACTGTAGTTCATGAAGCCCAGCTGTAGCTCGGGATCGGGTGGCTTGGTGACACCGGACACGCGAGCGGCGGCAGCCCGCGCCAGCTCCGACGCAGCGCGAACGCGCGGATTCGCGCGGTCGACGAGATCGTAGAGTGCGTGCAGGAAGAGCATCGAGTCGGCACGGGCTTCGACAGTCGCCGCTCCGGGTCGTGGAAGGGTGACGGGCGCGCGCGGCGGCGCAACTTGGGCCTCCGCGGCGACAGTAAGCAGGGTTGTGCAGAGAAGGGCCGTCCCGACGGAACGGAACACGATCCCGGCCGAATGGACCGCGAAGGACAAGCGCATGATGACCTCGATGAAAGCGCGCGAGACGCCGAGTGGGTCCGCGAGGGCGCAGCATGTCGCTACGCGGCGCCTCGAAATGGGCGCGTGTCGACGTCAGGCTCGAGGGGGAGGCGCGTCAGGAGCAGTGGTAGGCGCCGGCGGCGCCAAGTCATCGTTCGACAGCAGCGGCGCCATCACGCCGCGCGCCACGCTGAGTGCTCCGGCGTGCACCGGCATCATCAGCATCACGCAAACTGCCAACATCCCGCACGGCGCATCACGACCGTCACTCGTTCGCGGCACTTCTGACGCGCAGCACGGAGATGTGCTGCCCTCGTGCCGATCTTCGGTAGAAACCTCGTGTCGATTCTCGCTGCGCTCGCCCGCGATGCCGCGCGCTTCAGGCATGTCAACCAAGGCCGCTGCCGGCTCCGGCGCAGGTGCTTGCGTCGCAACCACACGCTGCAAGCCGGTGCCTACCGCTTCGCCCACCGCAGCTGCGGCCATATCCTTATCCGTGCACGCGACACAGGTTCCACCGAGCGCAGCCCACTGCACGCTAAGGGACACGACTATCGCGAGGAGGCGGCGCAGCGGAGCGATCAAGAGGAACCGGCGGAGAGTATAGTTTATGCTGCATAAAAGGTACGGGCCCAGGTAATTATATCCAGTCAGCAATACGATGATGGCGAGTCGGGGTTTACCTGACAGCGCTTGATTACGTACCGTACTGCTGGCTGTAGCAAGCGGGAGATGTTGCTGCCTATGTCCCCGCAGACGCCGGCGGGCTACGGCCCGTATACACCCAGCACGGTGGAGCTTCTCCGGTTCATTCAGTGGGCCGCAAGAGAGCTCGGCGTTTCGCCGCAGCCACATTTGGATCCCGCTACCGACGAGGGCATGAGCACAGCCCTGACGGCGGGAGCGCGCAGAACACCGCAACCCAGCAGCACCGCAGTCCGACGGTGTGCTCGCGGCGGTGATCGCGGTGCGCACGGCTCGCCGTCGCGCTCAGCTAGAGTCGCACCCGCCGCAGCAACTGCGCGTTGAGCGCCACGATGATCGTGCTGAAGGACATGAGCACGGCACCGATGGCTGGCGTGAGGATGATTCCCCAGGGAGCAAGCACCCCCGCTGCCAGCGGGATGGCGACGATGTTGTAGCCGGCCGCCCACCAGAGGTTCTGCACCATCTTGCGGTAACTCGCCCGCGAGAGGTTGACGATGCGTGAGACATCGCGCGGATCGCTCCGCACGAGCACCACGTCGCCGGCCTCGACTGCCACGTCCGTCCCCGCGCCAATGGCGATGCCGACGTCGGCCGTGACCAATGCTGGCGCGTCGTTCACCCCATCTCCGACCATGGCCACCCGCTTGCCCTCGCGTTGCAGGCGTTCGATGTGCGAGGACTTTTGTTCGGGGAGCACCTGCGCGAGCACCGTGTCGATGTGCAGCTCATGCGCGACGGCGTCGGCAACGGATTGGGAATCTCCGGTCATCATCACCACCTCGATGCCGGCCGCGTGCAGCTTTTGCACCGCTTCCGCCGACTCGGGGCGCACAGCATCAGCCACCGCGAACGCGGCAAGGGTGTGCACGCCTTCGATCAAATAGATCACCCCCTGCCCAGCAGCAGCGGCCTTGCTGGCAAACGCCTGGATTCGGACACTTGGCGTAGCACCCAAACTCAGCAGCAGATTCGGACCACCCTCTGCCAGCTGCCGTCCTTCGACGGTTGCCCGTACACCCCGCCCGGGCATTGACTCGAACGACGTTGCTGCGGGGACCACGAGCGCGCGCTCCTCCGCACTTTTGACGATAGCGCGCGCAACGGGATGCTCGGCATCACGCTCGACGGCCGCCGCAAGTCGCAATGCCTCATTCTCGGCCATGCCTTCCTCCGTTTGCATCGACACTACGCGATGCTCACCCAGCGTCAGCGTGCCCGTCTTGTCGAAGACCACCGTGGTGAGGTTGCGCGCTTCCTCAAGTCCGCGCCGGTCGCGCACCAGCAAACCGTTCTGGGCACCGAGCGTCGTGGAGATCGCGAGCACGAGCGGGACAGCGAGACCCAATGCGTGCGGACAGGCGATAACGAGCACCGTCACCAGTCGCTCGACCGCGGTGGCCGCGCTCGCGCCGGCGATGAGCCACGCAGCGAAGGTGATCGCGCCCGATCCCAAAGCGACCCAGGTCAGCCAGAACGCCGCGCGATCCGCGAGCGCCTGCGCGCGCGAGCGGGATGACTGCGCCTGCGCGACGAGCCGTATAATCCCCGCAAGCGCCGTACGCTCGCCGGTACCAGTCACTTCCACGCGAAGAGATCCGGCTCCATTGATGGCGCCCGCAATGACCCTCGCACCTTCGGCTTTCTCCACCGGCGCCGACTCGCCCGTCAACAGTGCCTCGTTGACGGTGCTGCGGCCAACTCGCACAACGCCGTCCGCGGGCACATTGGAACCCGGGCGCACCAAGACGATATCGCCGTTGCCCAACACGTTCACCGGCACGTCCTCAAGGCGTTCATCGGCCCCAACTCCGAGCACACGTACCGCAGTCGACGGCAGCAGCTTCGCGAGTTCGCCTAGCGCTCCCTGCGCTTGCGAAATCGAGCGCATTTCGAGCCAGTGTCCGAGCAGCATGATCGTGACGAGGGTTGCAAGCTCCTCCCAGAGCGGCATTCCCGGAAAGCCGAGAGCGACCGCCGCACTGAAGACGAAGGCCACCGTGATCGCCAGCGCGATCAGCGTCATCATTCCAGGCAATCGACCCACGATTTCTCGTCGGGCTCCCTGAAGAAATGGTAAGCCTCCGTACGCAAAGACCGCCGTGCCGAACAGCGCGGGGATCCAGTGAGTACCAGGGAAGCTCGGCGCGGTGTAGTCCAACGCACGCTGAAGCATGTGCCCCCACACCAACGTGGGGAGCGTGAGGAGTAGCGACAGCCAAAACTTACTCTTGAACATTTCGACAGAATGACCTGCGTGCTTGTCATGTCCGGCATGGATGGAGTCCGACACATCGATTCTCGGAGGCGCGCCCTGTGCCAGCTTCTCCGCATTGCGAGGCGCACTATCCGTCGAGTGCGCCTGACGGTGTGCCTGATGGCCTGCGTGGGGATCTGTCATGATGAGTGGGCGGATGGAATAGAAGTCGTTCCACAATGGAATAAGTTGAGTATAGCTTCGCTTTAACCCGCATAAAGCCGCGTTCGCCGCTCCACTCGGCCTCCCTCAGTCTGCTCACGTGTGCCGGCGACGAATGGATCTCGCGTCTTCGCCCTTCCGTCGGCATCTTTTATGCTACGTAAAGGCTCACCACGCACATTGTTCATCCACTCATCACCTACGAGGCGTCAATGCGTAGTCGTATCCGTGCCAGTGTTGCCCAGATCGCCAGGCTCAGCGGCGCCAGAGCCGCTGCTTTATTGGTCGCTTCGGGAGCGCTGGCGGTGAGCACGGCGTGCTCCGGAAAATCCGACCAGGCGTCAAGCGGCGAGACTTCCGCCGCGCAGGCCGCTAGTGCGCCGATGCCCGCCGCCGCAGGTGGTGCGGATGGCATGGCGGGTATGGATCACAGCACAATGAGCAACATGGGCAGCATGACGCCAATGGGTGGCGCCACGGGTGACCCTGACCGCGACTTCCTCCGCGTGATGAGCGAGCACCACAGAGGCATGATCGCTATGGCTCATCTGACCATTGAGCAAAAGAAGGGATCGGCAGCAACACAGGCCGATGCAGAGATGCTCGACACAAAGCAGGACGCCGAGCTCGATTCAATGGTGACAACGCTGGAGCAGCAGTTCAAGGATGCCTATGATCCAAAGATCATGCCGGAAAACCAAAAGATGGTTGATGAGCTCAAGGCGCTGTCAGGTGCTGCATACGACCGGTTGTTCTATCAGCACGTCGTGCATCATCACCAGCAAGCAACCCAAATGATTGACCAGCAGGTTGCGATGCTTAAAGATCCCAAGATCAAGGCCATGGCAGAGCGCATGAAGCGCGACCAGACCCGCGAGATCGAGGAGTTCCAACGCAAGGCCGCCGCGAAGTAGTCGCTCCCACATCGCGCCCAACTGAAACAGAATGCAATCGCCCCGTATCGCGGACTCCCGCGCTACAGGGCGTATCTGCTCACGATACGACCACGCGCTCACGCCTTAATATCGCGGTGATCTCGACCGTCAGCCGCCTTACATTCGATGGAGGTCCATCGGCGTCGGTGTTGCGACGAGCACCGCGGTAACAGCAATCACCAAGACGCCAGCCAGCAGCTCGATGCGGGCGGAGCGTTGCACCGCTGTCGTCGCGGCAGCAGTACCGAGCGTGGGCTTCACGCGGCGCCAATTGTAGGCGCCAGTGCCGGCCACGACAGACAAGAAGGCAAGTTTGAGCAGCAGCGTCCGTCCGTATTCGGACTGCCAAAGCGCCGAGATCTCGCTCATGTGCAGCGACGCGGCGAATACGCCCGTCGATGCGACGATGCCCGCAAACGCCAGTGCTGTCGGCGAGAAGGCGTTGAATAGGTCGGCGACGGCGGCGCCACGCTCCTCGTCCGGCAGCCGCATCGCAACTGGTAGCCCCGCGACCAACACGACAAGAAGGCTACCGAGCCATCCGCCAGCGCCGATCACGTGCAGCGTGTCCGCAATGATCGCGAGCCCCGCGCGTTCCGGGACTGCCGCTGCATGCCCAGATAGCGCTGGCGTGAGAGCAAGCGCGAGAACCCCGAGACCGGCCAGCCCCCAGCCGCCAGTACCGCGTATCGCCGCACGGAAGCCTGTTGCCGCGAACAATGCCCCGACAACCTGAAGCAGCCAACCGCGTCCCCAGACCGTTTCGGTCATCATGGCGCGGACAAGCTGCGGATCGAACGCCTCACCGGGTGGATGCATCGCGTACGACTGCGCGCCCAGGCGTAGCACCGCCGCCACGCCGACGAGCACCGTGCCGAACATGCCGATGCGGGCAGCGCCGTGTCGTGCACTCGCAACGACTGGATTATCTGCGCCGCGCCGCCGCTGCAGCAGGCGCAGCACCGCCCCGTGGAACGCGATGGCGCCGATGGCCATGAGCAGGCCAAGGTACAGCAGAGCGCGAATGGCGACGTACGCCGGCGACTCCACGCCAAAGGTCGCCCCTTGCGGCATCGATTCCGGGTCGTGATGCGTTTCCGGCCGCACTTCAGGTTGCGCGGTCGGAGCCGGAGCTGGCGCGGCCGTGTCGAGCGACATCTGCGCGGCCGGCTTCGCGCCGGCAGCGACGGTAAAGGTGAATCGGCCACGCACCGGATGCCCGTCATCGCCGGCGATCTGCCACACGACCGTGTAGGTGCCCGGGGGCAAGGTCCCACGAATGTCGGCCACTAGTGCTCGCCGGGAGTCCGCCGCGATCCGCACTGGAGAGAGCGCGACCGCCGTCCCGGAAGCGCTGAGCAACTCGAGACGACTGAAGGCAAGCGCCGGTGCCTCGGTGAACTGCAACCGCAGTTCGCGTGGCGCGACCGCTAGCGTCGAGTCGGCCGCAGGCGATGACGTCTTGAGGGACCCGTGCGCGCGCGCGCTCGACGACAGGACAGAGAGGAGAAACAGTGCCAGCAGAGCGCACAACGACGAGCGACGTCGCGCGGACATTCGGTTGTCGCCTCGGCTCCACGTTGTCATCGCGACGCGCGTCATGCGGGCGGCTTTCGCGTGACCGGAGGTTTGGGCGCGACCGGCATCGTGCTGTGGTCCATTCCTGGCATCTTGCTATGGTCCATGCCTGGCATCGCCGCCGGCGCCGGCTTCGTTGCCGGTTTGGCTGCCGGTTTCGCAGCGGGTTTCGTCGCGGGCATCCTCGTCGCTCTCGTTGCTGGCTTGGCGGCGGCGCTCGCTGCCGTGGTGCTTCCAGTTGCCCCGGCGCCTGCCGCCGGCTCACTCGTCATCCGAGGCATGTCCGTGTTCATCGAGGACATCCCCGGCATCTGCGCCATCATGCGCTTCAGCACCGGATCCGTCATCACTCGCTCACGAATCACCGGATCGGCCATCATGCGCATGTGGATGGCCATCATCGTCGAGTCGTCCATCCGCGACACATTCGTGCTGGAGCTCGACGCGCCGGCCGCGCCACCGGACGCCCCGGTGCCCGACATGTTCATGCCGGAGTGATCCATCATCGAATGGTCCATAGCCGAGTGATCCGCCGCCGCTGGCTTGCTGCCGTTCGGCGATGTTGTAAGCTCCTTGGCAGCCGCACGTACAGGCGCCGCTGCATTGCGCAGGGTGCCACAGGCGAGTGTCGTCGCAACTGCACCGGTCGCGGGTGAGTCTGCCGACGACTGCACACGCAGATGGAACTGGCTATCAGCGGCCAGCGGCGCGCCGATGTTCGCGCTGCCGCTGGCGCTGCCGGACGCGTCGACAGTGATCGGCGCGTAGGCACTTGCTTCTCCGACGAGGCCTTCGTCACGCGTACAGGAGCCGCGCCGCACGGACCAACTGCGCACCGCACCAGGTTGATCACCGTACCAGACCATTCGCACCATCGTGCCGGTCACGGTGGAAGTCCCCGACGCCGCCCGTGATCCGAGGGGATCCGTGAGTAACGCGGCTCGTGCTGCCGACGGCGGCTGCATTGGCATGCTGGCGTGGTTCGCCGTCACGCCGCCCGGAGCCTGTGCGTACACCACGCTGCCATTCGGCACCCCGAGAGCGACGACTGCTGTGAGGAAGAACAAGCGCATCGGAAAAATCTCCGTTGGTGACGCAGGGCCTCGGGCCCCAGGACGTTGCAGAGCGTTGTTGGTGTTCATCGCCAGATTCGCAGGCCGGCAGTAATTGCTCCCACACTCCGGGGCTCTCCCAGATTGTGAGCCATAGCAGCCGTCGCGCCTGTCCGCCTGAGCAGCGACACGCCCACGTAGGGCGCAAACTTCCGTCGGATCTCGTAGCGCATGCGCGCACCGATCTCGATGTCGTTGAGCCCCGATCCCACGCCGATCTCGGGCACTGCCTGCACGGCCGCATTGAGCTCTACCCACGGCTGCACGATCAAACGTTGCGTGAACAGGAGGTCGATGGACGACTCGAACTCGAACGACACATCACCTTGGTCGCTGACGAGCAACGTCGGCTCCGTCTCGAACCATCCCGGCGACAGACCGATGACGCCGACCGCGAGCGACCCACGTGTCAGGCGACGTCCCGACCGCTCTGCTCCGGTGGGCACATCGAATGAGGCGCTCCCCACAGCCGTCCGCGGGCGCGTGTCGACCCGAGCACCAACGACCGCCGACCAGAACGGGCTAAGGAGCCGACCGAACAGCACATCGCCCTGTAGCTCGCCGCCGCCGAATCTCAGCGTGGACTGCTCGCCCTGCGCCCGAAGGAAGACACGACGGTAGTCCCCTCCGATCCAGCTCACGACCTCAAAATCGAACGGGCGCTCCGCAGCATTCGCGTGCACCTCGAGCTGCTCTGCGAGGACGAACGTGCGAATGACGCGGTCTTGGTCCATCCCGTGCGACGGCAGGACAGCCTGCGCATCTGCACGCCAGCCGAAGAGGCACAACAGCGCGAGCGCCACCGCGCAGGCGTCCACACTGCGCGGCTGATTTCGATGCGCGCTCACGCGGCCGCCCCTTCGCTCGTCGTCATCGATCCATCGGGCTCCGAGACATGGAAGATCCGGAACATCCCCATATCCATGTGGAACATCACGTGGCAGTGGAAGGCCCACGGCCCTGGATCCACCGGCGTGGCGAGCAGCGAGACCCGCTCTGCCGGCTTCACGTTGATCGTATGCACATACGGGCACTCTGGCCCGTGACCGTTTTCGAGTTCCATGAACACACCGTGCAGGTGCATCGGGTGCGCCATCATCGTGTCGTTCACGATGGTCAGCCGAATGCGCTCGCCGTGCGTGAGCCGGATCGGATCGGGCGCGTCAGAGAATTTGATCCCGTTGATCGACCACATGTAGCGCTCCATGTTGCCGGTCAGATGCAACTCGATCTCGCGCGCTGGCGGCTCGAAGGTGGCCGCTGGCGTGAGCCGCTTGACGTCGCTCCACAGCAGCACGCGCCAACCATCTTCACCGAGTCCGGCCCCTGGCTCCGACAGACGGCTCCCGGTCTCCATGGCCGTCGCGGCGCTAGCCGAGCCGTGCGTGTTGCCACCGTGCATGACGGGCTCCGGGATCGTGCCGGGCGCGCGAAGATTCGAGGCGCGGATGATCGTGCCGTCGCGAAGCGTCCCCTCGAACACGCCGGCTCCCCCTGAGGAGGCCATGCCCGGCATGCCGCTCATGTCATGGCCGGCATGGTCTGATGCCACCGGCGCCGCCGGCTTGGTTGCCGACGCGGACATGTCCATGCCCGGCATCGACATGCCTTCGTGCCCGCCCATTCCCATCGCCATCCCCATGTCCATCATGGTGAGCGTCGGACGGGGACGACGGCGCGGGATCTCGGCGCTCATGCCGGCGCGAGGCGCAAGCGAGCCGCGCGCGTATCCCGAGCGATCCATCGACTCCGCGAAAATCGTGTATGCGCGATCTTCGGTGGGCTGCACGATCACGTCGAACGTCTGCGCGATCTCGATGCGAAACTCGTCAAATACGACGGGTTGCACATGCTGGCCGCTGGCCTGCACGAGTGTCATCTCCAGTCCGGGGATGCGCACATCGAAGTACGAGCCTGCACCTGCATTGATGAAACGCAGCCGGACTCGCTCACCAGGTCGGAACAGTCCGGTCCAGTTGGAGGCGGGTGGCAGACCGTTCAGGAGATACGTGTACGTCGAGCCGGTCACATCGGAAATGTCGGTGGGGGTCATGCGCATCTTGCCCCACTCCCAGCGGTCCGCGATGGTGGCGCGCAGTCCCACGCGGTCGACGTCTTTGAAGAAGTCGCCGACTGTGCGCCGCTGAAAGTTGTAGTAGGCCGACTGCTTCTTCAGGTTGTCGAGGATCTTGCCCGGGTCCTCGAACGACCAGTCGGAGAGCATGACCACGTACTCGCGGTCATACTGGAACGGCTCGGGCTCGATTGGATCGATGATCAGCGGCCCATAGTGTCCCAGCTGCTCTTGGAAGCCTGAGTGGCTGTGATACCAGTAGGTCCCGTACTGCCTGAGCGGAAACTCGTAGACGAATGTCTGCCCCGGATGAATGCCGGGAAAATTCACGCCCGGCACACCATCCATGGCGTTCGGCACAAGAAGGCCGTGCCAATGGATGGACGTGTCTTCGCGAAGTCGATTGGTCACGTGGATCGCGGCGCGTTCTCCTTCCCGGAACCGAAGCAGCGGTCCGGGTACGGAGCCATTGATCGTGGTGGCCACTCCGCGCCGCGTCGCAATCGCAAAAGGCGTGCGATCAATGATGAGGTCCACGCGCTTGTCGATGGACTTCACACCTTCCAACGCTACTGCCTCAAGACTGCGGTCATCGACCGCAAGGCTGTATGCGGGCGCAAGGCGCTGAAGGCCTGCCAGCGCGCCTGCAGCGCCGACCGAATGCACGAAGCGGCGGCGCGTCACGGGCTGCGTGAGCAGACCGTCCACCACGGGGCGTTCCAGATCGTCCATGATACCAAGCATCGGGTTCGAGAATCTCAGCGCGAGTGCCCCGTCTGCAGGGCGCTGCGGTGTCGCTTTACCACGCATAAAATATGCGTGCATGGACCGTGGCCTCGCCACTGTGGCGCTGGCTTTGACAAAGCCTCGAGCGACTGCTACGGTTCCCGTGTTTTACTCTCCGTAAAATATCGAGGTCCGACACATCATTCGCAAGACGGCCTCACCCTCCCTGACCCGGACGACCCATGAACGCCTCAGCGCCCAACGCTGGCACACCCGTTCTGCGCACTACCCACCGTCCTCGCGCCGCGATCCGCCTGTTGGCGGGTCTCGCCACCGGCCTAGTGATCGCGTTGCCCATGACCAACGCCAAAGCGCTGCGGCACATCCGCCTCGTCAGTTCCAACCCGGCGAAGGATGCACATGTGATGGCACCTGTGCGCGAGATCCGCTTGACGTTCAGCGGCAAAATTGCTGTCTCCACCGCACGTGTCGAACTCCTCGCGGCCGACAGCACTCGCGTAAACATGGCCGCGCTTGTAGCCGTGCCGGACTCTGACCACGTCGCCGTGGCAAAGGTCAATGGAACCCTGAAGAATGGCACCTACACGGTGCAGTGGAAGGCCGTCGCCGTCGACGGAGCGGCGGGTGCAGGATCGTTCAGCTTCATGTACATGGCGGCGAAGAAGTAGACGCCAGCAGACAGGTGGCGGTAGCGCTCAATCGGGCGCTACCGCGCAGGGCCTGGAAGCACCTCGTGAGGGCACGGCGTGCCTGGCGTTCGGGAGTGGCCCCCGAAGCAGAAGAGATGTTCAAGTGCCCAGCCGCCATGGTGGGTGCAGTGCCCACCGTGTACGGCCCCGGCGTCGCTTCGCGCTGGCATGGGATGGGCCACGGCGACCCCCGAACTCCACACCAGCAGAAGCGCGGCGAGCGCCGCCACAAGCGAACGACCAGTGACGTGGGAGACCACCGGTGCCGCATCACCGACGAGCCGATGGATGCGCCGGTCGAGCAACGCGTTGCGCTGGAAACCGATTACGACTCCGGAACCGCTCGACAGCACCCGTCCGCCGAGTTCCGGATCCTGACCCGGGACGTGCCACGCTGCCAACTTCAGGATGGCTGCGGCCAGCACTAACGGCTGTCCGCGTGCCGCCGAGTCATCTGCGGCGATCTCGGCCGCATCCGCTGCGTCCGCAGCCAAGCGTCGCAACGCGGGTAACCAGAACAATGCGCACCCGACAAACCGCAGGACCGACAGGCGCGCGGGATCCCGTCGACGCACGTGCGCATGCTCGTGCGCGAGCACCGCGCTCAGCTCTGCATCGGAAAGCGTTGCAGGGAGTTCGGATGCCACATAGATGTGTGGACCGACCCACCCCGCCGTGAAGGCCGGATTCGGTAGACCGTCGACGACGCGCAGGGAGAGCGGCGGCACTCCTGCAGCGACAGCAGCTGCCCAAAAGGCATCTCCCGGCGTTGGGTGGACAGCGTCGACGGTGCGAAGTAACCGCCGAACAACGAGCCATGCTCGGCCGCGATCCCACACCGCATAGCTGAGCCCAACGACAAGCAGTCCGTGAAAGACTTCATGTACCGGCGCCATCATCTGATGCACCGCGATTACGCAGATCACCCACACATGATCGCGGCCCGCGAGCAACTGATCGAGGCGTGATCCGACATGGTGCGCGAGGACCGGACTGGTGGCGAGCAGAATGAGCACGCCGGTCGCGAACAGCACGAGTCGGCGGTGACGGCCCTCGTGGGTGCCGGTGGCTCGAACAAGGTAGTCTCGAAATGGCATGTGACCTTCTGCTCAAGCTGCAAGGGAAGGCGCGACCGGGGCCGCCGCGCCGTACGTCGCCTCGGATCAGCCCTTGAGCCGTCGCCGGATGAGACGCGCAAGGTCTTCGAGCTGCTGTGGATCCTGCTCCGCCAGCACGTCGACCAACGAGGAGGCCACAGCCTGCGGGCCAAAGGAGAGGATACCCTCCACGACGCGGCGCGAGGCGTGCGCCATGAACTCGCTCTCGCTCATGACCGCCTCGAAGTGCAACAACCCATCGCGCGTCTTGCGGCGAAGCAGGCGCTTGGCGACAAGCTTGTTCAGGACCGTGATGACGGTAAGCGGCGCGACGGTGTGCGTACGTGCCACGCGGTCGTGCACGGCGCGCGCTGGCGACGGAACCCCCAACGCCCACACAGCGGCCATCACGCGGGCCTCAAGGTCGCCCAATACCTTGGCAAGGCCGTCGGCTGCGAGTCGGACCGTGTCCTGAAGCCGCGGCTCAGACGCCCGTGCCGCGACGAGCCCTCGCAGCTTTGAAGGTGCCGGCTCTCCCAATGATGATGGCTTACGCGGTTTCGACACGGTCCAGCCTCTAGCGGAAAAATGGTGACACGACCAATCTACGTGAGGCTTTACCCGCCGTAAAGTGATCCCGTCGGCTCCCAGTAATCTATAAGCATGTCGGCGGCCGACCGACCTCGTCCGTAGCCTGTCGAAGGTAGCTCACGCACGCGTGCGTGGTGCGACCGTTCATTCCCCCGTCTCACCCGACATCATCCATGCTGCGACCTGCAACCGTTGTCTTGCTCCTCTCGGCCGTACTCGCATCCGCCACGAACGCACAACCGCCAGCAGATTCTCCTGCGGCGCGCACGCGACGCGACGAAGCGGCGGCCGTTGCGACACTGCGTGCCCTTTTCGCAGCCGCGGAACGCAACGATATGAAAGCATTGGACACGCTGTACGCTGGCGACAGCCTCACCGTCGTCGAAGGCGCGGGCATCAATCGCGGCTGGATCGACTACCGCGATCACCATCTCGCGCCGGAGATGAAAGAGATGCAGAACTTCCACTACCGCCCGGCGGACATCGAGATGCGCGTGTCCGGGAACGTCGCCTGGGCGATCTTTCGCTACAATCTCAAGGGCGAGATGGGCGCTCGATCACTGGACAACGTCGGTCGCGGCACCGCAATCCTCGAGCGCCGCGGGGCCGGTGCTGCCGCGAGGTGGGTCGTGCGACACACCCAGACGAGCTCACGAGCGCGCCGACCGAGCGATCCACCTGCTGGGTGACACGATGGCTTCGCGCCGCCAGTCGGCAGGCGACACCTATGACGTCATCGTGGTCGGCGGCAGCTGGGCCGGCTTGTCGGCTGCCATGCAGCTGGCGCGGGCGCGCCGGCGAGTGCTGGTGCTGGACACCTCGAAGCCGCGCAATCGCTTCGCACTGACATCCCACGGCGTCTTTGGCCAAGACGGGCGTACATCGGCTGAGATTTTCGACGCAGGTCGCGCGCAGCTGCTCGCGTATTCTTCAGCCGAGTTCCGTCACGAGCAGGCCGTGAGTGCGAGCGCGGACAGGGACGCGTTTGTGGTTTGCCTCGCATCTGGCAGTGCGATTCGCGCACGACGACTCATTCTCGCCACGGGTGTCGTTGACGAGTTGCCGGCTATTGCAGGGATTCGAGAGCGCTGGGGACGGACGGTACTCCACTGCCCCTACTGTCACGGCTACGAGGTCGCCGACGCTCGCCTCGGCGTTCTGGGAACCGGCGCTCGAAGTCTGCACCAGGCGCGCCTGCTGCCCGATTGGAGCGCCGATGTCACGCTCTTTACGAACGGCGTCGTCTCAATCGACGCCGCCGATTCGGTCGCGCTCGCCGCGCGCGGCGTTCGCATTCTTGATCAGTCGGTCGTGGCCCTGCTGGGCGAGCCCCCGGTGCTCACCGGGATTCTGCTTGCCGACGATACGGTGGTCGACATCGACGCGCTGTTCATCGCGCCGCGGACGATGATGGCGAGTCCGCTCGCGACGCAGCTCGGCTGCGCATTTGACGACGGCCCATCGGGCCCGATGCTTCGCACCGACGCCAGCAAGGAGACGACGGTACCGGGGGTGTTCGCCGCCGGCGACGCCGCGCGAACACCGCACAATGCCAACTTTGCATCAGGGGATGGAGCGATGGCAGGCATGTCTGCACACCGCTCACTGGTCTACGCGACGTCAGGAACCGACTGGTAAACGCGCTCCTGCCCTGCGGGCGACCTCGCGGCAGATATGGTGTCTAGCGCTTCGTGCCAACGTTGAATACGAACGTCGTGCGGGAGACATCCCACTCCCTCGCGGCGCCGCCGGCCTTCCGGCTGGCGTAGGCAGATCGCAGCATTACGGGACCTGCTTTGTCCAACGGAATGTGCACGACGCCCTTCGCGTCGGCCGTGAACGCAACGCGCGTGACCGACGTCGCCGCCGCAGCGGCACTATCTAGGCCCGTGGCGAGCTCGATGCCGATGCCTGCCACCGGGCTTCCGTTCCCGAGCATCCTCACATGCAGCGTGTCGCCGACGTTTACGCGCGAGGGATCGTTCATGGGCAGGAACTCAAGGCGTATGCCAGCTGTCTTGCCGAAGGCCCGAGGTCCACGTGTGCCAATCTCAGCGATGGTGGAGGCGTAGCCACCGTGTGTGAAGATGACGCTGTCCAGACCCGCAAAGGTATTCTCCCGCTCCACACGTGCAGCTTCGAGCGACCCGCCCTCGGCCTTGAGAAAGCGAATGACTCCGGCTGGCGTCTCACGAAAGACGCGGGGGACCAATCCGATCACGATCAGGTACTGGCCGGCGGCAGCGGGCTTGTGATGCAACTGAAGCGAGGCACCTTGCACGCCCATCTCCGAAATCTTTTCCGAGGAGGTTGCCCCGATGATTCGTGCGTCGACGATGCGCTCGACCGGCACCGCCGTACCCACCGGGAACTTCGTTCCGCCTTGTCGCACGTTGAAGTGCATCGTCGCATTCGCCGCGAACGCTACGAGGTCGGGGATGATCCAAGTGTCGTGCGCCAATGCGGTCGAGGCGACAAGGACAACGGCCGTCGCGGCGGCAGCCATACTCCGGCCGTATCGTGCGGACCAGCTCTGAGGGCGACTGATTGACATGGGGTTCCTTCGACAAGAGGTAGGTGCTGGCCGCTGCGGTGGCGACTTGCCAGCATACGCTGCTTTTTATGCCGTGTAAAGCGCCTCCTGCGGTCGATTTCGTTTCACGCGCCCCACACCGTTGAGGCCCTCGTGACAACGTGCGGCCAGTGGTACTTTACCCGCAGTAAAGAGGGTCCCTCCCGCCATTTCCCTCCGGTGATCCACATGCCTTCGTTCCAGCGCCCTGGCGCGCTCGTTCTCGCTTTCGGAGCCTGCCTCTCGGCGACTCCCCTCGCCGCGCAGTCCCCGCGAGCCGACTCAGCGGCCGCCGTCACGGCCGTCGATCAGTTCCATGCCGCTCTTGCCGCAGGAGATTCCGCTCGCGCGGTGTCGCTGCTGTCGAACGACATCCTTGTGCTCGAGAGCGGTTCCATCCAGAACCGGACAGAGTATCTGAGCCACCATCTCGGTGCCGATATGAAGGCGATGCAGGGCTCGAAAGGCGTTCGTACTGTTGTTCGGGTCACGATGCTCGGTGACGCCGCCCACGTCGTCTCGAAAACCGCCACGCCAGCCACGAACGCCGACGGCTCAAACGGATCCGAGATGGTTGAGCTGATGCTGCTCTCGAGGGCGCCAGCGGGGTGGACGATCCGTGCGATCCACTGGTCATCGCGCCGGCGCCGCGCCTCATGATGATCGGCCGACACCACGCGAGACACGGTAGTTGGGGTCGAGCACTCAGGACGGTGATGGTCATCGTCGGATCACTCGCTGGATCGGCGACGGTTGTCGCGGCGCACGACTTCTGGCTCATCCCTGACGCCTTCGCCGTGGCACCCGGTGGGCGCCTCGCGCTCCGCGGGCAAACGTCCAGTCTGTTTCCGACCAGCCTGTCTGCGGTCACGCCAGATCGCATTGTCGCCGCGCGAGTCGTCACAGCGATTGCGGACCGCACCGTACGCGACGTTTCCGTGGTGGGGACCTCTCTGCGGCTGGCGCACGCGGCAGCGGGGGACGGTCAACACATTGTCGGCGTTCAGCTGGCGCCGCGAACCGTGCGAGAATCGCCAGCGAGTTTTCGGCGCTATCTCGATCTTGAGGGGGCACCAGAGGCGCGACAGCGCTATGAGCGCGAGGGGCTGCTCCCCGCCATCGGCGGCGACAGCATCACGCGCCGCTATGCCAAGTACGCAAAGACCATCCTGGAAGTCGGAACAGGACCACGCGCCTTCAAGCGTACCTTGGACCATCCGCTTGAATTCGTGCCACTCTCCGATCCGTCTGCGCTACGCGCGGGCGACACGCTGCGCATTCGGCTGACGCTCCTCGGCAAGGCTGTCTCCTCCGCCTCTGTGCACGCAGGCTGGGTTTCGCCGGGACAAGCAATCCTGACCGACACCGCTGCCGCACGTCGCGCCGCCGCGCGCGATATCAAAGTGCAGACCGATGCGCGCGGCGTCGCGACCCTCGTCGTCGCGCAGGCCGGCATGTGGAATATCCGCACGCTGCAGATCGTTCCCGCTCCCAAGGGCTCCGGCGCGGACTGGGATGTGCATTGGGCGACGCTGGTCTTTCCCGTCGCGAAGCGCTGACTTCGCGTGCTCCCTATTTCTCTTTCCCAACCTGCCCGATGACGCGTCGTCTGCTTGTTGTATGCACCGCACTCGGCGCCTTAGCCGTCACCGTGGTAAACCTCTCCCGTGCCGAAGCGCCTCCCCGACACACGGCGCTTCGCCCGGCAGATCGCGTACGCGCCGCGAGTATCGACAGCATCGCGAGCCCAGCGGCTCCGGGAAGCGCCGAGCCGAACTTGACGGTCGGACCCGATGGCCGCGTGTACCTGTCGTGGCTGGAACCGGTGAATCCCGGTTACTCGCTCCGCTTCGCCGTGCATGATGGTACGCGCTGGTCGCCTGCGCAGACTATCGTCACGCGCAGCGACTTCTTCGTGAACTGGGCCGACTTTCCGTCGCTCGAGGTATTGAGCAGCAATCGCCTCGCCGCCCATTGGTTGCAGCGCAACGGCGCTGGTACCTATGCCTACGGCGTGCGTATCACGCAGTCTGCCGACGGCGGGCGAACGTGGAGCTCGCCCGTCACGCCGCATCGCGACAGTTCACAAACGGAGCACGGTTTCGTGGCAATGTGGCATGAGGGCGCAACCCTCGGTGCCGTCTGGCTCGACGGTCGCAAATTCAAGAAGCCAGCGCCCGGAGCACCCGCGTCAAGCGGGCATGACGCGGGGAATGAGATGATGCTGGTATCGACGACCCTCAGCGCGAACGGTGCGCTGGGTCGCGAGGTGCGACTCGACGAGCGCACGTGCGACTGTTGCCTCAACGCCGCCGTGATGACGAGCAGCGGTCCTATCGTAGCGTATCGTAACCGCACCCATGACGAGATTCGCGATATCTACGTGGCGCGACGGGTAGGCGGCGTGTGGCGTGCCGGCACGCCGGTGCACAACGACCAGTGGAAGATTGCAGCGTGTCCGGTGAACGGGCCCGCGCTGGCAGCGAACGGTGCGCGGGTGGCGTTGGCATGGTTCACCGCCCCTGGTGACAGCGGCCGCGTGAACGTGGCCTTCTCGGACAACGCCGGCGCCACGTTCGGCGCGCCGGTGCGCGTTGACGGTGGAAGCCCGGCGGGTCGTGTGGACGTGGTGTTGCTACCCGACGGTGCGGCGCTGGTGACCTGGGTGGAACGGGTTGGTGGCGACGTGGCGGCGGTGCGCGCGCGGCGTGTTGGCCGGGACGGTAGCGTCGGCGCCCCCATGACCATCGCTTCGAGCTCGGCGGCGCGATCCAGCGGATTTCCGCGCTCCACTGTAGCCGGAACGAACGTGCTCTTCGCGTGGACCGTGCCGGGTCGGCCGTCGGCCGTACGTGTCGCTCGCGCCGCCGTAGCGGAGTTCCGATGACCCGCTTTCATCCGGCACCTCGCATCGCCGCGCTCATCGCCGTCGCACTGCTCTCGCTGAGCAGTTGCACCTCCACCGAGCGGAGTGGTGCGGTTGGGGCTGAGGGCGACGGCCGCGTAGAAGTGGGGTATCCGGCACCCGCCTACGCGACCGTGTCGCTCGACGGCGACTCGGTGTCTCTCGCTGCCCAACGCGGGAAGGTGGTGCTCCTCAACGTCTGGGCCACGTGGTGTCACCCGTGCCGAACTGAAATTCCGGAACTGCGCGCGATTCACGCCAAGTATCAGGCGCAGGGCCTTGAGCTCGTTGGAGTGAGCGTCGACACCGACGGTACCGACGATGCAATTCGCAGCTTCATGCGCGAGTTCCAGATGACCTTCCCGATCTGGCGTGATCCTGATGAGCGCGTATCGACCAAGTTCCTCGTGGTCGGCGTGCCGGCAACGTTCCTCATCGACCGCGAGGGCGTGCTGCGCTGGCGGAAGACAGGCCCCATCGCGCCGGGAGATACCACCCTGACGGCTGCCATTCAGCGCGCGTTGGGATCGTGATCCAGTCCGCGTCGATTGGCGTCACCATCAGCTTCACGGCGGGCGTCCTGAGCTTTCTGTCGCCGTGCGTCCTCCCGCTGATTCCGAGCTACGTCAGCTTCATCACCGGGATGAGCCTGGACGACACGCAACGGTCGCGGCGAACCACGCTCATTCACGCCTTGCTGTTCGTGACGGGCTTCACGCTGGTGTTCATGGCGCTTGGCGCCACGGCCACGGTGTTGGGCCGCCTGTTTCATCAGGAGCGCGAGTGGGTGGGCCGCGTGGGCGGGGTGCTGGTGATCGTGCTCGGTCTGTATTTGCTCGGTGTCTTCAACTTTGGCGTCTTCGCGAAAGAACGCCGTGTGCACGTTGCGAATAAGCCGTTGGGCTACCTTGGTACCGTGCTGGTGGGCATGGCATTCGCTGCTGGCTGGACGCCGTGTATCGGCCCCATTCTGGGTGGCGTACTCACCTACACGGCGTCGTCCGCGGATCTCAACCGCGGATTGTTGCTACTGTTCGCCTACTCCCTCGGACTGGCGCTGCCCTTCCTGCTCGCGGCGCTCATGATCGACCGCTTCATGACGCTGTTTCAGCGGTACAAGGGAGCGCTTGTGTGGATGTCGCGCGCCTCCGGCTTGTTGCTGATCGGTATCGGTATCCTCATGATCACCGGGAGCATGACCGTGCTCTCGTCGTGGTTGCAACAGTGGACGCCCGATGCGCTCCGGGATCGGATTTAACGTTGCCTCGTCGCAACGGTGAGCGACGCGCAGTGCGCCTGCCAGCATGAGCGAGCTGCGTGGATCGCGTCGCCGGTGGATCAAGCGCGTAGCGCTCGGCATGGGCACTGTGTCGCTCGGAATCGCCGCGCTCGCCGTCGCGGATGCGGATCGCACGGACACCGGGCGGCCGCTGTTTGTCCGACGTCTCGGAGAAGGCGGCCCAGTGCTCGTGTTCCTGCCCGGGATCGGCGGAACCACGCGGTACTGGGAGCTGGTGGTGGCCCCACTGCGAGATCGCGTCCTCGCACGCCGCAGCACCCGCCGTCGCTGCGCGATCCCATCACACAAACTGCACCGCGAGCAGCGCGCACACCGCTGTCATCAGCGCGAGTGCTCCGAGGAAGGCTGCGTCGGCTATGCGTTCAATACGGCGACGGCGTGCCGGGTGATCCGTGCGAAGCGCCACATACGCGGTCACGCACGCCGCGAGAAATGCAATGGCATTCACGCTGAGCAGCTCATCGGCGAGCGTGCTGACGTCGCGCAGGCGCTGAACCACGCGGAGCAGTCCAATTACCGTCAGACAGACGCCGACGAGGGTCGCCGACGCCGTGAAGATGTGCACGCATATGCTGTCACGCCGACTCTGCGGCGCATCGGACGACGGGGACATGGCATCCCCAATGACCGGGCGACCTCCGATTGTCTCTGTCGATCCGTCGTGACCTGTCCGTGACATTCTGCGACCTGTGTTGAGGGTGGAGTGAACTTCGCGGCCTAGGTTCTCACGTGCGGACAACATCGCCGCCGCCCTCTTGAGAGGGACTGACGATCCAGCCGGATCATAGCCCGAGGTTCACATGACGGACAATCGCTCGCGCAACATGCTGATCACCCTCACGATTGCTGCCTTGGCCGGTAGCAGCCCCTTGTCCGCTCAGGAGAAGACGTCGACCAAACGCATGAACGAGGAGTCGCCCGGTCTGCTCGCGAAAGCCACCATTACTCCGGACGCCGCGCGCAAGCTGGCGACCGACCGCGTCGCGAACAGCACGATCTCCAAGGAGGAACTGGAGGTTGAAGACGGGAAGCTGGTCTATTCCTTCGACCTCAAAGTGGCTGGCAAGTCGGGCATCGAGGAGGTGTTGATCGACGCGAAGACGGGCAAGGTGATCTCGCAGGAGCATGAAAGTGCCAAACAGGAGGCCGAAGAGCGGGCGAAGGAGGCACGTGCGGGGAAACCGCCGGCACCCGTCAAGCGAAAGAGTGGGAACTGACCCACCGTCACTCTGGACTCCCGAATTCTTCTGCCGGAGACTTGTCATGCGCGCCTGCTGGCACCCACAAACGCCCATCGCATCGGGGAGCGCGCCCGCCGCGTTTGGCATCGCTCGTCGGGAAGGCGCGCGCGTTGCGTGGTTACTCTTCGCAACGTGCCTGCTGTCCACTAGCGTGCCTGCGCAGCCTGACACGACCGCGTTGCGCGTTTCGCATGCGCGCACCCCCGGAGACAGCTCCGGGGGAGGCACCTACGCGACGCCGGCGCTGCAGGCACTCATTGCCAGAGCCGCGCATGCAGGTCGGGACGTGCCGCCCGCGCTCGGTGGGTATCACGCCGACATCGCGAGCGAGATTGCGCTGGTGTTGCGCACGGCGACGCCCCGCGACGGAGCGGGCTCCACCGCCGGCGGCACCGACGGTGCACGCGAGCGACTCGTCCAGGTCGAGCAGGTGCACAGCACGCTGGCGTGGCAGCGTGATGGCACAATCGACCAACACGTGACGGGGCATCGCACGCGCGCTGTGACCGCGACTGTTTCTACGCTCTCGTATCTTCGTACGCCGTGGGTGATTCCGGTTCTTTACGGGAACCGACTTCCCATCCTGTTCGGGCGAGGTGCCGCATCGACGGTCGCCGACTCGAGCGTTGGGATCGCCGCGTCTGCATCCGCGGCTGGGCTTGTGCTCGCGGTGCATCCGCTGGCGGGCGACCGTGAGTCGTTCTACACGTTTACCGGCGGCGACACAGTGGTCACGCTGCGCGTGGGTACGCGCGCGATCCCCGTCATCCGCATGCAGGTGGAGCCACTACCGTCCACCAGTGGACCGGCTCTGCTCTTTCGAGGCGAGCTCGATATCGAAGCCGTGACCGCGCAGGTCGTACGTATGCGCGGACAGTTTCTTGTGCGCCGTCCCCGCTCGACGCTCCGGCGTGTGATCGCCAGCGGCTGGCAGACCGTGGCCTTCGCGGAACTGGTGAACGGTGAGTTCGATGGTCGTTTCTGGCTCCCGAGCCTGCAACGCATTGAAGCACAGGCGCGGTCGCCGCTCGCCGGCGAATTTCGTCCGGTGCTGCGCGTCGTCAGTCGCTTCGGACCGTATGCGCTCACGCTGCGTGACGGTGTCACGAGTGCGGTCGTTCAGTCCGGATCGCCAGCGTCGGCCACGCTCTCCTTCGCGACCCGTGACAGCCTGAGCGCGTTTCACGAGTGGGATGCGGAAATCGGTGTCGCCGTCGGGGAGGCACGCGCATCCGACTTTGACGACGTGGCGCCAGACAGCTGGCGGCCACGCGGTCCTCCCCGCCTTGATTGGCGCGCGGAGCGCTTGAATGATGTGCTGCGCTACAACCGCGTCGAGGGACTGTTCACGGGAGCCGCCGCCACGATGCGGTTGCGTGATGCGGCGCCCGGGCTCGCACTTGGCGCGAATCTCGGCTGGGCATGGACGGAGCACACCATGCGCGGCAGCGTGTGGAGTCGGTGGCTGCGCGGCCAGACGGTATTGGGGGCGCGTGCAGAGCGTGCCCTTGCGAACAGCAATGATTTCCGACCGTTACTGGACTACGAACAGTCGCTCATGGCGCTGCTGGCGACCGCCGACGACTATGACTACCTGGACCGCCGCAGCGCCACATTGAGCGTGTCACGCGGCCTGCAGCTTCCTGGGGCACCCGTGCTTCGGCTCGAGAGCGGTCTGGCGCATGACGGCGCGGAAGCGACGCGCGTGCGATTCGGTCTGATCCACCTCGACTCTGCCTTTCGACGCAATCGACCGGTTGCGGAGGGCACCTACTGGCGCACCGCACTCGGGCTGGACGTGCATCCGAATGTGAGTGGCGAATTTCTTGAGCCGGGCGTCGGGGCGGGCCTTTGGTACGAGCGCGGCGATGGGACTCTACGTTGGCAAAGGATCGAAGCGCGCATAACCGCACGGCATACGCGAGGTCCTGTCACGTACGCCGCGCGGATGGACGGCATGGCGCTTTTCACCGGTCAGGTACTGCCGCAGCAGCTGATCGAGTTCGGTGAGAATGAAGGGTTGCCCGGCTACGCGTACAAGGAGTTCGGTGGTGACCGTGCGGCGCTCGGGCGAGCGGCGATGAGCCTGCAATTGCCATGGTTGCAGGCGCCGATTCGGCTCGGAGGGTGGGCCGGGCCGCTGCGCCGAGCGTATTTGCCAGGACTTTCCCCATCGCTGGCAATCGGTGTACAGGGAGGATGGAGTGCTGCAACCTCGCCTTCAAGCCGTGCGGCGCTCGCACTGTTCGGCACCAGAACCGATTCGCTTTCAGGCGGCGTGCTGCCCGCGACTCGCCCGACAGGCGGCGTGCGCTCCACCGTCAACGTGACCCTGCGACTGTTCGGTGGGACGTTGGGTGTCGGTGTCGCCAAGCCGCTCGATGGACTGGGGCAGTCGCGCGCCTGGCGCTTTGTCTTCGGTGTCGGTCAACCCTTCTAGGTGCCCGGACACATGGCGCTTCGCGAAGCAGTGCCCTCCAACCAGCAGGGTTCCTCCCCCGTCCGCTCCGTCTGGAGGCGCGTGTCGCGCTCGCTCCGATGGACTGGGCTCGGGCTCCTGGTGCTGGTCGAGATGTTCATGCTCCTCGACCACTACATGGGTGGGAGCGACGTGGCGCCGACCTATGTCGCCCGCACCGTTGCACTTCGCGGCGCCGGGATAACCGTCTTTGCGCCCCCGTTGGGCTACGCCTCCCCACGCGCCATCGTCGTCTTCTTCGGGAACGATGTCGGATTTTGGACACCACATCGCCGCCTCGCCGACGGGTTGGCTCGTGACGGGTACGCCGTAATCGGCGTTGATATTCGCCCGGTACTCGCCGACCTCCCCGACGACCCCACTCGTCGGGCCAATGCGGTCCGAAGCCGCTTGGAGCAACTCATCGCGGCCGGCCGCGCGGAGTTCGCCGGGTCGCGTAGGGAGTCACCGCTTATTCTGATGGGTCATTCGCTCGGCGCTGAGCTGGCGCTCTGGTCGGGGGCGAATGTTTCGATCCCGCGACTGAGGGGGATCATCGCGATGTCGCCAGGATCGCGGTCGCACCTTCGCATCTCGCCGTCTGACTTGCTGATGACTGGCGAGCCGGAGGAGGCGGATAGCTTCGCGGTGAGTGACATCATTGCCGGCGCGGTACGCATGCATCCTGAACTGCGCGTCGCCGTGGTGCGTGGATCCAATGACCCTTTGAGGACCGCCGACTCGGAACTCCTCCACGCGGGAGGCGCCCATGTGCAACGCTTTGGTGTCCCGATGGCAGGACACTCGATGAAACGCCTTGCGCTGGCCGGACTGATTGTTCGACGCGCGTTGGATTGGACCGTTGACGCGCCGACAATCCACGAACCGGTGCCGCTGTGATCCCGGCTGCC
Organism: uncultured Gemmatimonadaceae bacterium; assembly: GCA_963843965.1. Classification (GTDB taxonomy): domain Bacteria; phylum Gemmatimonadota; class Gemmatimonadetes; order Gemmatimonadales; family Gemmatimonadaceae; genus Gemmatimonas. The sequence continues at coordinate 70,048 of CAWJMR010000007.1, forward strand.
CCTACCTCCGAGAGACTTGAATTCGCCGCGTTCGCGCGCCTGCGTTCTGGTGCCCAGGCTGTACTCCGTGCCGCTTGGCCTCCTCGACGTTGGGCCGTTCCGGGTGTCGCACTGCTGTTGCTGCTGCTTGCACTTCGCGCGCTCCACGGAGAGCTGGCGGCCTACAGCTACCGCGGTGCGACGCACGCGTTGCGATCCATTCCCAGCGCGCAGCTTCTCGGTGCCCTCCTCTGGACCGCGATGGCATTCGCCGTGCTGCCGCTCTACGACCTCCTTGCGTTGGAGTTTATCGGACGATTGCGCATCGCCGGGGACCTCACAACGTCCGAGGAGCTGCGAACGAGAGGCATCGGCATAGTACGCGGCTGGTTCGGCGGTATCGTGGCGTACGCGATCAGCCAACTCCTGGGGTTTCCTGCACTCACCGGCTCGGCGGTTCGGTATCGCATGTGGTCCGGCTGGGGACTAACGACGCCGGAGATCTCGAGAGCGGCGGCCTATGTAGGGCTCGCCTTCACGTTCGGCTTGGCGTCCGTGTCCGGACTTGCGCTCCTGTTCGAGCCAAGCGCCACGGCATTGATCCTCCCCCTCGCTCCGGGATCCGCACGCGCGCTCGGCGTCGCGCTCCTCTGCGTCGTAGGTCTGTCGCTGCGGTGGGCACTCATCCTCGCGCGGCGAACCTCGTCCGCGCCACGGCGCACCTTGGCGTACCTGCTACCAGGTGTCAGCCTCCTGGACTGGGCGACAGCCGCGGCTGCCCTGTGGGTCCTCCTTCCGCCAGATGTCCGCCCTCCATTCGGCGCCTTCGCCGGCCTTTTCGTTGTTGCGCAGGTCTTCGGAATTGCGAGTCACATCCCCGGTGGGCTCGGCGTATTCGATGCGGCGATTATAGTCGGTCTCAAACCGCATGCGCCGCTCCCATCGGTAGTCGCCGCTCTGCTCGCGTTCCGCGTCGTGTATTACGTCGTTCCGTTCGCCGGCGCCGTTCTCGCGTTGGCGTGCTACGAATGGAGCCAACGCATCGCGCTCCTGCGGGCCGTGACATCCGCGTCAGCTCAATTTGTCCGGACGGTTGGCGAGCGCGTGCACGGGACGAAGTCGCTCGCGAGATCCTTCGGACATTTTGTCGTTCCCACGGTCGTGGCGGCCGCCGTCTTTCTCGCAGGCGCGGTGCTGCTGCTTTCCGGTGCGACGCCCAGCAGCCGCGCGAGGGTGACCGCGCTGCAAATCCTGTTGCCCACAAGTGTCATGGAGGTGTCTCATCTCCTCGGCTCGGTCGCGGGAGCGCTGCTCCTTGTGCTGGCGTGGGCCCTTCGTCGGCGACTGGACGCGGCGTGGACATTGACGGTGCTGCTCCTTTGCGGCGGAATGGTCGCCTCGATACTCAAGGGGCTCGACTGGGAAGAAGCACTGCTTCTGCTCGCCGTGCTTGCGGTGGTACTCCCCTTTCGCCGCGCGTTCTACCGTCGCACGGCGCTGTCTGCGGAGCCCTTCGAGCCGGGATGGATCATGGCGATCCTTGCCGTGATAGGACTGACCACATGGATCGGTTTGTTGTCGTTTAGACATGTCGACTTGGCCGGCGATGTTTGGTGGCGCTTTCGGCCACATGCCGATGCCCCCCGATTCTTGCGGGCTACGCTGGCCACGGCCGTGGTGCTCTCGATGCTGGCCTTCGCACGACTGTTGCGGCCGACACGCGCCGTCGTGACACGCCCCTCGGAACCGCAGCTCGCGCGAGCCGCCCGCATTGCAACCGCATGTCGGTTCACGGAGAGCCATCTCGCGTTGCTCGGCGACAAAGCGCTGCTCTTTGCCAGCGATGCGACCGCGTCAACCGTTCCGGCGCCCGATGGATTCGTACAGTATGGCGTCGCCGGACAGAGTTGGATTGCGATGGGAGACCCCATGGTGGCCGATGCGTCGTCCACGCCAGCCGGATCGTGCGCGCCGGAGGTCGCAGCGCAGGCTCGCCGACAACTTGCGTGGCAGTTCAAGTCCACGGCGGATGCGCACGGCGGCCGGCCGGTCTTTTACGAGGTCAGTCACGCGATGCTCCCGACGTACATCGACCTCGGTCTCACCTTCGTCAAACTCGGCGAGATGGCCCGCGTGGAACTTCCATCGTTCTCGCTCGACGGCGGTGGCCGCAAAAGCCTGCGGCGCGCCGTCAAGGATGTCGAACAGGCCGGCGCACGTTTCGAGGTGATCACCCCGGCTGACGTTCCAATCATTTTGGCAGAACTCGAATCCATTTCCTCTGAATGGCTCAACCACAAGCACGCGCGAGAGAAGGGCTTTTCGCTTGGATACTTCGATGCAGCCTATCTGCAACGAGGCCCGGTCGCGGTTGTGCGGCGCGCAGGCGTTCACGGTGGCGGGGACGAGATCGTGGCGTTCGCCAACTTGTGGATCGGAGGCGACAGAGAGGAGCTGTCGGCCGACCTCATGCGCTTCTCCCGTCGAGCTCCCAAGGGCGTGATGGACTTTCTCTTCGTCAAGATCATGCAGTGGGGAAAGGCCAACGGATTTCGCTCGTTCAACATGGGCATGGCGCCGCTCGCGGGGCTCGAGGGCGGCGCGCTGGCGCCCCTATGGTCACAAGTCGGGAGCTGGCTCTACCGCCACGGCGAGCATTTCTACAAGTACCGGGGACTGCGGCAGTACAAGGAGAAATTCGATCCCACGTGGGAGCCGCGCTATCTCGCGTCGCCCGGAGGAGTGGCCCTGCCACGCATCCTCATGCAGGTCACCTCGCTGATCTCCGGCGGGCTCGCTGGTGTCGTCCGCCGATGATCACGTATCTGGGCACACTCCGCTTGGAGTCGCTTCGCGCACCGGCCGCGAAGTATCACGCCGTCGAGCCATGTATCGTCTGGATGCCGGGATGACCTGCAATCGTCGCTCGCTGCGCCAAGGCACGCGAGCCTTCATCGTCGCGATTGCGTTCGCATGTTGCTTTGCGAGCGCTGCGCAGGCTGGGGCTCAGAACCTTCGTGCGTGCGACAGCGACGCCGTGCGGCGCGTTGCCGGCGCACACGGACAGCTGATCGACGCGATCGCCGTGCAGTCGGCAGCACAGGACCCGCTTCCCGTGAAGCTCGCGGCGGCGCTTCATGTCACCACACGAGCGCACGTCGTTCGGAGTCGCCTGCTCTTTACGGTGGGCGACGCGCTCGACTCACTGCGCGTGGCCGAATCGCTGCGTCAGCTGCGAGCCCTTCGCTTTCTCGCAGGCGCGAGCATTCGAGTGGCTTGCGATTCCACTGGTGGGGTGGCGCTCACAGTGACCACGCGCGATGTGTGGAGCATGTGGCCGCGACTTTCGTTTCGCGGTTCCGAGCGCTCGTCGGCGGGTCTCGAAGAGTTCAACCTGCTCGGCACGGGGCGCACCCTCCGCGCGTACCTGCGCAGTGACTACGGGCAGCTTGGGATTGGAGGAGGCTATTCCGACCCGACATTGTTTCGGGATCGAGTAGTCGGAAGCGTCGTCCGTGATGCATATCGTCATGGCATGAGCTGGCAGGCGTCCCTGCGCACACAGGACCGCGGGGTGTATGCGCCGTGGTCATTCGTGCTGGGCGCGGAGCAGTCCAGCCGACGGTTCGTCACGCGCGCTGCATCGAGCGCTCCAGGCGATTCCGTTGCGCGCAGCAGCGCGATCGCGACCGTCTCGCATCGCGTCGCGCTCACGCCGGATGGCGCGCTGTTTCTCACGGCGGGTGTCGAAGCTGAACGCACTTCGTTGGTGGCGGGCCCCGTGCTGCCGGTGGTCGGACCTGCGGGCGTGCGACGTACGATCGTCGCCGCAGATGTCGGACTGTCGCGGCGTTCCGCGCGGTTCGTCGACGCGCCATGGCTGCTCCCTGTCTCGGAGAACCGAGCGCAGCTCACACTCACGCGTGCCGAGGTCCCGGTGGGGATCGAGTTTGATGGAATGCTCGGTGTTGGACGAGAGTTGACTTCACGCCGCGCCGCGGCTCACCTCGACATGTGGGCGGGCCGGCTCTGGTCGCTCGGGCGGCGCACTACCGACGATGCCGTGCTCATGCCGGCCGCGCTACTGTCGGCCGATGCGTGGGCGTCCGGCTACTACATCGACGGGAGCGGTCGCTGGACCGCCGGTGCGCTGCGTGCGTCCGTCGCGATGACGGCACCCGCGTGGCGTGGGCTCTGGAACCTGCGTATTTCTGCAGAGGAGCTGTCGAATCCCGATCCAGATGTGCGCAGCCTCGCGCTCTTCGACCCCGCAGCGCGCGCGTTCCCGAGCCGCAGTCGCCTGGCCGAGACCGCGATGACTGGATCGGTCGAGCGCTCGGTCCGGGTCCGACCAATCGGTCGCGGGTACGTACTCGACTTCGCCGTGGTCGGCGCCGCGTCGATGCGCCGCGAGGCTGCAAGCCTTCCCGAGTCGACTCGATCGACGTGTGGCGAGTCGACCTCACATGAGGCGTCCGTGGCGAGCGAGGCATGCGGGTCCGAAGCGCGGGATCATCTTGCGGTCGGGAGCCTGGGCGTTGGGTTACGCCTCGCTCCGACGCGCTTCGGGCGTGCGACTATCCGGCTTGATGCTGCGCTTCCCGTTCTGCATTCGGCATCGGTTCCCGGGCGTCCGTACTTCAGCATCTCGGTCGTCCCGGCCTTCGGCGGGGGTCGAAATCGCGCGCGCCGCGTTTTGGGTGCGAGATGAGCTGACGCCTGCGATCAGCCCATCGAGTCGGTCATCACGCGATGGCGCACGGAGTGCCAAACGCCGCAGCCGCAGCCAGACCGCCGATCAGCGCGCTCCGGACCGCGCTTCGCCAAGGATCGGTACCGGGTCAGGATCAGGCAGTCGGGAAAGGCGAACGGATTTCGCTCGTTCAACCTGGGCATGGCGCCGTTCGCGGGGCTCGAGGGCGGCCCACTGGCGCCACTGTGGTCCCAAGTCGGGAGCTGGCTCTACCGTCACGGTGAGCCCTTCTACAAGTACCGGGGACTGCGGCAGTACAAAGAGAATTTCGATCCCACGTGGGAGCCGCGTTATCTCGCGTCTCCTGGGGTCTGGCGCTGCCGTGCATTCTGATGCGTGTCGCCTCGCGGATCGCCGGCGGGCTTTCCAGAGTCGTGCGCCGATGAGGAGACGCGAGTGTTCGCGATCAATCGCATGCCGTTCGTGCGGGCACCGCGCTGTTTGATCAGATACTATCCGCTGAGCTCTTCGGACGCCGTGCGATCCGCCTCCTTCGAGTACGCCTCGTCACTCGGCAACGTCTCTTCGAGCCGGTTCGCTTAGCGGTGCCGTGATCGTGCAGGTTCTACGTCGTGGTCCCTTCGAGCTGCACGTCGACCGCGTCAGTGCCGTCGACGAAATCAAGCCGCACCGTGTCTCCGCGATGCACGCGCAAGACTAGTCCGAGATCGCCGCCGCTGTATGCATGGGACCGGAGAAGCGACCAGCGACGGCAGCGGTCGCCGGCGCCGCCGTCAGCGTCGCGCGAAGTGCGCCCTCGATGCTCGAAATTGACGGCGCTGAAACTAGGTCCTTGTCAGTAACGCCCGGCAACGACCCGGATCACATTGGATGGTACTTGCTCTACGTCATCGGAACCGGCATCTATGTGGATGCCACCCACGGGGGATGTAGGCAAGTCGCCGGTCCCCACGAGCTGCGCTCCCTTTCCCGCGAGTGAACGCATGTCCTCCACGCCCGCCAACGCCACCGACGCGTCTCCGCTTTCTACGTTGACGGAAGCGGAGGCGGAGGCAGAAGAGCGTGTCCGACGCGCCATCCTGCTGCGACAACCGATCGCTCGAGACGTCGAGGCGGAGGCGGCCGCCACGGCGAGCCTTGGCGAACGACTCGCCGACCAGATCGCGCGATTCGGCGGCTCCTGGACGTTCATTTTACTGTTTCTGGCCTTCCTGCTTTTCTGGGCCACACTGAATACCGAGATCCTCGGGCCACGCAACAAGGCCTTCGATCCATACCCGTACATCTTTCTCAATCTGTTTCTCTCCATGCTCGCGGCGCTGCAGGCGCCTGTGATCATGATGAGTCAGAATCGACAGTCCGTCAAAGATCGATTGTCGGCAGCGAACGACTATGAGGTCAACCTCAAGGCCGAATTGGAGATCCGTGAGTTGCACGACAAGTTCGATGTGCTTCGCGAGCGTGAGTGGGCACGATTGGTCCAACTGCAGCAGGAGCAGATCGCGATGTTGACGAAGTTGCTTGAACGCACCATCGAGCACCCGTCGACCTGATGCAGTGATCAACGACGCTGCCGCCGTGACGATACCTGTTTCTCCCGGCAATCGCGGACGCTGGACGCGCCTGCAGCCGTGGATCGTACCGCTCCTCGTGCTCACGCTGCTCGCCGTCGTGCTGCGCGCGTTGGAGTTTGAAATTGGCCATCTGCGGTATCACGATATTGCACGTGCTTTTGCGGACGTCGCGCGCGGCAAGCTGTTGCTCGGCGCATGCTGCACGATGGTCGCGTATCTGGCGCTACCGAACTACGACTATCTCGCGCTCAGCTACGCCGAGCACCGCCTGCCGTGGCGTCGGGTCGCCTACGGTTCGACCGTCACGTATGGCATCAGTCAGACCTTGGGATTTCCCGCGCTGACGGGCAACTCGCTGCGCCTTCGACTGTGGAGCGCCTGGGGGCTCAGCACGAGCGAGATTGCGAAGGCGGTGGCATTTTCGGGCGCCACATTCACGATCGGCATTGTCACGCTCAGCGGTGTGGTCGGCGTGCTCGAGTCGAGTGCCAACCTTGAACGGCTTCGATTGCCCGTCGGATTGTTGCGCGCCACGGCCGCCGTGTGCCTGCTGATCGCCGCGCTGTACGTGGCATGGAGCCTCTTCGGTCAATCGCGCGTGCTGCGGATCCGCGGCTATTCGCTGTCCGTGCCCTCGCCGCGCCTCGTCATGCTGCAGTTCTGCATCGCCGTCACCGATTGGCTACTGGCGGCTCTCGTGCTGTTTGTGCTACTTCCCGACGGTCACGGACTCAGTTTCGCGACATTTGTCGGCGCATTTGTGCTGGCGCAATCAGCAGGACTGATCAGCCACGTACCGGGCGGCATCGGCGTGTTCGAGACGTTGATCGTACTGCAGGTCGGTGGCGACATCCCAACCGAATCACTACTCGGCTCGTTGCTGGCGTACCGCGTGGTGTTCTACCTCGTCCCGTTCGCCGTCGCCGTGCTACTCCTCGTTGTCCACGAGGTCCGTCGGCAACGCACTCAGCTCGGGAGGGCGGCGACCGCCGTTTCAGAGCAGTATGATCGTTGGGCTGAGCCGCTGTTGCCGAGCGCCATCGGTTGGATGACCATGCTGGGCGGCGCCCTCCTGCTGTTGTCGGGGGCCACGCCGTCCGCGCATGGTCGCGTTGCCCTGCTCGCGGGCATTTTTCCGCTTGGCGTCATTGAGCTCTCGCACTTCGCCGGTAGTATCGCTGGGGCGGGTCTCGTAGTGCTCGGATGGGCGCTTACGCGTCGGCTCGATGGCGCCTACTTCCTTGCGCGCGTCATGCTGCTTCTTGGCGTTGTGGCGTCCCTCTTGCGGGGCCTCGACTACAATGCCGCCATCATCTTGGCAGTGGTCCTCGCATTACTCGTGGCTGGTCGCCATGGGTTCACAAGACGTTCGTCGTTGCTCGCGGAACCAATGACGCCCGGATGGATCGCGGCCATCATGGCCGTGATCGCCGTCAGTATTTGGGTTGGTACGTTTTCTTACCGCCACGTTGAGTATTCTACGGAACTCTGGTGGCAGTTCGCCGAGCGTGGCGACGCACCGCGCTTTCTTCGCGCGAGCGCAGGAGCAGCGACGCTGCTCGGAGTCGTGTCCGTGCTCAGACTGCTACGGCCTGCCGCGCCCGACATTGCGCTGGCCGGAGCCGAACAGCTGGCACTTGTACAACGGCTGCTGCCGACCATCGACGAGACGTCCGGCGCGCTCGCCCTGTTGGGCGACAAGTACGTGTTGACGGCCGCGGGGAACGATGGGTTTCTCATGTTTGGCATCAGCGGACGTACCTGGGTCTCGCTGGGCGACCCGCTGGGCTCCGACACAGCGCGACGCGAACTGTCGTGGCGCTTCCGAGAAGCGGCGGATGAACACGGAGCCGCGCCGGTGTTCTACGAAGTGAGTGCCAACCACTTGCCACTCTACATCGACCTTGGGCTCACGCTGCTCAAAATGGGAGAAGAGGCGCTGGTTCCACTTGCCGACTTCTCCTTGGACGGCCGAGACCGACGTGGACTTCGACGAACACAGCGTGACTTCCAGAAGGTAGGCGCCACGTTTGAAATTGTCGCCGTGGAACAGGTGCCGGCGCTACTGCCGGAACTTCGTGACATCTCGGACGCTTGGCTCGCCACCAAGTCGACGCGCGAAAAGGGATTCTCCCTCGGTCGATTCAACGAGGAGTATCTACGGCATTTTCCTCACGCGATCGTGCGGGTGAATGAACGGATCGTGGCGTTCGCCAACATCTGGACCGGTAGCGGACGCGAGTTATCGATCGATCTCATGCGATATTCCCCCGACGCACCGCCGGCAGTGATGGAGTACCTGTTCGTCGAATTGATGCTGTGGGGCCGTCAACAGGGCTTCGACCGCATGAGCCTGGGGATGGCCCCGTTGTCCGGGCTCGGCGCGCGAGCGCTGTCTCCGCGCTGGAATCGCTTGGGCGGGCTGCTCTATCGACACGGGGAGCACTTCTACCACTTCCAAGGACTGCGCAGCTACAAGGAAAAATTTGATCCCATCTGGGAACCTCGCTATCTCGCGACACCAGCTGGACTCGCGTTGCCTCGTGTGCTGGCTGACGTCACCTCGCTGATTTCCGGTGGAATCACAGGCCTTTTCGCGCGCTAGCGGCGAAGCGCCGTTGGATGAACCACCCGTCGATGCCGAGCTGCGCACCCACGGGCTCGAGGTCGTTGGTGTCCTGGGCGTCGGCGGGTCCGCGATCGTGTATCGGGCACACGATGCTCGCCACGGCCGCGACGTGGCGGTAAAGGTGCTTCGTCGCTCGCCTTCCGTCGAAGACGCCAGCGAGCGCTTCGCACGTGAGATTCGCGTCGCCGCCGGGTTGCGGCACGCCCACATTCTGCCGCTCTTCGACTCCGGCACTCTGAGTGACGACCGCTTGTTCTCCGTCATGCCGGTCGCGCAGGGTCGACCGCTCAGCGCCCTGATCAGCGAGTCGCCACTCGCCATCGCCGATGCGGTCCGACTCGTTCGAGAGGTCGCGCAGGCCTTGGGCTTTCTGCATCAGCAGGGCTTCGTGCATCGAGATATCAAGCCCGAGAACATTTTGGTGGAGGGTGGGCACGCCGTACTTACCGATTTCGGCTTAACCGTGCCGATGCGGTCTCGGGTGAGCGAAGCGACCGGCACCCTTCCGTACATGAGTCCCGAGGCTCTGTTTGCGGATGTACCAATCGACGGTCGCGCCGATATTTTTTCGCTCGGTGTGGTGCTCTATGAAGCGGTCACCGGACACTTGCCGTTTGAGACCGCGGACGCCGCCCGTCTCATGGCGATGCGCGCACGACAGGGGACGCCGCGTGCGAGTGTGCTGCGTCCGGACATCGCTCCAGCGCTCGATGTGGTCATCGCACGGTGTACCGCGTTAGTGCCCGAAGATCGTTACCAGACGGCCGAAGCCTTGGACGCCGCGCTGGCGGTTGTGTCGACGGACAATCACGGCGTGACGCAACGTACGTCGTCTCGACCACGGGAGTGGCGGGGAATCGCGGCTATCGTGCTACTGACCGTCAGCATCGGTGTCGCGCTCGCTTGGCGCTCGTATGTCCAAGCGAACGGACTCGACCCGCAGCGCGTGGTCGTCGCCGATCTGGCCAACGACACTGGTGATTCCTCCTTGGCAGTTGTCGGCGTACTGGCCGGTGACATGATCACCAACCAACTCACCAACGGCACCACGCTTGTCGTCGTCAACGCAGTGGTTGTGTTGCCCTCGCGGCTACAGCGGAACGTACCACCCACCGATTCCGTGCTCGGCGCGTCGACCCGCGCGTTGGTTTCGTCGGCCCGTGCCGGCCTGGTCGTGACCGGAGCGTATATGCAGGCGGGGGGTATGCTCGAAGTGGTGGCGGAGATCACCGATACGCGATCGGGTCGCATTCTCGGCACCGCCGGTCCGGTGCGCGCGAAAGCGGCCGCACCGGACTCGGCATTGCGCGTACTCGCAGACAGCGTCGTGTCGATCGTCCGTCGCCGGTACGCACCACCCGCCAGCTGACCTGGTGTATTCCCCTGCGCGCTTCTCACCACTCTGTGCCGCCCATGTTCTCCCGAATCGCGATCCGCGTGGGTCTTTCCGGGTACGTCATCGCCGGCATCGCCTGCGCTTCGGCGCCGCTCGCTGCGCAGGCTCCTGCCGCGAATAGCACGCGCGACTTACCCGTCGTCTGGACGGAGCCGATCGGCCCACCGAGCAAACGCGTCGTGGTGTTGATGAGCGGCGATGGCGGATTCGCCGAGTTGGTCACGCACTTGGGAAACGGACTCGCGGCGCACGGCTTGGGCGTGGTCACCTTGAATTCACGTGCCTATCTCTCGTCGACGAGGACGCCCCAGCAAGCCGCCGACGACGTCGGCCGTCTCTCGCGCGCGGCGCTCGCGCGGTGGCACGCGGACTCGCTCGTTATCGTTGGCTACTCGCGCGGTGCCGATTTCGCGCCGTTCGTTGTCAATCGGTTCGCCGCCGACCTCCGGAGTCGCACGAGTGCGATGGCCATGTTCGGGCTCGCGCCCATGGCGAGCTTCGAGTTTCACCTGATGGATCTGGTCAAGGACACGCCTCGCGAGACAGACCTCCCGGTCGAGCCCGAGTTACTCCGTTTGCGTGGACTGCCGATGCTCTGTGTGTATGGCAAAGACGAAGCGGTGTCCGCGTGTCGCGACGCGCCCCGTGGACTCATACGCGTGGACGCGCGGAATGGTGCCCACCATTTCGATGGCAATCTTGACGCGCTCGTGAACGCCGTGCTCGCATTGCTGGGGCTTACCCCGTAGCGCCGCACGCGGCTACCGGCGCGCCATCGCGAGCTGGAACGCATCGTCAAGCTACGAGGTGACAGGTCTTACCCCGTTGGGGCGGAAGATGCCGGTGTGTCGCGGTGTCCCGGTCAGCGTCGAGGCGCGCGAGGCCGGGGTGTCCGGCCGTCGCGCGACCGCCTACGGGCGATCCGCCAGAGAGCGGCCTCACTCCTGCCCATCCCGTTATGAACCACGTTCTTGCTAGCTAATATCGGGCACGCACTGTCGACCGCACGTCCTGCCCACCACATACGGGCTACGCGGCCGAGAGCTGAATCTCGAACTTTGCTCCCCCGCCGACCGTGCTCCGCATGCTGATCTCGCCGTGGGCCTGCCGAGCAACGACGTACACGGTTACGTGTCCGCGCCCGGATTTCCTCCCTGCTGATTTGGTCGAATAGCGCGGCTCGAAGATGTGCTTGATCGTTGCTTCGGCCGTCCCGTCGCCGTTGCAAGTAAAATGCAGGTGTTTGAACCGACGCTAGTAGGCCGTGTCGACCTCGAGATCCAGCACCAGAGAGTGCATCGTTGGTCACCACCGTAGTCGCTCGTAGCGGCGACTATCATTTATATGGCAATTGTCGCGCTCTGGGTCTCCTCATGCTCGAGGAATTGCGCTTGCCTACCGCGGTAGGGCGACGCGCGGGCCCGCATGGCATCGTCGACTGCGCTTTGCTTTCGTGCGCGTGCGTCGAGGCCTAGCCTGCGAGGTCGCCGGACTTCGCATTTGGTGCGACCTCCAACGTGGATTCCTCACGCGCGCCCCGTGACACATCACGATCCAGGCAGGGCCAGTCGTTGAACAATGCGCAGCCCGCAGCGATTGCCACGCCGAGGCTCCATCCGCCGATCACGTCAGTCGCCCAATGCACGTCCAGATATACGCGACTCACTCCAACGAGGAGACTGAAGACGACGGCTGCGCCTACGGCCCACCGGGGCGCCACCGCCTCACGATACAAGAGGTACGCCAGAGTCACCCCAATGGCCATGGTGTTGAGCGCATGACCGCTCGGAAAGCTGTAGCCAAGCTGGGGAAGCGCGACGGCACCAAGCGGGCGCGTTCGGTGAAATATCTCTTTGAACGTGAGCATCACGATCACCGAGGACATCGACAACAATGCGGCGCGTGCCGACCTGCCGCTCGCTCCACGGCGCCACAGCCAGATCGACACTGCGGCGGCCACCGGTCCGACCGTCGCGAGCGATCCGGCCCATGTGAGTGCCGTGAAGAACGCGTGCAGCGAGGCCGATTGCAGCCCCTGCGCAACGCTTCGCACGGCCGCATCGATCCCCATAGTCTCACGTTCGACGACTTCCTCCGCCATGGCGGCGAACGTTACGACTGCTGCCGCACTGAGACTGAGCACCACCACCCAACGCAGCGTGAGCGGCGACCAACGCGCCCGAAGCCCGCCGCCTCGCAGCGATGCGAATCCTTCAAGGGCCGTCGTCGCGCTCCCCATTGCCGAACCGTCGCTGCCTCGGCTCCGATAGTGAGCGAGGAGCCATGCCGAGAGCAGTGCGAGGGGGACGACCACTGCGAGCACCACCCCACCCGAACCAACCCGCTGTGCCACGCCGACATACCCGCGACCCACCAAATATCCGGCGATAGAGACAAGCGTCGCCCACGCTATCGCCCCCAGCATGTTGTAGCGCAGGAACACCGACCATGGCATGCGACTGGTGCCAGCCAAAAACGCTGCCACGACGCGCACACCAGTCACGAACCTCGCGAGAGCCACAGCCAGCGGACCATACCGCTCGAAGAACTCGTCGACCCGCGCAACTCGAGCCGACGTGAGAAAGAAGCGCGCGCCATGCTGCTCGACCCAGCCTCGGCCCAGGCGGCGTCCGACGGCAAAGCCCACGTTGTCGCCGAGGATACTCGCGACGGTCGCGACGGCAATAATTCCAGGCAGCGACAGCACGCCATGCGCGGCGCCGAAGGCAGCGGCGAGCAACACGGTCTCGCCTGGCACCGGAACGCCGGCACTTTCCAGAAACACGCCAAGAGCCACGCCGAAATAGCCCCATCGCCCCAGCGCGGCGAGCGTACCGGTCATCCACGATGCCGCGACGGCGGTCGGACTCAGCATAGGCGTCCACGCAATCCTCATCCGACGCGGCTCCGTGCAAGGGCCACGAGCAGCGCACTGCCAAACGCAATGCGGTACCAGGCGAACCCGGTGAAGTCGTGGCTCGAGACGAAGCGCAGGAACAGTCGAATGACGATCAGCGCAGTCGCGAACGCGCTGATCAGACCCACGGCAAACGCCGGTGCGTCGGCGGTGGTGAGCCCATGCCGACTCTTGATCAAGTCGAACAGCGTCGCGGCGATCATGACGGGCACCGCAAGGAAGAACGAGAATTCGGTAGCGGTCGAGCGCGGCAGACCGAGGACCATGCCGCCCATGATGGTCGCGCCCGACCGTGACACGCCAGGAATCAGCGCAAGCATTTGTGCGATGCCGATCCCGAGAGCGGTCTTGAAAGGCAGACGGTCGGCGCGGTCCTCGGGCAGCGGCGCTCGCGATGCCCGAGCGCCCCACACCCGTTCGATCCACAGCATCGCTACACCGCCCACCATGAGAGACACGGCGACGACGTGGGGACTGAACAAGTATTGCTTGATGAGGTCGTGATAGAGAACGCCGAGCAGTGCCGCAGGAGCGAACGCAACGAGCAGCGTGGCGAGGAATCGCCGTGCAACGGGTGAACGGTGCGCTTCAAGGAGGGCCGTAGTCAGTACATTCCGGTAGTGCCAGCACACGGCGAGGATCGCCCCGAGCTGTATGAAGATCTCGAACGTCTTGGTCGTGTCACTGCGCGCGCCGAGCCATTCACCGGCGACGATCAGGTGTCCAGTCGAGGACACCGGCAGAAACTCGGTGATGCCTTCCAGGATCCCCAGCAGTAGCGCGTGCGTCAGGGAAAGGTCAGACATCGTGCGCTTCCGCCGCGGAGGCCGACCGTCCGCTCGGCGGGATGCGCTCCAGCTGGTAAGACCGCCCGCGGACCATGACCAGCAGTGCCGGGACGACGAGCAGCGTGATGGGTGTCGACAGCGCGAGGCCCCCAATTACCGCCATCGCGAGGGGACGCTGAAGTTCACTGCCGGCCCCGAGTCCCAGCGCGAGCGGCGCCAGGCCGAAGAGCGTGCACAGCGTCGTCATCAGAATCGGACGAAGTCGAACACGACCCGCCCGATGCAGTGCCTCGGCGAGCGGCATCCCCTCGCGCTGCATCAAGTGGCGCGTGAAGTCCAGCAGGATGATGCCATTCTTCACGACCAGTCCAACGAGCAAGATGAGCCCCATCAGACTCGAGACGTTGAGCGCGGTACCGGTCAGGAGCAGGAGGGCGAGCGCGCCCGCGAACGACACCGGAGCGGCCAGCAACACCACCAGGGGCTCGACGAACGACTCGAACTGTACGACCATGACCGTGACTACGCTGACTGCAGCGAGCAACAGGATGGTGAGCAAGGCACGAAACGACTCCTGTTGATTGGCATACTGCCCTCCGATCTCGACCTGCACGCCCTTCGGCGGCGGGTTCGTGGCGAACACCTGCCGGACATCGGCCGCCACTGCGCCCAGCGACCGCTGATCGATCTGCGCCGTCATCGCAATCATCTGACGCTGGTTCTCGCGCAGCAGCTCGGCCCGCGATGTGGTGTCGCGCGTGGATGCGACTGTGCCCAGCACCGTGAACGGAATGCCGGTGCGCACCGGCACCGGCAACGACGCCAGGAATGCGGGGTTGAAGCGCACGGAGTCCGGTGCACGCACGCGTACCGCGACCGCCCGGTCCTCGACGCGTACCTCCCCCGCCGGCACCCCGAGCAGCGCGCCGCTGACGGCGCGACCCACGGCATCCGCCGACAGTCCGAGGCGCGCGGCTTCGGCCGGACGCAGTCGCAGCAGCATCTCCGCGTTCGGCTCGCTCACCCCGTTGTAGAAGTCGGCAATACCGGGAATGCGGGCAATCGCCGGCCCCACGCGCGCGGCGTACGCCTCCATGACGTCGAACTGCTCGCCAAAGAGCTTCACTTCGACAGGTGTGGCATTGCCCGCCAGGTCGTTCAGCACGTCCGACAGAAGCTGGATGAAGTCCGTGCGGAGACGCGGCGCAACGGCGGCGACCTCTCCCCGAAGCCCGTCGATGATCTCGAACACCGAGCGTGAGCGCTGACTGCGGGGCACGAGTCGCGCGACCAGATCTCCACGATTCTGCTGGGTGGCGAAGAGTCCCAACTCCGCCCCAGTGCGCCGGGAGATCGCCTCGATCTCCGGCGTGCGCAGCATTCGCTGCTCGACCGCGTGCACCTGACGATCTGTCTCCGTCAGGGCGGTGCCGCCGGGTGCGAAGTAGTCGAACACGAACGCCCCTTCATCCATCTCGGGCAGAAACCCCGTGGCGACACGCCCGAGCAAAAAATACCCGGTCACTGTCAGCACGGCCATCAAGCCAGCAACAACGAGCGGCCGGGAGAGGCTCGCACCCAACATGCGATCATAGCGATGCGCGAGCCGGTCAAACGCGCGCTCGATATTCATCCCGGCGCGCGTAAGCAGCCCCGGGTTTCGCGGGGCCGTCGCAGCCGCTTCCGTTGCGGCGTGCAGAAACTGCTGGCTGAGCAGCGGGATAACCGTGAAGGCGAGGACAAGCGAGATCACCACGGCAATCGTCAGAGTGATCGAGAGCGTCTTGAAGAATTGGCCGACGACACCGGTGAGAAGTCCCAGCGGGAGAAACACCACCACCGTGGTGATCGTCGACGTCGTCACCGGCCAGATCAATTCCTGCACGGCGTCCCCGATGGCCGCGTCACGCGTCCCTCCCATCGCCAAGTGGCGGACTGTATTCTCGACCACCACGACGGCATCATCGATTACGAGGCCAATCGCGATGGCCATGGCGCCGAGGCTCATAAGGTTGAAGGTCTCGCCCAGTGCCCACATGACGAACACGGTGATCGTCATCGTGAGCGGGATGGCCGTCGCACTTACCGCCGTGATCCGACCGTGCTGCAGGAATACCAGCAACACGAGCACCGACAGGGCGGCGCCAATCAGCATCGCGTCGCGTACCGAGGCCACGGAATCACGTACAAGCGCGGCCTGATCGTATACTGGGCGCAGGACGGCGCCGGATGGCAGCGTGCGCTGCAGCGCAGCCATGGTCCGCGCCACGCTATCAGCGACCGCAAGCGTGCTGGCGCCGGGCTGCCGCGAAATGTTGATGAGCGCGGCCGGACGACCGTTTCCGGTGACGACGCTTACGCGGTCCTCCGTGCCGAGTTGAACGCTGGCGACGTCGCGGACGCGGATGCCCGGGCGAAGCTCGACCGCTGCGACGTCATCGACGGTGTGCGCCTCAACATCGGTCACGAGCAGAAACTGCTTGTAGTCGCGCTCGACACGGCCGACGGCGGCGGGCGTGATCCCCTGCTGAATGGCGGCGGCGACATCGGCGTACGTCAGTCCGAGGGAACTGAGTCGCGTCGGATCGGCCACGACCTCCACCTCGCGTGTCACGCTTCCCTGCGCTTGTACGCGCCCGATGCCCGGGATACGCGAGAGCACCGGCACGATCTGATACCGAGCAATATCGTACAGCGTCGCCGGATCACCGCCTTCGAGGTTGTACGACAGTATCGGGAATACCGATGGGGTCAGCCGCTCGATCTGGACGTCGAGACCGGGCGGGAGCGCCACCTGCGCGACGCGCTGCTGCGTCTGCTGCAGCGCAAGGTTCATGTCGGTGTTCGGCAGGAAGGTCACGTCGACCTGTGTCGAGCCGCGGATGGAACGCGAGCGTACCCGCGTCACCCCGGGAACGATGCTCACTGCCTGTTCGATGGGACGGGTCATGCTGAACACCACCTGGCGGGCGCCGAGCGACGAGCCTTGCACGACGATGCTCACGCGTGCGAACTCGAGTTCCGGATAGATCGCCGACGGAATGCGCATTCCCGCCCAGATGCCAGCCGCTGACAGCGCAGCAACCAACAGGTAGATCACGCGTCGCTGTCGCTGGAGTACCGCGAAGAGGTTCATGGCTTGCCCGCGTTCCTTCCACGACTCGCGCTGTCGTGCCCCCCGCCGTCGGACCTGGTAGAGGACCCGGCACCGGATGTGGACGTGCGGCGAAGCGGGGAGCCGTCCTCGACCCCAAACGCGCCCTCCGTCACAACTCGCTCCCCGACGGCAACGCCGGCGAGGATCTCGGCCAAAGCGCCCGAACGCCGACCCACTGTAACGGCGCGCGCATGGGCCGTGTCTCCAGTAGACACGATGAACACCTGATAACCGTCGCCCGTCGAGACCAGGCTGACCGCCGGGACCGCGACGGCCCCTGCGTGCACGTCCGTTCGCAGGTGCGCCGTAACCACCTCGCCCAGCCTCGGTTGCCGAGTGGGCGCGATCAGGCGCGCACGAACGTCCACGGCCCCCGTGAGCGAGTCGACCTGCGGCGCGATACTGGTGACCGCCCCGACTCCCAGGGGCTGCGCAGGCGCGCTCGTGCCGCCGTCGACCGTGAACCAGACCTCCGTGCCGGCGCGAACTCGCGCCGCGTCCCCTGGCGAGAGTGCAAGTCGGACTTCGATGGCCGCGGGATCGACCACCTCGACGAGCGGCTGCATCGCGTCGGCGGACGCGCCAATCGCGGCGTACAACCGGGAGACGACGCCGCGCAGCGGCGCTCTGAGTGTCGCGAGGTCCAGACCGCGTTGCGCGAGCGTGACGGCGGCATCCGCCTGGAGGCGTGCAGCTCGTGCTTGCTCCAGTTCGCGGCGAGGCCAGATCCCTTGCGCCACCAATGCCCCCGCGCGTGTCTCCGCCTCGCGAGCGACCTGTGCCGCCGCGTTGGCCTGCTGGCTCGTGGCACTGAACGGGGTGCGGTCCAGCACGATCAGCGCTTGCCCGACCTGTACGCGGTCACCAACGGCGACCAAAACTCGTGTGACCCGCGTCGGTCCCGGCGCACTCAGCGTCGCGAAGCTCCCGGCGCGTGCGACGATGGAACCGGTCGCCGTGATTTCGAGCGCCATATCGGCGCGCGCGGCAAGCGCGGTCGAAACCTGAACGGCGGGGAGTGCCTGACTGCTGTCGGCTCGCCCCGTATCAACGCCACTGCCGCACGCGGAGATGGAAAGAAGCCCGACGAGAGCGGCCGTTGCAGTCCACCACGGGTGCAGCTGATCAACTGTACTGCGCTGCTGCTGGGTCATGGGATCGCGGTTGCAGAGGCCAGCCGGACCGCAGCGGCGGCGGTCGTGGCGGTGATCGCGTCGGCGACGTATTGCGCAAACGCATCGCGGGCTGCGCGTTGAGCTTGCAGCACGTCAGAGAGTGGCGTAGCGCCCGCCGCATACGCGGTGACCGCTTTTGCGGCGACGATGCGCGCGAGCGAAACGAGACGCTCGTCGCCAGCAAGGCGACGCCGTGCGACCGCGAGCTCGCGGAGAGCCCGCGCGCCCGCCGCCTCGGCCGTGCGCCGCGCACCGAGCAGCTCGGTCGACGCTCGCTGGAGATTTGCCTCGGCCACGGCGACATCCCCGCGATACCGATTGAAGATCGGCAGGGGGAGCGAGAGTCCGACAATCGGGAGCATTCCACGTGGTCCGCCCGTCGGGTCGCGCCCCTCCACCCCCACTTGCAACGACGGCACGAGCGCGCTTCGGCGGCGCGCTAACCGAAGAGCCAGCTCCTGCGACTGCAGTGATGCCTGCGCCGAGGCAACGCTTAAAGGAACGCCCGATGGCGGAGGCGGTGCATCGCTCGGCGAAGCGGCCACGATGTCATTGAGGAAGATCGGAAGGGAATCCGTCAAGGCAATGCGCGGCTCGTCCGCCATGATACCCATCAGCATTTGCAGATCCAGCAGTGCGCCGGTCGCAGCCAGCGTATCCGCCATCGTGGCGTTGGACTGCTGATCGGCGTTGATCGTTGCCAGCTCCACCTCAAGATCGCTCGCGGCGCCAGCGTCGCGCTGGAGCAGCGCAAGCGTACGCAGGGAGTCCGCGTCCTTCGCGGAGCGCGCGGACAGCGACGTGCGTTCGGCGGCGGCCAGCGCCAAGCCATAGGCGACTTCAACGTCGAATCGCACGGCAGCACGGGTGTACGCGAACCGGTAGGTCGAAGCGCGTCGATTGGCTTCGGCCCCGGCGACGCGCAGCCGGCGCAGCCACGGCACGTCGACGGGAACGTCGACGGTCGCGTGCAGCTGAGGAGCGGACCGCGTGAAGCTCGTGGCGAGCGTCGGGTTGGAGAGCGCCCGCGCCTGCAGCAGCTGTGCGCGGGCGAGCATCGTATCGGAGCGGGCGAGGGAAACAGGGACGCCGGCCCGCCACGCCGCCGCTATCGCTTCGACGCGCGTGACCGGAGTCCGGTTGACGGGTGCCGCGATTCCCGACTGCGCTCGTCCCGCAACGGACACGCCCGCCAAGCCAGCGGTGCCGATCACCATGCACACTGTCACGCGAACTCGTCGCAACGGTCAGCGCCGGAAGACGGCTTCGAGCACGTCAACCGCATCGAGCACGGGCGTGGCCGTCGCGCCGAACGCATCCGGTGTCTTGGCGGCTTCTACCCGCCGCACGAGCGCCTCAAACTGTGCACTCTCGGCGGCCCCACCGTGCGCGAGCACCGCCGGGCGAACGGCGTCCCAGCTGCGTCGCATGGCGGTGGAAGTCCCCTGCAGCTTGGGCAGATCGTTCGCGTCCGACCAGATTTCCAGTTCGCGCCCGTAGAAATCGAGCATGGTCACCTCGGCGGGAAACTGGGGGTGATACGTCTCGGACAGGCGTGCACCGACGGCAGTCAACTGATTTGCATCGCGCAGTGCCGCGGCTCGATCCTTGGCCGTAATACTTTGCGCCAGCGCGTCCACCGAGGTTCGCACTTCGGTCACGGACGGAGACGGCCGACCCGGGGCCGCCGTCAAGGAGCCGACAGCCGCGCGCAGAGAGTCCACCGCAGTTTGTGCGCGCGTCCACTGCCCCAACTTTGCCTGGTCGTATGCATCCTCGGCGAAGTGACCGAGCGCCTCGACGGCCGGCGGTACCGTCAACGCAGCATTGGCGGACGTCGAGACAGTACCGGACGTTGGAGCCGCGGCGGCCGTTCGTGCCGCCGAATCGTCCCGTTCGACGGACTCTCCGTCCTTGTCGCACGCGGCCGCAGCGAACAGCACCACGAATAACGCCGGCGTGAATCGCCGCCACGGAGTCGCAACCCTCGCGTCGCGCGGGCTCGCGGAAACGGTGGTGTATGGCTGCATACTGGTGTCCATCGAAGACTCCTTGCGAGGTTGCACGTCAGATTGACCCACGGCCCTCGGGAACAGCCCGAGAGTCGAGCGGCGCGTTTTGCCGATGCATGGACACTAGTCAGCGAAGTTCAACGCACCCTCAATACGACTTCGCCGTACTCGGCCGCCGCGGCGTCTGACGACGGTGCACTACGGGGAAGCCAGAAGGCGAACACGGACCCATGCTCTCCAGTGGACTCGAGCACTAAATGCCCTCCATGGGCACCGGCAATCCACCGCGAAATCGCGAGTCCTAGGCCGGCACCCAAGGCCTGAGACGACCCGTCGTCGTTCGGTGTGGGATCGGCTCGTACGAAACGCTCGAAAATGGTGTCGCGGAGCTCGCTTGACACCCCCGGACCCGAATCGACCACGGCGATGCGATACCAGTCTCCCGTCAAGACCGTGCCGTCCGGCAACGCAGCCGCGTTCACCGCGTCGAGTAAGAGCGACACGGAACCCATGGCCGGGGTGTTCTTGACGGCGTTATCGACAAGATTGAGCAGGAGGCGGGCAAGCAAGTTGGCATCGCCCTTCGCGGGCGCCTCGTCTGCTGGTTGTGCTGTAACGCGTATCCCCCGTGCCGCACCGAGCGAACGTCCGGCGAAGGCGGCGTCGGCGAGCAATTCTTCGAGATAGATCGGCTCGAGACGGACTGGCTGGTGGCCAGAGTCGGCGCGGGCGAGCAAAAAGAGATCGTCGACGATGCGGGTCAGCCGGCGTCCCTGCCCGCTCACCATGCGAAGCGTGTCGCGCAGCGCCTCAGCGGACAGTTCGGATTGATCGAGCGCGACGTCGGCTGCACTCCGAATCACGGTGACCGGTGTGCGGAGCTCGTGCGACGCGTCGGCCATGAACTGCCGCTGCTGCGCAAACGCGTCCTCGAGTCGCGCCAGCAAGCGATTAAGTACGCCGGCCAACTGCCCCAGCTCGTCACGGGGATTCGTTGCCGACAGTCGGGCGCTCAAGTTGCCGGCGCTGATCTGTTCTGCGTCGGATGCCATCGCTACGACCGGCGCGAGGCTGGCGCGCGCGAGCACGTACCCGCCCATCCCAGTGAGTAGCAAGGCGAGAGGGATGGCCGTGAGCAGGGCGCCGGCGAAGTTCTCCCGCAGTTCGTCCTCCGCGGACATGTCCCACACCACCACCACGGTGTACGGCGTCGCGTCGTAGGTGATGCGCATCGCGATAGCGCGGAGGCTCGCATCGTCATCTCCAAACGTGCCGTACACGGGCAGGCCCTGCCTCGCGGAGCGCACCAAGTGTTGAATCGGTGGTGACATGGATAGCGCGCGCGCGTCCCCCGCGAGCCCTGGGGCAGCAGGAGTCGTGTCGGAGGCGCCAAGTAGTGCATCCGCGTCGTCGAACAACAGCACGCGACGGTCACGATATCGGAGCTCGAGTAGCGCGTCTTGCGCAGAGGCCACGTCGTTTGCTTCGGTCTCGAGCTGTTCCGTGCGCCACGCCTGCACAAGGACCTGCACGCTTTCCTTCAATGCGCGGTCGACGCGCTGCGTCGTCGTCCGCGCAACAAACGCGTACGCGCCAAGCGCAAAGATCACGAGCATCAATGCGAGCGTGAGCGTATGCCAGAGCGCGAGACGCACGCGGACCGAGTCAGGCCCACGCCACCGCGCAAACCGAGCTTGGCGCTGGCGTCCTTGCGAGGCCGGTGCCTCCCTCATTCGCCGTCGGCGGACGGTCCCAGCAGGTAGCCTGCGCCGCGCCGGGTGTGGATGAGCGGAACAACCCCGGAGACATCGATCTTGCGACGAAGTCGATTAATATAAGATTCGATGAGGTTCGACACTGGGTCGTAGTTGTCGTCCCAGACGTGATCTGAAATCTCGGCACGTCCCACGACCCTGCCGGCGTTGCGCGTCAGGAACTCGAGCAGCGCATATTCCTTGGTGGTAAGCGACACGGCACGTCCTGCCCGTGTTGCGGACTGGCCCCGCGTATCGAGCGTAAGATCGGCGACGCATAACGTGCTCGGTTGCACATCGCCTCCTCGGCGCAGCAGCGCGCGTACGCGCGCCAGCAGCTCGGTGAAGTCGAAGGGCTTCGTGAGGTAGTCGTCCGCCCCCAAGTCCAGCCCGGCGACCCGATCTTCGACGGTATCGCGAGCGGTCAGCATCAGAATTCTGGCCGTTGCGCCCCGACGCCGCACTTCGCGACATACCGCGAAGCCATCTTGCTTGGGGAGTGCGATGTCAAGAATGATGACGTCGTACGGCGTAATGGCGGCTTGATACACCGCATCATCGCCATCCCGGGCCACATCCACCGCAAAGGAGCGGGCGCGGAGCCCTCTCGCCACCACGTCGACCAACTGTGGGTCGTCTTCAACGAGCAGGATACGCATTATTCCTCTCGAGCAGTCGAGCATGGCGTCGTGGCAGCGAGACATCGGGAACTTACTACCGACTGCATGTTACCGAATCAGCAGAAGCCCCGAGAAAAAACCGGTCGATACGTCCTCTGCTGCGTCGCCCGTGCTGGAGTCGAACGAGTGCGTGTCCGGTAACGCTGCCAATCGCGGCAGCCGCCACGACGTCACTCCCCCAATGCGCATCGTGGTACATACGCGATGTCCCCACGAGGGAGGCGGTTCCGAACAGAAGCACGGATGCGGTTTTCGCGAGGCGTGGGTGCTGCACGGCGAAATCCGAACACCGTAGCTCCGCGCTTGCGCCGGCGGCAGCGGCGAATGCGACCGTGGTATGTCCGGATGGAAACGACGCGTACGTCCCGCCCGCCCGTCCCGGCCGAAAGGCGAACGGGTCACGACCGCCGACGACATACGGTCGAGCACGCCCGATACCGAGCTTGAGCACGTTGGTGATCGCTCCACTCAGCAGCACAGATTCCGTCGCGTGAAGTCCAGCATCGGCGAGGCCGTGGCGACTTGCGAGGCGGCCGACGGCATACGTGCCGGCGGTGAGCACGATGGCTCCCGGGTCCCCCAACCAGCGCAGCGTCGACGCGGCCCGCGCGACCCTCGCGTCGCGATGCGCAGCAGGCCGCTCGAACTCGCGGGCAAGTGTCTTGTCAAAGGGTAGGATGAGCATCGCGGCTGCCATCATGCCCGCGCCTGCCCATCGTTCCCGGCCCGTGAGCAAGGGCAGCACCGAATCACCACTCACGGAACGACGGAGGATTTCGCGCTGTGGGGCCCACTGGACGGCCGCTGCGGTGCGCCCCTGAGCCACGGCAAGATTCGGCAGCACGGCGAGCAGCATGCCCACGATGCGCAGGTGACCTCCGACGCGCGGACGGCGGCGTGACCGAATGCCGCCCCTTTGCGTCGGTCGCGAGCTCGGCGATTCACTTTCGGTTTGATGGCCCACTGCAGGATCGCGAGTACGGGGGACACGCCGTCGCCTGACGTCAACGGTGCGCTGTAAGTTCGTGCAGGATAAGCATCACACATGACTCTACGCTCAACGGCTGCCAACGCGTGAACGAGCGTTCGGGTTCGGTGCAAGACGGCGTCGGCAGGCGCTCCGCGCCGGCAACGGGTCGCCCCGCACTGCTCATCGTCGTACGGCCATTACGACCACGCCCGCGGTCACAAGCGCGATGCCGAGCCACTGGCGCGCGTCTGGCCGCTCACCCAGAAACGCGAACGCGAGTACCGCGACGAGCACGACACTGAGCTTGTCGACCGGGGCCACCGTCGAGGCGTCGCCCACCTTGAGCGCGCGAAAGTAGCAGACCCACGAGGCACCGGTTGCCAGTGCGGAGAGCGCGAGAAACGAGATCGCACGCGAAGGCAGGGTGAACGGATCTCGCCATTTCCCGGTCACCACGACGAACATGGCAAGCACGACGACGATAACCACGGTGCGCACCAGCGTCGCAAAATCCGAGTCAATGCCCTCCAACCCGATCTTGGCGAGCACCGCCGTGAGCGCAGCGAATAGCGCCGAGCCGAGCGCCCAAGGGAGCCACGATGTCGTTGTCGCCACATTCGCCTCGGCCAGTCAGGAGTTACATGCGGTCACACCGCACGATGAAGCGGGAAGTTCACGAATCAGTCGCACGTGAACCGGTGCAACAAGCAAGACCCTCTGCCACAGTATGACCAGATTCATCGCGTCACGTGAGCGGCGACGTGCCGCCGGCTTCGGCACCTGGCGATGAGGGGGCTATCTGCCCATACCGAAGATAGAGCGCCGGCATCAGGAACAGGTTCAGCGCGGTCGATGACGCGAGCCCGCCCAGGATCACGATGGCCATCGGATGCTCGATTTCGTGACCAGGCTGATTGCCCCAGATCACAAGAGGTAGAAGTGCAAGCGCGGTCACCAACGCCGTCATGGCGATCGGCGCGAGCCGCTCCTCAGCACCGCGGAGTACAAGCTCACGTCCGAACGGCACGCCCTCTTCGCGCTCCAGGTGCCCGTAGTGACTGACAAGCATAATGCCGTTGCGCGCCGCGATGCCGATCACCGTAACGAATCCCACCAGCGAACCAAGCGACAGCACGCCGCCGGTGAGCCACACCGCCGCGACGCCCCCGATCAGCGCGAAGGGCAGCGAGGCGAACACAAGCGTGGCGAGACGCGCGGAACCGAAATCGGCGTGCAGGATGAGGTAGACGCCGACGAGCGCCAGCAGCGACAGGAGAAACAGTTGGCGTCGGGACTCGCGTTGCGCTTCGTACTCGCCGAGGAATTCCGGATGATACCCAGGGTCAAACTTCAGCGCTCGCACCGCCTGCTCCACATCACGCGCCACCGACCCCAGATCCCGCCCACGCACGTTTGCGGTGACGTCGAGTCGGCGAGACGCATTCTCGCGTGTGATCTCGTTGGGTGTGGGTACCAGGCGCACATCGGAGATTTCTCCAAGCGGCACCGTCCCACCGCCGGGAGCGTCGATCTGCAAGAGCGACAATGTCGAGATGTCGGCGCGGACGTCGGGCGCGCCCCAGACCACGACGTCGAACGCGCGGTCT
The DNA here is from genome assembly GCA_963843965.1 of uncultured Gemmatimonadaceae bacterium. GTDB lineage: Bacteria > Gemmatimonadota > Gemmatimonadetes > Gemmatimonadales > Gemmatimonadaceae > Gemmatimonas. Next base: position 95,400 of record CAWJMR010000007.1, read on the forward strand.
GCTTCGTACACCTGCCCTACCGTCCTCCCGCGCACCAGGGTCTCCACACGATCACGGACCACGCCCGCCGTAAGGCCGAGGCGTGCAGCGGCCTCTGGTCGCACACGCACTTCGATCTGCGGCACCAGCACCTGCGCCTGCACCTTGAGGTCGGCGACGCCCTCGATGGCACCCATGGCCCTCGAGATCTCCTGTGCCTTCGTGCGCAGTGTTTCCAAGTCGGGACCGTACAGACGGACGACCATCGAGGCACTCGTACCGGTGAGCACTTCCTTGATGCGTTCGCGCAGGTACGTCAGCAGATCGCGCTGCAGGCCCGGGTAGCCGTCTACGGCCGTCTGCACACGCGCGACCGTGGCCTCATAGTCCGCAGAGGGATCGACGGAGATCCACAACTCCGTGAAGTTGGGGCCCACCACCTCGTCGGCCACCTCTGCACGACCGATGTGGGCGCCGAAGTTGCGGACCCCCGGAATGGCGCGCAGCTCCTTGCTCGCGCGGATCGTGATGCGATCCATCGCCTCAATCGACGTGCCCGGCTTCTCCACGAAGTGCATGAGGAAGTCGTACTCCTTGAAGTTCGGCAGGAACTCTTCGCCGAGGAAGGGCACGGAAACGGCGGTGACCAGCAGCGCGACACCAATGACTTTCGCGGCTCGGGGCGTGCGTGCGTACCATCCTGTACTCCGCGCAGGCGTCTGTTGCTCGTCGACGAACCGCGGTAGTAGCCGCCGGTAGTGCGTCTTGAGCCAAGTCACGAGCGGCGCTTCCTTATGCTCCGCCGCCGCGCGCGGCAGCAATAGCAGCGACAGCGCGGGCGTGATGATCAGGGCGACGATCAGCGACGCCAGAATCGCGATGATGTAGGCAGTGGCCAGTGGGCGGAAGAAGGTTCCCGCCAGACCACCGATGAAGAACACCGGCATGAATACGAGCGCCACAATTAGGCTCGCGTACACGACTGCGCTGCGCACTTCGAGCGACGCGTGGAGCACCACGCTGAACGCCGACCGAGGTGATGCCGCTTCCTGATTGATGCGCAATCGTCGCACGATATTCTCGACATCGATGATCGCGTCATCCACGACTTCACCCAGCGCGATCACGAGGCCGGCTAGCACCATCGTGTCGATCATGCCACCGCGATAGCGCATCACAACGGCCGCCGCCAGCAGCGACAAGGGAATCGCGGTGAGGCTGATGACCGCGGTGCGCCAATCGCGAAGGAAGAAGCCGAGCACCAGCACCACGAGCACACACCCAATCAGCAGGGCGCGATTGAGATTGTGGAGTGACATCTCGATGAACGTGGCGGGCCGAAAGATGGTGGGGTCGATCTCCACGTCACGGAGCCCTGGCGCGAGCGCCGCGAGCGCCTCCTCGACGCCGCGGGTGACGTCGAGCGTGTTGCCCCACGGCTGCTTCTCGACGATGAGCAGAATGCCGGGAACGTCGTTGACGATGGCGTCGCCGATGGCGGGCGGATTGCCTTCGGTCACCGTGGCCACGTCGCCGAGAAAGAGCGGTGTCCCTCCGCGAAACTTCACGGGCGTCTTCGCCAGATCTGCGGCGCTTTTGAGATCGGCACGCTGCGCTACGGCAAAGCGCTGATTGGGCTGGTCAATGAATCCACCGGCCTTGATTGCGACGGCCTCGCCGGTGGCGCGTGTCACGTCGTCGAGTGTGACGCCGTTCGCGCGCAGGCGCTCGGGATCGACAAGCACCTGGAACTGTCGGTCGCGTTGCCCCCAGATGGCTACGTTCGCGACACCCGGCACCGACATGAGCCGCGGGCGCACGCTCCAGCGCACGACGGTGCTGAGCTCCGTCTGCGATAGCGTCTTCGACGTGATGCCGATCTTCATGACGCGGCTCGTTGACGACAGCGGCGACAATAGCACAGGTGGGCGTGCGACGCTCGGCAACGTACCGGCAAGGCGGGCAAGCCGCTCGCCTACGAACTGCCGCGCACGCAGCAGGTCGGTGCCGCGCTCGAATATGATCACGACGCTCGACAGGCCGAGCACGGATTTGGAGCGCAGCGTCTTGAGGTATGGCGTCCCGGCGAGCGCTTGCTCAAGCGGCGTCGTCACGAGCGCCTCCACTTCTTCCGTGGAAAGTCCCGGTGCTTCCGTCTGCACTTCAACCAGCGGCGGCGCAAACTCCGGGAACACGTCGAGCGGTGCGTCGCGCACCACGCGCACACCCACTACACTCGCTACGAGCGTGAGGACGACGACGACCAGTCGGAGTCGCAGAGCACTTTCGATGAGCCAGCGCATAATCGCCCTACTTCCCGGTGCCAAACTCGGTGCCGAACAGCTCCGCGGCACCGGCATTGACCACGCGGGTTCCGACTTTCGGCCCCATAGCGAGCACCGCGCGACCGTTGGACACGCGACTGATGTCGATGCGCCGGCGCACGAACGTCAATGAGTCCGTCTGCTCGTACACCCAGGCACCGCCGCTCATGTCCCGCACGACGGCTGACAACGGCGTCACCAGCGCCTTCTCCTCCCCAGCAGTGAGCGGGAGTGTTACGCCAACCCGCTCGCCCGGTCGCAGTGCTGCAGCGCCCGCGCTCAGACGCAGCTCGTAGTACAGGTCAACGGATGCCGACAGCGGATCCGCCGATGGAGGTGCCGAGACAGGAGAGGCGCGCAGCAGCGGACCCAATCCCGGTCCACTCAATCCGTGCACGCTCGCTTCGGCGCCGCGCGCAATACGACCGGCATCGCCCGCATACAGCGCGACGCGGACCCACAACCGGTCGACCCGCACGATCTCGGCGAGCACCGTGCCCGCTGCGACCGCTTGTCCGGGTCCGACGCTGAGCGTGCGCACGACACCAGCATTGGGCGCGCTGATCACGAGGGCATTGAGGCCGCTCGCATCCTGCCGGGTTCCGCCGCGTCCTGCCCGCTGTTGGCCCGTCGCAAGCTCCAGGGCAGCGCGCGCCGTCGACAGGTCAGCCTGCGCGCGCTCCTGATCACGCCCCGCCACCAAGCGGTCCGCGAAGAGCGCCGCAACACGATCCGCTTCCGCTTGTGCCTGGCGAAGACGTGCCTCTGCCACGGAGACATCCTGTCCAGTGCGCGCGAGATCCGGTGGAAGCGCGACGAGGCGCATGAGGGCCTGCCCAGCGGTCACGCGCGCGCCACCCGGCGGGATCGTTCCACTCCCTGGCGCGAAGACGGTTCCGGCGACTGGTGCCGTCACCGTCAATGCTCCCCCCGGCGGCACGACGATCTCACCGCCTACGGTTCGCGTTGGCGTCACCACGGCGGAGTCGAGCACCACCGTCGTGATGCCAAGCCTGCGCACTGCGTCGGCGGTCAACTTCACGGTCGCCAGTTGAGTTTCGGGAACGGCGCCCGACACGACGGCCGCTGGCGCCGCCTTTGTCGACTTCTCCTGGCAGCCAAGAGTCGACATCACAAGCGCACCCCAGCAGAGCGCGCAGCGACTGATCCGGAGGCGGCCCCGCACCGTGAAATGACGGTTGACCTGACGAGATGCGCGCATGCGGAGGCGAACCGATAAAGAGGTGAATATCGTGGACGAGCGCATCACGGCCACTGTCCGAGCAGCGCGTTGAGGTCAGCGCGCGCCTCCTGAAAGCCGAGCAACTCCTGCACGAGCGTCAACGCGACATCCCGCTCGACGCGCAGTGCATCGAGCACTGGCAGCAGCCCTGTGCGACCGGCATCGTAGAGGCGCACAGAGCCGGAGCGTATGCGCGTCGCGTCGGGATACAGCGTGTCGCGCGCATAGCGTGCTCGTAGCGCGGCTTCGGCCACGCGGATGCGCGCGGAGCGAAGCATTGCCGCGGCCGTGAGACGAGCCTCCGCGGCGCGCGCGGCGCTCTCCTGCGCCGCCCCACGCGCTTCCGCGAGCGCCTCCCGACCTTGGTTCCAGAACGGCAGGGGCATCGACAGGCCGAAGATCGGCGTGACGCGTGCATCGCGAGAGCCAACGGCCGGTGCGCCGGCCGCGCCCCACTCGACGCCAGCGACGACCGAGGGAATTGGGATTCGCGCCAGCCCAACCGCCCGCTGCCGCGAGGCGGCGGCGGCAGAGTCCGCAAGCGCGGCGCTGAGCGACGGCAGGATTCTGAGCTCTATAGCGTCGACAGTCGGTGTGTTAGCCTCGGCCGTATCGCGTGTCGCATCGACTCCATCGTTCAAGCTGCCTTCGGGTCGCGGCGGCGCCGTTCCGATCCAGGCTATGGCGCGTGCGAACTCGACACGTGCGACTCGTGCAAGCGCGCGAGCTCGTGACTGCGACAGCCGCGCCCGCGCCGCCTCCAGCGCAAGCTGATCGCGCTCGATGGCGGAGATATCGCCCGTCGCAACGCGCCGGTCTGCCAACACGACGAGCGAATCGGCGAGATGCGCTTGCTCCGTAGCCAGCCGCAGTGCCTCGTCCGCGGCGAGCGCACCGAAAAAGGCGCGCTGCACCTCGCGGCCGACGTCAGCGAGGACCTGTGCAGAATCGGCGGCCGCGCGGGCGACGATGGCGCGCCCAGCACTCACGTCGGCCCCGCGACGCACCATCCAACCGAGCGGTTGCGACAGGGTTGCTTGCCGAGTCGGTGTGCGCGCGTCGCCCTGCGCACTCGACTGCGGATTGGGAATAAGCGCACCGAGTCGCGCGGTGCCGCGCGCGCGCTCGACGCCGGCGGCCGCCACGTCGACTTGCGGCCGCGCCTCCCGCGCACGTCGCAATGACTCAGACAACGTGACAGCTACGGAAGGATCGACTGCCGCTGTGGGCGGCGGAGATCCAGGACGCACTTGGGCGCCAATGCGAGGGACGCCGATGCCGCTCGCGAGCGCCAGGCACAGCATCACGCACGAGTTGCGAAATCCAAGACCGCGCGATGGTGACGTCAAGGCTTGCATGCGTCTCGGGACGAACGTGGGGGAGGGAACGACGTCGATGACGTGGGTGGCGGCGGTGGCACTGCGATTGCCCACTGCCGGAGTTGGTGCATGGCCATTCTTCGTCGCACGCTGGCGTGCCGTCATGGCAGGAGGTCTGCGCGCAATCCCTCGCCATCCACAGGCAGCGTCGCCCTGAATTCGCTTCCCTCGGGCGAGGACTTCGCGAGGACCAGCGTGCCGCCATGCGCATGCACGATCCACTGAGCAATGGCGAGGCCCAGCCCTGCACCGTTCACTCGCGCGCCTCGCGAATGCACGTCCGGGCTCACGGAGTCTGCTCGGCTCCTCGCGGCATCCGCGCGAAAAAAGCGCTCGAAGATGTGCGGCTGCGCCGCGAGTGGGATGCCTGGGCCCGCGTCGGTCACGGTGAGCACGTAGTGTCGCTGCTCGCGGGCAAGGTGGACCTGCACATTTCCGCCAGCATACGAATACTTGACAGCGTTGTCGATAAGGTTCGTTACCAGGCGGCTGAGCAGCGCTGGATCACCACCAAGAGGCGCACCATCTTCTCGGCGAATCGCGGACTCGAAAGACAGTCGCACTCTGCGTTGCGCCGCTACGGCGCGCATCGCGCGCACGCTGTCGGCCGCCAGCTCGTCGAGATACAGCGCCTCGCGGCGCACTGGTTGGTGCCCCGCATCGGTGCGAGCCAAGAGGAAGAGGTCATCGACAATGCGCGACAAGCGATCTCCGGCATCCAGCATGACGGTAATGGCGTCCCGGTACTCCATGTCGGACCGGGTCGAGCGGCCCAGTGCCACATCGCCTTCAGCGCGCAGGATCGCCACCGGCGTCCTCAACTCGTGCGACGCGTCCGCAACGAAGCGGCGTTGCTGGGCAAACGCCTCGTCCAACCGCGCGAGCAGTTCATTGATGACGCCCGCGAGTTCACCTAGCTCGTCGCGCGCATTGGCCACCGGCAAACGGTCGTGCAGTGTCGACGCGCTGATTGCTCGCGCGCGCTGGCTCATCGTGGTGATGGGCGCGAGCGCGCGCCTGGCGAGTGCATAGCCAAAGCCGGCGGCCAAGCTCAAGATGATCGGAATCGCGACCGCGTATGCTGCTGCAACCAGGCGCAGTGTGTCGCGGATGCCATGCCGTGAATGGGCTGCGGCGACCGTGTGAGGGCGGCCGTGGATCACAAGGTCACTGACGGTTACTCGATAGCCGCCTAGCGAGTCTGCGAAGGAGCGGAGCACGACGGTGCCAGTCCGACGAGACGCGGAAGAGTCCGGCGACGCCAACGCACGTAGAAGCGCTTCGTCGACGGCACGCTCCGGTCGCTCCGCGACGTGGGCGCTCACAGGAACGGTGGTGTCGGTCGCCGCGACACTCCTGCCACGCTCGTCGAACACGAAGAACCGTGTCTCGTCGAATCGCACTTCGTCGATGGCTGCTCGAATCGCTTCGTCCGTGTCGGGAAACTCGCGCGCTTCCACGACCAACTCGGCGACAAACACATTGCGAGCCTCGATGAGGAACCGGTCGCTTCGCCGCTCGAGCGACTGCCGCAACACCAGCAACGAGGCAAGCGCGAACACCGCGAGCGCCACGGCAAGGGCTATGGCATACCAGAACGTGAGCCGCCATCGAACGGCGCGGGGCCACTGCGCGATCATGTGTCCGTCGACTCCATCGGGGCCGCCGAGCCTGCAGCGTCCGACGGCGCAGCGTCGCCCTTGGACGCGTCGTGCAGCATCACGCCAGCGCCACGCCGAGTGTGCAAAAGGGGCCTGGCTTCTCCGCCGTCTACCTTTCGACGAATGCGGCTGACATACACGTCCAAGAGGTTCGCCTGTGGATCATGATTGTCATCCCACACATGCGCGGCGAGTTCGCTGCGGCTCACGACGCGTCCGGCGTGTCGGGCGAGGTAGGCCAAGAAGGTGAACTCTCGCGCCGTCAGCTCGATATATCGAGTGCCGCGGCGAACCGACTGAGCGCGGACATCGACCTCGAGGTCCGCGATGCGCAGGACCGGCGGAAGCACCTCGCCGCGCCGACGCAACAATGCCCGCAGACGCGCGAGCAACTCGCCGAACGCAAACGGCTTCGTCAGGTAGTCATCGGCGCCCGCATCGAGGCCGCGAATCCGGTCGTCTACCGCATCCATCGCGGTTAGCAGCAGGACCGGGGTGTGCATCCCGCGGCGGCGCAGTTCCGTGCAGACCTCGACCCCGTCGCGGCCGGGCATCAACACGTCGAGCACGATGGCATCGTACTCGTTGACCGCGGCTTGTATGATCGCCGCATGACCGTCCTCCACCACATCGACGGCAAACGACTCCTCGCGTAGACCACGGGCGAGGGCGTCACGGAGCTGCGGATCATCTTCGGCGAGAAGCAGGCGCACAGAAGGGGTGGGGTTGTGGGACCGGCCTAGTCGGCGTCACCAAGCATATACACCGGACCCTGACGCCGACCTGAAGCGCCCCCGTGATACGATGACCGATACTCGCTGGGGCCGCCGGACGGGACTCGGGGGTAGGCCGCCGGCGCGGTGTGACTAGTCTTCTGCGCTACGGGCGTCCAGATAGCGCCATCTGACTCCCCCCCACGGTGCTCGGGAGCAGCGCTCGGCATGGGACGACGAAGCGTCGGTCATCACCACACCGGGGGCAGCGCTTGTCATCTCGGTGCAAGGTGCGACTTCGTAGAGTCCGGCTATGCGGGTTCCACGTCCCTTCATTCCGCCGCAACCTTCGATTCACTTTTCTCGAGGCTTCCATGCACCTCTCTCTGAGTTCATCCGTTATCGCCGCTGCGCTCATCTGCGTCGCTGCTCCTGGACACACACAGCCTACGCCGCTCAAGATCGCGGGCTCCGCCTCGCTCAAGGCCAAGGCTAAGGTCAGCGGAGATTCAGCGGTCCGGATCGCGAAACGCGAAGTGCCAACCGGAACCATCCGAGCAGGCGAACTTGAGATGGAAGACGGAAAGCTGATCTACACGTTCGAGATCAAAGTGCCCGGCAAGTCAGGGATCGACGAGGTGAACGTGGATGCCCTCACCGGTGCCATCGTGGCGCACGAGCACGAGAGCCCCGCCGTAATGGCGAAGGAAGCGAAAGCCGAAGCGGCGAAGGCCGAGGCGGCGAAGAACACCAAGCGCAAGCCGCCAGCTCGCTAGGCGAGAACGCGCGGAAGCGACACCACCAATGTGGTTCCGTGTAAGGACGGCTCACGTAGTGATAGCCGACCGCCATGGAGCTCCACGATCTCGCGTGCGATTGACAGTCCGAGTCCCGCGCCGCTGCCCGGCGCGCCACCGATGCGGGCGCGCGCCTCGTCAGCCCGAAAGAATCGATCAAACACGAACGGGCGCGCGGACGCCGGAATGCCGGCGCCGGTGTCGGACACAGCCAGGCGGTAGCCGTCAGGCACTTCGTCGAGCGTTACCGTCACCGTCGTGCCACGGGGCGCGTGCTTGAGGGCGTTATCGAGCAGATTTGCCAGCACGCGGCGCAGCAACGCTTCGTCGCCATCGTACAGGCATTCACTCGGTGCAACGAGATCAAGCGACACGCCGCGGGCCGTCGCCAGCGAGGTCATGCTACGCATAGTGTCCGCAGCGAGTTCCTCGAGGTAGAGCGGGTTGCGCGTGATCATTGCCTGACCCGCATCGGTGCGCGCGAGCAGGAACATGTCATTCACGATGCGCGAGAGCTGTTCGCTGCCATCGAGAATCACACGGAGCGTGTCACGGTATTCAGCGGTCGACCGTGCTTCGCCGCCAAGCGCAACTTCGGCCTCGGTGCGGATGATGGCCACTGGAGTGCGCAGCTCGTGCGACGCGTCGGCGGTGAACTGGTGCTGTTGCTCGAGCGCAGCATCGAGTCGGTCGAGCACCGCGTTGAATTCTCCGGCGAGCTGTCCCATCTCATCGTGCGGATTCAGAACCGTCAACCGTTCGTGCGTAGTGCGCGCGCCGATGCCCTTTGCCTCAGCGCTCATTGCGGTAATTGGGGCCAGCACTCGTCCTGCGAGCCCATAACCAAGCAGCAGCGCAAGCGCCACGAGCACCGGCACGGCAATCAGTACCGTTCCACGGACTTGTCCAAGCAGCTCGTCGACTTCATCGAGTGGTTCACTTACACCGACGGTGACCTTTTGCGCACCGACCGTGGCGGTATCGAGCGCGACGCGCACTCCTCCGTCTCGGCCGGGGACGGTAAACGGACGCATCCACTCGCGTGAAGCCCGCCGTGCGGTACGATCCCGCACGGATCGCAGCACCGCCGTGGGCACGCGCGCACTCGTCGACGAGTCCCGCGCGCCCTCTCCACGGCGTTCATCGCTGCGGTCCACGAAGCCGGGAGGCCTCGTGAACAGGAACCCCATCCCGCTGTCATACGCGATGTCGAACCCTCGTCGCTGCAAGTCCCGAACGAGCGTCGCCATGCGAGCCGCATCCGTAGGTTCCGGGGCAGCGCTCGACAGCGATGACCGCAGCGTCCATCGCACGGCTTGCCGTTGCTGCCGTACCGCCTGATCGGTCTGCTCCATGGTGGCGTGCGCCAGGAATACGTACGCGGTCACCCCCAGCGTGAGCAGCACACTTGCGAAGGCTATGCCACTCCACATCGCGAGGCGAGTGCGGATCGACCGCATCATTCGCCGGGCTCGCCGGCAGTGAGCATGTACCCGGCCCCTCGGCGCGTGTGCAGGAGTGCGGAGGCGCCATTCTCATCGAGCTTTCGGCGCAATCGCGTGATAAGCACTTCGATATTGTTGCTCAGCGGGTCATGGTTGTCGTCCCACACGTGCGTCGAAATATCTGCGCGCGACACGACTCGGTCCTGCTGCCGCGCGAGGTACTCCAGCAGCGCGTATTCCTTGGTCGTCAGCGCGAGAACGCGCCCAGCGCGTGTCGCGGTCTGGCGCCGAATGTCGACCTCGAGATCCCCAATTCGCAGCACCGTCGCGCTCAGATGCGGTCCGCGCCGCAGAAGGGCCCGCAGCCGGGCCAGCAGTTCGTCGAAGGCAAACGGCTTCACGAGATAGTCGTCGGCCCCGGCGTCCAATCCACTGACGCGATCCGCGATAGAGTCCCTCGCCGTGAGCATCAGAATCGGCACGGCGACGTTGCGTGCTCTCAGGCCTCGTGCGACGTCCAGTCCGGTGAGCGAGGGCAGCATGACGTCCAGGATGAGCGCGTCGTAGTCGACAATGATGGCTTCGGCGAGCGCGCGCTTGCCGTCGCTCACGACATCCACCGCATAGGCGTGGTCCCGGAGCCCACGGCTTATCGAAGCGCTGAGCCTAGAGTCGTCTTCCGCGAGGAGTAATCGCATGCCGGAATATCGCGTGTGCGCCTAGGCGGTCTCAGCCAGCGGAGCTGGCGGCCCCTTCTTCCGGAGCGATTGGCTTGTCCTTCGGCGGTTTGCCGAAGTTCCATGTGACATTCAGGAGCGCTCCCCGTGCTTGGCGCGCCCGATGCGACACTTGGGTGAAGCGTGGGTCAATCGTGGTCGACCCTTCGCGCTCCGTCCTGAACGGATCGGTGATGCGAAGTGTAAGGCTCATCCGGTCGCGCATAAGCTTCTGGCGCGCAGCAAAGCTGACCCGCGTCTGTGCATCGAGGGAGCCCTGCTCCACCGTGGTGCGCGCGCGGTACGAAAGGATCGTCTGCACGTCGAAGGATCGTGACACGCGCAGGGACGCGTTCGTGCGAGCCGACCATCCAAACGTGCGGGCTGAGAGCAACGACGAGACGTTCGAGGCATCGCTCTGTTGCCGATACCCGCTCCCCCCGACGAATCCAGTGAGTGGCCCGCCGTGCAGCGCGAGCGTGACATCGGTGCCGTAGTTGTCCGTGGTGGCGATGTTCGCAAAGGTGCTGGTGGTGACGCCGCTGCCGTCAATACTGCGAATCCGCCGCACTGCGTCGAACGTGTGCCGATAAAACGGTGTCACCTGCAACGTGGTCGCACGGCTCGACCGTTGGAACCCGAGCTCGAAGGCGCGAATGTACTCCGGCTTCAGCGATGGGTTGCCACGTGAGAGATTGAGGGGGTCTTGATAGTGGGGCGTGGGGTCAAGCTGGTCGGGCTCGTCCGGGCGCCGGATGCGTGTCGAGAAGCTCAGTTTTACCTGGGTGGCGTCGTCGATGTTGTACGACACCAGCGCGCTCGGGAACGCACTGCCGTAGTGATTCTCGAAGCCTGCGCCCGTGCCTTTGCGCCTGAACTGCGTGCTGGCGTCCTCCACGCGTACACCAGCCTGCATGTTGAGGCTGCCGGCCGATCCGGTCACGATGCCGTACGCCGCGTTGACCACCTGATCGAACGTGAACGCCGTCGTCCGCTCCGGGTCGATGACAAACGCGTCGAGTGTCGTGTCGAAGACCCGCGTGTCGAGCGTCGTGCGAAACCGCTGCCACGTGCCGCTGTAGCCGGCGCTCAGCTGTAGATGCTCGCGGAGCGGAAGGACGTAGTCGATCTTCGCGCCTCGCTGGGTCGGACGTTCCATCGGTGCAATCGATTCTCTGGCGGGTGAGCCGGCGGGTGCACCGGCGAGGGTGAGCACGCGTGACGTGTAGTCACTGGGCCCTCCCTCGGATGCGCGCTCGAACCTGAGTTCGGTTGTGAGTTCGTGATCCTCCTTCGCGAATCCATGCTTGTACTCGAGGGTCGACTCGAAGCCGTCCTCACTGTTGGTCGTCGTGCTCGATCTGTCGCGAAGTCCCGTCAACTGGCGCTGTGCATTGAGGTCGCGATAAAGCAGCTGAGAGGTCTCGTCTTCGACACGGGTGCTGTAACGCATGTCGGCCGCGATCTCGTCATGCTTGCCCATGACCCACGTCAGCGCGCTCGTGACAGTGTGTACCTTCGGAATCTGGGTGCGCGACGCACGTTGATCGAGATAGGAGAGTGGCGTCGCGTACAGGTTGTTGCGAAGGAGCGATTCGGTGCGCGGCCGGCTGTCACGCGAGTAGCCGTAGCTGCCAAAGTACGTCAGCGCCTTGCGCTGGAAGCCCGCGTTCGCTCCGACGTCTCTGCGTCCCGTGGTACCCTCCGCCGCCGTCACACCACCGCTCGACCCGGCGTCGGCCTTCTTCTTGAGCACGATGTTGATGATACCGGACGAGCCCTCAGGATTCTCGCGCGCCGACGGATTGGGAATGATCTCGATCTTCTCTACCATCGCGGCCGGAAGCTGAGCGAGGAAGTTTCCAAGCTGCGCCGGGTTCATCGCGCTGCGGCGGCCGTTGATCTGCACGATCACGCCGGCATCGCCACGCAGACTAATGGTGTTGTCCATATCCACATCCAAGGACGGCACCGTGCGGAGCACATCGACCGCTGACCCACCGCGTGTGGTGGGCATGTCGCGTACGGCGTAGGTGGTGCGGTCCGGCGCCAACTCGACGGCCCGGCGGGCTTCCGAAACGGTCAGCCGCTGAAGCTCGACCGCCGCCGAGACGAGCGACAGCGTGCCTACATCCAGTCTGGGCGCGGCGGCGGTGATCGTGAACACTGGAGTGCGCGTGGGCGCGAAGCCGAGCGCGCGCACGCGCAGGCGGTAGCTGCCGACGGCGAGACCGTCGGCGCGAAATCCGCCGTCGCCCAGATACGAGACGCGCGAGGCGACGATGAGGGAGTCTGACGTCCCGATCACCTCGATGCTCGGTGAGCGCACCGGCGAACCATTTGCGGCACTCACGATGCGCCCTCGTACTTCGCCGTTTCGTGGATCCACCCCAGGTGTTGCCGATACCGCTTGCGCATGAACGGTATGAGACGTCAGGGCGACAGCAACTAGCACTGCGGTGAGCCGTTGCGCGCGAGAGAGTATCACTGATCGGATTGGGATGTCGAACTTGGGAAGGGACATCACGGCCGCTTACTGCCCCAAGCGGCAGCGCGGCCGTTAAGTGAGACAAACTTGGTGCGATCTTCCTTTCGCGATGATGACAGTCGCAAGCGACTGACGAGCACGAACCGCCAGCCGCTCGCAGAGGCGGCATACGAGCATCGGCCGGTCGTGTTGGGCGACACGAGAAATTGACCCCCTGGCGACATGAGGAATTGACCCCTCCCCCCTGAATCCTCAGCCGGAGGTGCCCTCATGACCGACTTGCCCCCACCCTTTCCCGGTCCCTTAGCCGTGGAGAGGTCCGCCCTGCGCACACCCGATGACGTCGCCCGCATGTTGCAATTGCACGCGCTTGGCTGGGGTGTCAAACGCATCGCCCGTGAGCTGGGCTGCGCGAAGAACACGGTCAAGAAGTACATGGTGCAGGGCGATTGGCGCCCGCCAGTGCCGGCGGCCCGCGTGGGCGTCTTGGACGCGCTGACGCCGTGGCTGACGGCCTGCTTCCATCAGCATCATGGCAACGCCGATGTCGTGCGCCAGGCGCTGCTCCGCGAGCACCAGCTCACCGTGTCGCTCCGGACGGTGGAGCGGGCGGTGGCGCCGCTGCGCCAAGCGCTGCGTGCCGCGGCGCGCGCCACGGTGCGCTTTGAAACGCGTCCGGGTCAGCAGCTCCAGATCGATTTCGGCGAGCGCACCGTGGTGATCGCGGGCGTAAAGGAGCGCGTGTACTGCTTCGTGGCGACACTCGGCTACTCGCGGCGCCTGCATGTGCGCGTGTTTCTGCACGCCCGACAAACGGCGTGGCTCGAGGGGCTCGAGAGTACCTTCACGGCCTTCGGCGGCGTGCCCGAGACCGTGCTGCTCGATAACGCGAAGGCGCTCGTGCTGCGGCACGTCGTCGCCACGCGCGAAGTCACCTTTCATCCCCGCTTGCTGGCGTTTGCCCAGCACTGGGGCTTTCGCCCCATCGCGTGTGCGCCCTATCGCGCGCAGACGAAAGGCAAGGACGAGCGCGGCGTCGGGTATGTGAAGCATAATGCGCTCGCCGGCCACACGTTTGACTCCTTCGCGGCGCTGGAAGCGCATCTCGCGCAGTGGACCCGCGACGTCGCCGATGTGCGCGTGCACGGCACGACTGGCGAGGCGCCCATCGCGCGTTTCACGCGCGACGAGGCCACCACGCTCACGCCGCTCGCGTCGCGGGCGAGCTTTCAGCCGACGCGCGAGTGGATGCGGCGCGTCCAGGTCGATTGCACCATCGAGCTGCATCGGAATTGGTACTCCGTGCCGTGGCGGTATCTCGGGGAAACGGTCCGTGTCCAGCAGCACGGCGAGCGCGTGACGATCACGTATGGCGCGGCGATCATCGCGGACCACCACGTTGCGGTGGGCACACGGGTCCGCCGCGTCGATCCCACGCATCTCGTCGGCATCACGACTCGCGCGCACGGCGAGGTCAGCGCGGAGCGCATACTCCCCGCGGCGACGCTGCTGCGCCCGCTGGCGGAATACGGGATCGCCGCCGGCGAGACGCCGTGTGGGGTGGCGGCATGACGCCACGCGCTGCGGCGGCCCTCGTCTCGCCGCCCGATCCCGCGACGCTCGACGCCATGCTCACGCGCCTCAAGCTCACGGCGATCCGCGATCAACTCGACACGCTCCTCGCGGAGGCGGCCCGACGGGAGCTCACCCTCATCGAGACCGTCGCGTACTTGTGCGAGCGCGAGATCGCGCGCAAAGACGCGCGTCGCATCGACATGGCGCTCGGGCTCGCGCGCTTCCCGATGGTGCGCGAACTCTCTGGGTATGATTTCGCGGCGCAGCCGGCCGTCGATAAACAGCAGATCAAAGAACTGGCCACCGGCCGCTTTATCGCGAACGGCGAATCACTGCTCCTTCTCGGTCCGCCGGGTGTCGGAAAGACGCACTTGAGCGTCGGGCTCGGTCGCGCGGCGATCACCGCCGGCTACACGGTGCTGTTTACGAGCGCCACGACGCTCATCGCGCAGCTCGTGAAAGCGCACACGCAGGGGTGTCTCGACGAGAAGCTGCTCCACTTTTCCAAACCCAAGCTGCTGATCATCGATGAACTGGGCTATCTGCCCATCGAACCCGATGCGGCGCATGTCCTCTTCCAACTCGTGAGCCGTCGCTACGAACGCGGCAGCATCTTGCTGACGTCCAATCGCGCGGTCAGCGAGTGGGGTGAGGTCTTCGGCGATCCCGTCGTCGCCACCGCGATCCTCGACCGTCTGCTGCATCACAGTCACGTCATCACGATCCGCGGCGAGAGCTATCGGCTCAAGGAGAAGCGACGGGCGGGACTCCTGACGGCGTCCAAGCAACGCGATCCGAGCACGACCCCATCACCGCAAGGGGTCAATTCCTGATGTCGCAAAGGGGTCAATTCCTGATGTCGCTTGACAGGTCGTACGCCTGCACGCAAATGGGACGGACAGCCTGCGAACGGCGTCTTCATCGAGTCGGCCCACTGTGGACGTCGTGAACGTGCATGTTCTCTATCCAACGACTCAGCGACGCGACGCGCGGATACGCAGTTTGCGCCAGATGGACTGCGTCGGAGCCCTTGGGGGCTCGGCACCCCAACGAAAGGAAGTCGGGTGGGACGGCGCCGCGTGGAGGGCTCGTCGGTGCGCGTGATGCATCGGCGACGCCGGGCGGCGCACTCAGTGGCCGTCGTCCGTCTGCCTACCGGACCTTCACGCCGGGAGCGCCGCCCCCCCGTCCTTGATTTGCCTCGGCGCATCCGTCGTCCCTCGGCGTCGGGAGCGGGAGGACCCGAACCTGGTCGCTGTCCTCGTTGGGGCCGCACAATCACAACCGCCGCTCGGAAATGTCCTAGAATTGCGACGTGGCTCTTGCGGACTTTTCGGGGACCTTCCTTGCTACTCGCCGGACTGCAGCTCGAGAACCGCCGGCCTTGTATGCACCTACTAACCACCTGATCAATAGTCACTTTGGAAAGAATCGCCCTAGCGTGGATCGCCGGACAATCTCAAGAAAACCATCCTTACCGAGGAAGAGTTCGACAAGTGCAGGAAGCATGCACCTGACGCGAATCCACGCAGCCGGCAGCTGTTGACCCCCGCCGGCTCCTTCGTGACGGTGCTCCTCTCCAACATCTTGCTAGTGCCAAGGGGGAGCGGACGGGTGTCGCACAAACTGTCGCACCACCCGGACCCGTCCTGACCCGTCCTGACCCGTCCTGCCCTCTCAGGCCCGCTTCTCGAACGCCCCACTATCCCTAGCGAATCAGCCTTAGGAGCTGGCGGGGCGACCCAACCCGGTTAGAGTCAGTGCGTTCGCCTTCCAAGCGACCTCTGTGTAGCCTTTGCAGAGGTAGTCGACCCTTCGACGAACCCACCTCGCCCCGGATCCCTCACCGACCTCACGGTGAGGGATCCGGGACCGCAGACCTCAAAGCGCGAGCTCAATGGCCTGGTAAATCAGCTGCCGAGTCTCACCGTCGAGACCTGACCGAATGTCGAGCAGGTTGAGCTTTACAGTGCCCTGTCCGTCCGGTTCACAGCCGAAGACGGATGCGGCCGCCTCGATGACGAGCCGCTCACCAGTCGACCAATGGGATTTCGAGAGGAGGTCGGGGAACCGGATTCCACCGCTGGGTGTGATGTACGAGCTCACCCAACTGAGCGGGCGATCGGCGAACGCCGACGCATGGACAAGTAAGAAGAGCGCGGCGCGATGCTGCGGGCCGCGCGCAGCAGCAATAGAAAGAGGTGACACGGGAGGTCCGGACGAAGGGGATTCTGTCGACGGCGAATCCGCCGACTGGGGACACCGTGTTGGACGTGATCCGTATTGCCTAGTCCCCGGCGGCCCTTGAACCTCACGGCGTGCGCACACGAAAAAGGCGCCCCACGGTGGGAGCGCCTTTGGACAACAGTTGGACAACGGTGCGTGGATTTGGGGGTCGTTCGGGAGCCTTGCGTCGCCTTGCTGCCCTTGCACGGCCTAGCGGAATCATGCGTCCATCCTTACCAAGGATGTGCTCTGCCGACTGAGCTATGTGAGCGACCTGCGCACGGCGTGGGCAACCCCAAAGGGCTACGTCATCCGTCAGATGTTAAGCGTAGACGAATTCGAGGTCCTCGGCAACCCCTTGCTTACGGCTTTGGTGGCGCGTTGGCTTCCCACTCCCGGGTCCATTTGGCGGATTCGGTGCCGCGCCCGAGGCTGAGGAGTGCTTCGGCAATGTCCTTGCGCGCCGCCTGCAGGAAACTCACGCCGGGTTCGGCCTGCCGGGCCACGATGGCGTAGCCGGCCTCCGATTCCGCCACGCCGGCAGCCCAACGCTTCTGGCGTACCAGCGACCGTCCAAGCTTGATGCGGGCGATCCCGGTGTTCATGTGCTCCGGTCCCTGCGCGTCGGTGAAGCGCCGGACGACATCGCGATAGATCGCCTCAGCGCGGGCGTACTGCCGTTGCTCGTTGAACACGGTGGCGCGGTTTGACAGGGCGACGGCCACCGTGAAATGCGCGTCGCCGTTCGCCGCGCCATACACCTTTGCCATGCGCGTGAAGTACGCGTCGGCGCTGTCGAAGGCATGGTGCTTGAGCGCCACGTTGCCGAGTTCATTGAGCACGCTGGCTACTCGCGGATGAGCGCTGCCGAACGTGGCCTGTTGAATGTCGAGCGCCCGCTGCAGCACGCGGGTGGCTTCATCGTACCGTTCCTGCGACACCAGCGAGCGACCCAGCATCGATAAATGTGCCGCCGTGCGAAAGTGCGCCGCCCCATAGAATGCGGAATCGATGTCGATGGCCTTGCGGTACCAGCGCTCGGCGGCGGTGAACCGCCCGCGCTCGAATTCGGTCGCGCCGAGATTGATGTAGACCTCCGCCACCGCGGGATGCCGTTCGCCCGACCGGGCGAGCTGCGCCGCGAGCACAAGACGATTGAGTGAATCACTCTCGGCGTAGCGGCCGGCATAGAAGTGCACGTTGGCCAGCTCGCCCAGCAGCGACGCCCGTTCTGACGGATCGGGATCGCGCGCGGGATATTGTGCGACCGCCTGCTGCAGCGTGACCGTGGCCGAGTCATAGAGTCCCTGCTCTTCCTGCCGTCGACCGATCGTGCCGAGGATGCGCGCGTGGAGCAGCGCCGCGTCGTCGTCGAGCGACGCCACACGCGGTGCCACGAGGGTGGCGGCCTGCGTGAGGGCCGTATCGGCGCTGCGCAGCAACGCTTGGTCGATGCGAAGATCACCCAGCGTCAGCAGCAACTCGGCGCGGGTGAGCGAGTCGCCGTTCCCGGCTTTGGTGTGTGCGGCGAGCGCTGCCTGCAGCATGGTATCGGCCCGCTCGAAGCGGCCCAGCTTCTGATAGACGCGGCCCAACGTTGCGTACAGGTCGGCCTGCCCGGCCGCGTCGGCGTCGAGCATGCGCGCTTCCTGCACGCCACGGTCCACCAACGTGACGACGCGCAGACTATCGGCTGGCCCAGCCTCGTCGCCGCCGGTAAACAGCGCGAGCATAAACTCCTGCAAACGGGTGCGGCGCTCGGCTTCGCGCACGGCCGCATCGCGGGCCCGCCCTACCCGCACCGTGTACGCCGCGGCCGCACCGGTAGCCACCACCAGCAAGGCCGCGGTGAGTGCCGTCTCGCGCCATCGCCGACGCACAAAGCGGCTCACGCGATACGTCAGCGCGTCAGGGTGCGCCTCGAGCGGCTCGCGGGCGATGAAATGATCGACATCGCGCATCAACGCATCGACCGATCGATATCGACGCGTTGGATCCTTGTGCATGGCCGTCATGCACAGCACATCGAGGTCGTTCCATTCGCTGCGCCGCAGGGCGGTGGCGCTGCCCGCCCGCTGCGCAGATGCGGCGCGTGACACCGGCTCGGGCTCGGTGTCGAGAATCATGGCGTCGGCCTGCCCGGGCGTGCGCGACGAGAGGTCGAGCGGGAGTCGTTCCGCCAGCAACTCGTACAGGACGACACCGAGCGCGTACACGTCGGTGAAGACACCCACGCGCTCGCCGCGCACCTGCTCGGGAGCGGCATAAGCCGGGGTCATCATACGCAGGCCGGTGTGCGTGCGATCACCGTCGTGAGCTTCGGTCCCCATCTGCTTGGCGATGCCGAAGTCGAGCAACTTCACGGTGCCATCGGCCGTGACCAGGATGTTCGATGGCTTGAGATCACGATGGATGATGGCCTGGTCGTGCGCGTGTTGTACGGCACTGCACACGGCGCGAAAGAGTTGGAGCCGCTGCGCCACCGTGCATCGGTTCGCCTCGCAGTAGCGATGCAACGGCGCGCCCTCGACGTACTCCATCACGAACCACGGCGTGCCGTTGGCGAGCGTGCCGGCGTCGTAGAGCCGGGCCACGTTCGGATGATCCAACTGCGCGAGGGCCCGCTGCTCGGTCGTGAAGCGGGCGCGACGCGCCGGCGACAGCCAGGCGTCACGCAGCAGCTTCACGGCGACTTTGCGCTGCACGTCGACACGTTCGCCGAGATACACCACCCCCATGCCGCCTTCCCCAAGTAGATGCAGCAGGCGGTAGGGCCCGAACTGCGGCAACGTACCGTCGGGCCACGGCGTGTCACTCAGCAGCGCCGACGCCCACTCGGCGTTGCTGCGATCCAGCAACGGCAAGCCCATGGAATCGGCCGTGAGCAGCTCACGGAGTTCGCGTTCGAAATCGGCATCGCCGTTGGACGCGTCGCGCACCATCGCGTCGCGCCGCGACGCGGGCGCGTCGATGATGGCGTCGAACGCGGCTTGCAGTCGCTCCCAACTCACGCGTCGGCCGCCAGTTCGCGCGCCAGCCAGGCGCGGGCCAAGCGCCACTCGCGCAGCACGGTGGATTCGCTTACATCGAGCAGCGCGGCCGTTTCGGGCACACTCAAGCCGCCGAAGAACCGGCTTTCCACCAACTGCGCCTGACGTGGCGCCTGCGCGGCGAGACGCGTAAGGGCGTCGTCGAGCGCGAGCAGTCCTTCGGCGTCGGTGGCGACGGCATTCACGGCATCATCGAAGGTGACGTGCAGTTCGTCAGCGCCGCGCTTGCCGGCCTGGCGACGTCGCGCGGCTTCGATGAGCACCTGCCGCATGGCGCGCGCGGCGATGCGCTTGAAATGCATCGGCGACGTGTGCGCGACCTCGGGTGAGCCCGCCAGCTTGAGCCACGCCTCGTTCACCAGCGCGGTGGGCGTGATCGACGCGCGCGGATCACTCCGCCGTACGCTCGAGGCCAGGCGACGAAGCTCTTCGTAGGTCACGCTGAAGAGATGGTCGAGCTCGGCGCGAGAATCCGGATCATTCGCAGGTACGCGGTGCACGTCCGAAAGAGTCATGCAAGCCGGATGACGGGGTTTGAGCGGATTCTGCGCAATGCGGAGCGGAGACGCGTGTACGCGCCAGCGTGCTCCGGCTGACGTGGGCCTGACCGGCGCCGACACCGGCACATTGCATGAAGAGCCTATCACCGAGTTCGGGGACGTCGCAACCAGTCCGACGAAATGTGACCGTTATGGTCGGGCTCGTCTGCGCTTTTGCGCTGGCCTGCGGCGGCGATCGCGTCCCCGCCGGCGGCGTGGCGAGCGCGCTACCCGACGACGGCACCGTCTGGACGATTTCCAATCCAGAGAATCGCGCCACGGCCGCTGCGGCGCTCGAAGCGATGGTGTACGGCGCTCACGTGCTGCTCACCGACGGCGACGAAGCCTACACCGGCTCCGTGCGCAGCGTCCTCAAACAGCAGGCTGGTGGCGCCTGGTCGTTGACGTTGCCGAACGGCGCGCTGACCACCCTCGACCGAAGCGACAGCGCGGTGGTGCTGCACCTGCCCAGTGGCGCCACGATCCCGATGGCGAAGCAGAGCAGTGCTGGTGTATCGACTACGGGGCCGCGACGGGTCGCGAGCCAATGGGCCAGCTACCGGCCCGTCGAGTTCATGGCGCCGTCGTGGCAAGCGCCGCCGGACCTCGATGACGAGGCGGTGGCGCTGACGTGGCACAAGGTGGCGCGCGTCCCCTTCGACGCCGTCGCGGTCACCACGCGCAACAAGGCGCTGCAGCAGTTGCCCGCATTCGACCGACCCGACTCGGCGCGGGTGTGGGCCCAGCAGCTCGACGCGCGATTCAGCGCGTTGCCGACCGATGCGGTCTTTCGCGTGCGCGTGAACGACAACGTATCGGAGTACGACCACGAACAGCAGCGCTTCTCGGTGCACTTCTTCGAGCCGGGCACGTATCTGCCGCTGCAGGTCTTCGGCGAAGAGTATCGCGTCGTCTTCTCCAACGCCGATGCAGCGCGCTTCATCAGCATGGGCAAGGATGCGGCGCGGCCGTTCGATGAATCGCTGCGCGCGCAGGGACGCGGCGTGCTCACCGACATCGCGTTCCGCGTTGCCGGTCAGGGTGATCCGAGTGGGGCCGTCACCGGAACGCGCGTTGTGCGCGCCGAGCTGGTCGAAGTGCACGTGCGCGATCGACAAGAGGTGGAGCTTTTTTCACCGGTGCTGTCGGCGTCACGACCCTCGCCGAGCAGTGCGCCTGTATTCGACATTGCCGCTGCCGATGTGGCCGGACTGCGTGTGGGGACAGCGGGCGATCTGTTCGAGCGTACCGCGTCGCGCCTGTTCGGCAAGACGGAGCGTCGCCCCAGGACGGGCAGCGGCTTCGCTGGCTTCACGAGCATCATCGCCGTGAACGAGATGGGCTGTTCGTCCATTCCCGGGCGCGGGCGCGTGAAGGCGGGCGCCGTGTGCGCCACGGCCTTTCTCGACGGCGATGACGTCGTGCGCTCGATCCGCATCGAGCGGGTGTTCCCGTTCATCGACGCCGAGGCATTCCGAAAGGTGCTGGTGCAGCGCTACGGACCGGTGGCCGACGCCGCGCAGCGCACCGGCTACACGCTGGCGTGGGGCCCCGCGACGGACAGTACGACCGCCTACCTGCGTGGCGGTCCGCGCAACGCGCTCACCGCCACGTGGAGCGAAGACGAAGACATGATGTCCCGCAGCCTGAATGCCGCGCCGCGTATTCGGGTGACGCTTCAACTGACCGATGCGACGTGGATTGCCACGCAGTCGCGCTGATGACCACGCACGTCAATACACACGAGGATCGACTGATGCGACGCCAGACGTTTATTGCAGCCGTACTCATCGCGGTGGCGATGCCCCTGCAGCTCCGTGCGCAGAGCGCGGGGTGCGCCGGCCAGGCTAGCTGCTACGAGACCACGAACTTCACCGGTGTGGTCTCCGATTTTCGGACGAGTGTGTCGGGCGCGAACCGCGTGATCACGGCCACGATTCGCATTCAGAACCGGACACCGCGACCGCTCGTACTCGGCTTCCTCGCCGGGTCGGGGCTGGTCACCGACGATCAGGGCAATCGGTACGAAGTCGCGAGCGCAGAATCGGTGCGCGGCATCGGGCTGATCACGGGGAGCACGTTCGATCCGAAGTTCCAGCTACAACCCGGCGAGCGCGCCGACGCACGCGTGGAGTTCGTGTTTCGTCCTGCGTCGCGCAATGTGATTCTCGGCACCAGCTACGCCATGGACGTCGCCCTGCGCGAGATCAATCCGATTGCGGGGAATCAGTGGCGCTTGGGCCGTGAGCACGCGTTGCGCTTTACCGGCTTCGACGGAAAGGGCGCGACGGCGACAATGGCTACTGGAGGTGCTGCGGCCGCGACCTCGTCCGCGACATCGACGGCCACCGCAACTGCGGCCAGCGCGCAGACGGCGGGAGTAACGCAGCTTGCATTGCCCGATGAGATCGATGTCTGCGCCGGCGTGCCGCGCTGTTACGCCAGCGGACCCGTGCGCGTGGACATCGCGCAGATGAGCGCGGGCGATATCGGCAACGGGCGCTACCACGGCGTGCGCTTGAACGTGCGCGTGCGCAATATGTCGAACGAGCCGATCATCATTGGCTACAAGGGCACGTCGAGCGGCGCGATCGACAACCTCGGCAACCGCTACTACTTCGGCCGGCCCGGTACGCACGACGTGAGCGCCAGCGGCATCGGCGTGGTGACCGGTCAGGCGGCCGATCCCCAGTTCGCGCTGCGCCCCGGCGAATCGCGCAACGCCACGTTCAACGTGACGCGCTTCGACGCCGGGCGCGCCGAGCGCGGCACATCGTTCACGTGGAACGCCACGCTGGTACAACTCGAGATCACTCCCAGCCGGCAAATCCGCACCGGACGCGAGTTCGCGGTGCAGATCGCCGACGTGACGCCATCAGCGGGTGATGCCGTGAAAGCGGCCGGCAGCGACGCCGCCAACAAGGCGGCGAAGGGGCTTCTCGACGCGCTGTCGGGGAAGAAGAAGAAGCCGCCGGTTCGCTAATGCGCTCGCGGTCGGACGATCGCCATCGCGACGAGCAGGGCCGCGGCTGCGGTCGCGATCACGACCGCTCCGCTTGACGGAATGGCGAGCCAGGCCAGTGACTCCTTGGCGGCGTCGGTGCCGCCAAGGGCAGGAGCCCGAAAGCCCGCCCACAGCCAGAACACGGAGTAGCCCAAGGCGCCGGCGCCGAGGCCAACGCTGATGAGGCGCGTCCACAAGGTGCCGACGCCGAGCAGAACCACGAGCAGCGTGACGCCGACGGCGGCGGATCCGAGCCCACCGGCGTGCAGGTGTGCGCGCTGCATGTACGTCCAGGATTTGCTCAGCACGGCTTTGGCCGCCGCCATATCGCCATGATAGACGGTGGCGCTGACAGCATCGGCAGAGGCCGCGAGTCGCGCCTTGATGAGCTCCTCGTTCAGTCCGAACACGACGCCCAGGGCATAGCCGAACAGGAGCGTCGCGATCGCGAGGAGCAAACCGGGAAGCGCGGCGTGCAGCGCGGCATGGAGCGCGGTATGCGGCGCGGTGTGTTCGCGTGATGATGCGTGCAGCAGTGGTGACGCCATAGGAGGACTCAGGAGCACTGAGATTGAGCAGGATCATGCGCGGGAAACGATCGACGCGATTCACGTCTCGCTCCGGCGTGCGGAGCGCCGCGACATCGTGCTCCCGCAAGACGCTGTCCACCCGATGACGCCGCATGACGTATCCTGGATACGAGAAGCGGCGCCTGGCCGATCAGTCGGTGGCCGGTCGCAAGCCAGTCAGCAGCGCCGACAGTGTGGCCGCATCCACGGGCTTGACCATGTGCTCGTCGAAACCGGCCTCCACGCTGCGCTTCAGATCGTCGTCCTGACTCCATCCGCTGAGCGCGACCAGCACGATGTGCGTGCCCCACGGTTTCGATCGGAGGCGGCGGGCGAAGTCGTAGCCATTCAGCTTCGGCATCGCAATGTCGCAGAGCACCACACTGGGCCGGAGTTCGTCGGCCACGATGACGCCCTCCTCACCGTCGTACGCCATTCGGACATCGTGTCCCATCATTTCTAGCAGCTGCCCGAGCGAGTCCGCCGAGTCGACGTTGTCGTCCACCACCAGAATGCGTCGGGACACGATGCGGGTGTCCGCGTGCGGCTCGTTCTCGAAGGGCTCGACGAGACTGCTCGCCGCTCGGGCGGCAGGCAGGCGAACCACGAATTCACTTCCGGTTCCCTCCCCTGCACTGCGCGCCTCCACGGTACCGGCGTGCATCTCCACGAGCCCTTTGACCAGCGAGAGGCCGATCCCGAGACCGCCGGTGGTCTTCTCGAGTGTTCGATCCACTTGCTTGAACATGCCGAACACCGATTCGAGCATGTCCGTCGGAATCCCGATGCCATCATCGGCGACGGTCACCACGGCCTCGCGACCGTCGCGCGTGACCGAGATGCGAATGTGCCCGCCACGACGCGTGTACTTTGCCGAGTTGGTGAGCAGGTTCGACACGACCTGCGCGAGGCGAATCGGATCCCCGTAGACCAGGATCGACTCCTCCGGCACCTCGACCGCGAGTTCGTGACCGCCTTGCTCGATGAGCGGACGACTCGTTTCGAGCGCAGATGCGATCACCGTGCGTAGCTCTACCCACTCCTGTCGCAGCTCCAGCATGCCCGTCGTGACGCGACTCACGTCGAGCAGATCGTCAACCAGTCGGGTCATCTGCAGGAGTTGTCGCTCCATCATCGACCGTGCCTTCTCGACGATTCCTTCAGCACCGGCCATACGGATGATTTGCAAGCCGTTGCTGAGTGGAGCCAGCGGATTGCGCAGCTCATGCGCCAACGTGGCGAGGAACTCATCCTTCCGACGGTCCTGCGCTTCCAACTGGCTGAACAGCTGCTCGCGATCCAATTCCGCCGACTTGCGACGCGTGATGTCGTTGAACAGAATCGCGACCTTGTTGCTGCCCGTGCCGCCGAGCCGGAATGCCGATACGTCGAACCAGCGACCCAGCGGTTCCGCGTGGTGGATGAACTGCACCGGCACACCCGTCGAGGCGACGCGCCCATACTTCTCGTACCAGAACGCCTCCAGCGACGGCATGGCCTCGCGAATGGACCGACCGACCAGTCCGCGCATTCCGGTGTGGATCTCGAACGCCGCATTCATGTCTTCGATCCGGTAGTCGATCGCGTTGCCCGCGTGATCGAACTCCATCTCCACGATGCAGAATCCTTCGTCCATCGTGATGAACAGCGTGCGAAAGCGCTCTTCGCTCAGGCGAAGGGCTGCTTCGGCACGCACGCGCTCCACCGCGTCCCACGTGCGCTCGGCCGTATCCTCGATGATCGCCACCTCGGTTGGTGACCACTCGCGTGCATCCGTTGCATGCACTGCGAGCCCAGCCACGAAGTCGCCGTCCTTGATCAGCGGCACGCCCACGAACGCCTTGGTCTTGATCGTTTCGAACGCCTTCCGTTCCTGCGACGTACGCGAGCCTTCGGCGTCGACGTCGTCCTCGATCACGGTACGACCGTCCCGATACGCCGAGAGCATCTCAGCCCCGAAGCCGGTCATCGGGCGACTCCCCACCATTGATGGGACGCCATCGACATAGTCCTGTTCCACGACGAACGCGCCGTCGCGCACCTCGAAGTACGTCACGCGGCTCGCGCCCAGCCATTCGCCGAGTATGCGGCTCGTCTCGGCCTGCACCGCTACGGGATCCGACATCCGACGTATCGCGT
This sequence comes from uncultured Gemmatimonadaceae bacterium, assembly GCA_963843965.1. Lineage (GTDB taxonomy): Bacteria > Gemmatimonadota > Gemmatimonadetes > Gemmatimonadales > Gemmatimonadaceae > Gemmatimonas. The sequence goes on from CAWJMR010000007.1 coordinate 121,247, forward strand.
CGGACAACGTGATGAGGAACGTCTGTCGCTCTTGGTTCGCGCGGAGTTGCGCCTCCGCTACCAGTCGATCGGTGATGTCGCGCGTGGTTCCCGCCACGGCCTCGACGTCGCCATCGGCTCCGAAAACGGGCACGAAGATGTAGTCGTATTCCCGACGACCATTCGTACCGTCGAACGCCACCTCACCACGGATCGGCTGCCCGGTGGCAACCACGTGGTCGATCTCGCGATCGTGCATGGCGGCGTGCCAGGGCTCATAGCCGATTTCGAGACACGTGTTCCCGATGGCCTCGTCCCAGGTCCGTCCCCACATCTCCAGCAACGCGCGGTTCGCATAGGTGAAGCGATGCTGCAGGTCGAACACGTACGCCAGGTCGGGCGTGTTGGAGAGCACCGTTTCGTACAGCCGCCGCTGACGCTCGGCCAACTCGCCGCTCGCGCGATGGCGTGCTTCGCTTTCCGCCAACTGCTGTTCGGTGCGTTTCTGGTCGTGAATGTCGGTGGACGTGCCGAACCATTTGACGACGCGCCCCTCGGCATCACGAACCGGCACGCTGCGCGTGAGGAACCAGCGATACTCGCCGTCCGCGGCGCGGCGCAGACGAAACTCCGCCTCCAGCGTGGTCTCGGTCCGCCTGGCCCGGTCCCAGCGATCCACCATGTCATCCAGGTCATCGGGATGAACCACCGGTGTCAGATCTGCGGTCTGCGCGTCGGGTTGTCCCGAGTATTCCAGCCACTGGCGGTTGGCGAAATCGACGTGGCCGTTGGCGTCGTTGGAATACACGATCTGCGGCATCGCGTCGGCCAACTCACGAAAGCGCGCCTCGCTCGCCTCCAACGCGTCCCGCTGCGCCTTCTGCGCGGTGATCTCTCGAACCAGCGTGGTGAGCCCGCCGTCGGCCATCGGGTACGCCTTGACGATATACCATCGCCCCCACGGCTCGTAGCAAGTCTCGAATTCGATCATGTCCTGATCGGTCATCGCTCGACGCAACTCCGTCTCGAAGTGCGTGCCGAGCACGTCCGGGTACAGATCCCACGGCGTTCGGCCGATCGTCTGCTCGCGCGGAATCTGGTTGATGCGTTCCGCTTCGGCGTTGACGTACACGATCCGCCAATCGCGGTCGTATCGGACAAAACCTTCCGACACGCCGTCGAGCGTGGCGGCGAGCAGCTGCTGCGCCTCGTGTCGAGCCGCCTCGAGCGCTTTGCGTTCGGAGATGTCGCGAAACACGAGAACGCATCCGATGATGTCGCCGTCGGTCCCGCGAATCGGGGCCGCGCTATCGTCGATCGGTCGTTCGACGCCGTCTTTCGCGATCAGTATGGTGTGATTGGCCAGTCCGACCACCACCCCGTCCCGCAATGCCCGCAGCGCAGGGTTGTCCACGGGAAGGCGCGTGTCCTCGTTCACGATCTCGAAGACCTGCGTGAGCGGCAATCCCGCCGCCTCGGTGGTGGTCCAGCCGGTGAGGAATTCGGCCGCAGGATTCAGCATGGTCACGCGACCGTCGATGTCGGTGGCGATCACCGCATCGCCGATACTCGCCAGCGTGGTGCTCAGCTTCTCGCGCTGCTCGGCCTCGGCGCGCGCCAACTGCCGTAACCGCTCTTGCTGTCCGTCGGCCTCGTCCAGGAGATCTTCGCAACGCCAGCGAGCCCCACGCAATTCGTGGCTCATCGCGACGATGACTGACGCCATCAACAGATACAGCGCGGTCCCGACCCACAGGCTGCCGTCCTCTGGCGCGAAGAGGAGATTCGCGAGCACCGCACCCAGCACCACCGACAGGACGGCCGACGATGTGCGCCAGCGCCATGCCACCAGCGCGACGGCGCCGACGTACGTGAGGTACGGGTAGTTGTCGCCGAGTTGCGAATCGACGAGCAGGCGGAGCAGCGTGGCAATGGCGACCACGCCGGCGGCGGCGGCGTGATACCGCCACGGCGCTCCGGCCCGCCGCGTTTTTGTGTCAGGCGTCACTCTGGTGGTCGGAAATTCGCGCAGTGTCAATCGGCACCCGTTGGCGTTCTGCACTCGGCGTCGAAAGTCCCATGAGCGCGCAGAGCTTCGGCGGGTCTCGGGACCGGAACGGCGGTCCTACTTTGCAAGTTTGCTGCCGCAACTCATCCAGAGTCTGGAAGACGGACTCGACTTTGGGGACGGGACGCACGCAAAAACCGCCGGCCCCGAGAGATCGGAGCCGGCGGCTATTTACGCTCGTTCGGCAGCGCGCCGAATGGCGTTTCCCGCCCCCGAAGGCCGGGCCGGCATCCACGTGACACGGAATCCTGAATGCCTATGCCCCACCGCAGGTGCGCGAGAACGGCAGCGCCGGCGCATCGGTGACTTGGAAGAAGCGTACCGCGTTGTTGAAGAGGATATCGCGCTTCTGCGTCTCACTCAGAAAATCCGCGCCGTTGATTGCGGCGATGCCATCGGCGAGGAATCGCGGACCGCCATCCGAGCCGAACATCAGGCGCTTGGTGAGGCCGGCCTCGGCCAGGGTGCGCAATGCCGTCAGGTAGGCCGGTCGCGCAATCGCGTACTGCAGCACCGACAAGTCCGCGTAGAGCTGAGGGTGCATGCACATCATGTACGTCAAGTGCGTGATCTCCGGCCACGCCGCGTGCATAACGTACACCCGCAGCTTCGGGTGCCGAACCAGCACATCTTCCAACAGATACGGGTCCCCGGCAGCGCCACGATACGCAGGAGACTTGAATGACGGAAATGGGGACGCCGAGTACGCAACGCCTGGCGGTCCGATGCCCAGATGAATCCCAACCGGCACGTTCAGTTCCTCGGCCAACGCCCAGTACGGGTCCATACGCGAATCGTTCGGCGCCATACCCAGATACTGCGCGCTGATCTCGCCGAAGACGCGAATGTGTCCAGCCTTCACCTCTTTCCGAAGCCACGCCGTGTCGGGGAACGTGGTCGCGCCCGGGAAACATGGCACGCCCGCATTGGGCATGCGTCCACCCGCGCACGGGAACATCAAGCCCGGCAAGTAACGACCGGGAGTCGAGTCGGGTAGCGAGCCCAGTTGTTCGAAGGACCCGATGTACATCGCATAGCGAACATTGAGACTGTCCATCGCTCGCCGCATGGCGTTCACGGTCGCGGGGGTGAACGACGCATGCAGATGCGCATCGAACACCGGAGCAACGTCGGCACTGCGTTGTGCGTCAGCCGACGACGCCAATATCACGAAACCGACAGCCATCCACGCCGGACATCGCTCGAACCGCCTCGCGATGATGGCATGTCTCGGCTGCCGGCTCGAGGAATTGGCTGGAGCTATTCGGCTGGCACTCACGGGCATCTCCGGGATCGGCTTTGTGTTCGTCCGTCGAATTGGACACGGAGACAACGCATATGGTTCAGGGCAAGACCGCGACGATTGCGCGATGGACTGCTTCGGGCGCTTCGGGCGCTTCACGCTTGGAACCACTCTTGGGACCAACGCAAAACCGCCGGCCCCGAGATCGGAGCCGGCGGTTTGCCTGGTGCTATATCGACAATCTTCGCAGAGCGGGAGACGGGACTCGAACCCGCGACATCAAGCTTGGAAGGCTAGTTACGCGGCTACTCTGACGTTCCCGTGATTGCGCTGGCGTACTTTTCCACTCGCGGAAGTGCTGCAGAACAATGACTTAGACCGCAACACGTTCCTTAATCTACTCTTGACTTCCCGCCAGATGTGCTGACATTGTGCTGACACACCAACAATGTCAGCACATCATGCCAAACGAACCGCTGCCGAAGCGCGCACTTCGTCCGAAGCTCACCAAGGCGCTCGTTGAGTCCGCAGCGCCCCGTGACCGGCCGTACTACGTCACCGACGGCGGTGAGGGCTGCGTGCAAGGGTTTGCTGTGCGTGTCCTCCCGTCGGGGCGGAAGTCGTTCGTTCTCCGGTACCGACCACACGGCCGCGACAGCGCAGAGACGGTGTACACCATCGGCGAGTTTGGCGCCTACACGGTCGATCTCGCGCGCAAAAAGGCCGCAGAGCAGCGGGTGGCCGTCTCCGCCGCGCGACTGGACCCGAGCCAAGACCCGCACACAAAAAGACGCGCGACCCGTGCCGCGCAAATCTCACTGAAGGTCGCCGAAAAGGCCGCGAAAGCGGCGGAGCGCGCCGCGTTGACAGTCGCCGCGCTGTTTGATCGGTATCTCGCCCACGCCGCCGCCGATCCGGACCGCAAAGCGAGCACGTTGTCCTTTCACTCGGCCTACCTTGGCGTGACCGTGCATAAGATCGGGCCGCGAAAGGGCGAAGCCATTCCGAGTGCGCTGCGCGCGGCCCTTGGTTATCACAAGGCTGCATCGCTCACGGTTGATGCCGTCCAAGCCTTCTATGATGAGAGGCGCATCGAGACCCCGTCTGCCGCACGTCGGGCGGTCAAGGAGCTGGCGACGGTTTACCGCTTCGCTCGGAGGAAGAAGCTCGTGCCAGCCGACTGCGACCCCACGCAGATCGACAGCCTTGGAAAGGTTGCGTCACCTCGTCGCGCGGCGCTGTCATCTGCGCAGTACGCCGCACTCGGTGCCGCCCTGCGCACGGCGGAAACGGTGGGGCTCCCCACCGCCGCGTCACGCAAAGGCCGCAGCGGGATGTCCGCCGCACGGCGCGCGAAGCTGACGGGGCGGAAGCGCGCACCAAAGACACGCGAGGCGTCCACGGTGGCGCCGCTCGTGGTCCGCGATCCGAACCCCGTCAACGTTGCCTGCGTGCGTTTCCTCGCGATCACGGGGTGGCGCAAGAGCGAGGCGCAGCGGTTGCGGTGGGATATGCTCGACAAGGAGCGCAAGGTCGCCACGCTCGCTGACACCAAGACCGGCGAGAGCGTGCGCCCCCTTGGAGACACCGCATGGACGCTACTGGCAATCGAGGACGCGCGGCAACGCCGCGAATTCGGCGCTTTCGGCGCCTACGTATTTCCGCAGCGCGACGATGCGGCACGGCCCGTTGCCAACCTAGGCCCGTTATGGGCGAACGTCATCGAGGCCGCGCAGCTTTCGCTGACACCCCACGGTATGCGGCATGCCTTTATCACGGTGGCCCGAGAGCTGGGGTTCGGCGATCACGTCACCGCCGCGCTGGTCGGGCATCGCTTGGGCAGCACGCAAACAGGACGCTACGGCCTCGCGCCCGTGTCAGTGGTGTCCGAAGCCGCCGACAAAGTGAGTGCGGCGATCATGGCGCGCATGGACTACACGACAGCTGACAACGCGACCCCTACTACCGACGCCAAAGTGTTGCCGTTCGTCGCGCGGAAGGCGATCGCCTAGCGGCAGTGTTGCGCTCTTTTCTCACCTTCTGCGCAGCAACGGATATGACCGCGACACCCGATCCCGTGTTCGTGTACAGCGGCCGATGCGATCGCGACGACGATTCGGGGCTACCTCGATCGCGCGGGCGCTAAGGTGCTGCCATTTCTGGCGCCGAAAGCTTTTGAAGCGTAGCGCAACCTCATGTCGACGGCGAAGCCTCGACTACGGGCGGTAGGCACTGGGCATGAAGAATCTCATTCCACGCGGTCATTCCGGCGCGAAGCGCAAGATCGGCGGCGATGCGCTCGCCCGTTTGTCCAACGTGAAAGAATCGCCGCATGAAGACGCCACCGCCCTCCAGTTCGTGCAGCTCGACCTCTGAATCATCCACGCATAATTGCTCGTGCTTGCCGACGGTCGAGAGTTTCAGATGCTTGGTTCCGTTCGCGAATCCTCGAACGATTTGCAGTCTCGGATCCGTGTGCACACAAGCATCTATCGCGCTACGCACCGATGGGTCGATGCCATCATCGTTCTTGATCCAATCCTTGATGTGCCAGCAGCACTGAAATGCCGCATGAAGGTAGTCTTCGGCGTCGTGATATCCGGAGCCATCATTCGCGAACGCATCGGTGCGCAGTGCGTCAACATAGCGGTCAAAGAAGCGCCAAGTTCGTGCCGCCATAATGCGGTAGAACGGCGGCTGCGTCATGGCGACCGCCCGCGCAACGACTGACACAGCGCACTCTTGCCCACCGACAGGCACCACTCCTGCTTCCATCGATCAATTTTGATGGGCGAATCGCCGACGGAGGAATACTCGTAGCGGCGTTCAAGTACCTGGCTGGCAGTAAGTGCAAGGACGCAGGCACAAAGCACGACCCAGACAAATCGCGGCGGGTTCATGTTCGACTCCGTCTAGTGAGAGTCATCGGAACACGATGGCCTGTGCCTCGGCCTTCTTGTAGTCACGGGCGCGACCCGGCAGCGTCGCGATACGACCGACAATGATGGCGTCAGCCCCGGCCTGTCTCGCCCGCTTCTGCAACAATGCTACGACCTCTTCCGGCTTCACGACATCCCACCGCGTGGCAGAGTTCGCTTCCTTCTCGACGAAGATCATTCCGATCACGTCGAAGGGTTTGGTTGGCGGGCTGGCCTCAAAAAACACCAGCACCGATTCGGAGACGGGCCGAGGCTTTGGCTCGCCGCTCGGAATAAACGAAGCTCTGGTAGTTCCGCAGCCCCAAAGCGAGATACAGCAGAACACCAGAGCGAGACATCGCTTCATTGTGATTGTCGGGAGAATGTGAGCGAAATCAGCAGCTATCGCGTCCGAAAATATAGGACGGCGCCGAGACCTTGGCGAACACGGCACCGCACCGACTACGCGACTCGTGATGGCGCGCGCTCGACGTGTTCACGCAACCGCAGCGCCTCTGCCTGCGCCACGGCGGTCGACAAGGACGCGACCAGCGCCGGCAACCACGCGTCATCAATGTGCAACGTAATCTCGGATTCCTCGCGCCCCCCAGCGTTCCCTACCGCATCGACTGAGACCGCCACGCGCGACGGGATATGGATCCGAACGGTCGCCATGGAGCCTGACGAACACTCGATGTCCGTCTCTACCGCACCGTCCGGCGCCGGCGCTATTGCCACGACGTTCAACCGGGTCTGCGCCCACGTTACGGCGGTACGAGCTACGGCGGCTGGTGACGAGACGACGGGGGGAACAGCGCGGGAAGGACGACGGCGTTTCGTGGGCATTGGTGCATTCCTTGCGAAGTGGGAAAGAGTGATAGCCTTCGCGAGTATAGGACCGCATGGCAGCCTTCGTCAAGAGCAAATCATGCGAGCGCTCGCACTATATCAGCGCACGCACTGTGCGAGCGCTTGCGTTACCTGACGCCGTGTCCGATCTTGTCCGGTATTGGCTGTTCATCGTGCGCCCCGCCCCTCTCCTTGCGATCAATGCGCCTCCGCATTCCGGAACTACTCGAAAAACGCGGGTTGACCGCCTACGGTCTTCACGTGGCCTCAGAGGGGCGTATCAGCCTGTCGACCGCGTTTCGGCTCGTGCGCATCCGTGGCGAGTTGCAGAGCTTCGACCGCCGTCTCTTGGAGGCACTGTGCGACGTGCTGCGCGTGGCCCCTGGCACCCTGTTCGAGTACGACGCGGCGAGACGGCCCGTGAAACGGCCAAAGTCGGCGCGAACCGCATGAACGCCCCGCGCCTGCAGTGGCCATCAAAGGTGTTGCTCGCGTGCGCGGCGTTACTCGTACTCGGCGTGTGGTTCTATCTCGACTTCGTGCAAGGCGCGCTCCGGTATCACGTCGTCGAACGCGAGGCGGCCACGGGGGACGTGATCGTCCTTGACGCCATCGACGGGCGGGTCGTCCGCATACACACGCCCGCCACCGCCGTGGACCGCCTCGAAAAGTAGCCCCGCTATTCGGGCTGCCCGCTGCTACTGCCGGCCACGCGCCCGACCATCCGTGCCCGCAGCGCGGCCGGCCGATAGACCGTGGCGGCGCGGCCTTCCCACTGGTCCAGCAACTGCGCGAGTTCGGGGCCCGACAACGTGCCGAGGCGGTCCACTTCTCGCGCCACCTCGCGAGACGACAGCTCGCGGCGGTTGCCGAGCCATTCGGCCGCGCGGCGGAGCAACGGCGCTCGGATCGATCCGGACTGCACAACATCCTCCGCCATGGACGTACCGCGCCGAGACAGCGGAAGCGCCCCGCCGCCGTTCGCGAGCGTGTTGAAGGTGCGCAGGTCCTCGGCGTTCCGTGCCGTCGAAGAGTTGCGGAGAATGTTGTCCGCCGCCGTGCCGGTGCGTTGCTCGCGTCCCAACTGACGGCCGAACGCGGCGCCCTGTTCCGGCGAAAGCAGCGCTTGCAAGAGTTCATCCTTCGGGCCGTCCGGAAACAGCACCTTCGTCACGTCGCGATCGGGGCGAATCTTGGCGAGGTGATCGCGCACCGCCTGCTTGCCCGCGTCCCGGTACCACTGTGCCGACTGCGGATTGCGGCCGCTCGCCAACTGCGCTAGCTCCGCCTTCACTGCGCGAGGCGGCGCGTTCGTCGCACTCTGAAGCAACCGCGCCGGGTCTCCTAAGAGCGCCGTGTGCACCGCGTCCGCGTTCGCCATGGGGATTTCGTAGGCGCGCAGCGCTTCCGCCATCGAGGGCGCCCGTTCCTCATCGCGTAGGACGCTCATCAGGCGGTCGCGATGCTGTCCAAGAATACGCGCCTGCCCGTTGTCTCCCTGCTTGATCGCCTGTTCGATCGCGTCATCGTATTCGATCTTCCACCAGTGCAGCACCTTAACCGGCATGGTGGGCTGTGCGGCGTCCGCTGCTTCGCGCGCCGCGAACGTGGCCGCCGTGACGCGCTGCTCGAGCTCTGGGGTGATCGCCTGCCCTGCCGTGCGCAGTTCCTCGAGCGCGAGGGCCGCGCCCTGTCGCACGTCGTCGCTCAGCGTATTCGGCAGGGGTGGCAACGGGCCGTCACCCTGCATGATCCGCGAATACGTCGCCTCGGCCGCCTCGGCGGGGGCACGCTGAAGCGTCTCCGCCGCCGGCAGTTCGGAGCGCCACCGCAGATCGTTGGCGGCCTTCGTGCGTGCGCGCTCGTACATCGACTTTCCAAGCGGCGTATTGAACAGGTCGAGCACCTCGGGGGCGACCGCATCGGGTGCGGCGTGCGCCGTTTCGAACAACGATTCTGCGCGCTGCTGCGCTTCGGCCTTGAGCGCCGGGAGCGTCACGTTGGACGTGATCTCCGGCCCGTCAATGCGGTTCGCCAGGTTGGGCCCCTGTTGGCGAAGCCGTTCCGTCAGCGCGGTGCGGGTGGCGCCGTTGTCCGACAGCGCATCGGCTGCGCGAAATGTGCGCTGCGCATTCTCAGGCACCATCGCCGCGAGCATCTCCGGCGAATCGTCCGCGACGTTCGCGGCGTTCATCGTGCGGAGTTCACTGAAGGCGCCGTCATCAAGGCGACTGGACACGGCGTCCATCGCTTGCCGCGTGCGGACTGGGATCGCCGTTTCTGCGCTGGCGCCGGTCGCGCGGCTGATCATTCGGTCGGACGACCGCGCCAAGTCCGACAGTTTGCGCGCCACTGGCTGCAGCACCGGTGCGCGTGCTGCCACGTTCTCCGCCGTCGCGGCAATGCGTCCGGGGGCACGAGCCGCACCAACGGCAACGGCAGGCAGCACCGCACCCGCAACGCCCCCCACGGCCGCGCCCACGACGCCGCGCCCGACGCGATCGGACAGTCCGTCACCGCTCCCGACGCCGGCCGCTGCACCATAGGCGGCGCCCGTCTTGGCACCGGTGCGGGCGAGTTGCGAGAGCGTGGCGGCGCCGATCGATTCGGGAGCGCTTGCGCCGAGCGACAACAGCGCCGGAACGGCCGCGCCGGTGATCTTGGAGAGGGCCGCACCACCGGCATGCTGCGCGGCGTAGCGATCGGCCGTGCCGGTGAAGGCTGTTCGTGCGTCGGTATGTCCTTGGCTGTACGACTTCCCACGCGCGAGCGCCGCCAACCCGCCCACAATGCCGGCTCCCTCGTCCGCGAACTCGAAGCTCGCCCCTTGCAGCGCGTTGGCGCCCATACCCAGCGGATCGATAACCCCAACGTCGCCAGCCGTGCGCGGCGTCGTACGGGCACCGGTGGATTCGGCGGCAAACGCTTTGCTGCGCGAGGGGCGCGCGATCGCCTCACGACTGGCCGATGGCATCGGGCCCAACGTGGCATCGGCGATTTCGTCAAGCGTGCGGCGGCGGCGTGGGGTCGGCGGCGCGGGTTGCGCGCGCTCAAACTCGTCAATCTCGGCGTCCGAATAGCCCGCTTGGCGCGCGCGCTCGCGATCGACGATTCCGGGGGCGCGCGGGGCGGGGGCGGGGCTGCCTGCGGCCGCGCGCTTGCTGGCTTGATACGCATCCCAGTGGCGTTGAATCTCAGGATCAGCCGGGTCTATCGTTTCTAATGCTCGCGGAGCAGTGCCCTGCTCGAATGCCGCCTTTTCCTGCTGGTACTGGGAGTAGAGCGCCTTCTCGCGTTCGTATTCGGCGCGGCGGGGGTCGAGCTGCGTCAGCGAAGCGCGGGGCCTAACGGGTGCGGTCATCGCGAGGGTCCGGACGAAGGGGAGCGCGTGGAGAGCGGCGCCGAAGGGAGTACGGGCGCGGCGACCGAGAGGTCGGCTGCGCCGCGTGTCGGGGGACTTCGCTCTTCTGGTGCTCCAGCAACGTCGATTCTTCGTGATCCGCCTGCTCAGGGTCCAGCGTGTCGTCCACGTAGCGCGCGGCGAACTGTTCAAGCGCCGACATGATCAATGCGCACTCGGCGAAATACGCGTCGCGTGCGCGCAGCATCTCGCGGAACACATCGGCCGCCACGTGCGGGCGTAGGGCGAAGAGTGCAGCGCGCTGCGTTTGCGAGCTGCCACGCATCCATGCGAGACAGGCGCCGCGCTCTTCGGGCGCCATGAACTGCGCGATTTCCGCCTCCATCGCGCCTGCGTCCGGAATCATGGGGCGGTCGCGCCGTTCGAAGGGAGGGCGCTGGCCTCGACATGCCAACGACCGCGCTCGTCCTGGTGCCCGGGTAATTCGCCGAGCAAAACGCGACGCAGGACTTGGTTGTAGCTGCGGCGAAGCCGTACTGCGGCTTGCGTGAGGGTCACCGTGGAGCATTCAACAGCAGACATGCACACCTCGGAGAGAAAGAGAGAACGATCAAATATCGGTCATTATGACCGATATGTCAATGCCTTTCAAGCGCTGTGAAGAGGGCTCCGAGACGGATGCTGTCGGCCTCCTCGATCAGCGATTCGTGCTCCATTGCCAGTGCCTCAAAGCGCCGTGCCCACATTCGACGCGGGCGCTCCGTGGGGAATGCTTCGAGCCGGAGCAGTTCCGTCGATGCGCCGGCCATACGGGCCAGCCGTGAGGCGCGAAATACACGCCGGCGCGCGGCGTCTCGACGCTGTGACGCGTACTTCAGCCGATGGCACTGCCGACAGCCCCACCACGCGGCGGCAGGCAGGGCGTAGAGGGCGCGACACGGCCGCGCGCACCGTGGACAGGACCACTGCCACCGCACGCCTCCTAACGGCTGCTGACGAGCACTGAGGCCCGCCTCGAGTCGCGTCCGCGTTCCCCATGGAGTTGAAACGATCGCGTCGAGCGTGGCGCCGAGACCGGACCCGCCGACGATGCAGGCGCGAGCTGCGCCCTCGATCACAAGGCCGGCCGCGCCAATCGCTAGCACCGGCGTCGACATTCGCGACGAGACTCGAGCAGCTCGGACTACATGCGTCAGCGGTTCGCGCAGCGTGCGCGCCGGCAAGCGCAGCGCCTCTTCTCGCGTCGTCGCTGGCCGGTGTGTGCGCCAGCGTGAAGAACCGAACCCGCCCATACGTGCCTCCGGATTTTGCGAGAGAAGGGCGTTATTCGCCCCCCTAGTATCGACTTGCCTAGCGGATCTGTCCGCTACCCATCGCCTCATGCGGCGAGCGCTCCCGAATCGCTCTCATACTCTCCCCTAGTAGGGGGAGGAGATGAGAGTGAGTGAATTCCGCTCTCCCGTTGCCCAATGAGAGCGGAATGAGAGTGCGTGAGTAGCTCGGCGGACTGCGACTCAGACACCACCGCGGCGCCACCCTCCGTGAGCACGTAGCCCTTTCTTGGCACGCTCAGGATGAGCTTGAGCTTTTCGAGCTCTTCGCGCAGTCGGTAGAAATGTCCCGCCGCGTATCCTGTGGACCGCTGCCATTCCGCTGCCTTGACCGGCTCGCCTTGGCCGACTTCAGCGAGGATCAACAGGACGGCGCGCTGTGCAGGCTTGAGTCCTTCATCGCCCGACCGGACACGTTCCACGACGCGCGCGCCGTGCCGTTCGCGCAGCGCGAGCTTGATGGGATCCGGCGCGGCGAAATCGCGTGCCTTCTCGATTGTGAGCACGCGATAGTCCCCGCCGGTCGCCTTGAGCGACAGGGATACGTCCATCGCGGCGCGAAGATCGGAGCTGCCACGTTCTCGGCTTTGATCGTGGCCGGTGTGGTGCACGAGGATGACGCTGCAGGCGAACTCGTCACGCAGGGCCCGCGCGCCGTCGAGCAGGAGCTTCATGTCGGCCGTTTTGGATTCGTCGAAGCCCGGCGCCGCGTTGGCGGATAGCGTATCGAGCACGACGAGGCTCGGCGTGAGCTGCTTCAACGCCAGTTCGGCGCGCACGTCTTGGCAGGTGTCGTCGGACGCGACGTCGAAGGGAATACGACGGAACCCGATCCATGGGTCGAGCCAACTCGGTTCGACCTCATGCTCCGCACACCAGGCCGCGACGCGGCTTCGCATGCCGGCAAAGCCTTCCCCCACGACATAGAGCACGGGCGACTGCTGCACGGGGTGATCGTGCCACGACTTTCCCGCCGCCACGTGCAACGCGAGGTCGAGCATCACGAACGTCTTGCCGATGCCACTCGGCGCCCACAGCGTGACGAGGGAGCGCACCGGGAGCAGGTGCTCGACGTGGTACTCAAGCGTCTCGGATTCCGCCATGAGCTCCGAAGGGAGCAGAATGTTCATCGGCCGCCCCCGAAGAAGCGACGGCGCGGCAGTGCGTCGGACTGGCGGCCAAAGGGGCGCCGCCGGTGCGACGTCACGGCGATAGCTGACTCCGCGGTGCCCGCGTCGAGCAGGCGACGAACAAACTGGCCGACGCGCTGCCGTTCCTTGCCGAAGATGTCTGTCACCAGCTTCGTGACTTCGGGCGCGCCCTTCGGTGGGTCGCAGTACTGCGCGTTCCACGCGTGGACGAGCTCGAGCGCCGCGGCTTCGTCGATCTGATGGGCAGCGAGATGGCCCGCGAGCGTGCACAGCGCTGGATGGCGGCTGCCCTCGTTGATCCGGCGCCCCGTGAACACCTGTGCGACGCGCTGACGAGCAGCCTCGTGCGATGACTGCGCTGCCAACCGCGCCGCGAACTCCGAAGGGAGGGCGATGGCATCGGCCGGCCCGCCGGTGGCCGTGTACACGCCCTCAGCCGTCACACTCGGAGGCAACACGGTGTATCCGCGCGCCGCGCGCACGATCAGCGAGTCGACGGGACACCCGTTGGCAGGCGCTTGGCCGCGGAAGTAGAAGTGCCGTCCCTTCGGCGTGATTACTTCAAAGGTGGGTTCGGCCAAGAGGCCCCACCGCCTAGCATCGTCCCAGTGCTCCGCTTGATCGACGTCAATCGCGACGAGGCCGAGACTCGCCGGCAAGAAGCCGATGTTGTACGGGATGCCGCCGAGCCACGGGCTCGCGTCCGCTCGCGCGGCCAAATGACCATGCGATCTCGCGAGCGGCACCTTCTCCCCCGGAGTGAGCGGGAAGATCGCAGCGCCTAGCTTTGCCCAGGCCATCGCTGCCTGCGCGAGTGTAGCGGGCGCGCTCATCGCCTCCCTCCCGCGTGTGCGCGCCGAGCCGGCGTTGGCGAGTAGATCGACGCACCCTCTTCTATCAGAACACGCCCAGCCTCGTTCAATCGCCAGAAGTCGGTATCACGATCTGCTTGCGCGATGGTCGCCAGCTCAGCTTGCAACCGATGCACACGCACGAAGAGTGATTGCAGTTCGTGCACCTTCGCGTCTTTGGCGGCGAGCCGCAGTGTCGGATTCGTGAGGCGCCGGACGCTCGCCGGCGTTGGCGCATTGGGCCTTAACGTGTTGTGCGCACGCACGGGCGGATCAGGGAGTCGCGCGCTCCGAACATCATCGAGCGCCATTTGTGCGAAGCTCTGACGCACGGGGGGCGTGTCAGAACCGGCGACGAGTGCTAGGTGCGCCGTATGCTGCACCGAACGGGCAAGGCGACGGCGCGTCATCGGGCGCTCGCGGCGCTATACGCGCGCCGTCGCGCTTCGTTCATCCACTCGGCGCCCCACTTCTCAGACCAGCCGAAAGCCGAATCGAGAACGTCAAGGAAGAAGCGGATACCGTCGTCTGCCATCCCGTATTCTTGGCGCAAGGTAGACACGACTAAGAGAAGCGCGCAGCGGGCGTTCCACTTCGCCGCCTCTTCGCGTGCGGAATCAAGTTCGCTTGACGAGCGAGCGCTTGGGCTCTTCTCCCGATCTACACGGGTGTGTCGAGTAGCAGTTGAAGTAGCCAATGACAGGTGCAACGGGCGTCGATCGGCCGTAGCCGTCCGCGTGTGGCGCGGGTACATTTTCATCAGTGCCTCGATGGAGTAAGAGTCCGAGAGGAAGTGCACGCGCGGCCGACCCTGAATCGGCCGCGCGTTGCGTTTGAGGTCACGCCGCAACGCGCTGATCGGCTTCGCTGGTGCTGTGGAAGCGCCTTTTCGAAAGCCAGAGTTCAAGGTCTCGGGGATCGTAGAGGACCTTGCGCCCCAACTTGAGAAACGGGATGGGCTCAATCCCATTCACCCTTTTGTTCTCGAGCGTTCGCTTCGCCAGTCCGAGTCGACGGGCGGCCTGTCGCGTGTCGAGCAAATCGCCGAGGGGCTTTTCGTTTTCCATGTCTGCTCCGGGTTGAAGTGCGCGGGGGGGGTGATCCGATGCGCAGGGAGCATTGTAGGGTTACGGCAGTTGCCCAAACAAGCTTGTCAAGTATATTTTATTATGTCTTGATACATACTTAACTATACCGTAGACATGCCTCGGAAACTGACGGAAGCAGAGCGAGTAGATGTGGGGGCGTTCGCCCGGCGTCTCTCGGAACGGATGACGAGTGAAGGGATCAGCGTTGCTGAAATGGCGAGCCGCCTCGCGCCCGCAGCGGACGCTCCGGTACTGGTGCCTGGCAGAAAGCCCGTGCGCGCGGCGAAAGCAAAAGGACAGCCCGGATTAGTCGGCGCCTATCGGAGCGGCAAGACTCCGCCCGGCCTCGTAGCGCTCAAAGTGCTCGCGGAGGAAACGCGCAC
Organism: uncultured Gemmatimonadaceae bacterium; assembly: GCA_963843965.1. GTDB lineage: Bacteria > Gemmatimonadota > Gemmatimonadetes > Gemmatimonadales > Gemmatimonadaceae > Gemmatimonas. The sequence goes on from CAWJMR010000007.1 coordinate 136,469, forward strand.
TTCACTCGACTACCTCGTGTTTGGCGCCCCATACCCTCCGGAACGGCTCGAACCCATCCTGAATCAAGTAGCCAATTCCCTGAGCCCGGCCATCGACCCGTTCCAGGTGCTGCGCGAAGTTCTCAATGCGGCGCTCGTGGTGCACGCGCCGGCCGAGCAGCGCTTGAAGCCGCTACAGTTTTTGCAGGCGTTTCCTTCGGTGGCCGATCTGCGCGCCGCCGTGCTAACGTGGACACGAGACACGGTAGTCGCGACGCTCCGTGCCCAGCGCCGAGAGTCATGGGCGCTGCTTCGCCTTGCCGTTGAGTCCGCACTTTACGGGGGCGATGAGGATGAGGACGCAAGGCGAACCGAGACGCTACTTCGTATCGACGCGCAACTCGGGGCGATCGACGAGTTGCCAGAGGAGTCGTTGTTTCGTTCGGCGCCTCTTGGCGGTGTCCCCTTTGAGATCGCCAGCGGAACGTGGGTCGCCGTGCCTGCGGTTCATACTGCTGCGGTTCTGCTATCGGGAATAGGCGTATTGAGCGTGGTGCCTCGAGATCTCGAAGCCGACGGCACGTTTGAAGCGCCCTCATTTGAAAGCTTGAACTATCGAATCTTTGTCGCGCGTGATACGCGACCGTTTGAGCGTCGTTCGGCCGCCCGAGCACGCGAGCTTAGTGATACTTGGCTATCATCAGCGAGTTCGCGCGCAAGTCGCGGTGACTCGGGCGCCGTCACGGACAGCGCGTAGAATTCAGCATGATCCAACTGCTCAATGACACGCGGGTGCTGTTTTCTCGGGATGGAACCCAAGCGCTGCAGGTCGTTGCAGTGCACCACGACACGTCCACGCCAGCGGTGCACCTCTCGATTCGTGCGACACTTGGCGCCGCGACACGAGAAGTCGTAATTCGGCCGGAGAATGGACTCGGCGTTCGCGACTGGATGGGATATCTGCGCATGGCAGGTGCCGACACCGAGCTAGGCGCTATCGCGCTTTGGCTCTACTGGAACGAATGCGACGAAGCGTACCGAGAGGGCGCGCCATTTGTCCTGCACGCCGAGTCGCACTTACTGCAGGCGCAAACCTTGTTGCACTGGCATCGGAAGAGGAAACCGGTGATGCGTGCGCTCGATGTCGTTGAGCACGCCGTGGTGATGAGCACGAAGTTCGGCGTGCCGGCAGTCATCGATGAGCTGGTCTCCAGCTACGCGGGCTGCACGTTCGAGGAACTCCGAGCTGTCGTGATGGAAGGCAAAGGCTATTCGTGGGAGGTCGTGGACGACCGGAAGAATAAGCGCTTGGAACTCGAGGCATTGGGTGCCTTTCGCGCGTCTCGCGGCTTGCTGCAATCGCTGAGTTTACTGGACGCTCTCTCTGCACCTCGATACGCGGGAGTACTTAGCTATTGGCGTAGCGCTCTTGACTCTCTAGCTGGGGGTGCCGACGCCGCTGGATCAATCGCCAATGCTGCCCACGCCGCCGAGGCGCTCATTCGGATCGTGAGCGATTCAAACGATACGTTTGGGGCCGCGCTCAAGCGCCTGAGAGAGGCAGGCCGTATTACCGACGAGCTGTTTAAGATCGCCGGCATGGTCCACGGCCGAACGAGCGGCGACATCGGTGCCAGGCACGGCGTGCCATCGGGGCCGACCGGAGACACGCGCGATGCCGAGCTGTATATCGGTTCATTCGCTGCGATTATCGGACAACTACTGATCGCAGACCGTCGAGAAACGCCATGATCGGAACACCGCTAAGTCAGCGATGGAGTTACAGGTGATCAAGCTGATTCGCACCGCGTTGTTGCTCGCCGTGGTCGCGCGGCCGTCGCCGGCACAGAACCTAGCGCCTCGTCGCAGTCCTTCTTGCCGTACGACTCTCCCCGTTGCGCGGGCCGCGTACTGTGCCGGCGAGCTTTACCTCGACGCTATCGGTCGGTTGGCGCATATGCCAGCGGCCGCAGATCAGCCGCCGCAATCTGGCAGCGAAGCACAGGCGGTAGCAGCCATCTCGGAGATGCTCTTCCGGATGCGCGAGGCCATACGCATCCGATCCGAGGAGTGTGCGTCGTTGCGCTCGCTCGACGCAGCGCAGGACACAAGCATCTCCGAGTTTGCCGACGCGGCTTGCAACGCCTTCGCGCTTCAATCAAGCACCGACTCATTTCGTATTGAGTATGTGAAGCGCGCGACGTCCGGCAGTCGAGACGACCGGTCCGTTTCCGAGAAAGCCGATGAGATCGCCGTCGCCCGACAACGTGCGGAGGCCTCAAGCCGCGCGGTGTTGTTCGCGTCGATCGCTCTCACCGTCGCGCTACTCGAGTCACCCCCGGGTGCATATTCGACGCAGCGCCTCCGGCTAACGCCGACCGAGCGCGGCGCACTTCGGGCTCAGGCGAGCCGAATTCAGACGGTCCGCTCAGCGGGCTCGGGCACGGGGACAGTGTACCAGCAGGCAGCGACGCTCGTTGTAGAGTTCCTCGCGCAACCTTGGTCGACGCGGAACTGATTGGGTAGCAGTCGGCAGCGACATCCATGGTCTGACGCTCTCACTTCGCGTTCTCGAATAAAGCCCTTGAAAGCCAATGAAGACAGACTATCGGCACCTTGCGAAACAGGCATTTGCACGAGCGAAGCAGGAACTCGACACGGCCGATAACCTCCGGTTGTGCTACGCGGCCCTTGAGATGCGCAAAGCGCTAGAGGCGCTCGTCTACAGTAGAGTCGAAGCTTATAGCGATCTGATCCCGCCTCATGCGCGCCGAACGTGGCAACCTCGCAAGCTGATGTCGCTATTGCTTCAGATTGATCCGGCCATTGGGATGACATCTACGTCTTACGTGCGCCTCGATGAGCCGGACGTCCCCGAAGCAGATCAACCGCCCATGCTTCCGTTGGGAACAGACCATGTGCTCTCTATTGAGTCGCTTCGAGACCACTACGACGCCCTTGGGTCGTATCTCCACGTTCCAACGATCGAGCAGTCGGCGTCAGGAAAGCCGCAGGACCTACTGAAGCTTCGGCGTCGCTGCGAAGCGCTAGTGCCGATCATTGAGACTGTGACGAACTCACGGATTTGGAACGTCACGTTCGCAAACTATTCCGTGCTCGACGAGTGCATGAACGAGCGATGCAAACAGCCGATCAAAAAGCGACTGCCGATGGACGTTACGTCGCTCGACGTGACTTGCTTCCACTGCGGCGCCAATTACTTCGTGCGGGTCACGGAAGAGGGCACGTTCTGGGAGCCAAAGCAGCACCCAATCAAGTGCAGCACTGACGGCTGCGCCGGGCAGCTCGTTATCTGGCAGCACGAAATGCTGCCTGGCGTCAGCTGGCAGTGCCGAGACTGCCAAGCCGCCTACACGCTCGTGCTCAAAGTGGGGAGGGTTGACCCAACGAACCCGAGCCCGCCCAGTCGCCTATAAATGTGTCCGCTCGCGACCGAATGGCCAACAACAGCCTTTACGCCTTTCTTGACAGGTGACGATGTCGACTGACCATCCATCCTCTTCTCTTCGTGGCTCGGCAGATTGGGCTCACGCGATCGTGAAGGGAGCTATCGGCAGCGTTCCAATAGGCGGTTCCGCCCTTGCCGAGCTTTTTTCGATGATTGTGGCGGCACCACTAGAGCGCCGCCGCGAGCAGTTTCTTACAGAGCTGCTTTCTCGAATCGATCAACTTGACGCGCAGGGGCGTCTCAACGCCCGCGCGCTCGCCGACCGTGGGGCGTTCACCGATACCCTTCTACGCGCAAACGCGGCAGCGACACAAACGCATCAGGAGGAGAAGCGCGCGCGCCTGCGCAATGTTGTGCTCAACGCGGCGCTTCGCCCTGATCCGCAGACATTCCGAGAGGAGCGCGAGCGCGCACGTATCGTGGATGCAATCGCAGAACTGTCCGTATGGCACATATCGATTCTGTCGCGCTTCAACGACATTGAGCGGGGCGGCCGAAATGTGTCCTCTACTCCGCGCAAGGGGCGGCGCTTGACGGCGGCTGACGTGGTCTGCATGGAGTTCTCCAATATCAGTGACACGCAGCTCGCGCTCGAACTCTGGCGTGAGCTATTCGAACTCGGCCTCGTCACGCATGAGTCGGGGATAATTCTAGCCGGGAGCGGATTGCCCGCCTTCCCGATTACAGATCGAGGGCGCGCGCTTCTCGATTTGGTTTCCGAGCCATCGGTCGCCGTGGTCTAACTTGGCAGGGGCCGACGTATCGTATCACAGGCACACGGTGGCCTACCCCTCGCAGAGCAATTGGCACGCGGAGCCGCGGTGCAGGTACGCGCGTCGCTTCCTGACAAGTCGCCGAAAGGGATGGTGACCGTCGTCTCGAAGCCGTAGGCGGGGCGCGGTGGCGAGCACCGCGTGGCGCGCCGGACCGACCGCGCGCTTTCAGCCGTCCCAAAGTTGCAGGGCCTCGATTAAACCCGCCTACGAGTCGCTGGTGGACGACGGGCAGCTTTCCTGCATCAGATCCTTCACGTGATTGGGAGTTCGCGACGATTCGAGCGCGCCGCGCTTGATACGCGCAGTGACATCGGCCGGCATGGCGTCTCGTTGTTGCGCACGCCCGGAGGCGAGCCACTCCGCGAGTTTTGCCGCGGACATGGGCGTCGCGGATCCGTAATCGACAGACGTCTCACGAACAACAAAGGGGTGTTCGCCAGGCAGCAGCACGACGGTCTTGTCACTGTGAGGCTTCAAGCTCACGAGCATGACGCCAACGAACTGCTTGCCGTCCAGTCTCTCTAAGATCAGCACCCAACAGTGCGCACCAGAACGCGCATCCGGAATCCAGAGCACGTCGCCAACGTTCACCCGACGGATGCGCTGCTGTCGCCAAGTTCAGAAAGGACGTAGGACTCGTGCTCTAACGAATGTTCGATCTCGCGAGCATCATCCTCCGAAAATCCCTCGTGCTCGAGGATTTCGTGAATATGGATGGGTAGCGACGAGCCTTCCGGATTACACCACTCGGGCAATGTGTGCGTAAGGTCTCGGAGAGCATATTTGCCCATGTGTCCAAATTCCGCGAACACCTGATCGATGATCGCGACTTCAAATGCTGACAGCGCGGACGTCCCCGGCGACGTGCGAAGATGAACGTCGTATTCACGGCGCTCCGAGATAAACTGATGCCAATAACTCGGCGCCGTTGGATCCGGCTCGTCGTTGATCAGATTCAGCGTCGCGCTGTTTACCGGTCCGTGAGGCATCGAGACGAGTCGATCCTTCGTGATCGGACGGCCACCTGCCACCAAAGCGCGTCGGTCAACTAGGTAAACCAACTTGACGAGCTTCAGGACGTTTAATCGTCCATCGCTCTTTTCAAGAAGTCTCGCGACCAACTGCGTCGTTTTGGTTTCGTCAAATCGCAAAGACATGATTTAAGGTACCCCAAAGATCTAAGAAAAAGCTAGATCTGGTTCGGCTTCTGTTCGTGAACCGCACCGGCTCGATTCAATGATCGAACGACGACAATTGACGCCGATTCAAGATGTCATGGGGGTCTGTCAATCGGCCGCCCCTTAAGCCGATTGTCGCACGGATCTTCCGGTGTTCGTCCGGCACTCTACAAAACCAATCGACTCGGCGCGAGACCACGAACCCCAGTCGATTGACTGCCCAGTGGGGCCGGCCCAACTGTTCGCTGAACAGGCGGCCCGAGAGTGCTGACTATGTGCTGACATTCACCACTGCCTAGGACGTAGCAGACCCCAGAAGCACAAAGCCCGACAACGGAACTCGTTGTCGGGCTTGCACTTACCTCAGAGCGGGAGACGGGACTCGAACCCGCGACATCAAGCTTGGAAGGCTAGCGCTCTACCAACTGAGCTACTCCCGCGTTCTCCGATGCTACCCGCCGATAAAGCCAGCGGTCCTGCAGTGGTGAGGGAAGGATTCGAACCTTCGAAGGCTTGCGCCGACAGATTTACAGTCTGTTCTCGTTGGCCACTTGAGTACCTCACCGGGGCCCTCTCCGACGCGCCATGACGGGCGCGGCTGCCGAGCTTTGAAAGAGCTGACGGTCGGGATTGAACCGACGACCTGCTGATTACAAATCAGCTGCTCTACCAACTGAGCTACGTCAGCAGAACGGGCGTACTGCCCACTCCGGACAAGACGAGCAGGATAATCCGACGGGGCCCCGAATTCAAGCTGGCCCCTTGGGATTCCCCTCGGGATTCAGCCCTTCCGCCAGCGCGTTCCCTCTGGACCGTCCTCGATCAGGATACCGCGGGCGGTCAATTCGGCCCGTGCCGCGTCGGCGGCGGCGAAGTCGCGGCGTTCGCGGGCGGCCCGGCGGGCCCCCAGTCTTTCCTCGACCCACGCGGCCAGCTCGGCGTCCACGTCCTGCTCGGGCACGAGGTCGAGCACGCTGTCCATGAGCCGGAAGGCGGCACGGGCCCGCTCCAGCGCCGGCAAGTCGGTGCCGTGTTCGTCGAGCTCTTTGTTGGCTTCGCTGATGAACGTGAACAGCGCGGCCAGCGCCTCGGGGGCGTTCAGGTCGTCGAACAGCGCCTCCAGAAACGCCTTCTCCGCCTTGGTGGCGGCGTCAGCGAGTGCCGCAGTACCCGACGTGGCTTCGGACAGCCGCAGGGCAAACGCGCCGATGCGGTTCACCGCCGCCCGCGACTGCTCGAGCGAGTCGTCGCCCAGGTTCAGCTGCTTGCGATAGTGCGCGTTGAACACGAAGTGGCGGTACACCGTGCCGCTGATGCCCTGATCGCGCATCTCGACCACGTTGGCCACGTTGCCGACCCGCTTGGCCATCTTGGCGCCATCGGTGAGGAGAAACTCACCATGGCACCAGCACCGGGCGAACTGCTTACCGGTTGCCGCTTCCGACTGCGCGATCTCGTCTTCGTGGTGCGGGAAGATGAGGTCGATGCCGCCGGCATGGAGGTCGAAGGTCTCGCCGAGGTACTTCATGGCCATGGCCGAGCACTCGAGGTGCCAGCCGGGGCGTCCGCGACCCCACGGCGAATCCCACGCGGCACCGGTCGCTTCGTCTTCCGGCTTGGCCGCTTTCCAGAGCGCGAAGTCCTGCGCGTTTTCCTTCGCGTACTCATCCTGCGCGACGCGCGCGCCGGCGCGAATCTCGCGCTTGTCGAGCTGCGACAGTTTGCCGTAGTCCGGGAAGCGATCGATCGCGAAGTACACGGAGCCGTCTTCGGCGATGTACGCCACGTTGTTGGCGACGAGCCGCTCCACCAGCGCGATCATCTCGGGGATATGCTCGGTGGCCTTCGGATACCGTTCCGCATCTTCGATACGGAGATAGCGACGGTCGCGATGAAAGAGCTCGGTAAACGGCTCCGTCACCTCGAGAATATTGGCGCCGGTGGCGGCGGCTTTCCGAATGATCTTGTCGTCGACGTCGGTCAGGTTCATGACCTGCTCGACCTGCCATCCAGCCAACCGGATCACCCGCCGCAGCAGATCCTCGAAGAGGAAGGTGCGGAAGTTGCCGAGGTGCGCCGGGTTATAGACCGTGGGTCCACACGTGTACATGCGCACCGTCTGTCCATCGGCGGGTGCGAACGGCTCGACGCGGCGCGCGAGCGTGTTGTACAGGCGGAATTCAGGCATCGGCGTGAAGGCGGGCGTGGTGCGGATGGGTTCCTGTACGAGAGCTCCGTGGGATCTCCCGACGATTTCTTTGCGTTCGTTGAATGTAGAAGGTAAGTCACCCATGTTGCCCCCCCACTTCCACCCGGACCGTCTCCATGAAGCCTCGCCAGGATCGCCCGCGCATCCTCTCGCGCGTTTCCACCGTTGTCGGCATCGGTGCCCTCGTGGCGGTCGCCGTGGCGGCACGCAGTCAGGGTGGCCAGCAAGCCACACCGCCGGCCACGCCGCCGGCCGCAGTTCCGGCGCAACCGGCGACGCAGCCGCCGGCACCAGCAACGGCCGCTGGCGACTCGACGATTCAAGCCGATAGTGCAGCCTTGGCCGCCGCCATTGGCATGCCCGACAGCGTCGTGGTCATGGAAGCTCCGTCCGCGCCCACGCCACCGCTCCCGGCCGCCTGGCCGGTTGACCCGGTAACCGGTCAGACGATCATCAACGGCGAGCCGGTGGTCGGTCGCGTGTTCATCATGCAGAAGACGGATGGCACGGTGAAGCTGGGCAAGTGGCAGGCGCAGTATGTCGGCGAGCCGGCCGCGCCCGAGGCCGCGAACGTGGGGACCTCGTACGCCGTGCCGGCGCCCGAACACACGCGCCGCATGCGCGGCATCATGATTCAGGCGACGTTGTGGGCGATGGATGGGAAGCGGTCGGCGCGTGAGCGTCACTACTATCGCCCGCAGACCACGGGTGCGGCGCTGGGCCAGCAGTAAGGCGCTCCGGATTGGCGCGAACACGGCGGGGCGTCCTCACACTGTGCAGGCGCCCCGCTCGCAGTTCGAGACGACGAATACCGAGCGAGTGCTCCGCCGGTATGTCCGGCACGTACCACGCGGGCGGCTCGTGCGTCGAGTGTACCGGCGGTGCGTGCGATGCCCGGAATCGTTCCGCCGGCTCGGGCGGACAAGCGATCACGATGCCGTCGCGGCGCTCATGCGCCTGCCGGCCCCATCGCCGCCATTCGACCGCTTCGCGCGGCGTGACGGCACCGGCGCGTGTGGCGCGCAGCAAGTACAGCGTGCGTGACGCTGGCGCCGTCGAGAGCACACGGGCCTCCTGCCAGCCGCGCGTGATTTCCTCCACCGCATCGACATGCAGGGCGGCGCGCCGGATGCGAAGTCCGGGCGCGGCGTCGCGCACGGCGCGCACGTATCGATGCCGCGCCGAATGCTCGCGTCCCGCCAGCGCCGCGAGCAGCATGGATTGACCGAGCGCCTCAGGTGCCTGGAGCAGCAACAGTTCGCCGGCGTGAATGCGCAGTGTGACGTCGTCGAGCACGCGGACGCTGACGGCGCAGCGTCCGGGAAGTCCGGCCGAGATTTCGGCGCTCGCGCGCGCCACCGAAAGCAATCGTGGATGCATCATGGACGACACGATGGGGACGTGTCGTCCAGTGTGTGTCACCCGATCGTTGCGGGCTGGCTCAAAACATTGCGCTCGGACACACGCTCCACGTGAAACGCGGCAATGGCTTCGGCGATCACGAGCGGTTCGTAGCGCACCGGATCGGTCGTGGGCAGGCCCGTTTCCGATCGCACACGCTCGATCGCTTGGCGCGCCTCGCGGTCGTCGAGGTCGAAGGTGTTGAGCGCGATCGCGATCACGGGGGAGGGACGCAGTGGCTCCATCGCCGATTCGTACAGACGGATCATCTCGCTCAACGACGGGATATTCACCCACGGATTGCGATGGATCGTGGTGCGTGATGGCTGCGCGCAGAGCACCATGGCGTGCGGCAGCGCCCCGTGCATCAGCCCGAGGGTCACACCGGAGTACGCGGGATGAATGATCGATCCCTGCCCTTCCACCAACACGATATCCGCCCCATCCGCTGCCTCGATGGTGAGCGACTCGGCGGCACCGGCGATGAAGTCAGCGATGACGGCATCGACCGCGATCCCGCGACCTTCCACCAGAATTCCGGTCTGTCCGGTCGCCGCGAAATTCACGCGATGCCCGAGTTGCCGTACGGACGATTGCACCTGGAGCTGCGCCGTCATTTTTCCGATGTTGCAGTCGGTGCCAACCGTGAGCACGATCGTCGCGTCAAGATCGCGAACGCGACCCGACGCCACGTCGAGCCCTGCCGGCGTCCGCCGCAAGTCGAGAATCGTTGCGCCGGAGGCGACAGCCAGGGCGGCGAATTCGGGGTCATCGCCGAGCATGGTGTGGAGACCGCTCCAGACATCAAGTCCGGCGCGCAGTGCGTCGCACACGATGGAGCGCCACGCGTCGGGGAACTGTCCGCCGGCGGGTGCGATCCCGATGAGCAGCGCATTCGGCGAGTGGGCCATGCCGGCCCCGAAGGTGGGGACGACCGGAATGTTGCCACCAAAACCGAGCACGTCCTGCGCCCTGCGACCGGCCGTCGCACTATCGAGAACGGCGGCCACCTCATCGGGCACATACCGGATGCAGGCGTTGGCAGTCTTGGAGCTGAGCGGGCCGAAGCTGCCTTCGGCGAGGATCAGAAAGCGACGCGACAGAGCCATGATGCGGAGGGCGAATACGCCGACGGCGGCCCCTGGAAGGGAGCCGCCGTCGGCGACCGGAAGGGATACCGGTAATCTACCGCTGAGTCACGACCTCGTGAATTACGACCTCGGCTGAATGCCGCTGAGCTTTTCGATTTCCGCGATCAGCTCCGCTTCTCCCGTCTTGGCCTGCTCAGCGGCCGCCGCCGCGGCAGCTTGCGCGGCGGCCGCCTGAGCGGCCGCGGCGGCGGCGGCCGCAGCCGCGGCAGCAGCATCCGGACCTGCAGCCAACTGAGCCGGTGCCGCAGCCGACGCCGCCTCGGTGGCACCCGCAGCGAGCTGACGCGAGGCGGCAGGCGCACCGGCTGCCAGCATGCCCATGCGCTGCTTGAGCTGCAGCAACTGCTGATCGGCATTCACGCCGCCGGACGCCCGCTCGAGCTGCTTGAACTCGCCGGCCAGTCGATCGCCGCTGAACTCCTCGTCGATTTCCTGAGCCGCCTGCAGCTGCCGTTCGTTGGCCGTGATCTTCTCTTCCATGCGGTTGAACGCATCGAAGGCCGAATTGTCGGAGAGACCGGACATCGTCTGCGAGATGCGCGCCTGCGCCTCGGCCCGACGCTGACGGGCGAGCAGCAGATTCTTCTTGCGCTTCGCTTCTTCGATCTTGTCGTTCAGGTCACGGAGCGACTGCTTGAGCTTCTCCGTTTCCATGCGGTGCGTTTCCCACGTGCTGGCGAGCTGCTGGCCGTGCTCGAGATGCTCCTGCCCACGAAGCAGCGCTTGCTTCGCGAGGTCGTCGCGTCCTTCCTGCACGGCGAGCATGGCGCGACGCTCCCATTCGTCGGCCATCTTGAATTCAGCATCGGCCTGATCCTTCAGGCGCTTTTCATCAGCGATGGACGCGGCAACCTGCTGCTTGGCCTTGGCCAGCTGGTTGCGCATGTCGACGATGATCTGATTGAGCATCTTCTCGGGGTTTTCCGCCGAGGAAATGAGCTCGTTCAGATTCGACTTGATGAGAGTCGACAGACGGTCGAAGATACCCATGGTTCAGCGAGCCTCGCGGAAGGCGGCCAGCTCACGAAGATGCGATGTGAGCGAAAGAGTCATGCTCTCGTACGACGCGAGGAATTCCTCGAAATCGAGATGCGCGAGTTCGAGAGCCTCGGTGAGCACGACGTTGTCCTGATCGATGCCGTACGAGCCGTGCAGCAGGTCGCTGGCATTGAGCTCGAGCAGGCGCCGGTTGAGCGCGGCCTGATCGGCTGCCTCGGCCGGAAGTGGCATCACCTTCACCCGGAGCAACACCACGGGCGGATTGTGCGTGACCACCACATCGAATTCCAGCGCGCCGCTGGGGCGCACGAGCCACAACCCCGGCTCCAGTTCCTGATGGGAGGCGCCGTCGGCACTCAGTCGATCGAGGAATGCCTCGATATCTTCTCGCGTGACCATGTTCGATTCCTTGAGGTTCGGATATCGGTCCGTACGGCGGTGCCCGCCAAATCGTTTCGGCGGGTGTGTCGAATTGTACCGCCGAAGTATGGCCGTCGCATCATCTGAACGGCAGACCGGAGGTCGGCTACGTGGCTCAGGGACAGTATCCGCGATAAAGCCGCGAACCGCGTCCCTCGTTCACGAGCATCAGGCGGCCATCGGGAAGCCAGCTGATGCCCTCGGCATTCCGTTCACCCTGTGGAACGGCGCAGCGGGCCACCTGAGCACCCGGTCGACCGGTCACCGGGTCGGCGTCGAATACGTACACCGACCCGTACGTGAGGATCGCAAGGAGACGCCGACCGCCTGGTGTAACTGCGGACAACGAGGCGTCGGTGACCCAGTCGCGCGACACCGAGGTGCCCGGTACGATCGGCAATGAATCGATCAACTCGGCCGTCGCGATGGCACCGCCGGACCACGCCGCGGCCGGCACACGATACAACTGCGACTGGCGTAACCGCCCCATGTCGTCGGCATTCGGGCGCTTGGTGGCGAACCAGATACTGGTATCAGGAGCGACCCACATCGCTTCGACGTCGCGCGCGCCTCCGGGATACACGATGCGCAGTGCAGTGGCGGATTCCGTGACGGCTGCGGTCGTGGTGGGCTCTTGAATGCGCCACACACGAACGTCGGACCGCACGCCGTAATTGTCGCCCACATCACCGATGTAGAGACAGGTTCCGGTCGCGCATGGACCGATCGCGATGGCTTCCCAATCGGTGTTCTCGGCGTCGCGCACGCGCACGCTGCCCAGCGGCGCACCGGACGAATCGTACGCGAACAGCGTGGCCTTGTTGCCGCGATCGTTCTGCGACCAGAACACACCCGGCTCCTTCGTGCTTGCCACTACGCCGGAGGCTTCCGTGAGACGGGCGTCACCGAACACACCGGCAACCGTGAGCGCGCCCATCGGCGGCTCTCCCGCCACCGTCCAGCGATCGCGCTTCGGCTTTTCGGATTTGCTGTCGCCTTTGCCACTCGTGCACGCACACAACATCGCGAGCACGAGCAACAGCGCATGCGCCCGCTCAGCCACCGGCGCGTTTGATCTCGTACAACCGTTCCTTGGCGAGCCGACGACCGGTTGGCGTCGCGGCAAGTCCGCCACCGGCCGTCTCGCGGTAGCGCACGTCCATGTTCGCGCCGATCTCACCCATCGTGTCGATGACTTCGTCGGCCGGGATGGCGAACTCGATACCAGCCATCGCCATTTCGATGGCCGCCATGGCGATCGCCGCACCCGTGGCATTGCGGAATACGCACGGCAGTTCCACGAGCCCGCCAAGCGGATCGCACACCAGTCCAAGCGTGCCCTGCTGCGCGAGTGCCGTGGCGTGTCCAACCTGACGGGGTGAACCGCCCAGCATCTCCACGGCTGCCCCTGCAGCCATGCCTGCCGCAGCACCCGTCTCAGCCTGACAGCCGCCCTCGGCGCCGGACAGCGAGGCCCGTTCCGCGACGACGGCTCCGATCAGTCCCGCCGTGGCCAGCGCGTCGATGACGCGCTCATCGTCGATGCCGCGCGCCTTTGCGATGCCTGTGAGCACCGCCGGCAGCACACCGGCACCACCGGCCGTGGGGGCCGCGACGATAACGCCCATCGCCGCGTTTACTTCCTGCACGGCGATGGCACGCGCGAGCACATCGCGGAATGGTGTGCCGGCCAGCGGCCCATCGGGACCGGTGCGAAGCTTCGCGGCGTCACCTCCGACCAAGCCTGACGACGACTTGAGATCGCCGATCATGCCACGATCGACCGCCTCGCGCATCACCACCAGCGCGCGACGCAGCGCGTCGCGGATGCTCTCCACCGTGCGCCCCTGATCCTTCGCTTCCGCCTCGAGGGCGACCTGCGACAACGTCACACCGCGCGCTTCCGCGTCGCGGATGGCATCAGCCAGAGCTCGATACATCAGGCACTCACTTTGTCGAGGCGAAACGCCCACTTCACCCAGCTGAGCGCGCGAATGGCATCGCGCACGGACTCGTCCGGTTGCTCATCGACTTCAATCACCATGAAGGCATCGCCGCCACGTTCCTTTCTCGAGAGCTTGAGCGTGGCGATGTTGCAGCTCGCGTCGGCCAGAATGCCGGCGATGCGGGCCACGGAGCCCTTCACGTCCTCGGCCACCAGCACGATGGTATGCAGGTTACCGGGAATTTCCACCGGATATCCGTCGATCTCGGTGATCATGATGCGTCCGGCACCGAGCGAGGCACCAACCATCTGCGCCGTGCGGTCGCCGCGGTCGAGCGTGATGCGAACGGTGTTGGGGTGTGCGTCGTCACCGAGCGACGTCTTCTCGAACTGATAGTCGAGTCCTTCGCGCTCCATGATGTCGAGCGCGGTGCGCAGGCGTTCGTCGTCGGGGCGAAAGCCCATGAGGCCGCCGACGATCGCCTTGTCGGTTCCGTGCCCTTCACCCGTTCGGGCGAACGATCCATGCAATTCGATGTGCGCCTTTTCCGGCGTGCCGCCAACCAGGCACCGGGCAAGCAGTCCCAGGCGGCAGGCGCCTGCCGTGTGTGAGCTGCTCGGTCCGACCATGACGGGACCGATGATATCGAGAAGAGAAACCATGTATGGAATCTACCTGTCGTCGGGGCTGGACGACAGAAAGCAGGCGCCCAGCGATGAACGCCGGACGCCTGCTCCACTGCCCTACGTCAAACAGCGCGAGATTACGCGTTGTTGCGACGACGGCGAGCGACGATGCCGAGACCGGCAAGGCCCGACGCCATCAGGATGTACGTGCTGGGCTCCGGCACCGTCGTGGACGTCGCGGCGACCAGATTGCCGGTCACCGCGACCGTCGTACCGGCGATCGTGTTCGTGAGGAACACGTCCGCGACTTCGAGCGTAAACGTACCGCCCGCCCATGAGAACATCTTCGGCGTGTTGTCGAAGTTTATCGTGACGCCACCGGTGTTGCCGTCAACCGTACCCGAGAGAGCGGCCATGAACGTGTTGTTCGTCGGCATCACGCTGGCGGGAGCCGTGAAGAACACGTTCAACGCGAAGCTCTGTCCGGCAAAGTTCGTGACCGACACGTCGGTCGGCAGCGTGAACGAGCCCAAATTGTTCACGTTCGGCGAGCCCGGCGTATTGCCGATCTGCGCCGAGCCACCAGCGGTGGTGACGTTGAAGGTGGAGTTGTTGTAGACAAGCGGACCCGTCACATCGGTCTGCGCGCCGGCGGTCGTTTCCGGCGTGCACGGTGCGCCAGAGTAGAAACAGGCGTTCGTGTAACCGGTGAACGTGAGCTGCGCGCTGGCAGGCATAGCGAGCGCGAAGGATGCGGCGACAGCCGCTGAGGTCAAACGAGCGACAATGTTCATGGTGCCCCGGTGGTTTAAAGCTTGGCCAGACGCATCGCTGCGAAGGCGTAATGCCTACGTGATGCATTCTCCACCAAAGCAATACGCGTGCCCCTGAAACACCTGACACCAACGTGCATCACCGTGCGCGACGCCGAGCAAGCAACTGAGCTATTCGGTGATGAAGGGCACAGTCATTGCACTCCATGCCGGGACGCACGACGCAGAACGAACAGTTTGCCAACTCTTCTTCGATCGGAGCATCGCATGAGAGCCGTCGCTCGACTCAGCACCGCGGCCGTGGCCGCCATGTTCTCACTCGCACAGACTGCGAGCGCACAGGTCAACTTCTACACGCAGGGTTACTTCAGCACGACGCCACTCGTGGCCACGTGCGATGCCGCCGCACCGCTGCTGGGTGCGCCGCAAAACGCGACATGCAGCGGCGGTGGATTCCAGCTCGACTACACCGCCGTCCCACTCAATCCCGGCTTGATCTCGAGCGGCAGCGTGGTCAGTCTCGGCCAGTTTTCGCTCAGTGGGACGGGCAATGTGACGGTTCCGCCAAATACCGTGCAGTTCACGCTGCTGCTTCGACAGACCGCGCCGTCCGCGGGTACCGGAACCTTCCTCGGATACATTACGGGCACCGTTGCAACCGACGGACCGAGTGGTGACCTCAGCACACTCGTGTGGCGACCGAATCAATTCGTCAGTGTCGGCGCGGCGAACTACCAGATGATATTCGACAACATCGGACCCGGGGCCGGCACCGGTCTCGCGATCCCGATCAATCAGACGCGCGGCATCAACGCGCTGGTAACCACGGTTCCCGAACCCAGCACGTATCTGCTCATGGCGACGGGACTGGCAGCCATCGGACTGCTCCATCGGCGGCGGCGCCACACGTAAGCAGCGCTCTCTCACGCGTCGGCGTAACACGGGGCACCTCTCGACAGCCGAGGGGTGCCCCATGTGTTTTTCTGCAAACACCGCGCGTGTTCAACGCATAGTCGCGTGTAGCATCGGCGCCAGATACCGCCCCGTGTGGCTCTCTTTCACTCGGGCAACCTGTTCCGGTGTGCCCTGCGCCACGATCGTACCGCCGCGCACGCCACCTTCCGGTCCCAAATCGACAATCCAGTCGGCGGTCTTGATCACATCGAGATTGTGTTCGATGACCAGCACGGTGTTTCCGCGCTCGACCAGCTTGTGCAGCACACCCAGCAGGACACGCACATCTTCGAAGTGCAAACCGGTGGTCGGCTCATCGAGGATGTAGAGTGTGCGACCTGTATCACGCTTCGACAGCTCGGTCGCGAGCTTCACGCGCTGCGCTTCTCCGCCGGAGAGGGTGGTCGCGCTCTGCCCGAGGTGGATGTATCCCAATCCGACATCACGCAACGTTTCGAGCTTCTGCAGGATACGCGGTTGGTTCTCGAACACCGTGCACGCCTCCTCGACCGTGAGGTCGAGAATCTCGGCGATGCTGCGTCCCCGGAAGTGCACTTCCATCGTCTCCCGATTGAAGCGTTTGCCCTTGCACACATCGCAGGGCACGAACACGTCGGGAAGAAAGTGCATCTCGATCTTCACGAGCCCATCGCCCTGACAACTCTCGCACCGACCACCTTTCACGTTGAACGAGAAGCGACCGGGTCCGTAGCCGCGAATCTTCGACTCGGGCAGCTCGGCGAACAGCTCGCGCACCGGCGTGAAGATGCCGGTATAGGTCGCTGGATTCGAGCGCGGCGTGCGACCGATCGGGCTTTGGTCGATGTCGATGATCTTGTCGAGATGCTCCAATCCCGTGATGCGCGTGTGTGCGCCCGGCAGCACGCGCGCGCGGAAAAAGTGACGCGACAGCGTGCGCTGAAGAATGTCGGTGACGAGCGTGGACTTGCCCGACCCTGACACGCCGGTGACCGCCACGAACAATCCGAGTGGGAACTCCGCGGTGACATCGCGCAAGTTGTGCTCGCGCGCGCCCTGTACAGTGAGCATACGGGCCACATCGCGCGGACGCCGCTGCAACGGCACGTCGATGCGGCGCGTGCCGCGCAAGTACTGCCCCGTGATCGACGCCGGCGTATCGATGACGTCCTGCACCGATCCCGCCGCGATCACTTCGCCACCGTGCTTTCCGGCACCGGGACCGAGATCGATGAGGTAATCGGCATCACGAATCGTTTCCTCGTCGTGTTCGACGACGATCACCGTGTTGCCAAGATCGCGTAGTTGCTTGAGCGTGGAGAGCAGCCGTCCGTTGTCACGCTGGTGCAGTCCGATGCTGGGCTCGTCGAGGATGTACAGCACGCCCACCAAACGCGAACCGATCTGTGTGGCCAGCCGGATGCGCTGTGCTTCCCCACCCGACAGCGACTCCGCACTGCGATTGAGCGTGAGATAATCGAGGCCGACATCGACCAGAAAGCGCAGGCGTTCGCGCACTTCCTTGAGGATCGGTCCGGCGATCCCCGGATCGAGGCCCGGATGCCCTGCGCTGCGCACGGGCACGGTTTCGAAGAACGCGAGCGAATCGACCACACTCCGTTCGACGACCTGCCCGATGTTGAGACCGTGCACGGTCACGGCCAGCGATTGCGGGCGCAGACGCCGGCCTTCGCAGGCGGGGCACGGTCCGGCCACCATGAACGACTCGAGATCAAGCCGAACACCGTCGGAGCTGCTCTCGTCATAGCGACGCTGCACATGCGCCACGATGCCTTCCCACGTGCTCTCCGCGGCGGTCTTCGCGGCGGTCTTGGCAGCCGTCTTCGCCGCCGCACCCTTCACCGCCTTCTTCACCGCCGTGCGCGCGCGGGGCGGCGCATCACCGACACCGTGCAACAGCTGTTGACGCACCTTGGCCGGAATCTGGCCCCACGGCTTATTGAGATCGAAGCCCAACTGCTTGGCGAGACCGGGGAGAATCACCTTGCGCATATAGCCGTCGGGTTCTCCCCACGGGAGCACGACGCCTTCGAGAATCGAGATGCTCGGGTCGCCCAGAATGAGCTCTTCGCTCACGGTGCGCGTGGTGCCCAACCCGCTGCACATCTCACACGCGCCGAACGGCGAATTGAACGAGAAGTGGCGCGGCTCGAGCTCGGGCATGGAAATACCGCAGGCCGCGCAGCCGTAGCGCTCCGAGAACATCTCGGTGACCGGCTCCGACCCATCGTAGCGCACGACTTCGGCGAGGCCTTCGGCCAGCCGCAGTGCCGTTTCCACCGAGTCGGTGATGCGACCACGATCTTCGGTGCGCACGACGAGGCGATCGACCACGACCGACACGGAGTGATTCAGACGCCGGTTCAGCTTCGGCGGGTCGGCCAGCTCGATGAGTTCACCGTCCACGACCGCGCGCACAAAGCCCTGCTTGCGCGCACTCTCGAACAGGTCCTTGAACTCGCCCTTGCGTTCCTGCACCAGGGGCGCGCGAATCTCGAGACGCGTGCCCTCCGGCCAGGCGAGCACCATCTCGGCGATTTGCGTGGGGCTCTGGCGTTGCACCGCGCGTCCGCAATTCGGGCAATGCGGCGTGCCGGTGCGCGCGTAGAGCAGACGCAGATAGTCGTAGACTTCGGTGACGGTCCCCACGGTCGAGCGCGGGTTGTGACCGGCCGACTTCTGCTCGATCGAAATCGCCGGCGAAAGCCCCTCGATGGCGTCGACATCGGGCTTCTCCATCAGCCCCAGGAACTGTCGCGCGTACGCCGAGAGCGATTCGACATACCGTCGCTGCCCTTCGGCGTAGATCGTATCGAACGCGAGCGACGACTTTCCGGAGCCGGACAAGCCGGTCACGACGGTCAGCTTGTCGCGCGGGATGGTGACGCTGATGTTGCGCAAGTTATGCTCGCGGGCACCACGCACCACGAGCGCATCGGACGGACGGACCGGTTCGGACATAGTCTCTGAAGGTGCGGGGACCGGACGGGCAAGACAACCCCGCCAGCGTGCGAATCGGGGCCAGTGCCGAAACGCTCCCCCGGTCCGGAACGCGCATCGCCGTGAAGAAGTTGCGTCGGGGTGCCGCTTGGTCGTCCTGCGGGCATGATCGAGATCAGTTCGCTCTGCAAGCGCTACGGGTCGTTCACGGCCGTGCGCTCCCTGGATTTAGTGGTGCCCTCCGGCGAGCTCTTCGGGTTTCTGGGACCGAACGGAGCCGGCAAGACGACCACCATGCGCATGATCGCCGGCATCCTGCAGCCGACCGCCGGCTCGGTCCGGATCGCCGGCCATGATCTGCGGGTCGACCCGCTGGCCGCGAAAAAAGCGCTCGGTTTCATTCCCGACCGGCCCTTCATCTACGAAAAGCTCACCGGAATCGAGTTCCTGCGTTTCAGCGCGGGCCTGTACGGCGAGCAGGGCCCCGATGTCGAAAAGCGCGGCCAGGAGTTGCTGGCCCTCTTCGACCTGGAAGCGTGGCGTGACGAACTGGTGGAGAGCTACAGCCACGGCATGCGCCAAAAGCTGATCATCGCCAGCGCCTTCGTGCACCGGCCGGCGGTGATCGTCGTGGACGAACCGATGGTCGGACTCGACCCGAAGTCGTCCAAGATCCTGAAGGACCTGTTCCGCGAATACACCCGCCGGGGTCACACGGTCATGATGTCCACGCACACGCTGGAAATCGCCGAAGGCATGTGCGACCGCATCGGCATCATGCAGCGCGGTGAACTGGTGGCGTGCGGGACGATGGAAGAGTTGCGGCGAACGTCGGGCGACGACGACGCGCTCGAGGACATCTTCCTGCGCCTCACCGGCGACCATGTCGCGCGCGAGCTGATGGAGGTGCTGGATGCCTGAGGCGGCCGCGCTGCCCAGGACCACGGCGTGGCAGCTGCTGGCGCCCAAGTGGCAGATGGCGCGACACCGGATGCGTCGTCACGAGAAAGGTGACATTCGCCGCATGCTGGTGGTGGCCACGCTCGGCGCGCTCTTCTGGCTCGCCGCGTTCGCGATCTCACTCAAGCTGCTGCGCTACTTCCGCAGCGCGGAGGACATCGGTGCGCTGCTGGCGGCGAAGCTGCTGTCGATGATTCTGCTATCATTCGGCTCCATTCTGTTGCTGTCGAACACGATCGCGGCGCTCTCGAACTTCTTTCTTGCCCGCGATCTCGATCAACTCGCAGCCGCGCCGATTCGTGCTGGCGCGTTGTATCGCGCGCGCTTGCTGGAAACCGCGCTGCACTCGAGCTGGATGGTGGCCCTGCTGCTGATTCCGCTCGTGGCGGCGTACGGCGTGGCGTACAAGGCCGACGCGTCATTCGTGCTCTTTGCGATCGCCGTGCTGCTGCCTTTTCTGCTGATCCCTGCTGCGGCGGGATCGACGGTCACGCTGCTGCTCGTGAATGTGTTTCCGGCACGCCGCACGCGTGATCTGCTCAGCGTGATCACGGCCATGGCCGTGTGCGGGCTGGTGCTGATGTTTCGCGCCGCGCGGCCCGAGCAGCTGGCGCGGCCGGAAGGCTTTCAGAACTTCGTACAGTTCATCGCCGCCCTCGACACGCCGTCGTCACCGTGGCTGCCGAGTGAGTGGGTGGCCGAATCGATCGTGAAGTTCCTCGATGGTCGCAGCGTGTGGTCGCCGATGCTGCGCCTGTGGGGCGTCGCGTCGGCGCTGGTCGTCGTCGGACAGATCCTGCACGGCCGTGGATGGCACCGCGCGTACAGCATGGCGCAGGAAGGCGCGAATTCGCGCGCGAAGCAGCGCGTCGGTCGTCCGTTGCTCGACCGGATGCTGTCGTTCCTCGGCACGACGCGGCGCGAGCTCGTCCTGAAGGAACTTCGCGTGTTCATGCGCGACAGCACCCAATGGTCGCAGCTGGTGATGCTCGCCGTGCTGCTCGTGGTGTACGTCGCGAATGTCCGCTATCTGCCGCTGTCGGGCGCCGGCATGACGGAGCTTTTGCGCAACGTGATTCCGTTCCTCAACCTGGCGCTCGCCGGCTTCGTGCTCGCCTCGATCGCGGCCCGTTTCGTCTTTCCGAGTGTCAGTCTCGAAGGACGCGCGCTCTGGCTGCTGCGTTCGAGCCCGCTGCGCATGTCGGATCTGCTCTGGGCGAAGTTCTGGGTGGGCGCGGTGCCGTTGCTGATGCTGGCGCTGGTGCTGGTGGGATGCACGAACCTGATGCTCGGCGTCCGGACATTCGTGCACATCGTGTCGCTCACCGCCATCACGGCGCTGGTGTTTCCGCTCACGGCATTGGCGTTGAGCTACGGCACGTTCTATCCGCAGTTCGACACCGAGAATGCCGCCCAGATTCCGACGTCGTTCGGCGGACTGCTGTTCATGATGACCGCCATCGTGCTGATCGGCGCCGTGGCATACCTCACCGGCCGCCCGGCCGCGCGGTACGTCGTGGCCGAGCACTTCGGCTGGGCACGCACGCCGACGGATATGCTGCTGCCGTTCGCCGTCGCGGCCACGGTGTGCATCGCAGCGACTGCGGCGCCGCTGATGATGGCGCGACGCCGGCTGGACGCGACCGAACGGGCGTGAGGGCGTACGGTCGGCCCGTTTTGTTCTTTCCGGTGTCCGGCCGCTAGGTTCTTGCGCGATGGCCAAACGTCGCCCCGCCCTGATCGACCTGACGGTCGCACCCGATGCCGCCACGGCCTTTCGCCGTCGGCTGCACGCGTGGTTCAAGAAGCATTCGCGTGACCTGCCCTGGCGGCAGACGCGCGACCCGTACCGGATCCTGGTGTCTGAGCTGATGCTCCAGCAGACGCAGGTTTCGCGAGTGCTCGACTTCTATCGTCGATTTCTTGACCGGTTTCCGGATCTGTATTCGCTCGCGGATGCGCGACCGAAGAAGGTCATGGAGGCGTGGGAAGGGCTGGGATACTACGCCCGCGCCCGGAACCTGCATGCCCTGGCAAAACACGTCACGACCGAACAGGACGGCGTGATTCCGAGCGAACCGATCGCGCTGCGCGAGCTGCCAGGCGTCGGCGCATACACCGCCGGTGCGGTCGCATCATTCGCGTACGAGAAGCGCGCGGCGCTGGTGGACACGAACGTGGCCCGCGTGCTGCAGCGCGTATTCGCACCGCACCTGCATCCGAAATCCGGACCGGGGCTGAAGCAGCTGTGGCTCATCGCCGAGCAACTGTTGCCGCGCACGGGCAAGACCACGTGGACGCACAATCAAGCGCTGATGGAACTGGGCGCGCTGGTGTGCACGGCGCGCGTGCCGCGCTGCGGGATCTGCCCGGTGAGACCCGGCTGCGCCACGTCTCCGTTGCTGGAAGCAAAAGAACGCGAGGCGGCCGAACGCGAGGCGGCCGAACGCGAGGCGCTCAACGCGACTGCGCCGCTCACCCCGAAGGGCAAGCGGCGCAGCGTTCGTGCGAAGCGTGCGGCTATGAAGCCTGTTACGAAATCGACAGCGAGCGGATCACGCGGTTGAGCATGGTGCGGATCGGCGCGACCTGCAGCTCCGTGACTCCACGGCTGCGCACCAGCGCGTCCAGCTCGTTGATCAGCGCTTCGAGTTGATTCATCGCGGCGGTCTCATTGCCGCGACGGATCGAGTTGGCTGCCGCTCTGAGCTTCGCGTTGAGCGAGTTGAGCACGCCCTTGTTCACGCGACCGGTGCCGGCAAGCGCGTCAACCATCGTCGTCGTGTTGTCGAGCGCCTGCGCCGGTGAGAGCACGGTGGCCGTGGTCGACACCGTGTCGGCGAGTCCGCGGATATCGGTGGCGATCAGGCGCACCGTGAAAACGCCCGACGTGGTGTATACGTGCGACGTGTTCACACCGGCGGCCGTGGCGCCATCGCCGAAGCTCCAGGCGTAGGTGAGGTCATCGCCCTCGGGATCGGTGGAAGCGGACGCTGACATCGCCACGGCTTCGTCCTCGATGGAGTTGAACGGGCCGTTCACCGCCGCGACCGGCGGCTTCGTGTTGCTCTCGAGCGCGACTTCGAGGTCATTGCGCAGAAGGCTGAGGAGATCGTAGCCACTCAGCGCCTCGACGGAATCGACCGTGGTCTTGTACGTCGCCCATGGGACATTGCGAATGCCCGCCACGTTCGGCATCACCACGGCCACGATCTCGGCCGCGTCGAGCGACGTGACATTGGCGAGTCCCTGATTGCGCGGCAGGATCACCGCGACCTTCCAGACATACTCGGGGATCACGATCTTGCCTTCGTTCTTGACCGTGCCCTTGTTGCCAGCCACGCCGGCCACGATGAACACTTCCTTGTCGCTGCTCTGCGCCCGTGCGCCGAGATCATTTTCGAGTGCGGCCCACGGACCCTGATTATTGTCGGCCGCCTGCGGCACGATGTTGCTGAAGTAGAACGTGCGCGCGTTGTCGAGCGAGCCGGTGGTGCGGTCGAACGAGCGCGCGAGGTGACCGCGATCGATGCCATAGCCGGCAATGGCGCCGGCACCGGTGTAGTCGGCCGTGGTGTAGCGCGGGTAGTCGGCCGGCAGCGCCGGATCGTAGGTGAAGCAATCGCAGCGATCGAACGAGCCGATGTGCGTGGCCTCGAGGTTGTAGGCGACCCAGTTCGGCGTGTTGCGCGCCTTGCTGTACGACACGGTGTATTGCGGACGCTCGATGATGAAGTCATCGGCCGGCGTGCCGTCGAATGGCGTGCCGAATTCCGTGTTGTTGCCGTAGGCGGCGGTGTTGCCGGCGGTTGCGACGTCGATGGGCAGCGTGTACGTCGCGCTCGAGAGGCCATCGGCCGTCGTGGCGCGGAGCACCGCGTTGCCGACCGCCAGGCCGGTGATCACGCCGTCTGCATCAATGCTCGCGATGGCCGGCGTGTCGCTGCTCCAGGTGATGGTACCTGGAACGGCCACGCCAAGGCGCGAAGCGTTCGCGAAGATCTGATCCTGGAAGCCGACCGGGAGCGCCGGATCGGCGGGGACACGACCGGAGAACGTGAAGGCCGTGCGCAGCACACCGGGCGTGCGGCCGTTGCAGCCGCCGAAGTTCTCGAGGCCAACGCTCCACGTATTGGCGAGCGAGCGCTGCAACGAGTTGCCGACACCGGGTGCCGGATCTTCCTTGGCGATCATGTCGATGGACGGGATACCGGCCGCCGCTCCGTCGGTGGCAGTAAACGCGCCTTCGTACGACAGGAATTCCACGACGGAGCCCTGCGCATTCACGAGGGCGACGCCATCGGGCGCGCCGTTCTGGATGCCGTCGGTCGGATACTCGAAGAACAGCACGCCACGACCCGTGCACGTGGACGCCACGACGCCGCTCAGGATGCGGGTGTTGTAGACCGTACCGCCGTTGCCGTTGTACAACAGCAGCTGCCAGCCGGTGAGGTCCGTGCCAGCCGGCGCTTCGATTTCGATGGCTTCGCCGACGTCACTACCGGCGTTGTCGTAGTGGATCTCACTGATGCGCACGGCGGGCAACGACGCGGCTTCGGTCACGGTGAGCGTCGCCGTTCCCATCACACCATTCTCGGCGGCGGCGGTGATCGTCGTGGTGCCGATTTCGAGCGCCGTGGCAATGCCCGTCGTGCTGACGCTGGCGACGAGCGGGGCGCTCGAGGTCCACGTGATCGTCGGATTGGAAACGGTGAGGCCGTTCGCATCGGAGGCCACCACCGTGAAGGTGCGGGTTCCACCGATCGGCGTAGAGGCGGTGGCCGGCGTGAGCACGATCGTCGCGATCGGGCCGACGACGGGACCTACCGCGCAGAGCACCGGCGTCGTCGCGCCGTTCCGCGGCGCGACGGCGCCCGTGCTGAAGTCGACGGCGTTGTTGCGCGTCCACGCGCAGCCGGTGGCGGCGCGCAGCGCGGCGGTAGTATTCGAGAGCGCTGCGGTATTGTCGCTCGCCGGGCAGCTTGAGGCACCAAAGCCGACGCGGTCCACGACTTCCACACCATCGGGGCAGGCGCCAGACTGCGCGGCCGTCGTGGAAGAAAGAATGACCTTGCCGCCGGTTCCGCTCATCGGAATCGCGCCGGTTGCGTCCGGCGTCGGAAGACTCACGGTGCCGCCGTTACCCTGGGCTTGCTGCACGAGGTAGTAGCCGCCGGCCGGAATCGTGCCGGAGAGCGCCGTGACCTGCCAGCTCGTGCCCGTGAGCGACGCGTACTGTACACTCCAACCGGCCACGCTCACCGACGTCGTGCCCGCGTTGTGCAACTCGATGAAGTCGTTCTTGTACGTCGAGCCGGCATTTCCGCCGCCACCGTAGATCTGGCTGATCACCACCGCCGGGCGCGTGGACGTCACCGAGAAGCGCGGCGCCGTGGGCGCGGCCGCATCGGGTGTTACGACGTCAGCGCTTGAACACGCCGACGCAACGAGGGCCAGCGCGAACAGCGCGGCGCGGGAAAGGCCAGATCGCATGAGTCCCAGAGAAGAAGAACCGGTGTAGAGGTCGAGCCATATGGTAGCGATGCAACAGGTGCTTCGTAAGGAATAAAAAGGCGGCGTGACGGTGATGTTACCCGTCACGCCGCTGAGACCGTCAAACCATTCCCGCACAAGCGGTTACATGCCGTCCCACAACATGATATCCGCTTCATGCGGACGTTTCGTGATGCTTCGTTCCGTCGCGGGAACGCGCCGCTCGAACGCCGCGATCAGGCGGCGGCGAGGTGATCGCCGCACCCGCTGCAGAATCGAGATCCAACCAGATCGACGCTGGTACCACACTTCCCGCAGGCCCCCGGCAAGTAACGCCCGCAGCTCGAGCAGTACGTCGCATCAGGCTCCGGCCGTGGCCCGCAGACGCCGCAGGAGCGCTGATTCTGACGCGCCCGACGAATCGCCGCTTCCACGGGGTCGGCGGCGTCAGCGAGGCTTACGGCCGCTACCGCCGCCACAGCCAGACCGCCGGCCGTCGACACTTCACGGGCATCCGCAGCGCGCAGCTCGGCCAAGGCCTCCCGCGTATACCGTGTCTTGAGTTCGGCATAGTCGCTGTCCGAGAGCTTGCCGGTTTCGCGATCGAATTCGATCTCGCGAAGCGCGGCCACGGCACCGTCCAGCTGCTCTTCTTCCCGACCCGACCGCTTGGCGCGCGCCGCCTTCACACGCGCCGCTTCGGTCGCGGCCTTCTTCTCATCTTCTGCCCGCACTTCGGCCTCACCGCTCAACAGCGGCGAGAGGACCAACGTGAGCGCACCAAGTGCCAGCACCGTCCCCAACACCAGCGGAACGGCGCCCTCCGGCAGCGCGACCAGCGTCATCAGCGTTCCTCCCGCAGGGCAGCCTGAAGGCGCGCCAATTCATCGGGCGTCGCATCGATCGACGTGTCGATCTTCACCGGCTCCGCGGCACGCTTGGCCGCTGCCACGTCGGCATTCCGACGCCAGCCACGCAGCAGCGCGCCGATCGCGACCGCACCCAACCCGATGGCCGCAAACGGCGCGAACCACGCCAGCAGGTTGAACCCCTGCTTCCGCGGCTGCATAAGGATGAAATCGCCATACGTCTGCGTCATCGCCGCCATGATCTCGTCGGCATTGTAGCCGCCTTCGACCAAGCGCTGAATGTCGCCATGCACAGCCGGCGAAATGCCGCAATTGAAGTCGGTCGTGCGGCACGTGTAGATGTCGAGCGTGCACGGACACGGACAGGCGAGGTTGCGCTCGAACGCTTCGAGCTGCTTCTCGTCCATCTGCTTCACGGCATTCGGCTTGGCCGGTCGCACCACCGGCCTGTACGAATCGGACGTCATCTCTTCGCCGCCGGGCGCGGTGGCGGCCTGCGGTGTGGCCGCATCCTGCGCCCAGCCGGTGCGGGCCAGCAGCAACGAGCCGGCGGCGACGACGGCGACCGACCCCGCGCGGGAGAGAAAGACGCGACGTGTAGCGACCGACAGGTCTCGCTCCGTGCTCACGCGCCCGCCCCGACCAACGTCATCGTCGCTTCCGACGGCAACTCGGCCACGTAGCCACCTTCACGCTCCGCGCGTACCGCCTGCGGCCACATCACGATCAATCCACCGAACGCCATGATGATGCCACCGAACCACACCCACCACACCAACGGATTGAAGTTGATGTGAATCGCTGCCGTTTCGCGATCGACCGCGCCGGTGAACACGAGATACACATCCTGCTTCGGTGATTCGAGAATGCCGACTTCGGTGGACGGCTCGAACGTGGGCTCCCCGGCGGCGTTCACGTGCTGACGCTTCTCGCTGGAGAGAATGCCCATGCTCTTGCCG
This sequence comes from uncultured Gemmatimonadaceae bacterium, assembly GCA_963843965.1. Taxonomy (GTDB): domain Bacteria; phylum Gemmatimonadota; class Gemmatimonadetes; order Gemmatimonadales; family Gemmatimonadaceae; genus Gemmatimonas. Next base: position 163,571 of record CAWJMR010000007.1, read on the forward strand.
TCGCGCGTGACGCTGAACGACGCGGCCACCACGCGACGATTGAGCTGCTCGAACGACGAGATGCCCTGACTCGTGAACACCCACTCGCTGCCGTAGGCGTCCTTCGCCTTGACCGACTCACCGGCCTTGAGCGTCGCGGTGAGGTCCTTCTTGAACATCAGCCCGGCGAAGGCGCAGAACAGGATGACCACGCCGAAATGCACGATGTAGCCACCGTAGCGGCGACGGTTGCGGCCGATCAGACGCATGGAGGCGCCGAACAGGCCTTCGCCGTACATCCGGCGACGCGCGCCGATGCCCTTCACGAACTCCTGGATGATCGTACCGAACACGAAGCCGGCCAGCAGGTACGAGACCAGCGCATACATCTGGCGCATGCCCATGGCGAACAGCACCGCGAAGGTCGCCACACCGGCGATCACGGGCCACGTGAATTGCCGCTTGAGATTCGAGGTGGACGCGCGGCGCCAGGCGATCAGCGGACCGATGCCGGTAAGCGCGAGCAGCAAGAGGCCGAGCGGGCCGTTGACCGCGTTGAAGAACGGCGGACCGACCGTGATCTTGTCGCCCTTCACCCACTCGCTGAGAATCGGGAACAACACGCCCCAGAGCGTGGCGAAGCAGATGCCCACCAGCACGAGATTGTTATACAGGAACGCGGCCTCGCGGCTCACCATGCTCTCGAGTTCCGCGTTCGCCTGCAGATCGTTCAAGCGCGTGGACACGAGATACGCCGTGCTGACAGCCGCGACGATGAGGAAGCCGAGGAACCAGTCACCGACCGGCGACTGCGCAAAGGCGTGCACGCTCTCGATGATACCGCTGCGCGTGATGAACGTGCCGAGGATCGTGAGCAGGAACGACATCGCCACCAGCGTCACGTTCCACTTGCGCAGCATGCCGCGCTTTTCCTGGATCATGATGCTGTGCAGGAACGCGGTGATGGTGAGCCACGGCAGGAATGACGAATTCTCGACCGCGTCCCAGGCCCAGTAGCCGGCCCAGCCGAGTTCGACGTAGGCCCACCACATGCCGAGCACGATGCCGATGGTGAGGAAGAACCACGACAACAGCGCCCAGCGTCGCACCGCACCGAGCCACTGCGTGTCGAGCTTTCGCGTGACCAGCGCCCCGATGGCGAAGGCGAACGGAATGGCCGTGCCTACCAGCCCCAGATAGAGCATGGGCGGATGGATCGCCATGCCCGGATTCTGCAGCTGCGGATTCATGCCGCGACCTTCCGGCGGAATCCAGTCGAGGCGTTCGTACGGATTGGCGCCGAAGCACATCGTCATCAGGAAGAACAGGCAGATGATGCCCAGCGTCCCGGTGACATACGGCATCATGGCGCGATTCGTCTTGCGATTCGAGTAGACCGCGATCGCCGAATACGTGGTCAGAATCAATGCCCAGAAGAGCATCGACCCGGACTGCCCGGCCCAGAAGGCCGTGAAGGTGTAGATCTTCGGGAGGTTCGAGCTCGTATACGAGGCAACGAACTTGATCGAGAAGTCGTGCAGGAAGAGGGCGGTCCACAACCCGATGGACGCGAGCAACGTGAACCCGAACGTTGCGTACAGCGCCCGCTCACCGCTCTTCACAAGGTCAGGGCGCCCCTGCAGGCCCCCGGAGAACGACACGGTAGTCGTCCAGGCCGCCATCAACAGGGCGACCCAGAGCGACAGTTCACCAACGAGAATCATGGGGCCTCGCGCTTACGCGCAGGCGCGCGTCAGTTACGCGCGGGGGGTTGCCGACGTGCCCTGCTTGTAGCCGGGCGTGTCCTTGTACTTCTCGGGAGCGTTCTCGTAGCGCGAGGCGCACTTGGCGAGCAGCGTGGTGGCCTGGAAGGTGCCATTCGCATCGAGACGGCCTTCGACGACGACGTCCACGCCATCCGTGAACGTATCCGGCGCGATGCCACGATACTGCACGTCGTACGTCTTCGTCCCGTCGGTCATCTTGAACGTGAGCGAGCGACCTGACGGTTCGCGCACGATCGTGCCGCTCACCACGCGGGCGCCGACTTTGACACCCGTGTTCACGAAGCGCGGGTTGTCGGAGACTTTGCTCGCGAGCTCCGCCGGCGTCAAATAATAGGTGGCCGTCTCGTCGATCGAGCTGGCCATCAGATAGCCGGCGGTGCCCAGCACCAGCACGCCGCCGAACAGAAATTTATTTCGAGCTTTCACGGGACCCGTCCTCGTCGTCCGGATGGTGTTCGTAGAAGATAGCTGCGGGACGGTCGTGCGGCAGCTGGACAGCCAACGATGTCACGAAGCTCAGAGTGCCCGATCGGTGTCGCGCGCCCAACTCAGCGCCCCGCGTACCGCCCGTCGCCATCCAGCGTAGCCATCCGTGGCCGTAGCGTCGCCGGTAGGGGTGAATCGTGTGAAATGGCGCCCGGCCAGAAATTCGTCCCCGTTCGCCCACAGCCCAGCGGCCAGACCAGCCAATCCGGCCGCGCCCATCGCCGTGGTTTCCACGATGTCAGGGCGTTCCACGGGCACGCCGAGCACGTCCGCCTGGAACTGCATGAGCCAGTCGTTCGCGGTCGCGCCGCCATCCACGCGCAGTCGGTCGAACGGCACCCCACCCTGTGTACGCATGTCTCCCAGGACATCGTTGGTGGCGTAGGCCATGGCTTCGAGCGCAGCGCGGGCGAAATGCGCCCGCGTGGTGCCGCGCGTGAGGCCGACGATCGTGCCGCGGGCGTTCGGCTCCCAATCGGGGGCACCGAGGCCGACCAGCGCCGGCACGAAATACACGCCATCGTTGCTCTCGAGCGAACGCGCCAGCCCTTCCGTCTCGCTGCTGTGGGCGATGATGCCCAGTCCATCGCGCAGCCACTGCACCGCCGCGCCGGCAATGAAGATCGAGGCCTCGAGCGCGTACACCGGCGCTCCGCGTTCATCACAGGCAATCGTCGTCAGCAGGCCGGTGGCGCTCTGAGGACGCACCGCGCCGGTGTTGAGCAGCAGGAAGGCACCGGTGCCGTACGTGTTCTTGCCACTGCCCGTGTGCCAACCGCCCTGCCCGAAGAGCGCCGCCTGCTGATCGCCGGCGATGCCCATGATCGGGATCTCGTGGCCGAGCACGGAGGCCACAGCCATGCCGATCAACCCGCTCGAGGGCACGATGCGCGGTAGCATGTCGGCCGGCACGTTGATCAGCGCGCACAACTCGGTCGACCAGGCATGCGTGCTCAAATCGTACAGCATCGTGCGCGACGCATTCGTATGGTCGGTCACATGCGATGCGCCGCCGGTGAGATGCCATACCAGCCAACTGTCGATCGTGCCAGCCGCCAACTCACCTCGTGCGGCCCGCTCCATCATGCCCGGCTGCTGCAGCAGCCATTCGAGCTTCGTGCCGCTGAAGTACGGGTCCGTGACCAGGCCGGTTTTCTCGGCGATCATCGCCGCCTGCGGCGCCAACTCGAGGCACCGATCGGCGGTGCGACGATCCTGCCACACGATGGCGCGATGCACCGCGCGCCCCGTGGCGCGCTCCCAGACCACGATCGTTTCGCGCTGATTCGTGATGCCGATGGCAATGGGATCGACGCCGGCATCGGCGATCGCTTCCCGGGCGGCAGCGACCGTGCGATCGAGAATCTCGTGGGCGTCGTGTTCCACCCACCCCGGCTGCGGATAGTGCTGCGTGATCTCACGGTACGCCCGGCCGAGAATCCGTCCGTCTTTTCCGATAACGAGGCAGGTCGTGCCCGTGGTGCCCTGATCGATCGCGAGTACGCACGTCATACGCAGCTCATACGCCGGTAACTCCGGAAAAGGGCGGCTTCACGAAGCCGCGATCGGTGAGATAACCGCTGATGAGATCGCGCGGCGTGACGTCGAAGGCCGGATTCCATACCCGGGCGCCAACGGGAAGGTCGCCGAGTTCGTCGGCGTGACGGTGTTCGATCTCGATATCGGCGCCGGTGGCCGTGGCCGCATCGATGGTGCTCCACGGAGCGGCCACGTAAAACGGGATGCCATGCGCCCGTGCCGCGAGCGCCACGCCGTAGGTGCCGACCTTGTTGGCCACATCACCATTGGCCGTAATCCGGTCGGCCCCGACGATCACCAGGTCCACCGCGCCGCTACGGAGCAACGAAGCCGCCGCGCCGTCGGGCAGCACCGTGACGGGAATACCCGCGCGCTGCAGTTCCCACGCGGTCAGTCTGGCGCCCTGTCGCAGCGGGCGCGTTTCGTCGGCGTACACGTGCACGCGGCGGCCTTGCGCGTGGGCCAGATGCACCGGAGCCAGCGCGGTGCCGATGCCGGCGGTGGCCAGCGAGCCGGCATTGCAGTGGGTGAGCACCCGTGCGCCGTCGGGAACGATCTCGAGACCGAACCGGCCAATGGCCTCACACATGGCCACATCTTCGGCCCGGATCGCCTCGGCGTCGGCCCGCAGGGCGCCGAGCAACGCGTCGTCGCTCGCACCACCGGCCACCACCAGCAGACGGTTCACGGCCCAGGCCAGATTCACGGCGGTGGGACGCGCTGCGATGAGCCGCTCGGCGTATCGCGCCAAGACCTCACGGGCGCGCACACCATGTCCCTCGCTCTCATGCTCGAGAGCAACCACCAAACCGATGGCGGCGGCGACACCGATGGCCGGCGCTCCGCGAACGGCCAGGGTGCGAATCGCGTCGATCACCTCGTCGAGCGTGACAAGGTCTCGAATCACCTCGGCGCCGGGGAGGTGACGTTGATCAAGAATGCGGAGGGCGCGATGGCCGGGGGACCATCCGACAGCGAGGAGGGGGAGCACGGGCCAAACGTAGCAGACCGGAGCGTCGATGGCAGCGTCCCGTAGTAGATTTGAGGCTCCCCACTATTCACCCCGCTCCGCACCCGTCCGCCATGTCCTATCAGTTCTTGACCTTCGACGTCTCCGACCGCATCGCCACGATCACGGTCAACCGTCCGGACAAGCTGAATGCGCTCAACGATGCCACCATTGCCGAACTCGGCGTGGCCATCGATGAAGCCAACGCGCGCGACGATGTGGGCGCGGTGCTGCTCACCGGGGCGGGCCGCGCGTTCGTAGCGGGCGCGGACATCTCGGAGCTCGAAAGCCAGTCGCCGCTGGAAGCGCAGCGTCGAGCCCGGGCGGGTCAGGTGATCTTCCGTCGCTTCGAAACGAGCCCCAAGCCTACCATCGCCGCCATCAATGGATTCGCCCTCGGCGGCGGCTGCGAGCTGGCGATGGCGTGCCACATGCGCATTGCCAGTGAGAAGGCCAAGCTGGGCCAACCCGAAGCCAAGCTCGGCATCGTGCCGGGCTACGGTGGCACGCAGCGCCTGCCCCGCTTGGTCGGGCGTGGCGCGGCCCTGCGCCTGTTGCTTACCGGCGACATGATCGATGCGGCCGAGGCGTACCGTCTTGGACTGGTGGATCAGGTCACGACGCCCGACGAGCTGATCACCACCGTGCGTGCGGTGCTCGCGAGCATGCTGGCCAACGCGCCGCTGGCGATTGCCGGCTGCATCGAGGCGGTGAACCGCGGCCAGGACGTTCCACTTGAAGAGGGGTGCACGATCGAGTCCGACTTTTTCGGCTTGCTCTCCAGCACGGCCGACATGAAGGAAGGGATGCGCGCGTTTCTCGAGAAGCGCCCTCCCCACTTCACCGGGCGCTGATCACACCGACGACGTGCTCGCCCGCCTGGTCGCCAAGGACTACCGCAATTTCACGCAGCTCGACCTCGAGGTCCCCTCGACCGGGCTCGTGATCATTGGCGAGAACGGACACGGCAAAACCAACCTGCTCGAAGCCGTCGCCTATCTTGCGCTGCTGCGCTCGTTTCGGGGAGCGCGAGATGCCGACGTGGTGCGCTTCGGTGCACCGGCGTTTCACGTGCGGGCCGAGCTCACGCACCCGTCGGCGTTCAACACGGTAACCGTCGGCTTCGAGCGCAGCACGCGACGCAAGCGGGCCACGCTCGACGGCGTAGAACAGCCGCGTTTGACCAGCGCGCTCGGTGCGGTGCCGTCGGTGGAATTCTCGCCGGCCGATGTGGCACTGGTGGCCGGTGGCCCGAGTGAACGTCGTCACTATCTCGACGTCATGCTCGCGCTGTCATCGCGGGCGTATCTGCAGGCGCTGCAGCTGTATCGTGGCGCGCTGCTGCGTCGCAACGCCGCGCTTCGTACGGCGCAGCGCGACGGTGCGCGTAGTGCCGAGCACGAAGCGCGCGTGAGCGTGTGGGAGCCAGCGATGGCCGAGCACGGCGGCTTCGTGGCCGCGACTCGACACGCCTTCGTGCGCGACCACGCCGAGCGGTTCACGCAGCTCTCAGCCGCCATTGGCGAGCGACAAGCGGTGGTCATGAAGTACGCGGCCACCGGTGGAGAGACGCAGGACGAGCAACTCACGAGCGCCGAGGCGCAGGCCGACGCCTATCGTCGGGCTTACGCGCAGCAGCGCACGCAGGAACTGCGTCGCGGCGTGACGTTGGTGGGGCCACATCGCGACGATCTACAGTTGCTGCTGGGCGGTCGCGATTTGCGCACGTTCGGATCGGCCGGACAGCAACGCAGTGCGGCGATCGCGCTGCGTCTGCTCGAGCTGGCCACGCTGCGAGATGCGGTGGGCTATCCGCCTCTGTTGCTGCTGGATGATCCCTTCGCCGAGCTCGACCTCGGACGGGCGGGTCGCGTGTTGGCGTTGCTCGAAGATTCGGGCGCTTCGCAGGTGTTGTTGGCGGTGCCGCGGGTGGAAGACATTCCGGCGGCGTTCACGCGACTCGAGCAGCGCGCCATGTGCGACGGCCTGCTGCAGCCGCTGGCGAGGCCCGCATGAGTTCCGATCCCAAGAAACGCGCGCCCGCCAAGCTCGGCGATGTGCTCGCCTCGGTGTTGCAGCACGCGGGGCTGACCGATCGCGTGGCGCAGGCGGCGGTGATTCCGGAATGGCCATCGCTGGTGGGCGCGCAGATCGCGACGGTGACGGAGCCGTTGCTGCTGCAGCAGGATGGCACGCTGGTGGTGATGGTGAAGACGCACGCCTGGATGCAGGAGCTGACCTTTCTCGAGCCCGACCTGCTGCGGTCGTTGAACCGGGACACGTCGCGCCCGCCGGTCACCCGCCTGCGCTGGATGCTGCAGCGCTGAGCTCGCCTCGCACGCAAGTTGTTCCCTATCAACAACTTGCGGTATAGAGGCCGAGTTGCTTGCGGAGGCCGGATCGAGTACATTTAGGGGTTGTGTTTGCAGGCCAGTCGAATGGCCGCAGCAGTTCATTTCTTCGGGATATCCCCACCTCATGGCGAATAGCAGCGAACAGCCCGAGAACGGGTACGGCGCAAACAGCATCACCGTTCTCAAGGGGCTCGAAGCGGTCCGCAAGCGCCCCGGCATGTACATCGGCTCCACGTCGGCGCGCGGTCTTCACCACCTCGTGTACGAAGTGGTGGACAACTCGATCGACGAAGCGTTGGCCGGCCATGCCGACCGCGTGCACGTGATCATTCACGAAGACGACTCCATTTCCGTTGAAGACAACGGTCGTGGTATTCCGGTGGACATGCACCCGGTCGAGAAGATGCCGGGTGTCGAGCTCGCCATGACGGTGCTGCACGCCGGCGGCAAGTTCGACAAGGACACGTACAAGGTGTCCGGCGGTCTCCACGGCGTCGGCGTATCCGTCGTGAACGCGCTGTCGAAGCAGCTCAAGGTGTGGATCAAGCGCGACGGCAAGGAGCATTACATGGACTTCGAGCGTGGCATCACGCAGACGAAGCTCAAAGTGATGCGCAATGTCGCTGCGAAGGAAACGGGCACGCGCGTGTGGTTCAAGCCCGATGGGGAGATCTTCCAGGAAACGCTGCGCTACGAGTGGGTCACCCTCGCCAGCCGTCTCCGCGAGCTCGCGTATCTGAACAAGGGTATTCAGATCACGCTGCGCGACGAGCGCCCCGATGAAATGAAGGATGGTCAGGCGCGTGAAGAAGTGTTCTTCGCGCGCGGCGGACTCAAGGAGTTCGTGACGTACCTGATCGGCAGCAAGAAGCCGTTGCACCAGGACGTGGTCTACATCGATACCGACGCGTGACGACATCGGCATCGAGATGGCGCTGCAGTACAACGACGGCTACGCCGAGAACGTGTTCTCGTTCGTGAACAACATCAACACGCACGAAGGCGGTACGCACCTTACCGGCTTCAAGAGCGCGCTGACGTCGGTCATCAACAAGTACATCCAGGAAAAGTCGACGCTCAACAAGAAGGACAAGGAAACGCGCTTGTCCGGCGACGACGTGCGCGAAGGGCTCACGGCGGTGCTGTCGGTGAAGGTGCTGCGAGCCGCAGTTCGAAGGCCAGACCAAGACCAAGCTCGGCAACTCGGAAGTCGAAGGCGCGGTGCGCAGTGTGATGAACGAACTGCTCACGCAGTACCTCGACGAGCATCCGAAGTCGGCCAACATCATCATCGACAAGGCGATGTCGGCGGCGCGCGCCCGCGAGGCGGCGCGCAAGGCGCGCGACCTCACGCGCAAGAAGTCGGCGCTGGATGTGGGCAACCTGCCCGGCAAGCTGGCCGACTGCTCGCTCTCCGACCCGGCGCTCTGCGAGATCTACCTCGTGGAGGGCGACTCGGCCGGCGGCTCGGCCAAGCAGGGACGCGAAGCGTGACTTCCAGGCGATCCTGCCGCTGCGCGGCAAGATCATCAACGTCGAGAAGGCGCGCATCGACAAGGTGCTCACCAACGAGGAAATCCGGACGATCATCACGGCGATCGGCACGGGCATCAAGGAAGAGTTCGACATCGCGAAGACGCGCTACCACAAGATCATCATCATGACCGACGCCGACGTGGACGGCGCGCACATCCGCACGCTGCTGCTCACGTTCTTCTTCCGTCAGATGCCGGAGCTGATCGACGCTGGCTACATGTACATCGCGCAGCCGCCGCTCTATCGCGTGGCCAAGGGCAAGGAGGAGTACTACGCCTACACCGAGAAGGAACGCGACGGCTACGTGGAGCGCCTCGGTGGCCCCGAAGGCCGTGGCAACGTGAACATCCAGCGCTACAAGGGTCTCGGTGAGATGAACCCCGAGCAGCTCTGGAAGACCACGATGGATCCGGAAACGCGCACGATGTTCCGCGTGACGATGGAAGACGCCGTGCTGGCCGACCAGACGTTCCAGACGCTCATGGGCGACGAAGTCGAGCCGCGCCGGTTGTTCATCGAAACGAATGCGAGATTCGTGAGTAACCTGGATATCTAGGGCGGACGCGGAGCACTCCGAACTCCAAACGTGAACTCAAAACCCGGCACTCACGTGAGTGTCGGGTTTTGAGTTTAAGCGCCCTGCAAAGCCGTCAAACTATTCTCTTTTGTCGACAACCAAGCTCATGACCACTGAAGGTGCCGACCGATCTCCCTGCTTCCATCGCGCCTGCTTTCGGAGAGAAGCGAGTTGCGCGCGGCCGCGCGCGTGCGCACGCGACGTATCCGGCGACATGGCGCCTGTCGGTCGAGGGATCATCAATCGCTTTCGGTCAGGAAACTGTTGACCGCTATCGCGGAAGATCTGCGTCAAAATTCGCCTGACGATTTCTAATTCCTGTCCCGAGCTTCGGTCAGGATTGACACGCACACTCGGCACCTTGCTCTCGGCGAAGTCGATGACCGCCATGGTGCTTGTAGGTAGGCGATCGTCCGACGACAACCGATACCAGAACGAGTGTTGCGGTTCTGCCGTTGTTCCCTGCGCAGCTTGAGCGTGCACGCGTGTTGAAATGCTGCTGATCCCTATCAACAGAATGACGCTGCACAGCTTTGCGAACGCGCTCAACGTTTCGAATTTCATTGGGCGTAGCCTCCGCAAACAGAAAATAGATACTTCGATTGTTCAATCTCGCCGGTGTCGGGGTCATACCAGATCGCGTAGTAGTGCACGCAGCCAGTCTGACCGGTACCGCCTCCCGTTCCGCTTCCTCCCCCTTCTTCGAGACACGCCGGGGCTTTGAACTTTGAAAGAAAGCTTGGCTTGACGACTTCACCGATGCGAAACGGAGAAAGCTGAAGTGATAAGGAGCCATATGTTCCAGACACTGTCCACAGACCGAGCCACCAAGCTCGATGCTGCACGTTACCCGAGATCTCTACACCGCACGGAACCTCGAGTTCAGCCACGTGAACAAGCTCTTTTTTAAAGCAGATCGCCCCAGTAGGGTCGCCCCGCTGCGTGCATGTCCAGTCCTCCGGAGCTTCGTAAGTCGGATTGGCATTTCCGTCGTTGTACAGCGAAATGATCTGCGTCGTGCCATTCCATAGCCCATTGTGACGGGCCTCGAGCGTAACGACACAACCATGGTTTGGCAGGTCACACGTCGCGTTGGCAAACGATGCAGATTTTGTGTCGATCGTTGCCTTGAACGCGGAATCATCCGGGTACAACTCTCCGTCCGTGTCGGGATAAAGAGTGCGGTTAACGCCGCTCGGCGGACGAGATGTAGGCGAGTCGAGTTCAATGCCCGTGGCAGGAGCATCCTGACAGCCGGCGAGCAGAACCAGCAGTGGTACCATACGCAAATACTTCAACAAGCCTCCGCGCTACACTAAAATTTGAAGAGCATGCGCCTCGTCCCAATGGATTTATTGAGTTAGGCGATTTCCCGCCCAGCTGTCGAACAGGCCATTACCGTCACCCGTGCCGCCGGACGCGCGAGGATACGTTTCGGGGGGGGGGGATGTCAAGAGAGGAGTTGCGATTGCCACCACGAGTAAACCCATCACGTAAGTGTCGGGTTTTGCGTTTAAGTCCGGAGTTGTGAGTGCAAACTCAGCACCCCGAACGTTTACTCAAAACTCAAAACGCACGTTCGCTGTTACCGCCCAAACGGATTCGAGAACCGCACATCCGTCAGGAACGTGTTGTCCGTGAGCGTCCCCAGGAATGCCACCAATGAGGCGCGCTCGGCCGCCGACAGATTCAGCCGAAGCGGCGGCCCGTTGCCTCCGCCGCCGCCGCGCAGCCGGTTGTCGAGCCCAGGATTGTTCTGTACGCCGTTGTCGTAGAACGCGACGACCTGCTCCAGCGTCTGGAAGCGGCCATCGTGCATGTACGGCGGGCGGACGGCGATGTTGCGCAGTGACGGCGCTTTGAAGCGTCCGTTGCCTGCGCCCGCGTCGGTGATGGTGGCGTCCAGGCCGGTGTTGTGCACACCGTCGCTGATGTGCGCATTCGTTCCGTGACAGCGCGCGCATCCGGCGCGGCCGTTGAACAGATCCTGCCCGGCCAGCTCCTGCGCGGTGAACGTGGCGGCGAAGTTCGGCACCCCGTTCACGCCGAAGGCGCGATCGAACTTCGAGTTCACCGACACCAGCGACCGCACGAACTGTGAGAGCGCCAGACTCACGCGATCACTCGTGATGTCGCTCGTGCCGAAGGCGGCGGTGAACAGCGCCGGGTAGTACGTGGTGGCCGAGAGCTTGGCGATCACGTTGGGCAACGTCATGCCCATCTCGGTGGCATCCTGAATGGGCTGCAACACCTGCGCTTCCAGGCTGGCCGCGCGTTCATCCCAGAAGAAGCGCGCACTCGCGTAGAAGCGCGCGTTGGCGAGCCCCATGCTGTGACGGCCCGTGAATCCGCCGGCGAAACCGTGACTGAGTCGCGCCGTGTCGGAAAACGCGAACTGCTGCTGGTGGCACGAGCTGCACGACACGCGATCGTTGGCCGAGAGTCGGCGGTCGTAGAACAACACGCGGCCCAGCGTGGCGCCGGCATTCGTCGTGATGTTCGACGCCGGCGTGTTGTCGGCCCCGATCGGACTACCGGCGTTCGGTGCGGCCTGCGAGAAATGGCGCGGCAGCGGGTTGTTGGCGTCGGAATACAGGTGCGCGGTGGCTGGCAACGTCGGTGCGGTGAGATCACCGGCGAACACTACGATCGCGAAGCTGTGCGACGCGCTGCTGCCACTGTTGTCGCGCGCCGAGATCGTCACGGTGTACACACCAGGATTGCTGGCCGTGCCCGAGATCGTACCGTTCGCTGCCGTCATGCCAGTCACGGCCGGCGTGAACGACACGGTGTACGTGAGCCCCGACTTTCTCGGATCGCTGAACGCCGTGCCGGCCTTGGTAGCATCGTACACAAAGGGCACGCCGACCATCGCGGCCTGTGTACCGTTCGCCGACACGACGGTCACCGCTTCCGTATTCGGTGTGACCGTCGGCGTATCGATTTCAGCGGGGCTCGTCGTGGCATCACCGGCGCACGCGCCTATCGCGAGCGAAGCCGTGAGGACAGCGATCAGTTTGATATGGCGCATGGCGGGATTCCCGGACGTGGAGATCGTGCACGGACATTCACATGTTGTGATCCTGAACACCGATACCGCGACTGAACCCTACGCCGAGGCGGTTTAACCCAATACTCCGAACTTTTACTCACAACTCGAGACTCACGTGAGTTTCGGGTTGTGAGTTCAAGTCCGGAGTTGTGAGTGCAAACGCTGAAAGGGCGCGGGATCGTGAAACGATCCCGCGCCCTTCAGCCTTCGCACCTCCGCCCGAATTACGGCGTGAGGTACACGCCCTTCGCTTCGCGCGAGAGCTGCTTCGAGAAGTTCAGCGCGACGATGATCAGCGCCGAGAAGATGAACGTGAACGCGATGTAGCAGATCGTGGTGACCGTCGTCTCCATACCGCCCGTGGGGGTCGGCGTGACGATGTACATCAGCAACCCGTACAACGCGAGCAGCGGCAGCACGGCGGCGGCAGCCACGAGACTGAGCAGACTGTTCGTCTTCGGAGCGATCATGGTATGGCGACGGGGACGCGAGGCGTCGGTGATCGAAAGGCAGCCGGTGTACGGCTGAACCGGAAGGTATCCGGACTAGTCGTACAGTTCCACCCCCGCCTCGGTGACCCGATGCGAGATGAGGGGCAGCGGGGGCTCGGCTTCCTCGCCGATGGTGATCGAGGCGCGCAGGGCGGCCAAGCCGGCCGCCACGCCAGCCCGATCGCGGGCAAACACCGTGGCCAGCGGCTCCCCTGCCCGCACGATATCGCCCGGTCGGGCGGTGATCACGAACCCCACGCTGGGGTCGATGCCGTCTTCCACCTTGGTCCGCTGTCCTCCCAGCGTCGTGATGCCGCGGCCGATGGCCTTGGGCTCCACCTGTGCGATCACGCCGTCGCGGGGCGCCATGAATAGCTCACATTCGGCGGCCTGCGGCAGGATCGACGGATCGTCGATGACCCGGGGGTCTCCACCCTGGGCGGCGATGATCTCTTGGAACTTCGACGCCGCCCGTCCGCTTGAAATGGCGACCTCCATGCGGCGCAGGGCGTCATCGCGGTCCGCGGCCACTCCGGCCAGCACCAGCATCTCCGCACCGAGCGCATAGGTGACTTTCATGAGGTCGGGCGGCCCCTCGCCGCGGAGCGCCATGATCGATTCCTCGACTTCGAGAGCGTTGCCGCAGGCCCGACCCAGGGGCCGGTCCATGGCGGTGATGAGCGCCACGACGGGGCAGCCGTGATCGGCCCCGAGCTCGATCATGGTGCGGGCCAGAGCGAGACCGCGATCGAGTTCCGGCAAAAAGGCGCCCGAGCCGCGTTTGACATCGAGCACGAGCCCCGTGAGGCCTTCGGCGAGCTTTTTCGACATGATGCTCGCGGAGATCAGCGGAATGCTCTCCACGGTCGCGGTGGCGTCGCGCAGGGCATACAGACGGCGGTCAGCGGGGGCGATCTCGCGGGTCTGTCCGATCAGCGCGCAGCCGATGCGTTCGATCTGCTCGGTGGCACGCGCCAACGACAAGTCGGTACGAAACCCGGGGATCGATTCGAGCTTGTCGAGGGTACCGCCCGTGTGCCCCAGTCCGCGTCCCGACATCATGGGCACCGCGACGCCGAGGCACGCGACCAGCGGTGCGAGGACGAGAGACACCTTGTCGCCCACGCCGCCGGTGGAATGCTTATCGACCCGCGCCATCGTGAGATGGTCGAGATCGAGCATCGCACCGCTGTGCAACATGGCATCGGTGAGCGCGCCGATTTCGTCGCGATCAAGCCCGTTGAAGTAGATGGCCATCGCCAACGCGGCCATCTGGTAGTCCGGAACCTCGTCTGTCGCGTACTGCGACATGAGCGTGCGCCACTCGGCGGGAGTAATTCGACCGCCGTCGCGCTTTCGCTCGATCAGTGCGCGTGCCAACATAGAGTGCTCATGATGCAGCCAACCTACATCCTCGCCGTCCGCACCGCACGCCGTTGGGCGATCGGTCTCACTGTCGGGGCCGCATCGGTCTCGCTGCCGGGGCTGCTCTTCGCACCGCGACTCCTCGTTGCGCAGAACGTGAGTGATCTGCTCAGCGCCGGCGATCGAGAAAGCGTGGCGCGTCGACCATCGGCCGCACTCGGCAACTACGAGCGAGCCGTGAAGGCGGAACCGACGTCATACGCAGCGCTGTGGAAAGCCGCGCGCGAAGCCGTGGACCTCGGTGAATTCGAGAAGAATCCCGAGACGCGCACCGCGCTGTACGCACGCGCGACGGACTACGCACGACGCGCGGTCGCGGCCAATGCGAACGATGCCGAAGGGCATTTTCAGTTGGCGCGTGCGGTCGGCCGCACCGCGCTGGCAGCGAATCCGCGCGAGCGTGTGAAGTATGCGCTCGAAGTGCGTGACGAGGCACTGAAAACGCTACAGCTGCACCCCAAACATCCCGGCGCGCTGCACGTGCTGGGCGTATGGAACGCCGAAGTGATGCGACTGAACGGATTCTCGCGCGCGGTCGCCAAGGCGTTTCTTGGCGGTCAGGTGCTGGGCAGCGCGAGCTGGGCGGAAGCCGCCCGGTACATGGAGCTCGCCGTGGCGGCGGAGCCCAATCGATTGGTGCACCATTTGGATCTGGCGCGCGTGTATCGCGACGCCGGGCGTCGGAACGAAGCGCGCGCCGCCTACCAGGCTGCATTGCGCGCTCCGCTCCAAGACGCGAACGACGATCAGTATCGCAAGCTCGCCGACGAGGAGCTGAGAAAGCTCACGTAAGCGCGCTCGGGGCGCTTACCACGGCGCGACGTCGCGGGCCCGCTCGCGAACGCGCACGGCCGCCTTGCGACCCTCCTTCATGCCGCGCCGCGCCATGCGACGCGCCGATTCGTCGGCCTCATCCCACCAATTCGACAGCGTGTCACCGCCCTGCTCCGCCAAGCGACGCGCGTTGCGCCGGAGTTGGCGACGGGTCTGTTCGCCAGTCGCCGGTGCCATCAGCAATGCAGCGCCGGCACCGATCGCGGCGCCGATGAGCAGTCCGAGCCCGAGTGCACGGCCATCCATTCGATCCCGCTTATTGCTGTTGAACATGCAGCCTCCCGCGCCGGAGCGCGTGAATTGTCCAGTGAATTCCCCGTGATGACGCATCTCTCTCTAAGAGATACATTCCGCACATGAGCGTCGTTCCATCCCCCACCGTGCAGCGCGCCGCCGAATTGCGCGAACTGCTGGCCCGCGCGCAGCACGAGTATTACGTGCTCGACCGTCCCGCCCTCCCGGATGCCGAGTACGACCGGCTTTTCCGTGAGTTGCAAACCATCGAGCAGACATACCCCGCACTGCGTACGGAAGATTCTCCCACGCTCCGTGTGGGTGCGCCAGTGCAAAGCGCGTTCCAGACCCATCGGCACCTCGTGCGGATGCTGTCGCTGGACAACGCCTTCGACGATGCCGAGTTGCTGGCCTTCGAGCAGTCGATCGAGCGCGTGGTGGGCGCCTCGGTGCACAAAAGCGGGTATACGGTCGAACTCAAGATCGACGGGGCGGCCATCGCGCTGACCTACCGTGACGGTGTGTTGGTGACGGGTACCACGCGTGGTGACGGAACCGAAGGTGAAGACGTGACCGTGAACATCCGCACCATCCGCGGCGTGCCGCTGAGGCTGCTGGGAGACGGTCATCCGCCGTTGATGGAGATTCGCGGCGAGGTGTACATGCCCTTCGCCGGCTTCGAGGCCATGAACGAAGCACGCGTGGCCGCCGGCGAGCCGGTGTTCGTGAACCCGCGCAATGCGGCCGCCGGTGCGCTGCGCCAGCTCGATCCGTCGATTACGGCGCAGCGTCCGTTGCGCTTCTTCGGCTACGCCGCCGTGCTGCCCGACGGCAATGCGCCGGCGCGCTCACAGTGGGAGCTGCTCGAACAACTGAGCACGTGGGGCATTCCGGTGGCGCCGCATCGCGAGCGATGCCACACGATGGCCGAGGTGTCGGTGTGGGCGCATACCGTCGAGCATGATACGCGGGCGAAGCTCGGCTTCGCGATCGACGGCGGCGTGGTGAAGGTGAACGACATGTCGCTGCAGGACGAACTCGGTGTGCGCAACGATCGCACGCCGCGCTGGGCGATCGCCCGCAAGTTCGCGCCCGACATGGCCGTCACGAAGCTGATCCGCATCGACGTGAGCGTGGGGCGTACGGGCGTACTCACACCGTTCGCGGTGCTCGAACCGGTCGATGTGGGCGGGGCGACCGTCACGTACGCGTCGCTGCACAACGCCGATCAGATTGCGAAGAAGGATCTGCGCGACGGGGATTGGGTGCAGGTGGTCCGAGCGGGTGATGTCATTCCCTATGTGCTCGGACCGGTGCCGGAGAAGCGCGATGGCAGCGAGCAGCCGTGGACCATGCCGCCGCACTGCCCGCGCTGCGATTCGCCCACGCATCGGTACGGCGATGACGTTGCGACGTACTGCCCGAATGTCGCCTGCCCCGGTCGTCAGCTCGAAGGGCTCGTGCACTTCTCGAGCAAAGACGCCCTCGATATCGACGGTCTTTCGTACGCGCGCATCCAGCAACTGATCGAAGCGGGGTTCATTACCGACTTCGCCGACCTGTTCGACCTCACGGTGGAGCAGCTCGTGTCACTCGAGCGCTTCGGCACGAAGAGCGCCGAGAATCTGGTGGCAGCGATCGCCGCCGCGAAGCAGCAGCCGCTGTCGCGATTGCTGTTTGGACTCGGCATCCGGCATGTCGGCGCGCAGGCCGCGCAGCTTCTCGCCAAGCAGTTCGGCAGCATGGACGCGATCATCGCCGCCACGCCCGAGCAGTTAGGCGCGGTGCGCGGCATCGGTGACATCATCGCTACGTCGGTACGGTCGTATTTCGACGATCCCACGTCCCGCGCGCTCGTGGAGCGGCTGCGCGAGCGCGGTGTGCGTTTCGACGAGCCGAACGCGGTTCAAGCGGACGGCCCGCTGACCGGGGCCACCGTGGTCCTCACCGGCTCCCTGCCCACGCTATCCCGGACCGACGCCGCAGCCTTGGTGGAGGCGGCCGGCGGGCGGGTCACGAGCAGCGTGTCCAAGAAGACCACCTTCGTGGTGGCGGGCGAGGAAGCCGGGAGCAAGCTGGACAAGGCGGTCGAGCTCGGCATCGAGGTGATCGACGAAGCCGAGCTGATCCGACGCTCCGGGCGATGAGACCGATACAGCCCCGGCATCATCCATCACGCCGCCCCCGCTTGACGTGACCCCTTCATTGCGCGAGCGTCACGGGAACATGAGCACTACGCTTCCTTTCCTGACCACCCGCACCGTCACGGTGCCGGTCGAATTCTTCGACGGGCTTCGCCGGTCCACGCAGCAGGCGCATCCGGCCGTACCGGTCGATGTCGTCCGTGACGCGGGCTATGCCGCAGGGCAGGCGCTGTTCGACCACTTCTCGGCGTGGCTGGCGGATCGGAGCGAGCATGGCCCCGACGACCTGCTCGACAGCCGATTCCCGATCCTGCTCCGGGAGTACTTCTTCGAGATCGGCTGGGGGCTGGTCCAGCTCTCGTCGCTCAGCGAAGCCGTGATGGTGCTCGACGCGAACAACTGGGGCGAAGCGGCGGCCGAGGCCGAAGGCTGCCCGGTGTCCACGGGGCTCTTTGCCGGCTTCTTCGGACGGCTGGCCGATGCGCCGATCTCGGTGCTCGAAGTCACCCCCGACGCCGCCGCCGAGGGGCAGTGCCGCTTCCTGCTCGGCTCGGTCGACGTGCTGAACTACGTGTGGGAAGCGATGGAACGCGGCATTCCCTACGAGCGGGCCGCCACCAGCGCCTGATGGCGGCCGGCGTGCGGCGGCTCAGACGTCGGGAATGAGTCCGGCGTACTTGGGGTTGGGCCGAAGCTCGCCGTCGATCAGGATGTCGCGGTCCCAGGGCAACACGATCATGCTCTGAGTGGCCAGCGCGAAGTAGTCCGGGGCAAAACTGCCCGTCTTAAAGCTTACGGCCGTGCGCACTTCCTTGGCGCCGCCGTTTCCGACCGCCCCGACCGCCAGCCGCATGGTCTGGCCGGAATCGCAGGTCTCGTCGACGACGAGCACTCGCTTGCCGCGCACTTCGATCGGCGCCGCACCGAACACCGCCGGCGTTTCGCGCACCTGGGACGCGCTATAGCGACGCGACACCAGAATCGAGTGGAACGGCAGGTCGAGAATGGCCGCGACCGCGGCACCGGGGACAACGCCCGCCGTCGCGATGCCGACGACGAGTTCCGGGGTCCACTCGCGCGCCACGCGCACGGCGAGGGCGCGGGCCAGCTCCCCGAAGAGCGGCCAATCCACGATCATCACGCCCTTGGACGGGTCAGGTGCGTACGGCTGTGGTGCGGTCATCGTGGTGCTCCGGTATGGGATCCCGCAGTCTACACCGAGTGTAGCCCCACTAGGGGAATGCGGCAACGCGGATTCCCCTGACAACCTGCACGGCAACTTGTTGGCGACGCGCTGTCCCGATAGCTTTGCGCATCGATCGCAGCTCTCCTTTTTTCTTTCTCCGATCCACTGCGAGCGCATGACTTGGTGGCGCCGCCTCGTGGGCGGCTCGTCCGGGCGCGATCCGCGCCACACGGACTTCCTGGCTGAAGCGCTCGATCTCGAGTCGCGCGGCGATTATGCAAATGCTCTGACGTCGTATCGTCTCGCCCTGCGCGAGCGGCCCGACGACCTCGGCGTTTTGCAGAACATCGCGATCGCGTTCTCGAAGACCGGGCAGCCCGAAGAGGCCATTCGGACGTATCGTCGCGCCCTGCAGCTCGATGCAGAATCGCCGGGGGCCCACTACGGCCTCGCGTTTCTGCTCCTGAAGCGGGGGGATTCGGCGCACGCCGCAATGCACCTCGAGTCGTTCCTCCAATTCAGTACCGAACAGGATCCGACGTCCGCACGATTCCGTGCTCACGCCGAGCGCACGCTGGCGCAGTTGCAGGGTGCCCCGGACGATTCCGACGGCCAGTATCAGGATCCATCAGCGCCGTCCGGCGATGACGATGGATCGGCCTACACGGACGAGGGCTGACGTGGGACGAGTGCTCTCCATCGTGAGCCAGAAGGGTGGCGTCGGCAAGACGACCACGGCCGTGAATCTGGCGGTCGCGTTTGCGCGCCGCGGGCTCAAGACGCTGCTGATCGACGCCGACCCTCAGGGTGCGGTGCGGTATGGCGTCGGACTGCGCCGCGGGCACCCCACGGTCGGGTTCGATGACTATCTGCGCGGCGAGAAAGCGTTACGCGAAGTGATCCTGCCCACCGCGCTGCCGTGGCTTCGCGTGATTCTCGCCGGCAGTGTCAGTGAGTCGGCCGACCACTCGGACTTTCAGCATCGCGTTGGCGAGAGCACAGTGCTGGCCGATCTGCTCGCCATGGCCCGCGAACGCTGTCATGTGGTGGTAGTCGACACGCCGCCGGGACTTGGTGCGATCACGCGTCGCGTGCTCGCGGCCAGTCAGCACGTGGTCGTACCTCTGCAGTGCGAGCCGCTGGCGTTGCAGACTACGCCGCAAATTCTGCGCGCGATTCAGGATGTCATCAGCATCAACGACGAGCTGACGCTCGAAGGGATCCTGCTCACGATGTTCGAGCAGGGAAATCCGGCGTCGGAGCGTGTCGTGCACTACGTGCGCGAACATCTCCCGCAGCATCTCGTGTTCGACACGCCGATTCCGCGCACGCCTGCTACGGCCGACGCCTTCGCCGCCGGTCAGCCGGTCGTGCTGCGCAATCCGGCTGACGCGGCGAGTCAGGCGTATGTGAACATCGCCACGCGACTCGCCGAGCGCTTCGCGTGACACCGACGGTACGTGCGCGTCGTCGCACCAGTTGGCTGCTCGTCTCCGCCGTCGTTGCCGTCACCGGCGGGGCTACCGCGTGCTCCGAAGTCGGGCTTGGACCGAATGAAGCGGCGGCGATCGAACTCGAGCCCTTCCCGTCACCGTCGGTCGTGGTCGGCGATACGCTGCGCAACTTCGATGGCATCGCGACGCCCGTTCGCGCCCGCGTGTTCAACGTGCGCGGCGATGTGATCGACGACGCGGCGCCGCGCTATCTGTACGCCGACTTCAACATCGACTCGGCGCTCGCGATCGACTCCGCCACCGGTGTCGTCGTCGCGAAGAAGCTGGTCAGTGGTGACAAGCGCATCGCCGCCCGCATCGGCGGCTCGCTGCAGGTGTTGCGCGGCATTCGCGTCACGACGCGCCCCGACTCCGTCGACGGCACGAACCTCACGGCCATTCTTGGCACCAGCCTGCCGGATACGGGCCGCCGTGGTCTCGACAGCAACTCGACCAAGGCGCTCACCGTCACCGTGCGGCATATCGAGGCGACGGCCGTGACCGGCGTGCGCTCATGGCCTGTGCGGTTTGAGCTGCTGAATCCGGCCAATCCGACCAACGACACCACGGCCGCGGCGTATCTGATCGATGATCAGGGAAGGGCCAGTGTGCTCGACACGACCGATGACAGCGGTGTGGCCGGACGTCGCGTGCGCGTGCGCGCCCTGCAGTTTCCGAGCGGTGCCGCCGTGGAGTCGGTGGTGGTCCGCGCGACGGTGACCTACAAAGGCAAACCCCTCAAGGGATCGCCGGTTCGGGTTACCGCCCCGGTGCGTCGCGGGTCCGGATCGTCCTGAGGACTCCCGCCAGACGACGTCCGGGGGCAATTTCAGTTCATCCCACCTGGCGTCGCTCCGGTTCGTTGTACCGATGCGCCTCTGCCCTGCCTTTCGCTCCAGTCGGAGATGGCGATGACTTCGGTCGCGGCTGATTCCAACCCTGCCTTGAACGTGACGATGAACGGCCTGCCGGCCTCGTCGCGCTACGCCTCCGGCGGACCGCGTCCGCCGCACGGCACGATCAACGCGCTGTTTTTCGATGCCGTGGAGCGATTCGACCGTGCCGACGCGCTCAGCACCAAGGTGCGCGGCGTGTGGGAGCCGATGTCCCACCGCACGATCATGGATCGCGTACGGCGCACGGCGCTCGGCCTCGCCGAGATGGGCATCGTGGCGCAGGATCGCGTGGCGATTCTGTCGGAGAACCGCCCAGAGTGGTTGATCGCGGATTTCGCCTGCATCTGCAGCGCGATCACCGACGTGCCCATTTATCCCACCCTCCCCGCCGATCAGCTGCCCTACCTGCTGAACGATTCGGGAGCGCGCGCCATCTTCGTGTCCAATGCCGATCAGGCGAGAAAGGTGGCGTCAATCCGCAGTGAAGTGCCCGGCCTGCAGTGGATCATCGGTTTCGCCGCCACCACAGCCGACGGCTGCGATCTCACGCTCGCCGACATCGAAGCCAAGGGTGCCGCGGTGGACAACGCCGAGCGCGCCACCACGTTCAAACGTGATGCGTTGGCCGTGACGCCGGATCAGCTGGTGACACTGATCTACACGTCGGGCACGACGGGCAATCCGAAGGGCGTGATGCTCACGCAGGACAACTTGTACTCGAACGTCATCGCCACGAAGACGACGCTGCATGTGAGCACGAGCGATCTTGCGCTCAGCTTCCTGCCGCTCAGTCATATCTTCGAGCGCACCGGCGACTACTTCCTGTTCGCGAACGGCGTGCGCATTGCCTATGCCGAGTCGATCGACACGGTGCCGGTCAACATGAGCGAAGTGAAGCCGACGATGATGATGTCGGTGCCGCGACTGTACGAGAAGATCTATGCGCGTGTGGTGGAGAACGCCGTGGCCGGCGGTGCCCTCAAGAAGCGCATCTTCTTCTGGGCGAAGAGCGTTGGCGAGAAATGGGCCGACGAAAAGCTGGCCGGCCGTGAACCCGGCGGGCTGCTGGCGATGCAATACGGGCTCGCGCAGAAGTTGGTGTTCTCGAAGCTGAAGGAGCGCACGGGCGGGAACCTGCGCTTCTTCGTGTCCGGCGGCGCGCCGCTCTCGCCCGACATCGCGAAGTTCTTTTACTCCGCGGGGCTGATCATTCTCGAAGGCTACGGCCTCACGGAAACGTCGCCGGTGATTTCGACGAATACCTTCGAGAACTACCGACTGGGCAGCGTGGGCCGACCGATCCCCGGCGTGGAAGTGATGATTGCCGCCGATGGCGAGATTCTCTCGCGCGGACCGCACATCATGCGCGGCTACTACAACCATCCGGAAGCGACGAAGGATGCGATCGACGAGGAAGGATGGTTCCACACCGGTGACATCGGCGAACTGACCGATGGCTTCCTGCGCATCACCGATCGCAAGAAGGACATCATCGTCACGGCAGGCGGCAAGAACATTGCGCCGCAGCCGATCGAGAACATGCTGCGCACCAACAAGTACGTGTCGCAGGCCGTGATGATCGGCGACAAGCGCAAATTCCCCGTCGTACTCATCGTGCCGAACTGGGATCAGCTCGAGAAGTGGGCCGCGTCGCAGAGCATCGTGTGGACGAGCCGCGCCGAGCTGCTGGCGATGCCGACGATCAACGCGAAGATGGAAAAGGAAGTGAACGCGAAGCTCGAGGGCCTTGCACACTACGAGACGCCCAAGAAGATCGCGCTGCTCGAGCACGACTTCAGCGTGGAGCGCGGCGAACTGACGCCGACGCTCAAGGTGAAGCGTCGCGTGATCGACAAGACCTACAAGCCGCTCATCGACAGCTTGTACGAGGAGTAGCCTTACTGGACCGATTCAGGTGCGCGCCGGCGGAGCTCGATCAGTCCGCTGGCGCGCACTGTCGTTTCCGCGACCCACTCCGAGTCATCACGGGCGAGCTCGCGCATGCCCGCGGGGATCGGCGCGTCGGCCGGCGCCACCAACCGCCCGCCGAGTCGAAGCGCCCGCGCAGCACTTTCGAGCAACGCGGGGCTGGCGTGGGCGTCATCGACCGCGATCGCGGCCAGCGTTTCCACCCCGAGCGGGAGCCGATCGGCCACCATGATGCGTGAGACGCCGGGAGCGGGGATGGCGGGGCCGCTATTCACCAGCAGCTGCGGTGCCGCCACGAACGACGCCAGCACGCCACTGGCGGCCGCGTAGCGACCCACCAGTGCCACCGGCAGCTGGCTCTCGGCCACACCCAACAGTGCCGCCAGTCGCAGCACCATGTCGCTGGTGTACGGTTCTGACGGCATGGCTGTGGTCACCAGCGGTGCCGTTGCGACGTCGGCGAAGTGCGCCACACCGTCGCTGATCCGGAACTCCGCGCCACACACCGGACAGGCGAGTTCGGCCACCAGCAGCGTCGAGCCGTTGGCCTCGAGGACCATGGCCACGAGCCAGCTTTCTTCGTGCGTGCCGGGACAGCGCAGGGCATCGAGTAGATCGCGTTGCATACCGGAAGCTAGCGAAAGAGTGGCTGCTGGTCGGACGCAGGCACGGCAGACGATGTCGGCTTGAGATACCGATCGTACCAACCCGTAAGCCGATTGTGCCAGTCGGTGAACTCGGCAGCGTTGGTCATGGGAATGCCGTGTCCACCGTTGGTGTAATTCACCCATTCTACCGGCTTCCCCAGCCGACGCAGGGCGAAATACATCTCACGCGTGTTGATCGCCGGCACATTGTGGTCTTCTCCCCCCGTGACGAGCAGAAGAGGCGTCTTGATCCGGTCGGCGAACATTACGGCACTGTGCTGCACGTACTTCTGCGGCTGCTCCCACATGGTGGCGCCGATGCGATCCTGCGTCTTCTCGGCAGCGTTGATGTTGCGCACACCGAGCCGGGGCGAGTCGGTGTAGAAGGACACCAGATCAACCTTGCCGGAGATATTGATCGCCGCCTTGAAGCGATTGGTTTGCGTGATGAGCAGGTTGGTGGCGTAACCACCGTAGCTCGTACCGTGCACGCCCAGCTTACTGCTGTCAGCCACGCCCATTTCGATCAGCTTGTTGGCGCTCGCCGTGACGCCCTTCAGCCAGGCTTCGCCAGGATAGCCCGTCTCGAAGGTGACCGACGGCTTCATCACGGCGTAGCCCCGACTCGCCAGCAGCATCGTGGTGGCATCGAAGCTGTCGTCGAAGAAGTCTTCGTACACGCTGAACACGGTGGGCAGGGCGCGTCCTCCGCCGGCCGGCATCGTGAGCACGCCGAACTGCGCACGCCCATCCGCATCGAGATACTCCACCAACTGGGTGGTGGGCAGCGCACGTGCGGCCAACTGCGGATTCGACTCGATGACGCGCTTCGGTCTGAACATCACGGCATCACCAAGCCACAAGTCGGCCGGACGGCCGTTCTCGCCGATGGTGACGGCCACGCGTGCACCATCCGGGCTTAGCCTCGGCGCGCCGTACAAGCGACCGTCGCTTACGAGGGTTTCCCTGGAGTTCACGGCCAGATTCACGCGGATGATCGCGCGGTTCCAGGTGCTGCGCGACGACATGCTGACCAGCAGTGAGCGCCCGTCGCGGCTCCAATCGGCAAGAGTGAAGCGCGGCCCGCGGATGGTGTCGGTGACTGCACCGATCGTGCTGCGCGCGCCGTCCGCGACGCGAACCAGGTGCAGCCCTGTGCGCGATGAAACGACGACATCGCCTCCTGTCGGCGAGAAGCCGACCAGCGTGTAGCGTTCCTCGGCGGTCCGCGCCGTCGAGTCACGCGGTGCCGTGCTGCGCGCGCTGTCGCCGCGCGCACGGGGGGCGGGACCGATCAGCCGGCGGGGCGTGGTGTCGGTGAGACTCGCGACATAGATCGCGCCGTCGCGGCCGAACGCGTACCGTTCTCCGTCGGCGGCATTCATGAGCGTGACACCACGCATTGACGCGAAAACCACGCGGGCGCTATCGCGTGTGCCATCGCGTGTGCCATCGCGTGTGCCATCGCGTGTGCCATCGCGTGTGCCATCGCGTGTGCCATCGCGTGTGCCATCGCCCAAGCGTCGCGCCAGCAGGCGGGATTCGTTACTCGGTCCGCCATCGTAATTCGTCTTGGCATTCCGGTCTTCGCGCCAGCTGATGCGCTGCCCGTTGGGCGAGATGTTCCAGCTGGTGATCTGCGACGCCGCGATCAGCGTATCGAGACGGGCCGAGGCCGGCGTGAGCGCGACCACCAGCGCGCGATTTCCGAGGCGACGAAGCACGTCCCAGGCAAGAAACGGTTCGGTACCGACCTGCACCGAAATCGGTCCCCGCACGAGCGAGTCGAAACGCGCTCGGACCTCGGGCAACCACTGCCGTTCGCGGATGGCCAGGACGAGCCGTCCGTCATCGGTCCACGCCAGATCGCTGTTCTCGGCCAACCGTGCACCGGAGAGCGATTGCACGCGAAGCCGACGGCTGGCGGCATCCCAGATCAGCAACTGCGGAACGGTGTCTCGGGTGGCGATCGCGAGGCGATCACTCTGCGCCGACCAGGCGAGCGTCCCGATCGTTCGCGGTGAGTTGAGGATGGCCGTCGTGTCCCCGGTCGCGGTGTTCAGGAGCAGCAGACGCGAAGGCGCCGGGCGCGTGTAGCTCGGATCGCCATCGCGAGCTGCCACAAAGCCCAAGCCGTCGCCTCGACGGGCCATCCGCACCACCAGCCATTTGCCGTCGGGCGAGTAGTCGCCGGCCGACACGGTGCGCACGTCCAGGAGGTCTGCCGGCGTCAATGCGGCGGACGGTACGGCTCCCTGGGCGGACAGGCGCGAGGGGCCTGATGTGGCCGCGATAGTCAGCGCGACCCTGGCGGCGGTGGCGAGCAACGCGCGGCGTTGGCGCGCGGACGGGAAGACGGGCATATGTCGCTCGGGAAAGTCAAACGGAGGCTCAGGCGGACGTGTACCGCCTTGAAGCTGCAGCCGCCGCCGACGTTCGGCGAGCCGCCAGCCGGCCGGACCGAACTCCGCGCGCCCTACGCCCGACTGAGGCGCAGTTCGTCGACGTTGACGTGCGCCGGCCGGGTCACCGCCCACAGCACGGCGTCGGCCACGTCCTCAGGGCGCAACATCGCCGCGCGCGGCGGGAAGCCCCGCGTGTTATCGGGATCGATGGGATCCCAGATCGGTGTATCCGTGGCCGACGGCGCAATGAGCGTGGCGCGCACACCGCTGCCGCGCAATTCTTCGCGGAGGACTTGGTGGAGGGCACGGGCGCCGAACTTGCTGGCCGAGTACGCCCCGTTGCCGCTGTAGATGCTGCGATCGGCCACCGAGCCGATCGTGATCACGTGACCGCGCGCGGCCGCCCGCATGAGCGGGACGAAGGCATGCAGCAAGCGAAACGGCGCCACCAGGTTGGCCTGCAGCGTCTGTTCGAAGCGGGCGGGATCGGTGCGCTCGATGGCACCGAGCGGAAAGATACCGGCGTTGTTCACCAGTACCGACGGTCCTTCGGCGCGATGCTGGCGAATGATCTGCACCGCGCGCTCCACCGCGTCGGCACTCGTCACGTCGCACGGCACCGCGACGGCACCACCGCCGATCTCGGCCGCGACCAGGTCAAGATCGTCGGCCGATCGGGATAGCAGAAACGGTTGCGCACCGGCGGCCGCGAGCGCGATGGCCACGGCCCGGCCGATGCCTCGCGACGCGCCGGTGATCACGGCGGACACGCCGTGCAGCATCAGAAGGCGGCCGACGGTCCGTGCGCCAGGCGCAGGAATTCGCTGCGCGTTTTCGAGTCGTCCCGGAAGAGGCCACGCAGCGACGATGTGATGGTGCGCGAGCTCTGCTTCTCGACGCCGCGCATCATCATGCAGAGGTGCACCGCTTCGATCACGACGCCCACGCCCTTGGGCTTCAGCACGTCGTCGAGCGCATTGGCGATCTGCTCACCGAGTCGCTCCTGCACCTGCAAGCGGCGTGCGAACACTTCGACCACGCGCGGGAGCTTGGACAGCCCGACGATCTTGCCGTTGGGGATGTACGCCACATGCACCTTGCCGAAGAACGGGAGCATGTGATGCTCGCACATCGAATACATCTCGATGTCGCGCACCATCACCATGTTCTCGTGGTTCTCCTCGAACATCGCATCGCCGATAACCTGGCGGGCGTCGAGATCGTAGCCGCGCGTGAGCCACGCCATCGATTTCGCGACGCGGCTCGGCGTCTTCAGGAGGCCATCACGATTCGGATCCTCGCCAAGCATTTCGAGCTGGCGGCGGATGAGCCCTTCGAATTCCACCTGCGTCGCGTTGTCGGTCTCCATGTCGTCGGGATCGACCGTCGCCATGCTTCCGCGCGCCGCCATTGTCGGTCGGATCACGTTCTTACTCCCCCTCGTAGTCGACATAATTATTCTCGGTTTCCCAGAGACGCAGCCGCACCAGTTTTCCGGGCGCCACGACGGGTTCCAGCACGCGCCACATGCCCACGACCACATTCTCCGTGGTCGGATTGACGCCCTGCATGTAGGGCACGTCGATGTTGAAGTTGCGGTGGTCGGTGACATTGACCACGTGCCGTTCCACGGTATCGCGCAGCATCCCGAGGTCGATCACATAACCCGTGCGCTCGTCGATCGGTCCTTTGACCGACACTTCGAGCGTGTAGTTGTGACCGTGCCAGTTCGGGTTGTTGCACTTGCCGAACAGGCGGGTGTTCTCCTCGTCGGAGAGCGCGGGATTGTGGACGCGGTGGGCGGCATTGAAGCGCAGCAGTCGCGTCGCGGTAACGATAGGCATATCGACCGAACAGCCTAAAAGGGGGAGAGGTTCCATCCCCAAACTCGTACCCCCCGTGCGCCTCGGCAAGGCAATCGGGAGGCGGCCGGAAAAACGAAAGCCCCGCCGATTGGCGGGGCTTTCGCAAAAGATACGGAACGAAGAGGAGGTCTTGAAGCCCAAAGAATACTGATAAGGTCCTCACCACGCGGTCGCCTTCCCCGCACTGGGGCATGACGTGAACGCAGTCTGTCGGACCTTTTCTTAGGACTTATCGGCTCAAGAGGTAATTCTCTCCGCCCCGCACACTGGTCGAGTATCGACACCGGAGGGGCCGTACTACACGCCGATATTGTATATGGTGCGCCACGGCGCGCGCAATGCGAGATTACAGCATGGACTTCTACATGCTTGCCGGAATCGTGATGCTCGTCGCGTGGGGCGGTATCACGTATACGACCGATGCCCCCGGTTGGATCCATCTGATGCTCACCGGCGGCGTCTTTCTCATCATCTGGCGCATCGTCGTGCGCGACACGCCCTCCGGTCCGGACCAGAAGCGCTAACGGGCGGTCCTAAATCTCCCAGTTCGAGAGCACCATGCCCTCGACGGGAGGGACTTCGTTCCAGCCATACGCGCTCATCCGCAGGTCGGTCCACCGCACACGGGCGCCCAGCGCCACGAGTGTGCGGTACGCGTCCGGATAGTCGCCCTGCAATCGAATAGCGACGCGGCGGGTGCCCGTGCGTCGCGCCAAGTCCGCCAGGTTGCCGAGCAACAGCGGCAAACTGCTTCGACGGGCCAGCACGAGCTTGAGGACGCGCAGCTCGTCCCGCGTCCGCCCCTCGACCAGCGGCGCCGTATGGCAGACGGCGAACCCAGTGGGCGCGTCCAGCGGCCCCATCAGAATGGTGTCGCCCAGCGTGAGACGGTCGGTGAGTTCGAGCTCACGCGTGAAGTCGTACCCCGGCATCACGCGCATCGTGAGGTCACGGCAGGCGGCGATCGCCGATTCTTTCTCGAGTGCCGACAAGCGCGACAGGAGTTCCGGTCCACGCTCGCCGAGCGCCGCATCGAGCGTGAGCGTGACGGTGAGATGCCCGGGCACGAAACCCAGATTCGAGTAGAAGCCGATGTTGTCCATCGTGCGCGGCATCGTCTCCAGTCCGATCACCTTCACCGACTGCTGACGCAACCAGCGCATCCCGCTCTGCACGATGATCTTGCCGAGTCCGGCGCCCTGGCTGTCGGGGCGGACGCACAACGGCCCCATCCAGCCTTCGGTGCCCGAGTGATGGACGATGTTGAATGCGGCAATGCGCCCGCGTTCATCGCGCCAGCAGAGCGCGCCGTCGCCGGCATCTTCGATGGCGTAGCGCCAGATCGCCGGGTTGAGCGGCGGCACGCGCACGCCGGTCATCCCATCCTTGCGATACCGTTCGGTGAACGCTTCCGCAAACACTTCGTTCAACTGCGGGATATCCTCGACGGTCGCCACCATCGGCCCCTCGAGCGGACGGGTACTCCGCCACGTACGCGACGTCACGGTCATGCTTCCGCCATCGACAGCGTGTCGCCGCTACCGGCGCCGAAGAGTTCGGCGTCGAGCGGCTCGTCGGGCAATACCGGCGCGCTGGTGTGCACCACGCTGCACCCGCGCGCTTCGTCGAAGCGCACCAGGAGCACGCGATCGAGTCCTTCCCGGACCTGTTCGATGTGCGTGATCACGATGACCTGCTCGAATCGATCATGCAGATGGCGCAGGAGTTCGACCACATTCGCCCGACGTGTTTCGTCGAGCGACCCGAACACTTCGTCGAGAATCAGCAAGGAAAATGCCTGTCCTGCCCGTTCGGCGATCATCTGCGAGATCGCCAGTCGCAGCACGAGATTGCAGAGATCTTCTTCACCGCCCGAGATAACGGGCTTGGGTAGCCCCTCTTCCATCACGAGCACTTTGTAGTCTTCGTCGAACTCCAGCGCACTATACCGTCCATCGGTCAGTCCGTCGAGGAATCCGCTGGCGATCTCGGCCAGTTCAGGGCGCAGCTGGAAGTTGAGATCGGTGCGCAGATCGGTCAGTGCGCGATCGAGCTCATCGTGCAGCTGTTTGTCTTTCTCGAGGGCGTCGAGTGTGTCCTGCAGGCGCGCGAGATCGCGCCGCCCCTGCTCGGCGCTATCGAGCGCGGCCCGCGCCCGCTCCGCTTCGCCCGCCGCGCTCACCGCGTCGAGCTCAGCACGACGAGCCTCGGCGGCTGCGCGCTCATGGGCGTCGCGTACGCGCTGATACGACGTATCGTCCATGCCGAGCGCCGTGCGTTGCCGTTCGAGCTCGACGACTTTCGTTCGCGCCGCATCACGCAGTACCACTACGCGCCCGCGCTCGGTGCGCGTGACGTCCTCACGCTCCACGAGCCCGCCCACACGCGCGGCTTTCGTTTCGAGCTCCTGCAATCGCACCACGTCGTCGCGAAGCGCGCGATGCCGCTGCGCGTCGTAGCCCAATGGCAGCGCCGCCAGCTGCTCCGTGGCTTGCGTGAGTCGCGTGGCCAGTTCGGTTCGCGAATCCGCCACCTGCGTGGCCTCGACCAGCGCGTTCTGAATGCGCAGCAGCCGTCGCTCAGCGGCGGACAGCTCCGCCTGCATGGTGCGACGCTGCTCGTCCATCGCTTCAATGGCGGCCGGTACCGCCGCGAGCTGTTCGACGCGCTGACGGTAATAGTTGCCGTCGATGCGCACAGTCTCGATCTGCTCGTTCAGCAAGTCGAGCACCCCGCGATACGACGCGCCGAGTGGCCGTCCACAGGTCGGACACGGTGATTCCTCGCCGAGTCCCTCGAGCGTATCTCGTTGCTCGGTCAACTCCGCGTACTGACGTCGCAGGGCGTCGAGACGCGTCTCAGCTTCCTGGCCGTCCCGCGTCCACGCCTTGCTCTCGGCGTCGAACGTTCGCTCGACCTCGGTGAGCGTGCCACGCAACGTCGTGATTTGCAGTTGCGTGTCACGTTCCAGCGTCGGCGCCGATTCCAGTCGCACCGCGCGCTCGGCGAGCTTCGCATCTTCCTCGGCCACGGTGCGTACGCGCTCCATCAGCGCCTGCCGTCGCGCGTCGGCGGCGGCGAGCTGTTCCAGCGATTCCAACTCGGCTCGCAGCGACAGCAGCGGCAGAATCGCCTGCCGCAACGGCGCCAACTCGCCGTGCGCGAGGGCAACGGCATCGAGCTCGCGATCGAGCCGCTCGACTTCGCGGGCGAATCCCATCGCCTCGCTCTCGGCCACGCGCAGCTCGGCCAGCAGCTGCTGCATTTGATCGCGCTGTGCCTGGGCGTCAAGCCACTGCGGCGCCACGGCACTCAGTCGCTCGGCCGTCCCCACGCGCGCGACCTCGGCTTCGGCCGCACGCGTTCGCGCCACGGCGAGTCGCGCTTCCGCGTCGGCCACGCCGCGCCAGATGGCGTCGGCGTCGGGCATGCCCTGCTTCAAGCCGTTGATCTCCGCCATGAGCGCGCGACGACGCTCGCGCGCAATCTCCTGCGCACCGCTGATCCGGTCGTAGCCCAGGACGCGCGACAGAAAGCGCGCGCGCTCCGCCGCACCGAGCGAGGCCATGACGTCGAGTTCTTTCTGCCCCGTGAAGTAGGTATGAAAGAACTCGGAGCGGGTCATGCCGAGCCGCCGCTGCAGCAACTCTGTGGCGCCGGTGATCGTGTTGGCGATCGGTACGTCACCGCCGTCGAGGAATACCTCCGCGTTGGTGAGTCCGCGGATGACGCGATAGCGGTGGCCGGCGAGCTCGAACTCGAGCTCCACCTTCACCGAGGCGCGTGGCGCCGCGCGCGAGAACCGGATGGAATCGCGCGTGCCTCGTGCGGCGGGCGTGCCGTACAACGACCAGGCGATCGCTTCCAGCAGCGTGGACTTACCCGACCCATTGGGCCCGATAATGCCCGTGAGGCCGCGTTCGAATTCAATGCGGGTGTCCGCGTGCTGGCGGAAGTTCTGCAAACGGAGTGAGATCAGCCGCACGCGTCAGCCCTCCAGCACAGGGAGGGCAGCCATCGCCGCGTCTTCGGCCTGCTGCAGGTAGCGCAAGCCGAGCGAGACAAGCTGCTCGCGATCGACGCCCGGCGGCAACGGACGCTCGTTGAGCCGCTCCGCCACCAGTTCCGGCAACGTAGCCCGTCGCCCCGGCGCGCCTTCGCCCTT
This sequence comes from uncultured Gemmatimonadaceae bacterium, assembly GCA_963843965.1. GTDB lineage: Bacteria > Gemmatimonadota > Gemmatimonadetes > Gemmatimonadales > Gemmatimonadaceae > Gemmatimonas. The sequence goes on from CAWJMR010000007.1 coordinate 195,604, forward strand.
GCCGCGACGGGCCAGCACTTCCGGCCGTCGCGCGTCGAGATGAAAGTGCATCGCGCGCTTCCGGTACTCGCGCAGCGCCTCGTGATTGAGTTCGCGCACGATGTGTCGTGCGATATTGCGCACCGTGACGCGGACGACACGATCATCGATGCCACCGATCGCACTGTCCACGCGCGCGCGCAAGGCACTGTCGACTTCGGCCGCGCCCATGCCACTGGCGTCGATCGGTTCGAGATCCATCAGCGGGCGTGACGGTGCGACCGGATGAAACCGATGCGCGCCCGACACGAGATCGTGTTCGATGAACCCCTTGCCCGGGATGCGCTGCTCACGTTCCTCGCGCAGTTCGCCCCACGGATTCGAACTCGTGTAATCGACGGATCCGCTGTAGTAGGCGCGCGTCGCGACTTCGCGATACACGTGATAGTGCCCGAGCGCGACGTAGCTCCACTGCTCGGCATGCAACTCGGCCGGATCGATCTCGATGGCGGCGCGGTCCGCCGGCGCCGCGTGCGCGGGCAGCATACCGGCGATCTCGCCATGCAGCAGCAGCACCGTGTGATCGAATCCTTCGGGGGGCACGAACGGCGGGCGGTCGATCCCGGGCACATCGGGTACCGCCAGCACCGCGAGTGATCGCCCGGCGAAGGTGAACAGCTCGGCCTTCGCATCGGCGACATACACACCGATTTCGCGGAACAGCCGCAGAATGCAGCCAGTTTCCGACGTACGCGGCGCATCGTGATTGCCCGCCACCATCACGATCGGCGTTTCGGGGAGTCGATCGCGCAGAGCGGAGAAGGTGCGGAACGCGTGCAGAATGGCCGGATTCGACGGGCGCACGGTGTGGAACACATCGCCGCCCACGACGATCAGGTCGGGCGCACACTCGATGATCTGGGCCACGGCACGCGACACGGTCGCGGCGACATCAGCCTCGCGCTGGTTGATTCCGGTCGGCGTGAGCCGCTGATACTGGCGGAATCCGAGATGGAGATCGCTGAGGTGGACCAGGCGCATGCTGCAACCTACAGAACGACCCCGTTAGCTCAAAGCGGAGGCCGCACGGGCGCCGGTCAGCGAATACGAATGCGCTGGACGATGCGCAGGTCGAGTAGCATCGGGCGGGCCGCTTCGGCCGGGCCGGGTGTGACTTCGGACTGCACGTCGATGACGGTTCGGGCGTCGACGATCCAGGCACGCAGGCGGTCGAGCACCATCGTACCGCGCACCGTCCCGGCGGTGACCACCCGCGTGCCGGCTGGGAGTTCACGGGCAGCGCCGTCCCGTCGCAGTTCACCCTCCATCGAAATCCAGGCGTTCCGTCCGCCTTGCGTGAGGGAATCGAGGCGGAAACGCGTGCGCACCACGCCGTCTGCGCGATAACCACTGAGCGGAAGCGACGGGAGCACGATGTCGCGTTCCCAGCGCTCGCCCACCTGCACGGCCTGCTCGGGTAGCAGCGCCGGCATCGAAGCCAGCGTGGCGCCGAGTTCCATGGCACCCGGTGGGGGATCACTCACCCGCATGGCACCGTCGGGCGTCACGCGCACACGCACCTGCCGTCCGTCGGCGGGAAGCGGCAGCATCTCGGGACGGGCCTGCTCGGCGGCGGTCCCGGCCCACATGGCCATCGAGTCGGTCGTCGCCAGCAGGGTCGTGGACGACAGATCGCTGGCCTCGACCAGTGAATGCGCATACATGACCAGCTTGGTCACGCGGAGTGAGGCGCGTGCGCGACGCGGTCCGTACTCGGGTGACTTGGCTGCGGGTGGCGCCGATCCGCCGGCGCGACGTCCGTCGATACCGGCCCCGGAGCCCACTGCGGGCACCGAGGATTCCGTACGGCGTCCGCTCATCTCGATGGTCTGGTCCATCTGCAGACGCAGCATGTCGCCCACCCGCGGACGCACGATGAGCGTCACCCCATCGGGACCCGGCCGCAGCGATTGCGCCGACAGCGGAGGCGCGACCGCGAGCACGAGCGTGACGGACACGGTCAGCACGCAGCACGCCCGGGCGAGCACCTTCCCGCGGATTCCGCTCGGCGATGTCATCCGCCGTATTCGTCGGGCGAGAAGGAACGGAGCGCGCGCGGACGAGGCGTCACCGCTTCGACTTCGCTGGCGGTCGGACGCGCACGACGCGCCAATTCACGCGAGAACGCGCGCTTCACGTCGTCGGGACGCGTGCGCACCACCGCGTTGCGCGCCGCGAGCACGACGTGTTCGTCGTACAGCAGAATGGTCTGCTGCACGAAGCCAAGGTCGATCGTGTCGTCGAGTCGACGCAGCTCGCGCGTGACGGCTTGCGCCAACGTCGGTTCCGGCGCCTGCGGAAACCGTTCGACGCCTTCGCGACCCGACATCACCGACGGGCGCGGAAAGCGCACGAACACCGGCTGCGTGAAATGCGGGTGACGCACCATGAGCTGTCCCTTGTCGAGCGTGGCCATACGCGCTTTGATGGCCGGGCTCAGTACCTGATAGCCCGGCGAGGCCAACTCGTCGCCATCCATGCGCCCGTACAGCGCCGTGCCCGCATTACCGGTCACGCGACGATGCACCTGCGAGCGGAATTGCTGGGCACCGAAAAGCACGAGCCCGAGATAGCGACCACGTTCGGCGATATCGAGCAGCATTTTGCGGACATAGGTATCGGGACCATCATGAGGCGCATACTTGTTCAGCTCATCGACGAAGACGATGACGTGATCGACGCCAAGTTCCCGCCGCTCGAGTTGTTCACGCAGCCGGGACACCACACGGGCGAAGACGAGATCCTGCGCGTCTTCCTCCACATTGGCGACATCGACCACGTACACCGCGCGATCCACAAAGCTCCCGAACGGCAGATCCGAGACGGCGCCATCGTCGGTGACCAGCCCCGCGCAGCGCGTGGACAGATTGGACAGCCGGTTCCGGACTTTGCGCACCGTCGCCGCATGGTGTGTGCGCCAGGTGTCGCCGTTGGAATCCTCGAGCTTGCGCAGAACATCACGGAACCATGCATCGAGATCGGCGAACGATTGCACGCGGTGCGTGCGCGTGAAGCCGGGCTCCTCGAAGTCCTTACCGACGACGCGCTCGCGGATGAAGTCGATGAGCGCATCGGCCTTCGCATCGATGTCGTCCTTGTTCAACAACACTTCCGCGAACTGCAGCACTTCGCCGAGGCCCCATGTGAGCGGCGACACACTGTCGGCGAGCGCGGGATGCGAGCGCAGCGTGTTCAACGCGAAGCCGCGGGCGGTGAACGGTGCGAAGTAGCGCACGTCCTGAAACGGCGTGGGCGGCACGCCGAGCATCTCGTACATCTCGAGATCGGCCGGCTCGAGTTTCCCGGGTTGATCGAGAAAGCACAGGTCCGGACCCTTCACGTTGAAGCACACCGCCGCCACCGTGCCGCGATGCGCCGGAAAGTGCGCGAAGATCGACTGCAGCAGCCACTCGATCGCACTGGTCTTCGTGGCGAGTCCGGATACGCCGGAGATGTTCAGGTGCGCCGCTTCCGGCCCCACGAGAAAGTCGGCGTCGAGAAAGATCGGTGAGCGCATCCCGCCCGCCCGATACACGCCCACCGGTATGCCGGTCGACGACTCACCGGTGATGTAGCCATCCATGCGCAGCGCGACGGCAACATCGGCATCATCCGCGAGATACACCGCGCCGAGCGGCACTGGTTGCAACGGTTCCTCAGGGATGTGTCGCAGCACCGATGCCGTGTACAGTCGGATCTCGGTGCGATCGGTGTGCGACAGCGGACCCTCGTGCGGCCGGCCATCGTGGCCGAGGACATCGTGCAGCGGAGACTGCAGATCACTGTAGCTGAAACCTTCCACCACCACGCCGTACACGCGCGGAATCACGTTCTCGACCGGCGTATTGCCCTCGACGCGCACGATGGTGCCGATGCCGATCGGGGCGTCGATGGCCGTCCAGAAATGGAACTCGTGCGGCGTATTCGGTTTCTTCTCCGTCGCCACGACACGACCGAGCGGCAGCGACACAGCAGCAGGAACAGCGGAAGGCGAGGTCACAGCGTCACGGCGAAGAAGGTCAGTGTCCCACGAGTGCGTCGAGATACATCTCACAGGCATGAATGCCGTAGGTGAGGGTATCCCATCGTGGATCGGGAAGCGAGAGCGGAGCCCGCTCGGCGAGGATGCCGGCGGAGATACGGTCACAGTGCGCCGTGAGGCGCGCGCGCGCGCCGTCGGTGATCTGATCGGTGTCGAGCATGTCGACGGGCGGAGACACTTCCACACGCACCAACCCGTGCAATGGGTCACCACCGGCGGCCGTGCGCAGACGCAGATACCAGCTCGCGACGGCGCGGCGCGGACGATGGCCCACCAGGAAGGCCGGCGAACGCTGGGCTTCGTCGAGTGCCAGCACCGACGCCACCTGTTCCGCCGTACCGTATAAGGTCGTGTGCGACTTCACGACGCCGAAGGCCGTTGCCCGTTCGTCCACTGCCAGATTGCCCGAAATCCCGCCGTCGATCCAGAGCCATCGCGATTCGCTGCGACACCATTCCGCGGCGAGTCGCCGTTCGAGCCCTTCCCGCTCCAGCGCCACCAGATCGAGCGCGCGGGCGCGGAGCGCGAAAGGATGCACCGGGATGGCGTCGTCGGTCATATCCGCAGTGATGTCCACCACGGGGACCCCGCTTTCCATCAGTTGGTTCCACGCGGAGTCGCCGAGCCGGCCGCGCGACACGAAGAGCGCGCGACGCACGCTGGGTTCGCGCCAGGTCTCGAGACGCCGTGCCACGCGATCGCGGACGGCGGCCGCGACCGACGCGTAGATCAGCGGCGAGCCGGCGACGTAACCCACGACGCGGCTGCGCTGGACGCCGTCGAGGAAGGCGGCGACCAGGGGGTCGGTCGGCACCTCAAGCGCCCGCGCACCGGGCGCCTCCAGCGGTACACAGGGCGCCACGGAGGGCGGGTCACTGCGCAGGGCGATGCGTTCGAGCGGCGGGCCGCCGCCGGCCCCCAGGAGCGCCCCGTCCCCGAAGAGCGCGCGGAGGGAGCGGAGGGCACCGCGAAGCGAGGCATCGGCCGGTGGGCGTTCGTCTGTCACGAGGGGCACGCTAGCGGGACGGGCGCCCCCAGACAATCTGCGCAGCGCGTCCGCGATGACCGCCGGTGGTGGACTTCGGCGCCCCGGTCCACGAAACTCACGGTGTGAGACTCTCCCGACCTTCCGCCATCGTCACCCCGCGACTCCGCGGCGTGGCCCTCCGTGCCCTGCCCCTGGCGCTCGCGCTGCTCGGTGCGGCCTGCGACACCACCGCACGGGTCAAGAACGCGCTCAAGGCCGACCAGGGCGATCCGGTCTGGCAGGGCGACAGCACGTTGCTCGCCCCCCACCCGGAAGTGCTGTTTCGCGTCACGCGCGACAGCACCGGCGCTCGCGTCGTACCGCTGGCCACGATGGGACCGCAGGGATTCCGCTTGCTCACCCTGAGTGATCGCGGCTGGCGTTCGTTCGATCTCGACTATCTGTACGCCGGCAAGTCGCTGACGCCGTATCGCGGTGGACGGGCGCTGGCGCCGGTCAGCTCCACCCGCGGGATGTGGGAGGGCGCGCCGCTCGACACGATTCGCGGCTGCTCGGTCATTCTCCCCGGCGCACTGGCCTCGATACCCGATGGCGTCGAGTTCTTCACCAGTGGAAAGCGACCGCCACTGAAGCCGGTCACGCCCTTGTCGTCCGGTGAACTGCAGACGGCGATTGATGCCATTCCCACGCTGATCGCACCGGCGGCCGGGATTTCGATGTCGATGCTGCCGCGCTACCAGCGCGAGGTCTACGTCGCCGAAACCGGCAACGGCCCGCGTCCCACGATCGTGGTGGTGTACGACGACCCCGAAGTCGTGGCGGACAGCGTACGGCAGATGGGGGCGCGTCCCCGCCACCTGGTGGTCGTGCTCGACAAGGGTGTGTACGGCTACAAGCCCACGTTCACGTACACGACGTTGGGCAACAAGCTGTCACCGCCGCGCTATCGCTATCTCGACCATCTCGACGTCGACGACGACGGCAAGTCGGAGCTCTTCTTCGGCCTCAAGATCAAGGGCGCCCCGCTGTACACCATCGTGCTGCGTTACGACTCGGACGCGTGGCGTGAACTGCTGCGCAACGAACGGCAGCGCTGCCACGCCTGAGTCGGGGTCGACTACTCGACCCCGATATCCCACGCCTGCTCGAGATCATTGCGACTGTACGCGCGAAAGGCCGTGAGCGTCTGCGTCCGGATGATGCCCGGCACTTTGGCGAACTCCTCGGTCACCACGGTCGCGATGCGCTCGAGATCGGGCACGCGCACGATGGCGACGAGATCCCAGGCCCCGGACACCGAGTAGACCTCGCTCACGCCTTCGATGCCCGCCAGCGCGGTCGCACAGGCAGGAATGGTTTTCGGATCGGCCTGCACCAACACGATGGTCGTGATCATGATCGCCTCGAAAAGCGTGAAAAAGCCGGAGCGCGCGTTGACGCGCCGCCTCAGCTGCCGGTGAGACAGCGGGCGATGCGCGTCACGCCTTCGACGGCCACCGACTCCGTCGTCGCGTAGCTCGCGCGGATCCAGTCGGGCGTAAGAAACGCGCTGCCCGGCACGACCGCCACCTGGTACTCCTCGAGCACGGCCGCCGCGAACGCCGCCCCGGCGTCGGCGGCCCCGCGGAAGCCCGCGACGTTGATGTACACGTAGAAGGCGCCGGCCGGATGTACATAGCGGATCGTCGGGAAGGCGGCGAGCGCCGCCACGACGGCATCACGGCGCTGTCGGAATTCCTTGACCATGTAGTTCACGGCAGCATTCGCCTCCGACTGCCGCTCAAGGGCGGCGAGCGCGGCGTGTTGCGACACGGCCGCGGCGTTCGACGTCGTGTGCGACTGAAACGCCGTCATCGCCTTCGAGACGGCCACCGGCGCGATCGTCCAGCCGATCCGCCATCCCGTCATCGCGTAGGCTTTCGCGACGCCGTTGATCACGATCAGGTTGTCGCGCGTCTTCGCAACTTCGAGCGCCGACTGTGCACCGCCCTCGTAGGCAATGCGCAAATAGATCTCGTCGGCGAGCACCCACCAGCCCTTCGCGGCGGCCAGATCGAGAATCGCTGTGAGTTCGTCGCGCGTGTACACGGCGCCGGTGGGATTGCTCGGCGAATTGAGCATGAGCCCCTTCGTACGCGGCGTCGCGGCGGCGGCCAGCTGGGCCGCCGTCACCTTGAGGTCGTTCGCTTCGTCGCCGAACACCGGAACCGATACCGCGCGCGCCAGCTCGACCATTTCGAAGTAGCTCGTCCACGCTGGCGTGGGAATCAGCACTTCGTCGCCGGGGCCAAAGCAGCAGACGCACGCGTTGTAGAGCGACTGCTTGGACCCGTTGGACACGACGATTTCCGCCGCCGTGATCTGCGCGCCATGGGCGAGCAGCCGGTTGGCGTCGGCAGCGATGGCTTCACGAAGCGGCAGAATGCCTTCGGTGGCGGTGTAGCGGGTCGCCCCTGCTTCGACGGCCGCCTCGGCCGCCTCACGGATAAAGGCCGGCGTGTCGAAATCAGGCTCACCGGCGCCAAGGTCGATAATCGCCAGGCCGGCCGCCTTGAGCGCCCGGGCCTTCGCGGCTACCGCCAGCGTCGCAGATTCCTTGAGTCGGGCGATGTTGGCGGACGGCTGGAAGACCAGAGACATGATCGAGACGCGGAACGGAGGTGGATGCCCAGGACAAACTCGCCGGCCCCCCTGCAGTTCAGGGCCGGAATCGGCTAATTTCACACGCTGGACATGAAGCAATTAAGCGCGACCGTGAGAGGTGCGCTACGCGGGTGTAGGGTGCTACGCAGGTGTGCGCCATAGGGGCGCGACAATCACTGGCCGTTGGGCGGCCAGGCTGACCGACAATCGATGGGGTGGGGCGTGGGCGAGCAAGAACGGGAAGAGACGTCGCCAGGGGCGACGCGGAGCCAGCACGTTGTGCTGCAGGGACCCGCAGATCTGCGGATGATGACTGCCGCCATGCGTCCGGGGATCGAACGCAGCCGACGTATGCAGGGCGTGGCCGCACCGGCCTGCCTGGTGATCACCCCCACGGTTGAACAAGCGCTCAGCGCGGCCGAACAGGCGCGCCAGCTGCTGGCCGATGACAGCCTGCGCGTCGTACCGGTCACCTCCGCCACGCGCGCCCGCCGCGTGCTGGCCGCCGGTCCGGTGGCCGTTGTCACCGGTACCGCTGCCGACCTGCTCGCGCTGCGCAAGGACGCCGCGATCGATCTGCAGCAGCTGCAGGTGCTTGTCGTCTTCAGCCTCGACGAGATCCTCGGCGACAAGATGGGCGATACGTTGCAGGCGTTGCTCGGCGATTCGCCGGACGACATCATGCGCGTCGGCACCATCGACAGCGAGTCGGACGAGGTCGAAGCATTCCTCGAAGCGCAGATGCGCCGCGCGCGTCGCCTCACGCCGATGCTGGCCGGTGAGACGCCGCTCGCGATGACGCCGAGCTTCGTGATCACGTCGGCCTCGGGTCGGGCTGATGCCCTGCGCTCGATTCTCGATGAAGTCGATCCGCCTTCCGTCGTGGTCGTGGCCACGACGGAAGCTGGACAGCGCGAGGCGCATGCCGCCATTACGCGCATCGGTATGGTGGTCGATGGGCTGAACGTGCAGGTCGTGCGTCAAGCCACATCGCAGCACGTCGCGCTGGTGGTGTTGTGGGAGTCGCCGGTGTCGTACGATGCGCTGGTGGACGCGCTCGCGGCGCGACCGGTCGACGCGGTGGCCCTGCTGTTGGCTGACGAACTCGCCGCCTTCCGGCGTATGACTGCCGGTCTGGCCGAGGCGTGGACGCCGGCGGCGCGTAAGGCAAACGCCGAAAGCCGCGTGCAGGCGTTGCGCGCAGCGCTGCGCACCACGCTGGCGAATTCCGGCGGCACGTCGGCAAGCGAAATGGCGTTGCTCGCGCCGTTGCTGGAAACGCACGACTCACTCGAAATCGCCGCCGCCGCGCTCCGGTTGTACGAAGGTGCTCGTCGCGAGCTCGTCACCGCACGGACCAAGGCCACGATTGCCGGTCCCGTGCGCACGCCGCTGGCCGCCGGGTACAAGCCGGACGCGCCCGTCGCGGACGGCAAGCAGCGCGTGTTTCTGGCCGCCGGCAAGCGTGACGGCGTGCGGGTCGGAGACATCGTCGGCGCCGTCGCGAACGAAGCCGGCATCCCGGGCGACCGGATCGGTCAGGTCGAACTGTTCGAGTCGCATGCGATCGTCGAACTCAATGCTGACGACGCCGCCAAGGTGGTGCAGGCGCTGGGCTCCGTCTCGCTCCGCGGCCGTCGCCTCAGTGCCCGTATCGACGAGCGCAGCGGTGAAGCCCCGCGCGGCGGGGATCGTGGTGGCGATCGTGGCGCGCGTGGCCCGCGCAGCGAGCGCACGTTTGGCCCGCCGCGTCGCGATGCTGGTGATCGCCCGCCTCGTGGCGGCGATCGTGGCGACCGTCCGGCCCGCCCGTCGTTCGGCAGTGATCGCCCCGCTCGTCCGGCGTTCGGCGGTGACCGTCCGGCCCGTCCGTCATTCGGCGGTGATCGTGGTCCGCGTCCGGAAGGCCGCGGCGGTCCGCCACGCGGTGGCAATGACCGTCCGCCGCGTGCCGACGAAGAGCGTCGCGCGTTCGGCGACCGTCCCGTGCGTGAGCGCGCCGAAGGTCGCGAAGAGTGGTCGGAGCGTGGCGCGCGGATGCAGAATGCCAGCCGCAAGCCGCGTCCGAACACGGACGCGTCTCCTGAAGGGAATCCCGAAGGGAGCAACGAGAGCTGATCATGAGCGGCAGCTTTCAGGTCTCCGGCGGGTGGATGGAGGTCGTCGCTGGCTCGATGTTCAGCGGCAAGACCGAAGAGCTGTTGCGGCGCGTGCGGCGGGCGACCATCGCCCGCAAACGCGTGCAGGTATTCAAGTCGCATCTCGACGACCGGTACGCCGGGCTGTGGAATGTCTCCAGCCATGACCGGCGCACCTTCGAGGCGATCCCGGTCGACTCGTCGTCGCAGATCCTGCTGCGTCTCGATCCGATGGCGCAGGTGATCGCCATTGACGAGGCGCAGTTCCTCGACGCCGGGATCGTGCAGGTGGCGTCGAGTCTGGCCGATCGCGGCCGGCGGGTCATTCTCGCCGGCATCGACAGTGATTTCCGCGGCGAGCCGTTCGGTCCGATGCCGCAGCTCATGGCGGTCGCGGAAATGGTCGATAAGCTGCACGCGATCTGCGTGCTCTGCGGATCACCAGCCAGTCGCAATCAGCGGCTGATCGGTGGCAAGCCGGCGCCCTACGACTCGCCCACGATCATGGTGGGGGCGGCCGATTCGTACGAAGCGCGCTGCCGCGCCTGTCACATCGTGCCACGTCCCAACGAAGGACAGCAGCAACTGCTGTAGCTGCGTGATCTGGCTTCGCGCGACGGCTCAGTCGGCTGCCCGCGCGAGGGCCAGCGACATGGCGTCGGCGAGCTGACCGCTGGTGAATGGCTTGCTTACAAATGGCACGCGTCGCGCGTCGATCGCGGCGCGTGCTCCCGGATTGATGCTGTAGCCGCTGACCGCCACCATCGGCATCGACGGATAGCGCGCGGCCACGATCTCCATCAATTCGAGGCCGTTCATACCCGGCATTGTCAGATCGGTGATCAGCACCGACACGTCGGCCGCGTGCGAGGCCAGCACTTCCAGTGCATGCTGCGCCGACGGCGCGACCACGACGGCGTGCCCCATCTTCTGCAGCATACGCCGACCGAGGTCGAGCAGCATCGGATCGTCGTCGACGAGCAGAATGCTGCGCGCGGCGGGGGCGGCGATCGGTGCGTTCACCTCCGGGTCGCGAGGCAACACACGGGGCGACGACAGCGGCGTGACGCGCGGCTCGGGCACCAGCGCCGCCGGAAAGAACAGGCGTAACGTCGTGCCTTCGCCGGCGGCCGACTCGCATTCGATGAAGCCGCGACTCTGGTGCACGAGGCCGTGCACGGACGCGAGTCCCATCCCCTTGTTCGCGCCGAACTCCTGCGTCGAGAAGAACGGCTCGAACAGACGCGCCTTGAGATCGTCACGCATGCCGGTGCCCGTATCGGACACCGACAGCACCGCAAAGGGGCGCGGGGCATCAGCGACCGGCGCCTGCGGATTCCGCACCAGGACGATCGCCGTGGCCAGGGTCAGCGTGCCACTCTCCGACTTGGCAATCATCGAGGCGCTGGCATTGTCCACCAGCGCGCGCAGCGCATCGAGCAGTCGCGTGCGATCGACGACGGCGGTGACCGGCGTGTCACTCACGTCGAGGCGCACGACAATCGACAGGGGGACTTCTTCGCGAATCACGGGCAGCTGATCGCGCAGCAGCTGATTGAGCTCTACCGATTCCGCCCGCAGCATCTGCCGGCGTCCGACGGCGAGCAGGCGTCGCGTGAGCTCCTCCGCGCGCTCCGTGGCGCGTTCGATCGCATCCAGATCCTCGGCGTACGGCGACGTTGGCCCTACACTCTCGCGAAGGAAACCCGTCGAACCGCGAATGACGGTGAGCAGATTGTTGAAGTCATGCGCGATGCCGCCCGCCAACTGACCGACGGCTTCAAGCTTCTGCGCCTGGCGCAGGCGCTCTTCGGAGCTTCTCGCGTCGGTGACGTCGGTGAAGACGGCCACTGAAGCATACGGTCGCTGTTCGCCCGAGCGGAGGAGCGGATCCGCGGTGACGTTCAACCAGCCGAACGTCCCGTTGCCCCGCTGCACCCCCATGAGTGCCCGCGCCTGGCTCTGGCCTGTCTGCAGCGCGATGATGGCGGGATGCGTGTCTGCAGGCCACGGCGTGCCGTCTTCACGCACGGCGCTCCACTCGCGGTCGACGGGCTTGAGCCCCAGCAGTTGTGCGCCCGTCAATCCGAGAATGCGTTCGGCACTGGGGTTGTAGGCGCGAATCGCTCCCGTCTCGTCGTGCATCACGACGCCTTCCTGCATGCCGGCGATGACGGCGCGGAAGCGCGCTTCCGACTCGCGCAGCTGCCGTTCGACCCGCACCCGATCGGTGGTGTCCTGAATGATGATGTGCAAGACGCGACGCCCCGCGATCGCGACCACGCCGATAAAGGCCTCGACCTGACGCAGCTCGCCGTTGGCGACGCGATGCTCGCGCTGCACGCGCAGCCCGGTTCCCGTCGCGATGGCCGAGGTGGTATCGCGCCAGTGATCGAGCGCGACAGCTTCGAGGTCCGTCACGTACATCGCCCGCATCGTGTCGCGTGGCCAGCCGTAGAACGTCACGGCGGCCGGATTCACGTCGACGATGCGCGCCGTCTCGATGTCGGCGAGCAGCTGCACCGCACCATTGTTCTCGAAGAGTTCGCGATGCCGGGCTTCGCTCTCCTCGAGGGCAAGGCGCTCGAGCTGGCGCGGCGTGATGTCACGCGACGCGATGGCGACGGCATCATCGAGCACCGGCACGAGCTGACGTTGCAACCAGCGCAGCGGCTGCTCGGCGGTCGGTGCGTGCTGTGTCGTTTCCAGCGGTCGACCGGTGATGAGCACCGAGCAGCACTGCTCCCACAGATTCCAGTCGCGGCTGTTCGGGAACACCTCCATCAGCGAGCGGCCGACCAGCTCTTCACGCGAACGCCGCACCATGTCCGCGGCTCTGGCGTTCACATCGAGAATCTCGAAGCGCTCGATCGTGCCGTCGCTGGTGCGGTGGGCGCGCGCGATCACGAAGGCGTCGAGTCCGGCCTCGATGACACCGCGCAGCCGACTTTCCGATTCGCGCAGCGCCTGCGACGCCGCCGCTTCGTCGGTGACGTTGCGCGCGAGCCCCAACAGATGCGTCGCGATACCGTCCGCATCGCGAATCGCACTGAGGCGCGTTTCGAGCACGAGACGGCGCCCCTCGAGGGTCACCACCTCGCGGTAGGCGACCGGCGCCCGGGATGCGAGCGCTTCCTCGCAGCGCGACCGCATGAGCGCGGCCTCCGCCGGTGGGAAGACCTCCTCGGGGACGCGTCCGACCAGCTGCTCGGCGTCGGTGCCGGTGGCCACAAGATAGGTCGCGTTGACCGACTCGCAGCGAAACACCCCGGGCGCTTCGATGCGGAGGATGAACGCCATTTCGTGCATGTGATCCGTGAGCATCCGAAGCCGCGCTTCCCGGAGACCCGCCTCGCGCGCCGCGAGCGCCCGCGCCGTGACGTCGCGGAGCTGTACGATCAGGAAGGGCGTCCCGTCGGTCGCGTTCCCCGCCATTCGGAGTGCCTCCAACACTCGCTCGCGCGGCTCGTCTCCGAGCGAGAATTCGAGCGGAGGCACCACGCCGTCCGACCGGTCGGCCGCGAGCCAGGAGGCAAACGTTCCGTCGCCGACGTGCTTGGCGCACTGCGCCAACAGCTGACCCAGGAGCGCCTCTGGCGGGAAGCCGATCAAGGCGCCGGCGGCCGCATTCGCGTCGAGAATACGCCCCTGCTCGTCAGTCACGAACAGGACATCGCCCAGGGCCATGGCGGCCGACAGGAGCAGCGCGGGGGATTCTGGAGGACTCGAGGGCACGAAGCGAACGCGGTCGAGGGCGGGCCATCTCCGGCAGCGTCGCCGATGGCTATGAGGCGAAATGTGTCAGACCGCAGAGGCTACCGTCAGTGGACAAAGGGGCAATCATGTGACGGATAGTGACCATTGCCCGGCCCGCCGCGTCTTTTGGCTGATGTCAGTGTCAAGTCCCCTTTTCCCCGAACGGATCGTCGCATGGGTGTAATCGCGACGCTCCTCGCACACGAGCCCCGGCTCGCACGGCTGCGTACTGCCGCGCGGGACCGCTATCGCTTCGTGCCTTGCGAGGACTGGACGTCTCTGACCCGCGCTTGCGAGCGTGGGCCAATCAACGTGGTGGTCTTCGACTTATACGTCGACGGCCGCGCGGATTTCGAACGGGTGCGCCAGCTGCGCGTTCGTGTGCCACGAGCGGCCCTGGTGGCCTACGTGGACATGACGCGTGAGCGAGCCAAGGACATGTTCGACGCCGGTCGTTGCGGCATCGATGTGCTCGTGGTCGCCGAGGAAACGGATACGCCACAGATGCTCGCGGCGCTTCTGGATCAGGCGGAAGCGCGCAGCGTCTCGAGTCTGCTGAAGCCACATCTCGCCGGACTGCGCAGCGTCGTGCGGGACGCGGTCATGCTGTCGGTGACCCGGGCGCACGAGCGCCTGACGCCGGACAGCCTCGCGCGTCTTATCGCCGTGTCGCGTCGGTTGCTCTCGAAGCGTCTGGAAGGGGCGGAGTTGCCGCCCCCCCACCAGCTGCTCACGTGGGGCCGGCTCATCGTCGCGGCCAGCATGCTGGAGGACGGCTCCCGCAGCGCCGACGGCGTGGCCAGTGCGCTCGACTTCCCGTCGGGCAGCGCGTTCCGCAACACCTGCCAGCGCTACCTCGGCTGCACGCCACATCAGATCCGCCTGCGCGGCGGTGCGAGCTGGGTGATTCAGGAATTGCTGGTGAACCGCGAGAAGCGGCGCGAAATCTCGGAATCAGAAGACGACATGCAGGACAGCGCCGCGGCGTAGTTTCGCTCGCCGCGACCGACGAACCCGAGGGCTCCGGCAATTCCGGAGCCCTTTGGCGTTCGTGGTAAGTTTCCTCATGCTCCACCTCGCCCTCACCGGAAACATCGCCAGCGGCAAGAGTAGCGTGGCGTCGCTACTGGAGGCGCACGGGGCGACGATCATCGACGCCGACCTTCTGGCCCGGGAAGCGGTGCGTCCGGGCACCGTGGCCCTCGACGCCATCGTCGATCGCTTCGGCCCGTCGGTGCTGCAGCCCGATGGCACGCTCGACCGGCCAGCGCTGCGCCGCCGCGTGTTCCGGGATCCCGTCGCACGCGATGCGCTCAACGCCATCGTGCATCCGGCAGTCGGCCGACTGCGCGACGAGCAGCTGGCGGAAGCCAGGCGCCGCGGTGATGCGGTGGTGATCTCGGATATTCCCCTGCTCTTCGAAGTCGGCCTCGAGCACGCGTTCGACGGCGTCATCCTGGTCGACGCCCCTGAGCCGGAGCGCCTCGCGCGGCTCCAGCGCGACCGCGGGTTGTCTCGCGACGAGGCGCAGGCGATGATCGACGCGCAGTGGCCGTCGGCGCGCAAACGAGCCGGCGCCACGTGGATCATCGACAACGACGGTCCGAGAGAGCAGCTTCCGCAGCGTGTCGCCGAGCTCTGGCAGACGATTCAGGCGCTTCCCCTCCGCGGGTCATCCGCGGATACTTCTCTGTGACCGTTCTTTTTCCCCATCTGGAGTCCTCGTGTCGAACATCCCCGCAGATCTGCGCTACACCAAGGAACACGAATACATCCGCACCACCGACGACGCCGCGATCGTGGCGATCGGCATCACGGATTTCGCGCAGGGTGAGCTGGGCGATATCGTCTACGTCGAACTGCCCAAGGTCGGCGCGACGTACGGCTCGCACGACGTGTTCGGCACCGTGGAAGCGGTGAAGGCCGTGTCGGAGCTGTACATGCCGGTGGCCGGCGAAGTGGTCGAGATCAACGGTCGCCTCGACGGCGAGCCGGCGCTGATCAACACCGACCCGTACGGCGACGGCTGGATGATCAAGGTGCGCGTCGCGGCCGGCGGTGACGCTGGTCTGCTCTCGGCGGCCGAGTACAAGGGCGTGGTGGGCGAGTAAGGCTTTTCTCGGCTGGATCGTGGTACGCGGGGCCCCGGGCTGTGTGCTCGGGGCCCTTTGCTTGTGCTTGCGGCGGGGTGCGTGTGTGCGACCGCCCCGGTCGGAACGTGGGATCCCCTTCGCGGCCTTGCTGTGGCGGCGAACGATGGCACGCCGCGCAGCATTGGCGCGCCCGCCACAGAGGGCCGCTCAGCGGACCCACGCCCCTCGCGGGGCTCGGGGGAGCTAAGCGGCACCGGCGCCGTTCACGGCGGGCGTGCACTCCCGACGGACCGGCCACATCTACGCCCAGCCCGCGATGAGCCCCACTCGCCCGTGGTCCGCGCCTGCCACCAACCATCCGCACGCGACGTCGTCAGGCCGGGGGATGGGAATCCCGTCGCGAGCATTTCGGTAATCACGCCGTTCGGTGCGAGGCGCACGGAGCTCGGCCGCGGCCCCTGCCCCACGCCGACGCCAGCGGCTGCCGGGCCGGGCGTCCCGTGAGCGGCCCTCTGTGGCGGGCGCTCGAGCGCCGCGCGGCGTTCCCAAGTCCGCCGCCACAGCAAGGCCGCGAAGGGGATGACCCGCGCCCGGAGCCGCGGCTCGTCGCACCCCACCGCCAGCCCCGCACGCCCCTAGCCCATAGCCCATAGCCCATAGCCAAGAACGGCGTGACCACCGAAGCAGTCACGCCGTTCTCACCACTCAAAACTCAAAAACTCACGACGTCGCGTACGACTCGATCGGCGGACAGGCGCAGACCAGGTTGCGATCCCCGAACGCGCTTTCGACGCGGCCGACGTACGGCCAGAACTTCCGCTCACGCGTGAACTGCGTCGGATACGCCGCCTGCTGACGCGTATACGGGCGATCCCACTCGTCGCTCGTGACATGCGCGGCCGTGTGCGGCGCGCGCTTGAGCACGTTGTTCTCGCGATCCGCTTCGCCGCGCTCGACCGCCGCGATCTCCTCGCGGATGCCGATCATCGCTTCGATGAACCGGTCGAGCTCGGCCTTCGACTCGCTCTCCGTAGGCTCCACCATCAGCGTGCCAGCCACCGGGAACGACAACGTGGGCGCATGGAATCCGTAGTCCATGAGGCGCTTCGCGATGTCTTCCGCTTCCACGCCCGAAGCGCTCTTCACGCCGCGCGTATCGAGAATGCACTCGTGCGCGACAAGGCCGTTCTGGCCGCGATAGAGCACCGGATAGTGCGCTTCCAGCTGCTTGGCGACATAGTTCGCATTGAGGATCGCGACCTTCGTGGCCGTCGCGAGACCTTCGCCGCCCATCAGCTTGATGTACACGTACGAAATCGGCAGGATGCTCGCGCTGCCCCACGGAGCCGCCGAGATCGGACCGATCGCCTGCGTGCCACCGGTGGCAATGACCGGGTGCGTGGGGAGGAACGGCAAGAGCTGTGAGGCCACGCCGATCGGGCCCATGCCCGGTCCACCGCCGCCGTGCGGAATGCAAAACGTCTTGTGCAGGTTCAGGTGACACACGTCGGCGCCGAGGTCGCCCGGACGCGACACGCCGACCATCGCGTTCATGTTGGCGCCGTCCATGTACACCTGGCCGCCATGCTCGTGGATGATGGCCGTAGATCTCCTTGATACGCGCTTCGAACACGCCGTGCGTGCTCGGATACGTCACCATCAGCGCTCCGAGATTGGCCGCGTGCTGCTCGGCCTTCGCGCGCAGATCGTCCACATCGATGTTCCCGTCGGTGTCCGTCTTCACGACGATCACCGAGAAGCCCGCCATCACCGCGCTCGCCGGATTCGTGCCGTGCGCCGACTGCGGAATCAAACAAACCGTGCGATGCGCGTCGCCGCGCGACTGGTGGTAGGCGCGGATCACCAGCAGTCCGGCGTACTCGCCCTGCGAACCCGCGTTCGGCTGCAGTGAAACACCGGCAAAGCCGGTCACTTCTGCGAGATCGCGCTCGAGTTCGTCGAACATCTGCGCGTAGCCCTGCGCCTGTTCGGTCGGCGCGAACGGATGCAGCTGACCGAACTCGGGCCACGTGACCGGAATCATCTCGGCCGTCGCATTCAGCTTCATCGTGCACGAACCCAGCGGGATCATGCCGTGCACGAGCGAGAAATCGCGCGCCTGCAACGCGTACATGTAGCGCAGCATCTCCGTCTCGCTGTGGTAGCGATGGAACGTGGGATGCGTGAGGAACGGCGAGACACGGCGGAAGCGCTCGTCGTAGCGCACATCCACACCGGCGGTGACATCGGCGTACGAGAAGTCGACGGCGGCGTTGTGGTTGAACACCGTCCACAAATCGGCGATGTCCTGCTGCGTCGTGGTCTCGTCGAGCGCGACGGTAATCGTGCCGGGCTCGAGCACGCGCAGATTCATGCGATGCGCCGCCGCGGCCGCCAGAATGTCTTCCTGCCCGTGCGCGCCGACTTCCACGCGGACGGTGTCGAAGTAATGCTCGTGCGTGATCGCGAAGCCGAGTCGCTCGAAGCCGGCCGCCAACGTGACCGCATTGCGGTGTACGCGCTCGGCGATCTGCACGAGTCCCTCGGGACCGTGATACACGGCGTACATGCCGGCCATCACCGACAACAGCACCTGCGCGGTGCAGACGTTGCTGGTAGCCTTCTCGCGACGGATGTGCTGTTCACGCGTCTGCAGCGCCATACGCAGCGCGGGCTTGCCTTCGGTGTCGCGGGACAGGCCGATGATGCGGCCCGGCAGCAAGCGCTTGAATTCATCGCGCGTGGCGAAGAACGCCGCATGCGGTCCGCCGTACCCCATCGGCACGCCGAAACGCTGCGTGTTGCCAACCACGATGTCGGCGCCCCACTCACCCGGTGGTGCCAGGAGGCACAACGCCAGCAGGTCGCTCGCCACCGTGACCAACGCACCCGCCGTGTGGGCCGCCTCGCACAGTCCGCGATAGTCAACCACCGCGCCGTCGGTGCCCGGATACTGCAGCAGCGCGCCGAAGACCGTGTCATTGAATGCAAACGTGCGCGGATCGCCGACCTGCACCACGATGCCGCGGGCCGACGCGCGCGCCTCGACCACCGCGATCGTCTGCGGATGACAGTCACTGCCGATCAGGAACACGTTGCGCGTCGCACTCCCGCGCGAGCCGAAGCAGAGCGCCATGGCTTCCGCGGCGGCGGTGCCTTCATCGAGCAGCGAGGCATTCGCGATTTCGAGTCCGGTGAGATCGATCACCATCGTCTGATAATTCAGCAGCGCTTCCAGACGTCCCTGCGCGATCTCGGCCTGGTACGGCGTGTAGGCCGTGTACCACGCGGGATTCTCCATCACGTTGCGCAGAATCACGTTCGGCGTGTGAGTGCCGTAGTAGCCCATGCCGATGAACGAACGGTACACGGCGTTGCGCGAGGCCAGCGCCTTCAACGAGCCGAGTACTTCCGCTTCGCTGCGCTCGGGGCCGGTGTTGAGCGTGCCGCGAAACCGGATGCTTTCCGGCACGACCGCGTCGATGAAGGCATCAAGGGAGTCGTAGCCGAGCGCGGCGAGCATCGCCTGCTGTTCGGCGGCACTCGGACCGAGATGGCGCGGAATGAACGAATCGACCGCGACCGGCGCGGGCGAGATGGTGCGCGTACCCATGACCATCCTCAAACGGGCCAAGCCCGTGTAAGCGTCGTGAAATCGTTGGGGGCCACGACGGCGCGTTTCGCCCGTGACTCCATAAATTTAACCGACGTGAGCCCTTCCCGAGTCGTCCCGTCAAACGCCGCCACGACGCCGCAGTCCGGACCGTCCGCGCTCGGCGCGTCGGCGGGCGTGCTGTCGCGGCGATGGACATTCCTGCGCTCACCCGCCTCGGAAGGCGTCACGAACATGGCCATCGACTCGGCGTTGCTCGATCTGGCGGGAGAGACGGCATGCGCGGTGTGGCGATGCTACGCGTGGGGAAAGCCGACTGTTTCGTTCGGGCGGAATGAACGGACGCAGGGCCGATTCTCCGCGGAGCGCCTGCGCGCCGCCGGACTGCAGGCTGTGCGACGCCCGACCGGGGGCCGGGCGCTCCTCCACGCCCGCGAAGTGACGTACAGCGTGGCCATGCCGCTCGACGAACAGCTCTCGTGGCGGGTGGCGTACGCCGCGGTGAACCACGTGCTCCTTCACGCTTTGCAGTCGCTCGGCGTGCCGGCGCAGTTGGTCGCCGACCAGGACGCGGAGTCGGTCGCGCCGGACGGGCCGGTGTGCTTCGACAAACCGGCCGCCGGGGAGATCACCGTGGGCGGCCGGAAGCTCGTGGGCAGTGCGGTCTGGCGGCAAGGCGGTGCGTATCTGCAGCATGGCAGCATTCTGCTGGCCGACGATCAGGCGCTGCTGGCCGAGGCAGCCGACGTGCCGCTGCCACCGACGCCACCGGCCGCGTCGCTGGACGCCTGCGCGCCGGCACAGGCGCAGTGGGACGTCGTGGTGGACGCCCTCGCGGCATCGCTCGCGATGGTGGCCGCATCTCATCCGGACGGGACGATCGAGCCGTTCGACCCACCTCCCGACTTCCCACAGCGGGTGGCGTCGCATCGCGCGGCGCTCGGTAATGACGACTGGCTCTGGCGCCGATAGGGGGCGTCGGGCATCGTACCCTCGTGTGGTCGCCACACGGATCGCCCGACCTGTCCTTCACGGAACACCGACTCACATGCACCTCTCGAAAACCCGCTGGCTGGCTGGTCTGCTCTCGTTTTCGCTGGTGGCCTGCGACCCACCGCCAGAACGCCCCAAGGCCGACGGCGATACCGGCGGCACCTTGATCGTGACGGTGCCGGCTGAACCGTCCACGCTCATGCCTCCGTTGATGTCGGGAACGCAGGGCGCGGCGATCGTCGGCGTGATCTTCGATCGACTCGCGGAAATCGGCGACGGTCTGGAAACGTACGGCGACCAGGGGTTTCTACCGCGACTGGCCACCTCATGGAGCTGGTCGACGGACTCGCTCTCCATTGCCTTCGCGCTCGATTCGCTGGCGCGTTGGCACGACGGGCATCCGGTGACCGCCGAGGACGTGCGCTACACATTCCGGGCGTACACCAGCGACTCGCTGGTACTCGAACAGAAGTCACTGCTGGACAACATCGACTCGGTGTCGGTGCGCGACGCACGCACCGCCGTCTTCTGGTTCAAGCGACGCATGCCGCGGCAGTTCTACGACGCCACGTACCACATGTACGTGTTGCCGTCGCATCTGCTCGACACCATCCCCATGGCGAAGCTCGAGAGTGCGGCGTTCGGCCGTAGTCCGGTCGGCACGGGGCGCTTCCGCTTCGCACGCTGGGAGCCCGGGCAGCGCATCGAAATCATCGCCGACACGTCCAACTCACGCGGTCGCGCGAAATTGGATCGGGTGATCTGGAGCATCGCGCCCGACTTCGGGGCATCGACCGTCAAACTGTTCGCCGGGGAAGCCGATTTCCTCGAGCAACTCCGACCCGAGAATTTGGCGCAGGTCGCGCGCACCCCATCGTTACGCCTGATCGACAACCGCACGCTGAGCTACGGATATCTGGGTTTCAATCTCCGAGACAGCAAGGACCAGGCGCGCCCGAACCCCCTGTTCGGCGATCTGCGCGTGCGGCGCGCCCTGCACATGGCCGTCGACCGCGAGCGACTCGTCCGCAACGTGTTCGATTCGCTGGGTATGGTCGCGCTTGCACCGGCTCCGCGCGCGCTGATCCCCGATACGGCCGCCTTCAAACAGCTGCCCTACGACGTCGCCGGGGCGCGCGCGTTGCTCGACTCGGCGGGGTGGCGCGATAGCGACAACGACGGCGTGCGCGATCGCAATGGCGTTCCGCTCGCCTTCGGCATCCTCATTCCCAGCAGTAGCGCGTCACGGCAACGGTATGCCGTGCTGCTGCAGGAGCAGTACCGGGCGATCGGCGTGAAGGCGACACCACAGGTACTCGAGAACAACGCGTGGAGCGACGCCGTCGACAGCCATGCCTTCGACGCCTATCTCGGCGGGTGGCAGCCAAGCCCCGGGCTGGTCGGATTGACACAGA
This sequence comes from uncultured Gemmatimonadaceae bacterium, assembly GCA_963843965.1. Classification (GTDB taxonomy): domain Bacteria; phylum Gemmatimonadota; class Gemmatimonadetes; order Gemmatimonadales; family Gemmatimonadaceae; genus Gemmatimonas. Next base: position 217,324 of record CAWJMR010000007.1, read on the forward strand.
CGTGGGCGTCGCGCGGAAGCTCCAACGCCGGCCGCTACGACAGTCCCGTGTTCGACGCACTGCTCGACAGCGCGCTCACGACGTTCAACCCGACCACGAGCCGCCGGTACTGGGCGCGGGCGTTCCAGCAGATCGACGATGACGTGCCGGCGGTCTGGCTGTACGAACAGCGCTCGCCGGTCGCGATCCATCGTCGATTCATCACGGAGCCTTTGCGCGCCGATGGATGGTTCGTCGGTCTCGCCGACTGGCGCGTCGATCCGGCACAGCGCATCGATCGCGATCGCATCGGGTTGGGGACGCCTCCCTGACCACGATCGCCCGACGCGTGATCCTGCGCCTGCTGCAGAGCGTGGCCGTCGTCTTCACGGCGGCCACGCTGGCCTTCGTGCTGCTCCATCTCGCGCCCGGCGATGCCGCCACCGCACTCGGCGAAGGCGTTTCGCCCGAGGTGCGTGCAGCACTCCGCGTCCAATGGGGGCTCGACGAGTCCCTGGCCACGCAGTACGGCCGATGGCTCTCGTCATTACTGCGCGGTGATCTCGGATTTTCACGAGATCAGCATCGACCCGTTGCCGCCGTGCTGGGCGATGCGCTGCCGCGATCGCTCTTCCTGATGGGCTGCGCCCTGAGCGTGAGCCTCGTGGGCGGCATGCTGATCGGTGCCTGGCAGGGCGCGCGGGCAGGTTCTCGGCGCGACCGCACGACGTCGACCGCGCTGCTGGTGCTCTATTCGCTGCCCGAATTCTGGCTGGCGCTGGTGCTGCTCGTCGTGTTCTCGTATCAGCTCGGCTGGCTGCCCGCCACCGGGATCACCAGCGAGACGTACGATTACATGAGTTCGTACGACAAGCTGCTTGATCGGTTGAGCCATCTGGCGTTGCCGCTCGTCTCGCTCTCGCTGGTCGGCGTGTCGGTCTTCGCGCGCTACCAGCGCGACGCCATGCAGGAGAGTATGACGCAGGCCTTCGTGCGCACGGCGCGGGCGAAGGGACTTACCGAAGCCGGCGTTCGTCGCCAGGCGTGGCGCAACGCGCTCTTGCCCGTCATCACGGTCACCGGCCTGATGCTGCCGGCGTTGATTACCGGTGCCGTGTTCGTGGAGCGCGTATTCTCCTGGCCCGGGATGGGCTTCGCCATGATCCGCGCGATCGAAGCGCGCGATTATCAGGTTGTGTCGGCCGGCGTGATTCTGGGCAGCGCCATGACGGCGTTCGGCGCGGCCCTCGCGGACATCGCACGGGATATTGCCGACCCGCGGTTGCGTAGCCAGTGAACGCTCGCCTCTCACCAGCCGTCGTGCTGATCGTGCTGCTGGTGCTGGTCGTGGCGGCCGGACCGCTGTTGTCGCCGTATGCCCCGAACGCGCAGCTCGACATCATTGCCCTGCGCAGCCAGGCGCCGTCCCTCGCGCATCCGTTCGGCACCGATGCGGTGAGCCGTGATGTACTCAGTCGCGTGCTCGACGGCGGTCGCGTGTCGCTGGCGCTCGCCGTCCTCTCGGTCTCGCTGTCGCTCGTGGTCGGTACGTTGTACGGTGCCGTCTCCACGCTGGCCGGTGGCGTGGTCGATACCACGATGCGACGCGTGCTGGACGTGGCCTTGTCCATTCCGCGCCTGCTCGTGCTGCTGGCCGTCGGTGCGCTCTGGGGCGCGCTCTCGTTTCCGGCCCTCGTGCTCCTGATCGGCCTCACGGGGTGGTTCGACACCGCGCGCCTTGTCACCGATGAACTGCATGCGCTGAACGGACGCGAGTTCGCCGTGGCGGCGCGCGCGGTGGGCGTTCGCGGTCCCCGACTCCTCTGGCGGCACCTCTTGCCCCACCTGCTGCCCACGCTCGTGATCAACGCCAGCTTCGGCGTCGCGGGAACGATCGCGCTGGAGGCAGGTCTCAGCTATCTCGGTCTCGGCATTCAGGCCCCACAAGCCAGCTGGGGGACCATTCTGCGCGACGGCGCCGGCGTGGTACAGAGCGAATGGTGGCTGTCCCTGTTTCCGGGGGTTGCCACCGTCTTCGCCGTTCTCGCCTGCAATGCCCTCGGTGACGCCTTGCGCGAGCGGTTCGCACCGAATCACGTTCCGAGTCTCGACGCCACACCCGTCCCTGTTGCCGGTGCGACGTCGCCCCCCGCCTTCTCCTCTTCCCGTACCGTGCGCCCGTGACGATTTCTGCCACACGCGACTCGACGACCGCGCCCGATCGTCCGCTGCTCGATGTGCATGCGCTGCAGATCGCCTTTCCGGCGGGCCACAGCGTAGCGCGCGCCGTGGACGGGGTCTCGTTCACGGTCGCCCGCGGCGAATCGGTCTGCCTCGTGGGCGAATCCGGATGCGGAAAGTCGCTGACGGCGCTGTCGCTGCTTCGCCTGGTGCCACCACCGGGGCGCATCGAGTCGGGAAGCCGGATCATGTTCGACGGCGGCGACATGCTGACGCTCGATGACGAGCGACTGCGCGACATTCGCGGCCAGCACATGGCCATGATCTTCCAGGAGCCGATGACGGCGCTGAATCCCGTCCTCACCGTCGGCGACCAGATCGCAGAAGTGCTGCGCGTGCATACGACGCTTTCGCGGCAGGAGACGTGGACCCGCACGGTGGACATGCTCGCACAGGTCGGCATCGCCGACGCGGCCGCGCGCGCCAAGCAGTATCCGCATGAACTCTCCGGCGGCATGCGCCAGCGCGTGATGATCGCCATGGCTCTCATCATGTCGCCGAAGCTCGTCATCGCCGACGAACCGACCACCGCCCTCGACGTCACGATCCAGGCGCAGATTCTCGAACTGCTGCGCGATCTTCGCGCGCGCACGGGCATGGCGCTGCTGCTGATCACCCACGACCTGGGCGTCGTGGCCGAAATGGCATCGCGCGTGATCGTGATGTACGCCGGCCGCGTGGTCGAGGAAGCGAACGTGGAGGATCTGTTCTCGGCGCCGAGCCATCCGTATACCGAGGGATTGCTGGCGGCGATTCCGAAGCTGGGGCAGGAAGAGGAACGCCTGCAGACGATTGCCGGATCGGTGCCTCCGCCTACCGCGCTGCCCAGTGGCTGCACGTTTCGCGACCGTTGCCCGTACGCGTTCGAGCGCTGCGCGAAGGAAGAGCCGGCCCTCTTGCAAGTCGGATCCGCCCATCGGGCGCGCTGTCACTTGATCGAGGAGCCGGCGCGTCGGGCCGTGCGCCACGAGGTGGTCCGCGCATGAGCGCCACACCGCTGCTCGAGGTGCGCAACCTCACCAAGCATTTCCCCATTCGCACGGGGCTGCTGCAACGCGTCACCGGCGCCGTGAAGGCCGTGGACGGTGTCTCGTTCGACGTGCACGCCGGCGAAACCCTCGCGCTCGTGGGCGAATCGGGATGCGGGAAGACGACCACCGGCCGCTCGATCCTGCGTCTCGTCGAGCCGACGTCGGGCTCGGTGCACTTCGACGGGACCGACGTGCTGGCCCTGCGGGGCGAGGCGCTGCGTCGCATGCGGCGTCGCATGCAGATCATCTTTCAGGATCCCTACGGCTCGCTGAACCCGCGCATGACCGTTGGCGCCGCGATCAAGGAAGGCCTGATCGTGCACGGACTGGCCGAAGGGAGCGCGGCCGACCGCCGCGTGGCCACGTTGCTCGACGAAGTCGGACTGCGCCCGGAGTACGCGGCGCGCTACCCGCACGAGTTCTCCGGTGGTCAGCGTCAACGCATCGGCATCGCGCGCGCCCTGGCGGTCGAACCGTCGTTCATCGTGTGTGACGAGCCTGTCTCCGCGCTCGACGTGAGCGTGCAGGCGCAGGTCGTGAACCTGCTGCGCGATCTGCAGCGCGAGCGCGGCCTCTCCTATCTCTTCATCGCGCACGATCTCGCCGTCGTCGCGCACATGGCCGATCGCGTGGCCGTGATGTATCTCGGCCGCATCGTCGAACTCGCACCGCGTCGGACGATTTTCAGCACCCCGCTGATGCCGTACACGCAGGCGCTGCTGTCGGCCGTGCCGGTGCCCGACCCCACGGCCAAGCGGCAGCGCATCTTACTGCCGGGTGATCCACCGTCGCCGGCGAATCCGCCTGCCGGCTGCGTCTTTCACCCGCGCTGCCCCAATCCGCTCAAGGATGCGGAGTGCACGCGCGTGGTCCCGCCGCTCGAAGAGAAATCGCCCGGACACTTCGTGGCCTGCATCAAGCAGCCGCTCATTCACCTTTCATCCCACGTGTCGTGACGCCTCCCTCCCTCCGTACGGACCCGTCCGCACCGCACCCCGCCAACGACCGCGCGTTCTTCGGTCATCCGCGCGGCCTCGGGCTGCTCTTCATGACCGAGATGTGGGAGCGCTTCTCCTTTTACGGACTGCGCCCGCTGCTGGTGTTGTTCATGGCGGCCGCACTCGCGGACGGCGGCTTCGGATTCGATCGTCCGTCGGCGTCGGCTATCGTGGGTATCTATGCCGCATCCGTGTATCTCGCGTCGTTGCCCGGCGGCTGGATCGCCGACCGGTGGCTTGGTCTGCGCCGCTCGATCCTGATCGGCGCGATGCTGATCACGTCGGGACACTTGTCGATTGGTATCTCGGGCATGGCCGGCGCTGGTGTGGGCAAGATCTTCTTCTTCCTCGGTCTCGTGCTGATTGTGCTCGGCACCGGACTGCTCAAGCCGAACATCTCCGCGATCGTGGGCGATCTGTACCCCGAAGGTGGCGCGCGTCGTGATGCCGGCTTCTCGATCTTCTACATGGGCATCAACACCGGCGCCTTCATCGGACAGCTGGTCACCGGATATCTGGGTGAACGGGTGAGCTGGCACTGGGGCTTCGGCGCCGCTGGTGTGGGCATGCTGTGCGGTCTTCTCATGTTCTGGCTGAAAGCGAAAGACATGCTCGGCTCGCTCGGGCAGGATATCGTGCGCGATCCCAATCCCGCGGTGCAAGCGAAGCGTGAAGGCACGGTTCGCATGTACACGATTGCCGGCCTCTCCGTTCTCGCACTCGTGTTCGTGCTGGCCAGCACCGGCATCATCACGCTCGAGCCGCAGGCGATCGGCGGCGCGATGACGTTCGTGCTCGTCGGCATCGCTGTCGCATTCTTTGGATTCCTATTCGCCTTCGGCGGACTCACGCGCGATGAGAAGCTGCGCTCCGGCGTGATCTTCGTGCTGTTCGCTTTTGCCGCGATCTTCTGGGCTGCCTTCGAGCAGGCGCCGACGTCATTGCAGTTGTTCGCCAACGACTTCACCGATCGCAATCTCTTCGGCTTCGAGATTCCCGCCACGTGGTTTCAGTCGGTGAACTCGGCGTTCATCATTCTTCTCTCACCCGTGTTCGCCGCGCTCTGGATCATGCTCGCCAAGCGCAACATCGATCTCTCGAGCCCGGCCAAGTTCGCGCTCGGTCTCGCGCTCGCGGGTGTCGGCTTTCTCGTCATGGTGTTCGCTGCCAACCGCGTCGTCGCCAGCGGTGGCTCGGTACTCGTCTCGCCGTGGTGGCTCATCATCAGCTACATGTTCCAGACCATGGGCGAGCTGTTCATCAGCCCCGTCGGCCTGTCATCGATGACGAAACTGGCCCCGCGACGCTATGTCGGTCAGATGATGGGCATCTGGTTCCTGGCCACATCCGTCGGCAATCTCGTGGCCGGACTTGTGGGTGGACACGTCGATCCCACGAAACTCGACCAGACGCCGCTCGTGTTCACCGGCACCGCCATCGCGCTCTTCGGCGCCACTGTGATCTTGGCGCTGATGATCGTGCCGATCCGCCGCATGATGGCCACGGCGAAGTAGCGACAACGCCTTATGGCCAGGTAAAGAGGCTGGACGGGGCCGTGCGCTCACGTCCAGCCTGCACGTCGCGCGGCTCGTTCCAGAACACGCGCGACCGGTCGACGCTGGAGAAGCGCACTTCGAACCGACGCTGCGGATCGGCACTGACCGGCAACGCGAAGTCCACGCGCCACAGTCGCCGCGAACGCGGCGGTACCGCAGCCAGCACCGACACACCGACCGCCCCGCGCCACGGCGTCGAAATCGAATACGGCACCGACTGCTCGGCCCAGAGTCGACCAGCTTCGGCAAATCCGGCGAAGCCGATGTCGGCCACATTCAGGCGTGTGGGCACCACGAGTCGCTGCTCGGCGCGAAATACCAGACGGCGCGCGCCAGCCTGACTCGACGCGCGGTGGCCCATGATGCCACCTTCGCGATCGGCGAGCGAGAGCTGGAAGGGCACGCGCATGTCGCGACCCGCGCTCCACTCCGACTCCACGACCGTGGTCTGTCGCACCGCCGGCCGGAAATACCACGCGAGCCGTCCGCTCGTGACAAAGTTGTCCCACGCCTTCGCGTCACGATCGTACCGTGCTTCGGTGACCGCCTGCAGACCGACGAAGCTGCGCGTGCCGCCGAACCCGCCGTACAGATTCGCCGCGACGAAATGATCGCGATCGCGGGCCTGCCGCACGACGATCGAACGGCCGGCGACCATGCCGAGCTGCATCCCGACACGAACGTCCTGCGCGCCGGTGAGTGCGTCGAAGCCTTGCACCTGCACGAATCGAATCGCGCGCACACCCAGGAGTGCGTTGGCGCGCACGACACGCTGCGGCCGGAAGGTCGGCACGGCGGCATCCGTCGTGTCCGCGATGACGCCCTCACGCGTGAGCAGCAGCGACTGTTCGTCGGTGCGCTGCACTTCGCGCGTAATCGAGGCTCCAAGCAGTTTGAGTCGACCGACTGGACCGAGACGCGACACGGCGCCGAAGTTTGCGAATTCGCGACGCACCGTCAGGGCATTGCGCGGCAGATCACCGCGCCGGAACTCCATCGGTTCACGCGTGCCGCCCAGACTGCCGATCCAGGCGTAGCGCTGTAGGTCCGTGTAATACGGCCGAACCAGCTCCAGGCGCATGTCCTGCCCGAAGCGATTGCGCTGCGCGGAGAGTCGGAATTCGTTTCGCCCGCGCCCGAAGGCGTAGTTCGCGAGGTCGATACCAAGGAGATCGTTGTAGGCGCGGCCATCGCGCCAGTTGATCGCCGCCAGCGTGGCCGAGCCGCCAAGGTTCGAGTCGCCGAAGCGCATGCCGCGCACCAGCGGCGACTTCGATTGCAGCGTCGGCTCGAAGACCAGACTGAAGTCGTCGCGCGTCTCGACCTCGAGTCGCACACCGCCCGCCTCGTCATCGAACACCCGGATGCGGGCGTCCACCAGGAACGGCTGCGCGCGCAGAATGCGCTCCGATTCCGCCCGACGGATCTGATTGCACGCATCGCCGACCTTCAGCAACAGGAAGCGCCGTACCACGTCGTCGCGCGTGTTCACATGCGTGCGCCGGACCGTACGACGCACCCACTCGAGACGTGCCGGCAGACGTTCCGTGAACGGAGGTTGCGTGATGACGATGATGTCGCTGATCGGCTGCCCGGCGCAGCCCGTGATCGGTAAGCGGCCGCGGCTCGAGACGGGCGGCTGCTTCTGTCCATTGGCGCGCACCTCCTGAGCAGCCGCCGTGCACCACGGCAGACAGGCGGCCCACAAGGCCCCGGCGAACACACGGCGGTGGATCACTTGCCCATTCGACGCTTGAGGTCCGCCAATCGCTGCTCGGCATCGGCTTCGCGCTCGGCCCGCGTGCGCCGCACTGGTGAGAGCATCGGGTCCGCGAAGGGGCCCGCCGTGGGGTCCATCGGGTCGGTCGTCGGGTCGTCCAGCGCGCTGTGGTCGTCCGCCGTGTCGCCGTGTTCGAAAGACGGCTCGGCCGACATGTCGTCCGACGTCATCGGCTCCTTCGCGGCGGTCGTGTTCGACCGCGCACCGGGAGCGACGCCGGACAGGATCATGCGCAGTTCCGCCGCCATCTCTTCGTAGTCGCGTTCGGCGAGGGAGAGTTCGTGTTGCTGCACCATCTGCTTGGTCTCGAGCATCGAGACGCGTTCCTGATGCTGCGCAGCGAAGCGCTCGGCGATCGCGACCGTTTCCGCATCGTTGATCTGCGCGGCCAACCCCTGCCGGCGGCGCACCGTCTCGAGCTCCGCACGTTCCGAGGCCAGACGCGTGTTCGTGGTCGCGAGTGACGCCCGAAGGTCGTTGAGCCCGAGCTTCGCGTGCACAAGGGCGTCGCGCATGGCCTGCGTTGCCGTGCGGCGTTCATCTGGATCGAGGCGCGTGGAAAATCCGCGCAAAGCGTCGCGAAGCGGTTCGAACATGGGGCGGGAAGGAGATCGGGGAAACTACCCGTCGTGCGCCCGAAGGATAATCGGGGCTAGCTGGAAGCCCGCCACCGTGAGTCGTCGCGCACCTGGCGCATCAGACGTTCGGGCGTGTGCACGTTGGGGAACAGCAAGCGGTCGCTCACGCGGTTGAGAGCCACCCGCAACCGCGGAAAGCGCTCTGCCGCCGCCGCGAAGAGTGGAGTCAGACCATGCTCACCCGCCAGCCGGTGGTCGGCCGCGAGCCGAAACCCCCGCTGTCCCATCGTTTCGAAATATCCCAGATCGGGTCCGCCTCGACGCCAACGCCGCTGTTCGATGTGATCGGGAAAGAGTCCGCTCAGCCACAACGCGTAATTGCCCAGGTGCGCTCTGGCCAGAAAGCTCCTCGACGCGTCGCCGCTCTCCAGGTCCTCGCCGAGTGCGGCCAGCGTGTCGTAGGTCGCGTCGTCGTGCTCGGCGATCTGCCGCAGTCCGAAGTGAAGCAGGATCGAGGCCACGTAGTCGGCGATCGGGCGATCCTCTTCGCCGGCCGTGCGAAGGGCGTGCCGAACCAGCACATAGGTGAACAGCGGCCACGAGGCATGGGCACCCTGCCGAGCGCTCAGGAGCCCGTCGAGCAGCCGCGGATCGTCCAACAGCGCATCGAGTCCCTCATCGGCCAGCTTGGCCTCGGCATCGTCCTGAGCACGGCCGGAACCGCGAGACAGGAGCCGAACCACCAGTTGAGCATCTTCGCGCCCGAGCCGAGCGCGTGTGTTCGCGAGAATCATGGCGCATCCTCCCTGATTTCACGTACCCCGATCTCCCCTCGCCGGAAACGCTCCGTCGGAGGCTTCTCTCTGTTATTATCGGACGCACACCAGTACGCCAGCGTTTTTTCGGCTGGATCGCGCGTCCCGTTACCGGCTCCTGTGCTCTACCTCGCCATTCCCGCACACAATGAGGTCGCCACCATCGGCGTCCTGCTTTGGCGGATCCGCACCGTACTCGCTGAATTCCCTCGCGAGTACGAGGTCGTCGTGTACGATGACGCGAGCTCCGACGAAACGGCGGAGGTAGCGGAGCAGTACGCGCACGCGATGCCCGTCACCGTGCTCCGCGGGACGGCGCACGTGGGGTACGCCGGCGCCCTCGACGCGCTGATCCGGCACGTATCCGCGCAGACGCGCTATCCGCGTCGCGACGCGATGCTGCTGGTGCAGGGTGATTTCACGGATCCGCCGGGCATCGTACCCGAGTTTGCCCGTCGTTTTGAAGGCGGCGCCGACCTCGTGGTCGGCGAGCGGATGGTGGTGGCCGATGCGCCGGTGCCGGTCCGCCGGTTGTTCAAGGCGGCGCATTGGGCCATGCGTCCGTTTGTGCGCGTCGACGGCGTGAACGACCTCACGGCCTCGATGCGCCTGATCCGGATTTCCGCCCTGCGTGATCTCGTGCGCCAGGCGGGCACCGATCCGATCTGCGTCGGTGATTCGTGGACGGCCAATGCCGATCTGCTGCTCAAGCTGGTCCCGCTGGCCCGTCGGGTGGAGTCCGTCCCGATGGAGCCGACGTATGGCGTGCGGATGCGCGACACGCGCCGCGTGGCGGTTCGTGACGCCCTCGCCGCCCTCAAATGGGCCTGGGGAGCGCGTGGACGACGCGCGGTCGCCGGATCGGCCGCCGACGCCGCCGGAGAGGCGGAACGCCGCCCACCGCGCGGCGGTGCACCCGCCGGCAAGCGCCGCGAAGAAGCCGAACTCTCGGTGGAGAAGCTGCGCGAGCGGGTGCGTGACCGGCCGCGGATCGAAGACGAAGAATCGTTCAACGGACGGCGCGAAGGCCGTCGTCGCGAGCGTGAGCGGGCCAAGGGCGAGCGTCCGGCCGACGAGCAGGGCGAGGCGCCGACGGAGCGCGTGATCGAGCGTGCGCCGGAGCGTGCACCAGAGCGTGCGTCGGAGAAGCCGGCCGCCGAAGCGCGGCCGCCCCGCGCCGAGCGCGCCGAGCGCCCCAAGCGCCCGCGTGCCGAGACGCCGGAGGGCGAGGCCAAGCCGGCGCGCCCCGAGCGTCTGCCGCGTGGCGAGCGTCCGGCGAAAAGCGATACCCCGCGGCCGCCACGGCGCGGACGCGAGGACGCGCGTTCGCCCTATAGCGATCCATCGATCCAACTCGAGGATCCGTTCGCGGCTCCGACGGCGAAGCGCGATGGACCGGAGCATGCCCTCGAACGCGCGCTGGGCCCTGTGGACGCCGGCGAGCCGGCGCCGGATGCGCGCGACGCCGTGCGGATCCCGACGCCGCCCGCCGTCGACGAGCGCGATGACGACGCTGGTGACGACGCCGACACGGGCGACGGAGAGGGCTTCGAAGCGAATGACAGCGCTGAAGGTGCCGAGGGCGAGGAAGGCGCGGCGCCTCGGAAGAAGCGGCGGCGCAATCGTCGGTCACGTCGCGGGCGCGCCAAGAAGGACGGCACGGCGGCGGATGGCGCGCCCGATGACGGGGCCGAGGGCGACGTCGATGCACCGGGCGAATCCGGCACGGGCGACCGCGATGCGGACATGTCCGTGGCGGGAGCTCCGCCTCGTTCGCTCACCCGTGCACCGCAGGCTGACACGGAAGGCGGCGAAGACGACGACGCCGGCGACGGCGACGCACTAGCCGACGGCGACGAATCGGATCTCGACAGCGCCGCGCGCGCGCGGCGGCGTGGACGCCGTGGACGGCGCGGCGGGGCTCGGCGTTCACGCGGGCGTCGCGATAAGGACGCCGGGGAAGGCGGGGAGCCGGAGAGCGGCGGCGCGGGCGCGGAAGACTGAGAACTGGGAGCGCAACGCCCAGAACTCAGAACGTCAGACGGTCAGGCTCAGGGATCAGACTTGGTATAGTGTTCAGAATTCAGCAACGACAGTGCCCAGTGTCGAGCGGCGGCAAGCCCATAGCCCATCGCTATCAAACGCCTCGAAACTGAGCACTCGAGTTGCTGAATTCTGAACACTATAAAAAGTCTCAAGCCAGAACTCAGAATACTGAGAACTGATCAGTCCAATCCGCGCGCCTATCCCCGAATCGCCTTCTCAATGCGCTCCGCCGTGGCCGGACTGACGACCCGGATCACGAAATAGATCACGGCGCCGATCAGGATGACCCGGATCGCGAAGCCCAGCAGCATGAACAACAGCCCGACGAGCGGCCCCAGCAGCCCGAAGACCAACTTCAGGGCGACCAAGCCAAGCATGGCGATCAGGCCGACGGTAAACAGGGTACGGAGCATGGTCTGCCTCAGGTCAATGTGGGGTTTTTGTTGATCGCGTGCAGCGTGCCGGCGGCGTCGAACGTGAGACGCGGCAGGTACGGGACGCCGCCACCAGTGGTCCCGATGAAGGTCGGGAGCGCCACCGGCGCGGCAGGATTCCAGGTGAAGACGGAATCGTTCCCGTTCAGCCCGGTGATGAAGAAGATCAGGCCGTCGCTGGTGCGCTGGGCGAGCGCCGCCTTGTTCGGGCCCGTGAGCGTCCGCACCGACGTCGCCGCGCCGGTGGTGATGTCCACCTCGAAGATGTTGGTCTGGTTGAGACCGTACGTCTTGAGCTGGGCGTGCGCCGGGAGCGCGACCGCGGCGATCGCCGCGAGCGTCGAGAGCACGCGACCGGCCGTACGCACGAGTCGCCGCGGCACGGTGCGCGACCCGGGCAGGCGCCGAGCGTAGAGGAGCGTCACCGCTCGCGAGTCAGCGAGCAGGTGCAACCCTCGATGAGCACACGACCGCGCGCGTTTCAACGGCGGCGCGGCGCGCGAGTGACGCACGGCAGAGTCCAGGCACTGACGAGCAGGAATTCCCGGCGTTCGGGCATGGCGGGGGTTCGGGACGAAACGCCGATCTGCCTCTCGCTTGCTGCGGGGGCGGATCGACCTGCCCAAACCTCACGATTCGGAGCAGAAAGAGGAAGCTCTCCTTCCTTATAGAGGACTGGCCGTTTCTCGACCGCGAAGTCACCCACACGGTTTGCAC
>CAWJMR010000008.1:0-248072 GCA_963843965.1 uncultured Gemmatimonadaceae bacterium
CGGATTTCGCTTGATGGCGATCACCCGTTTCGGTCGAAGCCGATCACCCGTTTCGCTCCAAGCCGATCACCCATTTCGGACGAAGCCGATCACCTCGTGAGCTGACGCCACGGGATCCGACCGCGGCCCACCTTCCTCTGGACTTTCATCCGGAGTGAGGCGGTGCCCGCAGAGAGGATTCCCATGCGACAAGTGTTCGAGGCCCTGCGCCTCGTGTTCGACCAGGGCCGGAGCCAGCGTGAAGCGGGCCGTGCGCTCGGGCTGTCCCAAAGCACGATCAACGAGTATCTCCGCCGCTTTCGGGCGTCGGGGCTGCCGTGGCCCTTGGCGCCGGACGCCGATGAGGTCACCGTCGCCGCGCGCCTGTTCATGGACCACACGCCGCCGGGCGGGGCGCGGCCGATGCCGGACTGGCCGACGATCCACGCCGAGCTCAAACGCAAAGGCGTGACGCTGCAGCTCCTCTGGATCGAGTACAAGCAGCGTGAGCCGGACGGCTATCAGTACACGCAGTTCTGTCGGCACTATCACGCGTGGGCGGACACGCTCGCCCCGGCGCTGCGCCAGGTGCACATCGCCGGCGAGAAGTGCTTCGTCGACTACGCGGGGCTGACGATGCCGGTCGTCGACGTGCACACGCGCGACGTGCGGGAGGCCCAGATCTTCGTCGGCGCCCTCGGCGCGAGTCACTACCTGTACAGCGACGCGCGGTGGACGCAGTCGCTGTCCGACTGGATCGCGTCGCACGTGGGGATGGTGGAATACTTCGGCGGCGTCTCCGCGCTCTTGGTGCCGGATAATCTGCGCTCAGGCGTGAGCGCCGCGTGCTTCTACGAGCCGGTCGTGAATCCGACGTATCAGGATTTCGCCACGCACTACGGCACCGCCATCCTTCCCACCCGCGTCGCGTCGCCGCGCGACAAAGCCAAGGTCGAGACGGCGGTGCAGATCGTCGAGCGCGAAATCCTGGCGCCGCTGCGGCATGACGTGTTTCACTCGCTCGCCGAACTACAGCACGCCATCGCGTACTTGCTCGAGCGCGTCAACGAGCGCCCGTTTCAGAAACTCGCCGGCAGTCGGCGCAGTGTCTTTCTCGCGACGGAGCAGGCGATGCTTCGCCCGCTGCCGCCGACGCGCTATGAGCTCGCCGAGTGGCGCACGGCGAAGGTGAACATCGACTACCACATCTCGGTCGAGGGGCACCTCTACAGCGTGCCGTACCGGCTGGTGGGCACGAGTGTCGAGGTCCGCCTCACCGCGACGATGCTCGAGATCCTGCAACACGGCGCGCGCGTCGCGGTGCATCCGCGCAGTGTCCTCAAAGGGCGCTACACCACCGATGCGATGCATCGGCCGAAGGCGCATCAACGCCATCTCGAGTGGTCGCCGTCGCGCCTGATCGCGTGGGGCACGAGCAACGGGCCGGCGACCGGCCAGCTCATCGAAGGCCTGCTGCGCCGACTGCCGCATCCCGAGCAGAGCTATCGCGCGTGTCTTGGCCTGCTCGCGCTGCGCCGTCGCTACGACGCCGTCCGCCTCGAAGCGGCGTGTGCGCGCGCGGTCGCCGCGGGCACCATCGCCTATCGCTCCGTGAAGTCGATCCTCGAGGCGAATCTGGACACCGTCCCGCTCGAATCGCCCGCCATCACCACGCGCCTGCCCGCCTCGCACGCGCATCTCCGCGGGCCGGGCTACTACGACACGCCCCCCCGCGATGTCACCGCCGATCTCTTCGCCGATGATCGTCCCCTCGCGCTCTCCTGTCCGGAATCGCTATGCTGATCGAACAAACACTCGCGTCACTGCACGCGCTCAAACTGCCCGGCATGGCGTCGGCGCTCGATGAGCAACGTGCGATCCCCGATCTCGCTGCGCTGTCCTTTGAGGAGCGGCTCGCGCTGCTCCTTGAGCGCGAACACGCCGTCCGCCACGACCGTCGGCTCACGCGGCTCTTACAACTCGCGCGACTGCGCTACGCGGCGTGCATCGAGGATGTGAACTTCCGCGCCAAGCGCGGGCTCGACCGCCATCGCGTCTTGCAGCTTGCGGGCGGCGAGTGGATCCGGCAACACCAGACGCTGCTCATCGTCGGGCCCACGGGCACCGGTAAATCGTGGCTCGCGTGCGCACTCGGGCAGAGTGCGTGTCGCCAAGGGCACAGCGTGCGCTACGTGCGCTTGCCCCGCCTCTTGAGTGAAGAGCTGGTGCACGCGCGCGCGGACGGCTCGTACGGCAAGGTGATGCAGACGCTCGCCAAGACCGAACTCCTGATCCTCGACGACTGGGGACTCGCCCCGCTCGGCGACCGCGAACGGCGCGATCTGCTCGAACTCATCGAAGATCGCGCGGGCCGGCGCGCCACGCTGATCACCAGCCAACTGCCTATCGAGCACTGGCACGACATGATCGGCGACGCCACTTTCGGGGACGCCATCCTCGACCGCCTGGTACATCACGCGCACCGACTCACCCTCACCGGCGGCTCCCTCCGCCGTCTCGCCAGCACCGACCCGACTCCTGAACCAACGGACTAACTGATCCCGTGGCGTCCGCTCACCCGGTGATCGGCATCAACCGAAACGGGTGATCGACTTGGTCCGAAACGCGTGATCGCTTAGGTCCGAAACGAGTGATCGACATCGCCGAAATACGCAAGGGGTGCCGCAGTGTCACGATGGCCGCCGCGTCGCCACCACGAAAGTGCCGCAGCACGCGTCGCACGAGCGCGTAGCCGACGCCGGCCGCGGTCAGCTTTGTGGTTAGTACACGCGCAACGCTGTCGCGGCGTTGCGCCTCCGCCCATTCACGCAGCGCATGCGTGATCTCGACCGCAGTCCCACCGACGAAGAGCGGGCTTGCAAGCGACGGATCCGCGATCAGCCGTTCGAGGGTTGTATCGCCCAGCGCACGGACGATGCGCGATGCTCTGGCTCGTCCAAGATTCGGGATGTTGCGTGCGAGGTAGGCCGACGCGGCGTGCTGACCGGTCGGGCGTGTGATTCCGAGCAGCTCCTGTACACGGAAGACCAGGCGATGCCGCGCGTGGGCATTCCAGTACCCCGCTACGTGCAGCGTGCTTCCGACCTGACGCTGTGGTAGGTCTGGCCCGGTCGCCACTGCCTCTCCACCGCTGGGCAATCGGACGCGCACGGTCGCACCGAGCTCCTCGTCGTCGAGTCGGCGGCGGAGCGTGGCCAGCACCTCAACACGCAGCGCGATGCGGCCTGCAGGAGCCGCTCCGAAGCCCCGTGCGTCAAGCAGCACTGGATGCGTCACGCGCCATGGCTCGTCTTGCGTCCTCGCGCCGGGCCACGGTTCGTTGACGAGGCCTCCAACTTCGCGGGCGGCGGCGAGCTCTGTCGATGCGCACGAGCGGTCGGGATCGGCTTCATCAGCTCGGGTTCCGGGATACGGTTGCGCGAGTTGTAGCGCATCGTCGCGATGACGGCGAGGAGTTCGCGCGTCCGCGTCTCGGCTTGGGCCAATTGCGCGCGGAGCGTGCGCATCTGGTCATCGTACCCTGCACGCTCCGCCAGTGCCCGGCTCCCGCCTCCCTCCTCACGCTGGCGACGGGCACCGTCGGCGACGAGCGCGTTGAGGTCGTACTTGTGCAGCGTCGCCTTGTGTGTCGACAGTCCCTTCTGCGTCAGATACGCCACGGCCGCCGGGATGTTGATCGGGGCGTCCTCCGGCGTCTTGGGGATGCGCTGCACAATCCACTCGGCGAGCAGGCGCTTGGCCTTCGCGGCGTCGTACGGGGGGCGGGGCATGGTCAGCGCTCCGGGGTGAGCGGTTGGAAGACGGTCGGCGCATCGGCGAAGGGACGGACGTACGCGCCGTCTGGCGCTGCGGGTGTCGCAAGGATGCGCTCCACATTGCGCAGCGTGCGCTCATGTTCATCGACCCACGACGGTGCGATGCGGCCCGCGGCGACTTCCGGCTGCATGCTCTCAAGCGCTGCCGATGTGCGCCGCTGCAACTGCACCAGCTGTGTGCGCTGGCCGGCATCGTTCGGATCGTGCAAGTAGTCCGGACACTCCTTGAGGCAGTTGAGCGCTCGCGGGCACGGAGTGACGGAGAAGTCGTGGACGCAGTAACCGAGGGGCGTCACGTGCAGCGCTGATACATGACCATCCAGCCACTCGTCGCGCTCCCCGTCAGCGAGCTGCACGAACGCTTGCGCGACCTGTCCACGGAGTCGACCCGAGCGGATGTCGGCCTTGATGCTCGTCGCCCGCTCCAGCATCGAGCGACGGTCGTAGGTCGCGAGGTCACCCGCGTGCTCGCGTCCCTGCCACCGCATGAGGTCGAGTGTCGTCGCCCCAGCGGTGTATGCGTTGGTGACGAACAGCCGGCGACACATGTGCGAGTTGATCATCACGGGGCGGCCGTCGGGCTCCACGTACCGTACGCCGCGCTCCAGCTCGTGGCGCCGGAAGACGCTCAAGTGTCCCTCTTCCACGTTTCCGTCGAGCCAGGTCTCCAACCCAGCGTGGCTGACTTCGTCGATCAGGGGCAGTGTACTTCGTGTGCTGTGCAGTTCGTTCTCGCGCACGCAGAGCAGCGCTTCAGACGCACGTAGCCCGTGCCACGTGGCGCCTGGCTGGACTACCCAAAGGCGCTCCCACGCCACGCGGCGCGACATGTAGCGCTCGAAATCCTCGATGTGCATCCGTCGCGATGGAGGACCGCTATTGCTACCGGCGGGGTCGACGTCACCGTGCTCGCGCAAGACATAAGTGGCGTTATTACGAGTGCAGCCTAGGACGTCCGCCACTTCTGCTGCCGTCACGTAAGTAGGGCGCACAGCGCCCGTCCATCGCCATCGGCCGCCCATCCCCTCAAGCTGTGCGGCAACCGCCCTGGCCTCCGCGCACAAAGCGACGAGGCGCTCTACCGCGAGACGCGCCAGCGCGGCCTGATTGGTGGACAGCGGCACGCGCTCCAGGCTCGGTGCGCCAGCCCCTCCAGCGCGCTGCGACTTGGACTTGAAGAAGCGTAGATAAGTCCGGCTCCGCCGCACCACTCGTCCCGCGACATCCCGCGAGTCGTACTCCTCGTCTTCGAGCGCGCGCAGTGGGATACACAACACTTCGTTCCAGCGCACACCCGTCGCGATCATCAATGTGATCAGCGCGCTGTAAAGCTGATCCGCGCCTGTTGCCGCGTGCGCGAAGATGTCTGCCACGGCGTGGAGAGCCGCGCGGGTCAACACGCCGTCATCCCGTGATTCCCCGTCGGTGACGCGATGGTTGTTGGAGTCGCGGTAGCGCTTTGTCGTCGGCCGGAAGACCAGCGGAGGCGCAATACCGAGTTTGCCGAGATCACGTGCCAAGTCCCCCATCGTGCCGGCGGTCTTGTTCACCGTGGATTGACTGCACTGATCCTCGATCATGAGTTGCTCCGCCCGCTGGAGGTCTACCAGCTGAAGGTCGGACCAGTCAAAGCGTTCTTCCGCTTCCGCGCCAAGGCGCTCCTCGATAGCCCGCCAAAGCCATCGCGCCGCGGTCACGCGCTGCGCCATGCGGCTCGGCGATTCGCGTTGCTGAGCGACCCACGCCTTGACAACTGCAGCGTAGCGCTCCGGGAGGGCGGCAGTCTGGCTGCCGTGCCGCGTGAAGTGCAGCGTCGGGGTTTGCATGCCCGCTTTCTCGCGGAGCGCGATGGTAGGCCACTTCAACGCGTTGAAGTCGACATCAGGCAGACGGGTGAGCAGGGCGGCGCGTCCACGCGTAACGTGCTCCGTCTGCGCGGGAGAGGCCGGGAGGACGGCGACGGTCACTGGGCCACCGCCTGCACCACCTGGCGAGCCGCCGCGAGCACGGGCGCCAACTGCAGTGCGATACGCTGATCCATATCCTCCATCGCGCGCTCAAGCGTCGCGACAACGTCCGCATGCGGGCCGTTCCGAAAGGCCACGAAGTTCTCACAGGAGTAGCACGTGAGCGGCGGTGCCAGCTTGCACAGAGACTTATGCCCGCACGCACCGATGCCACCGACGTCGAGCATCACGTGAGTAGCGACGCCCGGAATGACTGGCAGGTTGCGCCGCGCCGCTTCGTCTGGGGTAGCGAATTCGCCGCGAAAGCGACGGATCATCGGATCGTAGATGTCATCAATCTCCTCCTCGATGCGTTCGAGGAAGCGAGGGCTACGGTCGATATACACCTTCACGTTCTGTAGATCTTCGTGGTCAAGCAGGGCCGCGATGTGCTCCATGGACGCGCCCTGATCGGCGGCCTGCGTGGCCAACGTCACGCGGAAGCGCCGCGCGCCGAGCACGAGGCTTTGGCCCGTGCGCGGCGACACGAGTTCCGCTTCGCGCGCCCATCGATTCATCCGCACGTAGATGTCAGTCTCCGGTGAATTCTGGTCGATCCACCAGAGGAGAGGCCCCGTTGGTGTCCGCATCCGAATATCCCAGAGCAGGTCGCCGAGATCTCGGTTGATCGGCATGCGGACACGTGCCAGCCGCTCAAGCGCTTCGTGCCCGATCTCCATCTGCTCTTGACGCTTCTTGATGCGCGTGAAGTGCACGGTGTAGATCCACAGCCCATCGTCATGACCGCCGGCGGGGACGCGAGTGAGATCGGCCTCCTTCAACAGCGAGTATTGCAGCCCGTTGCGTCCGGTCTCCATGGCGAGCCAGACGAGCGCTCGGTCTCGCTCATTTCCCACGTACCGGGCGATGGCGCGCTCGATCATCTCGAGCTCTGGTGGCGTCAGATGTCCCTTTTCCGGATCGGCTGCTCGCACCGCCGCGCCCTTCGCGTTGCCCTTCGCCCGAAGAGACGAGAGCGCGAGGTAGATCGCGGGGTCAAAGTCCGTGTGCTGCAGGACTGTCGCCCCGTACTCATACAGCGCACGCAGACGAGCAAAGTCGTTGCCCATGTTCGGCGTCGTCTCGCCGTGCACCAGCCATGCACGGCCGAGGTCGAGAGAGATGTCGGACCATTCGAGAGGACGTAGCGTCGTCCACTTGCCGAGACTCTTCAGAGTGTGAAACTCGTTGTACAAGGAAGCGGCCGCGTAGGACGAGGCGCGGCTGGCGATGATGACCTTCGCGAGGTGGACCATCCGCGGCGACAGGTTCTCGAGTTTCGTCCAGTCGAGCTTGAGGACGCCACCGCCCTCGGCCTTCT
The DNA here is from genome assembly GCA_963843965.1 of uncultured Gemmatimonadaceae bacterium. GTDB lineage: Bacteria > Gemmatimonadota > Gemmatimonadetes > Gemmatimonadales > Gemmatimonadaceae > Gemmatimonas. Next base: position 7,143 of record CAWJMR010000008.1, read on the forward strand.
TCCGCAGGCGCCAGACGTCCTCCGACGGGTCGAAGCGCTGCCCGTCCTTGGTCCCGGCCTCGTCCGGCATCGGTGGCAGGTCGGCCGCGACGTTGACCGCGCGCACCGTGGATCGCAGGGGCATTACCATGGCAAATCCTCCTCGGGCTCTTGAAGCCAGTCGGGTGGTGCGGCGCGACGGTGCGCAGCAATGCGTTCTGCGCGCGCGTTCTGAATGCCGCGCGCCAGGTGGTCGGCCTGCTCCTTGATGGCGGCTCGGGCGTATCGCGCCGGCTCGTGCGAGGTGGGTGACCACCCGCCGAGCACTCGCAGCTTCTCCGTAAGCAGGGCCATCATAGCGGTCGCCTCAGCGTCGACCGGGTATTCGCCATCGCGCGCCGCGCGGTAGACGGATCGTGCGAACTCGGTCGCCCAGACATGGCGTAGGTCATGCCACCGAAGGTGCGTGCCCGTCGCCTCCGAGATCTCTCGCATGATGCGGTTGGCCGGATTTTTCGAGAGTGGCCGCTTCGTGCGAGCGGAAATCAGATAGGCGCTGCCCATGACGCGCGCGCCCGGCCCCCGCATGGTCATATACGCACGGAGCGCAAACTGCGCGTGTGGGCTGAGTGGTACGGCGCGCGACAGCGTCTTCGCCTGCGGCGAATGGGCCCGCGGATCGTCTGCACGATCTGCGTCAGTGCGCACCATCACGTAGGTGCCGTCTGGCGTGCGCATCGTCGCCTTGGTCGGCAGACTCAAGATCTCGCCCAGCCGCAGCCCCGAGTCGCGCGCCATCGTCCACATCAGCCAGTTGCGGACGCGCGTGTCGAGCCGAAAGGGATTCTTCGGGTGCCACTCCAAGGGCTGCACAAACAAGCCGTTCGCGTCGAGTCGCGGCCGGATGACCTCCTCGGCGGCATCGACGATGGCATCGGCAGGCACGATCCGCAGCCGGCCTTCCCCAGCGTGTTTTGCGAGCGGCTGCAGCACCCCTTCGATCTGCCGTGCGTGCGCGTCAGCGTCCGCCGGCGCTGCGCCGCGTTCGTTGCGCGAGGCCGGATTCAGGGCCCAGGTCAGGAAGAGCTTCGCGGCCAGAGCCCGGCCGCCCGCGGCGCCCGTGGTGCGTGCAGCCGGCCCCTGCGCGTCGCCGGGGACCTCCGGATCGATCAGGAAGGCCTTGAGCGCGACCAGATCTTCGTGATCAAGGGGCCGGGCGGCCAGCCGCGCCTCGAGCCCCTCAGGGAAGCGGCCCTCGCCCCACGCGTACACAAATCGCAGGGCGCTGACGTCGCGCTGCAGCGTCGACTCCGCGCAGGTATACCGGCGGTCGTACAGCACCCAGCGCATCGCCATTGACCGGGGGATCCAGGTAGCCGAATCGACCAAGACAGGCAGGCGCTCACCGGACTTCAGGACGGAGGTGACGACTTCCAATGGCACCGCAAGCGCGATTCGCCGCCGCGCCGGTCGGGATGTGCGGTCGGTTTTCGCTGACCCATCACCCTTTGGCTTTTTCTGTCGGAACTCCAACACTTTCGCCACTGTCCCGCTCCTCATCACGCGAGTTTATCGACGCCAAGAATGATGGGCATTCACAAGCTACATGATAGCGGGAAAAACGACAGGCGGCAACCCGGTAAGTTGCCGCCTGTCGAGACGAGGGAAAGGATCTTGGCGGTCTTGAAAAACGACTACCAATAAAGTGGGCCGTCAGAACGGCAGATCGTCGTCTTCGTCTTCCAGCGCACCCGGAAAATCTCCGAACTCTTCCTTGCCGGCAGACGGTGCGGCGGCCGCCTTCGGACGCGCCGCCGGGGGTGCCGAACGACGCGGCGCGCTGTCCATATCATCGCCGCCGCCACCGCCCGCGCGACCGCCGAGGAGCATCAATTCCTTGACCTTGATCTCGGTGGTGTAGCGGGTCTGTCCGTCCTTGTCCTGCCACTGGCGGTACTCGATCTCGCCTTCAACGTAGATCTTCTCGCCCTTCTTCACGTACTTCTCCACAACGTCGGCCAGCCCCGAGCCACGCGCGCTATTCCAGACGACGCAGCGATGCCACTCCGTCTTTTCCTGCTTCGCGCCACTCTGGTCCGTCCAGTTGCGGCTCGTGGCAAGCGAGAACTGCGCCACGCGCGTTCCACTGCCGACCGTGCGGATTTCGGGATCTGACCCGACGTTGCCAATCAAAATGGCCTTGTTCAGGCTGCGACTCATGGTGCCTCCTCGAAGTACGATGGTAATGGGTGTCGGATAAGCTAGGAGGGTCCTCTGACCAAACCAAACCCGAAAGCTGCGCGCAGGGCTATTCGAACGCGGCCGCGTCGCGACGCAGGACGAGGGCGTCTTCGACGGGGTGCCGGTAGTACCCTCGGCGGCGCCCCACGGCCACGAATCCGCGGGACGAATAGAGCGCGCGAGCGGCCGCGTTCGACTCACGAACCTCCAGAAACATGGCGGCGACCCCGGCCTCGGTGCCGGCGGCGATCGCGTCGTCCAGCAGTTGGGCCCCTACCCCGCGCCGACGCATCCCGGGGGCCGTTGCAATATTGGCGATCTCGGCCTCGTCGGCGGCCTGCAGCATGATGCAGTAGCCGATAATCCCGCCCGATTCGTCGACGGCAGTCGCCATTCGCGAAAACGGATGCGCCAACAGTTCGTGAAACGAGCTCGCCGGCCACGGGTCGCTGAAGGCGAGCGCTTCGATCGAAGCCATCGACGAAACGTCATCGGCAATCGTGGGCCGAATTGCGATGCGCGGCGCGGTCATGAAGCGCCGAGGGAGGGCAGCGTTGCCCCGTGCGACGCCTCCCATTTCACCTGCGCTTCCGCCAAGCGACCATACTGCGGCTCCCAGCTGTCCAACGGCACGGCATGCGCCCACGCGTGCGGGGCCACGCGCAACAGGTGCGCCGACCACGGGGTGACTACCTGAAACTCGAGCTCCGGTACCGGCGACGAGAGCACGGCCAGGCGAGGACGGCCCGCGACATGCGCCTCGAGCTGTTCCAAAGTCATGCGCTGGAGCGCCGACTGTGCCACCACAGAGCCGTTGTGGTCGAAGAGGACGTCGAGGACGTAGCGCTCTCCTCGCAAGGCATCTCCGTGTACCACCGCAGGAACGGCCGAAAGCGTTTCGCCTGCGTCCGCCGCCGCCAGAAGCAACGACGATACGGCGAAGAGCGGCACTGATGCTCCATGGGCCAGGCCCTTCGCGAGGGACGCCGCGATACGCAACGACGTGAAGCTTCCTGGGCCCTCTCCGCACACCACGCCGGTGAGCTGCTGCGGTTGCATATCAGCCGCTGTCAGAAGCGCCTGAACCGCCGGAAAGAGCTGATCCTCGCGCCCGGCACCCATCGCGACGGGTTGCATCGCGACGAGCGCGCCGTCGACGACCAGCGCAACCGAACCGGCCGTCGTCGAGGACTCGAGCACGAGCAGCCGTGCTGACGGGAACGCTGATGATTCCTGAGTTAACGCGGGTGCGGACATACACAGAGTCTAGCGCGCCCACCGTGCGTTCCCCAGCCCTCCACGGCGCGCTACGCTACGCTGGCGATCCGGGAAAACTTCGCCGGCTCCTGACGGAGTTGCGGAAACGGATCCTCACGACCCTCGGCAAGCACCGCGAAGGTGCCGCGCTCGGCCAGTGCCGCCGCGGCGTCGAACACGTGGTTATCGAAGGCCGTGCCCCTATCCCGGCGCATGATGTCGAGCACCACTGGCACCTCCAACCCGGCGCGGTACGGTCGATCGGCCGTGAGCGCCTCATACACATCGGCGACCGCCAGCACGCGCGACAGCAGGCCGAGCTGGGAGGCATCCATCTTCCACGGATAGCCTCTGCCGTCGAGGCGCTCGTGATGCTGCGCGGCCTCCTTGGCGAATCCGTTGAAGGCACTCACACGCTCGAGGATTTCCCACGTCCATCGCGGGTGCTTTCGGATCTCTCCGAATTCTTCATCGGTGAGTTTGGCCGGCTTATCGAGAATCCGATTCGAGACGCCGAGCTTGCCGATGTCGTGCAGCAGGCCGGCGCGGAGCGTATCACGGCACATGTCGGCGTCGGCCCCCATCGACATGGCAATGCCCACCGCGTAGCGCGCGACATTCGTCGAATGCCGAGCGGTGTACGGGGTCTTGGCGTCGATCACGGCGGCAAATGCGTACGCGATGCCGTCGAGCCGTTCGTCGGTGGCGTGCAGTGGAACACCACCCGGCTCGAGCGCCAGGACGGCCTGATCGAGGTTGGCGCTATCGGCCAGCACGGCCCACCACGCACGATCGCGTTTCCACGTCGCGATCAGATCGACCAATCGCGGATCGAACCACCGTCCGCGTCGCTGCCGCGCCATGTCGATCGCGGCGTCGATGCCGTTCTCGCTCCAGTAGGCCTCGAGCGTCTGCGCAATCAGCAAGATGCGCGAGAGCATCGGGATTTCATCGCCGGCGAGACCCACGGGGTGCCCGAGTCCGCACCAGTGCTCATCGACATGGGCAATGGCTTCACTCGTTGCCCGGGGAAACCCCAGGACGAGCGCGATCTGGGCGCCGCGCTCGCACCGCGTCTGGATGATCTCACGCGTCATGGACGGCGTACGCGCGATGCGCAGAAAGTGCGACACGCGGGCGATCGGATTCCGACCCACGCCGCAGTTCTTCGCGGTGCGCATTGCGAGCTTCCAGCGATCATGCCAATCGACCAGACGCATGTCGCGCTTTACGTCCTGATCGTCGCTGCCGAACAGCGCCGACATGCGCGCCGCATTGCTGGAGCACCCCGAATCCTTCAAAAGCGCCGCGTAGTACAGCGCTCCCATCGTCTCGCCATCGAGATCGAGCTCACGACCGAGCCGCATCGCGATCAGCGCCGTACGGAGCGTGTGTCCGGGGCGCTGTCCTTCGGTGAGATCGAGCGCATAAGTCAACGCCGAAATCACTTCGGCCAGACGGATGTACGAGCCGCGTGGGCCGGCGACGGGCATGGCGAAAATGCAAGGGATGCGGGAGACACCGACCGACATGCCGTGGCCTACCTCACTGCAGACGACGACCAGGGCCGGACGGTCACCGTCGGCGCCCGGTCCCGACACGCCCGCAGATTCAGCGAATCGTCGGGGCGTGGATACGCAGCAACCGCCGATCGGCATTCTCCGGATCATGGCCGAGCACCAAATGAATGGTGTCGCGTGGCAGCGTATTCACGGCGCGATCGGGCCACTCCACCAGCAACACGGGCGCACTCTCGACCAGCTCATCCCAGCCCAGCATCTCCAGCTCCGCATCCGACCGTAACCGGTATAGGTCGGCATGAATGACCGGACCTCGAGGCGCGTCGTACTGTTGTATGATCGAAAATGTGGGACTCGTCACCGCCTCGATGGCGGAGACGCCGATCCCGACGCAGATCGCCCGCACGAGAGTTGTCTTACCCGCTCCGAGATCACCCTCGAGCGTGATCACCACCGGACGCGGGAGAACCGCGCCCAGTGCCCGCCCCCACGCCTCGAGAGAATCCCGATCGGGCGCGCGCGGTGCGCCGCGCCCCAGCAGATACCCGAGCGAGTCAGCGGCCACGCTTTCCTCCGGCACGCCGCATCGGTGCACTGCCAGGGGGACGCTTGGGGGCCGCCGTGTTGCCGCGCGCCTGCTCGGGCTTCTCGCCGAGCGCCGTGCGCACCTCGAACAATTGGTCGCGCAGTCGTGCCGCCGCCTCGAAATCGAGGGCGATCGCGGCCTCGCGCATGGCGACCTCCAGCTCCCCCACGAGCGTCTGCAAGTCCTCACGCGAACGCGGCGCGCTCTCCGCACCCAGTCGTTTCGTTGTCGGCGTGGCCTCTTCATGCGGCGCGCGCGCGTCGGCCACCCGCGTAATCAACCGGACATCATCGATGCTCTTGAGGACGCCGTGCGGCGTGATCCCGTGCTTTTCGTTGTGCTCGCGCTGAATGGTCCGGCGGCGATCGGTCTCGTCGATGGCGCGCTGCATCGATCCGGTAATGCGATCGGCATACAGGATCGCCATGCCATTCAAATGGCGCGCGGCGCGGCCGATTGTCTGGATCAACGACCGGTCACTGCGGAGGAAGCCTTCCTGGTCGGCGTCGAGAATGGCCACCAACGACACCTCGGGCATGTCGAGCCCTTCGCGTAGCAGGTTGATGCCGATCAACACATCGAACTCCCCGAGGCGCAGCCCACGCACGATTTCCATGCGCTCGATCGCGTCGATGTCCGAGTGCATATAGCGCACCCGAACGCCCACCTGCTGCAGATAGTCGGTGAGATCCTCCGACATCCGCTTGGTGAGTGTCGTGACCAGCACCCGCTCGCCCTTGCGCTCGCGCACGCGAATCTCATGGAGCAGATCGTCCACCTGCCCCTTCACCGGACGAATCTCCAGAATCGGGTCCAGCAGCCCCGTCGGGCGGATGACCTGTTCGACGACCACGCCCTCCGAGAGCTGCAGCTCGAGTTCTCCCGGCGTGGCCGAGACATTCACGAGCCGCGGCACCAGCTGTATGAACTCGTCGAACACCAGCGGTCGATTATCCAGCGCGCTGGGCAGCCGGAATCCGTAGTCGACCAGCGTGAGCTTGCGGGCGCGGTCGCCGTTGTACATCCCGCGGATCTGCGGCAGCGATACGTGCGACTCGTCGACCACCACGAGGTAGTCGTCGGGGAAGTAGTCGAGCAGACAGGCTGGCCGCTCGCCGGCGGCGCGCCCGCTGATGTGTCTCGAATAGTTCTCGATGCCCGCGCACGTACCGATTTCGGCCAGCATCTCGAGATCGAAGTTCGTGCGCTGATCGAGGCGCTGCGCTTCCAGCAACTTGCCCTGCGTACGCAGTTCGGCCAGCCGTTCGGCGAGCTCCTCGCGAATGGCGATACTCGCCCGCTCGATCGTGGGGCGATTCGTGATGAAGTGCTTGGCCGGATAGATCGCCATGCGCTCGAGCGTCGAGATCGTTTCGCCGGTGAGCGGGTCGATCTTGGAGATGCGCTCGATGTCGTCGCCCCAGAGCTCGAGGCGCACCGCCTGCTCCTCGTATGCCGGATAGATCTCCACCGTGTCGCCGCGCACGCGAAACGTCCCGCGATCGAACGCGACGTCGTTCCGCAGATACTGAATGCCCACGAGCGCGCGGAGAATATCGTCGCGCGCGATCTGCTGCCCTTTCGACAAGGCCACCATGCGCTCGCGATACGACACGGGATCGCCGAGGCCGTAGATGGCCGATACGGTCGAGACGATGACGACGTCATCGCGTTCCATCAACGAGGACGTCGCCCGCAGACGAAGTCGATCGATATCCTCGTTGATGCTCGCGTCCTTCTCGATGAACGTATCGCTCGAGGGGACGTACGCCTCGGGCTGATAGTAGTCGTAGTACGAGATGAAGTACTCGACGGCGTTCGTCGGAAAGAACGACTTGAGCTCACCGTACAGCTGCGCCGCCAGCGTCTTGTTGTGCGACAGCACGAGCGTGGGCCGTCCCCACTGCGCGATGACATTGGCCATCGTCATCGTCTTGCCAGACCCGGTGACGCCGAGGAGGGTCTGAAAGCGGTCGCCGCGCGTCAGCCCTTTGGAGAGTTCGATGATCGCGCGCGGCTGATCACCGGCGGGGGCGAAGGGGCTCTGGAGTCGAAACGGGGCTGACATACCTGCAATATAGCGGGATCGGCTTTTCTTCGGGTAGCGAGAAACGCTCCACGGCCGAGTCCGCCGACTACGCTTCGGCCGTGATCTTCTCGCGTCGGGACACCGCCGCGATCCCCTTCACGCGCCGCGCCGCCTTCATGATGCGCTCCAGATGCGCGAGGTTCTCAACCTCGACCATGGCCGAGCCCGTGACGCGACCATCCGTCGTCTTCAGTTCGAGGCTCTTGATGTCGGTACCGGTGGCACTCACGGCCGCCGCCACGTCCGCATACAGTCCGCGACGATCGGTGCCTTCCATCGCGAGACGGACGATGAAGCGCTCCCCCGCCATTTCGTGCCAGTCGATGTCGAGCCGTCGCTCGGGCTCGTGCGCGAGCAGCAGCAGGTTCGGACAGTCCCCGCGGTGAATGCTCACGCCGCGCCCCCGCGTGACATAGCCGACGACCTGATCCCCGGGCACGGGCTGACAGCACTGCGAGTAGCGGACCAGCAACCCATCGGCCCCCTGGATGCGGATGCCCTTGCCGGTGCCACGCACGCGATCCACGATGCGCTCGAGCGTGCTTTGCTTCTCGACCGGTTCGGCCGTCTCGAGATCGGGATGCAGCGCCTTCAGCACTTGCATCACGTGCACATCGCCGGCGCCGACCGACGCGATGAGGTGCGTCGCATCCTTGAGTTTGAGGAGCTTCGCGATCGGCTGCAGACCATGGTCGTCGATCTTCGGCAGCCGGCGACGGCGCAACTCGCGCTCGATGATCTCGCGGCCAAGCCGCATGGCCGACGACCGCTCCTCGAGCCGCAGCATCTGCCGGATCTTGTGACGCGCGCGCCCGGTGCGCACATGCGACAGCCAGTCACGACTGGGCTTCGCATTCGGGTTGGTCAGGATCTCGACCGTCTCCGAATTCTTCAACTCGCGCGACAATGGGGCGATGCGACCGTTCACCTTCGCCCCGGCGCAATGCGCGCCGACTTGCGTGTGCACGGCGAACGCAAAGTCGAGCGGCGTCGCGCCCTTCGGCAGCTGAATGACGTCGCCCGTCGGCGTGAACACGAAGATCTCGTCCTGATACAGGTCGAGCTTCAGGAATTCGAGAAACTCGCCCGGCGTCTCCGCATCGAGCTGGAGTTCGAGGACCTGACGAAACCACGCCAGCTGGCGATCGAGATCGTCCGCGCTGCGTGACGACTCCTTGTACAGCCAGTGCGCCGCGATGCCGAAATCGGCGGTGCGGTGCATGTCGCGTGTCCGGATCTGGATTTCAAACAGCTGACGGCCCGGGCCGAACACCGTCGTATGCAGCGACTGATAGCCGTTGGACTTCGGCTGCGCGATGTAATCCTTGATGCGCTCCTGCACCGGCGTCCAGCCGTCGTGGATCACCCCCAGCGCGTGGTAGCACTCGAGCACATTCGGTACGATCACGCGTATCGCGAGCAGATCGTAGATGTCCTCGTACGGACGGTCGCGCTGCTGCATCTTCTTGTAGATCGACCACAAGTGCTTGGGCCGGCCGGTGACTTCGACGTCGGCGATGCCGGCGTCCGTGAGTCGCTTTTCGAGCGGCTCGCGCATCTGCGCGATGAGCTGTTCGCGCTCACCGCGCTTCGCCGCCACCAGCTTGGCCAGCGTCTTGTACGCCTCCGGCTCGAGGTGCTTGAAGGACAGATCCTCGAGCTCCCACCGCACCTTTGCCATACCGAAGCGGTGGGCCAGCGGCGCGTAGAGGTCGCGCGTTTCCTGGGCAATCCGCCGACGCTTCTCCGGGGCGAGATAGTCGAGCGTGCGCATGTTGTGCAGCCGATCGGCCAGCTTGATCAGGATGACGCGCGCATCCTTGGCGATCGACAGCAGCAGCTTGCGATAGTTCTCGACCTGTCGCTCTTCGCGCGACGAGAGGGGCAGATTGGCGATCTTGGTCAGGCCATCGACGATCTGCGCAATCTCGGAGCCGAACTCGCGCTCGACATCCTCGACCGTGATATCGGTGTCCTCGACGATATCGTGGAGCAAGCCGCTGGCCACGGTCGTGGTGTCGAGCTGCAGGTCGGCGAGAATGCGCGCGACTTCGATGCAATGCGAGACATACGGCTCGCCGGAGTGCCTGACCTGGCCGGCATGCGCGACATCGGAAAACTTGTACGCGCGCACGAGCAATTCGTGGTCGAGCCGATCGTAGGAGATATCGGCACTCGGCCCGAATCCGGGAATCATCTCGTGCAGCGCGATCGTTGTCACAGCAGACCTGCCTCCGCAAAGCTCACGTAGCGCCCACGTCCCACGATGATGTGGTCGTGTACCGGGATATCCAGCAAGCGCCCGGCCGCCACCAACTGTTCCGTCACTGCCCGGTCTTCCGCCGACGGCGTCGGATCGCCACTCGGATGATTGTGCACCAGAATCACCGCCGCGGCCCGCTCCGCGATGGCCTCGCGGAACACTTCCCGCGGATGCACCAGCGACGAGTTCAACAATCCCCGCGTGATCAGCACGTCGCGTTCGAGACGATGCTGCGCGTCGAGGATCGCGACATGAAACTCTTCGACCGGTGCATCCTGCAGCCGAGGCGCGAACACCGCCGCCACGTCGCGGGGACCGCGGAGCGGCACCCCCGCCTCACGGGCCTCTCCTGCCATGCGCCGACCGAGTTCAAGCGCGGCGTGTACTGCCGTCGCCCGTGCCCGTCCTACCCCACGCACGCGCGTCAGAGCCGCCAGCGGCATGGACCCGAGCCGACCGAGCGAACCGCCCGCCTGCTCGAGTACGAGCTGTGCACAGGCGAGTGCTGACGCACCCTTTCCACCGGAGCCGAGCACCGTGGCGATCAACTCGGTGGTGCTCAACGCCTGCGCGCCGAGACTCCGTAACCGCTCGCGCGGCCGATCGACGTTCGGCATCTCTTTGATCTTAAGGGCAGCAGCGGGAGACTGGCTAGTCGGGACCGTCACGGATTCACTCCAGGAGAATGGGAAATGGCCATCTCCACACGATGCGGGCGACTCGGTGTTGCGACGGTACCGCCGCATTGCGAGCAGGCCCATTTTACCGAATGACCGTTTCCTCGACTGACCACACGTCCGCGACGCCCGATGGGAGCGAGTCGTTCGATCCCGCCACCCCCGAAGGCTGGGCGCTGCTCCGCGCGCTCGGCCATCGCATGCTCGACGACATGCTCGACGTGCAGTCGTCGTTGACGCATCGACCGGCGTGGAGGGAAATCCCCGCGACGAAGCAGCTGCTCTTCGACGAGTCCGCTCCAATGGACGGCATCGGCGCGGAGGCCGCGTACGACCGCTTTCGCAGCCATATCCTGCCCTACGGCAATGGCAATTGGCATCCCCGCTTCTTCGGGTGGGTGCAGGGTCAGGGTACGCCACTGGCGATGCTCGCGGAGATGCTCGCGGCCGGCATGAATCCGCATCTCGCCGGCTTCAACCACGCGCCAGCGATGGTCGAACGGCAGGTGGTTGGTTGGATGGCCGATCTCCTGGGCATTCCCGGCGCTGGCGGGCTGCTGGTGACCGGCGGAACGGCGGCGAATACCCACGGCCTGGGTGTCGCCCGTTACGCCGCTGTCCGCGCCCGTGGCGGCAATGTGCGCGAGAACGGGCTACAGCAGTGGCCGGACGCGCCGGTGGCGAAACCGCTGGTGTTCTACGGCTCCGCGGAAACGCACGGTTGGGCGCGCAAGGCGGCGGAATGGCTTGGGCTTGGCGATCGCGCATTCCGGCGCGTGCCGGTGGATGCGGCCTATCGGATGGATCTGGTGGCGCTGGCACGTCTGATCGAGCGTGACCGACAGGACGGCCTCGACCCATTCTGTGTGATGGGAACGGCGGGCACCGTGAATACGGGCGCCACGGACGATCTTCGCGCCATCGCGCAGCTGTGTCGCGACGAGTCTCTCTGGTTCCACGTCGATGGCGCCTTCGGTGCGTTGGCGGTCCTGGCGCCATCCCTGCGCAATCAGATGGCCGGACTGGAGCAGGCAGACTCCGTCGCCTTCGACCTCCACAAGTGGGGAGCGATGCCGTTCGAATGTGCGTGTGTGCTCGTGCGGGACGCGGCCGTGAATCACGAGACCTTCCGTGCGACGGCGTCCTATCTCGCCGAAACGAGCCGGGGGGTCAGCGCGGGCGGCGTGTACTTCGCCGACCGCGGACTCGATCTGACGCGTGGGTTCAAGGCGCTCAAGGTGTGGATGCAGCTGCAGGCCGATGGCGTCGCCAAGCTGGGTCGCATCATCGAACAGAACGTGCGACAGGTGCAACAGTTCGCGACGGCGGTCGTGGCGCACCCCTCGCTTGAACTCCTCGCACCGGCTCCGCTCAACATCGTGTGCTTTCGTTATCGCGCGGACGATCTCGATGACGCGACACTGAATGCGATCAACGAGGAGTTGCTCCTGCGCCTGCAGGAGCGAGGCATCGCGATCCCCTCGAGTACGCGTATCGGCGCGCGGTTCGCGCTCCGGCTGGCCCACGTGAATCACCGTACGACGGACGAGGACATGGCAATGGTACTGTCGGCCGTCGTTGACATCGGCGACGAGCTGGTCGCGGCGCGGAGCCGTGAGGGGTCGTAGTCTCGCGGCACATTGAGGGGTCTGAACGCACAGAAGCCCCCGCCACCGGAATCCGTAAGGATCGGTGACGGGGGCTTCGCAAGGTGCCGGCATCGGCCTACTCTCCCGCGGTCTCTCGACCGGAGTACCATCGGCGCTGCTTGGCTTAACGACCGTGTTCGGGATGGGAACGGGTGTGGCCCAAGCGCTCTAGATGCCAGCGATTTCGTGCGAAATCGGTCCTACGGGTCCATCAATGTTCAAGGCTTCGCGGTCGCCTGGAGGCGTCGCGCGCTTTGACCAACGGATCGGGAAGTGATCTTGGGTGGGTCGCCGCCGAAGCGTGACCCTGACGTGCGCATGCTTTGCGAATTCTGTTTTGGTGTTGCTTGGTCCCCTGGAAACACCAGGGGGGAGTCAAGCCGCACGGGCGATTAGGACAGCTGCGCTCGGAACGCCTCGCGGCGCTTCCACGTGCTGCCTATCGACGGAGTAGTCTCCTCCGGCCCTTTAGGGAGCTCAAGGCTCCAGGGAGAATTCATCTTGGGGGGCGCTTCCCACTTAGATGCTTTCAGCGGTTATCGCCACCGATCATCGCTACCCGGCGTTGCAGCTGGCGCCACAGCCGGGACACGAGCGGATCGTCCGACTCGGTCCTCTCGTACTAAAGTCCGCTCCCCTCAATTCTCCAACGCCCACGACGGATACAGACCGAACTGTCTCACGACGTTCTGAACCCAGCTCATGTGCCACTTTAACCGGCGAACAGCCGGACCCTTGGGACCTTCTCCAGCCCCAGGATGTGACAAGCCGACATCGAGGTGCCAAACCGCGCCGTCGATGTGAACTCTCGGGCGCGATAAGCCTGTTATCCCCAGCGTACCTTTTATCCGTTGCGCGATAGCCGATCCACACCGGGCTACCGGATCACTACGGCCGACTTTCGTCTCGGTTCGACCCGTCGGTCTCACCGTCAGGCTGGCTTCTGCCGTTACACTCTATAGGCGCGATTACCGACCGCGCTGAGCCAACCTTCGCGCGCCTCCGTTACTCTTTCGGAGGCGACCGCCCCAGTCAAACTGCCCACCTGCCACGGTCCCGGATAGGGTTTGCCTACCGCGGTGAGGCGATCATACAGCACAGGGTGGTATTTCACTGGTGCCTCCTCGAGGGCTAGCGCCCCCGACTCAACGGCTCCCACCTATGCTACACAGTCCTATACAATCGCCAATGACAAGCTGCAGTAAAGGTGCATGGGGTCTTTTTGTCCTGTCGCGGGGACTCGGAATCCTCACCGAGACTGCTATTTCGCCGAGCGCGTGGTCGAGACAGTGCTCAAGTCGTTACGCCATTCGTGCAGGTCGGAACTTACCCGACAAGGAATTTCGCTACCTTAGGACCGTTATAGTTACGGCCGCCGTTTACCGGGGCTTCGGCTCAAAGCTTCGCCTTGCGGCTAACCTCTCCCCTTAACCTTCCGGCACCGGGCAGGCGTCAGTGCGTATACGGCGCCTTACGCGGCTTGGCACGCACCTGTGTTTTTGCTAAACAGTCGCTTGAGCCGATTCTCTGCGGCCTCCTCGAGCAGACCAGAGCAAGTCTGGCAACCACAAGGGGGCATCCCTTCTTCCGAAGTTACGGGATCATTATGCCGAGTTCCTTGACCACGTTTCACTCGTTCACCTGAGGCTACTCGCCTAGCCCACCTGTGTCGGTTTACGGTACGGACATCTCATAGTCTCCCCACCCAGCTTTTCTTGCCTGCCGACTCCACACGACTTGGACTTGGGTTGCCCCGCGTCCTCGTACTCAGGTCTCGGCTTACGCCTACGCCCTTGAACGGCCATCCACAAAGCCGCTCGCGCTTCGTTCCAGGGTCCCTGGATGCTTCAACGACTATAAGACGGGGCCGGAATTTTGACCGGCTATCCATCGACTACGCCTCTGGGGCCTCGCCTTAGGGTCCGCCTCACCCTGCGCTGATTGCCATGGCGCAGGAATCCTTGGGTTTACGGTGTGCGGGGTTCTCACCCGCATTTGCGCGTACTTAATCCGGCATCCTCACTTCCCTTCGCTCCAGGGTTGGTTTCCACCCCCACTTCAACGCACAGGGAACGCTCCCCTACCCCTCTACAAAGTATGAAGACCAAGCTTCGGCGGGCTGCTTAATCCCGACCATTCTCGGCGCCATTCACGCTGGACTGGTGAGCTATTACGCACTCTTTCAAGGAATGGCTGCTTCTAAGCCAACCTCCCAGTTGTCTCTGCACGAACGACATCCTTCGCTATACTCAGCAGCCACTTCGGGGCCTTAGCTGTGGTTCTGGGTTCTTTCCCTCTCGCCGCTGGACATTATCGCTCAGCGACTGCCTCCCGAGGTCCATCAGACAGGTATTCGGAGTTTGGTAGGGGTTGGTAGGGTCTACGACCCGCCCGCGCCCTTCCAGTCGCTCTACCCCCTGCTGACACGCCTCGAGGCTCTACCTCAATAGATTTCGGGGAGAACCAGCTATCTCCAGGCTTGATTGGCCTTTCACCCCTACCCACAAGTCATCCGAATGGTTTTCAACCCATACCGGTTCGGGCCTCCACTAAGTGTTACCTCAGCTTCACCCTGCTCATGGGTAGATCGCCCTGGTTTCGGGTCGTACCCCCAGATACTCATGCGCCCTCGTTACAGGACTCGCTTTCGCTCTGGCTCCGCTGCTGAGCAGCTTAGCCTCGCATCTGAGGAGTAACTCGCCGGATCATAATGCAAAAGGCACGCAGTCAGCCGTGACACCTTGCGATGCCCAGCCTCCTACCGCTTGTAGGTATGTGGTTTCAGGATCTCTTTCACTCCCCGCACAGGGGTGCTTTTCACCTGTCCCTCACGGTACTCGTCCACTATCGGTCACATAGGAGTCTTTAGGCTTGGAGGGTGGTCCCCCCGGCTTCACGCCCGATTACTCGGGTCGGGCGTTACTCAGGAACTCTACTACGCAGTGTGCATGATCTTCGCCTACCGGGCTATCACCGTCTATGGCGCCCCGTTCCAGAGGACTTCGACTGACTTCGCACTGCGCGTCCGTAGGTCCTACAACCCCGGTCCCACAAGGAGACCGGTTTGGCCTGTACCCGTTTCGCTCGCCACTACTCGGGGCATCTCGTTTGATTTCTCTTCCTCAGGGTACTTAGATGTTTCAGTTCCCCTGGTTTGCTCGGCTTGCGCCGTGACCGGACTCGCGTCCGGCCGGGTTTCCCCATTCGGCCATCTTGGGATCAATGCGTGTGTGCCGCTCCCCCAAGCTTATCGCAGCTTACCGCGGCCTTCATCGCCTCTATGTGCCCAGGCATCCCCCACATACCTTCGTTCGCTTGACTCTTTCCCATCTGGTCAGGCAAACCATACGCTTTCTAAAACTAGTAAAGCTGAAACATCACGCGATCACCGCGATTGCTCGCCGTGACCTCGAAACGTCGCCGCCTCACTGAGGTTCTTCGTCCTAGCAGGATCGACCCGGCCAGTAGCCGCATCAATCCTGTAGTACCCACGATCACTTCCCACTTCCGTTGTCAAATAGCGCAGACACCGCTAGAGACCGTCACTCCGCAGAGTGGCGGTCAACAATCGAATTCGAGATCGAGGATGTGCAGAACGGGCGATATATCTGGGACTTTCAGTCTGCCGCACGTCAGGGTTGCCCCCGCCGTGCCGACCTACTCATCACTCCAGAAAGGAGGTGATCCAGCCGCAGGTTCCCCTACGGCTACCTTGTTACGACTTCGCCCCAGTCACTGCGCTCGCCTTAGGCGGCTTGGCCCCTTGCGGGTTCCGGCACCGACTTCGGGCGCTCACAGCTTCCATGGCGTGACGGGCGGTGTGTACAAGGCCCGGGAACGTATTCACCGTGGCGTCGCTGATCCACGATTACTAGCGATTCCAGCTTCATGCCGTCGAGTTGCAGACGACAATCCGAACTGAGGCAGGCTTTGGGGATTGGCTCCGCGTTGCCGCTTCGCAGCCCTCTGTACCTGCCATTGTAGCACGTGTGTAGCCCCAGACGTAAGGACCATGATGACTTGACGTCGTCCCCACCTTCCTCCGGTTTGGCACCGGCAGTCTCTCTAGAGTCCCCGCCATGACGCGCTGGTAACTAGAGACAAGGGTTGCGCTCGTTGCGGGACTTAACCCAACATCTCACGACACGAGCTGACGACAGCCATGCAGCACCTGTGCATGAGCTCCGAAGAGGGGCCCCTGTTTCCAGAGGCTTTCTCATACATGTCAAGCCTGGGTAAGGTTCTTCGCGTTGCGTCGAATTAAACCACATGCTCCACCGCTTGTGCGGGCCCCCGTCAATTCCTTTGAGTTTCAACCTTGCGGTCGTACTCCCCAGGCGGGGTACTTAATGCGTTAGCGCCGGCACTCGGGGGGTCGCTCCCCCAAGCACCTAGTACCCATCGTTTACGGCGTGGACTACCAGGGTATCTAATCCTGTTTGCTCCCCACGCTATCGCGCCTCAGCGTCAGCTACTGCCCAGCAGGCCGCCTTCGCCACCGGTGTTCTTCCGGATCTCTACGCATTCCACCGCTACACCCGGAATTCCACCTGCCTCTACAGTGCTCGAGTCCACCAGTTCGCATGGCCGACTCGGGGTTGAGCCCCGAGCTTTCACCACACGCTTAGCAGACCGCCTACGCGCCCTTTACGCCCAGTGATTCCGGACAACGCTCGCACCCTCCGTATTACCGCGGCTGCTGGCACGGAGTTAGCCGGTGCTTCCTCACTCGGTACCGTCAGAGCCCTCGAAAAGGCTTGTTCGTCCCGAGCAACAGGGGTTTACACACCGAAATGCTTCATCCCCCACGCGGCGTCGCTGCGTCAGCCTTTCGGCCATTGCGCAATATTCCCCACTGCTGCCTCCCGTAGGAGTCTGGGCCGTATCTCAGTCCCAATGTGGCTGGCCATCCTCTCAGACCAGCTACCCGTCACCGCCTTGGTAGGCCGTTACCCCACCAACTAGCTGATAGGCCGCGAGCTCCTCTAGATGCCTCGAAAGTTTCCTCGTTCACCGATGCCGGTAAACGAGCGTATGCGGTATTACCCGGCCGTTGGGCCGGCTATCCCCCACATCTAGGCAGATTGCTCACGTGTTACGCACCCGTTCGCCGGTTACCCTTGCGGGCCCCCTTGACTTGCATGTGTTAAGCACGCCGCCAGCGTTCGTCCTGAGCCAGGATCAAACTCTCCAATAGATAAGAATCTAAGTAGAATCTTGAGTGGCTCATCAGCGCGACCGACCGAAGTCGATCCAGCGCCGAATCACTTACTAATCAACAGATTTGATATCTCGCTGCAGCCCTGAAGAAGCCGCAGGTCAGTGATACCGTCCCGCACATCCATCGATCTCGAACTTCGATTGTCAAACAGCGATGCTACTTCCCTGCTATGTGAGCGCAACCGCTTGCGGCTGCGTCAGTTACCTTTTTTGTGTTTGCCACGGTTTAGGTGGCAGCCTCTAACAGTACCAAGCAGCACACCGAAAGTCAACCCCGTTTTCTTGTCCGCGTCGCGCAATCTGTGTGCGCCGACAACAGCAGAACGTCCGGCCTTCCTTCCAGCAACGCGCCCGGCGAACCTGGCCCGTTTGTACTGCGGGGTCGCAAGTATGCGATTTCGTTGCGTATTCCGCAACCCCCAATTTCGCGCCGTTCAATCAATCCGCGCGCCAACCTACCAGGCACCCAGCTGATCGTCAGTGACCGACAACAAAAAGCGGCCGCTGAGAGCGGCCGCCGCAGACCGACGCTTTTCAGCATCGGAGAGGTCCGGGTTGAAAACCCGGCAGCATCCAGAAGAGAACTCGTGTTCGGTCGATGCAACGATGAGCGTGTAGCGCACGGCTCGCATAGGAGCCTGCCAGACAACACCACCAGCAACCAACAAACCAAGTACCAACCAGCCTGACAACGACAGCAAAAACTCAGAGAGCTTTACCGCGCCGAACCTCGGAACGCGTTCGATACCCACATCGAACGACTGCGACATTCCGCCCAACCCCACACCGGCAGTATAACACCGGACTCATCAAAAGTGCACCCTCTAGGACTCGAACCTAGAACCTACTGATTAAGAGTCAGCTGCTCTACCATTGAGCTAAGGGTGCGGTCCCGAACCACCTACCGCTTGCAACACCGACGTGACGCGCCAGGAGGGACTCGAACCCCCGACCAACAGCTTAGAAGGCTGCCGCTCTATCCATCTGAGCTACTGGCGCCTGCCCTGCCGCTGGTCCCCCTTGCGGGGTCCCGAACATGGATCCACTGCGGATCCGCCACATCTGACACTTCCTACCACGAGATCGGGGCGGCCGGATTCGAACCGGCGACCTCCTGCTCCCAAAGCAGGCGCGATACCGGGCTACGCTACGCCCCGCAGATCAGCGGCCGCGTATGTTATCCCGCTGATGCGCCGAGGTCAACGGGGGCTCGCAAATCCGTTGCAACTTCCTGCGCGCATCACACCAACACAGTACACGCGCGCAACGCGAACGCCAACGCCTGCGTGCATCATCACAACAAATTGTTCGACACGCGTCGTGCGAGGTAATCGCGCACCGCCTCGTCCTGCAACAGTGCGGCGAACGCGCGCCCGCGGTGACTGACTCGCGCCTTCGCGTCACGGGCCACCTCGGCGAACGTCGCGCCGAGATCATCGGACAGGAAGTACGGATCATACCCGAAGCCGCCGCTGCCACGCGCCGTGGTGAGCAACGTCCCCGTCGTTTCCCCACGGACCACGACCTCACGCCACTCCGTGCCGTCCTGCCACACGCACGCCGCCGCGCAGACATAGCGCGCTCGTCGCGACGGAGGCGCCGCGAGTGCTTCGTCACCGTAGGTCGTCACGTGCGCGGCCTGCAGCGCCTCCTGCAGAAACGCGTTGTTGGCCGCGTCGAGGGCCACACCATCGAGATCCGTCCGACCGGACCATCGCTTACTGTGCACGCCCGGCCGGCCTCCCAACGCATCCACCGCGAGCCCGGAGTCATCGGCCAGCACGGTCGCACCGGTGCGCTGCGCAAAGTAGCGCGCCTTGGCCAGCGCGTTCGCTTCGAAGGTGTCGAACGCTTCGAGCCCGTCTTCGTCCGGCGATTCCGGGAGGCCGACGTCGGCCAGCGTGACGACGTGCACACCGACCGCCGCCATGAGCGGCACCAATTCCTTTACCTTCCCCGCGCTGCGGGTCGCGAGCACGACGCGCGTATCGGTCGTGGGCATCGGCGCGCTCACCGACCGCTCACCGCGGCTGCGGGAACGGCTCGCCCAGCACGCGCACCTGCATCGCATCGAGCGTCTCGATACCACGAACCGCGATCGACAGCAGCGCGTCCAACTGCTCCCGCGCAAAGGTGCCGTGCTCGCCCGTGCCCTGCACCTCGACGAAGCGGCCTTCGCTGCTCATCACCACGTTCATGTCCACGCCGGCGCGCACGTCTTCCTCGTAGTCGAGGTCCAGACGAGGCTGATCATCGACGAGGCCGATGCTGATGGCGGCGACCCGACGGCGGACGGGCGTCACGGGAATCCGACCGGTCTGCACCATCCACGCGAACGCATCGTGCACCGCCACACAGGCGCCGGTGATCGCCGCCGTCCGCGTGCCTCCGTCGGCCTGCAAGACATCGCAGTCAACCTTCACCGTGAACTCGCCGAACCGGAAGTCGTCGAGCATCGCACGCACGCTGCGCCCCACCAGTCGCTGAATCTCCTGCGTGCGTCCACCGACCTGCTGCCGCTCCCGCGACGAGCGCGTCTTGGTCGCACGCGGCAACATCGCGTACTCGGCCGTCACCCATCCTTCGCCAGACCCACGACGCCAACCGGGCACGCCGGTCTCCACGGAGGCGGCACACAACACGCGCGTCTCGCCGAAGGACACCAGGCACGAGCCCTCCGCGTAAGGCACCGCCCCACGCTCCAGTCGCACCGGCCGCGTCTCGTCATTGGCGCGTCCGACCCGCGTCGAAAGCAGCGGGCGCTCGTCGAGTGCTACGTCAGATCCGTTCACGGCAGCGTCAGCCACGCAATTTCTCGATGGTAGAAGTAGTGGAGTGTCCGTCGACGAGCGGAATGACGACCACGCGTCCACCGCGTTCGGTCACCAGATCCGCGCCAACGATTGTGTCCGGCGAATAGTCGCCGCCCTTCACGATGACGTCAGGCTCGAGGGCACGCACGAGTTCGATCGGGGTGTCCTCCTCGAACAGCACGACGGCGTCGACCGCCTCGAGCCCCGCCAAGACGATGGCGCGTTCGCTCGACGTGCGGATCGGCCGTTCGGGGCCTTTGAGACGCTTCACGGAGGCGTCGCTGTTGACGCCGACGATCAACGCCGCGCCCTCACGACGCGCCCGGTCGAGCACATCGACGTGGCCAGGATGCAGCAGGTCGAAGACGCCGTTGGTGAACACGACCGCGCCACGAACCGTACGGCGCCACACAGCGGCCGATTCCAGTGTCATGACCTTCGACGACGGGAACCGGGGAGCATCGCGCGTCACCATTGCGATTGCACTCCTTCCACGAGGTCGGAGATCAGGCTTTCGAGCGCGTTCTTGCGTCCGGCGGCCTCACCACCTTCCGCGTACTGTCCTTCGCGCTGCAGTCCCTTCTTGGTGAGGAGCGTACGGCCGGTGGTCTGATCGATGATCTCGACATCGAGCACGATGATCAGCCGTCGGCGGGTCGACGTCGTCTGCCGGCCGTCGGCACTGACACCAGCCGGCAAGTCGACGTCGTATTTCACCAGTGTGCCGCGCACCACGACGTCAGCTCGTGCCACTGGCGCCTCGCGCAGGTTGAGTCGATCGCGCAGCGCCGTGCGGAGCTGCTCGAACACTTCGCGCTGCAGCTCGGGCACCGCTGTCTGATTGTCGAACGGCTCGATCGCCACGGTCTTCAGCTGCTTCGGGAGTCCGCCACCGCCCGAAAATCCGTAGCAGCCTGCCAACAACGACGCTGTCAGCACGAGAGCGAAGCTGCCCCGCGCGGCGCGTGCGATCCTACGGACGGCGCCAGATGGCGTCATCGAATCCCTCGACAGTCGTGGTATCGGTCACGGCAATGGCCAGACGCCGCTTGCCTCGCTCATGAACATACTGCAGTTGCCACTGTCCGTTGGCTCCGCGCCGACGCGACATCCATTCGATGACCTTGCCGTCTTCAATGCGTTCGACCCGCGCCAGCGCGGTACCACCGAACGCGAGCCGCCAGGCCCGACCATCAGCCCCGGAGGCATCACGCCCCCGCAACACGCCGAGGTCAGCGCGCAGCGTGTCGCCGTCGATGCGGGCAGTCGTGTCCGGCGTGGGCGGCAGCGCGAGGCGCCCAAGGCTGGACCACAGCAGCGGCACCGGCGGCAGGAGGCGCTTCACCAGATCGACACCGGGAACGAACAACGAATCGCCGAGCAGGATCGCGTATCCGCCGGCCATCCCATTCTTGAGGAAGAAGTCGAGACGGGCCCGATCCGGCGCCTGCGCGCGAACGGCGCCGTCGCCATTGGCTTCGAACGTCTCGTCTTTGTAGGTCCACGTGAAGCGGAGAATCTGGGACCCGGCCGCCATGTTCGTCGGGGGCAGCATGGCCCGCGTCGGCGAGCCCGCGAGGGGACGTGCCGCGGGAGCACACGCGACGAGCAACGCCGAGGCGAGGGCGATTACCGCAGTCGCGGTCCTGGAGTAACGCGCGGAACGGGCTCGTTCGGCCATGAATTCGTCGAGTCGAAGCGTGGGGCGGATCACTGAATGCGGATGCGCACCATGCGATCACCTTGCACGATGCGATCCATGACGTCGAATCCGGAGAGCACCGTTCCGAACACGGTGTAGGCGCCGTCGAGATGCGGCTGAGTGGAGTGGCAGAGGTAATACTGACTTCCGCCGGTATCGGGCCCCGACGTCGCGAGCCCAAGGCAGCCGCGCTCGTGACGCTGCCGGGAGAAGCTTTCGCGCAGCGAGAATCCCGGTCCGCCCGTGCCGTCGCCGCGGGCGTCGCCATCCTGCACCACGAAGTTGGGTACCACGCGATGAAAGACGGTGTTCCGGTAGTACCCCTCCTTCGCCAACCGGACGAACGCTTCGACGATCAACGGCGCTTCGCGTCCGAAGAGTTGCAACGTGACGACGCCGTAATCCGTTTCGATCACCGCCACGGGCTGACGGCTGCCGGCCGCCCCCCACTGGCGGACGAGTCGCTCGTACTCCGCCAGCGGGCGCGCGACGAGCGAATCCGGCGCGGCCCGTCTGGCCGCGCGTGTCGCCGTATCCCGCGGTGCGAGGAGTCGCTGGCCCAGGACACGGACGATCGAATCACGGTCCGTACTGGCGCGCTCAGCCAGGACGCGAACGCGTGCGGCCAAGCTGGTATCGACAATGTTCGCGATCCGCTGCAGCGCAGCGCTGCGCACACGGGGATCGGCATCGGCACTGAACGCCTCCGCCGCGATCACCCGATCCATTTCTGCGGTGCGGGCGCGATGCTCGAGCGCCGCCATGCGATATCGCCAATCGCTGCGCTGCGCCCACGTCGAGACCTCGGCATCGAAGATCGGCAGCCCGACCCGACGCACATGGGCCAGCATCAACCGACGCACGGCGAGCAGCGTGTCGCGCTCCCACGCGTGACGCCATTTCACGGTATCGCGGCCGAAGACGACGGACAGCGAGTCGGTCGCCACGATGCGCACGTTGGCGACCGAGTCGGCCAGCCCGATCTGTACGGCCTCGAGGGCCGATGCGCCGAACGTCGACACGCTTCCGGCTGCATTCGCGCGCACGCGCCAATCGGCATCCTGCAGGAACGCGTTCAACGCCTCGCGCGCCGGCACGGCGAGCGAATCGCCCACCGTCGTCCGCGTCAGTGCGCGTGCGACAGACTGCCGGACTTCATCATCGGCATGACCGCGCACCGCGAGCAGCGCGCGCACACCGGCCGGCGCCCGCAGTCGTCCAATGACGTACGATGCGGAACGCACCACCTGCGCCGACGAATCGGCCAGCCACGGCACGACGAGCGCGATTGGCGCAGGACGCAGCTTCACCGTGGCGAGGACCAGCGCCGCGCGCACGGAGGCGTGGCGTAACGACGCGGAGCTTGCACGCAGCGGCGCGGCGAGTCCATCGCCCAACGCAACGGACAACACCGTGCGTGACGGTTCGCCGATCTCGCCCAACGCCCACGCGGCTTCTCGCGCCACGGGATCCGGCGCCCCTCCGATCGCGCGCGCGAGCGCCGCGACGGCTTGCGTATCCTTCGCCACGCCGAGTGCATAGGCCGCGTTGGCGGCGATCGCCGTGTCGCCATCGGTGAGCAATCGACGCAGTTGCGGGAATCGCGCACGTATGCGCAGCTGGCCGATCGCGAGGGCCGTGCGGGCGCGGCGATCGGGATCGGCGTCGACCAACAACGTATCGACGAGCAGCGTGTCGGCCCGACGGACGTCGAGCATCGCCATGAGTCGCGCATCGTGTCGCACGTCGAGCGCGGTCATGCGCGCGGTACGCGCGCCGATACCGGTACGGCCACTCGCGTTGGTGCTCGCACATCCGGCGGTCGTCATGCCGACGCCGACGATGAGGGCGATCAACCCTCGCCGATCGAGGGCGCGATTACCGCGCATCGTCAACCGGCATCACCGCCGCCTCGAGCACGGCGCGAACGTCACGCGGCATGGCCGCCAAGCGACCGGTCTTGTCGATGGAGACCAGCGCGGTGGTCGCGGAGACCAGCAGGGTCTCCGTGTCAGCACGCATGACGCGATACGCGAAGGCGAGCCCGCGCGAACCCGCCGACGTGAGTCGCGTGTGCACGCGGATCGGATCGTCATACCTGGCCGACGCGTGAAAGCGCATGGTTACGTCGGAGACGGCCAGCAGCACGCCTTCGCGTTCGAGTTCAGCGTACGACTTTCCCAGTGCGCGTATGAAGTCAGTACGACCAAGTTCGCACCAGACCAGATAGTTGGCGTGATACACGACGCCCATCTGGTCGGTTTCCGCGTATCGCACGCGCAGTTCGGAAATCGTTTCGGACACCATGGCAACCATTGGGGACACCGGCGCACGCCGGCGAAGGAGGGAAGGTGGAAGATGTCCCTGCCCTGCGCGGCCGCCAAGCGCCGAGGCCAAGCGCCGCCGGCAGGCGGCGGTCCCGTGCGTTTGTGGGTCCGTCCCGGAACGGTTAGACTGCCATCGTGCTCAACACTCCGACACTGGTTCTCGGCGACGCACACCTCGGCGTCGCTTCGAAGGACGCTGAGCGTGCCTTGCTGCGGTTGCTGCGCGACCTGCCGTCGCGCGCCCGCTCGCTGGTGATCATGGGCGACCTGTTCGATTTCTGGTTCGCCTGGCGCCACGCGATGCCTCGCACGGGATTCCGGGTGCTGGCGGCGCTGGCCGATCTGCACGACGCCGGAATTCCGGTGTTATGGATCGGCGGAAATCATGATTGCTGGGGCGGCGACGAGCTCATGGCCGAAACGGGTGCGCAGTACACCCTGCACCCTTGGACCGGGACGATCGGGCCATGGCGGGCCGAGCTCGTCCACGGGGACGGTCTTCGCGAGGTGGAGGACGCGCCGTACCGCCGCCTCCGACGGGTCCTTCGGCATCCGTTGGCGATCCGGGCCTTCGGCATGTTGCATCCCAATCTGGCATCGCGTGTTGCGCTCGCCTCGTCGCATACCAGCCGCACGCGGCGCGCGGGCGACGAAGGGCGAGGGCTGCTGGCGGTGGGAACGCGTTCGCTGTCCGCCGTCGACGGGCCGAACCTCGTGATCCACGGCCACTCGCACGTGCCGATGTTGCGTCGCGCAGGCGGCGGATGGTATGCCAACGCCGGCGCGTGGTATCTCGATCAACAGTATCTGCTGATCGAGAACGATCGGATCTCGTTGCGCGCGTGGCGGGACTCAGGTGAAGACGTGGTACTCCACAGCGGTGAGCGGCACATCGAGGAATCGACCGCCGAGCGCGAGGAAATGCTGCGGCGCGTCTGAGGCCACGAAGCGGTGGATCGGTTCCTTGCCGCGTTGATCATCCCGATCGAGCAACAGCTCGCGTTCGGTGAGCATCTGCTCGAGCTCCGCCGCCGTCTCCTCGGCGCTGTCGATCAACTGCACGCCCTGCCCCATCTCGGCAGCGATGACTGAGGATAACAGCGGGTAGTGCGTACACCCGAGGACCAAGGTGTCGACCTGTGCCTCGCGCATCGGCGCCAGGTAGTCGTGGGCAATGAGTCTGGTCGCCTGGTGGTCGACCAAACCTTCTTCGACAAGCGGTACGAAGAGCGGACAGGCGGCCGACAACACCCGTGCATTCGCCGATTGCGCCTCGATCGCCTTGGTATACGCGCCCGAGGCGATGGTGCCACTCGTGCCGATCACGCCGATCGGTCCGACGCGGCTTGCCCGCACGGCGGCGCGTGCGCCCGGATCCACTACGCCGATTACCGGAAGAGGCAAAGTCGCCTGCAGCAGATCGAGCGCGTGCGCCGTCGCGGTGTTGCAGGCCACCACGATGCACTTCACGCCTTGCTCAACCAGCCATTCTCCGATTTGCAGGGCATAGCGTCGCACGGTCTCGGGACTCTTGGGACCGTACGGGACACGCGCCGTGTCGCCGAAATAGAGCAGCGATTCCGACGGCAGCCGCCGCATGAGGGCGTTGGCGACGGTGAGACCACCAAGGCCCGAATCGAACATCCCGATCGACGCCCCTCGTGATGCGTGCATGATGCTCAGAAGCGAATGGTGGCGGCGAACACGGCGCCCGACGGGCCCGGGTACGCCGACAGCTCAATCGGCACATCCCAGAGCTGCGCCGAGACGAACGCATCCGCGCCGGCGAAGAGATGATTGAAGGCGACGACGGCGATCCAATCTTCAACATGCAGGCGTCGTGTTCTCACCAGATCACGGGTGAACCCGTTGGTGAAGACACCGTTCTTCACGACCGAATCGCCAGAGACCACGTACTGATCGGGCAAGGTGTCAATCTGGTAGCGACGCGCTTCACGCAGATCCATCTGGCTCCGGCGCATCATCACAAACGCCGCGAGTTCGATACTCGCGAAGAGTGCCCCGGACGTTCCGCGATCGAGGCGCGACTGACCGAAGCCGGGCAACAACGCGGAATAGAGGAACGCCCGCTTCGGTGTGAGCGGAGGGGTGAATCGGCCGCGCTGCGTGAGCGGGGCGACCGTGGCCGCCGGCTTGATGATCGGTGCAGGCACAGGCTTCGCTGTCACCGAATCGCGCTGCTGCGCCGCCAAGGGGACGCCCACAGGCGCCACCAGAGCCACCACCAACAGCGCACGCGGGATCAGGCGAAGCATGTCTCTGATACTCCTCAGGGCGTGGGGAGAGCCGCGACGAGTTCGATCTCGACGCTCACGTTTCGGGGAAGCCCCGCCACCGCCACCGTGGAGCGCGCCGGACGGGCGTCTCCGAGCACGCGCGCGTAGACCGTATTCATCGCGGTGAAATCGTCCATGGACTTCAGGAAGACGGTGGTCTTCACCACGTCGTTCCAGGTGACGCCGGCTTCGTTCAACACGGCGGTCAGATTCGAGAGCACGCGCTCGGTCTGCGCGGTCACATCACCGGTTTCAATCTCCATGGAAACCGGATCGAGCGGGATCTGACCGGCAGTAAACAGGAAACCATTGGCGCGAACCGCCTGTGCGTACGGGCCGATCGCTTTCGGTGCGTGGTCGGTGTGCAGCGTCTCGATGGACATGTCAGTGATGCGCTGGAGGGTGATCAGGAATGCGTTGACGAGAGCGTCGTGGGCATAGCAGCCAATACGGCATCCGGCAGGTCGAACAGCTCTTTTGTGTTGCGCAGCGTTTGCCAGCCGAGTTCGTCGACATCCTGTCCGCGCACGCTGGCCAATCGGGCCAACGTCAGCGACACGAACGCCGATTCATTGCGCTTTCCGCGGTGTGGCACCGGTGCAAGATACGGCGCGTCTGATTCCACGAGCAGTCGGTCGTCCGGCACCAGTCGCAGCAGGGCGTCGTCGGTCCAGCTCTTGAACGTGATGATGCCACTGAACGAAACGAACCACCCGACCGAAAGGGCGGCCTCAGCAAGCGCCGCCGAACCGGTGTAGCAGTGGAGCACGCCCCGTACCCGCGCGGCACCGGCCCGCGTCAGAAACTCCGCGGTGTCCGCTTCCGCTTCCCGCGTGTGCAACACGATCGGCTTGTGCAACTCCTCGGCGAGCGCGAGCTGGGCGTCGAGGGCGTATCGCTGTCGGTCACGAGGGGAGTGATCGTAGTGCGTGTCCAACCCGCACTCCCCAACGGCCACCGCGCCGTGCGCGACGGCGTCACGAATAGCCTGCGCATCGGACACGTCATCCCACCCGGCGGCGTCATGTGGATGCACACCAGCGGTGAAGAACACGAAGCCCGCATGCGCTTCGGCCAATCGCCGGGCGCGACGCGCCGTGGCCGCCGACTCGCCAATACAGACAAGGGCCCGCGCACCTTCTGCGCGGGCCCGCTGGATCACCGCGTCCGCTTCATCAGCGAACGCGGGATCGGCCAGATGCACATGACTGTCAGAGAAGACGGCCACGAGGGTTACCTGGTGGCGAGGCGCTCCGACTTCCGCGGACGGTTATCGCCCGAGTTGTCGTTACCGGCGTTGACGGCCCGGCTCGTGGAGTCGGACGCC
This sequence comes from uncultured Gemmatimonadaceae bacterium, assembly GCA_963843965.1. Classification (GTDB taxonomy): domain Bacteria; phylum Gemmatimonadota; class Gemmatimonadetes; order Gemmatimonadales; family Gemmatimonadaceae; genus Gemmatimonas. The sequence goes on from CAWJMR010000008.1 coordinate 35,090, forward strand.
GTACGCGGATACTTCGACTCGATCCAGAGGAGCAACGGACCGGCGACATAGATCGACGAGAACGTGGCGACGAACACACCGAACGCCATCACCATGGCAAACGGTCGAATGACTTCGCCGGCGATAAAGAGCAACGCCAACGTGGAGGCCAACGTCGTGGCGTGCGTCATGATGGAGCGCGGCAATGTCTCGTTGATCGCCCGATCGAGCACTTTCGCCAACGACTCGCCCTTGGCGCGCTTCTTCAGGTCCTCACGCACACGATCGAAGATGATGATCGTGTCGTTGGCCGAGTACCCGAGCAGGGTCAGAATCGCCGCCACCACGGTCAGCGAGACTTCGATGTTGAACATCTTGATGAACGCGAACGTCACCAGGATATCGTGCGCCGTGGACAACACGGCAGCGGCACCGAAACGCCAATCGAACCGAATGGCGAGGTAGATGAGCGTGAAGAGCGATGCGATGATCATGGCCGTGAACGCACCGGAGCGCAGTTCGCTACCGACCTTCGGTCCGACCGCCTCGGTGCGCACGATGGTCACGTTCCCGGTACCGAACTGCCGCTCGAGCGCGGACGCGATCGACTTGGAGATGCCCTCGGCGCCGGCGGCCTGCGCTTCGACCTGCTTCTCGTCGCGGGCACGGATGGTGTACTCCGTGGCCGTGCCGTACTGCTGGATCTCACTGCCGGTAATGCCGGCCTTGTCGAGCGTACTGCGCACGACGGCGACATCAGGCGCCTGCTTGAACTGCACCTGCATGAGCGTACCGCCCGTGAACTCGATGCCGTAGTTCACGCCGCCGGTGATGCCGAAGGTGACCAGTCCCGCTACGATGAACGCGATCGTCAGGCCGGCAGCAATGCGCCAATGCTTGACGAACTCGAACTTGGTGTTGTGGAAGATTCGCAGCATGGCGTCCTCAGATGCTCAACGTCTGGTTGCCGCGGGTGCGGCTGAGCCAGATCATGAAGAAGGTCTTGCTCACGAAGATCGCCGTGAACAGCGAGGCCACGAGGCCTGCGATGAGCGTGACGGCAAAGCCGCGCACGGGTCCGGTGCCGTACTGATACAGCACCATACCCGACAGAATCGTGGTCGCCGACGTGTCGACGATCGCGCTGAGCGCATGACGGAAGCCTTCGTCGATGGCGAGTCGGTTCGACTTGCCATGATCGAGCTCTTCGCGAATGCGCTCGAAAATCAGCACGTTGGCGTCGACGGCGATACCGATGGAGAGCACGAAGCCGGCAAGGCCAGGCAGCGTGAGCACGGCGTGAAAGCCGGCCAGCACGGCGAGCGTGTACACGAGGTACAACACCAGCGCGGCCACGGCGAGCATGCCGGAGAAACGGTAGTAGCCGATCAGGATGACGACGATCAACAGGAAGGCGACGGCGAGCGACAGCGCACCCTTGTTGATCGAGTCCGCGCCGAGACTGGCACCAATGCTGCGGACTTCGGCCACCTTGAGCGGCACCGGCAGCGCGCCGGCGCGCAGCACAAGCGCGAGGTCCTGCGCGGCCTGCAGCGTGCCACCACCCAGCGTGATCTGTCCATTCCGTCCGATCGCGCTATTCAGCACCGGCGCCGTGACCACACGCTGGTCGAGCACGATCGCCATGTTGTCCTTCACATGCTTGCCGGTCTCGACCTTGAAGCGACGCGCGCCTTCGTTGTTGAGCGTGAACTGCACGACGTTGCCTTCCACCGGATCGGTGGACGGACGCGCGTCGGTGAGCACTTCACCCGTGATGATCGGACGCGAGTCGAGCACATACAACGCAAAGAATCGCTGCGTACCGGACACCAGCGAATCGACGCCCCAGCGCATGACCTTACCGGGGGGCATGGCACCCTGGATGGCCGGCAATGCGAGCGCCCGCTCGATGGCGGCGTACGACGCTTCCGGCACGATGTACTGACCCGGAATCTGACCGGCCTGCACGTTGGTGCTGAAGAGACCGCCCGCAACTGCCGCGGGGGTCGTGGCGCCGGAATCGGTACCCGTCGTGGCGACGGCCTTACCCGTCGAGTCCTTGGCCGAATCCGACTTCTGCGTGAGCAGCGACGTGACACCGACCTTCTTGGTGGTGTCGCCCGACGCCTTCGCTTCCGACGCGGCGGAGAGGCCCGCACTCTTGGCGATCTCGTCGAAGCGCGGCATCACCTTCTCGAACGCCTGCGTCTTGTCGGTAATCTGGAACTCGAGGAATGCCGACTTCTGCACGACGTCCTGCGCGCGTTCGGCGTCGTCGATGCCGGGGAGTTCCACGATGATGCGCTCAGTGCCGGCCTTCTGCACGACGGGCTCGGACACGCCGAACTCGTCGATGCGCTGGCGCACCACTTTGAGTGCACGATCGAGCGCCTCGGACTTGTTGGCGACCGCCTGCTTGGACTCGTCGACCTCGAGCGTCAGGTGCATACCGCCCTGGAGGTCGAGACCTCGCTTGAGCGGCACGCGACGCACCGTGTCGTAGACGAAAACGCCATCGCGCTTCACCCGTTCGACAACGGTGCGCGGGAAGAGGGCCCACGCGGAGGCCGCGAAGAGTCCCACGATGAGCAGGATGCGGTACTTCAGGTTCGCCATCGATGCCGGTGGCCAGAGGTAATGTCAGCGCGTCGGGGAGAGAGACGCGAGAAACGGCGCAAAATGCGCCTAGCCTCTTAACTTAGGGGTCCAGACGTCGTGGCGGTAGCCAGTCCCTGCAGAGTCTCGCGCGCGGCGACCTCATCGAGGGCGAGTTGCGCGCGGAGCGAGTCGATACCCTCGAAGGGCCGGGTGTCCCGGAGGCGTGCGATCAGGTCAAGGCGGATGGGCGCGCCATACCAGTCGTGCGCCGCATCGAAGACATGCGTCTCGACGCGCCGCGAGGCATCCCCGAAGGTCGGCCGAGGCCCGAGGTTGAGCATGCCGCCGAACGGCCCCTGCGGCGTCTGGACCCGCACCGCGTACACGCCGTCCGGGGGGAGCAGCTTCCGGGCCGGCGGCGGCTGCAAGTTGAGCGTCGGGTAGCCGATCAAGCGGCCGCGCTGGTCGCCCCGAATGACGGTGCCGGCGATACTGTACGGGCGCCCGAGTCCGGCCGCCGCCGTCAACAGATCCCCCTGCAGAATGGCCGACCGGATAGCGGTGGATGAAATCGCCTGGCCGTCCGCGGCGTGCACCGGCGGCAACACGGTCACACCGAACCCGCGCGACACGCCGAGGGCACGGAGTACGTCGATGTCGCCAAGGCGGCCGCGTCCGAATCCGTGATCGTGTCCGACCAGCAGTTCGGCGACGCGAAACCGCTCGCGCAGCACGGCATCGACGAATTGCTCCGCTTCATACGACGCCAGCGTGGGCGTGAAGGGGAGCACGGCGACGTACGACACGCCGGACTGCGCGAACATCTCCAGCTTTTCGTCATGCAGCGTGAGCAACGGCGGAGCAGCTGACGGGCGAACCACCTCGAGCGGGTGCGGCTCAAAGGTGACCACGACGCTGGGTCGGTCGGTCTCGGCCGCCAAGGCGGCAAGGCGTGCCAGCACATCGTGATGCCCGCGATGCACTCCGTCGAACGTGCCGACGGTAATGACGGCGCCAGACTCGCCGATCGGTAGGCCGACGGGATCGGACCAGACCGAGTTCATGCTGACGCCTCATCAGCGAGCATGACGACACGCGGTTGCCACCAGTCTCCAGACACACGCTCGGCCATGGCGACCACCGCGTCATTCCACAGCAGCGCGCCGCGATCGCCCGGCAGCGTCGCTGGAATCCGACGGCCCACGCGAAGCGCGGCCACGCCCGCCTCGTCGAGCGGCTCATGCGCGATCGCGCCGAGGGTCGACAACGGTGAACGCAACAACACGCGGCCATCGAGAATACTTCCCGGCTCGAGCTGCTCGAGCGTCGTGGCATCCGACACGTGCGCGGCTCCACTGGCCACGCGCCGAAGCACTTCACAATGCGCCGCACTCCCGAGCGCACGCCCGAGATCACGAGCGAGCGCGCGAATATAGGTGCCGCCGCCACAGGTGATTCGCACGGTGAGCGAGTCGGTCGTACTCGCCAGCCACCCCCACCCCCAGACGTGCACATCGACGGGCGGAAGGTCGACTACGTCTCCACGTCGTGCGATGGCGTAGGCCCGTTCACCGTTGACGTGCTTCGCGGAGAACGCGGGCGGGACTTGCGCCAGGTGTCCGGTGAGTGCGGCGATCGCCTCGCAGAGCGGCGCGGCCGCGAAATCAGCGAGGACTTCTGCGGAGGGCGCACTCGCTTCCCGGGTGACCTCACCGGTGCGATCGTCGGTGTCCGTTTCCTGTCCGAATCGAATCACCGCGTCGTACACCTTGGGTTCGCCGACGACGTATGGCAGCAGGCGCGTGGCGGAATTGACCGCCAGCACCAGCAATCCCGTCGCGAACGGGTCGAGCGTGCCGGCGTGCCCGACCCGCTTGGAGCGGGCCGCGCGCCGCACGACACTGACGACATCGTGCGAGGTCATCCCCGCCGGCTTGTCGACGTACAGCAGTCCTGACGTAATCATGTCATCGCGCCCACGCCCGCGTCAGCGCACCATCACGCCGAGCGGGTCGTGGTCATTGGTTCGACTGCAACGAGTCGGGCGGGCGCGTGTCATCCCCGGCCGCCGAGTCAGCGTTACCGTCTGCTTCCTCGGCTTCGACTTCGACAGCCTCAGCGGCGACGGCATCGCGATCGGTGCGGATCTGCGCCAAGAGCTGTTCGATGCGCGATGCATGCGCAATGCTTTCGTCAGCCTTGAAATGAATCTCCGGCGCGTTCCGCAAGCGGAGCGTCTTGCCCAGCATGGAACGCAGGTGCGACGCGACGCTGCCGAGTCCTTCGAAGGTGGCCTTGATGGCCGCCTCGTCTCCCATCACGCTCACGAACACGTTCGCGTGCCGAAGGTCGCGTGTCATCTCCACCGCTGTCACGGTGACGAAGCCACGAATTCGCGGGTCCTTGGCGCCTTCTGCGAGGAAGGTCGCCACTTGTTCGCGAATCGATTCGGCAACGCGGTCAGGTCGCCGCGGTTCGCCCATACTGCCTCCTCAGGACTTTGCAGCCTGGTCGAGAGTACGAGCCACTTCTTCCGTGCGGTAGCATTCGAAGACGTCGCCGATCTTGACGTCGTTGAAGTTCTCGATGCCGATACCGCACTCGTAGCCTTCCTTCACCTCGTTCACATCGTCCTTGAAGCGACGCAGTGACGCGATGCCGCCGTCGTAGATCTCGACGCCGTCCCGGATGACGCGCATACGTCCCTTCCGGTTCATGTTGCCCGAGCGCACGATGCAACCGGCGATCGTCCCGATCCGCGCGACCTTGAACGTCTCGCGCACCTCGGCTTCGCCGTACACCACTTCGCGCGACTCCGGTCGCAGCATGCCTTCGAGGGCGGCCTTCACGTCGGCCACGGCCTCGTAGATGATGCGATAGAGCTTGATATCCACGCCTTCGCGCTCGGCTGCCGCGCGGGCGTTGTTGTCCGGGCGGACGTGGAAGCCGATGATGATGGCTCCCGACGCCTTCGCGAGCAGGATGTCCGTTTCGGCGATCGCACCGACACCGCGGTGCAGGATTTCCACCTGCACTTCGGGGTTGGAGAGCTGACCGAGGGCGTCGGCCAGCGCTTCCGCCGGACCACCCTGGTCGGCCTTGATGACCAATCGCAACGAACGCTTCTGGCCCGCGCTGGTCTGCGACATAAAGTCTTCGAGCGACACCAATCCACGCGTGCTGCGGCGGCTCTTCGCTTCACGATCGAGACGTTCACGACGCTGCGCGATATCGCGCGCCTCGGAGGCGTCCTCGACCACGAGCAGCTGGTCGCCAGCCATCGGCACACCACTGAGCCCCAGAATCTGTACCGGGATCGCGGGACCCGCCGACTTCACGGGCTTGCCACGCTCGTCGAGCATGGCGCGCACGCGACCGGAGTAGATGCCGCAGATGTAATCGTCGCCGACCTTGAGCGTGCCGTTCTGTACGAGGACGGTCGCGACCGGTCCCTTGCCCTGGTCGAGCTGCGCTTCGACCACCGACCCGACCGCACGACGCGTCGGATTGGCTTTGAGTTCGAGAATGTCGGCCTGCAGCAGGATCTGATCGAGCAATTCGTCGACGCCAGTTCCCTTCTTGGCCGAGATCTCGGAGTGCAGCACCGTTCCGCCGAACTCTTCGAGCACGACTTCGTGCTGCAGCAGGTCCTGCTTCACCTTGGCGATCTGCGCCGTGGGAAGATCGACCTTGTTGATGGCAATGATGATCGGGACGCCGGCGCTCTTCGCATGCGAGATCGCTTCGACGGTTTGCGGCATGACCTGGTCGTCGGCCGCGATGACGATGACGACGATGTCCGTGACCTGGGCACCGCGGGCACGCATGGCGGTAAACGCTTCGTGACCCGGGGTGTCGAGGAACGTGATGGTGCGCTTGTTGGCGACCTCCACGTGATAGGCACCGATGTGCTGCGTGATGCCGCCGGCTTCGCCAGCGACCACGTTGGCCTTCCGGATGTAGTCGAGCAACGACGTCTTACCATGGTCGACGTGACCCATGATGGTGACGACGGGCGGGCGCGACCGCAGATCTTCCGGCGCGTCCACGATCTTCTCTTCCTGCAGATCGGCAGCGTAATCGCTTTCCTTGACGGCCTGGAAGCCGAACTCACCGGCGATCAGCTCGATCTGGTCGAAGTCGAGACGCTGATTGATCGTGACCATGAGGCCAAGCGTCTTGAACGCGAAGCCGACGATCTGTGTGGCGGACACGCCGAGGATCTTCGCGAGTTCGGACACCGTGATGAACTCGTTCACTCGGACCGTTTTGCGTTCCTTCTCCACCGCGGCGACGCGCTGCTCTTCCATCTCCGCCCGCATATCGGCGCCGAAGCGACGTCCACCACGACCGCGCGTTGCCGCGCCTCGCATGGCGGTCATCGTCTTCGTGATGTTGGCCGACACGGCTTCCTGATCGACCGCTCCGCGCTTGCCCTTCTTTCCACGGCGCTGCTGGCTCTGCGCGCTGGCGGCTATGCCCGTGCCCTGACTCGGCGGATTTCCCGGGCCGTTGCCTTGTTGGCCACCCTGACCGCCCTGCGGGCCGCCGGGGCGACGGTCATCACGGCGCTGTCCCTGACCCAGTCCACCACCAGGAGCGGCGGACGCGATCGGACGAGCACCACCAAAATTCGGCGAACCGCCCATGCGGCCCGGGCGCGGAGCGCCGGGCACGACGGGACGCGGACGCGGACGATCGGCCGGCAACGGAGCCGACGGAACGGCCGGCGCGTCGGAAGCGACGGGCGTCGCGACGGGCGTCGCGACGGGCGTCGCGGCCGACGGCGGCGCCGCAACCGGGGCTGCCGGCGCGGCGGGCGGTGCGACGACGGCGGGACGCTCGACCACCGGTCGCGGCGTCGATGCCGGCGCGGGCCGCTCGGCCGGCGCCGTGTCCTTCCGCTCGAAGGCGACCGGCTTGGGCTTCGGCCTAGCCGCAGGCGGCGCTTCAACGACGGGCGGCTCCGCGCGCACGGGCTCGGGCTCGGCGGCCGCAGCGGCCTTGAGCTCGGCGGCGCGTTCGACCGACACGTGTTCGATGTCAGCGCGGACTTCCGGCGCCGGTTCGACGGGGGCCTGTTCAACGGGCGCGACAGCAGCCGCGGCCGGCTGGGGGGCCTCGACCTTGGCCTCCACCGGATGCGTCTCTTCGGCATGCGCCTCGACAGCAGGCGTGTCCGCATGCTGGCCTTCACCGGCGTGGACGTCACCCGCATGGGCGTCGACCTCGGCCGCGCGACGACGACGAACCGCCGGTGCGGGCGCTTCCGCCTCGACGACCGGGACCGGAGCATCGGGTGCAGCGGCGGCTCCCGTGCGACGGCGCCGCGGAGCGGCGGCCGGTGCGGGCTGCGCCTTTTCGGCGCGCACGCGCTTTTCGCGCTCCCATCGGGCGCGAATACGGGAAACCTGATCATCGGTCAGCAGCGACAAATGGCTGCGAACTGGAACGTCCATCTGGCGCAGCAGCGCGATAACCTCGTCAGCCGAGATACCGAACTCACCCGCCATGTCATGCACACGAAGCTTGCTCAACCCGTCCTCCTAACGCGAAACGCGCGTCGCGTCGCCTGCCGGGGTTGCCCCGGCCACGGCGCTACGGATACCGCGCGCCAGCGCTTGATCTACAATCCCGATCGCCGCTGTCGTATCCCGCCCGACAGCACCGCCCAGCTCGGCCGCACTCGGCCACTCCAACGTTTCGATGCGACGGGCCCGAAGGACCGGCACGACCTTCTCCAGCGAATGGCGCGAGACATCGCTCGCGACCACCGCCAGCACCACTTTGCCTTTCCCCGCTTCAATGGCGACGCGCTCGGCGCCGACCACGATGAGCCGACCGCGCGCGCCGAGCCCGATCAGCCCGAGCACCTTTCGGCGCACGGCATCATCGAGCGTCGGCACGTCGCGGGGTTCATCACTCACTCGCTAGAACTCCCAGTTTCGCCTTCGTCTTCCGTGGTGAGCTCGTCGATGATAGCCATGATCCGATCGGCTTCTTCGGGAGCGATACCGGGCAAACGCAGGAGATCATCGCGATCGAGATCGAGAATGTCGTTGAGGGTACGAAGACCGGCTTCCGCCAATACGGCGACGGTTCCGATTTCGAGCCCTTCGATCTCGTTCAACGGCACATCTGCTTCTTCTTCCTCGGGCAGCGGCGCGAAGAGAGGCGCTTCTCCTCCCTTCTCCATCCACTCACGGCTCGAATACAGATCGATCTTCCATCCCGTCAGCTCGGACGCGAGCCGCACGTTCTGGCCATTGCGACCGATCGCCAGCGAGAGCTGGTCTTCGTCGACGACGGCCTGAATGGTGCGGGACATCGCGTCACTGAACACGCGCGCGACGCGAGCCGGTGCGAGCGCCAGCTTGGCAAAGCGTTCCGGATCGGGCGACCAGGGCACAATGTCGATGCGCTCGCCGCCCAGTTCGTTCACGACCGCCTGCACGCGCGATCCCTTGAGGCCGACGCAGGCGCCGACCGGATCGACTGCGTCATCACGGGACGTGACGGCAATCTTGGTACGGCTGCCGACTTCACGTGCGGCCGCCTTGATTTCCACGATGCCCTGCTGAATCTCGGGCACCTCGAGCTTGAACAGCGCCTGCACGAACAGCGCATCGGAGCGGCTCAGAATCAGACGCGGACCCTTTGGCGTGTCTTCGACTCGCTTGAGGACCGCTCGGACGGGCTCACCCTGATGGTAGTGCTCGCGATGGTTCTGCTCGCGATACGGAATGATCGCTTCCGCTTCGCGAAACTTGTTGAGCATGACGACCAGCTTGCCACGCTCGATCTGTTGCACTTCACCGGAGAGGAGATCTCCGACGCGGCCGGCGAATTCGTCGCGGATACGCGTGCGCTCGCCTTCGCGCACGCGCTGCACGATGCGCTGCTTCGCGGCTTGCACGGCGGTGCGGCCGAATTCATTGAAGTCGACCTCGATTTCCATCACGTCCCCGATCTGGAACTCGGGGTCCATGAACCGCGCCTCTTCAAGCGGGACCTCACGAGCGGCATCGGTCACTTCTTCCACCACCGTCTTGAGCAGCACGATGCGGATAGCGCCCTTTTCCTCGTTGATCTCGACTTCTGCCTGCACGTTGGCCCCGTGCTTCTTAGCCAGAGCGGCATGGATGCCGTCCTGGAGAAGCCCGTGCAGCTCCTCGCGCGTGATCTGCTTCAGATTCGACAGTTCACGGAATGCTGCGAGAATTTCCGCTGATCCGGCCATCCGTCTCCCCTATCGTTTCCAGTGAAACGCCAATCGCGCTTGGGTGACGTCGACGAGCGGGAGTTGGAACTCCCGCCCCTTCGGATCACGCACCAGCGCGACTTCGGCGCCTTCCTCGCCATCCAGCGCAAGGATCTCGACTTCCTGTTTACCCCCCGCCAGCGCGCCGCTCGTTACCGTTGCCCGGCGTCCGACGAATCGGCGCCAATCTGCAGCGGTTTTCAACGGCCGGTCTGCGCCCGGCGAAGAAACTTCCAATACATACTGCTCTCCGACCAACGCCTGGGCTTCCAGTCGCGCTTCAACAGCGCGGGACGCCTTGGCACAGTCTTCGATCGTCACCTTCGTGCCGTCGCGCCGGTCGATCCGGATCTCGAGCACGGGACGGGAGCGTGAGCCCCCGCGCCGCAGCTCCACCAAATCGAAACCAAGCGTGTCAAGCTCTTGTGCGACAATGGGTTCGACTATCTCGCCCACCTGCACATCTCCAGTAAGAACCAGAAAAAAACCAAACACCGAAGAACAAAAAAGTGTGGGGACCATCCCCACACTTCACCCACCCGCGCTAGGCGGGCGAAAGTCACGAAGGAGTTACTACGTAGACTGTCAAGCTACGCCCCACCCCCTACAAGGTCAAGATGACTGGAGCGCAATGACGCCTAACTGCCGACCCGGATCTCCGCCGCGGTGGCTGAAGAAGCGGTCGGCGTGGCATCGGGTGCAGGCGGGACTGGCAGAAATCTGGTTGACGCCCCGCCGCCAGGCTTGCTCGTGCAGCACCTCGCGAACATCCAGCAGCCCTTTTCCGGCCGCCGGAATTCCGTACACCGCGCTCAACACCTCGGGGCCCACTTCGTAGCACGCACCGCAAATCGACGGGCCCAGATGCACCACGCACTCATCGGCCGGATACCCCATCGCGGCGAGCGCGTCGAAACCGGCATCCAGGATCCGCGCCGCCGTGCCCCGCCACCCGGCGTGCAGCGCCGCGACCGCGCCGCGCGGGTGGGCCACGAATACCGGGGTGCAGTCGGCGACCGTCACGGCCAGCGCCGTACCGGGGGTGTTGGTGACGTGCCCATCGACGCCGCGGAGGCGCAGCCATCCTCGCCACCCGCCCTGATGCCGCTCCACCACGGCCCCATGCACCTGATGGGCGGTGGCCAGTCGCTCGATGCGAAGCGCGGCGAGCCCGTCTTGCAGCTGCGCCCAGCGCTCGATGATCTCGCCGACCGGGTCCGCAGATCCCAATCCATAGGATCCGTCGGCACGCGTCGTCGTCCACGCCAGCACGCCGTCCGGCATGCCGGCTACCGACTCGGCGGCCCCAAGCGGCATCAGACTCATTGCGGCTCCCGGATCAGCGCGCGCTCAGTTCGACGCGACGGATGCGGGCGCCGAGCGCACCGAGGCGGTCCTCGATCCGCTCGTACCCGCGCTCGATCTGCTGCGCGTTGTTGATGACGCTCGTGCCATCAGCACAGAGCGCCGCCAGCAACATGGCCATGCCGGCGCGGATATCGGGGGACTCCACCGTGCTGCCCCGCAGCTTGGTGGGGCCCGACACGATGGCGCGGTGCGGATCGCACAGCACGATGCGGGCGCCCATGCTCACCAGTTTATCGGTGAAATACAGGCGCGACTCGAACATCTTTTCGTGCATGAGGATCATGCCTTCGCATTGAGTCGCCGTGACGATGGCGATGGACATCACGTCGGCCGGAAACGCGGGCCAGGGCTGATCCTCCAACTTCGGCACATGTCCGCCGAGGTCGCTCTGGATCACGCGCGACTGATTGGCGGGCACGATCAGGTCGTCACCGTCGATGATGCACGAGATCCCGAGGCGCTCGAACCCCATCAGCGTGCTACGGAGATGCTCGACGCCCGCCCGTTCGATCCGGATCTCCGAGCGGGTGACCGCCGCCAGACCGATGAACGAGCCGACTTCGATGTGGTCGGGACCGATCTCATGCGTCGCACTGCCCAGTGGCATGCCGCCTTCGATCGTGTAGACATTGGACCCGATGCCGTCGATTCGCGCGCCGAGCGCGACGAGGAAGCGCGCGAGGTCCTGCACATGCGGCTCACTCGCCGCGTTGCGGAGAATCGTACGTCCCTTGGCTGCGACGGCCGCCATGAGCGCGTTCTCGGTGGCTGTGACGCTCGGTTCATCGAGAAACACGTCGGCGCCGGTCAAGCGGTTCGCGGTAAAGCGGAACCGCTCGCCGAGTTCGTACTCGGCACCAAGGGCCTGCAGTACGTGGAAATGCGTGTCGAGCCGGCGACGACCGATGACGTCACCACCCGGTGGCGACAGCGTGACCGTACCGCAGCGCGCGAGCAGTGGCGCCGCGAGGAGAATCGACGCACGGATCCGCGCGCACATTTGCGGATCGAGGTCGGCAGCTTGCACCGATTTCGCATGCACACGCAGGGAATTCGGGCCGTTCCATTCGCACTCCGCTCCCGTGGTGCGCACGAGTTCGACGAGCGTCTCGATATCCCGGATCCGAGGCACGTTGTGCAACTGTACCGGCTGATCGGTCAGGAGCGTCGCAGCGACGATCGGCAGCGCGGCATTCTTATTGCCTGCTGGACGGATAGAGCCACTGAGACGCTGACCCCCTTCGACTATGAACTGGACGGCGGACATGCACTCGGGGTTGGACGCGGCGATTGAGCGGAGCACTCGGGCGATCGGAAGGATAGCAGCCGCGAAAGCGCCACGCACGTCCCCCCTTCCCGACCCTGCCGGAAACCCTTAGATCATCATCATGACCTTTGTCAGTGCGTTGTCTGCGCGGCTTCTGCAGGCCGCAACGCTTCCGGACACCATCATCGCCCGCACCATCTCCGAGCGCGGCATGTTCGAGTGGACGAGTGGCGTGCTTCAGATCGTCGTGCTGGTTCTCGGCATCGGCGTGCTCATCGCGACGATCCTGTTGATCCTCTCCATGCGCGCCGCCTTGCACAAGTTCAACGAGACCGTTGAGCGACTGACCAAAGACACCAAGCCCTTTCTGGCGAGCGCGAGTGCCATGGTCGGTGACGCACGTGAAGTGGTTGCCATGCTGCGGACCGATGTGGAACGCGTCACCGACGCGGCTGAGGCGTTGAGCGAACAGATCCTTGATGCCGCGGAGACTACCGCCCGTCGCGTCGACGATGTGAACGCGGTGCTGGACGTGCTGCAGGACGAGTTGGAAGACACGGCGCTGTCCGCAGTTTCAGCGGTGCGCGGTGTCCGTGTTGGCGCCGGCGAATTGACGAACGGGTTGAGCCACCCGCGGCCGCGTCGTACTCCTGTCCCCGTGGATGCCGACGACGACGAAGACTGAGCGCTCCGTGCTCTTATGCCACCGCGCCTGGATTGCCGGGGGACTCGCCGTGTTGGTCGCGCTGATTCTCTTCCCGACGGATGCCTGGGCGTGGACGCCGGGAACCCACGTGTTTCTGGGCGACGCACTGCTTCGGAATCTGTCGCTCGTGCCCTCACAGATCGCCGAGCTACTGGCGGCCTATCCGACCGATTTTCTGTACGGGTCGATCGCCGCCGACACCAGCATCGCGAAGAAGTACGCCGAAGTCGGACGCCATTGTCATTCGTGGCGTGTCGGACTCGAGATTCATGACGAGGCCCAGCCGCCGGCACTGCGTGCGTTCGGGCTCGGCTATCTCGCGCATCTGGCCGCCGACGTCGTGGCGCACAATTTCTTCGTGCCGCGCCAGCTGGCGGTGACCTCGAGCACCACCGCGCTCGGCCACAGCTATTGGGAGAGCCGGATCGATACGCATCTCGGCGATCCATGGCCACGCCGAGCGCGCGAGCTGTTGTCGGTGGACCACTCGCCCGCGGATCAGCACCTCGATCGCATTCTGAGCCCGACGCTCTTCGGCACGCCGACCAACCGCCGCATCTTTCGCGGCATGGTATATGTGACCGACACCGACTCGTGGCAACGCATCTTCCAGCTCGTCTCGGAGAAGAGTCGCTGGGACCTGAGCGACGCCGAAGTCGGCCGCTACATGGCGCGTTCGTTCGACTACATCGTTGACCTGCTCAATCGCTGGGACACGAGCGATGCCTTTCGCTTCGATCCGTCGGGCGACGGCCCTCTGCGCGACGCAAAGAAGGTTCGTCGTCAGGCCAAGCGCGAAGGTGGCGATGTCCGCGCCGCACTCGAAGCCGATCGCATGTTCGGCATGCCGGTCACTGATCTCCGGCATGCCGCGTCCCTGCCGACGCCGCTGTTTACTCCGCGCGAGCGGCCAGCAGCTGATTGACCTTCTTCGGGTCGGCTGAGCCTTTCGACTTCTTCATCACCTGACCGACCAGAACGCCTTGGAGTTTGCGTTCGCCGGCCATGAAGCGCGCCGCTTCGGTTGGTGATTCGGCAAAGACTTCGTCGATCCACGCGACGAGTGCAGAGTCGTCAGAGACCTTCAAGAGTCCGTCGCGCGTCGCGATCGCTAACGGTTCGGTCGGCTCGCGCTCCATCATGGTGAAGATCTGACGGGCGGCGGTGTTGGACACATCGCCCTGCGCTTCGAGTTTGATGAGCGCACCGAGCCGGGGCACGTCGACCGCGTGGTCGAGCAACGAGCCGCCAGACGCGTTCACCGCAGCCAACACCGGTCCCAGCATCCAGTTGGCGGCGCGTCGCGAGTCACCCGCCGCCGAGGCGACCGCCTCGAAGCGATCGGCCAAGGTGCGGTTCGCGATGAGCTGCTCGACGTCGGCCGCGCCCAGATCGTACTGCGCGGCGAAGCGGTCGCGCTTGGCGGCCGGCAACTCAGGAAGCGCTTCACGCTGACGCTGCACGAACTCGTCGATCAGCACCAGCGGCGGAAGATCAGGTTCCGGGAAGTACCGGTAGTCATGGCTGCCTTCCTTGCTACGCGCCGACCGCACCTGATTGCGCTTCTCGTCGTACAGCAACGTCTGCTGCTCGACGCGACCACCACTCTCGAGAATGGCCCGCTGCCGCGCAAACTCCACTTCGACGGCACGCTCAGCCGACGAGAACGAATTGAGGTTCTTGACTTCAGTCTTGGTGCCGAGCGTCTCGACGCCGCGCTGTCGAATGGAGATGTTCACGTCCACGCGCAGGGAGCCTTCCTCCATGTTCGCGTCGGAGACCTCGGTGTACTCGAGAATCTGCTTGAGGCGACGGAGATAACTCACGGCATCGGCGGCCGAGTGAATCTCGGGCTCGGAGACGATCTCGATGAGCGGCGTGCCGGCGCGATTGAGGTCGATCGCGGTCGCGTCGCGAAAGCGATCATGCACCGACTTCCCCGCGTCCTCTTCCATGTGCACGCGATGCACGCGGATGGCGCGCGGTGGCGTGACAGTGTCATCCACCACGATCGTACCGCCGGTCGCGATGGGCTGATCGAACTGCGAGATCTGATAGCCCTTCGGCAAATCCGGATAGAAGTAGTTCTTGCGCGCGAACACCGACGTGTTGTGCACCGTGCAGCCGAGCGCGAGCGACGCGCGGGTGGCGAGTTCGACGGCGTGCGCGTTCAAGACCGGCAACGCGCCCGGAAGGCCGAGGCATACCGGACAGGTGTTGGTGTTGGGGGCCTCGCCGAACGACGTCGCGCAGCCGCAGAAGATCTTGCTCCGTGTCTTGAGCTGGCAGTGTACTTCGAGGCCGATCACGAGCTCCCAATCGATGGGCGCGCCGGCGGTCTGCGATGCGGTGCTCATGCGCCGCCCTCCTGAGCCAGAGCATACTCGAGTGCCGCTGCCGCCTTGAACATGGTGGCTTCATCGAAGCGCGCCGCCATGAACTGGCCACCGACGGGAAGGCCATCGACGAGACCGATCGGCTGCGACATGGCCGGAATACCGGCGAGGTTGGCCGTCACGGTGTAGATGTCGCTGAGATACATGTCGTATGGATCGGACACCTCACCGATGCGGAATGCCGGCGTTGGCGCGGTGGGTGTGAAGAGCACGTGCACACCGCCGGCGAAGGCGCGTTCGAAGTCCTGCGTGATGAGCGTGCGCACGGTCTGGGCGCGCCGATAGTAGGCGTCGTAGTAACCCGCACTGAGCACATACGTGCCAAGCAGAATCCGGCGCGTCACTTCGGCACCGAAACCACCGGACCGCGTGCGCTCGTACATCTCGCGAAGTCCGTCGGCGGCGGCACGCAGTCCGTAGCGGACGCCATCGTAGCGCGCGAGATTGCTCGACGCTTCGGCCGGCGCAAGCACGTAGTACACGGGAATCGCGAGCGACGTGTGGGGCAACGAGACGTCACGTACTTCGGCGCCGAGCGACCGCAAGCGATCGAAGGATGCATCGCAGTGCGCGCGAATGCGCGGATCGAGGGCGTCGGTGAAATACTCGACCGGACGGCCGACCACGAGACCGGCGAGCGGCTGCGAGTCGTCACCGATCAGAGCAGACTGCCGTAGCGCGGGTACCGGCCGCTCCGAGCAGGTGGCGTCGTAGGGATCGTGTCCGGCAATGATCTCCACACCGAGTGCCGCGTCGAACACGTTCTGGGCGAACACGCCCACGTGATCGAGCGACGACGCATAGGCGACCAGACCGAAACGACTCACGCGACCGTACGTGGGCTTCACACCGACGATACCGCAAAACGCCGCCGGCTGGCGAACGGAGCCACCGGTTTCGGAGCCGAGCGCGAGACGGACGACGCCCGCCGCGACGGCGGCGGCCGAGCCACCGGAGGAGCCGCCCGGCACGCGCGAGCGATCGACGGGATTCTTGGTGGGGCCGTAGGCGCTGTTCTCGGTGGACGATCCCATGGCGAATTCGTCCATGTTCGTCTTGCCGATCACGATGGCACCGGCGTCACGCAGCTTCCTGACCGCGGTGGCCTCGAAGGGACTGACGTATCCCTCGAGGATGCGCGATCCGCAGGTCGTCGGCAGCGTGAGCGTGGCGAGATTGTCCTTGACCGCAACGGGCACACCGTCAAGGTCGCCGTGGTCGGCGTTCGTGGCGACCGCGCGTGCGGCCGCCAGCGATCCCTCGCGATCCACGGCGAGGAACGCGTTCAGTCCGGTCGGTCCGGCATCCACGGCGTCGTACTGCGCCCAGGCCGCTTCGACGGTGTGCGCCTTCAGCGACTCCGCGCTCATGCGTCACCTTCCGACGAAGCGCCGGCATCGCCGTGCGTGGCCAAGCGCGGCACCAGGAAGAACCCGTCGCGCGTCGCCGGCGCGAACGCTTCCCGTGTGCGCTGCAGCGCGACCGACGGCGCGTCGTCGTCACGCAGCGGCATCCCTGCCAGCTCGCGTTCACCGACGTCTTGGGGGATGGTGGCCTGCTGCAGGGCATCCATGTGCTGCAGAATGCCGTTCAATTCCGCGACCAACCCAGGCAGCCGCGCGTCGTCGATTGCCAGACGCGCCAGTTGCGCGACGTGGAGCACATCTTCGTTGGTGACCGACACCTACTCCCACCCGCGTTCGAGTTTGGCCTGCGCCAACACCAGTGTTTTCCGGCCGATCTCTTCGTCCTCAAAATCGATACGCACCTTCAGGTCGCGCCCGCTGCCGGTGAGTTCGGCGATGGTCCCCGATCCGAACTTCGCGTGTCGCACCTTTTCGCCGACGGCGAACATCGGCGCATCCTGCGACTCGTCCTCCGGCTCGATGGGGCGATCGCGTCGCGCCGGCGTCGAGAATGAACCCGCACTCTTTCCGAAGGCGGTGCTGCCCGCGCCGTACGACGCGCTGCCGTACTGGCTGGCGGGGCGCTTGGCGCCACCACCGCCAGCACTGTAGCTGCTGCGTCCCCACGAATCGTCGCTGTCGCGCGACGATTGCGTTCCGCCGATGGATGCGAAGCCGCCACGTCCTTCCGTCTTGGCGCGCGCCGTCTTCTGGCGCTCCGCCAACGACATCGTGACCTGCTTGAGAAAGCGTGAGGGCATGGAGAACATCATCTCGCCATTCCGTCGACGCTGCTCGGCGCAGGTGAGGTACAGTTTCGTCTCCGCGCGTGTGATGCCCACGTAGAACAGTCGACGCTCCTCTTCGAGCTGACTCGGATCCTCGGCCGCACGGGCCAGCGGGAACAGGCCGTCTTCGAGACCGGACACAAACACGAGGGGGAACTCGAGTCCCTTCGCATTGTGCATCGTCATGCAGGTGACGGCGTCGGCGTTCGGATCGAGCTTGTCGATACCGGCCACCAGCGTAGACGACTGCAGGAAGTGATCGAGCGGGGTGAGTCCGACTTCACCGCCCTCGTCAGCCACGACTTCGGCGGCACCGGCGATCAGTTCGCGCACGTTCTCGATGCGCTCCTGCCCTTCGGGTCCTTCGGCGCGCAGGTGGTCGGCGTACTTGATCGAGGCGGCGAGATCGCGGAGCAACTCGTCGACGGCGGAATCGACGGCCGCATTGCGCAGACGCTGTACGAGCGAGACGAAATCGGCCAGCGCGGTCCGCGCCGCAGGGCGCAGTTCGGCCACGACATCGGTGCGTGATGCGATGGTGAGCAGCGGCACACCTTCCCGCTGTGCGCGCTCGACCAGCAGCGTGATCGTGGCGTCGCCGAGGCCGCGCTTGGGCACGTTCACGGCGCGGCGGAACGCCTCGTCGTCGGCGGGATTCGCGACGAGCTTGAGGTACGCCATGATGTCGCGGATTTCGCGACGATCATAGAAGCGCACGGCGCCGACGAGACGGTACGGAATATTTCGGCGGCGGAACGAGTCTTCGATCGCGCGGCTCTGCGCGTTGGTGCGATAGAGCACCGCACAATCGCGCCGCGAGAGATCGGAGCGCGACATGCGCGCCGTGATGGTGTCGGCAATGAAGTCGGCCTCGTCGCGCTCGTCGAGCGTCTCCACGAGCGTGACCGTTTCGCCGGCCGGACGTGTGGCCCGCAGCGTCTTGCCGCGCCGTTCCGTGTTCTCGGCGATGACGGCATTCGCGAGCGCAAGAATGTTCGGCGTGGAGCGGTAGTTCTCTTCGAGCCGCACGATGCGCGCGCCCGGAAAGGCGCGCTCGAAGTCGAGAATGTTCCGGATGTCGGCGCCGCGCCACCCGTAGATCGACTGGTCGTCGTCGCCCACCACCATCACGTTTCGATAGCCGCCGCCCATGAGCTGCACGAAGCGGAACTGCGCCGCGTTCGTGTCCTGATACTCGTCGACCAACACGTACTTGAAGCGGCGCTGATAGTGTGCCCGAAGCGCCTCATCCTGTTCGAGCGCGCGGACGGGCAGCACCAGCAGATCATCGAACGTGACCGCGTTGGCCTGCTGAAGGGCATGCTCAAGATCGGTGTACACGCCAGCGACAGCCGTGGTGAACGTATCGCGGGCGGTACGCGCGTATTCGCTGGGGGAGACGAGCGCATTCTTCGCACTCGAAATCGCGCTCAGGATCGCTTTCGGCGCGAACTGCGTGGGACTGAGCTTGCGGCGCTCCATGACGCGCTTGACGGCACCGATCGTGTCGTCTTCGTCGTAGATCGTGAAGTTCTGCTCGCGTCCGACGATGGGCGCCACGCCGCGCAGCATGCGTGCGCCAAGGGCGTGGAACGTGCCGCACCACATGCCCTTCGGTTCGTGTCCGAGGAACTTGGCGATGCGGGCGCGCATTTCGCCGGCCGCCTTGTTCGTGAACGTGACGGAGAGAATTTCGTGGGGCGCCACGCCGCGATCGCCGATGAGTCGGGCGATGCGCGTGGTCAGTACCCGGGTCTTCCCGGAGCCCGCGCCGGCGAGGACCAGCGCCGGACCATCGTCATGAAATACGGCCTCGCGCTGGCCGGGATTGAGGCCTCGCGTCAGCGCTTCGAGATCGAGCGCAGGTGCCGCAGGCACCGCGTCAAAAAGGGAACCGGACCAACCCGTCGTCGTCATCCGTTCAAGATAACGTCGAACGCCGCTCCGCGGTCGGTGTCGGCGAGCATCAGCTTGCCTTCGTGATTCTCCTGCACGATGCGACGCGCCAGCGACAAGCCGATGCCCCATCCGCGATCCTTGGTGGTGAATCCGGCGTCGAAGATGCGCTTGCGCAACTTGCGGGGAATGCCGGGGCCGTCGTCCTGCACACGAATGCGCACGCCGCCCTCAGGCAGTGGCACCGCCGACACGACCACCTCGCCGTCGCGACCAGCGAGGGCGTCCATCGCGTTCTTGATCAGCACTTCCAAGACCCATTCCAGCAGCACCTTGTCGCCGCGAGTCATCAGTGGCCCCTCGGGGTGCTCGCTCCGAACGCGCACCGTGCGCGCGAGCGTGGGCGCCCGTGCGGCGAAGTACGACGCCAGGCGATCGACGAGCGCCGCGCAGTCGACTTGCTCATCACGGGGAGGGCGACCAATCCGCTCGAAACGGTGCGAGACCCGCTCCAGCCGCTGCAGGTCCTGCTCCATTGCCTCGACGGCGCGTGAGGCCGTAGTGGTGGTCACCATGTCACGCAGCAACTCGAGCCAGCCGGCCATGGCGGAGAGCGGCGTGCCGAGTTGGTGCGCCGCCTCGCGTGCCATCCCGGCCCACACCTTCTCGCGATCGGCCCGCCCGCGTTCGATCAGCGCGTAGATGCCGAAGGCGACGAGCAGGCCGATGCCGATGGCCTGCAAAATGGGAATGACCTGCAGTCCGCGGACGATCGGGCTGTCACCGTAGTGCACACCAGTCGAGCCGGGCTGCAGAATGGGCGCGTTCTGCCGGTCGAGCTCGCGCACGAATGCCTTCGTACGCTCGCCGTCGAGCGGTTCGTCGAAGGGCAGATTCGCGACCCCCGACACGCGGCCGTCGGCATCGGTGAGCACGAGAGGCAATCCCGATTCACGAATCTGCTGGGCGAGCTCCAGCAGCGTGACCGTGGGGTCCTGCGTCGCACTCGTATCCTGCAGCGCCCGGAAGACACGCGAGTACATTTGCCCCTGACCCGCCGCAGCGACGCGGAGCTGACGCACGACCTGCTGCGTGTACACGACGTACCACGTGAGCAGCCCCAGCACGCCGAGCACCATGACGACGACAGGCCATCGGCGACGACGCATTGGTGGCGGTGTTTAGCGCAGTTCGGCGCGACCGAGGTACGGCTGCAGCGCCTCGGGAATCCGAACGGAGCCGTCGGGCTGCTGGTGATGCTCGAGAATGCTCGCAATGATGCGCGAGAACGCGAGCGCCGAGCCGTTGAGGGTGTGCACCAGTTTGGGCTTTTCGCCCGGCGCCGGACGGAAGCGGATGTTGGCGCGGCGCGCCTGGAAATCGGTGAAGAGGCTGCAGCTGGAGACTTCGAGCCACTTGCCGACGCCCGGGGCGAACACCTCGAGGTCGTACGTCTTCGCGCTGGAGAAGCCCGTATCACCGGCCGCCAGCAGCAACACGCGATACGGCAGTTCGAGCCGCTTGAGAATCGTCTCGGCCTGGCTCGTCAGCAGCTCGAGTTCGTCGAGCGACGTCTCGGGGTTGGCATAGCGCACCAGCTCGACCTTATCGAACTCGTGCACGCGCAGCAGGCCGCGGGTGTCCTTCCCGGCGGCGCCCGCTTCACGACGGAAGCAGGCGCTGAAGGCGCAAAAGCGCTTCGGCAATTCACTCGCGTCGAGAATTTCGTCGCGATAGAGATTGGTGACCGGGACTTCGGCGGTGGGAATGAGGAACAGCTCGTCCTCGGTCACGGCGTAGGCGTCTTCCTCGAACTTGGGGAAGTTGCCCGTTCCGGTCATCGAGGCCCGATTCACGACGAGCGGCACCCACGTCTCTTCGTAGCCGTGCTCCTCGGTGTGGATGTCGAGCATCATGTTCATGAGGGCGCGCACGAGGCGAGCGCCGCGACCGCGATACACGATGAAACCCGAGCCGCTGATCTTGGCACCACGGGCGAGGTCGATCATGCTGAACTCTTCGCCCTTCTCCCAATGCGGCACGATGGACGCGTCGGGCGTGCGCGGCGTGCCCCATGTGCGCACGACCGTGTTCGCGGTCTCGTCGCCTTCGGGCACGTCGGGGAGCGTGATGTTCGGCAGCTCATACAGCATGACCGACACGGCGGCTTCGGTTTCGGCGCGGCGCTGTTCGAGCAGCGCGATCTGTTCGCCGATGGCCCGCCCTTCGGCCATCAGTTCGGTCGCGTCTTCGCCCGCCTTGCGACGCTGCCCGACCTCGGCGGTCACCTTGTTCCGGCGCGCCTGCTGAGCCTCGAGTTCCGTGATGGCACTGCGGCGTTCGCGTTCGAGCGACTCCGCACGATCGAGCATGGGGCCGAGTTCAGCGAGCTTGCCGCGACGGCGCATGCCGTCGCGCAGGTGCTCGAGCTGGTCGCGCAACAACCGAATGTCATGCATGCGAAAATCAGTTCTTCGGGATACCAACCGTCAGCGCGCGGAAACCGCAATTGCGGTTCACCAGCGAGCCGATCACGATGCGCCGTTCGGCGGCGATGATACTGTCGACTACGAGCTTCGCGTAATACGGCTCGCCGTAGATGCAGCCGGAACCCGGAAGCTGCAGCACCACCGTCTCGCCGATTCCCACGATGAGCGTGGAATCGACCGTGTACCCGCGATCGGGGGCGCGTTCGAGCGCGCTGTAGGCACTCGCGGACTTGAGCATGCCGACGCTCGACACGCCGGCCGGCGGAAGCGGCACCACGGAGCGGACCGGTAGCAGCTTGACCTTGTTGTCGCTCGTCAGGTCGAAGGCCACGTCGAAGTTGACGCCGCCGTTGGACAGCAGCTGCGGACGGGCGAGGAGTTCCGACGTGAACTGATACGCCGCCGGCAGCGCCGACGGCGTGCCCGTGAGCGCGTAGACGCTGTAATTGCGCGCGGTGTTCTCGGACGAGGCTGCATTGAGCAGGCTGTTCGAGTCTCCGCAGGCGGCGAGAGCGACGGCCGTGACGATCAGGGCCGGAAACGACATGGCGCGCCGAGCGACTCGAGGCGCGCCGAGGAAACGAGCGAGCAGGGTGACTCCCATGGTCGGAAGCGATAGCGGTACGGATGTGGAGGTTACCGCTCAACTCGTGTCCGGGCAAGCGCTTGGTGCCGCATTGCGGCCGCAATCACGTGAGCATCCTCGCTTGACTTCACCCCGCTTCGCGACCAGCGTTCCGCCATGCCCACCATTCGCGATCTCGTCAGTGCATTACGCCGCCGCGACGGTGTGGATGCCGCCATCGTCCTGGGGCGCGACGGTCTCCTGATCGACGGCGCCACCGATGCCGCGCTGGACCCGGACGGACTGGCCGCCTTCGTGCCTCCCATGGCGCTCGCCGCCGCCGAGATGGGCGTGGCGGCCGGTCGCGGCGATTTCGGCCTCATGGTGCTCGAATACAGCATCGGCACCGTCGTCGTGACCTCGGTCTCCCCCGATGCGTTCCTGCTCGTCCTCCTGCGTCCGGATGCCAACCTTGCGGCGCTGTTGTACGATCTCCGTCGCTTTCGGGCGCAGATCGCCTCGCTCGTCTGAGCGCGAGCACTCCGGCCCCGATGTCTGCGGACCCGGCCCGCGGGGTGACCGTCCTCGTGGTGGACGACGAGCCCCATATTGGTCGCATCATCCGGACGCGTCTGGAGCAGGCCGGATTCACAGTGCTTCTGGCTGAGCACGGCGCCGAAGCGCTCTCCCATCTCGAGTCGACGCCCGCCGTTGCCTTGGTGGTGCTCGACCTCATGCTGCCGGGGATGTCAGGCACGGAAATCCTGCGCGTCCTGCGCGGTGATATCCGGTGGCGTCCCCTGCCCTGCATCGTCCTCACGGCAGCAGGACAAGACGCGCAATTGCGCGAAGTCGAATCCCTTGGCGTTTCCGAAATCATGACCAAGCCTTTCAGTCCGCGGCGCCTGATGGAACGGGTCCGCGCGTATACGGACACGATAGTGGCGCAGCCGACGTCGACGGAACGCGGACCGACACCGGTGATGCCATGAACCGCTGGAACGTCGTTCTGGCCGGTGGCGTGGGCTCCCGGTTCTGGCCGTTGTCCACTCCCGAGCGTCCGAAGCAGCTGCTGCCGCTGATCAGCGAGTCGCCGATGCTTCGGGACACGCTCGACCGGATGCGGCCGCTGGCGCCGTTGTCGCAGACGCTCGTGCTCACCAACGCGTCGCTGCGCGATGCGGTGTTGGCGCTCGAACCCGATTTGCCGCCCGAGAACGTGATCGCTGAGCCACGGCCGGCGGGCACATGTGCCGCGTTGGCGTGGGCCGCGCAGGTCATTGCGCAGCGCGCGGGCGGCGACGCGGTGATGATCTGCGTGCATGCCGACTGGGCCATCGGCGATGTCGACGCCTACCGGGCCACGCTGGCAGAGGCCGCCCGCATTGCGTTCGAGGAGCGGGCGCTGGTGACGGTCGGGATCGTGCCGTCGCGCCCGGATCCGGGCTTCGGCTACATCCAGCCTGGTGCACCGGTGCGCACCGGCGTGCAGCGCGTGGCGCGGTTCGTAGAAAAGCCTGACCGCGAACGCGCCGCGCAGATGGTCGCCGACGGCTTCCTCTGGAACTCGGGCATCTTCGCGTGGTGCGTGGGCGATCTACTCGACGAAATCCGGACACACACGCCGGAAGTGCAACCGGCGCTGTCGGCCGCGGGCGACGATCTGGCGGCGTTCTTCTCGCAGGTCAAGTCGGTGGCGATCGACGTCGGCGTGCTGGAGCGCAGTGCTCGCGTCTTGGTGCTGCCCGGGCAGTTCGGATGGGATGACGTGGGCACTTGGGCCGCCTTGCATCGCGTACGCACGCGGGATGCGCAGGACAATGCCATGCTGGGCCCCACGTTCGCCCTGCAGGCCACGGGGAACGTGGTGCATGCCGATGGCACCCAAGTGGTACTCTACGGCGTGGACGACCTCGTGGTGGTCGCGCGCGAGGGCCTGGTGATGGTCACGACGCGCGAAAAGGCCGCCGATCTGAAGACGCTGCTCGATGCGCTGCCGCCCGAGGTCCGCGGATCGTGATCGCGCTGTACGATGATGCGGTGGCACGGCGCTTCGAACCGTTCGCGACCAGCCGCCCGCTTGGCGAGATGCGCGCGGGCGCGCTGCTGATTCGCGAGCGATGGGCAATGGTGCTCGGTGTCGAGAGCCGTGGATTCGTATCGGCACCGCATCTGCACGGATTCGCCGAGTTCGACGCCCCGCCGTTCGTGAACGGCCAGGCGCTTCCCGCCGGCACCTGGCTGGTGAACACGCGCGCGCTGCCGTTCCTCGATGGTCCGGCGATCGCCGTCTCGCCCACCGCGTTGGTGGTCACGATCGGCGGCCGCATCGCCGCGCTTCGATTGGACGTCGACACGCACGACGAGCGCGCTCTCGCATCGCTGGCGGATGGTTCCTACGAGCTGACCCACGAGCGGGCGTTGCCCGACGGCACCGGTGACGAAGCCGAAGCGCTCGCGCTCGACGGCGTCTGGCTGGACGACGTGTGGGACGTGATCGGCACCTTGCACTCGCTGCTGCAGCGCGACATCCCCGTGCTCGCCTCGCGCCTTCCCGTTACGACACATCACGCCGGCAGCAGTGCGTCGGCGACTATTGTTGGCTCGCATCCCGTGTATGCGGAAGCGGGAGCCACGATTGAACCGATGTCGGTATTTGAAACCAGCGCGGGGCCCGTGCTATTGCGGCGCGGCGCACAGGTGCAGGCGTTCACGCGCGTCATCGGCCCGTGCTACGTGGGCCGGGACAGTGTCGTGACGGCCGATCGCATTGCCGGGTCGTCGATTGGCGACACCTGCCGTGTGCACGGCGAACTCTCGACGTCGATCTTCATCGGCCATGCGAACAAGGGGCACGACGGGTTCGTGGGGCACTCCGTGCTCGGGCGGTGGGTCAACCTCGGTGCGGGCACGATCACCAGCAACTTGAAGAATACCTACGGCGCGGTGGCGCTGTGGACGCCCGACGGCGTGCGCGAGAGCGGCCTGCAGTTCCTGGGCACGATGTTTGGCGATCACGTGAAGACCGGTATCGGCCTTCGGCTGACGACCGGATGCGTGCTCGGCGCCGGAGCGAATGTGTTCGACACGATGCCGCCGAAGGTGGTGGCGCCGTTCTCGTGGGGAGCGCGCGCGCCGTACGAGGTGTTCGACGCGACCAAGTTTGTGCAGACGGCCGAGCGCATGATGGCGCGGCGCGGTGTGCCGCTCATTGAGAGCAGCCGCGCGTGGTGGAGCAGCGTGCATGCCATGTGCGCAGCCGACGGCCGCTGGCCACGTCGCTGATCGCGGTGATGCGCACCATGCTGCGCGCGTCGGCCGGACACGCATGCTCCGCATAACGGTTCTCGGGAGCGGGAGTCGCGGCAATGCCATTCTCGTCGACGGTACCGATGGCGCGGTGCTGGTCGATGCAGGATTCGGCCCGCGCTCGCTCGCGCGGCGGCTCAAGGCGGCAGGACGGCGGCCGGAAGAGATCAGCGCGCTGGTGTTGACGCACGAGCACACCGATCACGCGAGCGGCGCCGCGACGGCGTGCGCCCGCTGGGGATGGTCGCTGTATGGTTCGGAGGGGACGCTCGACGCGTTGGGCGTCGGCAGCGGAACCGATGCGTCAGCGCGCGATGCGCGAGCATTTACGGCGGACGGCCCGACGGCGATCAGTGGCTTTCTGGTCGAGACGACCTCCGTGCCGCATGACGCGCGGGATTGCCGTGCGCTGGTGTTCACCGATGTGCGGAGTGGCGCGCGCGCCGGCGTGGCGATGGATGTCGGGCGTGTTCCTGATGCCCTGCCGGTCGCCTTCGAGCGATTGGATCTGATCGTGGTCGAATCAAATCACGACGAACAGATGCTGGCGCGCGGTCCGTATCCCTGGTCGCTGAAGCAGCGGATCAGCGGAGGCCTCGGCCATCTCTCGAACGGCGCGGCCGCCGCGTTCGTGAGTTCGTGTGCCCATCGCGGGCTACGCGGGGTGTTGCTCACGCATCTGAGCGAGACCAACAACCTGCCCTCGCTGGCGATCGAGCGAACGCGCGAGGCGCTGCGCCGGGCGGGATGGACGCGCGACGCGTTGTCGGCGGCGTCGCAGCAGATTCCGTTGCTGCCGATGACCTCGACCGGTGAAGCGGCGTGGTTGGTCCGGGCATCGCAATTGTCGCTCGGCTTCTAGCCGCCGCCCGACGGGGGGGGAATAGCAGAACGGGCGCCCGATTGGGCGCCCGTTCTGTTTCCTGCGAGAGCTGAACGGCTTAGTACATGCCGCCCATGCCGCCGCCGGGGCCACCACCATGGCCTCCAGCAGGCGCCGAGTTGTCCTTCTTCTCGACGATAAGCGCTTCCGTCGTGAGGAGGAGTCCGGCGATCGACGCGGCGTTCTGCAACGCCGTGCGGGTCACCTTCGTCGGGTCGATCACGCCGGCCTGCACGAGGTCTTCGTACACGTCGGTCAGCGCGTTGTAGCCGAAGCTGGTTTCCTTCGCCGTGCGGATCTTCTCGACGACGATGGAGCCTTCACCACCGGCGTTCTGCACGATCATGCGGAGCGGCTCTTCGATCGCGCGGCGCACGATGTCGACACCGATCTGCTCGTCGCGCTCGGCGACCTTCACGTCCTTGAGCACGTGCTGCGCGCGGATGAGCGCAACGCCGCCGCCCGGGACGATGCCCTCTTCGACCGCGGCACGCGTGGCGTGCAGCGCGTCTTCGACGCGGGCCTTCTTCTCCTTCATTTCCGCTTCGGTCGCGGCGCCGACATTGATGACGGCCACGCCACCGGCGAGCTTCGCGAGACGCTCCTGGAGCTTCTCACGATCGTAGTCCGACGTGCTCTTCTCGATGGCACCACGGATTTCCTTCACGCGCCCTTCGATGTCCTTCGTCTCGCCGGCGCCGTCGATGATCGTCGTGTTGTCCTTGTCGATCACGATACGCTTGGCCGAGCCGAGGTCCGTGAGGACCGCGTTTTCGAGCTTGAAGCCGACTTCGTCGGACACGACCTGACCCTTGGTCAGCGTCGCGATGTCCTGCAGCATCGCCTTACGACGATCGCCGAAGCCCGGCGCCTTGACGGCGACGACGCGCAGCGTGCCGCGGAGCTTGTTCACGACGAGCGTCGCGAGGGCTTCGCCTTCGATGTCTTCCGCGATGATGAGGAGGGGCTTGCCGAGCTGGGCAACCTTCTCGAGCACCGGGAGGAGATCCTTCATGGCCGAGATCTTCTTGTCGTGAATCAAGATCATGGCGTTCTCGAGGACCGCCTCCATCTTCTCCGGATCCGTGACGAAGTACGGCGAGAGGTAGCCGCGGTCGAACTGCATACCGTCAACCGTCTCCAGCGTCGTCTCGAGGCCCTTGGCCTCTTCGACGGTGATCACGCCGTCCTTGCCGACCTTTTCCATCGCTTCCGCGATGAGGTTACCGATCTCGGGGTCGTTGTTCGCCGAGATGGTACCGACCTGCGCGATTTCCTTCTTGCCCGTGGTGGGCACGGAGATGCGCTTGAGCTCTTCGACGATGCTCGCGACGGCCTTCTCGATGCCGCGCTTCAGCGCCATCGGGTTGGAGCCGGCGGTCACGTTCTTGAGGCCTTCACGGAAGATCGCCTGGGCGAGCACCGTGGCGGTCGTCGTGCCGTCACCAGCGAGATCCGACGTCTTGGTCGCGACTTCCTTCACCATCTGCGCGCCCATGTTTTCGATCGGATCAGCGAGTTCGATTTCCTTCGCGACCGTGACGCCGTCCTTGGTCACGGTGGGGGCGCCGAACTTCTTGTCGATGACGACGTTGCGACCCTTGGGTCCGAGCGTGACCTTCACGGCCTCGGCGAGCTGATCGACGCCACGCTTGAGAGCAGCGCGCGCGTCAACGTTGAAATGCAGTTCCTTGGCAGCCATGGTTGCTATTTACCGTTGAGTGGTTCGAAGACGATTAGCTGATCACCGCGAGCACATCCGACTCGCGGAGGATGAGCAGCTGCTCACCGTCGATCGTCACTTCCGTACCGCTGTACTTCCCGTACAGGATCTTGTCGCCGACCTTCACGTCCATCGGAACGCGGGTCTCCTTCTCATAACGGCCCGGGCCAACAGCCACGACAGAACCCTGCTGCGGCTTTTCCTTGGCGGTATCCGGGATGTACAGCCCACCGCGCATCTGTTCCGCTTCTTCGCTCGGCTTCACGACGACGCGATCAGCGAGCGGCGCTACCTTGGCGGCACTCTGAGTGGCCATAACTGTTGTCTCCTGCGTATGTGTCAGGGATCGAACCAATGAGTATGCTCGATGTTAGCACTCAAGCGAGTCGAGTGCTAACGACTCAAACGTAAGCGCAACCGCGGTGACAGTCAAGCGGGGCTCACCGCCGATACAATTCCGTAACCGTAAGTAATCAAAGCATTTACGATGTGTTGTTCACTGCCGAATCGACATTGGCCGGTTCAATTTGGCAGCAGAATTTCCGCATTGCGTGCCGTCACGGCAGCGTCGGCAGCCAAGGCAGTCGGGTCTACTGCTGAACAAGCAGGTCGTATGCCAACCGCAGTCCCTGCAGGGTCAGCGTCGGTTCGATCAGATCGAACTCCGAGCACCACGGCTGCAGCGTCTCCGCCAGCCCGCCCGTGGCGACCACCAACGGGACCTCGCGGCCGGGCCACTCCGCCTTGATACGGCGCACCATGCCGTCGATCGCGTCGGCAGCGCCGAAGAGCACGCCGGCGCGAATGCACTCCTCCGTTCGCGTGCCGATCACGCGTTTGGGAGGAATCAGCTCAGTGGCAGGAAGCTTCGACGTGCGCCGCGTGAGGGTTTCCGCCGACGTGCGCACCCCGGGCATGATCACTCCGCCCAGGAAGACTCCGTCGGCGGTGATGCAATCGAAGGTGGTGGCGGTGCCGAGGTCGACGCAGATGGTGTCGCGTTGATACAGCTGGCTCGCGGCGAGTGTGTTGATCAGCCGATCGGCACCGACGCTGAGCGGCTCGTCGACCTGCACCGTAATCGGCAGCGCCGCTTTCGCGTCGACGAGAATTGGCGTAACGCCGAAGTACCGCTCGCAGGCCCGCGCGAGCGGATCCGTAATGGGCGGGACCACCGAGCCGATCGCGGCGGCATGGATGGCGCTGAGCTCCACGTCCGACGCGCGGAGGAGACTGCGCAGCACGATGCCGAATTCATCGGACGTGCGCGGCACGGCCGTCATGATGCGCCAGTCGGCGCGCAGCGTCGTTCCCTCGAACAACCCGATGGTGGTTTCGGTGTTGCCGACATCGAACACGATCAGCATGGCAGAGCGCTCACAGTGACTCTCCGGCGAAAACGAGCGAGCCGCTGCGGGCGGCATACATGGCACCGCGGGGCTCGGCAATCAGCAGCGCGCCCGTCGCGTCGATGCCCATGGCCCGTCCGGCGCGCGGTTCGATGACGTCGCGACCGTAGGCAAGATCGCGTTCGGCCCATCGCGCACATTCCTCCGGCGTGAGTCGGCCGGGCTGTGCCGCCGCGCCCCGCATGGCCGGCAGCATCGCCCGCAGGACGTCATCACGCGGGATGTCACCCCGCACCGACGCCGCACCGGGAATCGCCGCGGGAACGCGACGGTTGACGCCGACACCGATCGCTACCCATTCGGGCAGTGACTCGCGCCAACGGGCTTCGATCAGAATACCGGCGAGCTTCCCCGCTCCGACAAACAGATCGTTGGGCCACTTGAGCGTAATGCGACCGTCACACAGCGGCTCGAGTGCGTCGGAGAGCGCCAGTCCAATGCGTAGGGCGAGCACATCGAGGGCGTGCTGATCACGCGGTCGCTCGATGAGCGTCATCCAGAGTCCCGCGCCGGGTTCAGAGACCCAGCTCTTCCCGCCGCGACCGCGGCCACCCTCCTGGGCATCGGCGAGAACGAGCGTACCCGACTCGGCGCCCGCCTGCGCGAGACGATGCGCCTCGTCCATGGTGGACCCGACCACGGCATGGTACTCGAGCCGGGAGAGTCCGCACTCGGCCGCGAGCGTGGGCGAGGGAGCGGTCATCAGCTGCGCGTCGCGATGGTGGCGAAGACGACGGCGGCCAGGATGACGCGATACACGGCAAACACCCCGAAACTATGCTTGCTCACGTAGCGCAGGAGTACCGTGATGGCCAACCAGCTGCTGATGGCGGCCGCAATCACACCGGCGACCAGCGGCGCGGAGATGCCCTCGGAGCGCACCGCTTCGGGCACCTTGAGAATGACCGCGGCCAGCGTGATCGGCATGCTCATGAGAAAGCTGAAGCGCGCCGCGCTCGGACGATCCAGCTTGAGAAACCGTCCTGCCGTGATCGTCGATCCCGAGCGCGAAACGCCGGGAATGAGGGCGAGCACCTGCGCGCAGCCGACAATGATGGCGTCGCGCATCGTGACTTCCTCGATCATCCGGGCGCGGGCGCTCCACTTGTCGACCGCCCAGAGCAGCACGCCCATCACGATGAGCGTGGTGCCGATGATCATCGGCGAGCGAAACGTGGTCTCCGCGAGATCGTTGAGCAGCAAGCCGCCCACTCCGGCCGGAATCGTGGCCACCACCAGATACACGAGGCGCCGGTCATGCACGGTTTCGATCCGCCTCGTGGACGCGATCTTCCACGCGCTCTTGGTCATGTCGATCCACTCGGCGCGGAAGTACCACACCAGCGCAATGAGAGTGCCGAGATGCAGCGCCACATCGAAGGCGAGACCGGGATCGGTCCACCCGAAGAAATAGGGCGTCAGCGCGAGATGTGCCGAACTCGAAATCGGCAGCAACTCGGCGAGTCCCTGCACGATGCCGAGTACCACCGCCTGAAAAATCGTCACGCTGTCATCCACCCGCGGAAAAGTCCCGAAATCATCGACCGGCAACCGCCGAGGCGATGGTACGCTCGTAGAGCGCCTCATACTGCGCGACCACCGCATCTTCCGAGAAGCGCTTCCGCGCATCCGCCGCAGCTGCGGTGCTCATCTGCTGCCATTTTGCGGGGTCCGAGAGCAGGCGCACCCCGGCGGCCGCCATCGCGTCCACATCACCGACCTCGCACAGGAATCCGGTCTCGCCGTCGATCACGACTTCCGGAAGCCCGCCGGCGCGCGCGCCGATGACTGGCACGCCCGAAGCCAATGCCTCGAGTGCGCTGAGGCCGAAGGACTCCTTGTCGCTGGTGAGCAGAAAGAGATCGGCCCCGGCGAGCAGTGGCGCGATCGCATCGATCTTGCCGAGGAACAGCACGTGTTCCGCAACGCCGAGGTCGCGCGCTTCGTCTTCGGCCTCGACGCGCTCGGGGCCATCGCCGATCATCACCAGCACCGCCGGCACTTCCTTGTTCACGCCGGCGAAGACGCGTACGACATCGCGTACGCGCTTGACCGGCCGGAAGTTCGAAATGTGCATCAGCACCTTTCGTCCCGTCGTGACGTCGGCGGGAATCGGGAACTGGTGACGGCCGCGGTCGTACAGCTCAGGATTGATGAAGTTCGGAATGACTTCGACGTTGCAGCCCACGCAGCCGAACGCGCGATACGTCTCGTCGCGCAGATAGTCGGAGACGGCCGTGACGCTATCGGACTTCTCGATCGAGAAACGCGTGATCGTGTAGAACGAGCGCTCCTGTCCAACGATGGTGATGTCGGTGCCGTGCAGCGTGGTCACGACGCGTACATCGGCATTGCCCTCGCGCAGCATCTCGCGGGCGATCCAGGCACTGGTGGCATGTGGAATCGCGTAGTGGCAATGCAGGATGTCGAGCTGATGATCGCGCACGACTTCGTGCATGCGCACGGCGAGGGCGAGGTCGTAGGGCGGATACTCGAAGAGCGGATAGCGACCGACATCCACCTCGTGAAACCAGACCCGCGGCAGAAAACTGGGCAGGCGGAACGGCTGCTGATAGGTGATGAAGTGCACTTCGTGGCCGCGCGCGGCGAGCGCGATCCCGAGCTCGGTCGCGACGGCGCCCGATCCGCCGTACGTCGGATAACAGGTGATTCCGATCTTCATGCGGTCCTCGTCTGCATCGCGTGGTTGGCGACGGATTCCTCGTGATCCCACCAGGCCAGCGCCTGGTCGAGCGCGTCGGGCGCATCCGGGTCGATACGCGTGACCTGATCCGCCGGCAACTGATGGCGGAACCAGGTGCGCTGACGTTTGGCATACTGCCGTGTTTCGATGATGACCCGCTCGATCGCCGCGTCGAGGGCACGCGTGCCGCCGGCTCCGGCGAGGGCATCGCGCACGACACGATAGCCGCTCGCGGACCACGCCGGAGCGTCGTGGGCGATCGTCTGTCGCAATCGTTCAACTTCCTGCACAAATCCGTCAGCGATCATCTGGTGCACGCGGTGAGCGATCCGTTCGGCCAGCACGGCCCCCGGATCCACCACAAGATACCGTGCGGATGGCGACGTCGAGACCTCGCCTCCGTGTTCCGGCACGTTACCCGCGCCGTTGACCGACCGGAGGGCGTCGCTGAGGCGCGTCCCAGCCAGCAATGCGGTTTCGATCGCGCGCAGCAGCTGCGTGCGGCCCAGATGCGCACGGGCGGGATCCAGACGACGACACCAGCGCGCCAGGTCGTCGAGTGAGCACGCGGCCAGCCAGGATGCCAACGCCTCGCGCCGATCGGGATCGAGCGCCGGTACCGGATCGAGCGGCGAGACGAGCGCCTTCACATATAGTCCGGTCCCACCCACGATCACGGGCGGGGTACCGGCCTGTACGGCGGCCTCGCACCACCGGACGGCATCGGCCGCCCAGGCATGCGCCGAGTAGCGGACGGTGGGAGGCACGACATCCACCCCGACGTGCGCAATCGCCTGCCGGTCAGCAAGCGACGGCTTCGCCGTCCCGATGTCAAAGCCCTGATACACCTGCCGCGAGTCGGCACTCACAATCACCAAGCCGCGCTTCCGCGCGAGATGCATCGCCAACGCCGATTTGCCGGCGGCGGTGGGCCCGACGATGATGCGCCGAGGCGTCGACGGCAGTGAGGCAGTTCCGCCGGTCTCCACGGCGGTCACTTTCGTCCGAATCGCCGGTCCAGCTCGTCCCAGGAGAGGCGGACAATGGTCGAGCGACCGTGCACGTCGTGGGCCGGCAACTTGGTATTGGCGAGGGCGATATAGAGCGCGCGCATCTCGCCCGGTGACACGATATCACCGGCCTTGATGGCGGCTTTGCAGGCGAAGGTGGCGGCGAGTCGCTCATGTCGCTTGGCGTCACCGGCGGCGCGATCTCCCGTGAGCGCGGCGAGCGTTTCGCGCAGACACCGTTCCGCATCGAAACGCGGGTGTGGCATCGGCACGGCGTTCACGAGCAACGAATGTCCGCCGAAGCCCTCCATCTCGAAACCGAGCTTCTCGAACGACGCGCGATTGGCGTCGAAGGCATCGGCTTCGTCGGGACCGAGGTGCAGTGTCATCGGGAAGAGCAATCGCTGCGACGGAGCTTCACCGCGCTCGAGCACCCCGAGGAAATCTTCGTACAGCACGCGTTCGTGGGCGGAGTGCTGATCGATGAGAATGACGCCGTCCTCGTGCTCGAACATGAGATACATGCGCCGCAGTTGCAGCAGCGGCGGCACGGAAATCGGCGCCTCGTCGGGAGCGCGCACGTCGACGCTGGGCAGGCCGTCGACGCGCGAACCGTCGGCGATGGTCGCGGCGGTCGCCGACGCGTGGACGTGAGCGGCGTCGGACGTCGCAAAGAGTCCTTCGGCGGCCGGCGTGGCGCGCAGCGCGGCCGGCTCCATGGCGTGTACATCATCGCGCCAGGACGGTGCGGCCGCCGGTGTCCAGGTTCGCCACCCGATGCCGGCACTGGCATCGAACAGGCCAAGCGCGCGACGGACCGCGTTTTCGACGGCACGCTCGGTGGGCCACCGATCACGCAGTCGCACTTCAGACTTGGCCGGGTGCACGTTCACATCGACGTCGCCGCCGGGCACATGCAGCGACAACACGAGCGACGGGCGCACCCCGGAAGGCAGCGTGGAGCGATACGCGGCTTCGGCGGCGCGCACGATGCCGTGATCGCGCACCACGCGCCCGTTGATGATGAGCAGCACGCGGCGCGTCGCGGTGCCGACGTCGGCGGGACGCTCGACCATTCCCGTAATGTGGATCGGCCCCTGCACGTCGTCGATATCGACGAACCTCTGCACGTCGCGGTGTCCCCACAACTCGGCGAGTCGCGCGCGCAGTGTGGGCACGGCGGGCAGATCGAGCGCAACCTTGCCGTCGTGACGCACCGTGAAATGCACGTCGCGACGCAGCGCGCCGATGGCATGCATGGTATCCATGATGCCACGCCATTCCGAGCGCGCACTACGCAGGAATTTCTGCCGCGCCGGCGTGTTGTAGAAGAGTCGCTGCACCGACACTGTCGTGCCGCGCCGTCGTGTGGCTTCGCGTGTCTCGAGTACAGCGCCAGCCGCCGCGCGCACCTGCGTGCCTGCCCCATCATCCGACGATGCCGTCTCGATCATCAGCTCCGAGACCGACGCAATGGCGGGCAGCGCCTCGCCGCGAAAGCCGTAACTGCGAACGCCCACGAGCTGTTCGGCCGCCGTGATCTTCGATGTGGCGTGGCGCGACAGGCACAGTACGGCGTCCTCGCGATCCATGCCACTGCCGTCGTCGGCGATGCGGATCAGCGCGCGGCCACCCTCCTCGATGGTGACGTCGACCGTGGTGGCACCGGCGTCGAGCGCATTCTCCACGAGTTCCTTGACGACCGACGCGGGCCGTTCCACGACTTCACCGGCCGCGATCTGGTCGGCGACAGCACTGGAGAGAATGGCGATACGCGACATACGACAAGCTACCGAATGACGGCGGGCGATACGAGCGGAACGGTGCGTCCCGCCGGCAACCATCCGCGACGTCCGTCGGCGTGCAACACCTTGAGCCATCCTTCGCCGGCGTCTTCGACGCGTACGACGTCACCGGTGGCGACACCGCCCATGGCGTTCGCGTCATTGCCCGGCGCCGTGCGCATGGTTTCGGGTCGACGCACGACCAGCACGCCAGTGGCATCGAGCTCCCGGAACCCCCACGCGGCAGCCGCGCCGGTGCCCACCGCAAGCAACAGCGCGAAGACGGCTGCCGTCGACGCGAATCCCAGCCACGCCGACGCGTTGCCGCCACGGCGCCGTGTGCGCACCACGGCGAGCAGTATCCACCCCAGCAGCCAGGCCGCGATCGAGGCCAGCACGAGCGCCGGCACAGGAATCATGGGTACTTCGGCCACCCCGCCGCGCGCACCGGCGGGGAGCGATGTCAGACGCTCTTGCAGATCGACGGCGACGGGTTCGAGTCGAGCCGCACGCTGCCATGCGATGACCGCCGAGACGGTATCGCCAGCGGCCCACGCGGCGGCCCCCCAGTTCGCGAGCAGATCCGCGTCGGCGGGGCGTGCGTCCACGGCTTCGGCAAACAGTTCGGCTGCGCGTGAATACTGACGCTGTCCGTAGAGGTCCGTCGCGCGCGTCACCGTGGACTCGAGCGCCGCACGCTCCGATGCCGACGGCACCAGAGCGGCCTGCACCGGAGTCGAGGCTGCCGGTTTGGGCTGCGCGGCCGCGGTCGCACGAGGTGGCGCGGCCATGGACGCCGCCCCCAACGCGATGAACAGCGCGAAGCGCGCCTGCGCGTGTCGGGCGCTGCGAATCGCGCGCGCGTGGGTGACCGCCTCGGCGTCGATGCGCGCCAGCAGGGCGTCGGCCCGCGCGGTGAGATCCGCGCGACCAGCCACCTGCCCTGGCACATCACTGAAACCCTGCTCGGCCAGCGCGTCGAGCAGCGTGAGCAACGCCTTGGTGGTGTCGCGCGTGACCCCACGACGGCGAACCGTACGCTCGACGTCGCGCCGCGACACGAGTTCCTGGGGTGAGACTTTCAACCGCTGTGCGAGCGCGCCGAGCAGCGTGCGCCGCGTGTAGCGCGCATGATCGCCGGCATCATCACTGACAACCCGAGGCGCAGCCCCGCTGGGTCCTCCCTCGGCCGCGGCGTTCCGCGCGCGACGGGCGCCACCGACGCGCCCACCAATCACGAGCGCGAACCAGGGGAGCGGCGCCAGCAGCAACAGGACAGCGAGCGGCACGCGCCAGGTGGCCAACTGCTCGGCCAGCGACAACGTCGAAGCGCCACGCCACTGTCGGAGCGGGACCACCGAGACGTTATCGCCTTCAGAGGCGATGGCGAGTGTACCGTCGTCGACCGTGAGCGCGCTCGGGGCGGTTTCCGCGTAGGCGTATTCGCCCCGATACGGATCGAAATAGCTGTAGCGCAACGTGGGGACTTCGACACTCCCGGACTGCGTGGGCGTGAGAATCCAATCGAATTCCTTGTAGCCGCGCACCATCGCGCCGCTGGTGTCCACACTGACACGCTCGGTGCCAGGCACCGTGGAGGCCCAGGACACTTCGAGCACCGGGCGCGGTAGCAGCTTCACATTGCCGGTGCCGTCAACACGCATAGTGAGCACCAGCGGATCGCCGACGCGCGCAGTGGATGAATCGAGCTTCACCGACGCGCGCAGCACACCGACGGCGCCCGTGTAGTCCTGCGGACGACCGGCATCGGGCAGCGGCTTGACGACGAGCTGCGCACTCTCGGCGCGCACGATGAAGCGCTCTTCGCGGCTGAAGTAGCTGGACGATTGCGGCAGCGTGTAGCTGAGTTGCGGTGCCGGCACCATGAGCGTGCCCGGCGCGACGGCAAAGAGCGCGCGCTGAAACACATGCGCTTCGAACGTGCCGCCGCCGTAGCTGCGAGGCGCGACACGACGCGGTGTACCGAGCTCGTAGGCCAACAGCCCTCGCAACTCCGGGGGGAGGAACTCCGGATTGCGGCGCAAGCGTGCGCGCGCCGACTCGCTGAGCAGTACCGCCACCTGATAGGTGACCTGCTGCCCGACGTACACGGTGTCGGGAAACGTGGCCGCGTGAAAATCGATCGGGCGATTGCTGTTGGCCTGCAAGCGATCGAGGATCGCGGTCGGCGACGGCTGCGCGTGCAGATTGGCCGCCGGCGACGCCGCGGCAAGACAGCCCACGAGCGCGAAAACACGCAGCAGCGGTCGCCGTACATGCGGGAGCGCCATCACCAGTCCTTTCCTCCCGGCGGTGTGCGGCCCTGTCGCTGCTTACGTCCCTGGACGTCGCGCTCTTCGCGTGCCGCGCTGTTCAGGAGCGCTTCGGCCTGCTTCTGGTCGAGCCCCCCCTGATTCTGCGGCTGCTCATCCTGCTTGTCGTTCTGCGAGTCACCACCGCCGCCGCCCCCCCCGCCGCCACCCTGCGGCGGCGGCGGCTTGCGGAGCGCGAGTTCGTAGTTCCACTTGGCGTCGGCGTCGACGGGGCGATCGGTCAGGAACGCCCGATACGCCGCGCGCGCCGCCGCAAAGGATGCTTCGGCTTCGGGATTCTGCGGCGCTCTCCCCATCACGAGCGATGCGAAGCCGGCGTTGAAGCGGGCACGCATACGCGTTTCGCCATCGCTGTCGCGTCGCACCATCTCCAGCAACTCAGCGGCGTCCTTGAGCGAGTCGGCGCCGATGAGCGCGGTGCCAAGATTGTAGCGCGTACGCACGGTCGTATCGCCGCTGGCGATCTGCGCGCGGTACCCGGCAATAGCCGCGGCGACATTGCCTTCGGCGAACAACGCCGCCGGATCGGGCACCTGTTTGCACGACATCAGCGCGACCGGCAGCGCGATCAGCAACAGCTGCGCCACCGGCGGCATCATCGCGGCGGCCGAGGAGCGCGCGCCAGCGCGATCACTGGTGGCGTCGTGCGACGCACGTCGACGCGTCAGCAACCACGTGTCGTAGGCCAGCAGCGCCAGCGCGGGCAGCAACAGCCACAGATACCGCGGCACGTGATCCTCGCGGGAATCCACCTTGCGCTTCGCGGTGCGCAGCGAGCGCAGGGCGCCGCGCACGCGCGTGGCCTTGTCGGAGGCTTCCGCGGGAATAAAGGTGCCGCCGGCGGCCTTGGCGGCGGCTTCGAGCAGTTCGGGCGAGTAGCGCGTAATCACCACCTTCCCCTCGTCGTCGCGCTTCTCGCGCGTGACCGAGCCATCCTGAATGGGGATCGTGCTGCCCTGCGTGGTGCCGAAGCCCACGGTCACGAGACTGACGCCTTTGACGCCCGCCTCGGTGGCTGCCGCCTTAACGTCTTCGGCGGGCTCGAACGCTTCGCCATCTGTCATGAGCACGAGCGCGCGATCGGCGCTGCCGTCGCTGGCCAACAGCAGTTCGGTGCCCTGTCTGATGGCGCGGGCAATTGAACTGCCCGCCTGCCCCACCACCGACGGATCGAGATTGTCGAGGAAGAGTTCGATGGCACCGTCGTCGCTGGTGAGCGGCGTGAGGATATAACTGCGGCCGGCAAACGCGATCAGTGCGACACGATCGGCCTGCGACATGGCGCGCAGGCGGCGCACTTCCTGCTTCACCCGCTCCAGTCGCGACGGCCGCTCATCGGGCGCCATCATGGAGAGCGAGGCATCGATGGCAATGGCCATGTCGATACCACGCGCGCTCACCGGCCCGTGCGCGAGTCCCCAACGCGGCCCCGACAGCGCGAGTCCGGCGAGAAAAGCAATGAGCACGAGGCGCACGGTGCGACCGCCTTCATCGGGGTCGGTGATCATGACCAGACGACGCAGGGCCGACGACTCGGCGTACCGCGCGAGGCGGACGCGTCGCTGACGGGTGCGGACCGAGCGCATCCACCAGACGGCCAGTGGCAACAGCAGCGCCGCGAGCAGCAGCCACGGCACGTCAAAAATGAGCGGCGGGAGCGTGCCGAGATTCATGGCAGCACTCCACGTCGGGCGCGCAACGCGAGTTCGCCGAGGAGGGCGGCGAGCCCCAACAGCAACGGCCAGCGGAAGCGCTCGGTGTAGCGGATGTAGGCGCGCGCTTCGACGATCGAGCGCTCGAGGGCGTCGATCTGTTCG
Source organism: uncultured Gemmatimonadaceae bacterium (assembly GCA_963843965.1). Lineage (GTDB taxonomy): Bacteria > Gemmatimonadota > Gemmatimonadetes > Gemmatimonadales > Gemmatimonadaceae > Gemmatimonas. Next base: position 74,784 of record CAWJMR010000008.1, read on the forward strand.
TAGATGCTCTGGAGCGCCTGCGCGTCCTTGGCGCGGAAGTAGCGACCGCCGGTGTTCGTGGCGATTTCGGTGAGGAGCGCCTCGTCGATCTTGACCGGCCGATTCTCGTAGCGCAGTCCGAACAGCCCACGCCCGACGGGGACGGCGGCCATGCCTTCACTGCCGACACCGATCGCGTAGATGCGAATACCGAAGGTGCCGGCGGCCTGCGCCGCGGTGCGCGGATCGATCGCGCCGCGATTGTTCTCGCCGTCGGTAAGCAACACCATGACGCGTGACCGGCCGGGCGCGGTGCGCAAGCGATTGGCCGCTGTGGCGATCGCCGTGCCGATGGCGGTACCGTCCTCGAGCTGACCGACCTGCAGATTGTCGATGGCGGTGAGCACCACCGGATAATCGGTGGTGAGCGGCACCTGCGTGAGCGCCTCACCGGAGAAGGCGACAAGCCCCACGCGGTCGGATTTCCGGCCGACGACGAATCGCTTCACCTTTTCCTTGGCGACTTCGATGCGGTTCTGCGGCTGAAAGTCTTCGGCGAGCATGGAGCTCGAGATATCGACGACCAATGCGATATCGATGCCTTCGCTGGACACGCGTTCTGCCCGCGCACCGGAGCGCGGCTGTGCGGCCGCGACGATGAACCCGGCCAGCGCGAGTGACCGCAGCCACGGCAACCAGCGCACCCACGAGAGCGACGGCTGCGGTCCAAGACCGAGCACGGAGGCGCGCGAAAACGGGATCGCGCGCTGCGGCGCGGCGCGTCGACGCCACCACGACCAGAGCGGCAGGAGCAGCAACAGCAGCAGTAGCGCCGGGTGCGCGAAGTTGATGCCGAAGAGCGACCACGAGTCGGGGCTGAGTGAGCCGCTGAACTCGCTGATGAACTCGCGGAACCAGTCGAGTGCGCGGTTCATCTCGCCCCCGCCTTGGGCCGGCGCGACTTGCGGCGCGCCTCGTCTTCATCCGACTGTTTCGCGTCGCGTTCGGCCTTGACCGCCGCGGCGCGGGCGGCGGCCTCGGCGGCCCGACGGGCGCGTTCGGCCGCTTCGATGTGATCGACGACGGCGCGTGCATCGGCGGCCAACTCGCGGGCACGCGTACCTGATACGATACGACGGGCGAACTTGATCCCGTCGCCGTCGGCCATCAGCGAGATGAGACGATCGCGTGGAATGCGCTCGTCGTCTTCGACGGCAGCGATCAGTTCGGAGCTCGTGAGCGACAGTACCGCCAGCGGATTCCGCAGCACGAGATAGGTGCGCACCACTTCGATGGCGAGCGCGACATAGCGTCCACGCTCGCCGGCATCGGCGAGGGCCAGTCGGTCCAACCGTTCGAAGTCATGCACGGCGCGCGCGTACGGATCGAGCGGCACGTGCACGGTCGTCGCGGCGCGCTGACGGCGACGTTTGAGGAGCCACCAGAGCAGAGCGAGCGCCGCGAGCACCAGCAGCGCCGGCCACCAACGCTGCCACCACGGCACCACGCGCGGGAAGAGATCCCGCGGCGGCTTGGGCTTGTGCATCGACGTATCGCCGGGCAGCACCGACTTCACGAACACATTGGCGTCGACCAACGGCACCTTGAGCGTGGTCGATCCGTAGCGCACGGTCGCCTCCTTGAGGCCGATCGGCAGCACGCCGACGTTCCAAGCAGCCAACGCGTACTCGGCGCGCTCGGTACGACCACCGGCGCGCATCGACTCCTGCGTCACCTTGGTGGGCGCGCGGCTCACGACCATGGCGGTGGTGTCATCGAGCGTCGGCCACTCAATGCGCGCGCCTTCGGGTACGATGACGGTCACGATGAGCGTGAACGGATCACCCACTTCGATCGTGTCGGGACGCACCAGGAAGCCGGCCTTCACGCGTGATCCCGTCGGCGGCGTGAGGACGCCGCGCGAGACTGGTGGCGCCGGCTGCGCCGCCGCGACGGAGCTCCACATCGTGAGCGGCGATGCGGTGACGAACGCGAGCAGCGTCACGGCGCGCCAGACCGAGCGGAGGTATGACATCAGCGGCTCCGCTGGTCGGCCACGGACACCGGCGCGTTGGGCGCGCGCACCGGCGCGGCGGTGCCGGCGGCATCACCCATCGCCCCACGCGGTCCGGTGCGCACCGCGCCATGCGGGCGTCGGGTGCGGGCGCGGAAGAAGGACAGCAGCGCGTCGACGTAGCCGTGCTCGGTGTGCACCACGATCTCATCGAGCCCGAGTCGGCCGAACAGCTTGCGACGCAGCGTGTCGTCGGCGCTGACCTGCTTGGCGAAGGCGGCGCGTACCGACGGATGCGAGGTATCGATCTCGATGACCTCGCCCGACTCGGGATCCTGCAGTCGCGCCGGGCCGATGTCCGGCAGCACGCGCTCCGAGGGATCCTCGAGCGTCACGGCAATCACGTCGTGGCGTTGCGCGAGTCGTGCCAGCGGCTTCTCGAGATCGTCGGCGAGGAAGTCCGACGCGAAGAACACCACCGACCGATGCGGCAGCAGGCGCATGAGCCGATCGACAGCGACGGCCACCGAGGTCCCGCGGCCAACCGGGGTGGTGGTCATGAGATCGCGAATGAGGCGCAGCGCGTGCTTGCGGCCCTTCCGGGCCGGCAACGCGTGTTCAACGCGATCGGAAAACATGAGCAGACCGACGCGATCGTTGTTGCGCGTGGCGGCGAGCGCCAGGACACCAGCCATCTCGATCGCGAGTTCGTGCTTGAAGTGTGCGCGGGTGCCGAAGCGCGACGAGCCCGACATGTCGATCACGAGCATGATCGTAAGCTCGCGCTCTTCGACATAGCGCTTGACGAACGGGCGTCCCATGCGGGCCGACACATTCCAGTCGATCGAGCGGACTTCGTCGCCGGGCTGATACTCCCGGACCTCGGCGAACTCCATGCCCTGCCCCTTGAAGAGCGAGCGGTACTCGCCGGCGAAACGCGAATCGACCAGCCGCCGCGTACGCACTTCGATGCGACGCACCTGCCGCAGCACTTCGGCCGGCGCCACCGACATCGGTGACACGGCGGCGGGCACGCCGGACTGCGCAGACACGTCGGACTTCGCCACGGCGATCAGGGCGCTTCGACGACGGCGAGCAGACGCGAAACGATGGTGTCGCTGGTGACGCCTTCGGCATCGGCTTCGAACGACGTCAACACGCGGTGCCGGAGCACGTCGGGAGCGATGCTCTTCACGTCGTCGGGCGTGACGAACGCCCGGCCGCGCAAGAACGCATGCGCCCGGGCGGCTTGCGCGAGCGAAATCGTGGCGCGCGGCGACGCGCCGAATTCGATGAGCGGACGCAGATCGGCCGCGCCCACGTCGGCCGGCGATCGCGTGGCGTGCACCAGATCGACGATGTAGTCCACGATGCGCTCGTCCATATACAGCTCGGAGATGCGACGACGGGCATCGAGCAGCTCTTCCGGCGAGGCGATCGGATTGACCACGATGCTTTCACCGCCCGCCATCCGCCGGAGAATTTCCTTCTCCTCGGCGCGAGTGGGATAGCCGACGCGCAGCTTCATCATGAAGCGGTCGACCTGCGCCTCGGGCAGCGGATAGGTGCCTTCCTGCTCGATCGGATTCTGCGTGGCCAGCACGAGAAACGGCTCGGCCAGACGATACGTGGTGCCACCGATCGTGACCTGCTTCTCCTGCATCGCCTCGAGCAGCGCGGCCTGCACCTTGGCCGGCGCGCGATTGATTTCGTCGGCGAGGATGATGTTGGCGAAGATCGGCCCGTGCTTGACGCGGAATTCACCGGTGGGCTGATCGAAGATCTGCGTGCCTACAACGTCGGCGGGGAGCAGGTCGGGGGTGAATTGGATGCGCTGGAAGCTCGTGCGCACCGTTTCGGCGAGCGTGCGTACCGTGAGCGTCTTCGCGAGACCCGGCACGCCTTCGAGGAGCACGTGCCCGCCGGTGAGGAGCGCGATCAGCAGGCGCTCCACCATGTACTCCTGTCCGACGATTCGCTTGGCGACTTCGCGCAGGACACCCTGCACCAGGGCCGCGTCCTGCGACGCGGCAACGCTCGTGGTCACGATCTGCTGCTCCTCTTTTTAGTGGCTCGTTCCGTCGAGCATACCCGACAGCGTCCGGTCTGCTCCCTCAGGGGCTCCCTCATGTGGCCAACGGGCCCGGTCGGTCGGGCTTACTTGCCGCCGACCATGAGGGCTTCGAGTACTTCGCGCTCGGTGCTGTTGAGGGCCCGGGCCCCGCCCGACGGCAGATCCCCGAGTCGCACGGGACCGAAGCGCGTGCGCACGAGGCGCTCCACTTCGAGTTCAAGCGCATCGCAGAGGCGACGGACTTCGTGCGTCTTGCCTTCGGCGATGGTGATTTCGAGCGCCCAGCGACGTCCGCCGAGCGGATGGGCGACCACCTCACGCGGGACCACCAGTCCGTCTTCGAGCTGGACACCACGACGGGCGACCTTGGCGGCGGTGACCGCATCACCGCGCACCGTGGCGACGTACGTGCGCTCCACCTCGTTGCTGGGGTGCGTGAGCGCATGGGCGGCGCGACCGTCGGTGGTGAGCAGCAGCACGCCTTCGGTCATGAAATCGAGGCGCCCCACATACACGAGTCCCGGGACGTCGTCCACGAGATCGAACACGGTGGTGCGTCCCTCGGGATCCTTGCGGGTCGTCATGACCGCTGCCGGCTTGTGGATCACGATCCACGTATGCGACGTGACGCGCGTAACGACGGGCGTCCCATCGAGCATGATGACATCGCGGAAGGGATCGACGACCTGTCCGACGGTCGCGATCGCTCCGTTGACCTGCACGCGTCCTTCGGCCACGGCCTGATCGGCTCCACGGCGCGACACCACGCCGGCGCGGGCAAGGGCCCGCTGCACCCGCATGGGGCCTTCGCGGTCGGCCTTGACGGTGCCACCGGCCTTGGAGGGCGGCGCGTCGGCCGAGCGCTGCGGCTTGACGCGACGCTTGGAGGACCCCGCTTCGCTCCGATCGCGCACGGGCTTCTCACGTGGCGCCGCGTCACGTGGCGCCGCGTCGCGTGACTCCGCATCGCGCACGCTCCGCTCGCGCGGGGGCTTGGGCTTGGCGACCGACGGCACGCCGCGCTTGTCGTTGGCGGCGCGGGCAGCGGCCCCACGAGCCGAGGGGCCCTTGGGGGTTTTCTTCTGCGTGCCGCGGCGGTACTCGCCCTTCTTCTCGGCGGCCGTCTTCTTCGGGGGCTTGGTCACTCCGGCACGACGGCTGTGTTACCGGCGCCACGCAGGGCGATCGCCAACTCATCGGCGCGCGGGAGTTCTTCCAGGTGTCGCAACGCAAACTGCTCGAGGAACTGAGAGGTGGTTCCGTACAGCAGCGGACGGCCGATGCCCTCGCTGCGCCCGACGATGTCGATGAGCCCGCGCTCGTGGAGCGACTTCAGCACGGAGCCCACGGCGACGCCGCGGATTTCTTCAATTTCAGCGCGGCCAATGGGCTGGCGATAGGCGATGATGGCCAGCGTTTCGAGCGCGGCAGCGGACAGTCGCTGCGGACGGACGGCGACCTGCGCGCGCTCGATAGCTTCGGCGAACTCGGCCCGCGTGAGGATCTGCCAGCCGCCTCCCTGCTCGACCAGTTCGACGCCGTGTCCATCGACGTCGTAGTGCTCGCGCAGTTCATCGAGCGCCGCCGCGACTGCGGCGGGACTCGATTCGACGTCCAACGCCGCCAGCGCTTCCATGGCAATGGGGCGCGGGGCGGCGAACAGGGCGGCTTCAAGCAGCTTCGCTAACGGCGTCACGACGGATCTCCACAGAGGCGAAGGCGTGATGCTGCGCGATCCGCAGTTCACCGAGCTTCGCCATTTCAAGCAACGCGAGCAGGACTGACAGAATCTGCCAGGGCTCGGCGTCGCGACCAACCATATCGAACCAGCGGGCCGAACGGCGCATGGCGAGCACCGCACGAACGGTGACCATCGCGCCGGCGACATCGAGGGCACGCGGGATGACCTCGTGCAGTGCCGGTTCCTTCGTGGTGCGCAACACGCGATCGACGGCCGCCAGCAGCTCGCCGAGCGAGAGCGAGAGCGGCGCGTTGATGGGCGTGATGTCGGCGGCCTGCGGCACCCACCGACGCGGGAACTGATGCCGGCGCTCCTCACCCCGACGCTCGAGCAGATCGACGACTTCGCGCATCTGCTGATACTCGAGCAGTCGGCGCACGAGTTCGGCGCGGGGATCTTCCCACGCTTCCTCCCCATCGGCCCGCGGCAACAGCATCTGTGCCTTGATGCGGAGCAGTCGGGCGGCCATCTCGAGATAATCGGCCGCTTCGTCGAGTCCGAGCGTGCTGATGCGCGCCAGAAACTGCTCGGCAATGCGGGCAATCGGGATGTCGTAAATGTCGAGCTGTTCATCGCGGATGAGCGACAGCAGCAGATCGAGCGGGCCGGTGAAATGGCTCAGCTCGACGACAAAGGAGGGCGCCGTGGTTTCGGCGTGGCGGAAATTCGGAGCGATCACGCGGCCTTCACGCGAAGGGGTTTGGCAGCATGTACGGGAAGTAGAACTGCTCGGCCAGCGCCCGCAGTATGTACGCGGGTGCCAACCAGATATTCACGAGCGGCCGGGCGAACGAGAGCACGGCGAAGAGCAACAGCAGTCCGACTCCCCCGAGGCGCTGATACTGGAGCGACCACTTCGGGGGGAGCAGATACTTGAAGACGTGCGATCCATCGAGCGGCGGAATCGGGATCAGATTGAACGCCGCGAGAATCAGATTGATGAAGATACCGGCGGCGAGCATTTGTTGCAGCACGCCGAGGGGTCTGATGAGTGACGGAAGATACTGTCCGAGCAGCCCCACGCCGACGATGAGGGGCACAATCAGGATGGCGATCAGCACATTGGTCGCGACACCGGCCAGCGAGACGATGATGTCGCCCCGGCGGTAGTGGCGGTAGTTGCGCGGATTGACGGGGACCGGCTTGGCGCCACCGAAGATGGGCGCACCGATGAGCGCGAGCATGACCGGGAGAATGATGGTCATGAACGGATCGATGTGCTTGAGGGGATTCCAGGTGAGGCGCCCGAGCTGGTACGCCGTCATGTCCCCCTGCTTGAACGCCGCATAGCCGTGCGCATACTCGTGGGCGACCATCGAGAAGAGCAGCACGGGTGCGATGAGGACGAGTTGCTGTGTAGAATCCACCGCAGCGGCGATTGGGAAAGGGCGCCAGGAGAGCGGCGAGGGCCGGTTCCGGTCAACCCGCGCAGGACGCGAATGCAAGCAAGTGCGAACCGGAAGGTAGCCCAGGGGGGGGCGGGTGTCAAAGCGACGGCCGTGGCCCGAGATGCGGGGGGTTCTTGACCGCTGGCTCCTTTGCGGGTATGTTTTCCGGTCTGTCCGCAGTGGCCTGGGGCGTTGCCCCACCTCGCTGCCGTTTTCGAACTTACCGTTACTACCTGCTGGGGAGTTTTCCGTGCCGAATATCAAGTCCGCGAAGAAGGACCTGCGGAAGTCGCGTGCGGCTGCAGTGCGCAATCGTGCTCAGCGCTCGGCGCTGCGTACGGCCGTCAAGCGGGCGAAGCTCGCCGCTGCTGCTGCCGATGATCGCCTGTCTGCCGTTTCGCTGCTTGATCGTGCGGCGCGCAAGGGACTCATCCATCGCAACGCCGCTGCTCGCCAGAAGAGCAAGCTGGCGAAGGCCGCCAACGCCGCGGCCGCGTAAGCTTCGCGACATCTGCTGTACGACGAAGGGCCGGACTCACTGAGTCCGGCCCTTCGTCGTTGTCCTCTGCTCCCGGTCAAAACGCCGCGAGTTCTCCGCCGCAACGTTCGCAGTACCACTCGGTGGGCAGATTCATGGTGCCGCACTCGGTGCAGCGCAGCGTCTTGAGCGGCTCGTTGGTCGGGGCGGCGGTCGGGACCGACGACACACCCGGCGACGAGCTGGCGGGCGTGGGATCGATGACCGAGCGCAGGAACGCGAGGTCGTCGAACGCATCACCGGCGTCCACCGGGACCGAGTTCGCTGGGGTGGCGGTCGCCGTGTTGGCCTGTGGTGCCGCCGGTGCCGACATCGACGAGGCGCCGTGCACGTCGAGCTCGACCTCGATGCCTTCGAGGGACCGGGTGAAGGTCGGATCGGGCGTGCCCGGGCTGTCAGCGAACATGGCCAGGGCGTCGTCGAACTCGGTCGACCCCTGCTCTGCCGCAGGTTCTGGCGCGGGCACCAGTTCCGGCATCTCGGTCACCAGCCGAACGTCAGCCATGACGTCGGGCGTGCCACCGAAGGCGATGTCCACGTCAGCGAAGGGTTCCGCCGCAGCCGGCACCGGCGGCTCGATGGCCGCCAGGTCGCCCGTCGCGAAGAGCGGGCGCACCGAATCCATCTCGACCGTCTCATCGGACGGCGTCTCGACCGGCGTCTCAACGACGAGGTCCTCCACGGGGGCTTCGACGGCGGCCATCGGCGGTTCACTGCTCGCGCTGGCGAGCAGGGTGCGGATCTCGTCGATTTCCGTGAGCAGGCCGGCACGCTGGTCACCGAGCATGGCGATCTTCGCTTCGACGTCCTGACGGACCGTTTCCCAGCGATTGTCGTCGTACTCGCCGACGGCCGTGCGCAGCATGGCCTCGACGCGTTCGTCTTCGAGAGTAGCCAGTTCGGCCTCGAGGGTGCTGAGCCGGCTGTCGAGATCATCGCCATGCGTGGAGAGCGCGCCCACGTGTTCACGGAGCTGTGCCATCACGGCATCGCGACGCGCCACGTAATCGCCGTGAACGCGATCAAACACGCGGCTCGGTGTCTCCGCGCGACGCGCGTCGAGCGCGGTCAACCAGTCATCATAGCGTTGCCGCTCGGCAACGAGCGACCGGACTTCGTCGATGGACACTGCGCGAGACTCCGTCATGTGAGGGCGCTGCTGAATGAACGAACCGACTCCAGATGCGAACCAGACGAATATGGCTGAGGTGAATCACGGCCATGTGTGACGCAGGTCGCAATGTTACGTCAGGTGCTGTTCGTCCGCGATGCATCCTCGTACCGGGGATGCAGTGAAGCAAGCACGGCCGCTTCGGTTGGAGGGAGCGATTGTGCTCCGCCCAACAGGCGCGCCACCGCGAGAATGCGCGCGGATTGCTCCACGCTTTCCATGCGCAGTAACGCGTCTTCGATCGTTCTACCGACGGCGGTGACCCCGTGATTCGCCAATAGAAAGACTTCGTGGGTCGCAAGGAACGGCCGCATGGCGTCGGCGAGGGCCGGGGTGCCCGGGCGCCCGTAGGGCACCAGTGCGATCGGCCCCACGACGACGGGCACCTCGGGCAAGACGTCGGCAGGAATGGGGATCCCAGCGGCGGCAAACCCGGTGGCTGCCGGGGGATGGGCATGCACGATCGCCCACACGTCGGCGCGAGCCGCATAGCAGGCGAGATGCATCCCCAATTCCGACGAGGGGCGGCGGGCAGTGTCACGCGTGCGGGGGTCACCCGACAGCGCGTGCGCTCGTTCCTCGTGACAGGGCGTGCCGTCGGCGTGTACCCGGAGGACGTGGAAATGGTCGATGGCCCCTTTATCGACGCCGCTGGCGGTGACCAGCAGATCGCCGTCGGGCAGCCGGCACGAGAGGTTTCCCTCCGCCCCAGCCAGCAGGCCGCGCGCATGCAGACGCCGGCACGCGGCGGCCAGCATGACGCGCAGTTCCTGCTCGTCGCTCACGGTCGCCTCAGTCGGCGCGGTAGACCACGCGACCGCCGACGACCGTCAGGCGGGCCTGTCCGGTGAGCTGATGGCCGCCGTAGGGCGTGTTGCGACCCTTGGACTTGAACGCCTTCGGATCGACGGTCCAGGTGCGATTGGGATCGAACACGGTCACGTCGCCGAGACTGCCCCGCGCCAGCGTGCCGCCCGGCAGATGGAAGACCTTGGCCGGCTTGCAACTCATGGCGTCGACCATCTGCGACATGGTCATGATGCCGCGATGCAGCAGATATGTGCAGTTGATGCCGAGCGCGGTCTCGAGTCCGACGATGCCGTTGGGCGCGTCGGCGAACTCGCGTTCCTTTTCGTCGTAGTGGTGCGGCGCGTGATCGGTGACGAGCAGATCGATGGTGCCGTCGGCGAGTCCCTGCTGCAGTGCGTCGACATCGGCTGCGGTGCGCAGCGGCGGATTCATCTTCGCGTTGGTGTTGTAGCCCTCGACCGCATCTTCGGTGAGCGAGATGTGGTGCGAGCACACTTCCGACGTGACGTTGATGCCGCGTTCCTTGCCCCAGCGCACGAGCTCTACCGAGCCCTTGGTGCTGAGATGGCACAGGTGAATGTGTCCACCGGTGCGCTTGGCGAGCAGGATGTCGCGAATGACATAGATCTCTTCGGCTTCGGCGGGAATGCCCTTGAGACCGAGCTTGGCGCTCATGATGCCTTCGTTCATGCTGCCGCCATGGGCGAGCGTCATGTCCTCGCAGTGTTCGGCGATAGGCACATTGAAGGCGCGCGCGTACTCGAGCGCGGTGCGCATGAGCTGCGCACTTTCGACGGGCTTCCCGTCGTCGCTGAACGCCACCGCACCGGCGCCGACCATCTCGGCCAGTTCAGCGAGCGTCTCGCCTTTCTGCCCGACCGAGATCGCGCCGTACGGATACACGCGCGCGAATCCGGCGGCCTCACCCTGGCGCTTCACGAAGCCGACAACCGCCTGATTATCGGTGACGGGCTTGGTGTTCGGCATCGCGCAGACGCCGGTGAATCCACCGGCCGCCGCGCTGTGCGCGCCGGTGGCGATGGTCTCCACATCTTCACGGCCCGGTTCGCGCAGATGGATGTGCACATCGATCATGCCGGGCGTGACCACCAGTCCGCTCACGTCGATGACCTCGGCGCCATCAGGCGTCCCGATGCTGCTTCCGCACGCTTCCACGCGGCCGTCGCGCAGCAGCACGTCTCCGACGGTGTCCATACCCTGCGACGGATCGACAATGCGTCCGCCGCGCAGCAGCAGATCCCGGCTCATGCGCCTCCCTTCTTCGCCGCTTCGGCGAGTTCCGGCTTGCCGCCGGCAAGCAGATAAAGAACGGCCATGCGGACCGCCACGCCATTGGTGACCTGATCGAGGATCACCGAGTGCGGCCCGTCGGCCACGTCGCTATCGATTTCCACGCCGCGATTCATCGGGCCAGGGTGCAAGATGAGGATATCGCGCGGCGCCTTCTCGAGCCGCGCACGGGTGACGCCGTACACGCGATTGTATTCGCGCAACGACGGGATGTAGCCAGCCTGCATGCGCTCGAGCTGCAATCGCAGGACGTTGAAGGCATCGGCCCACTCGACCGCTTCTTCGATGCGATCAAATACCGTCACGCCCATCTCGCCAATGGCGTTGGGCAGCAGTGAGCGCGGACCGCACACGGCGACTTCGGCGCCGAGCTTGGTGAGGCCCCAGATGTTGGAGCGGGCCACGCGCGAGTGGAGCACATCGCCGACGATGCAGATGCGGCGCCCGGTGAGATCACCGAGGTGATTGCGCAGCGTGAGGATATCGAGCAGGCCCTGCGTGGGATGCTCGTTCGTGCCGTCGCCGGCATTGATGACGTTGGACTCGATGCGTTCGGCGAGGAACTGCGCGGCCCCCGATGCGCCATGGCGGATGACCACCATGTCGATCTTCATGGCCTCGAGATTGCGCGCCGTGTCCACGAGCGTTTCGCCCTTCGACACGCTGGAGCCTGCGGACGCGACGTTCACCGTATCGGCGCTGAGTCGCTTCTCGGCGAACTCGAACGAGATGCGCGTGCGCGTGGACGCTTCGAAGAACAGGTTGACGATCGTGGCGCCGCGCAGCGTCGGCACCTTCTTGATCGCGCGTTCGGAGATTTCGCGGAATGGAACCGCGGTGTCGAGCACGAGACGGATCTGGTCGGCCGAGAGGGGCGCGAGTCCGAGGAGATCCTTACCGAGCGGGCCGGCCATAGTCTCAGGCCTCGTCGTCGCGCGCGGCGATCAGCACTTCGTCGTGGCCGTCGAGCTCTTCGATGAACACGTCGACGCGCTGACCGGGATTGACTTCGACCTTGCGGCCGATGACGTCGGCATGAATGGGCAACTCGCGACCGCCGCGATCGATCAAGACGGCCAGCGCGATGCGCGCGGGACGTCCGAAATCGGCGAGTTCGTCGAGTGCGGCGCGGACGGTGCGTCCGGTGTAGAGCACATCGTCGACGATGACGACGTTCTGGTCGTCGAGCGTCCATGGCAGCTGCGTCGTGCCGACGACGGGACGCGGTCCGACCGTTTGCAGGTCGTCGCGATAGAGCGTGATATCGAGCGCACCGCTGCTGATGTCGACGCCTTCCTGCGCTTTGATCATGCGCACGATGCGTTCGGCGAGCTGCACGCCGCGGCGCTGGATTCCGACGAGCACCAAGTTGTCGGTGCCGCCATTCAATTCGACGATCTGGTCGGCCATGCGACGCAACGTGCGATCGAGCGCGCGGGCATCAAGGACGATGGAAGGCTTTCGAGGCATGGCCGCAATATAGCGCGACCATGCCTCTCAGATGCCTGTCACATGCTTACCACTCGTGATGGCTGCGCGGCGGCTGCGCGCCAGCGGCCGGCCGCTGCGTCCAGAGCCCGGACAACGGCGACAAATGACGGGCGGCGGTGCGGGCCGCACGCAGGCGAGACTTGTCGATCGGCGGCATCGTGGACGTCGCGGCGTACATCGCAATGTCCGCGGCGGCCTCCATGGTGGCCTGCGCAAAGCCGTGTGACCAATCGGGGCCATACGGGTGCGAGTCGGCGCGCTCTTCGACGCCCATGCCGAAGGCCACGCACTTGTCGGCGGCCTCGCGGAGATTCCGGCTGGACGCCAGATGGGCCACGACGACATGGAAGCCGTCACGGCGTCCCATGTGATACGTCGGTGACTGCAAGGCCTCACCGGCCGGCGGCTCGACCACGCCCGATGCGATTCCCGTAAGCATCACGCACAGCTGCGAGAAGTAGCCACGGATCGGATCAATCGGCGGCTCTTCGAGAATACGGGACATGGTTCTTCCGGCTCGGGTCGTCGCGACGGCCGCCATTCAGCGACTTCGCATACGGGTAAGGGGGCAAGTGACGTGCCGAACCGTTCCCCCTCGAAATCCCGGCGATTTCCCTCTCATTTCCCTCTGAACCGTCACAGATGGGTCCGCCACACGTTGCGTTGCTCCCACCATAAGTGAGGCAAGCGCGCTACAGCGGACCCACCGGCGACCCGTCTATGGCCTTAGCCGGCGTACAGGTTTAGGTCCGTGCCCACGGCGTCGGCCATCGCCATCGTGGTCTCCCAATCGGGATGGCGCAACGTGACGTAGCCATCAGACAGGAGAGTGCTCTTCCAATCGCGGCGCGGCGCGCCGATCGGGAGGAGATCCACCACGCAAATCGCGTCACCGAAGCGCTGACGCAACGGCTCGAGCCCTTCGATACGCTGAATTCGGCCCTGCCCGTGCGCCCGCTTCGTGATGCACGCGGTGTTGTACTTCCGCTCGATCTTCTGCGAGAAGGTGCCGTGGAGTTCGGCCTCGGCCCACCCGTTGAAGAGGTCCATGTCGCCGGAGTAGTTCATGAGATCGACCGTGCGCGCGCCGGGCGGACGGGCCGCCACCTCGCCGAACACCGCTTCGCCGTCGGACTTGAGGTACCACTCCATGTGGGTGAACCCGGTGTCGTAGCCGAGCACCTTGAGCACCTGCTCGCCCATGGCGCGACCACCGGCGAGCTTGGGATCGTCGGCGTTCTTGTACGTGAGCGTCTGCGGCGAGATCCATTCGTTGGTCCGGGCGATCAGCGGCCGCGGACGATAGAAGGCGATGTGGAAGTACTTGATGTCGCCGCCGGCGCACACGGTGTCGTACGTGTACTCCTCGCCGTCGATGAACTCCTCGACGTCGACGACGGCAATATGCCCGAGCTGCGCGATGGCCTTCGTCACGTCAGCGGCGTCGTCGCAGCGGAAGGTGTCCATCGAGCCGGCGCCGGCGATCGGCTTGATGATGAGGGGATACCCGACCTGCTCGGCCGCCGCCCAGACTTCGGCCGGTGTGCTGGCGATCGCATGATGCGGTACGCGCACCCCGCCTTCGGCGAGCGCCTGCTTCATGAGGTCCTTGTTCCGGAAGCGCAGCGACTGCTGATAGGACTGCCCCGGCACGCCGAGGGCTTCCCGGATCTGCGCGGCGATCTCGACGCCCGGCTCCCAGAGGCAGCAGACCCGATCGACGGTGCGCGCGCCAATCCAGCGGCGGATCTGCGCGATGGCCACCTCCGGATTCGTGAAGAGATCCGGCGCCTGCAAATAGTCGCTCAGGTGCTGTCGCGCGATATGCGGCAGATCGTTCACCGGCGTATTCGAGACACCCAGCACGGTGGCGCCCTGCTCGGAGAGGCCACGCGTGAAGAGCGGCATTTCACCGGGGAACCCCGGAGTCAGCATCAACACGGTCTTGGACACAGGGCGATTCGGAAAAGGTGGGGGGGCTCAGCCCAGTCGCACACGAACACTCGAAACGATACGCTGTAACGCGTTCTGCACCACCGTTGTGTCCGGGTGGCGCACGATGATGTAGCCTTCGCCCTCATAGCTGCCCGTGGGATGTTGCCCCGGATAAGGCAGACGGGAATCGCAAATGAGGGCGCCGAACTGCTCCTGCACGGCCTCGAGGCCTTCGACGGTGCGCACCTGGCCGGTGCCCTGCCCTCGCAGATACGCGGTGCCCACAGCATAGCGCCGTTCGGGCGGATCAAAGGTGCCGTTGATCATGAGACGGACCCAGGCGGCCACGAAATCGATGTCGTGCGCCCGGGAAATCATCGTGGTGATATTGGCGCCGGGGGGACGCGCGGCGATCTCGCTGATGGCGATGGTGCCATCGTCGCGACGGAACCACTCGCAATGCGACACACCCGTGCCCATGCCCAGCGCGGCCAGCGCCTTGGCACCGACGGCGCGGATATCGTCGAATTCAGGGGCGTCGATCTCGCGTGGCAACAACACGGTCCACTGAATCCACGAGTTCTCCACGACGTCGAGCGGCGTGGGTCCGTAGCGCGTGAGCGAATGCCAGATGGCCTCCCCGTTCACCGACACCGTTTCCAGCGAATACTCGGTGCCGCGCAGGAACTCCTCGGCGAGCATCGGATTGGCCGGCGTGGCCCGGTAGTTCGCGAGCATGGCGTCGAGCGACGCGACATCACGAATGCGCTGGGTCGCGATCGCGCCAGCGCCAGCGGGGGGCTTGAGGACGACGGGAAAGCCGACGTCCGCGATGAAGTCCAGCGCGTCCTCTCGAGAGGCGATGAGCCGATGTCGCGCCACCGGGACGCCCGCCGCCCGCAACGCATCCTTCATGCGCGCCTTGTCGCGGAAGTTATGCGCGGCCTCGCTACTGAGCCCGGGAATGCCGAGTCGTTCGCGCACGATGGCCAACGGCTGCTGGAGCTGTTCGTAGGCACCGAAACAGCGCGCGATCGCTCCGTGCGTGGCGCCGAGGGCACGCACCGCCTGTTCAAGCGACGCGGCCTTCGTGACGTCGTCCACCTGCCAATGCGCCGCGAGTCGCGCCGCGACATTCGGCGCCAGAGCGGTGAGGGGTTGCTGCGCGATGACGCCCAGCCGCACGTGCGGCACGTTGAGCGCGGCCTCGATCATCTGAGTCGCCGCCGGCGAAAAGATTGGACAGACGAAGATGACGAACATGGCGCGCTCAATTGGGATAGATCGGGGACGGATCGAGTACGGATACACAATCGCGGTGTTGCCCGAAGGGCAACACCGCGACCGATGCGTCAATCGGAATCGTACTTACTGGCAGACCCAGGCGCCGCCACGGGCCGTCGCCGTGGCCTTCACACCGGTCGCCGAATCGGCGGCGGTGAAGGTCACCGTTTCATTGGCGCCGTCTTCCTGGCTGCTGGTGGTGCACTGCACCACCTTCCGCACAGTGAAGACGCCCGTGCTGTCGGCGTCGACCATACCGAAGTCCTGCGGCTTGCTGGCGCCAGGTGCGCGCGTCGCGGTGAGCTTCACGCGGGCGGCGGCCGGCCAGTTCTTCCCCTTGAAGTTGATACGGGCGCCCTGCGGCGACCGCTCGGCTTCGATAGAAATCTGCGGCTTTGCCTGTCCAGTGATCGCGCTGGCCGCCGTGGCGGTCAACGACAACGCGCTAAGTGCCAACGCCGGGCCCAGCATGCGGCGCACGAATGCCTGCATCGCACATCCTCCTAGTTAGGTGACGCCATCGGACATATGCCGCGACGTGCATGTGAAAATGGAGAACGAGAGGAGAGAACGCAAACTGCTACCCCTCCCCCGATTATCGCGTCGCCGCGTTCGTGCGCCCGATCACCGGGCGCGTACAGCGTGACTACCGCTCCAGCTTGAAGCCGGGGTCGATGGCGGGGCGCTTCGGCGTCGTGGCCACGTACCAGCCGGTGAGGTACATCCACTGCGTCATGCGGGTGAGCTTCGGATAATCGATGGCCGAGGGCTTGTCGCGCGGCGTGTGGTAGTCGGGATGCAGGTTCGTGGAGTACATGACGGCCGGCACGTTCAATCGCGCGTACGGCACGTGGTCGCTGCGGAAATACCATCCTTCCGGATGGGTAGGCCGATCCCAGATCGAGTCGAGCTTGAAGGCTCCGGTGAGCGTATTGGCCCGCAGTGCCATGTCCACGAGTTCCGTGGAGTTACGGTGTGGGGGCTGAATGCCGAGCAGGCTGGCTGAATCGGGGTTGTTGCGGCCGATCATGTCACCGTTCAGCACGGCCACGATGTTCTGCAAAGGCACGACGGGATGCGCGGCGTGATAGCGCGAGCCGAGCAGACCACGCTCCTCGGCGCCGTGATACACGAAGAGCACCGAGCGCTTGCCGGGCTGCTTCACGAAGGCCCGGGCGATGGCGAGCAACGCGACGCTCACGGTGCCATTGTCGTCGGCGCCGGCCCACACCGAATCGCCGTCGATGACGTACCGCACGCCGTCGTGGTCCTGGTGCGAGCTGTACAGCACGTACTCGTCGCGGAGCTTCGGATCGGTGCCGCGCACAACGCCAATGATGTTGGTCGACGGCGTCGTGAAGTGTTCGACGCGCACGTGCATCTCGGCCGTGCCACCCGCCTTGAGCGCGGCAGCCATCGTGCCGCGCACGAGGAACGCGGGCGTCGGAGCCGTGCGCGCGGACTGCGGTCGGGCGGCCTGCGTGGCCTGACCGGCGAAGCGCGGCGCACCGCCGTCAACGTCATACGTGCCGCGCTCGCGCAGCACACCGAGTCCGTCGAATGCCACATCGGTGGTGGCGTCGGCCACGAGGATGATGGCCACGGCACCACGGCGCTGGACCCGTTGCGTGGCCGCGGCAATTGCCGCGTTGGCGTAGCGCACTTCCGCGGAGTTGGTCGTGGTCCGAATCGACGCGGCGGGCGGTGTGGTGATCTGCACGGCGGCGATCTTACCGCGCACGTCGATGGTGGAGTCCGCGCCGTCCCCGACCCAGACGACGGGCGCGCTCACATCGGCGTTGGCAGAGCCGAGTGGTACAAAGTCCTTCCACACGACGAGTGGCTTGTCGCCGAGCGCGCCGGTGGTGGAGACGGTGGAGACGCGGGTGCGCACCATGTTCCACCACTGGAAGTAGCTGCCATCCAGTCCCATCGGCTTCACGCCGATCTGCCGCAGCTGCTCGGCCACCCAAATGGACGCCCGCATTTCGTCGGGCGTGCCCGCCTCACGTCCACGCATGCCGTCACCGGCCATTGCGTAGAGGTCGCGCTCGAGGTCAGCGCGCTTGATGGCGGACATCGCCAGCGGCACGCCGGTGTTGACGGTGGTCTTGCCCTTGGCGTTGGCTTGCGCGGAGAGCGCCAGCCCGGGGGCGAGCGTAGCGGCGAGGGCCGCGAGCCGCACGATTCGAATGGAGAACATCAGGGTTCTGGCCGGTAGGAGCGAAGCGTATGCGCGGCGATGTCCGCATCAAGAAAATACACGGGCTTGAGCTGTCCACGGGCGAACATAGCCGCCTGATCACTGTAGTGTGGCGAGGTCGAGTCGGCGCTCTGCCCGTACGCCAGGACCGAATAGGCGCGCGGAGCACGCGCGCCGAACTCCACGGCGAGAATCCAGCCGTCACCGGAATTGGCGCTCCGGGTCCCGTCAGGGCGCTGTTCGTACGAGAGCACCCTGAAGCAGCCGAGCGCGCCGCTGCAGCCGCCGACGGGTTCGTCGACCGGACCGCGCCGTACGCGGTGCACATCACCCCACGCGACGTCGACGGCCTTGTAGCGCCGCTGCATATCGTCAACGGCCCACGTGAAGGCTTCGACGGCGCGGGCAGGCTGTCCAATGCCGCGCGGCGTGGACGTGAGCTTCTGCCACGACCACTTCTCGGCGTAGGCCGAGTCGCGCGCCTGAGACTGATATCGCCGCCACCACGTCTCGAAGAGTAGGCCACCGCGACTGTTGGGCGCGACGGTGTTGTCCCACGTCTCGAGCACGGCGAGCGCCTGCGCAACCGCCGGTGTGGGCGATGACGTCTTCAGCGCGGCGACCAAGTCGGGCTTCACGCGGTCGGCGAGCAGCATGCGCATACTGTGCTTTCGCACCAGCACGTCTTCGAGGGACAATTTGTCCTTGCCGCCGATGAGCTGCAGCGCATGCTGGCTGCGCAACCGCAGTTCGCCGCGCTCCACGTTGTCGGGATACCGCGCGGTGTCGAGGAGGGCGTTGAGATTGGCGAAGTGCGGCGCGTCGTTCTCGTTGTGCACGTAGCCGCCGCGAGGATTGAGCGTCTGCGGCAGCGAATCGAGCGCGATCAGTCGCGTCCACACGTCGGCCGAGCCGCGCGCGGGAATCGGCATGGAATCGCCGCCCGAACGCGTGGGCAGTCGCGGCACGGTGCCCATCCAGATGGTGAGAATGTTGCCGGCCCGATCGGCATACGTGAGGTTGGACGTGGCGCGGGCGCGTGTCGCGAGCGCGCCTTTCCATTCGGCGAGACTGTGGGCACGCATCATGGCGAGGAATTGCGACCCGGCGCGATACTCGCCATCGGGTCCGGCACGCACGATGTACAGCTTGCTTGCCGAGCGGTACACCACCGGTCCGAGCGGCGTGAAGGCCACGCGGCGCGTTTCGCTTACCAGCGAGTCGTCGGTGCTGCCGATACGGTATGGGAGGGTGATGGACTCGTAGCGAATGGGGATGGTGGTGCCGTCGAACTGATAGCGATCCGGGTTGCCAGGATCGAGATCGAGCTCATAGACCTCGTCGAGATCGGGCGCGTTGTTGGTGGTGGCCCATCCAAGGTCCTTGTTGAAGCCACCGATCACCGAGAAGGCACTACCGATGCGGAAATCGCCGTAGAAATCGAGCTTGCCGGGCAGCGTGACATGCGCCTCCCAGTAGCCGGCGGTCCACGCGAGATGCGGATTGCGCAGCAGAATGGCACGTCCGGATTTCGTGCGGCTCGGTGCGAGCGCCCACGCGTTCGAGCCGACGTCGGCATCGGCCCCGAACAGGGGAGTCGGGTCGACGTCGAGGTTGCCGGTGTCGCGGACGGCGGGGCGCGCGGCGCCGCCGGCGCTGCGTTGCAGCCACCGCGTCACGAGCCGCTCGGCCGTGGCCACATTGGCCGTGCCGATATCGCCGGCGGCCACATCGTGTCCGTGGAACACGGGCTTGGCCCACGCGGGCAGCGACTTCGCGTTCGCACGGATGTAGCGGTTCACGCCTTCAGCGAACCCGTCGTACATGTCGCGCGTGTCGGCATCGAGCAGGTGATAGGTCTGCTCGACGCGGGCATGCTCGAGCGCGGCCGAGAAATCGGACGACAGGCTGTCACGGCCGAACGTACGGCCCATCCAACCTTTTGCACGGATCAGACTCAGTATGACGCGCACACCATAATCCTCGGCCTGCGCGTAGCCGAGACCGATCCCGATTCCCTTGAAATCGGTGGCACTGATGTGTGGCACACCATACGCCGTGCGCCGAATGGTCGGCTCCCCGTCAGTGGGAGCTTCGTGTTGCGTCGCGCCGAGGACCGTGGCGGCGATGAGCACGGGAATCAGGAGACGCGCACGGCGCGAAGCGTGTGAGAACATCAGGCAATGCTGCGGCGTCACACGGCCGTCCGCAACCACAAGTACTGAGAGAATCCGGCACCGCCTGTACACCGTTCGCGCTATTGCGGGGGAAGGGCGAGGCGGTAGTTTCGCGCAGCCTGCTTGCCAAAGCAAAGTGGGCGCAACGCCCTCCCGCGTTTTCCCCCAAGGAGTACTTCATGAGTCAGCGAAGTCTGCTCAGTGCGCTGGCCTTCGTCGCCGCAGCGCTGATGGCCCCCGTCGTCCAGGCGCAGCAAGCGTCGACGGGGACCGTATCCGGCCGCGTGACGGATGCATCGACCGGACAACCCGTCGGCGCCGCCCAGATTCAGGTCGTCGGGACCACACTCGGCGCGCAGACCAATCAGGACGGCATTTACTCGATCCGGGCCGTACCGGCAGGAGCGATCACGCTTCGGGTGCTGCGCTTGGGCTACTCCGAGGTCCGTCAGCCGACGACGGTCACGGCGTCGCAGGCGACGACGGTCAACCTGCAGCTCAAGTCGGTACCGGCCACGCTGAATCCGGTGGTCACGACCGCGACTGGCGATCAACGCCGCGTGGAAGTGGGCAACTCGATCGCGCAGGTGAACGCCGCCGAGGTGACCGCCACGCGCGGCGTCTCGAACATGGCCGACTTGCTCACGGCGCGCGCGCCAGGCGTGCTGGTCACGCCGGGTACACAAACGGGCGCCGGCGTGCGCGTGCGTATTCGCGGCACGAGTTCGGTGGCGTTGTCGAACAATCCGATCTACGTGATCGACGGTATCCGCATTGACGGATCGACCGGGTCGTCCACGCTGAGCGTGGGCGGTACAACGCCAAGCCGCGTGGGGGATCTGAATCCGGAAGAGATCGAATCGATCGAGGTCGTGCGCGGCCCATCAGCGTCGACGCTGTATGGTACCGACGCCGCGAACGGCGTGATCGTGATCAAGACCAAGCGCGGCGTGGCCGGCAAGCCGCAGTGGACCTACTACACCGAGCAGACGGCACTCACCGACCGCAACGACTATCCCACGGCCTATCGTGCGTGGCGTAGCGGCACGACCGCGGCGACTACGTCGACGCGCTCGAACGCCGTGCAGTGTTTCCTCACGCAGAAGGCGGCCGGCTCGTGCGCCATCGACAGCGTGAGCAGCTTCAACCTGCACAATGATTCCGAAACGACGCCGTACGGCGTCGGCTATCGCCAGCAGCATGGCCTGCAGGTGAAGGGCGGCTCGGAAACGGTGCGCTACTTCCTGCACGGTGAATGGGAAGACGAAGACGGCGTGACCAAGCTGCCCGAGTTCGACGCGCGCAAGCTGGCCGCCGCCGGCACGCCGCTGAGCGCGATCCAGATGAGCCCGAACCACCTGAACAAGATCACCACGCGCGCGAACCTCAACATCGCGTTGTCGCCCAAGGCTGACGTGACGGTGAGTGCAGGTTACACGAATCAGGACCTGCGCCTGCCGCAGAGCGATGACTCGGGCACGTCGGGTATCGCGGCCAACGTGTACGGCGGCCCCGGATTCAAGTACAACTTGACGGCCACCGGTGACACGCTATTCGGGTGGCGTCAGTTCACACCACGCGACATCTATCAGTCGGAGTCGGTGCAGAACATCAACCGTATGATCTCGTCGATCGGCTCGAACTATCGCCCGTCGGATTGGCTCGCACTTCGCGGCAACTTCGGCCTCGACTACGTGAACCGCGTCGACACGCAGTTGTGCCGCTTCCAGAACTGCCCGGACATCGGCACCGATCGTCAGGGCTACAAGCGCGACAACCGCACGAACTTCTATACCTATACGGTGGACGCCGGTGCGACGGCCACGAAGTCGCTCACCAGCTCGATCGAGTCGAAGACGACGGCCGGCGTGCAGATGTACCAGAGCATCTTCGACCGCAACGGTTCGACGGGCTTGGTGCTACCGCCGGGCGCGACGACCGTCACGGCTGGCGCCACGAAGGACGCCGACGAGTCGTACAGTGAGAGCCGCACGCTTGGCGCGTTCGTGGAACAGAACGTGGGCTTCAACGACCGTCTGTTCCTCACGGCCGCGATCCGCTCGGATCGCAACAGCGCGTTCGGTGCGAACTTCAAGACGGTGTTCTATCCGAAGGTGGCCGCCTCGTGGGTGCTGTCGCAGGAATCGTTCTTCCCGAAGCCGCAGTGGCTCGACCAGCTGCGCCTGCGTTCGGCCTACGGCGCATCGGGCGTGCAGCCCGGCACGATCGACGCCGTGCAGTACTACTCGGCCACCCAGGGCCGTCAGGAAAGCGGCGACGTCCCTGCCCTCGTGTATTCGACGTTGGGCAACAAGAATCTGCGTCCCGAGCGGTCGACGGAAACGGAAATCGGGTTGGACGGCACCTACTGGAACGCGCGCATCAACACCGAAATCACGTATTACAACAAGCTCTCGAAGGACGCGCTGGTGAGCAAAGTGCTGCCGCCGTCGCTGGGTACGGGCGCGACGGCACGCTTGGAGAACCTCGGTTCCGTTCGCAATCGCGGCATCGAAGCGCTGATCTCCGCCCAGCTGATTCAGAAGCAGGCCTTCGGCCTTGATGTAACCGTGAACGGCGCGTACAACGACAACGAGTTGATCAGTCTCGGCGGACAGCCGACGATCGGCACGACGCAGCAGCAGCGTGCCGGCTACCCGTTGTATGGCTGGTGGTCGCGGCAGCTCACCGGCTTCGAGGACAAGAACGGCGACGGCATCATCACCTACAACGCCAGTCAGGCGCTGAGTGAGATCACCGTGACCGATACGTCGGTGTTCATCGGCTACTCGATGCCCAAGACGGAGATGGGCTTCACTACCGGCATCGACCTGTTCAACAAGGCGCTCCGCGTGACCGCGCTGCTGGACTACAAGGGCGGTCACAAGATCTACAACAACACGGAGCGCATTCGTTGCGCGAGCCGTCTGAACTGCTCGGGGTTGCTGAACACGGCCGCCTCGCTCGAGGAACAGGCGCGCGTGGTGATGGTGCGCGAACATCCGAGTCGCTCGGTGGCCGGCTTCTTCGAAGACGGCGACTACCTGCGCTTTCGCGAGCTGTCCGCGACGTACCAGGTACCGGCGCGTCTGGCCACCCGCCTGTTCCGTGGTCGTAGCCTGACCGCGACGGCGTCGGTGCGTAACCTCGGCATCCTCTGGACCAAGTACACGGGCGTCGACCCTGAGGCGTTCGGCACGACTGGTGATGCGCCTTCGGAGTTCCAGGCGTTCGGCCCGCCGACGTACTTCGCGTTCCGCTTCACTTTCGGCTTCTGAGGAGCACTCACCGCATGTATAGCACTTTGCACTCACGAGCCCGCGCACTCGCCATGACGATCCTGGCGGCTGGTGCGATGGCGTCGACCGGCTGTAATCCTTCCGAGTTCCTCACCGTCGAGGATCCGGACATCATCAACCCGAGCAATGTGTCCAGTGCGGCCGGCGCGAATGCCGCCCGCGTGGGCGCGATCGCTCGCCTGAACGTGGCGACCGCCGGCGGCGAGAGCCTGTTGCTCCTCGGCGGTCTGTTCGCCGACGAGTGGAACAACGGTGACTCGTTCATCGCCCGTCAGGAAATCGACCAACGTGTGATCACGCCGCAGAACAACTTCCTGACCGATGCCAACCGCGCGATGCATCGCGCGCGGCTATCGGCCGAGCAGTCGATCCAGCTGCTGAAGCAGTACAACCCCACGGCACCGGGATGGCAGTTGGGGGAGATGTACTTCATTCAGTCGTACATCGAAGATCAGGCGGCCGAACACTACTGCAGCGGCGTGGTGTTCAGCACCGTGGCTGACGGCGCGGAGGCCTATGGCACGCCGCTGACCACCGCCGCCGCGTTCACTCGGGCACTCGCGCATGCCGACTCCGGCCTGGCGCTCGTGACGGGCACGACGGCGGACGACGTGCGCGTGCGCAGCGCACTGCAGGTGATCAAGGGCCGGATTCTCCTGGGTCTCAATCGCCCGGCCGATGCGGCGACGGCGGTCACCGGTGTGGCGACGTCGTTCCAGTATCTCACGTATCACGCGCTCACGACCACGAGCAACCAGTTCTGGAATTTCAACAACCTGGCTGGTCGCTACAGCGTGAGCACGAGCGAAGGTGGAAACGGCATGAACTACGCACTGGCGAACGACCCGCGTGTGCCGGTGTGCGCGGGCAACGACGCGATCTGCAAGACGATCGGCGTGACGAAGGCGAGCCGCGACGACCTCAGCACGCCGTACTACGTGCAGCGGTTGTGGCCGGCGCGTGAGTCGTCGGTGGCGATCGTATCGGGGCAGGAAGCCCGCTTGATCGAAGCCGAGGCGCAGCTGCGCGCCGGCAACACCGGCGGATCGTTGACGACGTTGAACGCGCTGCGCGCCACGTTCACTGGGCTCACGCCGTTGACGGACGCGGGCACCGAAGCGGCGCGCGTGGACCAGCTGTTCCGCGAGCGCGCCTTCACGTTATTCGGTCGTGGCACGCGCACGGGCGACATGCGTCGATTGATCCGCCAGTATGCACGCACGGCGGCGACGGTGTTCCCCACGGGTGCCTGGCACAAGGGTGGCAACTACGGCACGGACGTGACGTTGCCGCTGCCGTTGGCGGAGACGAACAATCCGAATGCGGGCGCGGGCGTGTGCATCGACCGTAACCCGTAGGCTTGTTCGGCTGGCGTGGATCGACGGAGGACACGGGGGCGGCTTGCCTTCGTGTCCTCTTTCGTTCGGAATGGACTGGGGGGGAACGGCTTCACCGCGGATTGGCGCGGATGAGCGCGGATGAACGGCGCTTGAAGGTGTATTGGAGGTCGGCATGATGCCGCCGTTGTCGTAGTGCGGGCTGCCGAGTGCGCCGGCCATTGCTGCGGGGCAACTGCGGGCGCCTTGACGCTCGCGGGCCGGTGCTCGCACGGCGCGTGTCCGCGTTGTATACTCGACGCACTCTCGACGGCCCCCGCTCGAAATACCCATCACGTCTCCCGCATGAGGTGCTGTATCGCGACACGATCCGATTCGCGCGACCGCACGGCCGGTCGCGTCGAAGCGGCGACGGTTTCGCGTGCGGGGGTTCGATAGTGCTTCGCACCTTACTGACGATCGGGGCCGCGCAAATCGTCACCATGCTGGTGATGCTCGTGCGCACCAAGGTGCTCGCGGTCAGCCAGGGGCCGGAGTTCCTCGGTGCCATGGCGGTGATCGACAAGTTGCTGGCGGTCATCGTCCAAACGCTGTCGCTGTCACTGCCGTACGCGGCCGTTCGGTTCTTGCCAGAGCGCTGGAAGGCGGATCGCGGTGAGTTCCGGCGCCTCTTCGTCGCGATGCGCACCGTGATTCTGGCCCTCATCATTCCGGCGATGCTGGTCTCGCTGGCGATCACGCTGTGGTGGCCGTCGCTGTGGGGCGCAGAGCTGATGCCCTATCGTTCCGCGCTCGCCGTCGCGCTCGTGGGTCTCCCGGTGGTGGCCCTGCTGCCGTTCCTGCAAAACGCGGTGGCGGGTCGACTGCAGCAAGACCGCTCGATGGGAGTGGCATTCGTCCACGCTGTGGTCATGACCCTCGCGGTGGTTGGTGCATGGAAGGGCGGGATGGTCGGGTACTACGCCGCCTATGCGGTGCTTGGCGCGGTGATGATTGTGGCGGTCTCGCGTTCGATCACGCATGATCTTCCTGCCCCAGACCAGCCCACCGCGCCGCTCGGGCGCCTCGGATTACCCGCGTCGATCTGGCGGTTCGGCGGGTATCTGTTCGTCCTCACCTTTCTTGCGCCGTACGCGGCGCTCTTCGTGCACTATCGACTGCTGGCGGAGCGCGGCGCGGAGGCCGCTGGCTGGATGCAGGCGGCCATCACGGTCGGACTTTCGGTGCGCGGAGTGCTGGGCTCCGCGCACTCGACGTTCCTGACCCCCAACGTGAGCGCCGGCGGCACGCCCGCCGACCGCATGCGCTGGGCCGACAATTTCCAAAACCTCTTCTGCGTGCTGGCGGGCCTCGTCGTTCCGCCGGTGCTGCTCTTTCCGCAGCTCTTCGTTCGCGTGGTGTACTCGCCGACCTTTGCACCGGGTGCGGCCTTCGTGTTGTTCTTTGTCGCCACCGAAGTCCTGCTCCTGCTCTCGAGAACGTATCAGTCGCTGCTTGTCGCGTTGGATCGCATGCGCGCGTACGTGATTCACAACCTTGTCGCGCAAGCGCTGGTGGTCCTGGTCGCGTGGTGGCTGATTCGCCCGCTCGGAATTCTGGGGGCGGGCCTGTCGTCGCTGGTGGCGCCGATCTATCTCCTGGCTGCCACGATGTGGTACTTGCACCGTGAGTACCAGCTGCGCATGTCGGCGCGCGCGCTGGCTCGAACGACGTGGCTGGTCGTGACGCTGGTCGGCGCCGGCATCCTCGGCATGAATACGCAGCAGACGCTATTCCAGTCGTTGTCGATCAAAGCGGCGGCCTACGCGGTCATCGTGCTCGGATTCTATGCCCTGTTGACCGTTGAGGAGCGCCAAAAAGCGTGGCGCTTCGTGGATCGTGCACGAGTGAGATGGGCGTGATGCGGCCGAACAGCGTCGGCGTCTGCGTGAGCGATTGTCTCTATCCCCTTCTCTGCGGCCTGCGTGCCGCGGCGGTGGCCCTATGATTCTCGGAGTTAATGGCATTCGGCTGGTGGTGAGCCGGTCCGGTGTCGCCCGCGCTATCGAGGCAATCCTGCGCAATCTGGATGCGGTCGAGCATCCGTTCACCGACATCCGGGTCTACACGCCGGTGCCGCTCGACCAGCAGACCTACCTCCCACGAGGTGCGCGCAATGTGGTGTTGCCGTCGCGGCTGCCGAACGCCTTGTGGGAACAGATCATCCTCCCGCTTGGACACGGGACCGCCGGACTGCTGCTCTGTCCGAGCTATGTGATTCCATTGCTGGCCCGCTGCCCCACCTTTCTGATTCATCACGGGTCATACGAAGGGTATCCCCAAGCCTTCAACTGGTGGGCTCTGCACAAGGCCCGTGCGATCTACACGCTCAGTGCCTGGCGCGCGACCGCCGTGTCCACGGTGAGCGAGTACAGCCGCCGGGACATGCAGCGTTTCTATCGAACGCCCGAGCGTCGCGTGCACGTGGTACCGGAGGGCGTCGATACGACGCTCTTTCGGCGGTTGACGGACCGCGAACCGGTGGACCGGTGGCGAACAGAAACGCTGGGTGCGGATCTGCCGTACATCACGTACGTCGGCAAGCCGACCGAGCGACGAAATCTCTCCGCGCTGATACGCGCGTTCGCGCTGCTCAAATCGCGCGATAAGCTCCCGCATCGACTATTGATCGTCGGCGCCGATCTTCCCGGCGCCTCCCCCTTTCGTCAGGTGATCGCGGAATTGGGGCTGGAGCGCGACGTCATCATCCGTGGTCACGCCAGTCACGACGAGATGGTATACGTGTACAATGCCACCAGTTGTTTTGTCTATCCGTCGTCATACGAAGGGTTCGGCATGCCGGTGCTGGAAGCGATGGCGTGCGGCGCACCGGTCATCGCGCTCAACAACACCGCATTCCCGGAATTCGCCGGTGGCGTGGCGATGCTACTACCTGACGCAGGCGTGGACACCTTGGCGGATGGCATTCGGACCGTGCTCGACGATGCCGAATTGCGCGCCCGGATGGCGGCTGAGGGCCCGCAGCGCGCGGCGGCGTACGACTGGAAACACCTGACGCGGCAGTACCTCGATCTGATGGTACCGTTGGCCTCGGCACAAGCGCGCAACAATTGAAAGCGCGGAAGTTCTCGGCGGCGAGGCGCGTCCAGCGCTCTCGGCGGTTGCGGGGGGTTTGGGGGACGTGCCGGGCGACATGCGGCCAACGCCGATAATTAGATGTATCCAGTCACGGACACTCCATGACCACGGCACGGTCCCGAAACGTGAGGGGACCTTGCATTCGATGCAGTCTAGCCAGATCGACCGGCTGCGTGAGCACCTGAAACCGTCCACAGCGAGCCCCCGGGCTCACAGTGCGGACGTACACCACCGTGCCGCCCACACCGGTGGTTGCCGAGTCGACGAAGATCTGGTAGCCACCGGTAGGCCGCTCGCCGAGCGCGACAAGCACGATCACCTCGCGCGCGAAGTCGACTAACGGGAGCGTCGGCACAGGCACAGCGCCTGTCCACAGAACGGACCACGCGGCGCGCCACGCCGTTTCATCGCCGATCACCGTTCGCTGCGCCGTCCGCAGACCGCTGGTGCCCATGAACGAGACCGGCTCCGTTCGCAGGCGCGTGACCGGCACGGGCTCGGTCGCCGCCGTGGTCGGGGCGCGGTCCTCCGGCTGAGAGACTTCCGCCGCTGGCCCACAGGCGACCACGCCGGCCACCGCGGCAGCCGTCAGTAGAAATCGATCGAGACGCATGAGAACCTCGTGTCGTGAAGTGGGCCGACGAATGCTGCCGTGAACACGTACCCCTGATGCCGCGATCATTCTTCGTCCGACGTCTCAAACTTCTTGCGACGACCGGCCGCCGCCGTCCACTTCTTCTTCGCTGACGCGAAGAACATTTCACGCCGTCGTGTCTTGAACGCCCCTTTCCTGAAGTACGACTTCGTCCACACTTCCGCTCCGCTGTCCCGCTCGTCGAGGAACGCGTCTTTCGCATCTCCTCCCCTTACTTCGATCTCGTTGGCGACGTCGCGGAAGTAGAAGTGCCGGAACAGGCGATCGAACTCCGTGAGATAGATGTCTGCGATGCGGGGAACGCCGCGAATGAGCAGCATGTTCTCATCGTTGGACTCGAGCGAGTTCTTCGAGTAGTTGGCGGAGCCCGTGCAGACGAGCGGATCGTCCGACAGCGGATCAATCAGCAGAATCTTCGTGTGGATAAAGAAGATGTTTCCCTGCTTGCGGTAGTGCTCCTCACGCGCGAACCACTTGTCGAGGCTGAAGCTCTTGATGCGCACCTTCTGAAACTTCTTGTCCTTGTAGATCGACGTTTTTCCGAGCTCGGCACCATAGGCGACCACCAGATCTCGGTCGCTGCGCAGCTGCGCCGATTCGGCCGCCGACGGACGTTTCTCCAGCATGACAAAGCGAAGAAAGCTCCGGTTCTTCGTCAGCCTTGGCAGCAGCCGTTCATTGATTCCGAATGCGCCGGTAAACATCACGCCTTCGGCGGCATCCGCGATGCGGTTCCCATACCAATCCAGCATGTTGCTGGTGCGTCGTGGAGAAAAGATCACCGGCACTGGTGCGGAAGGCACAAGCTCAGGTGGATGCGGCGACAGTGCCAGCACCGCGTCTCGCGCATTGGCGAGCGTCGGGTCAAGCGAGAGCGCTTCGAAACAGTCATAGTATGCCTGCGCGACGTGGCCGTCCTCGACGATGTGCCCGACGTTGCTCTGGCCGAGGAAGCCTGATGGCGTGATGTTCGTCGAACCTGTCCATACCGCATGCGGTACGCTTTTCCGCACATGAACGAAGAACTTGTTGTGCGGGATCTTCGGCTTGGTACGCGGGAAGAGTACCTGCTCGCCCTTTGAGGTGCGAGGGAGTTTGGCGGTGGCGATCGCCTTGTTGTTCACGTCCGTCGCGTGATAGCTGAGTCGCACGCGAACGCCTCGTTTGATCGCCGCTTTGATGGCAATCAACACTGGTTGATACGTGAACTCGTACATACAGCCTACGAGCTCGTCACCCTTCGGGACGCCGTCGATGAACGCGATGCATGCCTCCGCTAATCCGCGGGAGAGCCACTTCGTGACCGGCGCATCCACGTCATCGACGTACTCCGCGGGTGAGACATCGCCGAACTCGCGCGAGAACGCCTGGCTCGCGATCGCTCCGCGATTGAACCACACGCCATGGCCATCGACAACCTCCTCCGCCTCCGTCCGCACCTCGACCTTGAGATGGTCCGCGGCGTCGTCACTCAACGAGCCCGGTGTTCCGTACTTCGGGAGGATCCGGAACAGGTACGTCGTGTCGGGTGCGGCGGTGTAGTCACTCCAGAGAAAGCTCTGGATCGGGTGATCTTCGGTACTGAATCTCGGCGCATTCTTGCCGGTGGCGGGCTTGGGATCCGGCACGACGCTCTTGAAGACCTTGAACGAACGCAGCCACCGACCGCTCGTCGGTTTGCCTTTCGTCTCGCGCCAGATCGCAAAGCCGCGCAAGCCTTGCAGTCGACTGGGACTGCAATCCATGGCGAGGAGAATGGCGCGGGTACCGGCGATACCTCGTGCCTGGAATCCACCACTGGTGCTGCGAGCAATGTCGGAACGCATGAGTGCCTCATGGGAAGCAGGAAACGCTGCGTGGGAACGCCGTCCGCTGATTAGTTCGTGCTATCGAATCAATCGGTACTGCACCGTGACCGTGCTCGTGACGGTGATGTCGGGCGTCGCGGCTTGCTGCCCGAATCGGTTGTCGAAGTTCAGTGTTGTTGGTCCCACGAATCCGAATTGGGAGCCATTGGAACTCACGCTGACCAAGGTGCCGAGTCGGGCGCCGAGCGAAGCGGCGATCGCCTCCGCGTCCAGGCGCGCC
This sequence comes from uncultured Gemmatimonadaceae bacterium, assembly GCA_963843965.1. Taxonomy (GTDB): domain Bacteria; phylum Gemmatimonadota; class Gemmatimonadetes; order Gemmatimonadales; family Gemmatimonadaceae; genus Gemmatimonas. The sequence continues at coordinate 105,417 of CAWJMR010000008.1, forward strand.
ACGTTCATGGCGTCACCGATCCTGGATCGCCGGACGGAATCCGCGACGGACGACTCAAAATTGAGCGAGGAGCTACTCGCCGCACCGGCTCCGATCGCGGTCGCGACAACGTGCGCGAGTTGCTCGGGCCGGTTGAGCTGCACGCGGATGATAGAGCGCGCCAGATTGGTTACCGGCAATGCCACGCCCGAGTACCCGTTTTGCGCGACACTCGGACCGACGCCGTACGGAATGGGGGCGTCGAGGACAAGTCGTGGCGTTACCGACTTGAGCGCGTCGGCCACCGACTTGAGCTTCGTCTCGACACGCGCGATCGCATCCATCGCGGTTTCCGCCGTTCCCTCGACGATCAGATAGAATGTGGCCCGATCGGGGGCGATTTTGGTGGTCCGCGAGGCCGAGACCGTCAGCATGCTGTCGCGCGCGACCTGCGCCGAAAGTGGCAGGGGCAGAATCGCGAGGACAAGAAGCAGAAAGCGAATCATAGGGAGAGAATTGACGTGAAAGTTGCCGCAATAGGAATCGGGCGGCCAAGCGGACAAGCAAGCGGATACTTGAGGCTAATCTGTCGCCCGTCGTCGAATTGGGTAATAGGCGCGGAACAACCTCGCGGCGTGTGAACGGTTTCACGAGCGTCACGCGTGCCGAACCGAAATGCTCGAGGCCGTCGGGCAACAGTCCGAATGCACAGACGTGCACAGATCACGCAGCGTCGCGAATGTGAGCAATCCATGAAGCGGTTGTCGGCGTACCCGATCGGGTGCCCTGATTTCCTCATGTTCATGGAGTAGCTGATGATCGGTGTTCGCAGTGTTCGCAGTGTTCGCAGTGTTGCAGCCGCAGTCCTCGCATCGGTGCTGGCTGTTGGCAGCGCTTCCGCTCAAGTGACGATCGGAACGATTGGTGAACCCAGCAGTGGGACCACGTTCCCGTTCGGCAACGCCGTCGGCTTTACGAAGTTTCAGCAGGTCTACTCCGCGTCGCTATTCGCGAGCCCGCTCAGCATTGGGTCGATCAGCTTCTACTCGAATCCCGGCACGCAGGTGATGCAGGCCGGTACGTACACGTTCTCCTTTTCGCAGACGTCGATCGCTCCGGGCAGCATCACGACGGGTAGTCCCGCCGCGAACGAGACGGGACCGCGTCAGGCCTTCGGAGCCGTGACGGTGGCGGCCGGGACCGATGCGCCGTCGGTCTTTACCGTGCTCGGCAGCACGTATAACTACAATCCGGCCGGCGGCAATCTGGTGCTCAATATCGACTTCGTGAACAGCCAGGGATTCACCTTCGATCCGCGTGCGTCTTTCGACCGATACACCAATCCGCAGGGGCAAGTGCTCGTCGCGGCCACGAGCGACCGCCAGTTCCAAGGCACGACTGGCGCCACGAACAACATTCCGCTCGTCACGACGTTCGGACCGTCGACGACAGTGCCCGAGCCGTCAACGTACGTGCTGATGGCCGCCGGCCTTGCTGGTCTCGCGCTCGTCAGTCGCCGGCGACGGGTCGCGTAACACGCATCGCCCGATGCCGCTTGGCGCGCGACGCTAGACCCGACATGTCCGCGTGGCAGTATCCGTCGCCCCCCGAACGCAAAACACCCCGCGCTTCTCAGCACGGGGTGTTCACGTTTACGGATGGAGTGAGATTCGAACTCACGGTACGCTTTCACGCACACACGCTTTCCAGACTGCTGGGAAGCGACACGTAAACCCACAACATATCTGCCTTCTCACTCGTGATACCGCCTGATTGCGATATCTCGAAACTCGCTTCCAGTGCAGCAATGTCGGAATGAATACCGACACCAATACCGACACCCCCGCTCGATCGGCCTATCGAGCACGGGCAATTTACGTTACGGGTCCTCCCCCTGCCCCCACCGGAGCAGGGCTCGTGCAACGACCGGTGTTCGACCGGCTGTGAGGGTTCGTGGAACGCGTTTCCGATTCCGATCGCGTTCAGCCCAGCCGGACCAACAATCCGGCGCTCGCCCAGCGCTCAACGACGTCGATTGCGTCTACGAACGGCATTCCTCGCGACCGAACGCAGGGGTACCCAGGCGAATCATCGCGGATTGTGAGCGTCTTCGAGGTGTGCTCGCCACACAGAGTGAGGAGCTGCCCGTTCCGGCCGTGAATGGGGCCCAAAATGTCACCCGTGATGGCGTACACGCGGATTTCTGATGCGTCGGGCGCGATCGCTCGCGGCTGGCTGCTGATCATCTCGTCATTCTCCTGGTGTGCGTAAACGATCGGGGCGTACTTCGAACAGTTTCAAGTGCGGTGACAGATCGACGTACGATCCGCCAGCTGGCGCGCCATGTGTCGACGGGGTCGTCGTGGGCATTCCGTCGGCGCCGATGAACCCGCCGTCATCCACGGCCTTTTTGAGCGCTGCTGAATCGGGTTTCGAGAAATTCAGACGCAGGCGCCTGCCGTTCGCCAGGATGGCCGAACGTAGGGCGGCGTTGATGAGCTTCCATCGTTCGCGCTGCTGTTGGTGGTCGACATCGCCCGCAAATCGCGAAAGCTGCTCTGCCAGCGAGGCTGCCTCCAGCAGCTGTTCGTGCGGCGAGACCCTTCCTTCCTGCTCTCGCGCGATCGCGTCCGCCACCGCCGATGGCGCCGAATCAGTCGTGTACCATCGCCGGGCGGTTCGCGCGTCGACTCCGAACCGATCGCTCAGCCGCTGAATACGGTCGCTTCGAATTGGGAACGCCTCACCAAACCAGTCCTTCCAGTTGTCGGAAAGTCTCACGTTGCGGTTTCGCATGCCCCAAGTACGCCCAAAATGTCCAATTTGTCCAGCGGTGCTCTCTCACCGTGTGAATACTGCCCCTGTCGAAGTAGCTGACACCCCAGACAGAGGAAACATGGACATTCGACAGACGCACATGACGCTTGGGGAGGCCTCGGGCCAGTTGCGCAAGCATCACAACACGGTCTACGCGGAACTGCGACGCGACCGAGTGGAGCTGGTTCGCGAGAACGGGGAATGGTGGGTATCTCGCGACGACGTGGAACGGATCAAACTGAAGCAGGAAAACCGACTTCAGGAGATCGAGAACGGGGTACGCGCGCGCCTCGAGGCGGGAGGAAAACGCGACGAGGAGATCGAACGGGCCGTCCGTGACGTCATGGGCGCGTTGCGAGCCGGTACCGCAGTCATGGAGTTTCGATGACGCATTCACGATCGAACGTGATTCGCGCCGTCGACATGGGCACCTTCGAGGTGGAGGTCTTCGGCGCCGCCGGCGCGCCGATGGTCAAGAATCATCGCGACGACGAGGAGCGCTGGACGTTCAACGGCGCGACGGAATACCCGGTGCATTCTGTGCGTACTGCCCTCACCACGGCGAACTCCACGGCGCTGACGACGGCAGAAGGCATTGACGACGGCATTCCGACCTTCGGCAACGCCCTTCTCAGGGCCATTCGCCGTCGTCCGGCCAACACCGCCACCATCGCGGATGTGAGTTTCGACGATGAGATCGCGGCGGAGAACCTCGTCGAAGGCGTGGCGTACACGGGCAACCAGCCCACGACGCAGAGTGGCGGCCAGCTCCCGCCCAAGCACACGTACGCCGACGTGCCCGTCACGCAGCAGTGGCTGCGCCAGTCGGGGAACGATTCTCTCATTCGCGCGGGCCTCAGTGCCGCGAACGGCAAGCTGATCGAAGCGGAGGCAGGCAGTGTCCTGGCGTCCCACGCGCTGATTCCCAGCGTATCCACCGCGCTGAGTCGTAGCACCCTCGTGACGATGATGGAGGACGTGAGCGATCACGGTCCCACGCCATCTACGGGTATCTGGCTCGCATCTCCCGCTGCGTGGAGAAAGTGTGCGCTCCTGCAGGAGAACAACAACTACCTGGCCAACGGCAACACGTTGCTCGACCGGCCGGTGCTAGTGTCTCCTGGCATTCCGGAGAATCTCGGTGTCGGAGAGGATGAAACGTGCCTGCTCTTCGGCGATCCGCGGGCCATCACCATGTGGCTGTGGGGCGTCTACGAGCTCGTGGACAGGATCTCGAAGAAGAAGCGCGGCATCATCGAGTATGCCCAGGGCGCCTTTTACCGTGTCGTGGTGCCGCAGCCGAAGCGACTGCGCCGCTTGACCGGCATCGCCACGACGTGAGCGATGAAAGTCCCCACTCTAGTACGGCGGATGATCTCCGCCGTACTCCGCCGCTCGCTCTCGGACCGCGAGCTCAATGAGAAGATCAACGATCACGGCACCATCCCGCTCACTGACGCGAGTCGATCCATCCGGGAGCATTCGCCGGTGATCAAGTGGGATGACCGAAGCGCTTCGATTATTCCGCGAAAGCGTGATGACTCGTCGTTCGGAATGATGCAGGCGCTGAAAGACTGGCGCGCGCGATAGCAGCTACAACCGAGCGCGCGTTCGCCACGATCGCGCGCCTTCTCAATTTCTCAACAACGGAGCTCTCCCATGGCACTCTACTCAGTATCGACTGCCACGTTTGCGCTGGTCGCCGGCGCCGCAAAGACCGTCGTGAGGTTCAATACCTCACCGAACCGTGCGGGAATCCTGCGCGAGCTGCACGTCGTCGATCGTATGACCGGAACGGCTTACACCGGCATCGGAATCCAGATCAAGACCGGCGGCACCGACGGTACAGGCACCTCGTACACCCCGCAGCCGCGCAACAATGCAAACGCCTGCCTCGCGACAGCGAAAGTGAATTACTCCGCTGAACCGACTGGCGCGACCGCTGGGCCACACTACGCGTGCAACATCGTAGCTGACATTCGCTTTGACGACCTGGCGGGCATCGTGGTCGGAGAATCGTCGGCGATTGCCATCGTGCTCACGGCGGCCGAAGACCGAGCCTCTGGAGACGTGTCCGTTACGGCGCTCTTCCAAGAGTAGGCGCGGTATGACGGAGCTCGACCGCGCCATCGCCGTGCTCGAAGAAGCGGCAAATGAGCTACGCAACGCGAGGAGCGTGCTTCCGGATATCCAGCCGCTTCATGCGATCGCCGATCACGCGGCGGTCATCATGACCATTCCTCGTTCGGCCCGGAGGCACGTCGCCGTATCGCTCGAACCGAGGCCCGTAGCGGGTTTGTCGTTGGTCCTTCGCGAATGCTCGGCAAACCAAGCGAAGAACAGCGCGAACCCGCATGCCTCACACGCGATGGTTTTTCACCTGAGCAGCTTGCCCGATCTCGCCGACGCGATAGCCGAAGCCTGCCGGCGCGTCGCCGAGCAGTATCGCGCCGGCATCGAGGATCCGGACGACGCCGCATGAGCAAGTCGTCGATGAGGGAATACGCTGAGCCGCTCAACACAGCGGTTCAGCGCCTCGAGCTCTCGCCGTGGCTGGAAAGCTCGATTGCGCAGCTCGCTCGCATCGCGGCGCGCGAGAGCACCATGGACACGAACCACGAGTTTCGACACCTCGCGCGCGAGATCGTACGCCTCGCGCAACGCGAGCGATGCGTCGACGAAGAGTTCACGAAAGCGATCGATCGTCTGCATCGCATGGTCAAGCTGTGGTCGGTCACGAAGTGGACCCCCTTCCCCCCTACGTCCGGACTAGCCCATGAGTCTGATCGATAAAGTTGTACAAGTAGTCTTCAAGGGCACCGACGACGTTACGCCGGCCGCCAACAGCGCGAAGAGCGGCGTGGAGGGGTTCGTTGGTGGCGCTGGTAGCGCGCTCAAGGCGCTCGGCGCCCTCGCCGCTGGCCTCGCGCTCGGACAGTACTTCAAGTCGGCGATCGAGGAAGCGCAGAAGTCACGCGAGACGATGAACGCGCTGTCGAACACGGTGCGCAACACCGGCGCGAGCTGGGAAGATTTCGCGCCGCAGGTCGATGATGCGATCGCCAAGCTGGTCCGGTTCTCGGTGTACTCCGACGACGACCTTGCCGCCGCGCTGCAGTCGATGATTCTCAAGACCGGCGACGCGGGATGGTCTCTCAAGAATCTCGGACAGGCGGCCGACCTCGCCGCCGCGGCGAACATTCCCCTGGAGCAGGCGTCGGCCGCGCTCGCCCAGGCGCACGAGGGGAATACGCGCGCGCTGTTCAAGATGATCCCAGAGCTGAAGACGGCCAGCGACTGGACTTCAACGCTGGCGGCAAAGACGGACGGCGCCTCAGCTGCGCAGGAACGCGCGCGCGGACCGATCGCGCAGGTGGTCAAGCAGTGGGGAGAGGTTACCGAAGCGGTCGGCAAGGCGATCATGAACAACGAGGAGCTGACCGGGAGCGGGAACGGCCTCGCTGATATGCTCGCGAGCTTGGCGTCGTGGATCGAAACGAACGGCGTCGCCATGACAGGTATGCTCGGATCCGCCGCGCAGCTCGCCGGCACATTCAGCGGACTGGTGGCACCATCGGCGCGCATCCTCGCGACGGCGTTGCTCGCGTTGAACACAGGCGTGAACGAGATCTGGTTTCACATCCAGAATCTGGCGGCGATCAGTGAGTATGCAGTCGGCAAGATGCTGGTGGCCTTCGGTACCCTGGTCGAACGCGGCGGAAAGTTGCTCGGCGTGTTCGGGATCAAGATCGTCGAGGGCGCCGGAAAGCAGATTCGTGATACGGGCGCCGACATGGTCGGCTCGATGCAGAACGTGCTGCTCAACCTCGAAGTGAAGTACGGGCAGCACGAGGAACAGACGAAGAAGACGTTTCGCGCGATCTGGACCAATGTGGAGCGGATCGCGAAGGATGGCGGCGCGGCCATGGCCAACGCCGCGCAGGCCGGCATGAAGAAGACGCACGACGAAGTCGAGGCGGGTGCCTCAAAGGTCGGAGGCACGGTGCGAGCGCACCTAGGGCCGCCGCTCGCCGCCAGTCTCGCCGCCACCTCGGACGCGCTGACGGCGCTCGGACAGGCCGCGCGAGAGCAGCTGCCGCCCGACTCCGCCCGGAAGTTCAACGAACACATGGTCTCGCTGGCCGCCAACGCTGAGCAGGTCCGACAGCGCATTACCGCAATGAAGGCGCCGACCGACGAGGCCAGCGACGCCACGCAGAAGATGGCGCTGGACGTCTCAGGCATCGCTCGCGCGGCCCTCGATGCGGCGCAGGCCTTCGGCGTCATGGACAGTAAGAGTGCCGCCACGTTGAACACGGTGGTGAATCTCGGACAATCGATCGCCAAGGTCGCCGGCGGTGACATGGGCTCGATCCCTGGCATCATCGCGGCGAGCGCGAGTCTGATTTCGCAGATGATCGGCGGTGACGCGGCGCGGAAGAAGCTGATCGCCGAGAACACCGTGTCGATGACGCGTCTGCGAGATGAGCTGGGAAACCTTCGGCTCAATGTCACCGGCGAGGACTTCTCGAAGGCGCAGACGGCGCTCGGTGGCGTGGTCGGTCAGCTTCGAGGGGGGAGAGGTGCCCAGAACCAAACGGACGTTGTAAACGCCCTCAGGGCCCAAGGGCTCAGCCTGTCGGACCTCGACAAGATTGCCAACGAGCTCGGAATCCGGATCAAGTCTGATTCGGGTGCGCTCAGCGTCGACGGATTGAAACAGCTCTTCGAGGCCATGAGCCTGGTAGAGATCGGCAAGTTCGGCCAGGACTTCTCCTCGCAGAAGGAAGCGACGCTCGCCGGGTTCGGCGTGAACAGGACCAGCGAGCTCGGACAGATCGGCGCGCTCGGTCAGCTTGGCGCGTCCTACTCGTCAGCGTTGAGCGGTGTGGTCGACACCAACGACCTCGCCGGCACGCGTGATCGCCTCTCGGCCGTCTTCGCTCGCCTGAACGCCGGCGGGTTGAGTGCGCAGGAACTCGGTGGACTGACGGGAACGCAGTTCCTCGACTTCGTCACCGACCTGATTGGCAAGATCGATGCGCTGGGTGGCGCTGTCTCATCCGGCACGGTGCCGACCCTCGGTTCTATCTCGATCCCGGACACGAGCGGCATCTCCACCGTCGGCGTGACGTCAGCGTCCGTGCAGGAGGTGCTGCAGGGTCAGACTGTCGCGATCACCGACATTCTGTCGGCGCACACCGATCTGCACACGCGCGTCGCCTCGGCCACGGAGGGCACGCTGACCGCGCTGTTGCGCGTGGAGCGCCTGATCTCGAAGTACTCCGCGGGCGGCGGCGTGGACGCGATCGACCAGCAGCTCGAGGAGACGCGGTACAGGCTCGCCGTTCAGCGCGGTGCGGGAGCGTCGTACTGATGAAACCGTTTTTCGTGATGCAGCTCAACTTGGACAAGTTCATTCCCGCGTTCGCGCTGCTGTCGGATGCCCAGTATCGCGCGGCTCACAACGCACTGAACACCGCGTGGAGAGCTGTCGATCATGACTGGCCTGACGGCTGTTTGCCAGACGACGACGAGACACTTCAACGCATCGCCGGAGGCAAGCGTCCCCGACACGGCGTCGCCGGAATTCGGCTGATATTCAAGCCGTCTTTGACGCATCGAAACTACCTCGAATGCGCATGGCTTTCAGAGTCGCTAGCACGGGCAAGAGCCAACCACCTGTCTGTTCGCACGCGCGGGCAGAAAGGCGGCCGTCCGAAGCATCGTCAAGAACAGAAACCCATGCAGGACAAGCACCTGCATGAGCGCGCAGAAGAAGGCCCTCCGGAAGGGCATATCTCATGGCATCTCTTCAAAAACGAAGCTGAGGTACAAGCCCAGCTTATAGCCCAGCTAGAAGCTGGGCACGTAGTTGAAGGGGTAGCCGACGGAAAGCAGGAATCGAAGCCGACGGAAAGCATCCACATCGATCTCTACACCCGCGAAAACGCTTCTCCACCACTGGCGCCCCCCCGACAGGGGGCGCAGGTGGAGGAGAAGGGGTTTTCGCGGGGCGAAGAAGAACGGCCTGCCACTCGGCACGTGAACGCGGAACCGACGATCCTCTCCTCGGTCGTCCAGGACGTGCTGAACAGCGCTTGTTCGGATGGCGTAGTCGACGAAGCGCCGCGCGACATCCGGAAAGCTCCCGACGCGCCGCGAGTACCCTCCCGACAGATCGGGGAGAGCGATGACTGGCGCAAGAGACTTGTAGCGTTTCAGACGCCTCGGCAGATGGCAGAGAGCATGAACCTCACGCAACCGGAGACCACGCAATGACGCAGCTGCAACTGATCCAGACGTGGCGATCCCAGGCCACGCAGTACGAACGCGACGGACTGACGCCGGCTGCGCGCTTGCTCGAACGGGTCGCGGACGAGCTCGAGCTGATCGCTGGGGGAGAGATCGTCACCCTGGCGGAAGCCGCGCGCCGGTCCGGGTACTCGACGGATCACATCCGGGTCCTGACGAAGAAGGGGGATCTGCAGAATGTCGGCCGCACCGGATCGCCGCGGTATCGCGCCGTCGATCTGCCGAAGAAGCCGGGCACCACTTACTGATACCGGAATTTTCCGACATGTTCACGGTGCAATCAGGCGGGATCATGGGCGCGAAGGCGGCAGGAGCATAGCCAACGTGTCTCGTTCCGTTTCCGGCCACACCCAGTGGAGCTGGGTCACTGGCGAAAAGGGCTGTAACCGCGTGCGCGTCTTCGAACATCCGAAGTCGCGTAAGCTCTACCTGGAGTGGCACGAACCGGTCCCAGGCGGCCGGCCGCGCGTCCGGACAGAGTCGCTGGGGCATACCGACCGGGTGGAAGCCAAGGCCGCTGCAGAGGTTCGGGCGTCGTTCCTTCGCAAGGAGGGCGCGCTGGCACTGCCGGCGCGCGAAGGGCCGCTCCTCCTGCACACGCTATTTGAACACTACGAAGAAGCGATGGAGCAGACGGGGCGACTCCGCCCCGTGCATGTGCGAACGCGCAAGCGATTTCTGGCCTGGCTGGGCCCGTTGCGCACGGTGGCGTCGCTCGACGAGCACGAGGTCGAGCGCTACGTCTACGCCCGCACCATGGGCAAGGTCGTGCTGGACGGTCGCAAGTTGCCACCGGTGCGCGCACGGCCGATCGAGGAGGAGCTGACGATTCTGCGCACGGTGCTGCGATGGGCCGCACGACGGAAGACGGACAGCGGGCGCCGGTTGCTACCGGAGATGCCGATTCTCGAATGGCATATCCCGAAGGAAGAGAACCCGCGTCGGCCGCACCTGCCGGAAGGCGAGTACGCGCTAATGCTGGACCACGCGTGGGCCATCAACCCTCGGCTCTGGCTGGCCCTCGTGGTCTGCCACGAGACCGGCCATCGACTCAACAGTGTGCGCCAGCTCAAGTGGGCTGACGTGAACTTCGAGTCTCGAGAGATCACCTGGCGTGCCGAGCACCAGAAGAACGGCGCACGGCACGTCACGCCAATGACCGACACCGCCGCCGCGGCGTTCGAGCGGTTCAGGGACAACGATCTGCACACGATGCTGAGCGGGGCGAGTGCGGATCACTGGGTGTTTTACGGCGGCAAGTCGGGCGGCGCGTTGGCGCGTCCCGGGTTCTACCACTGGTGGCGCGATGTGCGGAAGGCGGCAGGGCTGGCGCCGTGCCCGGGTGCCGCCTTCCACGTGTTCCGGCGGAAGCTTGCGTCTGAGCTCTCCACGGCGCCGCTGGCGATGGTGAAGGCGATCGGCGGGTGGAAGCATCCGCACGTCGTGGTGGCCGCGTACCAGTCACCCACGATCGAGCAACAACGCGCGGTGATGGCCGATCGCTCGAAGTTCGCGAGCGGCACGCAGTGACGCGCGGGAATACCGACACCAATACCGACACCCCACGAAACAGCACGGCGGCAACGAGCTCAGAACTCGTTGCCGCCGTTACGGATGGAGTGAGATTCGAACTCACGGTACGCTTTCACGCACACACGCTTTCCAGACGTGCGACAAACCTCTGTCTTGCCACCTCAACGTGTTAATTGGCAATAGCTTACAGACTCCTTTCGGCAACTAGGCTGGCTTTCGAATGAGGGAGAGGCACGAGAACACGTTACTCCTTGCAGAACAAGTATTTACGTCACCTATTGATTGAGTTGCTTCACCTGTGCAATTCCCATCGTTTCTCCCACCACCCATGCCCCTGCGCCCACGACTTCACGCGAAGCAGCCACGCGGACATATGGAAGACCCCTCTCGCAAGCGCAGAATCGACCGAGAGATGCAAGGCGTCCGCCTGACCATTCGCACGCAACAGGTCACTCAGAAGGTACATGATGGCCTTTATGACATGCTCACTCATCTCAAGCGCACGGGCAACATCGGCCTGTGGACCGGCCTAAGCACCGGTGACCTGAACGCCCTAGAACTCTACGAACGCTATTTGCGCGGCGAACTTGACGACGTGATCCTGAAGGAATCCGCGCAAACCGCCAAGAGCGTCATGCTTGAGTGGGCTAAGAGCCGTACCAACGAGACGACGCGAAATAGCTATTGTGACTACATAGAAAATCTATTTCGAGATCATCAGACTGCGACCATCGACCAGCTTCCCATCGTACTTGCGGCGGTCAGGCTACGGTACGAGAAGCAGGGTCAAAAGAACTCGTTTGGGCAGTGCCGGAAGGTCGCGAGTTCGTGGGCGGGAAAGGTCTACGGAAAAGATTCGGCCCTCTGGCGAAAGCTGCGATCGGTTCAACCTCTCGAAACTTCCACGCACGTTCACAAACAGGAAGCCCGCTCCGTATGGGATGTGCTCGCGACCGTCAAAGCCATGAAGGCTCCCTTCGGCGAGATGTTTTGGACCATGTGTCTGCTCGGCACGGGCACCAAGGAGTATTTGCAGGACGGCTTCACGGTGGTTCCTGATCGGTGGGTTGTGATTCACGGCCAGAAGAACAAAGCCCGTGAGCGACGAACACCACTGATCTTCAACGGCCTCGCTACGCCCATCGTATCGTTGGCCAAGAGAAAAGCCTTCGACCGCGAATTGCACGCTGTTCAGCCAGATTGGGATTTATACGATGCCCGACGAACCTTTAGCCACTGGTGCGAAGAGGCTTTGATTCCTGTCCCGCGCATTCAGGCGTATATGGGCCAAGACCCGAAGACGGTGAATGAGAAGTACCGGAAGCACAGTGTCGATCCGTATCTGATCGCTGATGCTGAACGCCTCCGAAACTATATCAACGCAAACAAGCAGAAGCCGAAACCTGCACGAAAGACTGCGAAGGTTCCGACGTTCTCGTTCGCTTAGCGCCCCTCGTGTTGCGCGGTAGCGACTGAAAGACTCTGAGCGCATTAGTGATATTTACGTAGCAAAGTCTATTACGGGGTGCAACTGGAGCATCTCGTAACCGATTGAAGTCAGCCCATTCAGTTGACCGGAAGCCCAAACTATGCCCAAGCGTCACTTGATGATTATCGCAGGTGCTGGTGCAAGTTTCGATAGCGATTTTGAGAGAGAAACTGCAGTCGTCGTGGCTGGTGGTGTTCAGATCAAGGACGATGATTCTTACGCTCTCCGCATTCCGCTGGCGAACGATCTTTTTAGTAGCCGCTTTCAGGACCTTCGGGCGAAGTACCCGAGTGTCCAGCCACTCGCATCGGAACTCAACGCCCGACCGCATGGAACATCTGTCGAGGAGTTCCTCGGAGAGTACCAAAAGCGAGCACAAAGGGACGCCTTCGTGCTTTCCCAACTCATGGCTGCACGGTTCTATATCAGAGATGTAATTGCCGCCCAAGAACGCAAATGGTACATCGAGCACAACCACAACACGAATTGGCTAACCCTGCTCTCTCGGTTGCGCTCGCAGATTTCGATGGTTGAGGACATCACCATCGCGACCACGAACTACGACCGCCTTATTGAGTATTCACTTTCAAAGTTTCCCAACGGTCAGTACCTCGACATCCTTGACTACACTCGCGATGACATGACGAACGTCTTGAAGCTTCATGGATCCGTCGATTGGTACAAGCATGACAGGCTCGCACAGCTTGGGCACAACGGAGATATCACTCCTGAGTGGATTATTGATAACGCAGCAAAGATTGAGGAAGGAAGCGAGTTCTTCAAGCCCGACACAATGCGGAAGAAACATCCTATCGAAGGCAGACGGCTGCTTCCCGCAATTGCAATTCCCGTTCGGGAGAAGGTGGACTTCATGTGTCACGACATGGCCCACCTTCGCTTCATCAATCGCCTACAGGCGAGCACTCACCTTCTTGTGATCGGCTGGCGAGGGGAAGACAAGCACATCACTAGTCTGATCCGAGAGCACGGCAAGCACATCGAGCACGCGACACTCGTTGGCCGTGATGAGCAGGGACTCTGCTCGCTCGCTTCAAACCTTGGCTTTGATCCCACATTAGAGGACACGATCAACATGTGCGTCGAAGGTTTCAGTGGATTCGTGAGGGCATCAGCACCACTGAAGCGGCTCTGCACCCTGCTCAACTGATAGCCATTGCAATCGGCCTCTTACGTACCCGCATACTCACGTCGAATGCTCACACGAGCGAGATCGCACGACGCGGCATCAACTATCTGCATACATACCTTTACGGAACTCACGCAGAAGTCGGGCATTAACAGTCACACGGGCCGTCTAGACACTCGCAGGACAAGTACCGAGGATTGTCGATTGCATATCCGGCGACACGACGAAGATCACTAGCAATCACATAGTATTCCCCGTCGAGGCTGACGCTTTTTAGTAGACCTTCGTTGTGCATTCGTTCAATCGCCCTCACGGATATCTGATACATCTCGGCGGCTTCAGTGATGGTCAATATATCAATGGTTCTCATGTCATTCTCCCTGTAGGATTGGTACAGCTATAACTAGTCCGACACGTCTGCTCACGACATGATTCGCTGACCGATTCTCCCCGTCGCCGACAATATTTTCCACTTGGCCACGTTGGAGAGCGATTCGAAAGCGTCCAGTCCCTAGTATTCATCGCCATTCCTGCGCTTCGACTTTCGACGCCTGAACAAGACCGAGAAAGAAAGCTCGCTGCTCTTCTCGTTCGAGTTGACTAAGCACAAAGCCAGCAGATTCTTCAGCCTCATCTTCACTGTCTGTTAAGGTTCGGCAATCGGACCAAATTGCGCGAAGCGCAGATTCGTCCTTGGCCGACAGTCTCGAAGCCTGAACGGAACCTAGCGGTTGGCTGGAAACATCAGGGGGGTGGTCGCTGTCGCTTGGCTTCGCTCTGAAGATGGATGGGATTGGTTCTGCTTCAGCTACTCTGTTACCTACTGTGTCGGCTACAGTAGTTTCCAGAGTGGGTTGTACAGTCGGTTCTACTGTTAACCGTACTTCCTGTGTTAAGTGTTCAGTGTTGAGTGCATCGTGTCTTGTGTTCTGTACTTCGTGGGATGTGATTCGTGGATTGTGCTCGGTACCACTGTGAGATGATTCAGCATACATCCCAACACCCAAGGCATAGTCGATCATCTTGTCGAAGTCACGATCAGTCTCGACGGGTTCAATCTTCCATCCCTGAAGCCATCCAGTTTGAATCGTCATACCGACGGTGGCATAGGTCTTCACAAATTCAGGGGAGACAAAGCCATCCTTTGGACCACCAACTCGCTGCACTACTCGGTTTAGGAACTTGGCGGCTTGGTCGAGGCTGACGATGTAGAACATGCGGCCAAGAGGACTGGTAAGGATGGTAGGGCGTGGATTGTTCTTCTTCTGTTGCATGACGCGGTACTCGGAGAGGGGTTGAGTGTCTGACAAGCGAAAGACCCGTCAGGATCATCACCAAGCGCAGTCCCTCCACTGTGCTTGGCTACTATCCCTTCGGGTCTTTCGGTTGCTTCGACTGTCGAGCGTCGAAGAGAGGGCTTCGCTTGCTTGACCCTCATACGTATCAGGCTTTTCCGCTGGCGATCACTCTTCTCCCACCACGCAAAGTGCGACGAGCAGTTTAGCGGTTGGTGTTTTGGATATAGATATCAGCCGAAGTTCGCTCGACTCACTTCTGCCCACCCTTGTCCTCGGGCACCTGGCCTCCGGCCACCCTTCCCTACTCCGCGATTAGGCAAGCCTTGCGAGCCTACCCGAGTGGTGCCGATGGCATTCAAAATTTCCTCGCGGCGATACCGGACGGCTCTGCCAAACTTCAGCGCCTCGAAATCACCGGCCACCGTCAGTCGTTGTAGGTGCCGAACCGAGATGGCCAGCAGTTGTGCCGCCTCACGAATGTCGATCAGTGGCGTGGATTGTGAGGTCGATGCATTGTTCAAAGTCATTAGACGTGCCCTGTCGTTGGTGTACGCGATATAAATAGCGACACAGCGGCAGACGGAGCACCTAGCGAATCACCGAGCACTTCGGAGGCGTATCCTTGTCGAACAGGATCGTACCAGTCACGGACTTCCCGCTCAATCATGACCGCTTTCGAAAAGCCATTGGAAATGTGTCATACTTCGCCACCAAGAAAGTGACGGTCGGAGTGTCGAGCATGTACGACGTAAGCTTCAGCCAGCTAGTTCAGATCACGTTCCACAAGGGCGGAATATTCGTGCAGTTCCCGTACTTTGCGGACGCTGCTGGTTTGATCGGACGCATCAAACCCGAGATCAGTGGCGGAACGCAGTCGAAGCTTGAAATGGGGCAACAGGGCGTAGTGTCACCGACGTTGGTGAAGTATTCGCATCCTCCGGACGGGAATGCGCACTTTTCGCAGGACGGAAAGATTTTTACTCGGGTGAGGCGACAGTCCTTTCCATTAACGGAGGAAGGGCAGGTATTTGAGCTGACAGCGTGTTTCCCGACCTCGTTTACGAAGGTTGACAAGTCCACGGCGAAAGCGAACCGGCTGTATGTACCCTTCGTCTTCAGCGACGGCGTGCCAGCAACCGCCAAGGTTACGGGGGCGTGGTGGTCGTTAGAGCGCCTTATTCAGATGCAAGAGGCGGCTGAACGACCAATCGGTCCGCTCGAAGAGTTTGAGGACTATCGGCGCGGGACGAAGTTCAAGGGATTCCTCGTTGCGCCTCCGGAGGCTCACCCCTCGCATATGCTGATGATCAATGCGGGTGCAGCGCCCACACCGAACGGAGTCGATGAGCCATCGCTGATCTTTATCGGAGGATGGGACGCAGGAGTGGTCGAGACGCGCGTGCCGAGCGACCTGCTCGTCTGCTCATATCCTTTGTCAAATCCTGATGAGTGGGCGAAACGGATCGGAACGGTGGCTCTACCATCTGATTTTAAGAGGACACGCTGATCACAGATCAAGAACAGTTCGACACCGCATTCCGTTAACGGTACCTAATTCATTTTTGCTGCACGCGCCTCTCATACTATTTAGCAGCGAGCTACGCCCCAACTTCAAGCTTCAATCGACGTGCGAAGGTGGCCCACCAATCCTGTCGTAGCGAGGTCGCTAGCGCAAACATCGCTTTGGAAAGCTCTAGGTGGATGTCTGTTGGAAGAGTCTGCGATGTGTTGATCTGAATGAAGTTCGACATTGCCAGACCGATCCCAAGCAGCGGGTCAAAGTTGTTCGTTTCAGCGTCGTCGTAATCCTGAAGGAATTTCTCGGTCACTGCTGCGAATTGGCCACCGGCAGCACCCGTGTTGGCTCGAATAGTGCAGAGCGATAGCGTTTCAAGCTGAGAAGCAAGAAGGTTGGGGTAGACTCGGCGAGCGTCACGCAACTCGACTGCGAACATCGCGTGAATCATCAGAATCATCGAAGTCTCGCCTTTCGCGAATCTGACCAACGGAGCATCGGCGGTCGGAAGTATCGCCGGAAGCTCAGCGGCACGATTCTCCCAACTTGCTTCAACGTGCTTTCGAACCGCGTTCAAAAAGACAGAAACGGCATCTTCGATAGGCACCTCAGTTCGCTCAAGCTCAACTCTTTCAGCCCCAATCGAGTTCTGCTGACTCGCTTGCTTCGTGGACTGCGAGGCGTCGTCTGGTGTGATCTTGCCTTCGGCCACCATCTTCGCGAACCATTTCTCCGTAACCCAAACCGAATTTGGTCCGGATGCAGTGGTCGTCGTTATCTCAATTCGCTTGCCGAAAAGACGGTCGATCAAGCCGGTGTCGAAGTTCATGATTCCATTGCTCGTAGCCAAGGACCGACTACGGATAGACGTGGAACAGCTTGTAGCCGAAGATCACAGCGGCAAACAAGGCTGGCCAGAACTGTCCGTACCTAAATCGCCGAAGTGAGAGAACTCGCTGGTCGGGATCGCTGACAAGCGTTTTCAGCAGCATCGCATACCCACCGAAGATGATGACCGAAACGGCGAGCATTCCAAGCCAACTAGCAAAGAACGCGGTCGCGACGTGTCCCACACCATAAGCTTGATATGCACGCCAGAGCATCCAGAGTCCGAAGGGGAGCGAGGTGACGGCTAGGAAGAATGAGAGAACCCGCTGCGCGACCGGTAGGGACTCGGTAGGTAGTTTACCCCACGGTTCCAAAGCAGTGCTGACCGAGTAGGCAAAGAGCGGCCACAGTGCCCACTGTATGCTAGGAAAATCGCCCACCGAACCCTCTCGAAGTACTTGGTTTAGGGACAAAACTTCACTCAAGCGAAACTACAGATTGGACCGCCGACGAGTCGCATTCCAATAAGTGGAAGACCATCTTTATCTAAGGCGCTCCATTGTCGCACAGGTGGCGGATCGGGCGCATATTTGCCCTTCGATGAAAGCGTGCGCTCAAGCCCTCGGGATGATGGCGGGGATACATGTGCTGGCGGACTTCAGGGGGATCGCGGAATGAGTTGGTGGCAATGGGTGCTGGTCGGGGGCGGGTCGCTTTTTGCGCTCGTCCGAATCGTGATTCGCTTCAATCCGAGAATGCGTCGGGCTGCACTGTCCGCGACGCCAGTCGGTGCTGTTCTTCGAATGCGAGACTCAGGGGTGCCGATTGCGGACGCGATCTTCGAAGCAATCTCGGTACTCCGTTACCGCGCACCGTGGAACGAGCTTTCTGAGTCCGACCTGAAGTATGCCGCAGAGCGAATCGCCACCGTTGCGGATGCACCTCTAGTCATGGGTTCATTGATATCGGATGCAGAGATCGCAAAAGAGCTCGGACCCTTCAAAGACCGAGTACGTCTGGACTTGTTCATCAAGCAGATCGCCACGGCACAGCAAGAGCAAAGCACGGGCGGTAAAGCACGAACCAATGGGCCAAGTCAGACGACGCCCAATAGCGGCAGCGACCCTTGGGCACCTGCTGACGTTTCTCCCATTCTGCTTCAACGCTTCAACGCCGCGATTGAGGCCGACTCAGATTACTTACGGTCGCATCTGCCCCCGTCCCAAGTCCGAGCCGCAGGTTTCTGGTTCTGCATCGCGCCGACGATGCACTTTTTCGGTGCTCTCGCTGATCAGAGCGGACGAATCATGGTTGTTCCGGTGTTGCAGAATGCAAGCAGCCTTGACGGACAGGCGTGTGCCGCTCTTTCTCAGGGTTACTGTGCATTCACGCTTTACCGAATGCTCTCAAATTCTGAAGAGTACCGCGACGCCATGCGTATGAATCCTCAGGATGTTCGATCGTTTCTGTCGCGGCTCCCGAGTGAAGCAGGTCTGAGAGCCTTTGACTACTATCGCGAGCGGTTTGACATACCCTTCGGCGAGGAGAACGCGGTTGACCCTCGCGATTGGGCAATCGTTTGGCTCTGGGATATCGCGGATGTCCTCATTCCAGATGCGAAGGCACAAGAGCGAGCTCTTGGCGAGTGGAACTCCAACATGTTCGCCCGACTAGAGTTTGTTGAGCTTGAGATGAAACGCTTCGCGACGATTCGTACTGCCGGAGCCGCAAGTGTTGCTGGCCAGCTTTAGAAGTCGAAACGGCAGTATCGTGGCCAGCATCGCGGTTAAATCAGCTTCAGGAACGGCGACGGCACCTTTCGTGCTTGATGAACTGGCATCGGTGCTACGCCTGATGCCATTGCTGCCTCCATAATGGCCTTTCTAGCGGGTTTAGATAGGCCATCCCCGCCATAGGCTTCCTCGGCGATTAGAGCGGCCTCTAGGGCCGTCTGAGGGGCAACGTCAAGGTCGTAGCGGTAGGCGAATGCTCTCTCCCAGAGTTTCAATGGGAAGGCGGTCGTTTCGAGAATGTGAATAATGGCCGCTGGTGTGATTGGCTCATCCACTTGGAAGGTTCGAACTACCCTAAACCGGACATCACCTTCCTCGCCGTACCGGTATACGAATGCCCCAGCAGGAATACAGTCTGTCATTCTCGCGGCCATTTCTGCGATCCAGCCGCGTCGATTGTCTGGGTATAGATCATCGGTCACGAACACATTGAACTCGACGAATCGTGACTCCTCGTATACCAGTCCCTGTGTTCGCCAGGGCTTCGCCCTGGCGGTTCTTAGCTGAAATGTTGGGCGACACGAGAAATTGACCCCCTGGCGACATGAGGAATTGACCCCTCCCCCCTGAATCCTCAGCCGGAGGTGCCCTCATGACCGACTTGCCCCCACCCTTTCCCGGTCCCTTAGCCGTGGAGAGGTCCGCCCTGCGCACACCCGATGACGTCGCCCGCATGTTGCAATTGCACGCGCTTGGCTGGGGTGTCAAACGCATCGCCCGTGAGCTGGGCTGCGCGAAGAACACGGTCAAGAAGTACATGGTGCAGGGCGATTGGCGCCCGCCAGTGCCGGCGGCCCGCGTGGGCGTCTTGGACGCGCTGACGCCGTGGCTGACGGCCTGCTTCCATCAGCATCATGGCAACGCCGATGTCGTGCGCCAGGCGCTGCTCCGCGAGCACCAGCTCACCGTGTCGCTCCGGACGGTGGAGCGGGCGGTGGCGCCGCTGCGCCAAGCGCTGCGTGCCGCGGCGCGCGCCACGGTGCGCTTTGAAACGCGTCCGGGTCAGCAGCTCCAGATCGATTTCGGCGAGCGCACCGTGGTGATCGCGGGCGTAAAGGAGCGCGTGTACTGCTTCGTGGCGACACTCGGCTACTCGCGGCGCCTGCATGTGCGCGTGTTTCTGCACGCCCGACAAACGGCGTGGCTCGAGGGGCTCGAGAGTACCTTCACGGCCTTCGGCGGCGTGCCCGAGACCGTGCTGCTCGATAACGCGAAGGCGCTCGTGCTGCGGCACGTCGTCGCCACGCGCGAAGTCACCTTTCATCCCCGCTTGCTGGCGTTTGCCCAGCACTGGGGCTTTCGCCCCATCGCGTGTGCGCCCTATCGCGCGCAGACGAAAGGCAAGGACGAGCGCGGCGTCGGGTATGTGAAGCATAATGCGCTCGCCGGCCACACGTTTGACTCCTTCGCGGCGCTGGAAGCGCATCTCGCGCAGTGGACCCGCGACGTCGCCGATGTGCGCGTGCACGGCACGACTGGCGAGGCGCCCATCGCGCGTTTCACGCGCGACGAGGCCACCACGCTCACGCCGCTCGCGTCGCGGGCGAGCTTTCAGCCGACGCGCGAGTGGATGCGGCGCGTCCAGGTCGATTGCACCATCGAGCTGCATCGGAATTGGTACTCCGTGCCGTGGCGGTATCTCGGGGAAACGGTCCGTGTCCAGCAGCACGGCGAGCGCGTGACGATCACGTATGGCGCGGCGATCATCGCGGACCACCACGTTGCGGTGGGCACACGGGTCCGCCGCGTCGATCCCACGCATCTCGTCGGCATCACGACTCGCGCGCACGGCGAGGTCAGCGCGGAGCGCATACTCCCCGCGGCGACGCTGCTGCGCCCGCTGGCGGAATACGGGATCGCCGCCGGCGAGACGCCGTGTGGGGTGGCGGCATGACGCCACGCGCTGCGGCGGCCCTCGTCTCGCCGCCCGATCCCGCGACGCTCGACGCCATGCTCACGCGCCTCAAGCTCACGGCGATCCGCGATCAACTCGACACGCTCCTCGCGGAGGCGGCCCGACGGGAGCTCACCCTCATCGAGACCGTCGCGTACTTGTGCGAGCGCGAGATCGCGCGCAAAGACGCGCGTCGCATCGACATGGCGCTCGGGCTCGCGCGCTTCCCGATGGTGCGCGAACTCTCTGGGTATGATTTCGCGGCGCAGCCGGCCGTCGATAAACAGCAGATCAAAGAACTGGCCACCGGCCGCTTTATCGCGAACGGCGAATCACTGCTCCTTCTCGGTCCGCCGGGTGTCGGAAAGACGCACTTGAGCGTCGGGCTCGGTCGCGCGGCGATCACCGCCGGCTACACGGTGCTGTTTACGAGCGCCACGACGCTCATCGCGCAGCTCGTGAAAGCGCACACGCAGGGGTGTCTCGACGAGAAGCTGCTCCACTTTTCCAAACCCAAGCTGCTGATCATCGATGAACTGGGCTATCTGCCCATCGAACCCGATGCGGCGCATGTCCTCTTCCAACTCGTGAGCCGTCGCTACGAACGCGGCAGCATCTTGCTGACGTCCAATCGCGCGGTCAGCGAGTGGGGTGAGGTCTTCGGCGATCCCGTCGTCGCCACCGCGATCCTCGACCGTCTGCTGCATCACAGTCACGTCATCACGATCCGCGGCGAGAGCTATCGGCTCAAGGAGAAGCGACGGGCGGGACTCCTGACGGCGTCCAAGCAACGCGATCCGAGCACGACCCCATCACCGCAAGGGGTCAATTCCTGATGTCGCAAAGGGGTCAATTCCTGATGTCGCTTGACACTGAAAGACGAAGCTCCCCATTCCATTCGACCCATATTGATCGCCGACGAGATGGTCGAGTGCGATTTCGACGGCGTCATCCAATGGTGTGTTTGGCGTATGTGCTCCTTTCGAGTAGTCAAGTTGGGAGATAAATGATGGGCGGTCCGAAGAATGGATCGAACTCAAGAACCTGAGTCGCTTCGAGCTGGTCAGATAGCCGCGTCAGGATCTCATGTGCGTCGGCCACTGTGGCATTGACGTTAAAGACTACAAGGGCCGCGACTTGCGAATCGGGTGTCCACTCAACCCGAGCTACGGGAGTGTTCATCGCTTTATAGAACACGCGCTCTTCAGACATTTCCTTCGCCTCAGTTTAGGTGATTGTCAGACCCCCGCTTTACCTGCTGCCAGACTCTCGATCTGACCCAACAATCGACTCACTTGTGTCGCGGTCCATTGTCCCCCTCGCGCCGTAGGTACCTGCTCTGCATTCAACGCGGAAGCGATTTCCTTCAACGAGGTCATACCCGAGCCACGAAGAGATTCGATCTTCGGCATCAGGTCGGCGGCTCGTTGACTGGCGTTTGCCTTTCGCACCTTCATGCCCTCGACCGCACCTAATCTCCGCGCATCATCGGTGAGGTTCGCAGGGGTGCCGAGCTTCACGCCTCTCGCCCTCGCAGCCTTCAGGGCGTCGCGGGTGCGGACAGAGACAAGCCTCGCTTCCTCTTCGGCGACCATTGCCATGATGCCGACCGTCAGGCTATTCGCCGAGGGCATGTCACAGCAAATGAAGTCAACCTTCGAGCGTGCCAATCCGAGAAGGAAGTAGGCATTACGCGACAATCGATCTAGCTTCGCGACAATAAGAGCCGCCTTATGAATTCGGCACGCTGCCAGCGCCTTTTCCAACTCCGGTCGATCATCCGTCCGTCCGCTCTCGACCTCAACGAACTCTGCAACCAGCGGCCAGTCGCCAATTTTCAGGAACGCCGCAACACTTTCCCGTTGTGCTTCCAATCCCAACCCGCTCTGGCCCTGCTTCCGTGTGCTGACCCGCAAATAGCTGACGGCTCGCTTTGATTTCATGCCCGTTTGGCGTGGGTTACATTATCACCATTGTCCGTTCATGCTAATGTAATCCAAAGCGCCACGAACCGGAAGAGGGCGCATCGAACGAAAGAGCGTTGTCATAAAGGGCCACCGCGACCACGGACGGCAGGATATTCGAGTAACTTCGCAAATCGCTGGGACGCTCATTCGATGTCATCATGGGACTGAATCGCTGCATGGCACAAGAGTCGGATACGGGGGACAACTACAGTCTTGCGCTTGATCTTCCGCCGCGTTCAACGCCGCGAACTTCAAGCCCCGAGGACGTACGGACACTCCTCGCCCTATCCGCGATTGACGGGCTAGGAAGGATTTCGCTCGGACTGCTGTTTGACTCCTTCTCATCGCTTTCTGACGTATGGGAGGCATCACCTGACGAGCTTCGAGCCGTCCTTGTGAAGGCTCGTAACCGGCGAATCCAGCACGCCATTTCGCAGATTGTTGACATGCGTGCTGCCCTTCTCGACCGTGCGGATCGACAGCTACGAACCTTCGAGAAGCAGCGCATCTCAGTGCTCTTCAACACGGATGACGCCTATCCTCAGCGTCTCCGTCTTGCTGACGGCCCAAGATGGCTTTTTGTGCAAGGCGCCCACAACCTGCTCAACCGGCGGAGCACTGTCGCAGTTGTAGGTACGCGCGAGCCGTCCTCACAGGGCATTGAGCGAGCACGACGGATCGCGTCCCTTCTTTCGGCGAAGGGGTATGTCGTCGTCTCCGGATTGGCGGACGGAATTGATACCGAGGTCCACTCGGCGGTTGTCGAATCTGGAGGTGAAACCGTTGCAGTGCTTGGCAACGGTCTTAACGTCGAGTTTCCCGCCGGTAGTGCTGACCTGCGAAGACGAATTGTGCAGAGCGGTGGGGCGATTGTAACGGAGTACCTGTGGGATGACCGATACAGCAAGACCACCTTCATTCAGCGAAACCGTATTCAAGCCGCACTCAGTGGTGCCGTGTGCCCCGTCGAATGCAAGCGAAAGAGCGGAACCGCACACACCATTCGCTTTGCGACGGAGCTTAATCGGCTGCTCTTTGGCGTAGGCTCACAACACAGCCTAACAAAAGAGGGAAACGAGGTCGTTGCGGTCCTTGGGGAGTTGGCTGCTCCACTTTTCGATCTCTCAGAAGACGAATCGTTAACAGCCCTCTGGACGTTTCTAATGCCTATCTCAAGCGACCTTAGACCGGCGCCGAGTGACCTTGGATCAATTCTTCTCGCGGCCTACGGACCAACACTTCGCCAACTCAGAGACATAGTTCAGAGCCGCACAAGCTCAAGTGCCGAGCGAGAGTGGCTTCAGCGGATGGTGAGTTCGATTCTCTCTGGCAAACGGCAGGACTAATGACCATCAAGGCCGTCGTGTTCGATTTGTCGGATACTACGATAGATGCTACCGGGAACGCCGTCACCGGAATTCGCGAGGCTTTTTCAGCGATTCGCGCCTCAGGTCGAAAGCTCGCCGTAGCTTCAAACGTTCACACTGCAGTGATCAAGAATGCGCTACTGAGCAACTCTCTTGCCGTCGATCTGATCGTGGCACCAGACGTGACCGGCGTGAAGAAGGGATCGCCAGAGGTAAATCGATTCATAGCGCGGACATTCGGCTGCGAACTGACTGAGCTGCTCTATGTGGGCGACAACGATAAGACTGACTTCCCTAGCTGCGTGAACTCGGGAGTGCTGTACCTTTCCGCGAGGTGGGCAAACCCTAGCGCCAAGTACGGAATCGCAGTCGATTCGCCGGACAGTGTCCGTCGCTTTCTCGACCGACATTTTTCTGAACCAGTCATTTGGCACTGGTCGCTTACAGAGAAGGACGCTCTCGGCAGAGATGTGGATGTTCGAAGTTTGATCCCACCCGAGGGAAATTCGTCGTCGAGTATCGACATTGCGGTGCTGAAGCGCGGAGAGCTCCGGCGAGTTGGAAAGCTCGACTACTTCAAGTTTCTCTTTCGGCGGGTTATCTCGGCGCTCTATGTCGAGGGACGCCTAGGTGCCTACGACTTCTGGACGTTTTATCCCGGTCACAGCGGACAGCCAAAAGCGGAGAGGTATCACGCCGCACTTGACCCCGCGAGCAAGATTTTCCGAGGTACGTATGCACAGGACTTGATCATCCGTCACACACCCGCTGAAAAATCTGCGTTTGCACGTCATGCTGGGCGCACCCCCACATTTACGAATCAGACGAACAGCATTCACCTGAACGAAAAGTACCGGAAGAAACTGCAAGGCTCCACCGTTCTGGTTGTTGATGACTTCTGCACCGACGGAAACAGCTTCGAGTGTGCGCGAAACTACTTACTCGCGGCTGGAGCACAGAAAGTCGATTGCATCAGCATCGGTCGATACGGTACGTGGTATCAAGTGCGCTCTCCCCGACCTGATCTCCACTGGAACGTTTGGTCACCACAGACTTTCGTCGAACAGGACTTCGTGAGTAGGTCAGTAAGCGGTTCAACACGAGCTGGCGCCCGTGAGCAGCACGCGCGTCAGCTCGCATTATGAGGAGGCGTCTGACGCCCAATCAAAGTCGAGCGGGCGAGAAGCGTCCCTGCTGCACGTGACTCACTTGCTGACTGAGCGGAGCACGACATTTGCGTCAGATCGCTCGCCGGACGAATCCCAATTCCCGCTCTAGCACCTGCAACGCAGCTTCTCTTGCGGCTAGAAATAGACGACGTGCCTCGCTGTCTATCTTTCCAACGTTAGTGACTTCGAAATGGGTGTGTTCACGTGTCGTAACGTGGACCTGAATGGTACTGAGCACGTCGAGTGCCGCTGAGAACGCTTTGGCTGCATTTGGAACTGGCATGTAAAGCACAACGTCGAGTGCAAGTCGCTTCCCATCATCGACGATACCGACGGATGCGTGGCTCAAGAATGCCGTAAGCTGCTCACCTAATGGCTCCTCCTTACCGACAGAGATGCTGTCTCGAGTGAACAAGCCCTCCCAGCCGTCAGCTTGAATATCGGGCAGTAGCTTATGTGCTGCGAGACAGTTCAGGATCGGCTCCACGGTTAGGACAGACAAGTAGCCGAGTTCCGCTTCGACGGAGTTCCGAACGAGGCTGCTCGTCACTACGCCAAGAGCAAAGCCATACTCAGACAAGGCGACACCACCGCTCAAACCGCCCCTCGCCATAGCAGACAGAAGGAAGTGGGGATGCTTACTTGTTCGGAGCTCAACGAGGGCGTTCACCTCCGCGCGTGCTGCAACAAGTACTGGGCTTATCGTCATCGGGATCGGTGGATATCCGAGAACAATCGCACCCGACAAGACGAAAGCATCATGGCTTAACCAGTCATCCAAGTGACCACCAAGTGGAATCACCGGCAGACGGGGGTCGTACTCTCGAACGCGGAAAACGGCAATGTCTTCGCCGCCCTGCTCATCGAAAAATGGACCTGCCCCAACTTCGAAGCTTCTCGGGTAGACTTCATGCACCTTGAATGTCTCGTCCCCGCGTCTTACGAAATGCAGCGAACGCTCTGCTTCCTCGCCCTCAAGCCGAACCTGACACCGGCATGTTGTCGAGACACTCTTGATTAGGGCGTTCTCGACGAGGTGACGAGCAGTAACGAAGACGCCTTCACCCACGTGGAATGCGGTGCCGACTCCGACGGATTGATCGGGCTTGAGCACTTCGACGCACGCCATTGCGCCGCTGTATTCCGTATAGAGTTCAATTGCCTTAGTAGAATCCACATTCATCACCGAATGAGAGGACGAGCAGCACAGACGGGGAGGCGCGGTAAAGGGTTCGCTCGAAGGAATGCGTTAGGATGCATCGGGTGTGTCAAGCGAAGCTGTACTGCGGAAGTACTCTCGCGTCTCAGCGTCCGTGCAGTAAACGTAGCAGCCCTTCATCCCCCGAGTCATCAAGGTTCGATACGTGTTCTTGATGATGAGGTCTGCTTCGGCGGCTGCTCGCTCGGCATCAACCTTTGCCAATCCCTTCAGCCCATGAAGTGACTTGTCTTGCGAGGCTCTTGCTGAGGGAACCGTCACCACCCTGCCCTCTCGTACGATTAGGTCAGGGCCGATGATGACACCCACGTAGTCGAGTTCAAGCCCTTGGCAGGTGTGTATACATCCGACCTCGCTAACTGATTCGGGTGCGATTATCCACAAGCTACCGTCCTTATCCAAGTTCCAACGCCGCTGGTAGCTCGCTCCGATGCTGATGTCGAAGGCACTTGGCGTCTTCTTGCTCAACCACGGCCAGCAGTACCCCGCGACCATTCGAGCCTTGTTGCCGGTGTTCCGCTGCTCAATCGCGTCGTGGAGCGCATCCGGTGAGTCGAACACCTGAAAGTCGTACTCATCAGTGCCTAGCGATACGTTGGCTGTTCCTCGGATGTCGAGCACGTTGTCTAGCCATGCCAGATAGCCGTCAGAGCCGCGGCATCGGAACTGCGAGGTAAGCGTGTAATCGGTGACTTCGGCATTACGCTCTTCGGCAAACGCTCGCACGGAAGCCTTGGTACCGATGTCCTTGAGGGTCACTCGCTGGTCCTCGTCGAGGAAGAACACGGTACACTTGGCTGAGGCGATGATCTCCTTGATCTGGTTCTCGCCCTCATTGCCGTAGAATCCCGATTTTTCGTTCAGGCGGTGGGCTTCATCGACAATGAGCACGTCGTATGAATCAGCCGGTATGCCACGGAACGATCCGGAGCCGCTGAACAGACTCTCAAACTTCGTCTTCGAGAGACTGCCCGTAAGCTTCGCCTGAAAGACGGCTCTTGGCGCGGCATTTCGAGAGACGTACTTACAGACCAATCCTGCTTCTGTGAGTGCCACCAGCAGGTTGATGGCGAGCACGGACTTGCCCGTTCCGGGGCCACCCTCAACAAGGACGACCTTCGGACTCGCGGACGACGCCGACCTGGCGGCGGCGAGCGCACCTTCGTACACGGTCTTCTGCTCATCAATCAGCACGAATTCGGGATTGCCCTTCATCAGCTTCGAAAGACTTTCTGCGAGCGCCTTGGATGGGCGAATCTTGCTATCCTGCATCTCTTGCAAGATGCCAGAGGTATCGCCCTGCGTCACATGCTCGCGGATGAAGTCACGCAGCTTTCCCCTCTCGTCCTCCCCTTTCAGGAACAGCGGTGCCTTCTCGACATAGCCGCGATAGAAAGGCGAGTCGATCTGACCATCCCTCACGTAATTGTGCAGATAGGCGCAGGGGCGCAGCGTGATGCCACCGTTGTACACGGCTTCGTTGAATCCTTCGAGCAATGTCGCGTACGACCAAGCCTGATACGACGGATGAACGGTTTCGCGAAGTCCGCCTCCGATGAACGTGGACACAACTGCATCCCTATTCGTTGCCTTAGCCGTCTCCCACTGCTTCAGTTCCACGATTACCGCGTTCTTCGCGTCACGATCATCACGACCCGTAATGGTTACATCAATGCGCTTCGAACTCTGCGGGATGTGAAATTCAATACCCACCCCGACGTTTCGCGGTATACGGTCATCCCTCAGCACACTGGCCATTCTCGAAAGCGATTCGCGCCACGACCGAAGCTCACTCATGCCGACCCCTCTTCCGGTCATGGCCTTATAGCGTCGATGTATGACATCATCAATTTCGCGTTCGTCGATGTCGGACAAGAACTGCTGCTTGTCGGCTGAGTAGACGATCACCACTTACCTCGGATTGTTGATGCAAAGACTGACGCCTCTCACGCACGCCAGCGAATGGATCGGTGCTATTGCGGCTCGTACTTCGTGTATTTGTCCGCCGATCCTTTCGCCCTTTCCACCGGATACTTCACCGCGTTCTTGAGCAGCTTTTCGTGAACCGAAGCCACTACATCAAGGCCGACAGAGTCTGCGAAGAGGAGCGCATAAATGATCACATCCGCGATCTCTTCACTTACCTTCTCGCGTTGATCAGGCTGCGCAATCGTCGCCTCGACTTGTGCATCCGACTTCCAGAGCAACGTCTCTTGGAGTTCCGCCGCTTCGATTGCTAATGCTGCCGCAAGGTTTCTCGGCGTATGGAACTGACGCCAGTCTCTTGCATCACGAAAGGCAAGTACAGCGGCAATTAGCGTTCTGACAGAGTCGGAGTGGTCGTCGGCCATGTGCTTCTACCTCAGCTATTCCCGTCTGTCCATACGTACCAGCCCTTCAGTCCAAGCACCGCCGCCCATTCGTCAACCCAACCAAGCTCCGCACCCGCCACCCAACTTTCCGCGCCTACGCGCCAAGACTCGTACAGTCGCTTCGAGGTTGCGAATGTGTCGATCCGTTTGAATCTCGAAGCGATGTCGGTGCGGCGAGGATACTGATCTTCAAACCATAGGGCGAACACTCCGTTCATCGTGTTGCTCGCCCTGTAGATCAAGCGGGAGGTTGAATTTGCGATGCTACGATCCTCAGCAATCTTCAATGCAACACGAAGCTGACGCTCTACGGCGAAGAACCACAGCTCACGGAACTCCGGATGCTCTCGGAGCAACGTCGATTCGATGAGCAGGTCAACTGGGAAGTTGTAAAGCTGGCCGTTGATGCCGTCGATCCAGTGACGTGCCATCTCCGACTGATCCATCGAAGACATTCCCAGTTTCCCGAGCCGAGCAAGGTCGCTCGCAATTGCGCGATGCGCGAGCGCATAGGACTCGGTCGAACTGGCAAACCACTTGTTCACCCCAGCACGACGGGCAAGTGCAGCCAGTCGGGCATGTTCGAGTTCGTGTCGAATCTGATGGACTCGCTCAACACCGGCTCCGTGATCGACGAGCACACGGTGATACCCACGCCCGTGAATCCATCCGAGTTCGATTTTGGCGAGGATTCCGCGAAGCGTCGATTCCTCGACTCGAACAGGCAAGTCACCGATGCCCGACACCTCGTCCGTGACGACAGCCAACATAGACTCAGCACGATTGCCGCAGTCGTGGGCAGCGATGCTGGATAGCTGGGAAAGTAAGCCCTGACTGGCATCCCATACATCTGGTGCTGATGACCGCTCTCTTAGCACTGCGAGTGCCCGATCTAGCGAAGCAATCGCCTCTGGCAGCACCACAACGTCACGACGATTGGCGAGCGTCAGGCCAAGTCCATACCATGCGTTCGCGTAGGCCGGATCAAGCTGAACTGCCTCTCGGAAGACGCGAAGTGCCTCATCAGGCTGTCCGACCTTTGAAAGCATCGCACCGACGTTCGCCATCGCGTATACGTTCCGATTCAGTTCTAGGGATCGCCTGTAGAGCGCGATAGCACGATCCGCCTTCCCTCGACGAGCGTAGAGGTTGCCGAGCAGCGTCATTGAGTCAGGGTCGAGCGGGTCGATGGCCAGACTCTTGAGCAAAGCGTCCTCAGTGCTATCCCACCCCTCAAGGACGAGATGAGCCTGTCCAAGTGCTCGCCAGTATTTCGCGACTTCCGGCCATGCCGAGACGAGGTCCGTTAGGTCAGAGACGGCACCCGAGACATCACCGCGTTCCGCCTTTCGAGTGGCCTTTCCGAATCGCTTCTCAGCGTCTGAAAAGTCCCGTTCCGCAGGTGGACTGAAACGCAGAGTAAGCTGTGCCTCTTCAGGCATTCCCTGTCTGCCATTGTCAACCGACACCTCGACCCACGTCCCCATAAAATCGAATTCGTGGGTCACCGCCTTCTGAAGTCGCGGCAGATCCCAA
Organism: uncultured Gemmatimonadaceae bacterium; assembly: GCA_963843965.1. Classification (GTDB taxonomy): domain Bacteria; phylum Gemmatimonadota; class Gemmatimonadetes; order Gemmatimonadales; family Gemmatimonadaceae; genus Gemmatimonas. Next base: position 135,656 of record CAWJMR010000008.1, read on the forward strand.
CTGTCGCCAGCGTAGGCTTCGAGGACAGCGGACTGAAACGATGGTTGCAGGTCACCCACTCGGACGACAACGACGGAAGACGGGGTCACTTAGATCGGAAAAGGCTGTGGCCAGAAGCCGGTTTCAGTCGCGATTGGCTGGTAATCGTGAAGATAGCTTCCCGTTGCGACACTAGCTTGCCTATTCGGACTTCTCGCAGCTAGGAGCGTCCGTCACTGGCCATCCCTGTGGGCTCGGGAAATGTCCGCGTCCTGAGCCTTGCTAAAGCGTCAAAGTCGCCTTGGCTGGCCAACCATACATCCTTCAGGAATTCGGCCTCTGCCAACCCGTTGCACTGAATAGGGGGCAAGCCGTCTTGAAGGTCGATCATTATCAGAATCTTCGGTCCGTTTCTCATTCAGTCACCATACGATCCGGCGTCATTGCACCGTCATCGACCGGCGAAAGTCTGAGCTGGCTCGCGTAAAAACGATGATGGCAGACACGGCAATATCCATTTACACCCCCCTCATTTTCCCCACCACCTACAACAACAAAGCCCACCCTTTCGAGTGAGCTAAGCCGTTAATTGATATACGGATGGAGTGAGATTCGAACTCACGGTACGCTTTCACGCACACACGCTTTCCAGGCGTGCGCCTTAAACCACTCGGCCATCCATCCTGGGACTGCACCTGCCACCACTTCCTGATAGACGAACGCGCCGGCGCGGGGTTCCACGACGGCGCGTCCACTCCCAGTTCCTGCTAATCGCTTGTCACACCCGCAGCACCTGCTGCAGCGGACAGGGTGAGATTCGAACTCACGATACCGTTGCCGGTACGCCGGTTTTCGAGACCGGTGCCTTCAACCACTCAGCCACCTGTCCAACGGGAAGAATCTCACAAATCTGCTGCCAGTTTTGTGCGCTTCAGCCCGGCTGGCCCTACCAGCACCAACCGGATCCCGCAGAGTCTGGATAAGTAATCGGCCAGCCGACTCGATTCAAGGGTTCGCGGCCAAGCGAGCCAGCTCCGCTTCCGCCGCCACCGTGCCGAAGGCGCCCCACTGCCCGCCGGCCACGATGCGGCGCCACAACGCCTCGCCCTCGGCCTTCCGGCCGTTGTACCAGTGCCAGTTGGCCACGCCGTACGCCGCCGAGGCGTCCTTCACCGACAGCTCGCCGGTAGGCGCCGCGGTGAGCACGGAATCGGCCGGCAGCACACCCTTGTACAGCAGCATCAAGCGATGGTACGCCTGGTTCTCGATGACCTGCATGTCCCGCGTGATCGGCACCAGCACCTGCGCGGCCTCGGCGTCCCGGCCCGACCGGCGCAGCGACATGTACAGCCAATGCGCCATCGACACGCGACGGTCATCGTTGCTGGCGGAATCCACTTCGAGTTGGGCGACGCGCGCAGCGGCCGTGAAGTCGCCCATGAGATAATGCGCGAGCGCGAGATGATAGCCGATGTTGGAATGCAGCGTGCCGATGGGCGAGTTCTGCGCATTGGGCTGTCCGTCGGGCTCGATCTCATCGGGCTTGCCCTTCACGAGCTCAGTGGCACGCTCGAGATCCTTCACCGCCGCCGGGAAGTCGCGCACGGAGATGTAGCGGTGGCCGCGGTGCCGATACAACCATGGATTGTCAGGATACAGCGCGATTCCTCGCGTGTAGATCTCGATGGATTCTCGCAGTTGGCCGAGATACCCCAACCGACGCGCGTACCAGATGATCGAGTCGACGTTGGTGGGCGTGTGTTCGTACGCGCGTTGCGCGTCGGCGAGCTGCGTCGCGTACTTCTCGCGCACATCGGCGGCGAGTGGGAAAGCGCGTAGCGTGTCACCCAGCAGCGAGACGGCTTGAAACGCGGGCGCCACGGGCGCCGCTGATGCCGCGGATGCCGCCGGTGTGTCGGCGGGTGACGCGCAGGCGAGTGCGGCAGCGCAGACACCGGCCACGACCAACGTGACCGCGTGCGGTGTACGCCGAGTCGCGATACGACGTTCTGACATGATGTGGGGGAGCGAGGGGAGCGCGGCGACTACCCGCGGCGGGCGGCGAAGAATGCTTTCAATATCGCGCTCGATTCCGCCTCCTGCACGCCGCCTCGTACCTGCGGACGATGGTTGAGCCTGGGATGCCGAACGACATCCCCCACCGAGCCGCACATGCCGGCCTTGTCGTCCCAGGCGCCGAACACCAATGCCCCGACGCGCGACAGCACGATCGCCCCGGCGCACATGGCACAGGGCTCGAGCGTGACCACCAAGGTGCATTCGGTGAGTCGCGCGGCGCCGAGCGTGTGCGCGGCGGCACGCAACGCGAGCAGCTCCGCGTGCGACGTGGCATCACCGTCGCGCATCATGCGGTTCTGCGCGCGCGCGACGATGTCGGCACCGCACAACACGACCGCGCCAACCGGGACTTCCCCGGCCAGCGCGGCGTCTCGCGCTTCTTGCAGCGCGAGGGTCATCGCGGCATCCACCTCCGGCGCCACTGGCGGTCCGGAGGTGGCGCCGAGGTCGTGACTCAACCCAGCATCTCCGCGAGCGGCGGAGGCGCGTTGAACGCCGCCTGTGCTGCCGCATCCGTGGCGTCGCCGTGCCGGAAGGACAAGGCATCGGTACCCTCCTGCACATCGGCGACGATCACGTCACCGTCTTTGAATGTGCCGTCGAGTACGGCGAGCGCCAGCGGGTTCTGTAGCATGCGCTGCACGGCACGCTTGAGCGGCCGAGCACCGAACACCGGATCGTATCCCTCATCGGCCAGCAACGTGCGCGCTGCATCAGTGAGACGAATGGTGAGCTTGCGGTCGGCGAGCAGCTTACGCAGATGCGCCAACTGCAGGTCGACGATGTGATCGATTTCGCCGCGACCGAGCGGATGAAACACGACGATGTCGTCGATACGATTCAGGAACTCCGGCTTGAACACGCCGCGCAGCGCCATCAGCACGTCCTGCTCGACGGTGGCCCACGCCGTGTCGCCCGCCTGCCCGCGCTCGAGGATCATCTGACTGCCGACATTCGACGTCATGATGATGACGGCGTTGCGGAAGTCGACGGTGCGTCCCTGCGAATCGGTGAGTCGTCCGTCGTCGAGCAATTGCAGCAGGATGTTGAACACATCGGGATGCGCCTTCTCGATTTCGTCGAACAGGATCACCGAATACGGGCGGCGACGCACGGCCTCGGTGAGCTGCCCACCTTCTTCGTAGCCTACATAGCCCGGCGGCGCGCCAATGAGCCTCGCGACGGCGTGCTTCTCCATGTACTCCGACATGTCGATGCGCACCATGGCGTGTTCGTCGTCGAACAGGAATTCGGCGAGCGCCTTGGCCGTCTCCGTCTTACCCACACCGGTGGGGCCGAGGAAGATGAACGAGCCGATGGGGCGATTGGGGTCCTGCAGGCCAGCGCGCGAGCGGCGTACAGCGTTCGACACGGCCTTCACCGCTTCCCGCTGTCCCACCACACGCGTGGCCAGCACGTCTTCGAGCTTCGTGAGGCGTTCGCGTTCGCTTTCGAGCATGCGCGTGACCGGAATGCCGGTCCAGCGCGCCACCACTTCGGCCACGTCGTCGGCACCGACTTCTTCCTTGAGGAACTGCGGACGGCCATCCTGGCTGCCGAGTTTCCCTTCGGCGACTTTCATGTCACGTTCGAGCTGCGGGATCTTACCATACGTGATCTCGGCGGCCTTGTTGAGATCGCCCACGCGCGTGGCCTGCTCCGCTTCGAACTTGGCGGTCTCGATTTCCTGTTTGATGCGACCGACAGCGCCGAGTGTTTCCTTCTCCTGTTGCCACTGGGCGCGCATGCCGGTGGTCTTCTCCTTGAGGTCGGCGAGCTCGCCCTCGAGATTGCCGCGACGCTCGACCGAGGCAGGGTCCGTTTCCTTACGTAGCGCCTGCCGTTCGATCTCCAGCTGCACGATGCGGCGATCGACTTCATCGATCTCCTGCGGCACCGAATCAATCTCGATGCGCAGCCGCGAGGCTGCTTCGTCGATCAGGTCGATGGCCTTGTCGGGGAGGAAGCGATCGCCGATGTAGCGGTTGGAGAGCGTTGCCGCGGCCACGACCGCGCCGTCGGTAATGCGCACGCCGTGGTGCGCTTCGTAGCGCTCCTTGAGTCCGCGGAGAATGGCGATCGTACTCTCGACGCTCGGCTCACCGACGAACACCGGCTGGAAGCGACGCTCGAGCGCGGCGTCCTTCTCGACGTGCAAGCGATACTCATCGAGCGTGGTCGCACCGACGACGCGCAGTTCGCCGCGCGCCAGCATGGGCTTGAGCATGTTGCCCGCATCCATGCTGCCTTCCGCTTTGCCGGCGCCAACGAGCGTGTGCAGCTCGTCGATGAACACGACGTACAATCCTTCGGCGGCGGTGATCTCCTTCATCACGGCTTTCAGACGCTCTTCGAATTCGCCGCGGAACTTCGCACCGGCGATGAGCGCGCCCAAATCGAGCGAGACGAGTTTCTTGTTGCGGAGGCCCTCGGGCACGTCACCGCTGATAATGCGCTGGGCGAGTCCTTCGGCGATGGCGGTCTTGCCCACGCCCGGCTCGCCGATGAGCACCGGGTTGTTTTTCGTGCGGCGCGAGAGCACCTGAATGACGCGACGAATTTCTTCGTCGCGTCCAATGACGGGATCGAGCTTGCCCTTGCGCGCGGCTTCGGTGAGATCGCGCGTGAACTTCTCGATCGCCTGGTACTGCCCCTCGGGAGACTGGTCGGTGACCTTGTGCGACCCACGCACCAGCTTGAGCGCCTCGAGCAATGCCTTGCGATGCGCGCCGACGGTAGTGAGCACGCGCGTGCTGTCGGTGCCCTTGGCGTCGGAGAGCGCGAGCAGCAGGTGTTCGGTGGAGACGTATTCGTCGCCGAGTGCCTTGGCTTCCTTTTCGGCGGCGTCGACGACCTGGGTGAGTTCGCGACTGAAGGTGGGCTGGGCGTCGCTCTGCTTGGCGTAGCGCGCGGCTTCCTGTTCGGCGGCCGCGCGGACGCTGGCGACGTTGGCGCCGACGCGCTGCAGCACCGGGACCACGATGCCTTCGTCCTGCGCCAGCAGCGCCAGCAGGAGATGCAGATCGTAGACGAGCGGATTGCCGGCCTTGCGCGCGAGCGCGACGGCTTCGTTGAGCGCCGCAGCGCTCTTCACGGTCAGACGGTCAGGATTGATCATGGTGTTGTGTAGAGGCAATCACAGTGCCGCGCTTCTGCTGCCAATACTGCAGACACCGAGGCCGAGTTTCGAGAGGGAAGCCCCTACACTCGACGGGAGCGCCGATCGTGGATACAAAATGGCGCGCCGGGTCCGTCCACCCGGCGCGCCATCGTGAGTTTTCTTTCGGGTCTCGTGGTGCTCGTCTACTCTCAGCTTACTTCACCACGATCATCTTTTTCACCAGCGGCACGCCATCCACTTCGAGGCGGTACAGATAAACGCCCGAAGCGGCCTCCCGCCCGGTTGCTTGGACCTTGCCATCCCAGTACGCGACGTAGTCGCCGCACTGGACAGACACTTTTTCCAGCGGTTGACCTCCGGCCACCCCTCCGGTTCCGCCCTGCAACACCGGCGTCGCTACAACCTGCATGATCATGTTGTAGACCTTCAAACTGACGCGGTACTGCCGACCAGGTTCGGTACAGTTGGGTGAATCACCCACACTGAACGGGATGCGAGTTTCAGGATTGAACGGATTCGGATAGTTCTGTCCGAGCGTCGCTCCATTGCGGCGTTGCTTGCTATCCTGCGCGGCCGCGACTCGTGGCATGATCACGCTGAGAGCGAGCACCAGACCCAGTGCTCCCCACACACGTTTCATGTTGCTTCTCCGACTGACGAATCAGGGTTGTGAGTCGAAGTCTCCAAGTGAAAGGTGGAAGTCAGACCTGAGAATCAGGTCTTCTTGAAGCTAGGACGCGTATCTGGGGCCGTCAAGCAACATTCCCCAGCGAACCGCCGTGGGTTACCACCGCCCCTGCTCCCATACCCCGAAGGCACGGAGTTCACGGCTGTCGGGGAGGTGCTGGGTGACGAACTCCCTGAGCAGCCGCTGGTGGGCCCGGCAGTCGGCGGGCTCGACGGCGGGCGACTCTCCCCGGATCCAGGCGGAAATGACCCCGCGGGCAACGGCCGGCAATCGGCGACCGGATGGCGCCATTTTGGCACACAGCGGACACAGGACGCCGCCGGCGACGTGGCTGAAACGGGCATCGGCCTCAGGGGGGATCTCGGCGTGACATTCGGCGCACCGGTCGATGCTCGGCATGAAGCCGACTTCGCTGATGAGTCGCCAGAAGATCCCGAGAGTCAGCGCCACGGTATCGGCCTCCGAGGCCTCTGCGATGGCGTCCAGCCCCGCGGCGACCCCGTGGTAGACCCGGGGCGCCGCCTCGTCGTGCACCACGCGCAGGACGCACTCCACGAGCGCGCTGGCAGCGGTGAACCGTCCCAGATCGGTGGCCAGGCCGGCCCGCGAGCGGGTGACGTCGAAGGCATTCAACGCGTGCAGGTCACGTCCCGGCTTGACCTGGATCTGCGCCTGCCCTTCGGCGAAGAGATCGACGCCGCTGCCAAACCGCTTCTTCGAGGAACGGGCCCCGCGGGCGACCACCGACAGCACACCGGCCTCACGAGTCGCCAGCCGCAGGATGCGCGACGACTCGAGATACGGCACGGCGTGCAGCACGATCGCGTCGGTGGTGATCAGGGACATGCGTGGAGCTTAGCGACTGCGCGGGCGACCCGCCTCCCGCGTTTCCGGCACGTCGTGCCCTTACGGACGGATGGCCATGTCCACGCCGCCCTGATTGGCGGGCACGCGACGGACTTCGGTACCGGCCGGGCTGAACACCAGCAGCGAAGTGACGGAGCCAGTGCCGTTCTGGATGCAATGCAGCCGGCCGAGGGCATCGGCCTGTCCGCTGCCGCAGGTGACGGCGGTACCGGTGGTTCCGGTGAGGACGAGCCAGTCGGCCGACGCTGACGATACGAAGCTCAGATCGGCCGGGCGCACCTTGATGATGCGGTTGGTGAACGACGTGAGGTCCTGATACAGCGAGACGTACAGGAATCCGTCGAGCCCGAGTTTGACGCCGGCACCGTACGTATTGGCCGGCATCTGCTTCGTGAGCAACACGCGCTTGTTGCGGAGATCGACCTTGGTGATCGCGCCCGTGGAAATCAGCGTATACGGGAACGCCGCAAAGCTCGCGTCACCACCGCCGCTGATATACGCCACGTCGCCATCAACGAGCGCCGAGGCGCCGGAACCACGCAGGCCCGGCAACAGGATCGTGTCGCGCGTGGTGCCGGTGTTCGGCACGCGAATGAGTCGAACGTCACCCTGCACCGCGTAGTTCACCTTGCAGTTGGCGTTGGCGTCGACGATCCAGGTGGCGTTGTCGAACTGAAACAGATCGGTGGGGCATGTGCCCGCATTGACGATGCGCGTGCTGGTCACGGTGCCCGCTCCGGCGAAGGACAGGAGGGCGATGCTGGACGAGTCGCGCAGCGCGGACCCGATCAGCGTCTGCCCACCGGTACCGTTGAGCAGGCGCGCACGCGACGGGTTGCTGCGCGTAGGGAGCTGAATCCGACGTGTGGTGGATGTGCGCACATCGGTGACGTACAACAAGTCACCTGCCCCGCGGCTGGACACACTGAGCACCGTATCGCGCAGCAGCGTGAAGCCGCCGGCATCGAACTCGGTGGTCGGGGCGAGCGTGAGCTTCGTGCTGGCGCTACCGGTGTCCCCGAGGAAGGTGAGGCCCGGCTGGATAAAGCCGTCGAGCACGATTATGCCGCGCGGCGGCTGCGGCGTGCTGTTGTTGATGCCATCATCACCGCAGGCGGCGAGCGCGGTGAGCAGCGCGACAGACGTGACCGAGGCGAGGCGGCGGCGAACGGTGGAGCGAGAACGGACCTGCGGGATCATCGTGGGGAGTGTTGCAGAGTGAACGATATCGCCCAGGCACGCCCGGGCGACGGAAAACCGCGAACCGACTGCCACGACACATCAGCGACGTTCTCGAGCGAGAACGCGACCAAGGCCTCGTAGCGGGGCCACGGCCAGTGAGGCAGCGCGCGCAGCTGTTGCGCGACGGTGATGTCGACGAGCGACACGGCTGCCAATTCGAAATCGGGGTTGCGTGGGCCGGCGGTGTATGGCCGGGCGCCCGTACCGCGCCACACGATGGTGGCGTGCTGCGCCGCCGCGTTCAGCTGCAGCTGTGCCCCGCCGGCGAGGCGGGGCACGTACGGGGTGGGGATATGCAGACCGTTGGTGCTCAGCATGGCGTCGTACGCGGTGATCCACCCCGAGAGTAACGCGATACCCGACGCGAATTCAGCGCGTGACTCCACACCGCGGAGCCGTTCCACGCCGACGTTGGCGGGACTCCAGCCGAAGTTTCCGGGAAACCACACGATCGCGTCGCGTGTGTTGCGCGCAACGAGCGCGCCTTCGATGCTCGCGTGTCGACGCGAGGTGCCGGCGATAATGCGCAGACCGCTGCTGACGTCGAGATCGACGCGCTCGGGCGCGAGCGCGCGCACGAACAGGCGCTGCGGTGATGAGAAGTACAGGTCGTACAGGGTGGGCACCCGCACCGCCCTCGCGGCGCGGCCGAATGCGATCAACTGCGCGCGCTCGCCGATGCGCGCAACGCGGTGCTCGGCGCCGACCGATGCGGTGGGCAACAGCCCGTTGCCTTCGATGAGCTCCGCCCGCGCGCCGACATCGACGCTCCAGCGCGCATCGAGCGACGCGCTGGAGCGAGACGCGCTGGCGCGAGGCGCACTCCAGGCACGCTGCACGCCGACGAAGCCACGACTGCGTCGCTGCGTGATGCCACCAGTGGCCGTCAGTCGATCGGCACCGGCACCCACACGCCACGCGATGTCGCGTACGGCTCCGCGCCATTCGGCATCGGCGGCCCAGGCGACCGCGCGTGAATCGAGGGCGGGACGGGTGGGATCGACGTAGCGCAGCTGCATGCGCCGGACGCCACTCGACAGCGTAGTGCCCCGCACAGTGGTTTGAGCACGCAGCAGCAGACGATCGGTGTGCGAGCGGTCGGCATCGTACGTGCGCACATTGGCAGGACCGACCATTCCGCGTTCGCTGGTCGAGCCGAGCAGGGAGAGCTGCGCGCGCCTGCCGATCACACCGAGCGACAGGGTCGCGCGCTGTTCGTCGTTGTTCACGCGCGCCTCACGTTGCGGCGCCACGCCGGCGTCGTTCACGAAGGCAAAATCATTCGTTGCCGTTCGCCACGCGGCGCTGGCATGCCAGAGCGCACCAGCAGACGATGCGTGCCAGGCCCCCTCCACGGATTGCTGCCCGAAGGCGCCGACCCGCATCGACGCCACGCGCTGTGCCGACGAGGTGAGTGCCAACACGCCGCCCGTGGCACCGGCACCGGTACCGACCGGATCGGCACCAAGGGCAACGGTTGCCGACTGCAGTCCGGCCAGCGGAATATCGGTGACATCGGCGATACCGGTGGCCGGATCGTTGAGCGGCATCCCGTCGAGCGTGATCGCGACTTGTTCACGACGCGCGCCACGCAGTGAAAGTCCCGTTTCACCGCGCGCCGATCTCAGGTTGGTGTACGGAATGAGCGCAAGCACCGCATTCACCGTGGCCGCGCCGGCCGTCCGGGCTTCGGTGGTCTGCAACGTGGCCGTGGTCCGTCCTGCGGTGCGCACATCGCTCGCGTTGGCGGCACTACGCGCCACCGTGACCTGAACGACTGCCAATCGCTCGGCTCGCGTGGCGTCGACGGAGAGCAGCGCCACCCAGATCGTGTCGCCAGCCGGCGACGCCGCGGACGGAACAGCAATGCGGCGCGGCAGATATCCGGTGCGCACGACGAGCATGCTATCGGCCGTCGTCTCCGCGCGCGCTGCGGGAAGATGCATGCAGGCGCCAGCCAGACGGCGCGAAGTACTTCTCACTGGGAGCGCCGAGAGCTCGGCGCCGACGAGCGGCGCGCGCGTGCGCGCATCCGCCACGCAGATCGTGACCGAGTCGCGCGTGGGTTGACTCGCCTGCGCGAGCACGCTCATCAGCAGGAACGTGAGGCTGCTCACGATGACGGACGCTCGCGGTTACGACCGCTGCCGCGGAGCGGAAGCAGCGCCGGTGCACCGACGGCGGGATCACGCGTAACGACCAGCGGCCACTCGTACACGCGTTCCAGAATCTCTCCGCGCATCACACCGGCCGCATCGCCCGCCGCAGCGACGGTGCCGCGATGCAGCAACACGATATGCGACGCAAAGCGCGCCACCAGGTTGAGCTGGTGACTCACGAGCAGGACGGTCTGTCCTTGCTGGGCCAGTTCATCAAGTAGTTCGAACACCGCCATCTCATGCGCGATGTCGAGGAACGTGGTAGGCTCGTCGAGCACGAGCACGGGTGCTGCTTGCGCCAGCGCGCGGGCAATCCGTACGCGTTGCCACTCGCCGCCGGAGAGGGTGTCGGTACGACGCCCAAGGGCGTCGCGGATGCCGGCGCGGGTCACGGCACTCTCCACAGCCGCGCGGTCATCGGCACTCATGCCGCCGAAGGCGCTGCGGCGAGCATGTCGGCCAAGCGCCACGAACTCCTCGACGCGCAGCGGCAGGACGGGCTCCTCGCGTTGCGGCACGATGGCGATGCGACGCGCCACATCGCGGGCCTCGAGGACGGCCACATCGGTGTCGCCCACCGTGACGCGACCGGACTCCAGAGGCACACGCCGCAGGAGCGTACGCACGAGCGTGCTCTTTCCACTGCCGTTCGGGCCAACGACCGCCGTCATCTTTCCCGGTGCGGCCACGACCGACACATCATCGAGTGCGCGTTGCGTCCGACCGGCGTAGCGCACGCTGACATGGTCAAATACGAGGGGCGATCCCTGCTCCTTTGCGCCGATCGCCGGGATCATACCGACATCCGGCGTAGGCGCAGCAGGAAGAAGGGCACACCGATCAGCGCCGTGACCGCGCCGAGGGGCAAGTCGGCCGGTGCCCGCAGCGTGCGCGCCAACAGGTCGGCGGCGACCAACAGCACGGCACCGTACAGCGCGGACATGAGCAACATCGATCGATGTTGACGTGCGCCCAACGCGCGGGCGAGGTTCGGGACGACCAACCCCACGAAGCCGATCAATCCGGCCGCTGCCACCGTGGCGGCGGCGAGCCAAGAGGCCACCAGAAACAGCTGCCGCGACACGCGATCCACGTCGACGCCGAGCGCGGCGGCGGGTTCGTCGCCCAGCGACAGCACATCGAGATCACGCGCGCGCCACACGAGCACACCACCGAGCAGCAACAGTGCACCGGCGCAGCGCGCGACGGCGGGCCACGTGGCATCGGCCGCCGATCCCATCATCCAGAAGAGTGCACCGCGCAGACGCTCTGGCGGCGCATCAGCCAGTGCCACGAGAATCGCCGCATTGGCGAAGGCACCGACTACGACACCGGCCATGAGCAGCAGCTTGGTATCGGCGCTGCCGCCGACGACCCGCGCGATAGCGGTCACCACTACGGTGGCAATCGCCGCGCCCGCAAAGGCGCACGCCGTCACGAGGACGGGTTGCACGACGCCAAAGGCCATCGCGGTGACCGCACCGACGGCCGCACCACCGGACACGCCGAGCAGATACGGTTCGGCCAGCGGATTGCGCAGCGTGCCCTGCAGCGCGCCACCGCTACTGGCGAGTCCGGCGCCGACCAACGCGGCAAGTAGCACGCGCGGCGCCCGCAGATCACGCACGATCGCGATGGTGGACGGGTCACCAATGCCGCGCAGTGCATCCACGATGTCGCGCGTGGCAATCGGCACGGCACCGATGGAGAGCCCGAGCACCAGCACAAGGATCAGGAGGAGCGCGCCGATGCCCCAGGCCAGCCATGGGGAGGCTGGCACCTGTGGTGTGCGACGGCGGACGTCGTGGTTCACTTGAGCGAATCGCGCAGTTCGGGATGCAGCGCGCGCGCGAGCTGCACGGCGGCCATGCCCAGCACGACGGAAGGACGACCGGTGACGGATGGATCCTGCACGATGAAGCGTCGCTCGCGCACGGCACGGATGGCTTGCCACGACGGATTGGCCGCCAGCTTCGCCCCTCGCGTCTCTCCGGTGATGATGACATCGGGATCGCGCTTCGCGATCTCCTCGATCGACACCGGTGGCGACGGCGCATCCATGTCGTGAAACACATTGTCGGCGCCCGCGATGACCAGCAGCTCATCGATGTAACTGCCGCCGCCGATCACGAGCAGCGGCGATTCCCAGGCGGGCCAGACGACGCGTGGCCGCGGACGCGACGCCGTAATGGCGCGCACGCGATCGAGTGTGGCCTGCACCGAGTCACTCACGATACGCGCACGTGCATCGGCGCCGAGCGCGCGACCAAGCGTCGCGATCATGCGGTGAAATTGCGCGATGTGATCGACGCGCAGCGCAATGGTGCGCACGCCGGCCCGACTCAGTGCCTCGGCGGCGGCTCGATTCTCGGCGGTGGCGTACAGCACGACGAGCGTGGGACGCGCGGCGAGCACCGCTTCGATGTTGGGGCGAATGCCGTCGCCAAGCGCGGCGATGCGGCTGACTTCCTTCGGATACTCGTCCCAGCGCGAGCGGCCCACGAGCAGCGAGTCGGCACCGATCGTAAAGATCGCTTCGGTGGCGGCGGGATTGAGCGACACGACACGCGCGGCGAAACGTGCGTCACGCGGCAGCGGCGCACCGAAATCATCGGTGTCCGCTGCAGCGACGACCGACACGGTGTCGCGCTGATCCGACGTACCGGTATCCGCACGCGAACAAGCCACTGCGCCCAGGAACGGCAACAGGACCAGCAGCGCACGGCGTACCAATCGTGGGTGAGGATACAAAAAAGGCGTCCTCTCCCACGAGAAGACGCCCGAGCACGCGTGCACGTCGAATGGCTAGAAACGACGACACGTGGCGCGAGCCCCCCCTCGAGGGTCTTCGTCCGAGAATGAGCGCGGGTCGTCTCCTGGCTCCGGGTCGCTCCACTCGCCTTCCCGACCCGAAGGTCAGTGGCATTGTGAGTGTCGCTGCTGCATCACATGTCGAAACGTGTGTTGCAGATCCCGTTACAGTGGCGGGGCCGCACCGGCATTGAACCGGTTTCCGTGTCCTGCGCTCTGAAATCAGTTGTCCGCCGCGCCGAATGCGCGACATCAGCAACCTACTTTCGCGTTCCCATGTCGGCAAGCGCCGCCGTGAGCGCGCCCTTCAGCTCGCTCCGCCGCGTCTCGTAGGCCTTCTTCACGGTGTCCGACGGTTCGGCAATGCGGGCGTACGTTTCATCAAGCGCCGCGATCTCCTGCGCCAACCGTTCGTGCATCGGCGCATCGGATTCACGCGGGCGCAGCGTGGGCTCGACGGCGACCCGTTGCGCCGCGCGACGCTGCATCGAGCGCATGAGCACGACCATCATCAGCATGCCGATCGCCACGAGCAATCCGGCGATATAGAGATTGCGCCCCGGTGCGCCCGACGACGGGAGCTCGATGATCAGCTCTGCGTTCGGCTGCACATCCTGCGAGAGGAAGCGCCGGAAGTTGCGCCCCTCGAGCGTGACGGGATCGACGTTGGCAAAGCCTTTGCCGGTCACGAAACCCTGCGGCTCTTCGAGCAAGACCTCGAACACGACGGCGCCGCCTTCGGCCCGCATCGACAGCGGAAAGCTGCTGTTCGGCACCTTGTACGAGAACGCGACCTGCTTGATGCCGGGTGCGATCGGCGCGTAGACCGACACGCGACCGGGACCCGCGACGAATGCGTCGGGTGAGATCTCGCCTTCGTTGGCGCGCACGTCGAGCGCCGATGCCGGAACGGACACACTCCACGTGGGCATCGGCGAAGTCGTGTCCGTGGCGACCAGCGTGCGCAGACTGTCGTTGGACAGTTCGAACACTTCGATCACGGTTCGGAACTGCGTGGTGTCGGATTTGCCGACGATCAAGTGCCGCCCTTTGACCGTGAGCTGGAAGCGCACCGACGTCGTGTCGAACACCGTAATCTCGGCGTCGTCGCCGCGCGCGTCGACATTCCTGAGCGGTGGCGTGAAGTAGGCGATGCCGCCCCACGTGGTCGACGCGAAATACACACCGTCCGCGGTGCCGAAGGGAGCCCACCGAAAGCGATAGCGGCCCTGCGCGTCGGTGCGGATGGAGTCGATCGGCCCGGCGGTGTCCTTGCCGACGCGATGCAGTGTGACCCACGTCCCGACGGCGGGTCCCATGCCGGTCGAGTCCGCGTTGACGCTCACGGGACGACGCACGCGGCCCTCCACGGAGCGCGGCTGCGCATGCAGTGTCGACGCGGTTGCGGTCGCGGTTGCAGTCGCGACGACGAGCGTCAGCGCGAGAAGTCGGAAGAACGACGGAAGTCGGGACACGCGGAGGACAATCGGGTGGAGGAGCGGAAACGTCAGGGCGAGAATTTGCCGAAGTCTTCCGGCCGGAGATTCTCGAGATAGGCCTTGAGCTGTTCGGCCGTCATTTCGCTGTCGGAGGCTTCGACGGAGAAGTCATCGCCGTCGTCATCCTGATCGTCGTCGATCGCGGTGAGCAGCGTGGACGGCGCGAAGATCGGCGCGTCGAGTCGCAGAGCGATGGCGATGCTGTCGGACGGACGGGCGTCGACTTCGACGACGCCCTTGGGTCCGTCGATCTGCATCTCGGCGTAGTAGGTGCTCTTCTGCACGCGAGTGATGGACACGCGACGCAGCGTGCCGCCGAGTCCGATGATGAGCGATTTGCAGAGGTCGTGGGTGATCGGGCGTTCGCGCTTCACCGAATTCATCTGCATCACGATCGACTCCGCTTCCGGCTGCCCGATCCAGATAGGCAGCACGCGCTTCCCGCCCCGTTCACGGAGGATGACGACATAAGAATTCGTCGCGCTGTCGAGCCCGAGCCGGGCCACCGTGACTTCGACCATCATCGTTGCTCCTCGTGCAGGCCAACGCGAGCAGTGCACGTGGTCCGCAGAGCACACCGTTCCGCACGCCTGGTGCAGAGCGGTGCGCCCGCGCGGATCACCGAATCGCGCGCTTGAGTGCCGCGACGCGGTCGGTGCGTTCCCACGTGAACGTGGTGCGGGCCGTCCGGCCGCGTCCCACGGTCTCCGGGCGGCGACCGAAATGTCCGTACGCCGCGGTCGCCTGATAGATCGGCTTGCGCAGATCCAGATCACGCGTGATGCCACGCGGTGTGAGGTCGAACACCTCGTTCACCGCGGCCTCGATCGCCCGATCCGACACGACGCCGGTGCCGAAGGTCTGGACGTACACCGACACCGGCTGGACGACACCGATGGCGTACGCCACCTGCACCTCGCAGCGCGTCGCGAGCTTCGCCGCGACGATGTTCTTGGCCACCCAGCGCGCCGCGTAGCAGGCCGAACGATCGACCTTGGACGGATCCTTGCCGCTGAAGGCGCCGCCACCATGGCGACCCATGCCACCGTACGTGTCGACGATGATCTTGCGGCCGGTCAGACCCGCATCGCCCTGAGGGCCGCCAATCACGAAGCGGCCGGTGGGATTGATGTGGGTCTTGAGGCGCTTGGGCAGATACTCTTCCGGGATCGACGCCATGATGACGTCGTCGAGGATGGCGCGACGGAGCTTGGTGTTCGAGACCTTCTCGTCGTGCTGCGTGGAGATCACGACGGTATCGACCGCAATCGGGCGATCCCCTTCGTAGATCACCGAGACCTGCGCCTTACCGTCGGGGCGGAGCCACGGCAGCGAGCCGTCCTTGCGCAGCGCCGAGAGGCGGTGCGTGAGGGCGTGCGCAAGCTGAATGGGCAACGGCATGAGTTCCGCCGTTTCGTCGGTCGCGTAGCCGAACATCATGCCCTGGTCGCCGGCGCCGCCGGTATCGACGCCCTGCGAGATGTCCGGCGACTGCGCGTCAATCGTGCTCATGACGGCGCAGGTCTTGTTATCGAAACCGAACGTGGCGTCGGTGTAGCCGATGCCTTCGATCGTCTTGCGGACGATATCCGGCAGCGGCACGTAGGCCGACGTGGTGATCTCACCGGCGATCACCACCAGGCCGGTCGTCACCAAGGTCTCACAGGCGACGCGCGCCGCGGGATCCTTGGCCAGGATTGCGTCGAGCACGGCATCCGAAATCTGATCCGCGATCTTGTCCGGATGTCCTTCGGTCACGGACTCCGACGTAAACAGGTGACGATCGGCCACGCAGCACTCTGGGTAGAAGGTTCGTGCGAGAGGGTCTCGCGTAGACTAGTCCGCTATGAAAGTGCGGGCAACCCGCCCGACTGGGCGGCCGCATCGAGTTCGGTACGCAAACGACGACGCAACAGCGTTTCCGCTTCGCGCGCGGTGCCGGCGGCCAGAGCGGCCTGTGCCGCATCCTGCGCCGCGGCCATACGCACGCTGCGAATGACGCGCTTCACTTCACCGACGGCCCGCGGGGCCACGCTGAGCTGACGGATACCGAGCCCCATGAGGGCGAAGACCGCCAACGGCTGTGAGCCCATTTCACCACAGACGCAGACATCGATGCCATGGGCGGCACCGGTGGCCTGCACCTGCGAAATGAGGCGAAGGACGGCGGGATGGAACGGCGTGAAGCGAGGCGCGAGGTTCGCGTTGCCACGGTCGACGGCGAGCGTGTACTGGACGAGGTCGTTCGACCCGATGCTGAAGAAGTCGACGTCACGCACCAGCGTATCGCTGGCGATGGCGGCCGCCGGCGTTTCGACCATCACGCCCAGCGGCACATCGGCACGGAACGGCACGCGCCGTTCGGCCAGTTCCGCCACCGCTTCGTCGATGAGCTGGCGCGTTTCCCGCACTTCGTCGACGGTGACGACCAGCGGCAGCATGATGCGCAGATCGCCGTGCACGCCGGCGCGCAGGAGCGCGCGGAGCTGCACCTTGAACAATTCGCTCTCGTCGAGGCACATGCGGATGGCGCGCCAGCCGAGGAACGGATTGGCCTCGGTCGGGAATCCACCCACCGGCAGCTTGTCGCCGCCCACGTCGAAGGTGCGAATGATCACGGGGCGCGTGCCGAAGGCCTGAATCACCTTCTTATACGCTTTGTACTGCTCCTCTTCGTCGGGCATGGTGGCGCGGCCCACGACGAGGAATTCGGTGCGCATCAGGCCTACGCCATCGGCGCCACTGGTCGCGCCCATCTCCGCTTCTTCGGGGATGTCGACGTTGGCGCGAATGACCATGCGTACGCCGTCGGGAGTGATCGCTTCGCTGTGCGCGATCTCGCGCATCTCGCCGACGCGACCGGCCTCCTGCTCCCCGCGCAGCCGCGCGTCTTCGAGCTCGTGCTCGGACGGCGCGATGAGCAACGTGCCTTCGGCGCCGTCGAGAATCGCGATCTGCCCCGGCACGAGAAACGACAGCGCATTGCGCAAGCCGACGACGGCCGGCAGCCCGAGTGAGCGCGCGAGAATCGCCACGTGCGCGGTGGCGGTGCCAGCTTCGGTGGCGATGGCCGCGATGCAGTTGCGATCGAGCTGCATCGTGAGCGACGGCGTCAGATCGTGCGTGACGAGAATCGCGTGCGCGCCCGGCGGCACGTCGACCGGGTCGTGGTCGGGGAGATCGAGCAACATGGAGAGCACCCGGATGTGCACGTCCATGAGATCCCCCACTTTCTCGCGCAGCATCGGCGCCGAGTGACGGGCGAAGTGCTGCCGCCATTCGAGCAGAATGATGTCGAAGGCCTTTTCCGCGCCGAGATTCTGCCGGATGAGGGCCTCGGAGCTGCGCGTGAGTTCCCCATCGTCGAGAATGGAGATCTGCACATCGAAGATCGCCGCTTCTTCGGGGCCCGCCTGCTGCTCCGCTCTCGCGCGCAGGTGGCGCAGGCGATCACGGGCGCGTTCGAAGGCGTCGTGCAAGCGCACGATCTCCGCCTCGATGGCGTCATCATCGATGAGACGATGCTTCACCTCGGGCACCTCCCACCGCAGGAGATGCACCGGTCCGACGACGATTCCCGGCGACGCGGGAATGCCGCGGAGCACTGACTGCATCAGCTCTCCCCGAACCGTGACGCGACGAGCGCGGCCAGCGACTCCAGCGCATCGTCGGCATCGGGCCCGGACGCACGCAGGGTGATCATGGCCCCGTGCTCGGCGGCGAGCATCATGACACCCATGATGCTCTTGCCGTTCACTTCGAGGTCATCGCGCGAGATCGTGATGTCGCTCTTGAAGCGTGACGCGGCCTTGACCATTTCCGCGGCCGGCCGGGCATGGAGTCCATGCTTGTTCACGATTTGAACCGATCGTTCAGCCATCAACGGACCACCGAGTAGAGGACGAAGGCCGCGAGCAGAAACAGGACGACGCGCCAGCCCTCGGCGCGCCCCTGCAGTCGCACAAGGAGCACGGCCAGGAGCGGCGTCACGACAGCGACGCCCACGGGGATGGGAGTCAGCGGTTCCGGTCCGCCCATAGCACGATGGACCGCGAGGGGGAGCGCGAGGCCACCCAACACAGCCGATACCCGTCCAATGTAGCGCGGACCGTGCTGAAGTACCGGATGCCCGAGGGCCGTTGCCACGCGAAGTCCATGACGCCAGCCGGCACGGAGGGCCCAGTCGCGCAAGCCGAGATGCCCGAGGTTGTACAACCCGAGAAAGCCGAGCACGACCACGAGCGCCGACCCACCGACGCCGAAGAGCAGCAGCGCCACGAGCGAGCAGGCCGGTAGCCAGGCGGCCCACACCAGCCGGTCGCCGACGCTGCCGAGGGGGCCGCAGAGGGCGGTGCGGAAGCGCTCGATGCGCTGCGGAGCGACCTGCTCCACTTCGGCCCGGGCGAGGGCGCCGATCGCCAGGGCGGCGAGATACGGGTGGGCGTTGAAGTAGACCGACTGCCGCGCCAAGGCTTCACGGTACGGCTGCCCGTCGACGCCACCGGGCAGCTGCCGCAGGGCCGGTTCGACGCAGAAGCCGACGCCATTCCCGACGAGGATCTCGTAGTTCCAGGAGCCCTGAATGGCGAGGCAGCGCAGATACATGGAGAGTCGCAGCGCGGTGTCCATCTGCGGCGCCGACGTGATGCCCGCCACGGGCATACTGACCGTGTCGGTGCGGAGCGCGTCCTGGCCGAGAAATTCTTCAGGCACCGAGCACCACCATGAGCGTACCGACCGCCAGCGAGATCATGAACAGCCGGCGGGTGCCACTGATGGCGTGGAAGTCCTTCCAGACCGAGGCCGCGGCCACGGCCGCCACACAGGTCACCACGATGGCACGCGACAGGTCCTCCGGCACGCTCCAGCGGCCGTTCACCCGTTCGGCCAGGAGACGACCGGGAATGAAGCACACCGCGCCCAGCAGGGCCGCCCTGACGACGTCGAGGGTCATTCCGAACACCTGGAGACCGACCACCGTATTGCGATTGCCGGCGGCGAGCTGGCCAAGGCGTGGACGCGCGAAGCTGGCGATGATCTGGCGATGCTTGATCATGGTGAGCCCGCCGATCCACGCCGTGGCGATGCCGAGCGCCACGGCGACGGCAAAGGCGCCGGCCAGCGGCATCGCTCCGGCCGTGGCGCCCGTCGCCGCCACCGCGCCGGCCACGACCGACGCACTACCCCACTCGGGATACCGGGAGGCACCCACCGGCAGCGCTTCGAGGGCTAGACACTCGAGCGCCGCACCACAGACGAGTCCGGCCATCGGCGCACCCACGAACGCCCCGCCCAGTGTCGCGGCCACAATCGGGCGCGAGATCATGGCCTGCGGAAAGCTGACGACGTCGAGCCCGATGACTCCGGCGAGCAGCGACAGCGGCAGGATGTCGAGCCACCACGTTGGCGCCGCCATCAGGCGCCCGTGGCGGACGTCAGCAGTTCGCCGAGCGGAACGGGGCGGGCGCTGGGCACATCCTGCGCCGAGACATCGACCCCCTGCGCGGCGATATCGCGCAGCCCCTGCTCTTCCGCGGGCGTGAGAAACACGAAACGCAGCCGCTGCACACGACCGGGGGAGTGGTGCACGCCGCCCACGTTCACGGCCCGAATGCGACCGTCAGCGTGCTCGACGAGTCGGCCCATGGTGCCGATGTCGCCCACGAGGACGATGCCGGGCTCGGGACGCTTCTGCAGCTCGGCGAGGTGCGCGGCGGCATCCTCGACCGTGTAGAACAGCACGGACATCTCGGGGGGCACGCCCATGCGATAGAGCTCCTGCTCCCACTCGCTCGACGCGACCTCATCGTCGACCAGGACGATGAAACGAAGTTCGAGCGGCTGTCCCCATCCGACCACCACTTGGCCGTGGATGAGTCGATCATCGATGCGGTAGAGTGCGATGGGCATCGGTTCAGGCGCCGTGCACAGCCATCGATGCGCGCCCGCGCTCGAGAGCCGCGTTCACGGCGGCGACAGGGTCGACCGCGTCCTGCATCGCGAAATCGAGGAGCATCGAGAGGTTGATCCCGGTGACGAGCAGGACACCGGGACGCGCGCGGATCATGCGACGCACAGCCATGGTGCAGCTGCCGGCGGGCAAGTCGGTGAAGATCACGCGTGCGCCGGTGTCATCGACGGCGCGCGCCAGCGTGTCCTGAATGTCGTCGAGGCACAGCCCGGAGTTGGACATCGCCAGGAACGACGCGCCCTTGCCGGTGATCTGCTCCACAGCGGAAATGATGCCGGCGGCAAAGGATCCATGACCGGCGACGATGGCACGGACAGTCGCTGGTGCGACGTCGGTGTCGGTCGCGGTGTTCACGCGTGCATCCTCATCACTCATCATCCTCCTGCAGGTATCGCTGAACATCGGACGTCCGGCGCATCTGACCAATCAACCGTTCGTTGAATGCCGTGGCCGAATCATAGCCGCGATAATACCGCAAGAGATGGTTCATCGCGATGACTTCGGCGATGACGGTGATGTTCTTGCCCGGATTGAGGTGCACCGTGATCTTCGGGACCTCGACACCGAGAATGTCCTGCGTCTGCACGTCGAGGCCGGTGCGATCGACGGAGGCCTCGGCATCCCACTCTTCCAGCACGACGACCACTTCGAGTCGCTTCTGCTGGCGCACCGCGTGAATGCCGAAGATGGCCGGCACGTCGAGCAGGCCGACGCCGCGGATTTCCATGAAGTGCCGCTGCAGCTCATGGCCCTTGCCAATAAGCACATCGTTGCCGCGGCGCGACACGAACACGAGGTCATCGGCCACGAGCCGGTGGCCGCGCTCCACGAGATCGAGCACGCACTCCGACTTGCCGATGCCGCTCTTGCCGGTGAAAAAGAGCCCCACCCCATACACGTCGGCGAGTGAGCCGTGCAGTGTGGTGGTGGGTGCGAACTGATCGGCGAGGTATGGCTTGATGAGGCGATAGAACTCGGCCGTCTTCAGGCGCGAGCGCAGAATCGTCACGCCAGCTTCCTCGGCCAGCCGCAGCAGCGGCTCAGGCGGTTCGAGATGCTTCGTGATGAACGCGCAGGGGAGCGGAAAGCCGAAGAACTGCTCGAGATTGCTGATGCGCAGCTCTTCGCTGAGCGACTGCAGATAGGTGATCTCGGTTTCGCCGAGGACCTGGATGCGCTGATACGGGAAGCGATTGATATAGCCGGCGAGGACGAGCCCCGGGCTTGACGCCTCGGGGCTCGTGATCTCCCGGTCGAGACCGGATGCCGAACCAAGCAGCTCGAGTTCGAGCGGATCCTTCATCCGCTCGAAGAGCGTGCCTACTGTCAGGCGTCGACTCACCCGGTGCGATCTCCTTCGGTCGGGACGCGCCGCGAGCGGCGCACACGCGACACCTGACTTTCGAGTCGGTGCACGGCGGCGCTCAGGGCCGGCGCGAACGCACGCGCATCGGCTTGGACGAACAGTTCTCGGGATCGCGCGCGTTGCAGCACGATCTCGACGCGGCGGGTGTCACCGTCTCCCACGAAACGCACGATGGCGTTGGCGACGCGATGCAATCGCTTCGCGAGGCGGATGACAGCGGCTTCGGCCTGTGCACGGAGCGATTCCGTGACTTCGGCATGGTGCGCGTGCAGGATGATCTCCATCAGCGACCTTCCTCCTTTCCCACCACCTCGCGGAGGTGAGCTTCAGTCTCTGTGGCGGCGTTTTCCCAGGTAAAAGCCTCGGCGAAACGCCGCGCGGCGATCCCCAGGCGTTCGACGAGCGCTCGCTCGCCGCTGAGGTACCGCATCGACTCGGCCATCGCAGCGACATCGCCGTGCGGAACGAGAAATCCTGTCTCGCCATGCCGCACGGACTCGCGAATACCCGGAGAATTCGACGCAATCACCGGAGTTCCGCTTGCCGCTGCCTCCAGATTCGTGATCCCCCATCCCTCCTTAGGTGATGCGAACACAAACGCCCAAGCCCGTCGAAGCAGGGCGCACTTCTGAGTCTCGTCAATACGTCCTAAAAACCGTACCCGCGAAGCCACCCCAAGGGTTCCCGCCAACTCTTCAAGTTCGGCGCGGAATTCGCCAGCCCCTGCGATCTCCAGTGTAGCCTCCGGGACGCCACATTGTGCGAATGACCGGAGCACCAAGTCGACGCCTTTATATTTCTTGAGGCGGCCGAGATACGCAAAAACGGGACGATCCGCACGCTGAGAGGGATCAGGCGTGTAAATGTCAGTGTCGATCCCCGGAAAGATGACACGAATCCGGTCGCGGCGTACCCCCCGGGAGACGAGGTCGTCCCGGGTACTCTCACTGATGGCCTCGAACGCGCAGTGGCGATACACCACGGGCAGCGGGCGCTCGGCCAGCCAGACGGCGGTGGCCAAGGGCGCGGCCAGCTCCTGAAAGGCGGTGCCGCCGAACAGGTGCGGGACCAAGGCCACGACCGGCGGCGCCTGCCACCACGGCGTGAACACCGGCACCTTGTTGATGTCTTCGACGAGCACGTCGAAGTGTTCGTCGGCGAAGTGCGCGTGCCAGTGCTTGCGCACGAGCAGCGGGAACGTGGCGCGCGTGCCGACGCGGTGCACGTCGATGCCATCGAGTGTCGCCCGCGGGGGGCAGCCGGGCCACCCGCCGCAGAGCAGCATGACGTGGTGCCCGCGGCTGGCCAGTCGGCCGAAGATCTCGTGCAGATGAATCTCAGCGCCGCCGGCGAGCGGATTCTCCCGACACTGCCAGTTGACGACGGCGATCCGCAGCCGGTCGCCCGGACGTGCGGCGGTTCCGCTCACAGGCGCCCGAGCTTGCGGGCGTAGGCGTCGAGTACCCCGTTCACGAACCGCGCGCTGCGCGTGGTGCCGTAGCGCTCGGCCAGGTGCACGGCCTCTTGGAGCACCACCTTCACCGGCGTCTCGTTGCGATCGAGTTCGGCGGCGGCGAGACGGAGCACGCTGCGCTCGATCGCACCGAGGCGTTCGAGTCGCCAGTTATTGGTGACCTGCGCGAGGTCGGCATCGAGCTCGGCGCACTTGTCGGCCACGGTGGCGACCAGCCGCGAGGCGAACTTCCGCTCCTCGGGATCGACCGCGAGATCGTCAAACACGTGTGTGGCGATCTTACGGAGCTGCGTGAGATCACGGAGATCCGCGGCGTACAGCGCCTGCAGCGCACGGGCACGCCCGCGGGTTTCCACGCGTTCGTCCTTCGTCGCGGCGCGATTGCCACGCGAGCGGCGTCCGGCGCGAGGGGCCAGCGGTTCCTGGACCGGCGTGTCCCAGAACGCGTCATCCTGCATGTTGGTCACTATTCGTCCCCTTCGAACTGATCGGACGGCATGACCTGATCGAACAGGTCGAGCAT
Organism: uncultured Gemmatimonadaceae bacterium; assembly: GCA_963843965.1. GTDB lineage: Bacteria > Gemmatimonadota > Gemmatimonadetes > Gemmatimonadales > Gemmatimonadaceae > Gemmatimonas. Next base: position 159,435 of record CAWJMR010000008.1, read on the forward strand.
TTCGAGCGCCGCCATCGCGGCTTCCGCGCCCTTGTTCCCATGCACGCCACCAGCGCGCGCTTCGGCCTGTTCCATGTTGTCGGTGGTCAACACACCCATCGTGACCGGCACGTCGAAGTCGCGCATGGCGTCCATGAGTCCGCGCGACGTTTCGCCCGCGACGATGTCGAAGTGCGGCGTATCGCCGCGCACGACGGCGCCAACGGCCACCGCGGCGTCGTAGCGCTCGGTGGCGAGCGCACGGCGCACCGCGACCGGGATCTCCCACGCACCGGGGACCCAGAGCACGTCGATGTCTTCGAACTTCACGCCCTGCCCTACCAACGCGCCTACCGCCCCTTCGGCGAGGGGCATGGTGATGCCCTCGTTGAAGCGACTGGCGACGACGACAATGCGGCGACCTTCACCGCGCGGACTACCGTTGAACTCGGCCATCAGGAATACGTCTCAGATTGCGAACAGGTGACCGAGCTTCGTGCGCTTCGTTTCAAGATACGAGGCGTTTTCGTCGGTGGAGGGGGCTTCGATGCGGACCCGATCCTTGAGGATCAGACCGTACCCATCGAGGCCCACGAGCTTGCGGGGATTGTTGGTGAGCAGGCGAATGGAGCGCGCACCCATGTCGAGCAGAATCTGCGCGCCAATGCCGTAGTTGCGCAGATCCGCCTTGAAGCCGAGCTGTTCATTGGCTTCGACCGTGTCGGCGCCTTTGTCCTGCAGCTCGTACGCCTTGAGCTTGTTGAGCAGGCCGATCCCGCGACCTTCCTGGTCGAGGTAGACGATGACACCCTTGCCCTCGGCCTGGATCATCTGCATGGCCGTCTCGAGCTGCCAGCCGCAGTCGCAGCGGCGCGAGTGGAACACGTCGCCGGTGAGACACTTGGAGTGCATGCGCACCAGCACGCCTTCGCTATCGCTCACGTCGCCAAAGGCGATCGCGATGTGCTCACGCGCGTCGACGTCGTTCTTGTAGCCCACGATACGCCACTCGCCGTAGTCGGTGGGGAGCCGCGCTTCGGCCACGCGATGCACCAGACGCTCGTGCTTGAGGCGATACGCCACCAGCTGCGCGATCGTGATGAACGTGAGGCCGTGCGTCTTGGCGAAGACTTCGAGCTGCGGACGACGCGCGGTGGTGCCGTCCTTGTTCAGGATTTCACAGATCACGCCAGCCGATCGCAAGCCGGCAAGCCGCGCGAGATCGACGGCCGCTTCGGTGTGTCCGACGCGCTGTAGCACGCCGCCATCACGGGCCCGGAGCGGATGAATGTGCCCCGGTACGCGAAGATCGGCGCGCGTGCTGCTGGGATCGACGGCCACGCGAATGGTGGTGGCGCGATCGCTGGCGCTGATGCCGGTGGTCACGCCGTACTTGGCCGCGGCATCGATGCTGACCGTGAAGGCGGTGTGCATCGCTTCGGTGTTCTCGTCGACCTGCATCTCGAGACCGAGATGGTTGGCCAGCGCATTCTCCATAGCGAGGCAGATCATGCCCTTCGCGTCGAGCATGAAGTTGACCATCTCGGGCGTCACCATTTCGGCGCCGCAGACCAGGTCTCCTTCGTTCTCGCGATCTTCGTCATCGGCGACGATAACGAATTTGCCCGCCGCGATGTCGGCCAAGGCTTGCTCGACCGTTCCGAACGTCAGTTCCTGCGCCTCTTCGCCCGCTGCCGCGTCCGCTGCCGTCATGCGACTTCAACCCCTGCGCTGCGCCAAGGCGTCAGCAACCGTTCGACGTGCTTTGCGAGCACATCGGCTTCTACATGCACCCGATCACCGGCGACGAGTTCGCCGAGCGTGGTGTGCCGTTTGGTGTATTCGATGATGGAGAGTTGCACGCCGTCGTCGAGCAGCGCGTTCACCGTGAGGCTCACACCGTTCACGGTAATGGAGCCGTGCGCCACCATGAGCGGACGCAGGGCGACGGGAAGGATGACGTCGATCAGCCAGGCATCGCCCACCTGTTCGGTGCGCGCGACCACGCCGAGGTCGTCCACGTGTCCGAGCACCATGTGGCCGCCGAGTCGATCACCGAGGCGCATGGCGCGCTCGAGGTTGACGTGCGAGTCGGCGCGCCACGCATCAATCGTGGTGCGGCCAAGCGTGGTGATCACGGCGGCCACGGTAAACCACCCGCTGCCATCGTCATGCACGCCATGCTCGCGCACGGTCAGGCACGCGCCATTGACGGCGATGCTTTCACCGTCGACCAGGTCGGTATAGCGGCAACGGATGCGCAACTCGCGCCCGGCCGGCGTGTCGGCGACGTGGGTGATAAGGCCCAGGTCGTCCACGAGCCCCGTGAACATCCTCTCTTCAGTCTCCAGAAACAGCGTAGACGGTCATCAGGTCGGCACCCAGTGCCTTCCGCTCCACGACGCGCAACCGAGGCGCCTGCCCGGCCCGCTGCGCAGGAAGCGCCGCAAAGGCCGACAAGGCACCGGCGCCGAGGATGACCGGTGCCTGAAAGATAACCAGTCGGTCGACGAGTCCGGCGGCCAGGAGCGAAGAACCCAGCGCGGCGCCGCCTTCGACCAACAGATGGCGGACACCGTGGGTGCCCAAGTGGCGCAGCGCCTCACCGGCGGAGGCGACGACGACGGTCTCGACACCGGCCTCGCGGAGGGCGGACTCGGCGTCCGGAACGGCGCCACAGGTGAAATCGACCACCGGAAGTTCACGGGCCGACCGGACCAGCTGCCCGTCGAGGGGCAGCCGGGCGCCGCGGTCAAAGACCACTCGAAGCGGCGCACGACGTGGCGGCGCGGCATGGCGGACGGTGAGCGCCGGATCGTCGGCCAAGGCGGTACCGATGCCGACGGCAATCGCGTCGCTCTCGGCCCGCAGCGCATGGACGGCCACGCGGGCTTCCTCGCCGGTGAGCCAGCCAGGCTGGCGCGAGGCGTCGACGATGGCGCCGTCGATGGAGACGGCCAGTTTCAGCGTCACGAAGGGACGGTCCGCCCCCCGCGCGGCAAAGAAGAATTGCGCGTTCTGGTCGAGGGCCTCGCGCTCGAGCACCCCGCCGACGACGGCAATCCCTGCCGCTGCGAGGCGCGCGGCCCCGCCGGCGGCCTTGGGGTTGGGATCATGGGCGGCGAAGACGACCCGGGCGACGCCAGCAACGATGAGGGCTTCTGAACAGGGCCCGGTCTTGCCGGTGTGATTGCAGGGCTCGAGCGAGACATAGGCGGTTGCCCCACGCGCGCGCGCCCCCGCTTCCTGGAGCGCGGCAACTTCGGCGTGGGCCTGACCGTACTCGGCGTGCCACCCTTCGCCAACGATGCGGCCCTGCTGCACGATCACCGCGCCGACCTTTGGATTGGGCGACACCCGACCCGCGCCGCGCTCGGCGAGTTCGAGGGCGCGACGCATGAAGCGCGCGTCGTCGGCGGCCGATGCGGGCGAAGGCCCGTCAGAACCTGAAGGCGATCCCGAGCGATCCGTAGCGATACCCTTCATCGGCCTTCCGGCCGCCGAACTGATTGACGGTTTCCCGCACGGTGCCTTCGCTGGACCAGCCGTATTCGCCGACCAAGCGGGCGACTCCGAGACCGAGCGACGCGTTCACGAAGGCCGTGTTGCGCTTGGTCGTATAGCGCAGGTCGGGCAGCTCCACGAGGAAGCGCTGATTGGTTCCGAGCACGGTTTCGTTGACCGAGGCGCGCATGGACGCCGAGCCTTCGATTTCATCGCGACCGACGCCGGCGGCAATCCCGAAGATGGCGAAGCGCTTGCTGGCCACGATGCGCAGTGCGTTCGACGTGACCGACGTGCCCGTGACGGTGAGCGTGTCGTTGTTCGGCGTGTAGCCGAGATCGACCGTCGGCATCTTGCGGCGCATGTAGCTCACGCTGACGCCGGGAATGAACGACGATTCCTGCAGTGCACCGACGCGCACCCCGTACTGGAAGGCGAACCCGCCATCCTTGGGCGTGACTTCGAACGTCGATTCCTTCACGGTCGGCAGATACGACGCGCCGAGCAGCACGTCGACGCCAAGCGTGTTGGTGAGGCCAAGCGGGATGCCCGGGAAGATACCGATCGCGGCATCAGCCGACGGCAGCGGGATCGGCGTGCGCGCCGCACCGAAGTCGGAGCCGACGGCGGAACCGGTCACGCTGATCGGCACCGCATTCTTCGGCAGCTGACCATCGACGGCACTCACACGGAACGAGAATGCGCGCTTGGGCCACCCCCCCAACGTGCCACCCTCGCCGAGCACGGGATTGCCCGACGACACGGCGATACCGATCTGCGGCACGACGAAGCCGAACAAGTCGCGCGCCTTCTGACAGGCATCGGCACCCGAGGCGACGCCGGGCGTGACGGTGCACGGCCCCGACGTGGTCTGTGCCGCGAGCGACGACGCGTGCGTGGCGCCAAGCACCGTCAGCGCGACGGCCGTGAAGCCAGTCACGCGCTGTCGACGCGCACTCATGTGATCACACCATCGAGGCGCACGCGCCCGGTTCCAGGGACAATTTTGCCGCATTCCCACGCGTCGATACCGCACTCTGCGGCGCGCGCCGTGATGGCGCGCACGTTCTCTTGTGCCGTGATGACGACCATTCCCACTCCCATGTTGAAGGCTCGGAACATCTCGAGCGGAGCGACTGCTCCCGCTTCAGCAAGTACCCGGAAGGTCGAGGGGACGGTCCACGAAGACGTGTCGACGTCGGCATCAAGTGTGACGGGGAGCGCACGATTCAGGTTGCCCGGCAATCCACCGCCGGTGATGTGCGCCATCGCGCGCACCTGCCCCAGCATGGGCTTGAGACACTGCAGATACGAGCGATGCACCTTCAGCATGACGTCAGCGACGCTGGCACCACCAGCGTCGGGGAACGCATCGTGCACGCCGAGCTTGAGCCGATCGCTGATGATGCGACGCGCCAGCGAGTAGCCATTCGTGTGCAGCCCATCGCTGGCCAGCGCGACCAACGCGTCACCTTGGCGCACGCTGGCGCTGGTGATGACCTGCGACTCTTCGACGATGCCGACGATGAAGCCGGCGAGATCGTAGTCTGGCGGCGTATACACGCCCGGCATCTCGGCCGTCTCACCGCCGATCAACGCACAGCTGTTCTCGCGGCATCCAGCGGCCACACCGGCCACGACGCCTTCAACGACATGCGGCAGCAGCTTGCCGAACGCGACGTAGTCGAGGAAGAACATCGGCACCGCTCCCTGCACGAGAATGTCGTTCGTGCAGTGATTGACGAGGCAGTGCCCGATCGTGTCGTGACGGTCGGCTTCGATGGCGATCTTGATCTTGGTGCCTACGCCGTCGGCGCTCGACACCAGCAACGGTGCGCGGTAGCCCTCAGGCACACGGAACATGCCGCCGAATCCACCGAACGCACCGCGCGCGCCCGCCGTCAGCGTGGACTGCACGAGCTTGGCGAGACGGTTCTTCGAATCTTCGGCGGCATCGATGTCGACGCCGGCCGAACGGTAAGTGAGCGAGGATTCGCCGGACGTGCTCACGCGCTGAGATCCTCGTCGAAGGCCACGAGCTGACGGAACTCCTTCACGCGCGCATCGATATCCGCACGCGTGATTTCCAACAGACGCCCATTCGAGAACTTCTCGACGGCGAACGAACCCATCGCCGAGCCCACGACGACCGCGCGACGCATGGAGGCATCGCTCAAGTCACCGCTGGCGGCGAGCGAGCCGATGAAGCCACCGGCAAAGGAATCGCCAGCGCCGGTGGGGTCGAATACCGACTCGAGCGGATAGGCCGGCGCGAAGAACACGCTCTCGCGCGTGAACATGAACGCGCCGTGCTCGCCCTTCTTGATGAGCACGTGTTTCGGGCCCTTGTCGAGAATCCAGCGCGCGGCCTGAACGAGATTCGTGTGCTCGGTGAGCTGGCGTGCTTCGCCGTCGTTGAGCGTGATCAGATCGACGTGTCCGAGCAGCTCGATGAGCTCCGGGCGACGCGACTCGATCCAGAAGTTCATGGTGTCGCACGCCACGAGGCGCGGCTTCTCCACCTGCTCGAGCACCTGCAGCTGCAGACGCGGATCGATGTTCGCGAGGAACACGAACGGCGCCTTGCGGAACTGCTCGGGAATGTTCGGGCGGAAATTGGAGAACACGCCGAGATGCGTCTCGAGCGTTTCGGCCGAGTTGAGATCGTGGCGATAGCGACCACGCCAACGGAAGCTGGAGCCACTCACCTTTTCGAGTCCGGCCAAATCGACCCCGCGAGCGGCGAGCGGTTGCAGCAGGTCGACGGGGTAGTCGTCCCCGACGACGCCCACCAGCTGCACGGGCGCGAAGTGCGACGCCGACGACGAGAAGTACGTGCCCGATCCGCCGAGCACGTCATCGGCCTTGCCGAACGGCGTCTCGACGGAATCGAGCGCGACGGAACCGACGACGAGAACCTGGCTGGCGGTACTGGGGAAACTGCTCACATGCGCTCCGGCGCGGACAGTCCGAGAATGCGCAATCCGGCGGCGATGCCGAGCTGCGTGGCACGGGCGAGCACGAGGCGCGCGCGCGTGATGGCCTCGGGTTCGCCGAGGACATGATGCTTGTGGTACCAGGTGTGACCGGCCCGTGCGGTTTCGAGCAACCAGGCGGCGACACGGTGCGGCTCCAGATTGTCGGCCGCGCCCTTCACCGTTGCCGGGAAATCGAGCAGCTGCTTCACCAGCTCCTGCTCGGCCGGTTCGGTGAGCACGTCGAGGTCGACACCTTCACCCGTGACCGTGGTCGCGTCGATCTCGCCGACGCGGAAGATGCCGCACATGCGCGCGTGCGCCATCTGCACGTAATACACCGGGTTCTCTTCCGACTGACTGCGCGCGAGATCGACATCGAACACGAGCTGCGAGTCGCCCTTCCGCATGAGGTAGAAGTAGCGCACGGCATCGCGGCCGACTTCGTCGATGAGATCGCGCACGGTGACGTACGATCCGGCGCGCTTGGAGATCTTCACTTCCTCGCCGCCTTTCATGACGGTCACCATCTGATGCAACACGTAATCGGGATACCCCTTGGGAATCCCGATATCGAGCGCCTGCAGACCAGCCCGCACGCGGGTGATCGTGCTGTGGTGATCGGCGCCCTGCACGTTGATCGCGCGATGGTAGCCGCGCTCCCACTTCGTGACGTGGTACGCGACGTCGGGCACGAAGTACGTGTAGTCTCCGCCCTTGGCCGCGCTCTTCTTCATCACGCGATCCTTGTCGTCACCGAAGTCGGTCGTGCGCAGGAACAGCGCGCCGTCTTCCTCGTACGTGTGCCCCGACTGCTTCAGCCCTTCGACGGTCTTGTTGACCGAGCCGTCGGTGTAGAGCGAGCTCTCGAGGTAGTACGTGTCGAACTTGACGCCGAACGCCTGCATGTCGAGGTCCTGCTCATGACGCAGCGCGGCGACGGCGAACGCCTGCATCGCCGCGAGATCATCGCCCGCGGCGTCTTCGGGATGTTCAGCCACATAGCGCTCGGCGATCTCGCGGATGTAGTCGCCGTGATAGCCGCCTTCCGGAATCTCGAGCGGCGCGCCACCGATGGCGCGCACCTGCGCCTGCGTGCTCTTCGCGAGATTGGCGATCTGCGCACCGGCGTCATTGTAGTAGAACTCGCGATCGACCTGCCAACCGGTGTACTCGAGCAGCGTGCTGATCGCATCGCCGAGGGCCGCCTGGCGGCCGTGCCCGACGTGCAACGGGCCGGTGGGATTGGCCGAGACGAATTCCACCACCACGCGTTCGCCGTGACCGATGTCGAGCCGCCCGAACGTGTCGGGCGACTCGAGAATCGTGAGCAGGCCGCGCGCCTGGAAGCCGGGATCGAGACGAAAATTCAGGAATCCCGGACCGGCGATTTCGGCGGCCGTCACGCCGACGCTGGCTTTGTCCATCGCGGCGATGAGCGCTTCGGCAATGTCGCGCGGCTTCTTGCCGAGCGGCTTCGCGAGCGTCATCGCGAGATTGGTCGCCCAGTCGCCGAACGACGGATCACGCGGCCGCTCGAGAATGGGAGAAACGTCGTCGGGCGCACCAAGCGTGCGCGCTGCGCGCGAGAGCTCGGCGCGCAGGGCGTCGGCGTGAGTCACGGAGTCCGGGATGTCGAGAAGGAATACGCGCGAACGGCTCGCGTCATTCGGAAGACGAGGACGGCGTGCTGGTCGAAGGCTTCGACTCGCTCTTGCTGTCGCTCTTGCTGTCGCTCTTGGTGCTGCTATCGGCGGACGCGGAGCCACCGCTGGTGCGCTGGTCCTTCTTGCCGTCCTTGCCGTAATCCGTGATGTAGAACCCGGAGCCCTTGAACAGGAGACTGGCGCCACCCGAGATGATACGCGTGGCCACTCCCGTGCCATCGGGCGTCGGAATGCTTTCCGGAACCTCTGAGATCTTGAACCGCGCCTCGATGATGGACCCGTCGGGGCAGCGGAACTCGTAAGTCGGCATGGCTACGTTACTTGGCTAGGGTCAGACAGCCTTGAAACGTAGCCCGGTCGGCCGCGCGGTTCAACGGGTACGGCTCAGGTCACCGTGAGCGTCGCTGCACCGGGCGTGTAGACGACGGTGAGTGTGGAGAGACTGTCGGCGCGCTGCGGCGACGACTGCCACACACCGGCGCTGTTGAACAGGGCCCCGTGATTCGGGCACCGGAAGCTGCTGCCGTTCACCACATTCACCGTGGTGCCGGCATGCGGGCAGCGCATGGAGAAGGCGGCGAAGCTGGTGGCGCTGAGGCGTGAGACGGCTACCGGACCCCCGTTCACGTTGCCGACACTGCCGGCGACGCCACCCACGTTGGCCAGCGCCGGCCAGGCGGCGAGCGTGACCAGCAGTCCGGCGGCGGTCACGGTGAGGGTCACCGACATCGTGCGTGACGCGACACCGGCGGCGCTGACGGTGATCGTGGCCGTGTAGGTACCGGCTGCCAGCGCACCGGCACTCGGGCGCACTGAGAGCGTGGCCGGCGCGGTGGTCTGGTTGAGCGTGGTGGTGATCCAACCGGTGCCACCAGCTCCGTACGAGACCGTGGCCGCCAGCCCGGTGATCGTGCCGCCGCCGCTGTTGTTGCATTGCACGACCTGCGCGGCCGGCGTGCTGCCGATGGGCGCCGTGAAGGCCAGCGCCGCGGCGGAGAGCTGCAGCGCCGCCGGTGTGGTCGGATCCTGCACGAGCAGCGAGACGCTGAGCGATTGCGCGCCGTTGCTGATGCCGGCTCCCGACACCGTGACGGTGGCCGTGTAGTTCCCGATGGGCAGCGTGCCGCGCTGCGCCGACAGCGTGAGCGTGGAAGGGGCCGACGCCTGGCTGAGCGCCAGCGACAGCCAGCCGGTGCGCTGGCCCGGCCCGTAGGTGAGCGTGACCGCCAGTCCGCCAAGAATGCCGCCGCCGTCATTCGAAATGTTGACGGTCTGGGCGGCGGGGGCGTTACCGGTGAGCGTCGTCAGGAACACCACCGAGCTGCGCTCGACGCCGAGCACCGGCGGCGTGAGGGCGCCGCCGATCATGAGCGATCCATCGGCGTTCCGTCGCACGTCGAGCGCCGTGAGTCCGGCGGTCGGTTGCCCACTCAGCCACGTGCCGTCATTCGCGAAGACCGCTTCATGATTCGGGCAGCGGAGTCCCGTCGCGGTGACATCCACGATCGAGCCGCGATGCGGACAGACCAGTGAAAGCGCACGGAACTGCGCCGACCCGACGCGCTCCACGACGACGGGGGCTGACGTGCCAGACACCACGACGGTGCGGCCGCCCACCGAGGCCAGGTCGGGCACCGTGGCCGGATCGAGGCGAAAGGGTGCCGGGATCGCGTCGAGCACCTGCTCGGGGCCGCTGATGATGCCGTCGCCGCAGCCCGACATCAGCACGCCGAGCGACAGGACCGAGGCCGAGGCCAGAAACTGGCGTCGATCGACGCGATGACAGCCGCCGCAGGGCGACGAATCGGATGACGGCGCGGACGAGAGCTCGGACGACGGATCGAGAGGCATACTGGATGTTAACGGGAAGCGGCATGCTGTCGAGCTCGTACATCACGAAGTCGTTCACCGATTCGTCACGCGACGATCATGCGGGTATCACGTTCTCCGCGTGCGGACCGGTGCGGGAGGCTGCATGTTGGCGAGACGGTCGGATGTTCGGGGTGCCGGCCGCCCCCTGCTTTCCCCACTGGAGCGCACTGCGTGTTCTCGACTTGCCTGTACTGCCACGGCTCCCTCGGACGGAACGAGGTCCTCGAGGAGTTTCCGATTGGCCGTCGGATCGCGTTCGACGCGCGTCGCGGGCGACTGTGGGTGGTGTGTCGCGGGTGCCGCAACTGGAATCTCTCGCCGCTCGAAGAGCGATGGGAGGCCGTGGAGGCGTGCGAGCGGCTCTATCGTCAGACGCCGGTGCGCGTGAGCAGCGATCAGATCGGATTGGCCACGCTGAGTGAAGGGCTGGATCTGGTGCGCATCGGTACGCCGCTCCGACCCGAGTTTGCGGCGTGGCGCTACGGCGGACGCCTGCGCAAGCGGCGTCTGCAACTACCCGACGCGCGGGCCACGGCGTCGGCCTTGCTGAGTCACAGCGCGGCCATGATGGTCGGCGCAGTAGCGGCGATGGCGGGCGTGACCTACACCCTGACGAGCAGCCGTCGATGGCAGCGCGCGGTGGTCGACCCGCTCGAGCACGTGGAAGCCCGACTCCAGTACGACCGCACCATTGCGCACGTACGCACACCCGACGGCCTGCTGCGGCCGTTGCGGTTCAGTCACATCGCGCGACTCGAAATCATTGCCGACGAGCATCGCCCGTGGGTCCTGCGCGTGGCGCACGCACAGGGCATCACCGATCTCGACCAGGCGCAGGCGATTCAGGTGGCGAGTCCGTTGCTCGCGCGACTGAACACGCGTGGCGGAACACCGGGTCAGGTGCTCGACGCGACCCGCCGCATCACCGAAGCCGGCGATGCGGAACAGTACATCCGCAGCAGTAGTGCGCTGCGGGTTACGCGTCGTGCGAAGAACACCATTTTCTGGGACGATGACGTGGGCGTCCTCGGACTCACCGGCACTGAGCGCCTGGCGCTCGAGATCGCGACGAACGAGGACGCCGAGCGTCGGGCCATGCAGGGCGAGCTCAGCGCCCTCGAAGACGCCTGGCGCGACGCCGAAGAGATTGCCGAGATCGCCGATCGCATGTTTCTGCCCTAGGCCTTACGGCGCGCCGTTACGGCGTGCCGGTCTGGCCGCGGATTTCGCCGGCCGGGAACGTGCTCGAGTGCACGTTCACATAGGCGTTACCCGTACGGAGCAGCGTCATGAGCGAGTCGAGCGCGATGGGCGGCTGTCCGCTAATGCCGCGGATATCCGTCGCCGTAAACGTGCCCGTGAGCACGCCGCTGTTGCTCGTCTGCGTCTGCTTGACCAGATCGACGATGATGCCGGCGGTGTTGTTGAGGCCGGCCGGCGCGTGGATGTGCGCACCGGTCGGAATCGAGGCGATGCCCTGATACGTCACCGTGTACGTGACCGACGTGCCGTTGCGCGTGAACACAGCAGCGCCGTTCGCACTGGTCGTGACGGGGTTGGGACGCTCGTTCGCGCCGCTCAGCAACGCCATGATGCCACTCGGTAGCACATTCACCGTGCCCGACATGCCGGCGTGCAGCGAGCACACGTACGGATAGCTGCCGGCCGTCGGGAAGGTGCGCGCCACCGACGAGTTGGAGACCACGGGCACGTTGGTCGGTGCGCCGGCCGACTGGAACACGACGTTGTGTTCGATACTGCCGAAGCCGAAAGTCACCACGCCACCTTCCGCGATGGTGGTCGTGGCCGGCGTGAACACGTTGTCGTTGGTGGCCTGCACCGCGACGGCGGTGGCGCCACTGATCGGTGCCGTGACGGTGAGCGCTTGTGTGCCCGAGGCGGTCACGCCATCGCGCGTGAGTGAGGCACCCACGGACGCGGCGCCCGGAGCGATAGCTGTGACGAGTCCATCCACGCTGACGATGGCCTTCGTGCGATCGGCGGTGGTGTACGTCACGCCGGTCACGCCCGCGATGGCCACGCCGCGCGAGTCACGGGCGGTAGCGGTGAGCTGCGTGGTGCTACCGATGGCCGGCGTAAGGGAGGCGGCCTGCAGGGCCAGCGTCGCGAAGCGTTGGGCGACGTCGACGGCGACGGTGCCCGACACCGATCCGCTCGTTGCGGTGATGGTGGCGGAGCCATTGCCGGTGGCCGTCACGGTGGCACTCGCGCCAGATCCGGAGACGGTCGCGACGGCAGCGTTGCTCGTGGTCCAGCTCACGGCGGCGCCGCTCAACGTGGCCTGACTCGCATCCTTCACCACCGCCGAGAGTGACCGCGTGGCGCCGATCGCGGTCAACGCGCCGGTTTCGGCGGCGCTGACCGCCACTGATGCCGCGACGACGGCAGGCGTCGGCGTGGTGGTGCCGCCATCGCCGCCGCTGCAGGCCGCGAGGGTGAACAGCAGCGACATCTGTGCGGCGCGTGTCGCTATACCTGTCGCTACGCGCGTGCCGCGTGCATCACGGACTGTGGTGAACATCGGTCGATCTCCCGGCGAGAATGGATCGGCGACGCGGACGTGCATCGCACCGGGAGTAGAGCGAACGAGCGGCGAAACTATTCCAACGGCGGCGCCGACGCCTCGAGCAGGTCGAGCAGGTGGGCCGCCGACGGGGCCCGGCGATTTACGTCGTTCTCGGTCATGGCCGCGATGAGCATATCAAGCGGCGGCGGCCAGGCCGCCGCGTCGGTGCGCGCGTGCTTCCCGGTGTCATCACCCAGGCGTGTGCCGATCAGCGTGACCGGCATGTCATTCCGTTGCGGTGCGTGACCCGCGAGACACTCATGCAGCACCACGCCCAGGGCATACAGGTCACTGGCGGATGACGCCGGCGCGCCGATGAGCTGTTCGGGCGCGAGATATTCCGGAGTTCCGACCGTCGCGCCGGCGAGACGTCCGGACAGCGAGGCATCGCCGGCGCGCTGCACCGACTGGGCCCGCTGCGCAGCGTGGCGAAGCGCGTGCGCGATGCCGAATCCGGTGAGCTTGACCTGGCCGCCCGGCGCAATACGGATGTCGCTTGGCTTGATATCACCGTGGATCACCTGTTGCGCATGCGCCGCCGCCAGCGCGCGCAGCAGCTGACGCGCCAGCGCAATCACGGCGTCGGCGGGCAACGTGCCCCATTGGCGGAGCACGCCGGCGAGCGACACACCCGGCACGAAGTCCGATGTCACGAACGGCACGCCGTGGTCGTGGCCAACATCGCGCACGTGCGCCACGTGCGGATGGTCAACGCGGCCGGCGTTCGCCACGTCGGCGACCAGCAACGCGTGCGCGTCGTCGTCGAGGAAGAGCCGCTCAGGCCGGATGACCCCCAGCGCGACGGATTCGCCGTGCTCGAGATCAAACGCGCGATACAGCACGCCGCGGTCACGTTCACCGAGGATCGCGTCGATACGATAGCGCTGCTCGACGGTGCTACCCAGCGCGAACGGGGTCGCGTCCGCGTCGGCGTGGCGCGACATCGGCAGCGACAGCGTGCGCTCCACGCGAACCCGTCTCGGCAGCCCGGTGCGCGAATGCTCCGCCACGGGATGCTCCGCCACGGGATGCTCCGTCGTGACCGACGTGGCGACGTCCGGCGAGAGCAGTCGGCCGAGCGCAACGTGGTCATGCAGATCCGTCTGCGCGACCCGTAGATCGCGGGCCAGGTCCCGGCGCTCGCGTTCGAGCCGTCGGGCCGGCGCGTCCACGACGCGGTGCGCGATCAGCGCGGCGAGTACAGCGAGCAGGAGACCGAGTGCACTGGCGATGGCCATCGCGCGACGCAGCGCCGTGATCGTCGGCACGTCGACGTCGGCCCGGCGCAGCACGAGGTAGCCACCGACCTCCGTGCCACCAGCCGTGTTGAGCGCCGTGGCGTGCGTGATCCACGTGCGACCGTCGATGGTGAGCGGGGCCTGCCCCGACGCCCGGCTCCGCACCGCCGCGCGCAAAGACGCATCGCGCGTCATCGTCGACGCGGCCACATGGGCGACGCCATCGGCCGTGCGTACATAGAACACCAACTCACTGCCCGACGCCGACGCGATGTCGACTGCCAACGCGGAGTCGAGCAATCGCGTGGCGACCAGCACACCGAACGGCGATCCTCCCGGCGCGGCCACCGGGACCGCGGTCGCCTGAAACAGCGCGGAGTCTCCCGATCCACCGAAGCCGGTCATCACCTGTCCGCGAAGCGCCCCCGAGATGAGCGCGACGTTGGCGAGTTGATCGCCGGAGGCGGACGGTTCGTCGGATTTCGCCACCAGCATCCCAGAGGCGTCAGTGATGAACACCCATGACGCATCGAGCTGTTCGGCGGCTTCGAACGTCTGGTCGAGGATATCGTCACGACGGCTTTCGGCGACAAGCGTCCGGAAGTACGGCCCCTGCACGAACACGCGCGCGCCGCCGGCGAGACTGCGACCACGGCCAGCGAGCAGCTGCGCCACGAGATCGGCCGACTGCTCAAGCGCCCGCACCGCACCGGCGTCCGCGGCGCGGCGCGCATCGGTGCGGGCCACCGTGAACACCGTCCCCAGCACGAGGGCAACGATGGTGACCGCTCCCACGAAGACGCGCGCGGTGACGTGCATCGCCGACGCCGTCAGTACCGGTCAGCGCGCGATGTCGCGTAGGGCTGGCCGAACTTGTTGGTGTGGGGCTTGGGCACGTAGCCGCGCCCGTCGAGCGCCACCACGATATCGGAGAGTCCGCCGGTCGGCACGCGGATCGTTTCGACGTGTTCCGGCGCCCGCTCATGCCACACGTGCAGTCGCCACGTACCCGCCGGCACGCCGGCGAGCGTGAACATGCCGGACGATTGCGCCCGTGCGACATACGGCGTGGGAACGGCAACCACGTAGCTCACCATGCGCGCGTGGATGTTGCAGTAAATCGCGTACACGCCGGCCTTCGGAAACGTCGCGGCGCGGCTCTTCCCGGTACGATACAACCCAAGATCGAACGCACCGAGTGCGGAATTCGAGAACACGTTGTGGCTGAACGGATCCTGATTGGGAAACGCCACCGCGCCGCCGACGCCGATGGTCTGCACGTGCGGCACGAACTCACGCAGTCGCATCCCTACCGATGCCTTGGCCAACGAAACGATGGGGCCGCGCGGGCGTTCACCGTCCGCCTCGAGGTACACCACCGCATCACCGAGCGTCGCCGGTGCTCCGTTGGCGGTTTCGATGACACGCAACTGTCCGCGTACGGTGCCTTGCGCCTCGAGCCTCGCGACGCCGACACCGAAGCCGCAGACAAGCGCACTGTGCGCCAACGCGGCAAATCGCATGAATCGCGACGGCCGCACGCGAGGCGCTCGAGTCCGGGTCACAGCTCGATCCCGACGCCGATATTGAGATGGCGCGCGTGCTGCACGCCGGCGGCGTAGCGGGTCTTGAGGTCACGCAGCTCGAAGGAGAACAGGAGAGGCTGCGCCGGGCGCCACATGGCATGCACGGCACACACGCTGTTACGACGACGGTCCGCGCTGGCGCCGAGGACGCGGTCGGTGCCGCAGCCCACACCGGCAATCACGCGCGGATGCCACTGTGCATTGAGCTGCACCCATCCGGCCGCGTCGGTGAGCGGCACTCCGGGCTTGTCGACGTTCTCGCCCAGGACGCCGAAGTTCTGACCGATGGCGCCGCCGCCGAGTCCACGCAGCAGACGACCACGATACGCTTCGCCTCGCACCTCGACGCCATGTCCGAGGGCGATGCGCGCGTCGGCACTGGTGGCCCAACTCGTGAGGTTCGTGTCGCCGACGGCGCGCAGCCACCCGCGATGTGTGCCGACCCCGATCTCGCCGCCGCGCTGGATGACCGACTGGAGCCCCGCGACATCGTCGTCGATGCCCCAGCGCAGTCTGGCCCGTGACTCGAGCGCCGGTCGTCCACTGAGCTGACCGGCGTCGGGTCCGGCCGCGTCGGTCACATGGCGATCGCCACTAAAGGGCGACATGACCGCCCCCTGCAGCGCGATCGAGACCGGAGTGACGGCGCTGCGCCGCCAGAGCTCGCGTGTGATGCGCAGCTGCGGCAACCAATTCCACAAATTGCCGGCAGCCGTGAACGTGGGAATCGCAACGCCGGCCGCCGTGATCGGCGTGAGATCGGAGATGAGCGGCGTCTCCATGCCGACCATGATCTCCGTGCGCGGCCAGGCCAGGATGGCGCGTGCTGTGCGCAGTCGCGGCTCCGGAAAGAGCGGCGGGTTCGGATCGAGGGCGCGCGCGAAGAAATCGAGCTCGACGTCCGCGACGAGTACCCCGCCCAGCACACTGTCCACGCTCACGCTCGCTCCCACGACGGACTGTCGCATGGACAGTCCGAGCGTGTGCAGGCCGGTGGATCCGTACTGGGGGTCGGCCGGTCGCGCCACGGTCGCGAAGGTGGGCACCTCCGAATTCGACGCCGTGCCGGTGGTGCGCCACCCATTCACGATCAGCCGTGCCGAGAGCTCGAGCTGCACCCGTGAGCGCAAGCGTACCTGCGTGGATGACTCGGTCGCCAGTTGCTGGCGCAGCAAGACCAGCGCCGCCTCGGCGCGCTCCAGCCGCGCGGCAATCGAATCGAGTGTCACGCGTGCCGCCGTGGAATCGCGAGACAGCGAATCGCGCGGCGGCGGCCCCTGTGCGAGCAGGCCACGGGCGCTGACGGTCAGCAGCAGCGCCGACCCGAGACGGACGAACAAACGGGGAGTGAACACGACTCCAATCAGCGGTGCGATTGGATCGAGCGCAACGTGTCCCATGGTCCATCGGTGGCTCCGGCGAATCGTCAGCGCGCGCGCGGATGCAGTGCCACGAGCATCGGCCAGCGCTCGTCGGCGACTACGACGTTGCTTCCCTGCCCGGACGACCACGCGAGCATACCGACGCCGGCGGCATCAGTGCCGACAGCCTGACCGGCCGCGAATGCGCCGCGAAGCGCGAGCGAGCGAAAGAGCCAGGCGTCGGAGACGACGTACTGCATCACCAGCGCATCATGCCACTTGTACGCGAGCACCGCCGCCAACTCACCATCGAGATCTGCGGTCCAGGCAGCGACCAGCTGGAGGTCGGCGTGACGCAAAGGCTCCACCGTGAACGGGACGGCACCGCGCACGGTCTCCAGATCGCGCGCACGCCCCGGCAGATCGCGCGCGCTGGCCGTGCGATAGTCGGCGGCCACCAGATCGAGCAGGGGAATCGGCGCGGTCACGACGAGCGGCGCCGGCTGCAGCGTGGCGCGTTCAGGCGCCCGAGTGCGGGGGATGAACACCAGGGCAGCGACGAGCACGGCCGCGACGGAGGTCACGCCGACAATCCACCGGCGCCGACTCGCGGCCACCGCGGATGTGCCGATGATCGGCGCCGCGACGACCGCCGCGGGCTCCGCCGCGGTCCGCTCCGAGGGAATCGGCGCCGCCGCGATCGCGGCGCGCAGCCGGTCATCGAGGGCCGCCGAGACGGCCGGTCGGGTGACGCGCGAGAGTCGCGTGGCGAGACTCTGGTGCACCGTGACCTCGCGACGGCAGCGACTGCACCCGAGCAGGTGCGCATCGATCTGCGCCATCGTTTCCGGCGGCAACTCGCCATCGACATATGCCGCCAACAGGGTCGCCAGCACCTCGTGCCGCGCCTCGCGTGTCGCGTCGTCCTCGGGCTGCTGCCGGCCCGCGACTGCCCCTGCCTGCCACTCACTCATGTTGTCCTCGGCGCTCGTCCATGACCGCTCCGCAGTTCTGCCCGGGGCTCGCTGCGTCGGCCGCCGTCAGTCGCTCCCAGCGCCCACTGCTGGCGACGTTCCACGATGACTCCGGCCAGCAGCCGGCGTCCGCGCGAGATCCGGCTCATCACCGTGCCGATCGGCACGCCGACAATGTCGGCGATCTCGTGATACTTGAAGCCTTCGATGTCGTGCAACTCGACGGCCGACGCGAAGTCCTCGGGGATCGCGTCGAGCGCCATCCGCAGCATTTCTTCATCGAGGCGCGCGACCACCTCGGCAAAGACGACGTCGGAGTCGGTCGAGACGAACTGCTCGTGCACATCTTCGAGACGCGACATCGGCACCAGTCGGGCACGTCGGCCGGTGCGATCGAACGCGTCGCTGAGTACCGTGCGCAGAATGCTGAAGAGCCACGGACGCACACGCGCGGGATCGCGCAGTTCGTCGAAGGCGCTCCAGGCCCGCACGCACATGTCCTGTACGGCGTCTTCGGCATCGCTGAACGAGACCGTGCGCCGCGCCGCGAAGCCCAGAAGGCGATCGAGATGCGGACGCACAAGGTCCTCGTAGCGCTGCTGTCGCAGCGCGAAGGCAGCAGCCGAAGCGGGAGTCATACGTAGGGTGACGGGGGCACCGGGCAAACTATTCCCTCCGGGGGCACCTTGCTGGACAGCCCCCGACGCGACGGGCAGCTTGCGTGCATGTCTCTTCACCAGTTCCGCCTTCGGTTGCGCCCCCGTATGGGCGTCCTCGCCGCCGCTCTCGCCTGCGCCGCGTTTGCCAGCGCAGGTGCGCAGGCGCCATCGCTGACCGGCCCCGGCGTCTCCGCCGACCTGGCGCGCCTCCGGGCAGCACAGGTCACCGACGTGGCGTACGATCTCGCGCTCTCCGTGAGTGCGGGCGACACCGCGACGGGCCGGGTGACGGTGTCGTTCACGCAGCGCACGGCGGGCGATGTCGTGCTCGATTTCCGCGGACTCTCGGTGCGCGAAGGCCGGATCAACGGCACGACATGGCCTGAGATGGCGGCGGCGTGGAATCGGCACCACCTCGTGATTCCTGCGGCGCGTCTCCACCCCGGCCGGAACGCGGTCGACGTCGGGTTCGCGACGCCGGTGGCCCAAGCGGGCGCCAGCATCATCCGCAACCGCGATGCGACCGACGGCAACGTCTATCTCTATACGCTGCTGGTTCCGTCGGATGCCAACCTGCTCTTCCCCTGCTTCGATCAGCCCGACCTGAAGGCGAAGGTCCGCCTCTCGCTCACCACACCGGTCGCCTGGCGCGCGCTGGCCAACGGCGCCGAGGTCGGTATCGACACGGCGGGCACGCTGGCCACGCACCGATTCGCCGAGACGCAGCGCCTCAGCACCTATCTCATCGCGTTCGCGGCCGGTCCGTGGGCCAGCGTGACACGGAGCGTGGCCACGACCTCGAAGGCCGCGCCGGTGCCCGTGTCGCTCTGGATGCGACAGTCCCGTCGCGCCGAAGCGGAGAGCGATACGCTGATCGAGATGAACGCGCGTGCGCTGCGCTGGCTGGGCGACTGGTTCGGCATCCCGTACGCCTTCGACAAGTTCGATGCGCTGCTCGCGCCGGCGTTCCCGTTCGGGGGCATGGAGCATCCGGGCGCCGTGTTCTACAACGAGGAGAGCTTCATCTATCGTGAACGTCCCACGGCCTCGCAGCTGCTTGGCCGACAGGCGACCACGTTTCACGAAGTCGCGCATCAATGGTTCGGCGACTACATGACGATGCGTTGGTTCGACGACCTGTGGTTGAAGGAAGGCTTCGCGACGTACATGGCGGCGCGCATGCAGGCCGACCTCGAGCCCACGTCGAACGCGTGGAAGACCTTCTATTTGCGCAACAAGCCGGTGGCCTACTCGACCGACGCCACGGCGGGGACGACACCGATCTGGCAGCAGCTCGGCAACCTCGATCAGGCCAAGAGCAACTACGGTCCGATCGTGTACAACAAAGCCCCCGGTGTGCTCAAGCAGTTGGAGTATCTCGTGGGCGCGCCCGCGTTTCAGCGCGGCGTGCAGGATTTCCTGCGCACACACGCGTACGACAACGGGACGTGGCGCGAGTTGCTGGGCAACGTGGGGCGTGCCGCCAATCGCGATCTCACGTCGTGGGGACAGGCGTGGATGTTGCGCCCCGGCATGCCGCTGGTCGAGCAGCGACTCACCGTGCGCAACGGTGTCGTGCAGCGATTGGCGTTGGTGCAACGCGCCGCGCAGCCGACGTTGTCGGGGCGTGGGGCCTGGCCGCTCAAGGTGCAGGTGCTGCTGTTCTATGCGAACAAGCCGGCGGTGCGTCTCCCGGTGGAGATGCGTGGCGACACCACGATCGTCACGGCCGCCGCGGGGCGGGCGGCGCCCGACTTCGTGTTCGCGAATGACGGCGATTTCGGCTACGCCATCGTGCTCCCCGATTCCATGAGCGTGCAGTGGCTCGAGCAGCACATCGGCGGCGTGACCGACGACTTCCTGCGGGCGATGCTGTGGGGATCGTTGTGGGATCTAGTGCGTGAGGCGCGGCTCTCCCCGACGCGCTACGCCGAGATGGTGATGCGGGAACTGCCCACCGAGCGCGACGAGCAGATCACCGGGACGCTGGTGGGCCGACTGTCCACCGTGATCGGTCGCTACGCTGACGATGCGGCGCGCGACGCGCTGCTTGCTCGCGCCGAGCCGTTGTTGTTGCGGGGCGCCGCGGACAGCGCCCGCAGCTACGGGCAGCGCAAAACGCAGCTCGACGCGGCGATCAGCCTCGCGCGCTCGCCGGCATCCCTGCAGCGGCTGGATCGCTGGCTCGATGGCGACAGTGCGGCGGGGCTCGCGCTGCGTGCGCCGACGCGCTGGTCGATCGTCACTCGCCTGATCGCGCGCGCGGCGCCCACGGCGTCGACACGGTTGGCGGCGGAAGCGCGTCGCGATTCCACGAGTGAAGGACAGCGACAGGCGTTTGTGGCCGATGCCGCGCGCCCTGATTCTGCGCACAAGCGCGCGTTGTTCACGCGATGGTTTGCCGATGCCGCGCTCAACGAGGAGTGGGTCACGTCGAGCTTGCGCAGCTTCCACGACGCCGACCAGTCGGCGATGACCAAACCCTACCTCGTGCCCGCGCTCGATACGCTTCCGTGGATTCAACAGAATCGCCGCATCTTCTTCCTGGGGAGCTGGCTCGGCGCGACGATCGGCGGCCAGAGCGACGCCGAGGCGCTCCTCCAGATTGACCGCTGGCTGTCCGCGCACCCGACCTTGGCGCCCGATCTCCAGCAGAAGATCCGGCAAAGTCGCGACGAGCTCGAGCGCACAGTGCGGATCCGACAGATGTTCAACGGGCGTCCCCCCCGTCCCTGACACGTTTCGACCCTTTTCCTCCTGGGACGAGCGGTGGCGCGCGCCACGCGACTTGTCCCGACCTAACGCGTTTGGTGACCTAGCTAGAGTCCGGTCGTCCGAGCTAGTTTGTGGTCAGGTTCGACTGTCAGGTTCGTGTGACACTTTCGTCCCAACCTGGCAACGAAAACGCTGACAGCGCGGCGAGTGCATGACCTCGCCTCGCTGTCAGTTGCATTCCCGCTCCGCCTTCCCCTCCATCGGAGACCCTCTATGGGTAGGTTTTTCTCGCTCGCCGCGGCGCTCGCGGTTGCCGTGCTTCCGCTTCGCGCGGACGCACAGACCCGAGATATCTCGGGTAAGGTGACCCAGGCTGTCGTCGGCACCCCCATCGCTGACGTGACCGTCAGCATCGTCGGACAGCAGGTCGGTGTCCGCACCAACGAACGCGGTGAATTCCGCATGCGCGTGCCATCGGGCGAAGTGCTCGTGCTGGCGCGTCAGCTCGGCTTCAAGCGCCAGACCATCCGTCTTGGCCCGACCGAGAACACGGCCAACTTCGTGCTGGAAAAGGACGTGCTGCAGCTGGAAGGCGTGACGGTCACCGGTCAGGCGACGACGACCGACCGTAAGGTGGCGGCGACCGCCGTCGCGACGGTGAGCTCGCTCGAGCTGAACCGCGTGCCGGCCCGCTCGGTGGAAAGCAACCTCGCCGGAAAGGTTGCCGGTGCGCGCGTGTTCGATAACGGCGGTGCACCCGGTGGTGGTGCGCAGGTCCAGATCCGCGGCGCCACGTCGGTGCTCGGTCAGGGCGACCCGCTGTACGTGGTCGACGGTATCATCATTTCGAACGCCGGTATCTCGTCGGGCGCCAGCGCGATCACGCGCGCGAGCGGCTCGACCGGATCCAGCCAGGACCAGGTCGTGAACCGCTTGGCCGACCTGAATCCGAACGACATCGAGAATATCGAAGTCCTGAAGTCCGCGGCGGCGACGGCCATCTACGGTTCGCGCGCGACGAACGGCGTGGTCGTGATCACGACGAAGAAGGGCACCTCCGGCGCGCCGCGCTGGAACCTGACGCAGCGTGCCGGCACGCAGCAGCTCATGCGGTCGCTCGGCCACCGTCAGTACGGCACGCTCGACGACGTGAAGGATTTCGTCGGCGGCCCCGTGGGTCTCGCGGCCGCGACGGCGGCGTGCAACCCGACGTGCACCAACTATGACTGGCAGAAGCAGCTGTACGGTCGCACCGACCCATCGTGGGAAACGCTGCTTTCGGCGTCCGGCGGTGTGAACAACACCCGCTACTTCGCGTCGCTCAGCGATCGCCAGGAATCGGGCATCATGATCAACACCGGCGCGCGTCGCACCGGCGGCCGTATCAACCTCGACCAGACGATCGGCACGAAGCTGACGGCCAGCATGGGCATCGACGTCACGCGCAACTTCTTCCAGCGCGGCATCGGCAACAACAACAACGCCGGCGTCAGCCCGACGTACACGTTCGGCTACACGCCGGCGATCGTCGACCTGCAGTCGCGCGATGCCTCCGGCCGCTACATCCGTATGCCGTTCGACGGCGGCGGCTCGGGTACGGCGAATCCGTTCGAAGTGCTGAACGCGATGCAGAGCGATGAGACGGTGTTCCGTCAGGCCGCGAACATCCGCCTCGGTTACGCGCTGCTCAGCACGACGCGTCACACGGTGCAGCTGTCGTACCTCGGCGGCTTCGACCGCTTCCAGCAGGAAGGCGTGCAGTACTCGCCCAACTATCTGCAGTTCGAACCGGCCGACGGTTTCCTCGGCACGGCCGGACAGAACAACGCGTCGAGCCTCCAGACCAACTCCGGCATGAACGCCGTGTGGACCTGGTCACCGGCGAACAAGTACGTGACGTCGTTTACGACGTCGATCGGCGGCTCGTACGAACGTCAGAAGCAGGACGTGTACCGCATCCGCGGTCGCGGCTTGCTCCCGACCCGTCGCACGGCGGCCGGCGCGCAGGACATCGCCACGGTCGATGATCGCTCGGAGTTCCGCGATCAGTCATACTACGTGAACGAGCAGATGCTGCTCCTCGACGAGAAGCTGGCCTTGAACGCCGGCGTCCGCGCCGACCGCTCGAGCGCGAACGGCGAGCGCGACAAGTTCTACACCTTCCCGAAGTTCTCGAGCTCGTACCGCTTCGTGAAGCCGATCACCGACAAGATCGACGAGTTCAAGGTACGCGCGGCGTGGGGCCAGTCGGGCAACCGTCCGCGTTACGGCGACCGTGACATCCTGTACGCCGACGGTGGCCTGATCGGCGGTCAGAATTCGCTCGTGTCGAACGGACTGCTCGGCAACACCACGATCAAGCCGGAAGTCATGAACGAGCTGGAATACGGTGTGGACGCCTCGCTCTTCGGATCGCGCGTCGGCGTGGAGTTCACGCGCTACCAGCGTCAGATCAAGGACCTGCTGCTTACGTCCCCGCTGCCGCCGTCGTCGGGTCTGGGCAACCAGATCATCAATGGTGGTCAGCTCTCGGTGCTCGGCACTGAAGGCGTGTTGTCGCTGGTGCCGGTCCGTCGTGGCAGCTTCGAGTGGACCAGCCGTATCATCTACAACACGAATTCGCAGTTCACCGACAACGTGCCGGTGCCGGCGTTTGCGGTGGCGGGTTCGTACGGCGCGGCCTACGGCCGTAACCGCATCCAGTCGAACACGCGCTCGACGCTCATCTGGGGCAACGCCCCGTTCGGCGTGAACGGCGCGACGCGCGACACGATCCTGTACGATTCGAATCCGATTCACACGACCACGTTTAACAACGATTTCTCGTACAAGTCGTTCACGTTCTCGTTCCTCGCCGACTGGCGGGCGGGCGGTTACGTGTCGAACATGACGAACAATCTGTGGGACGAGGGCGGACAGGCGCGTGATTACGACGATGCGGCGCCGGCGTCGATCCTCCCCGGTTCCCGTGCCTGCGGCGCGGAGACGCTCGGCGAGTGCCGGTACTCCACCTTCAATGCGGGCGACATCCGCCCGTACATCCAGAAGGGCTCGTACGTGAAGCTCCGCGAAGTGACCGTGAACTATCAGGCGCCGGAGTCGTGGGCCAAGAAGATTCCGGGCGCGCGCTCGCTGCGCTTCAACGTGAGCGGCCGTAACCTGGCCCTGTTCACGGATTACTGGAGCTTCGATCCGGAGTTCAACAACTTCGGCAACACGAACTTCAACCGGTTCATCGACCTCGCGCCGTTCCCGTCGAGCCGGCAGTTCTTCCTCAGCGTCGACGTGGGGTTCTAAGCCATGACGACCTCTGACAACTTCTCCAGCGCATCGCGCGTGCCGATGACCCGCTCCCTGCGCACCATTGGTGCCTTGTCGTTCGCCTCGCTGTCGCTTGCTGCCTGCAGCAAGGACACGCTCGACATCACCAACCCGAACACCCCGTCCGTGGCCGGCGCCAGCGCCGATCCGCAGGCGTTGCAACTGCTGGCCACCGGTTTGCTGCGTCAGAACCGCAACAGCCGTGGCGGGTTCATCACCGAAACCGCGCGCTTCGGCCGTGAAGCCTACGTGTACACGCCGCAGGAAGGGCGTAACACGTCAGCCTACCTGATCGGTCTTTCGGGGCAGAACAAGCTCGACAACGCCGGCTTCGCCACGGGCAGCTGGGGTGGCCCGTACGGCAACCTGCGCGACGTGTTCAACTTCAAGAACACGGTGGCGGCATCGACGCTCAGTGCGGAGCAGAAGAAGGCCGCGCTGGGCTATGCGAAGACGATCGAAGCGATTGAACTGCTCACCGTCATCTCGACGCGCGACACGATCGGCGCCGTGATCGACATCAATCAGGACGCGACGATTCTCGCACCGTTCGTCTCGCGGGACTCGACGTACAAGTACATCCTGAACATCCTCGACGAAGCGAATACGGATCTCGGTGCAGGCGGGGCGGCATTCCCGTTCGCGCTGAACTCCGGATTCACCGGCTTCAACACGCCGAGTACGTTCCGGCAGTTCAACCGCGCCATGGCGGCGCGTGCGGCGGCGTATTACGCCACCTCAGGCGGCGGCACGACGGCGTGGCAGCGCGCGATCACGGCGCTCTCCGGCTCGTTCATCAACGAGGCGGCCACGACGGCGGCGCAGTTGAACGTAGGCGTGTACCATCCGTATGCGGCGGCGCCGGACGCGTCGAACCCGCTCGCGGCGGCCACGAACACGGACCTGTACGCGCACATGTCGATCGAAACCGACGCGCCGCTCAAGGCCGACGGCTCGAAGGACAACCGCTACCTGGCCAAGATCGGCGCCCGGCCCACGCGCAATGCTCCGCAGAGCCTTGGCGTGCCGTCGTCGCTCGGCTTCGAGATCTATCCTTCGATCTCGACGTCGATCCCGATCATCCGCAATGAGGAGCTTATTCTCCTCCGCGCGGAAGCTTTGGTCGCGACGGGCAACAAGGCAGGCGCGCTGACGCTGATCAACAGCATCCGCGTGAACTCCGGCGGCCTCGCGCCGTCCACGCTCACCGCGGCGTCGTCCGACGCGGCGTTCATCACGGAGATCCTGCTGCAGAAGCGCTACTCGCTGCTGATGGAAGGCCATCGTTGGATCGACATGCGCCGCTACGGCCGTCTGGCCGATCTGCCGCGTGACCTCACGACGGGCGTGAATGCGCACTTCGTGGCGAAGGTGCAGCCGCTGCCGCAGGCCGAGTGCTTGCAGCGTGTGGGCAAGACCGGCGCGCTGGCCGGCCCGGGCTGCTAACGGAGTAAGCAGTAAGGAGTAAGGAGTACGAAGAAGCCCCGCGTGACGACATGTCACGCGGGGCTTTTTCGTGGACCGCAGCTGCGGTCAGGATACAGAAGACATCAGTATCCGTCGCGCGTCCACACCGCCACGACGCCGCAGCGCCGATCCGGGCCACCGAACTGCGGTGGGATCGTGGCGGCACCGGTGTAGACCTCGATGCCGGCGATCTGCTTCGGTGGCGGGAGCAGATCCAAGTCGAAGTTGCGCGGGAGGATGATGCCGTCCAGCACGACCTGCATGGCGCAGTATTGCTGCTGTCCGTTCGAGTCGAAGCCACCGCCCTCACGCCGCGAGTACACTTGTGTTCCGGCGAAGGCCTGCGTCGTGACGCGGGATACTTCGACGCCACGCATGGAGCGCATGTAGTCGGAGGTCTGCAGCGACCCGCGTCGTTCGATCTCTTCCTGGGTGATGAACTGCCCCTGCCCTTGCTTGCGCCGGACTTCGAAGTCGAGCATGCGCATGGTGACGCGCCGTTCCTTCACGCGCACCGTGTCGAGCATGCGATCCGACCGGATCAAGGTGTACGAGAGGCGTAGCGTATCGGCTTCCGGCACTTGAATGATGCCGGACGTGGGCGCGTACCCGATGCGCCGCACGACGAGCAGATACTGGCCTGCCGGCACCTGCAGCATGCGGAAGCGACCGTTCTCACTGGTCACCACCCGCGCGCCGATGCCGACCACCGATACGTCGGCCGAGCCGAGCGGCCGCAGCAGCGTATCGGTGACGATCCCGTCGATGACCGCCAGCTGACCCGTGGGGCGCACGACCTCACGGGCCTTCTCCGCCGCCCGTCGGTCGCCGAGGGTGGGTCGCACCTGCGCGCCGGCGTCGAGGCTCAGCAGAGGCACCAGCAGCCCGACGGCACCCATGCGCAGGAGGGCCGAGACGGTGCGGCGACGGCGTTCGACGCGTGCCATGAGAGAGTTCGCTCTTTCCATAACCGAATAATTTAGGGACTTACTTCTTCTTCAGGTCGCCGCAGGCCACGATGATGCCCATGGCCTGGGCGGCGTCGTGGATATTGACGTAGTAGGTCGTGGTGTCAGCGAGCGCGACGGCGAGCGTCGCCTTCCCGGCACCCTGCCCTTTGTCACTGATCACGATAGGGGCATAGGCGCGTCCGCCGCCCACGACGCTGCCGCTCTTCTCGCAGCTGCCGGTGTGGATGTGCCATGGGCGCGTGGCCCCCGGCGTATCGTCGGACAGCGTGACCGACACCTCGGTACCGGTGCCGTCTTTCGTGGGCATGACGGTCGCGGTGCCATGCACCTTCCGACCGTCCTTGCCGGCGAGCGTGGCGACGTAATCGATGATCGGTCGGGACAGTGCGAAGAGCACCGCGCTGTTGCCGACGAGTGCGGCGCTGAGCGCCATCCAGCGGAAGGTCGTGCGGCGGGACATCGAGAACTCCGGTACGGGGACGTGCGAGGAGACTACGGACGACGAGCAGGAGGACGAGGGGGCGGCCCCTTGGCGGGCGGCGGGCGCTTGGCAGGCGGCTGCCGGACCGGTGGGGTCTTGAACGGAGGGCGTGGTGGCGACGGGCGAGACGTGCTACCCCGTTGCCCCGGGAATGCATCCGCGACGAAGATGAACGCGAGGGCGAGCGCCGCCAGCACGAGGATCCCGAAGAGCACGCGCGCGCGTATGGGGCGGCCGTCGACCCAGATCGTGGAGATGAGCACGGGCACGACGATCAGGAACAGGCGTACGATGCGGCGATCAAACGCGTTCGGTACGATCTTCGTGGTGCGCGGCGTGATCTTGAGACGGTACTCCGCTTCGCTGGCGAGTCGGAACACGCCATCCTCGAGCGCGCGGAACCAGCGCACGGGCGGGAAGCGCCGCAGCATGGACTGCCACGTGGTGTTCATGCCGGCACGCGATCAAAGAGGGATGGGGGATCCGCCGCGTCGTCCCAACGGATCGCGTCCCCAACGGCGATGTCGCCGTCGTCCAGAATGAGCGCAAAGGCACCGCCCCCCCAAGCCGGGCGCATCACGGCCTGCAGCCCGGGATACACCTCGTCCATCTGATGGCACGGCTTGGTTTCGCCGGCGATCTGCAGCCGCACGTGGCCGATGCGCAGCACACGGCCGCGCGAATTCACGAGCGGAAAGCCGCGCACGAGCACATTCGCGCGTCGCCGCGAGGGACCGAGGGCCGCATCGTCGGCCCGTCCGATCGCTGCCAGGTGTTCGGCCCATCGCTCGGCCTCGAGCAACGTGATCTGCCGTCGCCCGCCTTGATTTGCGTTGCCCACGAGTCCACGCTGCGCCCGCACGCGCGCCGCGGCGACAGGATCCATCGGTCCGCGCTTGGCGCGCTTGAGCCAGATCTGTTCGACGAGACCGACGGGCGGCACGAGTTCCGATTGCACGGGTTCCGCCATCAGGCGCGCTCGACGATGCGATCGATGAGAAAGCTGGACTGCTCGAGGGCTTCGGCGGTGAAGTCACCGAAGAACGTGCGAACGTCGTCGAAGAGCCGGGAGAACGCCGCCTGATCACCGCGCGCGAGAATGTCGGCGACGTCGTGCACGGATTGTCCGAAGGCCGAGGTGACGTCCGCAGTGCGCGGGTTCCGCATTTCGATCGAGCCGTAGAGCGCGGGGTCCTGCGCGAAATGGCGCGCGGCCACGTACAACTCCAGCAGGTACGCCGGTGAGGTGAACGGCAGCGTTTCGGCCAACGGCAACCCAAGGCGACTGAGCGTGAGCCCCTGCACCTGCGTTTGAAAGTGCGTGAGTACCTGCACCACCGACATCGCACGATCGTGCTGCGTGGCCGTGGTCTCGGTAATTACGAGTCCGCGCGCAGCGAACGACTGCGCGACCCAATCGGCCCAGATGTCACCGCGCCCGCGACAGATCACCACGCGCTGTCCCTGCAGCGTATGCACGCTGGGGCCGAACATGGGGTGGGTGCCGACCACACTGGCGCCGGTGACCTCGAGCATGGTCTGCAACGGCGCTTCCTTCACGCTGGTCACGTCCATCAGCAGCGCGTCGTCGCGCACGTGCGGGCCCACGGCGCGGAGCACCGCGTCGGTCACGTCGATCGGGACACTGACCACGACCACGTCCGCCACGGCGGCCGCTTCCTCCGCACGCAACGCGGTGTCGGTGTCGACGAGCAGCAGGCGATGACCGAGGTCGCCGAAGAGACGCGCCATCACCCGACCGATACGCCCGTGGCCACCGATGATCGCGATCGTGTACGACGCGGCATCCATCGGCACTTCGGCGCGCAACGCAGCCTGATGATCGCGGCTCGACCGCATGAGCAGCCGGAAGATCGATTCGATCTCATCGCTGGGGAGGCCCAACTCCCTCGCATGTTCATGCCGATCACGCAGCAACTCGCGCTCGCGACTCGCGTCGCGGATCTTGAGACCATGCAGACGCTTGTAGGCGGCGACTTCCGCCACCAACGCCATGCGCTTGGCCATGATCTGCAGCAAGTCGCGATCGAGCGCGTCGATCATCGCGCGCACCACGGGAAGCGGACGCGGCGTATCAGCCACGCGCGTGTCTCACGAACGGTATCACTTGGTCATCTTCCAGAAGGCGATGCCGCTGGCCTGCGGTCCGACATCGGCGGTGCCCACTTTCGCGCGCGACGCGAGATCGATGACATCGACCTTGCCCGGCTGCGATCCCTGCCCTTCGCTGCTCACGAACGCGTACCGCGAATCGGAACTGATGGTCACGCCGTGCGCGAGACGGTTCGACGTCGGCACCTGCGCGACACTGGCGCCGGTGTTGAGATCGAAGATTTCGACGGCATTGCCTTGCTTGAGCGTGGCCACCATCAATTTGCCGTCGGCAGTCACGGCCAGATTGTACACGCCACGCCCGGTCTTCAGGCGACGCGTGAGGGTCCATGACTTGGTGTCGATCTCGAGAATCTCATCGGCCTTGTTGCAGGCCACGTAGATCTTCGCACCGTTGGCCGACGGCTGCGCCCACGTGGGCGAGCAGGAGGCGGGCGCCATGGCGTGCTTCTCGAGCCCCATACCGGCGCGCCCGACCTGCGCCGGATCGACGGTGGGGCCGGCGGCGGGCTTCTTCGCTGCGGCCGGAGCGCCCATGTCGTGCCCCATGGCGGCATGATCCATCCCGGTCATACCGGCGGCCATCGTGGTGGCCGCGGTGAGCGCCAGGGGCCCTTCCTTGCCCTTGGCGAGCGAAAAGCGACGTGACACCACGAAGTCCTTCGTATCAACTTCCACCAGCTGGTCATCCATCATGCAGGTGGAGTACTGCCGCATCCCGTCCGGCGACACGCGACTGCCGTGGGGCATGGTGCACGTGACGATCCGAGCGACTTCGGTGTGGTTCGGCGTGTAGATCACCGACACGGTCGACGGGATCATGTCGCCGTGCAGATTGAAGTTCACCGACAGCGCGTAGAGACCATCGGGAGTGACGTCGATCGACGCCGGGAAGTTGCCCAACAACAGTCCCGGACCAACGAGCGTGTCGGGACCGAGTTCGTAGCGCCAGTACTTGCCATCGGGGAAGCCGTGCCCCGTGGTCATGTGCAGGTACTTGCCATCCTGCGAGATGGCGAGGCCGTGCGGTCCCTCCATCTCGGCCGCCAGCTCGCCGACACCGATCGTCTTTTCGACCACCGTGCCCATGGGCCCGAACCGGACACGATAGATCTTGTCGGCCGACTCGGCGCCCACATACACCCAGTAGTCGACGAGCGGCGCTTCGACGGCGGCCGGCGCGAATACGGGCTTCGTCTGCCCAGACAGCGGTGCCGACGGCAGCAGGAGCGTGTTCGCCGCGACGACGACGGCGTAGGCCGCGCGCCACGTCTTGCGAGGGCTTGGAACGAGAGGCATGATCGCGGGGCTCGGCAGGAACTATCCCATCGGAGACAACAGTATGAACGTAGCGCGCACCCGGCGGTTCGTCACGACGACCGCCCTATTCCTGGCGATACCGCTTGCCGTCACCGGCGCGACACCCGGCGTGGCCGTGGCGCAGAGCGCGACCGAGGCCGTCGTCGCCAAGCTCGTCGCGGAACCGGCCAAGGTCACGATCCGCGCCGGCGAATCGCAGCCATTCAAGGTGACCGCGTACGACGCGGCCGGAAAGGTCATTCCGAACGCGGTGGTGCGTGTCGGCGGACCGCGTCAGGCAGTGGCGTTCAGCGATGGACAGGTGCGCGCCTTCCGGGCAGGCTCGTACACTGCCACGGCCACGGCGGCCGGTGCTGCGGGGCCGATCGCGCTCGATATTCCGGTGCTCGTGACCTGGCCGGCGCTGTCAAAGCTCACCATCACGCCCGACTCGGGACGCCTCTACACCGGTATCTCGCTCGGCCATCGCGTGGAAGCGACGCACGCCGACGGCAGCCCTCGCGCGGGTCTCATTCCGACGTGGCGCAGTAGCGCCCCGGCCATCGCGACGGTGGATCGTTTCGGCACCGTAACCGCGCTCAAGGCCGGCACGGTGGTGATCAGCGCCGAGGCCGAGGGCGTTCGCACCAGCAAGACGTACACGATCACCACGAACCCGGTCAGCGCGATCGCGCTCGACATCAGGGAAGATGTGATCCTGACGGGACAGGTGGTGCATCTCACCGCCACGGCGCGCACGGCCGCCGGGGCGCCGGTGAAGGATGCCGTGATTACCTGGAGCTATACCTACACGCCCGACGACACGACGGTGGCACCGGGTGGCCCCGGCATCATCGACTGGGGTCGGTTTACCGCGAACTATCCGGGCCGATTCACCCTGCTCGCGCAGTCGGGGAACGTGACGGCGCGCAAAGTGCTCGAAGCCAAACCGCGTGACGTGGTCCGTCGTATCACGGTGACCGGCCGCGGCAGCATTGCCACGACCGCCACGTCGGACCTGTGGCCGTGGACGGGCAAGGACGGACGCGACTACTGCCTGGTGGGCACGTGGGGCGGCGACGGATACGGCATGGTGTTCGACATCACGGACATGAACAACATCGTGAAGACGGACTCCATCAAGATCGATGCACGCACGATCAACGACGTGACGGTTTCGCCGGACGGCCGATATGGCGTGCTGGCGCGAGAAGGCGCGTCGAACCGCGTGAACGGTGTGGTGATTCTCGACCTCGCCAATCCGGCGCATCCGAAGATCGCGTCGACGTTCGATCAGGAGCTCACCGGCGGCGTCCACAACATGTTCGCCACCAACGATCACCTGTTTGCGATCTCCGGCGGACAGAAGTACGTCATCATCGATGTGAAGGACATCTACAAGCCGAAGTACGTGAGCGAGTACCAGCATCCGAACGCGCGCATCCACGACCTCTGGGTGCGTGACGGCATCGCCTATTCCGCGCAAGGCGGCGTGGGTGCGGTGATGGTGGACGTAGGCAACGGCAAGTACGGCGGTACGATCGAGAAGCCGAAGCTGATCAACGTGTTCCCGATCAACTCGGGTCATGAGATCTATCCGTACTTCCAGAAGTCGACGGGCCGCATGTACCTCTTCCTCGGCGACGAAGAGATGAACCGCGCCGGTCGCGTGTGGGAAGGCACGAATTATCGCTCCACGCTCGGTACCGCTGGCGGTGTGGCACAGACGTCAGGTGGATATGTGCACATCGTCGACGCCACCGATCCGATGCATCCGCGGAAAGTCGGCCGTTACCACCTCGAGGATTACGGCGCGCACGACATCATTGTCGAAGACGACATTCTGTATCAGGCCTACTACGACGGTGGCGTGCGTGTGGTCGACGTGAGCGGTGAGCTCATGGGCAACCTGGCCGACCAGAAGCGCGAGATCGCGGTGTTCAAGCCGTACGACCCGAAGGCGTTCACCGCCAACGCCCCGTTCGTAATGAACGCCATGCCGTGGAAGGGTCAGGTATTGTTCACCGACTTCAATTCCGGACTGTGGTCGGCGAAGCTGGAGCCGAAAGCGAAGGCGATTACGCCGTAACTGGAACAGCAAGAGCAACAGCAACAACAACAGCAACAGCCGGAACACGGATCAAGTCAGATGGCACCGATCACACAGATAAGCAAAAGCATTTGATCAACAGCGCGAGACGAACGCGCGGTGCGGCTTATCGGTGCAATCGGCGATATCGCTTTCGAATCCGTGTTCCCGCTGGTGCTGTTGCCGTTTCCGTTCGCGAGCTAGACGCGCGCCGAGGTCGGCTCGCGATCGCCGCTCGAGGTCGCAACGGTGCCCTGCACGTGCTGCACGAACGAATCCGCACAGAAGGCATTGAATTCGCGCTGCATGGCGTCATGCTCGTGCTCGCCCATGTTGCCAAGCTCGGCCAGTCGGGAATCACCGAGGCGCTCACCGGCGAGGGCGAACGTGGCGAACGTATCCTGTGCCTGGCGAATCATGACGATGTCGCCGACGACGCGCAGGAAGTCGGTGCCACGCATGGCGTCGACGGCATCGCGGGCTTTGCCGAGCGCCGAGCCGAGCACGTTCTTGAGGCCGCTTCCGCCGTCCGAGCCGATTGACGTGCCGTACGCCTCGAGCATGACCTGATGCTTCTCGAGGACCGGAATGTACTTATCGCACAGCTGACGATAGGTCGGATCGTCTGCCTGTCCCGCGTGATCGCGAAGATTTCCGATCAGTGCGTTGTGCTGCGAGATCGCATTGTTCAGCTGCGCGCGAAGGAAGTCGCGTCCTGTATCCATGTGAGTACTCCATCGTGAAAGGTGCGGACACGGGTTGCACAGCCCGTGCCGCACCGATCGCGACGCCGATCACATAGTCGGCTGATACCGACCCCACACCTTCTCGAGCGTATCGGCGATTTCGCCGACCGATGCGCGCAAACGCACGGCGTCGATGATGCGCGGCA
Organism: uncultured Gemmatimonadaceae bacterium; assembly: GCA_963843965.1. GTDB lineage: Bacteria > Gemmatimonadota > Gemmatimonadetes > Gemmatimonadales > Gemmatimonadaceae > Gemmatimonas. The sequence goes on from CAWJMR010000008.1 coordinate 193,205, forward strand.
TGAGCGGTGCGCGCGTGCCGACATGGGCCGGCAGATACTCCGGCGCAATATCGGTGATCGCCTGCAACGCCGCCTGCACGGCCGCGTTGTCGCGCGAGGCCTTCACCTGTTTCAACCCGGCCACCTGTCCCACTTCGAGCGCGCTGAAATCCGGCGCGGGAATGATCGGCGGATCCTGTCCGTCGCCGAAACGATTCACACCCACCACCACCGTCTCGCCCGCTTCGACCCGAAGCTGATACTCGTAGGCACTGCGCCCGATCTCTTCCTGGAAGAAGCCGGCGCGAATGGCCGCGGCCGCACCGCCGAGTGCATCGACGCGTTCCAGCAACTCGAGCGCGCGTGCCTCGACCGCATCGGTGAGCTGCTCCACGTACCAGCTGCCGGCGAGCGGGTCGGCGGTCTGTGCGACGCCCGACTCGTAACCCACGATCTGCTGCGTACGCAACGCGAGCGTGGCGGCTTCAGCGGTGGGCAGCGCCAGCGCTTCGTCATAGCCGTTGGTGTGCAGCGACTGCGTGCCGCCGAGGGTCGCAGCCAGCGCCTGCACCGTCACGCGCACCACGTTGTTGAGCGGCTGCTGTGCGGTGAGCGTCACGCCACCGGTCTGCGTGTGAAAGCGCAACTTGCAGCTGGTGTCGTTGGCACCGAAGCGCTCGCGCATGAGGCGCGCCCACAAACGCCGCGCAGCGCGGAACTTCGCGACTTCCTCGAACAGGTCGCTGTGCGCGGCGAAGAAGAACGACAACCGCGGCGCGAAAGCGTCCACGGCCAATCCGGTGTCGACCGCCTGCTGCACGTAGGCGATGGCATCGGCGAAGGTAAAGGCCACTTCCTGTACCGCGGTGGCGCCGGCTTCGCGGATGTGATATCCCGAAATGGAAATCGGATTCCACTGCGGCACTTCGGCCGCGCAGAAGCGGAACATCTCGGCCGTCAGCGCGAGCGACGGATCGGGCGGATAGATGTACGTACCGCGCGCGATGTATTCCTTGAGAATGTCGTTCTGCACCGTCCCCGACAGCGCCGACCGTGCGATGCCACGCTCTTCGGCCACCACGATGTACATCGCGAGCAGCGTCGATGCGGTGGAGTTGATCGTCATCGACGACGACACCTTGTCGAGCGGAATACCGTCGAGCAGTACGTGCATGTCGTCGACTGTATCGATCGCGACGCCCACGCGGCCGACTTCACCACTGGCGCGCGGCGAGTCGGAGTCGATGCCCATTTGCGTCGGCAAGTCGAAGGCGACCGAGAGACCGGTCTGCCCCGCTTCCAGCAACAAGCGGAATCGCTCGTTGGTGGAGCGCGCCGTGCCGAAGCCCGCGTACTGGCGCATCGTCCAGAGACGACCGCGGTACATCGTGGGCTGCACGCCGCGCGTGAAGGGAAACTGACCGGGATCGGCCAGGTCACGCGCGTAATCAACGTGGACGTCGTCCGGACGGACGACGCCGGGGATCGGAATGCCGGAGGGGGAGAGTCGCTCGCTCATCCCCCCAATGTAGCGATCAGGACGCGACTGTCGGAGTCGGCGCCGCGGTTCGCGTGCCACGCCGTTCCGGAATGCCCGGGGCGACGTACTGCGGCAGCGGGAACTCGGCCACCGTTTCCACTTCGGCCTTGCTGCCGAGGTACAGCGGGGTCCGTTCGTGCAATTCGGTCGGCTGCACATCGAGAATGCGACCGTAGCCGTTCGTGGCCAGGCCGCCCGCCTGCTCGGCGATGAACGCCAGCGGATTCGCCTCGTACAGCAGACGCAGCTTGCCCTTCGGCGCCTTCTCGTTGGCGGGATAGCAGAACACGCCGCCGCCGAGGAGGTTGCGATGGAAGTCGGCCACCAGTGATCCCACGTAGCGCACGTTCAGCGGCGACCGCTGACCGTCCAGCCCTCGATAGCGACGCATCAGCGCGCGCGTGGGTTCCGGCCAATCCTGCTCGTACGCGTCGTTCACCGACAGATACCGCGCACGCGTGGGGATCCGAATGTTCGGGTGCGACAGCAGGAACTCGCCGATCGAGGGATCGAGCGTGAAGCCGTGGGCGCCCTGCCCCGTGGTGTACACCAGCATCGTGCTCGATCCGTAGATCACGTAACCGGCCGCGACCTGACGACGTCCGGGCTGCAGCATGTCTTCCATTTCGCCACGCGCGCCGCGGGTGATCTTCTTGTAGACCGAGAAGATCGTTCCGACCGGCACGTTCACGTCGATGTTGGACGAACCGTCGAGGGGATCGAACAGCAACACGTACTTGCCGGCGCGAAAGCCCTCGGGGATGTGGATGATGTCCGGCTCCTCTTCGGACGCCATCGCGCACAACCGGCCGCCGTGATCGAACGCCTTGACGATGATCTCGTTCGAGATCACGTCGAGCTTCTGCTGGACCTCGCCCTGCACATTCACGTCGCTCGTCGCGCCGAGAATGTCCGCGAGCCCGGCGCTTCGCACCTTGTTCGCGATCATCTTGCCGGCAAGCGCCATGTCGTAGAGGATGCCGGACAATTCGCCGGTGGCCTCGGGGAACATGCGTTCCTGCTCGATGATGAAGCGTTCGATCGTGACGACGGACGTCGCAGTATGCCTGACCACGGTTCTACTCCTGGGGGGAGACGGGCGCGCAGGAGCGCAGCAGCAGAAGTTCGACCCGATCCGGGGAGGATCAGAGCGAGACGCACGTAAAGACCGTTGACGCAATGGCGGTAACAGCGAGTGCGCGTCGCGGTCTGTGGAAACTGGCCTACGTGGGCAAGCTCAGGCAAGAGCCGCGCCGCGCTCCGGCACGGGTAATGACGATCAGGGCGGCACCGCCGGCCGATCCGGAATACGCCAGCGGTCGCCACGAGCGGAGACCTCGAGCCACTGCCCGTTGGTGGAGACGACGACGGCCCCCTCCAGATCCGAGCGCAACAGCGGCACCCGCAGCCCGGCGAAGCGCTCCAGCACCTCCGGCGACGGGTGCCGGTAACTGTTTCCCGCCCCGACCGACACCAGCCCCACCACGGGATCCACGGCGCGGACAAAAGCGGCTCCGGAGCTAGTGCGACTGCCGTGATGACCGAGCTTCAGCACGTCAGCGCGCAGTGCGTCGGCCGGCAGTCGCTCGAGCAACCACGACTCTTCCTGCTGCTCGGCATCCCCCATGAACAGGAAGCGTCGGCGCCCGTACGAGACCCGGAGCACCACCGAGGTTTCGTTGGCGTCGTGCTGCGCCGCCGTCCAGCTGGAGTCGGGCGCGAGCACCTCGATAGACACGCCGTCGAGCTGCCAGCGCTGTCCGGGGTGTACCCGTCGCCACGGTTGGCCACTAGCGCGTAACGCCACGAGCGCCTTGCGATAGCCGCTGCTGGAGGTGACGAAGGCGGGCTCCCACCACTGCCTTGGCGTGAGCGCCGTGATCACGCTGGCGGCCCCGCCCACATGATCCTCGTGCGCATGCGAGAGCACCATGAGCGCGACGGCGCCTCCACGACGCTGCACGTACGGGATCACCGCGCGGCGACCCGCGTCGCCACCATCCCATGATGGCCCCGCGTCGATGAGCACCCAGCGACCGCGCGGCGTACGGAGCCCGAACGCATCGCCCTGCCCCACATCCATCATATGGAGCTCGAGGACGCCGGAGCCCACGGTTACCGTGGGCAGCCAGACCGCGAGCACCAGTGCCACCGCGCCGAGCCGAAGCCACGGGCCGGCGCGGCGGGCGGCGGTCGCCCGCACCACCGCCACCGACGCCACCCCAGCACCGACCGCCGCCGCGAGCGTTGGCGCCACGTGAAACACGGCGAAGGGCATCGCCGCGGCCGTAGCGGCGATCCGATCGAGCAGCGCGATGGGCAACGCACTCGCGTCGGCGACGATCTGCGCCATCGGGTCCAGCGGGCTTGCCAGCAGTGCCAGAAAGAGGGCCGGCTGCAGAAACGCCACGAGCGGTCCCGCCAGGATGTTCGTCACCGGCGCGAGCATGCTCACGCGTCCGAACGTCCAGGCAATCAGCGGCGCGGTCACGACGGTGGCGACCACGCCGGTGATCGTTTCGCGCACGAGCCATCGAGCAATCCCCCGTCGCGTGACCAGCCATCGCTGGGCGCGCCGCACCGCGCCGCGCCACGCCCCCGAGAGGCCCCTGGGAGATGAAGCCGGAAGCGACAGGGCATAGGGCTGCCAGCGCCGCAGAATGGCTCTGGCGGCCACCAGCGCCGCCATGCCGCTCACGCTCAACTGCCAACCCAGGTCGAGCACGACTAACGGCTGCACCGTGGGGATCACGGCCCCGAGCGCGAGAGCGGTCCATTCATGCAGTGGACGTTGCCACGCGGTGGAGAGCATTACCGTGAGCAGCATGACGGCGCTGCGCACGGCGGGCGCGGGTGCGCCCAGCATGGCCACGTAGGCGAGAATGAGCGCGAGCGAAGACACGGCGCCGACGGTTGCCGGTAGTCGCATCGCGGCCGTGATGGTGAGCAGCGCCGACGCGATGATGGCCACGTGCATCCCCGACACGGACAGCATGTGCACCAGCCCAGCGTCGGCGAATCGATCGCGCACCGTCGTGGCAATGCCGTCCTGATCGGCGATCACCAGCGCGCGCACCAGCGCCGCGCGCTCGCCGAACAGTCGATCGATCGTGTCGCCCGCTCGACCGCGCGCGGCGCGCAGCCAGTCACGCCCGGTGATCGCCACCACGGTGTCGACGCTTACCCGCACGCCCCGATCGGTGGCCATCGCGCGGCCGAGCACGCGCGCGACATCTCCGGCGGCCAAGGGATGTGGCATGCCCGCGGGAAGCCGCACAGTCGACAGCACGGTGCACGCACGGCGTCCAACCGTGAAGCGTACGGTGCCGCGCCCGCGCGCGACCGCCGCGACCGCCGCGCGGCGCGGTGCGCGACGCTGACCGACAGCACCGGTTGCCTCTTGGTCGGTCAGTGCGCCGTCGAACACCAGCGTGACGTCGGCACCGCGCGCCAAGCGATCGACGGCCGCCGCTCGACAGGCGCGCGCGTCGTCCGCTGCCGTAGCGCTCGCCAGAATACCGGCCAGCGCGATCGTGCCGAACGCCGCCGCATGGAGCAGACGCGGGTCATTGGTGCGACGCACACGGCGCACCAACCGAAGCACGAGCATGGGCAGCGCCGCGACCAAGATCCACGCCGGCATGCCGGCGTGCGGCGTGACCCACGCGGACCGCGAGACGTCACCAAGCCAGGCGCCGGTGAAGAGGCCAACCAGCCACCAGCCGGCGGCGTGAATGAGAAGCGGCATCACCCACGGTGTCGAACACCCGTGCGTGATGCCGCATCAGAATTGCGCGGGCGTACCCGAGGGAACGCCCGCTACCGTCGCCCGCGTCGCGCGTTACCCGGCCATCATCGGCAGCGGCTTGCGTTCGGTCGACTCGACGACCGGCGTACCCATGAACGTCGCGCCGGTGGTGCCGCTCAACTTCACCGTGAGATAGTCGCCGATCGCGCCGGCGTCGGCGGGCACCATGATGGTCTTGAAGTCCCGCGAGCGCGCCTGCAGCAGTTCGCCGTCGCGGGCCACCTTCTCGATCAGCACTTCGACGGTGTCACCGAGTCGGCGCATGTTGTTCTCGCGCGAAATCCCACGCACCGTCTTCAGCAGCAGCTCGAAACGGGTCGCGACGATGTCGTCGGGAATCGTCCACTCGGCGGGCATGCGCGTGGCCGGCGTGCCTTCGCGCGGCGAGAACTTGAACATGAACGCGTCGTCGAAACGCACGTCCTGACAGAGCGACAGCGTGTCAGCGAACTCTTCGTCGGTCTCGCTGGGAAAGCCGACGATGATATCGGTGGTCAGGGCCAACCCGGGAATCGCGGCGCGCATGCGTTCCACACACGCGAGATAATCTTCGCGCGAATAGCGACGCAGCATCTTCTTGAGCATCGACGTCGAGCCGCTCTGCATCGGCAGATGGATGTGCTCACACACGGTGGGCACTTCGGCCATGGCGGCGATCACGCGATCGGAGAAGTCGTTGGGGTGCGGGCTCGTGTAGCGCACCCGACGGATGCCATCCACCGCGCCGACAGCGCGCAGCAGATCGGCGAAATCGTGCGTGCCATCGTTGTACGAGTTGACCGTCTGCCCGAGGAGCACCACTTCCGTGAGCCCCTGGTTCACGACCTCGTGCACTTCACGCACGACCTCGTGGAGCTTGCGGCTCCGCTCGGGGCCGCGCGTGGTGGGCACGATGCAGTACGTGCAGCGATAGTCGCAGCCGCGCTGCACGGGGATCCACGCCTTCACGCCCTCGAAGCGACGGGCGACGACGTCTTCGTAGTGCTCCTCGAGATCGAAGTCGGTGGCGGTGAACTTCTCGCCGCGGCGCGCGCCATCGAGCAGTTCCGGCAAGGCGCGATATCCGTCGGGGCCGACCACGATCGACACGTGCCGCGCCTGTTCGAGCACGCGAGGCCCAAGCCGCTGTGCCATGCAGCCGGTGACACCCATGATGCTGCCGGCGCGCATGAACTTCTTGAGCTCTCCGAGCCGGCCGATCACGCGCGTTTCCGCATTCTCGCGAATGGCGCAGGTGTTCACGAGAATCACGTCGGCCCCATCGGGCACATCCACCGCATCGTAGCCGCTCGCGACCAGCTTGCCGTACATGAGTTCCGAGTCGGCCACGTTCATCTGGCAGCCGTACGTCTCGATGTACACGGTGGGGCGCGGCCCCCCGACGGGAGCCGCGGTCACGGGCAAGTCACTCATCGGTCAGTTCCGCGGACGGATCTGAATGCCAATGCCGAGCAGCCATGCCGATTCCTTGAACCCGCTGCCGGACATCGTGCGATTGGCGCGCTGCACGGAGAGATCGAGCGTGGCATCTTCACCAGCGACCGGCACGCCCAGTCCCGCCGTGAGACGGTTCTCCTTGGCGATCTGACCCAGCACGCCGAACGGGAGTTCATTCCGCGCGTAACCGGCGCGTACGAGCAGCGGCAGGCCGCGGAACTTCGGGCCCGCCACTTCCGCGCCTGCGTGCCAGTTCATGGCATCGGTGGACGTGGTGGTCGCCGATCCCAGCGAGGCCATGTCGGACCACGAGATCTGCTCCATGCCGACGGCGAACACCGAACCGACGATGCCGTCGTAGCGCAGGGCCACGCCCGTACGGGTAGGCGCGCTGGCCTTCGACACGATGGTGTCGCGGATGCGGGCGTTGATCTCGTTGCCACGACGGTACGACGCCAGCGCGGTGAAGCCTTTTCCGAGCGTGGCTTCGCCGCCGACGGACAGCGCGGTACCGAAGTACGTCACGCGCGACGAGTCGAGCACGCTGCCGAAGGCGAGCGTATCGGCGAACGTGCGCTCGCGCGTGGCACGGTTCTCACCGGTGTAGAGATGGCCGGCGATGCCGACGCGGAAACGCGGCGACACCTGCCAGCCAGCGCCGGCGCGGAGGTCGTTGATGGCGCCGCGTACGTCGGTTTGGTCGGTCGTCGGCACGGTATTGCCGTCGATCAGCGCGCTACCGGTGGTCGTCGTCGAGAACGTACGATCGAGGAAGCTCGTGGCGCTCAAGCCGACTGCTACGCCGTGGCGCGCCGGGAAGATGAGCATGATGAGCGGCACGCGCTGCAGTGTGCTCTTCTCGCTCACACCATTCACGGTGAGCTTGCGCAGCTCGGGTTCGGCCTGCGCCGTGATGACGGTGCGGGCGATACCACCCAGCGCCGCCGGGTTGGTCGGCGTGAGCGCGTCGAACTCGGCAAAGGCACCGCCCGTCGCGTTGGTGCGGATGCTGCCGCCGCCCACGGGATAGCCGAAGCCCTGCGTGCCGATGGAGCCCTGGGCGCTGGCGGTCGATACCATCGCCATCGCGGCGAGCAACGCCAGCGAGGCGGGTGATGCGAAGGATCGGAGTCGAGTGCGGATCACGGGAGGACGAACTCCGAACGCGGGAGATAAGTGATTCGCAGACGCGGGCGCAGAGTGGCCGGCGCTTCGCTGGAGTAGAAGCGCAGTTCGGCCGGCTGCGCGCCTTCGAGCCCGATCTTGAAGGCGATCGCGCGCGGCACATTCGTGGGCAGCGTGCGCCACGTGCGCGCGAGCGCCAGCACGTTCACGGCGCGGACACCGGCCGACGACGGCACCAACAGCGTGGAGTCGACGCCGGCAAACGAACCAGCCGCCGCGAGATCGAGAATACGACGCAGGTCGGTGACGAGGTCGGTCGTGGTCGGTACCAGCGCAAAGAGGCCAACCGAATCCGCCGCATTGCCGAACGAAGACGCTTGCTGCGTGAGCAGCACCTCCGCTCGCACGATGGTGCTCGAGTCGGTGATGCGCGACGGCACGTTGAAGCGCAGGTATGACCGATACGCCGGGAAGCCACCCACCAGCAGGGTGTTCGCGCCCGGCGGCGGCGACGCGAGGTCGCTGATCATGTACACGGCATACGCGAGTTCCGCGTCGGCAGTGGAATTCGATATGATCGTGCTGGGCGAAATCTGCTGCGGCGCGTACGTGGTATCGGTGCTCGGATCGAAGACGACCGTGGGGGCACCGGCGCCGCCGACGAACGCCACCGCGCGGAGCTGTCCCGATCCACCGCGAATACGCACGCCCAGTCGCAGGCGTCCCTTCGCGGCGATCTTGGCCGCCATCACCGTCTTGGAGAACGGAATGCGAATCGAGTCACCGATCGCCGACGGCGTGAACACCAAACTGCCGATCCGCCGATCCGGACGGAACAGCGACCGCACCACCGACGTGACGGAATCGGATGCCGTGGTATCCACGTCGTACACTTCGAGCGTCACGGGCGTGGTGCCGCGGCGTCCCGTGCTATCGAGCGGGAAACGCAGATACACCGAGTCGACCGCGGTGATGGAGTCGACCGTGGTGCCCTTGTTCGCACTGAACACCGTCGGCAGCGCATCGAAGCGCAGGATGGCGCTGGTGACGACGGTGTCGGGGCGATTGGCGATCAGGATGTACGGCGACAAGCCGAGCGCCGGATAGCCGGCGAGCGAGCTGTCGAGGACGACCGCATCGACAATGGTGTCGCGGAAGGACTCCGCCTTCGATGGACACAACGACGGGCAGGCAGCGCCACCGTCGAGGGACTCCGTGCACGCTGCGGCCGTGACGGCCGCGAGCACGAGTCCACAGATCAGGAGAGGGCTGCGCAAACGCGGCCACGAGGTAAAGCGAACGCGCTCAGGCATTCTCGAGCGAAGCAGGCGTGAATGGCGCGGGCAACAGTTCCGCCAGCGACCAGCACGCCGTGAGCCCATCGGGCGTCACGGCGAAGATTTCGAGCGCTGGGGCGAACTCCACCAGCGCCTGTCGACAGATTCCACACGGTGGCGTCGGGGCCGCGGCCGCCGACGTGATCACAATGCGTACAAAACGACGCGCCCCATCGGCGATGGCAGCACCGAGCGCGACGCGCTCCGCACAGATCCCCGCCGGATACGACGCGTTCTCCACGTTACAGCCCGCGTACACGCGCCCATCGTCCGTCTCCAGCGCGGCTCCCACGGGATAGTGCGAATACGGGCACCACGCATTGGCGCGCGCCGCGTCTGCCGCGGTGCGCAGATGGGCGATGCTCATGCGTGCAACAGGTCCGGCAGAAACGACGTGCCGCGACCGCGCCACGACAGACCGAACCATTCGGCAACCGTGGCGCCCAGATCAGAGAACGTATCCCGCTCGCCCACGCTCCCACCACGCACGCGTGCGCCGGCCACCAGCAACGGCACGCGCTCGCGCGCGTGGTCGGTGGATGGCGTCGTCGGATCGTTGCCGTGATCGGCGGTAATGAAGAGCAGGTCGTCCTCCCGAAGTGCAGCCAGCAAGCTGGGCAGGGCGCGATCGAACGCTTCGAGCGCCCCCTGAAAACCATGGACATCGTTGCGATGCCCGAACAACTGGTCGAAATCTACCAGATTGGCAAAGCAGAACCCACGAGGAGCCGAATTCAGCCACTCGAGGAGGGCCGAGACCCCGTCCGCGTTGTCCACCGTGTGTCGGGATGTGATGCCGCGTCCGGCAAACAGGTCGTCCACCTTCCCGACCCCGGCCCGCGGAATTCCCGCCGCGGCGAGGGCATCGAGCAGCGTCTCGCCGGGCGGCTGGATGGAGTAGTCTCGCCGGTTGGCGGTACGCTTCCACGCCCCCGAAGTTCCCACGAACGGACGGGCGATGACCCGCGAGACATCATGCGGCGCGACGAGTTGCGCGCGCGCGATTTCGCAGGCGCGATACAGCTCCTCGAGGGGGATCCACTCCTCGTGAGCCGCGATCTGGAAAACCGAGTCGGCCGAGGTGTAGACGATCCACGCGCCGGTCTCGCGGGCCTGCTCCGCGAAATCGGCAATCACCGCCGTCCCGCTCGCCACGCAGTTGGCGATCACTGGACGACCCGTCGCCCGCTCGAACGCCTCGATCACGCTGGGGGGAAACCCCTGCGGATAGGTCGGGAATGGCTTCGCGAGATGGAGTCCGGCAAGCTCCCAGTGTCCGGTCGTCGAGTCCTTACCCGAGGACCGGGGGATCAGCGTGCCCCAGGCACCGATGGGGTGTACCGCCGCCTCGACGCCCTCGATGGGCGCGATATTGCCCAGGCCCAATCGCGCCATGTTGGGCAGGTCGAGACCGCCGACCGCCCGGGCCACGTTGCCGATCGTGTCACTGCCACGGTCGCCGTAGGCCGCGGTATCCGGCGCCTCGCCACAGCCGACGCCGTCGAGCACCAGGATCAAGGCGCGGCGGTTCGTGGATTCGGTCATGACGGGTTGGGTGAGAGTGGTCGGGACGGCACGCGCAGCGCGAGTCCGACCAGCAGTTCGTAGGGTGACAGACCGGCCAGGTCGGCCACCTGTTCCGTGCTGACCGTGGCCGTCCCGTCCGTGCCGATCAGCGTGGCGACATCACCGACGGCGCACGGCACGTCGGTCACGTCGACCATGATCATGTCCATGGTGACACGACCCGCGACCGGGCAGCGTACCCCACCGATCAGAACCTCGCCGCGATTGGACAGTTGCCGTCGATATCCGTCGGCATACCCCGCCGAGATCGTGGCGATACGCGACGGCCGCGCGGCCGCCCAGGTGGCACCGTAGCTCACGGTCTCGCCGGGGGCGACATCGCGGAGGTCGATGACGCGGGCCCGTAAATGCACGACCTGCCGCAGCCCGAGCAACTCGCTGAACATACCGGCGTACACGGCGATGCCGGGACGGGCCAGCGAACCAGGCGAGAGACGTGTGCGACTGGCGATCCCGGCGCTGTTGTCACTGTGCCGCAGCACGGCGGGCGGCAGGGCGTCTCCAAGGGCCAGCATGGCGTCGACGAACCGGGCGTCCTGCTCGTCGCGGGAGTCGATGTCTTCGTCGGCTGAGTGGAAGTGCGTGAACACTCCCTCGGGGGGATGCTGGCGGAGCACGTCGCGGAGTTCTTCGACCTGATCCCAGCGCACACCGGCGCGCGCCATGCCGGTGTCGACCGCGAGATGGTACGGCCGCAGTTCACCGCCCTGCCCGGCCGCAGCCCAGGCGCGGATGTCGGGAACGCGATGCAGGGCCGGCCGCACGCCCAGGGCATGGGCACGCGGCAACTCCGACGCCAATAACGGCGTGAGGCACAGAATGCGGCCACGGCACCCGGCATCGCGGAGTTCAGCCGCTTCGTCGAGCGAGGCCACACCGAGCCCCCACGGGGCATCAGCGGCCGCCGGCGTGCGATCGAAGGGCACGCCCAGCGCGCGGCTCACCATGACGGCACCGACACCGTACGCATTTGCCTTGACCATCACGATGAGCGGCACGCCAGCCCGCACGCGCAGCTGACGCACGTTGTGGCGCACCGCCTCGAGATCAACGTCGAGCCAGGCGCGATCGGTGGCGGGATATATTGACGCGGTCACTCGCACATCCTAAGCAGCCAACGACGTACGGAGAAGCGATGCAACGGACGATGGACGACGCGCTGGCCCTGATGCGGGATCTGCGGGCCCGCTGCGAATGGGACCGGGCGCAGACGCACAGCTCGCTCCGCCCGTACCTGATCGAGGAAGCGCACGAGGTCGACGACGCCATCGCCCAGGGCGACGACGCGACCCTGCGTGACGAGCTCGGCGACCTGTTCCTGCAGGTGCTGTTCCACTCGGTGGTGGCGGAGGAGCGCGGGGCGTTCACGATGCAGGACGTGGCCGGTGCACTGGTGACCAAGATGCACGCACGGCATCCGCACCTGTATGGCGACGGCATCAAGCGCAGCTGGGAGTCGATGAAAGCCGAGAAGGCCAAGCGCAGCACGCTCGAAGACGGCTTGCCGTCGGGGCTGCCCTCGCTGCATCGCGCCCATCGACTGCAGGACCGGGCCGCCGGTGTCGGTTTCGACTGGCCCAATGCCCTCGGCCCGCTGGAGAAGGTGCGCGAGGAGATCGAGGAGCTGGCGGCCCACGTGAGTCCCGAAGGCACGGTGGCCGATCAGGACCTGTTCGAAGCCGAGCTGGGCGACTTGCTGTTCGCCGTCGTGAATCTCGCGCGCAAGACGGGCGTGCACGGCGCGCTGGCCCTCGACCGCACGAACGCGAAGTTCGTGCGACGCTACGCGGCGATGGAAGCGCTGGCGACGGCGGACGGCGTGGAGCTGACGGCGCTGTCGTTGGAGGACCAGGACCGGTACTGGGACGCGGTGAAAAAAGCAGAGTAAGGGGTAAGAAGTAGGGGGTACGGAGTCGACTCCCTACCCCATACTCCGTACTCCCTACTTCGCCGTTACGGTGCCAGCCGTCCCATCATTCTTGGGAACGCGATCACTTCGCGGATGTGCTCGATGCCGCAGATCCAGGCGATCGTGCGTTCGAGGCCGAGGCCGAAGCCCGAGTGCGTGAACGTGCCGTACTTGCGCAGATCGAGATACCAGCCGTACGCGTCGACCGGGAGACCCTCGTGCGTGAGCCGCGCGAGGATCTTGTCGTAGTCGTCTTCGCGCTGTGAGCCGCCGATGATTTCCCCGCGGCCTTCCGGCGCCAGCAAGTCGGCGCAGCGCACGGTGCGCGGATCGAGGGGGTTCTCCTTCATGTAGAACGCCTTCGCTTCCTTCGGATAGTTCACCACGAACACCGGGCGCTGATACTCGTCGACGATGAGCGCTTCGTCGGGCGCGCCGAGGTCATCGCCCCACACGATGTCGCTGCCCTTCCCCTGCGCGAGCTTCACCGCGTCACCGTAGTCGAGACGCACGAACGGCTGCGATACGCAATCGAGCTTGCTCGTGTCGCGCTCGAGCACCTTCAGTTCTTCCTGACGACGCTCCAGCACCCGCTCCACGAGGTAGCGCACGAACGCTTCCTGCAGGTCCATGTTGTCGTCCTGATCGTACCACGCCATCTCCGGTTCGATCATCCAGAACTCGGTGAGGTGACGGCGCGTCTTCGACTTCTCGGCGCGGAACGTCGGGCCGAACGTGTAGATACGACCCATCGCCGCGGCGAGGGCCTCGCCGTACAGCTGCCCCGTCTGCGCGAGGTAAGCCGTGCCTTCCTCGAAGTAGTCGGTGCTGAACAGGCCGGCCCGTTCGCCGATGGCGGCCGTGAGAATGGGCGTGTCGCAGCGGATGAAATCGCGCGCGTAGAAGAAGTCGTGCACCGCTTGCTCCAGCTCGTGCCGCACGCGCATGATCGCCACCTGACGCTGACTGCGCAGCCAGAAGGTGCGGTTGTCGAGCAGGAAGTCGATGCCGTGCTCCTTCGGCTGAATCGGATAGTCGTTCGGACTCGTGCCGATGACCTCGAGCGTCTGCACGCCCATCTCGAATCCGCCCGGCGCGCGCGCGTCGGCCCGTACTTCACCGGTGAGCGCCACCGACGCTTCCTGTGTGAGCTCGGCAAACGCATTCCACGACGCCTCCGGCACCTCGGACTTCACCAGCACCGCCTGCAGAATGCCTGTGCCGTCACGGGCCACGACGAAGGCGACCTTACCCTTGGAGCGCAGGTGGGTGGCCCAGGCGCGAACGGTGACGACGGCGCCGACATGGTGCTTCAGATCGGCGATACGGGTGCTGGATTGGTTCATCGGACGGCGAGTTGAAGGAGAGCCGTGAAGCTACACCGTTGCCCGCTCGCGCTCCAAGAGTAGACGCACCTTGGCGATCAACGTGTCGGGGGTGAAGGGCTTCGGCACGAAGGCATGCGTCTCGTCGTCCGGCAGCTCTTCGCCGGCCTGATAGCCCGACATGAACAGGACGGGCACCAGAATGCCTCGGGCGGTCATCGTTTCGGCCAGTCCGCGGCCGCCCAGTCGTGGCATCACCACGTCGGTGATGACCAGGCTGGGGAGCGCCCGCTCGGCGTCGAGGACCTCCAGCGCTTCGATGCCGTCGGCCGCCACCCGGACTCGGAAGCCGCGCCGGTTGAGGATCTCCGCCACCAGTCGGCGGAGCCCCGGCTCGTCCTCCACCACGAGAATCAGCTCCGACGTCGGGCGGTCTACCGCCGGCGCGGCTCCCAACGACAACGCTCTCGCCGCCAGTCTCGGCAGAAGCACCCGGACCGTGGTGCCGACCCCGAGCGTGCTATCCACCAGCACGCGCCCTCCCGCCTGCTGCACGATGCCGTACACGGTGGACATACCGAGCCCGGTGCCGTCCCCCATTGCTTTGGTCGTGTAAAACGGCTCGAAGATTCTGGCCTGCACCTCCGGCGACATGCCGGTCCCGCTGTCCAGGACGGTCAACACCACCCAGGCTCCGGCCGGCACCCCGGCATACGTGCCATCACCGACCGCGGCCAGATCAAGCAGGTCTGTCGAGACCTGCACCATGCCACCGTTCGGCATCGCGTCGCGCGCATTGACCACCAGATTCACCAGCACCTGTGCCAGCTGTCCGGCATCCACCATTACGGGGAGAGACTGCTCCACCGTCCTCGTGGTGAGTGTGAGCCGTTCGCCAATAAGGCGCTGCAGCATGCGCTCGATGTCATGCACCGCCACATTCACATCGACTTCGGTCGGCGTGACCTTCTGCCGCCGGCTGAACGCCAGGAGCTGAGAGGTGAGCATGGCGGCGCGCTCGCCCGCCTTCATGATCTCGGTCAACTCCGTCCGCACATCACGCATGCCGTTGCGCATCGCGAGCGGTGCGTCGTCCTGCAGGAGTGTCGAAGCCTGCTGGTCGGCGAGCTGGGCGAAACCCATCATGGCCGTGAGCAGATTGTTGAAATCGTGCGCGATGCCGCCGGCGAGCGTACCGACCGCTTCCATTTTCTGCGAGTGCAGCAACTGCTCTTCGAGAAGGCGCCGCTCGGTGATGTCGGCCAGCACGCCAATGATGCGCGTGGGCGACGCGCCGGGAGCGACACCGTCCGTGAGCGGCGTCGCCGTGACGTACAGCCAGCGCATGCCGCCGTCGGACTGCGCGACCGAATACTCGGCGTGCGCCGGACGCCCCAGCATGGCCTTCGCGATACCTTCGCGCACGGTGTCACGAAGGGCCGCCGGAATCAGTTCGAGAAACCGGTCGCCGGTCATCACGCGTGCTTCGCCGGCCAGGCCGAGCAGTTCGAGCGACTGTTCCGACCACTCGACGATTCCCTCGATCGGATCGTAGCCCCACAGGCCCATCTTGCCGCTCATGAGCGCGATCTGCAGGCGCTCGTCGTTCACCCGCAGTTGCTGCTCGACGCGTTCGCGCTCCGCGACCTCACGTCGCAACTCCTCGTTGGCCCGCTCGATGTCGCGCGTGCGCTCATCGACCGCATCCTCGAGCCTCGCCTGTCGGCCGAAGATCAGATAGGTGACGCACATCAGCAGCAGCAGGATCACCGCCGAGGCGGCCCGGGTGGGGCGCAGTTCACTCGCCACGGAGGTGTTCCATCCGTTCGCGGGTTCGCCGAGCAGCGTCCATTCGCCGTCCATGATGGACACCGGCAGCGTGGCCGGATCATCGAGGCCGGCGGGGCTGCCGCGCAGCGGTTTGCGCTGGCGGTCGAGCAACGCGATTCGCAGCTCCGGCATCGGCGCGATCAGATTCGCCTCGTCCAAGACCGGAGCGAGATCGACTGCCATGGAGACGATGTCGGGAAAGCTCGTCGGCACCGTATCGAGGCGGCGGCGGATCAACAGCCCTTGCCCACCCTGAATCAGCTCGATCGGACCGGTCACGATCACGCGCGATGACTCGAGCGCCCGGCGGACGCCATCCGCGATCGGCGAACGCGGGTCCTTGAGGAGATCGTAGCCGATCAAGCGGTCGGCATCGGCCATCGGCTCCGTCGCGATGATCCGGCCTTGGCGATTGAGCTGCAGCGCGCGGATACCTGGCGCGGCGATTCGCAGCCCCGCCGCAAAGGTATTGAACGTACGATTCAGTTCACCGAGCGATGGCTGCCGCTCGACGAACTCCTTGAGTCCCAACAGACGAGAGACGCGACGACTGATCGCGTTCTCCAGCGCCTGCGCGTGCGGCGCCATGTTGGCGCGCACCCGTTCCCGCTCGCGTGCAATAAGTGTATTGCGGTACCACGCATCATAGCCTACGGCGACCGCCAACCCGAGCACGCCCGCCGCGAGCGCCGCTCTGACCGCGCGCACTCCTACTGCCGAACCCTGCGCCACGGCATCCTTGGCCGAAGGTCGAACTCCCTATTGGTCGGGCGACGGCGCCCATCCTTCTGAAGATACACGATCGAGCCGCCTTCCCGCATCGAATTCGCCCCGCGATCTTCAGCCAACCCGGAACAGCTCCAACGCGCGGGCATAGCCCACCGTCAGCACATGGCGAAGTCCCTGATGCGAGGGCGCCGTGAGCTCGGGGTCGTCCTTCAGCAGGCGATCCGCCACCATCCGGGCGGTCTCATTGAGCGCCTCGTCTCGGAGCGGATCGGCGATCTTGAAGGCCGGCAACCCGTGCTGCTTTGCGCCGAACAGATCGCCCATGCCGCGCAACTGCAGGTCGGCCCGGGCGATCTCGAACCCATCCTCGGTTCCGGAGAACAACCCCAGACGTTCGGCCGCCTCGGCTCCCACATCGCCGAGGAGAATGCAATACGACTGCTCGGCGCCGCGTCCGACGCGTCCCCGCAGCTGATGCAGCTGCGAGAGACCGAACCGCTCCGGGTGCTCGATGATCATGACCGTGGCGTTGCCCACATCGATACCCACTTCGATGACCGTCGTGGCCACCAGCACGTCCACCTCGCCATCCCGGAACGCGCGCATGATGACGTCGCGCTCGTCAGCCGGCAGGCGCCCGTGGAGCAACGCCACGCGACGTGTCGCGAACGGACCGTTCACGAGTTCCTCGAACATCACGGTGGCCGCTTTGAGCTCCATCTTCTCGGACGTCTCGATGAGCGGATACACCACATAGATCTGACGTCCAGCGTCGAGCTGCGTGTTCGCGAACTCGAACACTTTCGACCGCCCTGTTTCCGGGCGTACGACCGTCGTGATCGGGTGTCGCCCCGGCGGGCGTTCATCCAGCACGCTCACATCAAGGTCGCCGTAGAGCGTGAGAGCCAGCGAGCGCGGAATCGGTGTGGCGCTCATGAGCAACACGTCGGGGGCCTTGCCCTTCAGTCCGAGCGTGGCGCGCTGTTCGACGCCGAACCGGTGCTGCTCGTCGATGATCGCGAGGCCGAGATTCGCGAAGGCCACGTCGCCCTGAATCAGCGCATGCGTGCCGATCGCCAGCACCGGCTCGTGCGAGGCCAATCGCGTGAGCGCTGCGCGACGCTCTTTGGCGCCTAGCCGACCGGTGAGCAGCACCGGAGTAATTCCGAGCGGCGCCAGCAGCGCGCCGATGCTGCGCGCGTGCTGTTCGGCCAACAACTCGGTGGGCGCCATGAGCGCGACCTGGGCGCCGTTTTCCATGGCCAACAGCGCCGAGAACACCGCGACGACCGTCTTGCCGGCGCCCACGTCGCCCTGCAGCAGACGATGCATGCGCCGCGGGCTCTCCATGTCGGCCACGATCTCTCGAATGGCCCGCACCTGCGCGCCCGTGAGCGTGTACGGCAGCACGGCGCGCAGTTTCGTGGTCAGGTCGCGACGATTCACGAAGGCGGTGCCACCACGGGCCTCGCGCGCGACCTGGTTCGCCTTCCGGTGCAGCAGCTGCACACAGAGCAGCTCTTCGAAGGCGAGCCTGGCGCGTCCGCGCAGCGCTTCGGCCACCGAGGTCGGGCGGTGCACCAACCGCAGCGCTTCCGGCAGCGGCGGCACGTCGGCCTGCGCCAGGATCTCGCGCGGCAACGTCTCCTGCACCAGCGGCAGCAGCTGATCGAGATGCTGCTGCACCATCGCGCGCAGCACGCGCACCGAGAGGCCATCGGTGCTGGGGTACACGGCCAGCACGCGCCCTTCGTTCGTGCCCTCTTCTTCCGGCCCGAGATTCACGAACTCGCGCGGCTGGAGCCGGCGACCGTGGAAGAAGCGGACCTGCCCAGTGCACAGGAGCCAATCGCCCTTGTTGATCGTGCGGTCGAGGAACGGCTGTCCGGGCCACGCCACTTCGATCATGCCACTCGCGTCCTGCACCACGGCCTGAAACACCCGCAGTCCTTTGCGCGTGGGCAGCACGCCTTTGGCGATCACCTGACCGAGCACGGTGATATCGGCACCAACGACAGCCTGCGCGATGCGCGTGACCGTGCTGGCGTCTTCGTAGCGGTGCGGCACGTGGCGCAGCAGGTCGCCCGCCATTGTGATTCCCAGTCGCGCCAGCATCTCGGCGCGCACCGGACCTACGCCTTTCAGATAGGTGACTGGCGTGTCGAGCGTGAGCCTCGGCGCCGGACGCGCAGGCGGACGTCGCTTCCGCTCCTGCGGGTCACGATCGCCGCCGAACGCCATCACGCTTCCACCAGCTCCTTGGCGTAGTCTCCCGCATCGAACGGCTCGAGGTCGCCGATCTGCTCACCGAGTCCGACGAACTTGATCGGCACGTTGAGCGCCTCGTGTACGGCCACGACGATGCCGCCCTTGGCGGTGCCATCGAGCTTCGTGACCACGATGCCCGTGACGGGCACGGCGGCCGAGAAAGTGCGCGCCTGCGAGAGCGCGTTCTGGCCGATCGTGCCGTCGAGCACGAGCAGCACTTCGTGCGGAGCGTCGGGAAGCCGTTTCATGATCACGCGATGAATCTTGCGCAACTCCGTCATGAGATCGTCACTCGTGTGCAGGCGTCCAGCCGTGTCCACGATGACAATGTCAGCACCACGCGTCATGCCGGCATCGACGGCGTCGAACGCCACTGACGCGGGATCAGATCCCGGGGCACCACCCACGAAGTCGACCCCGGCGCGCTCCGCCCACACACGCAGCTGGTCGATGGCGCCGGCACGGAAGGTGTCGGCGGCACCGAGCAACACCTTCTTGCCTTCCTTCTTGAACTGCGCGGACAACTTGCCGATGAACGTCGTCTTGCCGGCACCGTTCACTCCGATCACGAGGATCACGGTGGGGCCCTTCGCCGCACGGAGCAGCGTCGGGTCGGCGTTGCCCTTCCGCAGCGACGCTTCGATGCCCTTGGCCAGTGCACCACGGAACTCCGCTTCGGTCTTGACTTCACCGCGCTTGGCGCGGAACTCGACGTCGGCCACCAAGGCCAGCGACGTGGTCACCCCAAAATCGGATTCGATCAGGAGCGTCTCGAGCGTTTCGAGCGATCCTTCATCGACGCCCTTGAAGAGCACCGATACATCGGTGAACGCGACGTCCTTGAAGCGCTGCCAGAGCGAGCGCTTGGGAGCTTCATCCTTACGGCGAAACAGGCGAGCCATTCTTGACCAGGCGAAGAGAAACGAAGTGTCGAACGAGTGGCGACGATCAGCGATAGCCGCCAGCGCGGCGGCCGATCCATTCGCCGCAGAGCAGCAGCAGGGCGAGCACGAACGGCCATCCGGCGTCGGCCAGTCGCGGGGCATCGGACGAGAGCGCCCCGCGTGAGAGCACGCCGTCGCGCACGGTGGGCGCGCGGGGCACCCATTCGCGCGACGCGTTCACCACCAACACACTGGCTCCGCCTTCGGCCTGCACGTCGTACACCCCAGCCGCCAAGGCGGGTGACGTGGTTTCGAAGCTCGAGCCGGTGAATCGGAGTGTGAGCGAGTCGACCACGCTGTCGCCACGGCGGCTCAGTCGGACGGTCACGATCGAATCGACCCCGCCGCGACGCCACGCCACCGGATCACCGGCCCGCATCAGCGATGCGATCGGCCGCGCCGCGCGCACGTCGCCACGGCCGGCGGCCAGCCAGTCAAAGATGGCGCCCCAGAGGGCACCGAAGGCCTCGGCGGATCGCCCGCCGCGGAGTGCCCAGCCGGCGTACCCCGAGCCCGAGACGACGACCGTGCGGACGCCATTCTCGATGCGCGCGGCGATGGCCGGCACCGCCTCGCCGCGCTTGCCCAACTGCGCGGTGAGCACGGGCATCGTGCCGCGGGCGGGGCCAGCGAGCGTCAGCGGCGGCAACGAATCGAGCGGCAATCCGGCAAGGGCTGCGGCCAGCGGGGAGGCCGGCACGCCCGACGCATACCACTCGGGCGTCCGCGCCATTTCACCGGCCCGCGCGATCGCCGTCGGCGGCGCCGGTATCCAGAGCGCCTTCGCGCCGGTGGCGCTCCGCGCGGCCGCGCGGGGGCGCCAGGTCGTATCGCCGTGCACGATGAGCATACCGGCCGCCCCGGCCTGCAACTTCACGTCGTCCTCGCTGATCGGCGCCAGTGAGCCTTCCACCCGCCACACGCCGGGTGCGAGGCGCAGGAAGGCCCGTGTCGGCACGTTGAGGGCGCCGCGCAGCACCACCAATGCCTCACGCACGTCGAGGTCAGGCGCGGTCGACACGAACACCGCGGAGGGGCGGTCACCGATGTCGATCGTACTGGACAGCGTGTCATTGCGCGGCTCGGCGTCTCCGGGCACGAGCAGCACCGAGCGCACGATCGCCGAACGCGCACCGCGCGGCAGGGCGATCGTGGTGGTGACGCGCGTGGAGGTGAGCGCACCCAATGCCGGTACCGGCATCACGACCGGCGCGATACCATCGACCATCACGCGCAACTGCGCCTCAGGGGTCGCGGTGGCACCGGCGGTGACGGTAGCCGCCACGGTGATCGTATCGCCCGCCGTGGCGTTGGTCGGCACCGCCAGATCGGCGACAGCTCCATCGGTGCGCGGCGTATTCGCGAGCACGCGAATGATCGAGCCCGTCGGCGCTTCGGCGAGCGACTCAGCGTCATCCACTTCCCCGTCGGTGAGCAGCACCAGCGGACGCCCCAGCGACGCCGCCCGATCGACCGCAGCCCGCACGCGCGAGCTTTGATCATCGGACCGCAGCGTGGCAATGTCGGACGCGCTGATGTCGCGGATGGAATCGCCGACGATCACGAACGCCTCGGCGCCGGGTGCATCGCGCTTGGCGGCCGCGGCGAGGCGTTCGCGCCACGCTTTGACCACGGAGTTCTCGTCACCGACGGCGCGACGCGAGGAGGCAGACACGTCGATCGCCACCAAGGGCGTCGCCGGTCGAGGCGGCGCGGAGGGGGCGCCGAACAGAATGGCCGCGACGAGCGTCACGGCGAGGGCGCGCAGGGCGCCAAGCATGATCGCACGGGAGCGCGCAAGCGTTCCGACGCGCCCGTAGGCGAGCCAGGCCGCGGCAACGCCGAGTGCGAGGGCAAGTATCCAGCGAATCACGACAGTAACGTCATTGATCGGCACGATAGGAGAAAGGGCAAAGGGCAAAGAAGCCGAAGCCTCTTTGCCCTTTACGCGGAACGATGCCGATCAGTTCAGTCGCCGGCGACGCGCGTGACCACCGGCGCCGCCGCCGTGCTCGCGGCACGGGGGCCATCGAGACGGGCGAAAAGTCGCGCCTTGAGGTCTTCGAAGCTGGCACGCTGTCCCGAGGCGAGCGGCTCACCGGTGACGTTGCGCAGGGCGACCCGCGGATCACGGTGCTTGCCGTTCACGAGCACTTCAAAATGCAGGTGCGGCGCCGTCGAGAGTCCCGTGGTACCCACGAACGCGACCGTGCGCGAGATCGAGACATTGCTGCCACGGCGGATGCCGGGAGCGAAGCCGTTGAGATGGCCGTAGCGCGTGACGAAGCCATTGCGATGCCGAATCTCGAGCACGCGGCCATAGCCGCCCTTCCATCCGGCGAAGATCACGACACCATCGCCCAGCGCACGAACGGGCGTGCCGCGGGCGGCGGCGTAGTCCATGCCCTGATGCGCGCGCACGGTGCCGAGGATCGGATGACGACGCAGGCCGAACACGCTCGAGATGCGGCGGAACGCGAGCGGTGCACGCAGGAACGCGGCGCGCATCGACTTGCCTTCGCCGTCGAAATACGAGCTCTTGGCGCCCTGCGCGAATCGCATGGTTTCCACGCGACGTCCATCGACGGTCAGTCGGGCGGCGATGACTTCGCCGGGGCGGACAGCCCCGTTGGGCGCGCGCTGGCGCTCCATGAGCACTTTGATCGTATCGCCTTCGCGCAGATCGCGGCTCAGGTCGACACGGTACTCGAGGATGTCGGCGAGGGCGTACGCGACTTCACTGCGCACATTGGCCGGAAACGCATCGGCCCCCTGCGCGATGGCGCCCGTGAGTGTCGACGTGACGACGCCGCCAACGACGACCGTGTCGGTGGTCCAAGGCAGCGTCTCTTCTTTCTCCAGCCATCCCGACCGCGAACCGGCCGCAGCGGAGCGTGTAAAGCGCACCAGGCGATCGATGGCCAGCTGCAGGACGACTTCGGAGGCGCCGGAGTCGGGGCTGACCCTGGACGTGATCGTCGTGCCGGCGCGGATTTTCCGGGCGTCGATTGCCTGCGACTCGAGCAACACGCGGGTGGCTTCGTCGCGCGGGACACCCGCACGTTCCAGCACGGCGACGAGCGGCTCACCCCGTTTGACTGTGTCGACCCGCACGCGCCACTTCGACGCGACAGAAACACGAGACCCCGCAGCGAGCACTGTCGCTGCGGGGCGTTCGGGGACAGGACGTCCCAACGCAATAGCGGTGGCTCCGATACCGGCACAAAGGGTAGCCATCAGGAGCCGTGCGCGAGCGCTGGTCAATCCATCTGTCTCCGTATGAACGTCGGGATTTCCATGTCGTCGAGCTCAGTGCTGGGCGACGGGGAGATCGGAGGAACGCGAGGCGGCCGTGGTGGCGCCCCTTCCCAAGCAGGACGAGCGGGGGCGGCCACAGGTCTCGGAGCGGGCCGGTCCCGCGTGGGGAACGGAAGCACCGCCGGGGACTTGGCAGCCGCTGCAGGAGGAAAAGATGCAGCCGGCGGATTGACAGCGGAAGGGGCCGTTGTGCCGAGCGGCACATTGCGGACGACGCCATTGCCGGCGCCTCCCTGCATCTGCCGGTCGAATCCGGTCGCAATGACCGTAACGCGGATCTCGTTCATCATGGCGGGCTCATGCACGGCGCCGAAGATGATTTCGGCGTTGTCGCCGACGGCATCGTGCACGATGTCGTTGATCTGCGTGACTTCACCGAGGGTGAGATCTTCGCCGCCGGTGATGTTGACGAGCACGCCGGTCGCGCCGGAGATCGACACGTTGTCGAGCAACGGCGAGGCAATGGCCTGCTGGGCGGCTTCCATGGCGCGGTTTTCCCCGCGGCCGATGCCGGTGCCCATGAGCGCCGAGCCGCCGTTCTGCATCACGGTGCGCACGTCGGCGAAGTCGACGTTCACGAGGCCGGTTTCGCTGATGAGCAGCGAGATGCCCTGGGTCGCGTGCAACAGCACTTCGTCGGCCTTCTTGAGCGCCTCGTGAAACGGGATGCCCTTGCCGACCACGGCGAGCAGTCGCTCGTTGGGCACGATGATCATCGTGTCCACGTGCTTGCGCATTTCGGCGATGCCTTCTTCCGCCTGGCGCATCCGCTTGCGTCCTTCGAACAGGAACGGCCGCGTGACGATACCGACGGTGAGCGCGCCGGCTTCCCGTGCGAGTTCGCAGATCACCGGCGCCGCACCGGTACCCGTACCGCCACCCATACCGCAGGTGACGAACACGAGATCGGCGTTGCCCAGCACGCGCTTGGTGTCTTCGCGGTTTTCATCGATGGCCTGACGCCCGATTTCGGGGCGAGCGCCGGCGCCGAGTCCGCGCGTGAGCTTCTTGCCGATCTGAATCTTGACGTCGGCCTTGGAGTTCATGAGCGCCTGCGCGTCGGTGTTCACCGAAATGAACTCGACGCCCTCGAGGTGTTCCTCGATCATGCGGTTGACGGCGTTGCCGCCACCGCCGCCCACGCCCACGACCTTCATGCGGGCGTTCTGGGAAGCGCTCTCTTCGAACTCGAAGGTCATGCGGGGGAGCTCCATACGGGGCTTTACGGGCTCAGGGTGGTTCGCACAGCAACCCGGCAGCAGGCTGGGTCACCACGAGTCCTTTGCAGCGAGCTCCGCCGACGTCGGCGGTCCGCGCACGGACTCTCAGGGATGTGGAAGATCATGCCGCATGATGCGAAAGCTTCCCTAGAATACACATTCGAGGGTGCAGCGCAACCCGTGAAATCCGTTGAAGTTGGACGGATTCGTCACGACTTCGAGGCGCGTGAAACGGGCCCGGTTTTATCCACAATGCACATCATTTCGACGGCTTGTGACAATTGCGAATGGGGCCGCTGAACAGACGCTTGAGGCGGCCGCCGTTTCGGCGAACAGATCACGCGGAGGCGCAGAGAGCGCAGAGGCCGCAGAGTCAAAAAAAATGCTCTCTGCGTTCTCTGCGCTCTCTGCCTGCTCTGCGTGATCGGTTCTACGGTGTCGGACTACCGGCTGCCCGCCGGGGCCGTGGCCGCCGCCGGCTTCGTCTCCGCCGCACCGCCGGCGTCGTTCCAATTGATGATGCTGTTGAACACCATGTTGAACTCGCCATGGTTCTGCCAACGATAGATCGGGTTGTTGGCGAACATGAGCACGCGACCGTTGCCCTTCACGGCGCCCGGCACGTCGACCGCGAACGGACGCGACTTGAGTGAGTCGGCGCCGGTCATGAGGCCCGAGAGCACGGCCTTGTCACCACCCACATAGCGCGCGAGCACATTGCCCTCGTCGGCGATGCCGACTTTGAACGGCGTGCCGCCCACGTACTTCACCGGAATCACCGTCTTGCCGAACCCGTAGAACACGGGATGCTCCGGACGGGTGATCGTGGCTTCCACCAGCGGACGCTGCGACGTGAGCCCCGGCACGGTGACCTTGTCGACCGTGCGCGCCCAGCCGAATTCGATCGGCAGTCGCGCCGACTCGCCGATCGCGATCAGGGTGCCGCCCGACGCGAGGAACGACGCAAAGGCGTCGACACCCGGCTGGCCGAAGCCGCCCGTGAGATCCTTCGTCTCGCCGTACATGCCCAGGAACTTGTACTTGTCGTTCTTGAGATACGGCTGCGCACGCGCCGCCGGGGCCTGCATCACCGTCTGCCGGCTCAGGTTCTGCTCGGCCATCAGGATCACGTCGTAGTCCTTCCGCAGGTTCCCCTGCACCACGCGCTCCTTGTAGATCAAGTCGTACGGAATCTTGAACTCGTCGAACGTGAGACGATACCAGCCGAGATTCTGGGTGCCGCTCCACTGCGAGTAGATCGCGACGCGCGGCACATCGGCGTCGTGCATGGCGACGGCAGGCACGCTGCCCATCATCGCCGCCGTGAGGCCGAGCGAATCCACCAACGCGCGTACGCGCGGCGCGTACTTGCCGTCGACCACGAACGAACCGGCCGGGAACGTCGTGTCGCCGGCGGCGAAGCGCTTCTCCGCCACCTTCATCGGCACCGCGCGCAGCAGGTAGCGCAGCGTGACCATGTTGTTCGAGCCCGTGTGCGCCACGGCGATGGCGGCATTGCCACTGCCGCGCGTGTTGCCCTTGAGCACGATCTTGTCCACCGGTGACACGGCGGCCTTGAGAATGCTCGCGTCGGCGATCTCGACCACGTCCACGTCCATGGCCAGACCCATCGACCAGCCGCTGTCGTCGTACGTGTTCAGACGCGCGTCCGGATACTGCTGCCGCTCGATGAGATTCTTGGCGAGACGACCGTACGGCTGATCGCGCTTGATGACATACGAGCCCGCCGGATAGGTGATCGCGCCGACTTTCACCGGCGCGGTGGCCTGCCCCACTTCGATGCGCTGCACGCGCAGCAGATTCACGAACTCGGCCACGCGCGTCATGTCGCGCTGCAGCGGAATCACGAACCCGTACGGCGCCTTCACCTTGCCCTCTTCGATGCTGTTGCGCGTCTTGATGTAGAAGTTCTCGAGCACCGTGGCCGGGAACATCGAGGCCAGCTGCAGCGCCGACAACACGCCGGTCTGCATGTAGTTCGTGTTCGAGCGCCGCGTGAAGGTGGCGATGTCGTTGAAGCCGATCGGATTGCCACGATACCACTCGCGATCCTGCGCGCCTCCACGACCGGTGGGCACCGCACCGGCGCGTCCACCGAGACCGCCGCCGGGGGCCGGCGCGCCACTGGCGATGCCGCTGCGCGCGTTGGCCATCGCCGTGCTGTCGAGGTCACGACCCGACTGCGTCTCGTACATCTTCATGAGACCGTTGTGGTTGTACGCCACCGACCCCAGATAGCCGGGCGACCAGCCGTCCATGAACGCATGCGTGTACACACCCGGCATGCCCCACTTCGTCATCTGCGCCATCTCCCAGTTGCCGAACCACGGCAGTTCGGCGAACAGGATCGGATCGAGATTCGGATTCTGCGGCGGGCCGCCCGTGTACGTGTACAGCAGCGGCTGCGCTTCATGCAGATCGTGCATGATCGGCGGATACGCCGTGAAGTACCAATCGATGATCGCGCGCATCTGAATCAGCTTGATGTTGATGTCGCGATTGTTGTCGTGGTACACATACTTGCCCCAGTACGGCACACCCGCGCCGCCGCCGAAGCCACCGCCCCCACCGCCTGCGGGGGGACCAGCCGGTGCAGCCGTCGGCGCCCGACGCGTCGTATCACCCGCAGCGGCCGCGGCCGGTGCGGGCGTGGCGGCCGGTGCGATCGCCGGCGCCGGAATGGCCGCCGCCATGTCGAGGCCGCGGAAGAACCAGTCCACGTTGCGGTCACGACCATCGGCGTCAGCCGCCGGCGTCATCGACACGTAGAGCTGCTCGCGAATCTGGCTGATCAGCGGCGACGTCTCCGTGACGAGGCGATACGCCAGCTCCATCAGCATTTCCGACGGACCGGTTTCGCCGCTGTGCAAGCCGCCCATGAAGTGGTAGTGCGGCTTCGTGTCGGCCAGTACCGCCTTCACCTGCGCTTCGGTCATCCCGCGCGGATCAGCGATCTTGGCGAGGTTTTTCCGGTTCTGGTCGAGACGCTGCATGTTCGCCTCGGACGAGATCCAGACCACCACGAGCTCACGGCCTTCGTCGGAGCGACCGATGGTTTCGATCTTCACGCGCGGCGACGCGGCCGCGAGCGCGCGGTAGTACTTCAGCTGATCGGCATAGTACGTGAGCTTGCGCGGCGCGCCGATGTGGTAGCCGAGCACATCGCGTGGTGTGGGAATGCCCGCCACCAGCGGCAGGTGATCCACCAGCGGGCTGCCGTGCTTCGGATTGGCGAGCCACTCCTGGTAGTTCTGCGCGAACGTCGGATCCTGCTTCTGATTGGGATCACGCGCTTCGGTCGTGAGCTGCTGGGCAGACAACGAGGCGAAGGGCGCGAATCCGAGCAATAGCGCATGGCGCATGAGCGCGTGGCGCACGGCTCGGAAACGGGAGAGACCGACGTCGATCACGAAAAGCTCCTGAAAGTAAGGAGTAAGAAGTACGGAGTACGGAGTACGGAGTAGGGCGAAAGCGAGTACGGGGCACCGAGACAGCCGTCTCCGTACCCCGTACCTCTTACTCCTTACTTCGCTGTTCCGTTAGAACCAGTCCTGCAACCAGGTCTTCACGCGAGTGGCCAGCTTGTCGACGCCGGCGCCCGTGAGCGATGGCCGGCGCGCGATGACGCCACCCAGCGCGACGCGATGCGCCCCGTACAGCGCGAGACCGACCGCCGTCGCGAAACGCGGTTCGGCGATCTGCTCAACGAGGCCGCCGACTTTGTCGCCGGGGACACCTACGCGCACCCCGAGCCCGAACACATCGGCGGCCAGCTCGCTCACGCCCTCGAGCGCCGCGCCGCCACCGGTGAGCACAATGCCCGCATTGAGTCGACCGGCGAACCCTGCGGTCTGCACCTCGCGCTGCACCTTGTCGAAGATCTCGTCCATGCGCTGATGAATGATGTGCGTCATCAGTTCGCGCGAGATGTGCCGTTCCCCGTGCGACGCGGACGCCGGCATGGCGATCACCTGCTCGGCATCGACCATCGGCTCGTACGCGCAGCCGTAGGCTTCCTTGAGCTGTTCGGCGTCGTTGTTCGTGATGCCGAGTCCCTGCACGAGATCACTGGTCACCGCGTTGCCGCCGTACGGGATCGTGCCGAGATGCCGGATCTTCCCTTCGTGAAACACGGCGAGATCGGTGGTGCCGGCGCCGAGTTCGAGCAGGATGACGCCAAGCTCCTTCTCTTCTTCGGTGAGCACGGCCAGCGCACTGGCCAGCGGCTCGAGCACGAGCTCACGCGTTTTGTACCCGGCGCGTTCGATGCTCTTGCGCAGGTTCATCGCCGGCGAGCTGCCGATCGTAACGAGGTACATCTCCGTCTCGAGGCGCGTGCCGATCATGCCGACAGGATCGCGGATCCCGTCGGTTTTGTCGACGCGATATTCCTGCGGGATCGCGTGCAGCAGCTCGCGGTCCTGCGGAATCGCCATCGCGCGCGCGACTTCGTTCACGCGATCGACATCGGTGCGCATGATTTCGTTGCCACTGATCGCCACGACACCCGTGGAGCACATCGCGCGCACGTGTTCACCGGCGATGCCGACGTAGAGCGAGTCGGGCGACACGCCGGCGACGCGACTGGCTTCTTCGACGGCCTTCCGAATGGAGTGCGTGGCCTCCTCGATGTCGGAGACGACACCGCGGCGCAGGCCCATCGTGCGGGTATTCCCTACCCCGAGCACGCGCAGCGTCGGCGTGCGCGGCAGATCGCCGTGCACCGCCGCGACGATAGCCGTGGTGTGCGCGGTGCCGATATCGAGGGCGGCGACAATGGGTTCGGAAGTCATGGCTGTCTGGCGATCACCTGGTCACGAAAGCGGAGGTCGAGCTCCACCGCACGCAGATGATTCCGCGCGAGGTCCGCTTCCACAGGTAATATGTCCTTGAAGCGCGCTACGGTCACGTCGGAGGTGGTTCGCACGGTGACGCCGCCCAATTTGAAGCGCATTTCCTCCGTTCCGACCCGCTCGCCATGCGAAACACGGGCATAGAGTCGCGGCGCGTCCTTGCGCAGACCGTCCAACAGGTGCAAGAGCGCACTGTCGGCCGAGGCGGCTACAGGCACATCCAGCGGATAGCGTGCGGGGTCGATCGGCAGGGGGCGTCCGGTCGCATCGGCCGGCTCGAGTCGTCCCTTGCGCGGCACGTAGGCCACCGGCTCGCGTTCCACCACGCGAATGAGCAGCGTGCCGGGCAGCTGCCGCTCCACGAGCACGGACGCCACCATAGGATGCCCTGCGACGCGTTCGACCAGCGGCTCGAGCGGCTGCCACACCGACTGCAGCGTGTCCACCTTGAGCCGCGCGATCAGCTCCGTCGGACGGGCGTAGCGCACGCCTTCGAAGACCACGCGACGGGCGTGGAAGTAGTCGAGCCGTGCGAGCGCGAGCGGGCCCCACCACGGCGCGCCCACGACGACACCGACCGCCAGCACAAAGCCCACACCGCGAACCCAGCGCAGCCACGTGGGCCGTGCCGCCTTCGGTGTCACATTCGGCGACGTCTTCTTCGCCGACGACGTACCGGGCGCGAACGCGGCGGTGGCCATCAGCCGCGCAGCGCCTCGAGCAGTTCGGGACCCGTCTTGGTGATATCACCGGCGCCCATGGTCACCACTACGTCGCCGTCGCGAACGACCGCACGCAGTGCAGCCGCGGCGTCGCTTCGCGGGCCGTGCCACTGCAGCACTCCCGCCGTGACGCGGTCGCCGATGAGCGCCGAGGTGACGGTGGGATCGGGCGCTTCGCGCGCGCCGTAGATGTCGCAGAGCAGGAGCACATCGGCGGCGCTCAGCGCGTCGGCGAAATCGACCTGCAGATCGCGGGTGCGCGAGTACAAGTGCGGCTGAAACGCGAGCACGAGCCGACGACCGGGGAAGGCATGACGCGCGGCCGCGATCGTCGCGCGCACTTCGGTGGGGTGGTGCGCGTAGTCATCGACCACGTCGATGCCCTGCACCGATCCCAGACGCTGAAACCGGCGCTCGACGCCGCGAAACGCAGCGAGTCCCGGTGCCATGGCCGCGACGGTACAGCCGAGGGCAAGCCCGGCGCCCAGCGCGGCGAGCGCGTTGCGCACGTTGTGCAGCCCCGGCACCGAGAGCTGGACGAGTCCCAGGTCTTCGCCGTCGAAGCGCGCCTGGAAGCGCGAGCCCATCGCGTCGAGCACGAGGTCGCCGGCCACGAGCCGCGCATCGGCCGCGTGCGATGACGGTGCGGTGCCGGGCGCCGTGGCGCTGTACGCGATCACCTCGTGTCGCGATGCAATGCGCAGAGCCATCGCGCCATCGTCGTCGGCGCATCGGACCACCACGCGCGCCGGTGCGAGGTACTGCTCGAACGTGCGCATGATGTCGTCGAGATCGCGATAGATGTCGAGATGATCGGCTTCGACATTGAGCACGACGGCCACCGCGGGATCGAGCGCGAGGAACGAGCGGTCGTATTCATCGGCTTCGACCACATACGTGTCGCCGCCCAAGCGCAGGTTGCCGGCCCAGAGCTCGACACGGCCTCCCACCACGCCAGTGGGTTCGCGACCGGCGGCGGTGAGCGCTTCGGTCGTCATCACGGTGGTGGTGGTCTTGCCGTGGGTGCCGGCGATACCGACCAGTGTCCCGCCGCTGACGGCATCGGCCAGCGCTTCGGCGCGTCGCACGAGTGGAATGCCGGCGGTACGTGCCGCGACCATTTCCGGATGCGACGCCGCGATCGCCGACGAGTAGACCACGGCGCGCGCGCCGGCCACCAGGGCGGCATCGTGCGCAGCCACGGCGATGCCATAGCGCGCAAGATCGGGGGCGCCGAGCGGATTCGCATCGGTGCCCTGAATGCGCACGCCGCGACGGGCCAGCAGTTCAGCCAGCGCACTCATGCCCGCACCGGCGATCCCGATGAAATGCACCGGATGCGGGTCGCTGCGATCGAGCAGAATGGCGGCCGTCAGCGACGGAGCGCGGGGGCCGGATTCGGCGTTATCGGGGCGGGTATGCGGCGCAGACATGGCTACAATATGGCGAGGCGATCAGCCGATCCCCACGGCATCGAGGCCGAGGGTCATGATGACCGATCGGGCGATGTCGGCGGCGGCGGCGGGACGGGCGCGCTGCAGCGCCGCCTGATGCATAGCGGCCCGTGCTGACGGATCGTCCCGCAGCGACCGCACGGCGGCGTCAAGCGACGCCACGGTGAAATCGCGCTGCGGCACGTAGCGCGCGGCCCCTGCGGCCTGCGTGGCCTGTGCGTTGTGCGTCTGGTGATCCTGCGCCGCGCTGGGCAACGGCACCAGCAGCGACGGAATGCCCCAGGCGCACAACTCCGCGATCGTCATCGCGCCGGCGCGCGTGACGGCGAGATCCGCGGCGGCGTACGCATCGGCAATCGGAGCCAGATACGGTCGCACCCGAACCATCCCTGATTCGCGGTCGAGATACGCCGCTGCCTGCTGCTTCCCTGTCGCCCAGATCACGGCGACGCCCTCGGGAAGTCCCTGCGCGGTCCAGGCGGCGACGACATCGTTCAACGCGCGCGCCCCCTGACTGCCGCCCACCACGAGCACGACGAAGGCGTTGTCCGGGAGTCCCCACACCGCACGCGCCTCGGCTCGCGATCGGGGCGACGTCGGCGGCGGCTCGATCGGGCACCCCAGCGGCAGCACCTGCGTGTTCGCGCCTACCGACAGCCGATTCGCCGCTTCGGGAAAGCCGAGGAACAGCGACTTGGCGCCCTTCGCGAAAGTGCGCGTGGTGAGCCCCGGATGCGAATCGGGCTCGTGCAGCATCGTGGGCACGCCATGCGCGCGCCCCCACGCCAGCGCCACGCCCGCCGCGTAGCCGCCCGTGCCGATCACGGCGCGCGGGGCATTCGGCGCCGCGAGCTTCGTGATCTCACGCCACGCACCGACGGCGCCCACGATCGTACGCCAATTCTTCCATGGCGCCTGACGATACAGCGGATGCAGGTCGAGCAGCGTGAAGGCGAACTCCGTGGTCGGCAGCACATCGCGTTCGATGCCGCGGTGTGCGCCGATGAAGTGCGGCTCGACGTGCGGTGCCTGCTTCACCAACGCCCGCGCGATCGCGAGGCCGGGATACAGGTGTCCACCGGTACCACCGCCCGCGAAAAAAACACGGGTCGCGCGAGGCGACGTCATGCCATCGCCACCAGGGGGTCGGTCGCACTGGCACCATACACGCGCTCGCGATCGCTGCCGATGTTCACCAGGATACCGGTCATCGCCAGCGTCAGCACGAGGTTGGAGCGTCCGTACGACACGAAGGGCAACGTCAGTCCGGTATTCGGCAAGAGACCGATCACCACGCCCAGGTGAATGAACGCGGTGAACACCGTGACGAACGTGATCCCGATGGCGAGCAGCGCCGTGAACGGACTTCGGGCCCGCCTCGCGATGCGGAAGCCGAGCCACCCGTACAGTGCAAAGGCGAGCGTGAGCCCACCGAGCCCGAGGAACCCGAACTCTTCGCCGACAATGGAGCCGATGAAGTCGTTGTACGCGAGCGGCAGCCAACCGCGCTGCTGATTGCCCTGGCTGAAGCCGACGCCCACGATGCCGCCCGAGCCCACCGCGACGAATGACTGATACTGCTGATCGGCCGTGGCCGATCGCGTCGTCGACTCCTGCTCCTTGGACAGAAAACTCTCCACACGCTTCCGCACGTAGGAACTCTGCGAGGCCTGAAAGCCGATGAGCAGCAAGCCGACCGCACCGAACAACAGGAAGTGCGACACGCGTGCACCGCCGACAAACAGCAGCACCGCCATGATGAGACAGAACATCATGGCCACGGAAATGTCGGGCTCGAGAATCGCCAGCAGACTGAGCGCGCCGATCACCACCGCGAACGGCATGAGGCCCTTCCCCAACTGCTTCACCGCCGCGCCTTTCTTGACCAGCAGCATCGGCGTCCACACGAGCACTGCGAACTTCGCCAGCTCCGACGGCTGAATTGAGCCGTTGAAGAGGTAACGTCGCGAGCCGTACATGCTCTTGGAGATCGCTTCCGTGCCAGGCAGGATCACGATGAGCATCAGCACCATGCTGATGCCCATGATGTGCCACGCGTACCGACGCCAGATCTCGGCGTCGACCTTGGCGCACACGGCGAAAATCACCACGCCCACGACCACGCCGGTGAACTGTCGCAGCACGAAGAAATGCCCGGGACTGTTCGCCGAGATCGCCTGCAAGGCACTGGCGCTGTACAACACCGCCAGCCCGAAGGACACGAGCACGGCGGTCACCAGCAGCAGCGCCCGCGCCTCGAGCGACATACGCCAGCGTTCCCGCGTGCCCGTCATGGTTCCACTCATCACACCACTCACGCGCTCGCTCACGCCAGGACACCCGCGAGGCGCGCGAACTCGCGGCCGCGCTCCTCATAATTGTTGAACATGTCGTAGCTGGAGCAGGCGGGCGACAACAGCACCACGTCTCCGGCCACGGCGAGCGCGCGCGCCCGCGTCATCACCTGCTCGAAGCTGTCGGGGCCGCAATGCTCCACGAGTACACGTCCATGCAGCGGCCCTTCGAGATCGCCCGCGATCAGTGCACCGGCCTCACCGTACGCGAGCACGGCCTTGGCAGTGCGCAACAGCTCGGGTACCAGCGCGGTGTACGACTCGCCCTTGTGGCGACCGCCCAGCAGCACGATGGTGGGACGTGACATGCTGGCCAACGCGACCTTGGTGGAGTCGATGTTGGTGGCCTTGGAATCATTCAGCCAGAGAATGCCGCGACGATCGACCACCGGCTCGAGCCGGTGTGGCAGGGCGCCGAAGGTGCCGATCGCTTTGGCCAACTGCGCGCGCGCCGACGGAATGCGGTGCAACGGGTCGGCGGCCATCACCGCCAGCAATGCCGCGAGCGCGTTGGCCACGTTGTGATCGCCGGCCAGGGCAAACGCATCGCGCGCCACCAGCGGCTCGCCAAACACGTGGAGCATGCCCGAGCCGCGATGGTAGTAGCCATCCACGTCGGTGCGATGCACGGAGAGGCGGTGCCAATGCCCGGGGATGCCCGCCACCAGCGCGTCGACGTCGGCGCTGTCGGCGGTGGTCACCCACTGCGACGGCACCACGGCATTCGCGAAGAGTCGCTTCTTGTCGGCGTAGTAGTCGGCCACACTGGCGTAGCGATCCAGATGATCGGGACTCAGCGTGGTGAGCACACCGACGTCGGGCATCAGGCCGGGCGTGTCGTGCAGTTGGAACGACGACAGCTCGAGTGCCGCCCAAGCCGGTGGCGCTTTCATGAGCGCCAGCTCGGACACCGGCGTGCCGATGTTGCCCACGTCGGCCGCCTCATGCCCCAGCGCGCGCAATAGATGGCCGATCAGCGCCGTCGTGGTCGTCTTGCCGTTGGTGCCGGTTACCGCGATGTAGCGCAGCGCCGGCTGCAACCGCAGCGCGACTTCGACCTCGCTCACGACGGGCACGCCGGCACTGAGCGCAGCGCGGATGGGCGGCGCGGTGGGAGGAATACCGGGGCTGACCACGAGCACCGAACAGTGTGCGATGCGCTGCACGTTGTGCACGCCCACGTCAACGCTGGCGCCTTCACGCTCGAGCATGGCACCGGCACTGCGCACGGCTTCTGACCTGGAGGCGTCGGACGCGTAGACCGAGCAGCCGGCAGCGCGCAGCAGACGCGCCGCGGCGATCCCACTGCGGGCGAGACCGACCACGGCGAACTCGCCCTGTCGTTCGGCGAGACGTCGCGCGACGACCGAGGCGAGATCCTGCGATGGCCGTGCGTCACCCATGGTTTCGCTCCGTCAACGCAGTTTGAGCGTGCTGAGCGCGAGAATCGCGCACAAGATGCCGATGATCCAGAAGCGGATGACGACCTGCGTCTCCGGCCAGCCGGATAGTTCGAAATGGTGATGCAGCGGGGCGCGTTTGAACACGCGGTTCTTCTGCGCGTATTCCAACCCGAACCGCTTCTTCCGGTACTTGAACACGGTGCGCTGCAGAATCACCGATACGGTTTCCGCGACGAACACCGCGCCCACGATGAGCAGCAGGAACTCGCTCTTGAGCAGAATCGCAATCGATCCCAGTGCTCCACCGAGCGCCAACGAGCCGGTGTCGCCCATGAACACCTGCGCGGGATGCGCGTTGTACCACAGGAAGCCGATGCAGGCTCCGACCACCGCTGCGCAGAACACCGTGAGCTCACCAGCGCCGCGCATGTAGAAGAT
Organism: uncultured Gemmatimonadaceae bacterium; assembly: GCA_963843965.1. GTDB lineage: Bacteria > Gemmatimonadota > Gemmatimonadetes > Gemmatimonadales > Gemmatimonadaceae > Gemmatimonas. The sequence continues at coordinate 228,806 of CAWJMR010000008.1, forward strand.
CTGCAGGTAGGCGCTCGTATCCACACGACCGGCCACATACGCGAACAAGCCGAGCGTGAGCACCGCGATGGCCATGAGTCCGGCGGCGAGTCCATCGAGACCGTCGGTGAGATTCACCGCGTTGCTGAAGCCGGTGAGAATGAACGTGACCCACGGGATGTACATCCACGCCGCCCAGGCGACCGCCGGCACGACCAGGATGTACTTGAAGAACGGCAGCGTGGTGCTGGCACCGGGCAGCGTGGAAATCGGAAAGAGCAACAAGATGAGCCCGAGCCCGAGTCCGCACGTCACCTGGCCGGCCAGCTTGTAGCGCTCCACAAGCCCTTCGTTCTTCTTCCCTTCCCGCTTCTGCTTGAGCTTCAGATAGTCGTCGAGAAAGCCGATCATCCCCATCCACGCCGTGACCGCCATGGCCAGCAAGACGTAGCGATTACTCAGGCGCGCCCACAGCAGCACGGGCACGAACGTGGCCGCCAGGATGATGAGGCCACCCATCGTCGGCGTCGTCCCCTTTCCGGCGTGCGAATCAGGCGTGCCGGCGCGCACCACTTGGTGCACCGCCATCGCGCGGAGCCGGCGAATGATGACCGGCCCGAAGACGAACGTGAGCAGCAGCGCCGACACGAACGCGGCGGCCGATCGGAACGTGATGTAATTGAGCAGATTGAACACGCGGACATCGCGCGCAAACGGCTGGAGCAGATAGTAGAGCACTAGGCAGTCGCCCAGGTCGTAAGCGTGGGAACCAGCCGTTCGAGGCGCATCCCGCGGGAGCCCTTGAGCAGCACGATGGCATTGCGTTCGAGTCGGGGCGCGATCAGCGACCAGAGTGCGTCGAAGTCCGGCGTCGCCACGACGCGCGGATCGCCCGGCGCGATGTCCTGAAACGCCGCCGCGAAGTCACCGACGCCGGCGATCAGGTCGGCTCCTGACGCCAACGCCGCACTCGCCACCTCACGATGCTGTTGCGCCGACTGCGCGCCCAGCTCACGCATGGTACCGAGAATGGCGACCCGCTGTTGTCCTGAACCTACGCGGCCGAGCAGATCGAGCGCAGCACGCATCGATGCCGGATTGGCGTTGTAGGCGTCGTTGATAAGGACCAGCTCGCCGAGCTGCTCCCACGCACCGCGCATGCTCGGGACAGGCATCTCCGCCATCCCAGCCGCCGCGTCCGCGAGCGGAACACCGCACGCCCCCGCGGCGGCGATCGCCAGCATCGCGTTGGCCGCCTGATGCGCACCACGTAGGGGCAGCGTGAAGTGCACGCCTTCCACGTCGAGCCACGGGCGCCCCTCGGCATCGAGACCCCAAGCCGTGGGCGTGATCGACGCGTGGTCGAGCCCGGCCGACAGCACGGCCGTGGCGCGGGCCTTGGCGATATCGGCAACCTCAGGATGCGCCGACGGCACAATGGCGAGCGTGACGCGATGAAAGATCTCGCTCTCTTCGCGCAGCACACCGGCCAGATCGCCGAGCCCTTCCAAGTGTTCTTCACCGATCGACGTGAGCACCGCGATGTCGGGCTCCGTGATGGCGCGCAACGTGGCGACTTCGCCAGGAGTGTTGGTACCCACCTCGACGATCGCGACTTCCGCATCGGAGGGAATCGCCAGCAACGTGAGCGGGACGCCGATGAGATTGTTGAGGTTGCCCTTGGTGGCATGCACCACCAGCGTACGCGAGAACGCCGCCTTGAGCAGCTCCTTCGTGCTGGTCTTGCCGTTCGACCCGGCCACGGCGATCACGCTGCGCCCCCAGGCGCGGCGCCAGGCGGTGGCGAGCTGTCCGAGCGCCACCAACGTATCCGACACCACGTACGTCGGCACGCCCAGCCCCGCCGCCTTGCTGGCATCGCTCACCACGAACGCGGCGGCACCGGCATCGCGCGCGGTGGTCAGAAAATCGTGCGCATCGAATCGCTCACCCTTGAGCGCCACGAAGACATCGCCGCGTGCGATGGCCCGCGTGTCGGTGGACACGCCGGCCAATGGACGCGGGATCCGCGGGCCGGTGCCCAGCGCGTCGGCCACGCGCTCGAAGGTCCAATACGGATGCGCGTGATCGGGCGCGACGGCGGGGATCGCGCTGAACGCGGTGCCGGCGGTGGAGAAAGCGGTCACGCAGAATGGGGCGGACTGTTGGGAAGGACAGCCGGCGTCGCGGCCGTAAGTTCGGCCATGAGTTCGGACACGATCTCCCGTTCATCGAACGGATACGACGTGGTACCGCGAATCTGATACGTCTCGTGTCCCTTGCCGGCGAGCACCACGACATCGTGCGTCGTCGCGATGCGCAGGGCATGCGCAATCGCGTCGCGACGATCGACAATGCGTACATGATCGCGTCGCGTCATCCCGGCCTCGATGTCGTCGAGAATGCGCTCGGGATCCTCGGTGCGCGGATTGTCGCTGGTCACGATGGCGACATCGGCGAGGTCCTCGGCAATGCGTCCCATCTCGGGGCGCTTACCGCGGTCGCGGTCACCACCGCAGCCGAAGAGCACGATCAAGCGGCTGGCCGATCCGTCGCTCTGGCGGGTGAAGGGACGCACGGCACGCAGCGCACGGTCGAGCGCGTCGGGCGTATGCGCGTAGTCACGCAGCACCGTGGGCGACGTGTGCAGGCGCTCGAGCCGTCCCGGCACCTGCGGCGCGACCGACAAGCGTTGCGCCACGTCGGCAATCGGCATGCCCAACGCCAGCGCCACCGCGGCGGCGCCGAGTGCGTTCGCGATGTTGAAGTCGCCGATGAGCGGCAACGACACCGACTGCGCACCATTCGGCGACACGAGCAGGAAACGGCTGCCGTCGCTGGTGAAGGTGACATCGCGCGCCGAGATGTCAGCGCCGGATTCGGTACCGAAGGTCCATGACGTGGGCGCATTGGTGACTCCGCGCCACGACGGATCATCGGCGTTGAACAACGCGACGCCATCGCGCGCCAGCAGTCCGACGAGCCGCAGCTTGGCCGCACGATACGCTTCCATCGTGCCGTGATAGTCGAGATGATCCCGCGTGAGATTGGTGAACACGGCCGCCGCGAACGAGAGCCCGTCCACCCGTCGCTGATCGAGCGAGTGCGACGAGACTTCCATCGTCACCGTGCGCACGCCGCGATCGAGCAGTTCGCGCAGCACTCGCTGCAACTCGACGGGGCCCGGCGTGGTGAGCCCGCTGCCGCCGGGCATCGTGATCCCGTCGCTGCCGAGGAGCACGCCGAGGGTGCCGATGGACGCCGCCGGACGCTCGGGGGAATCCAGCAGATGACGCAGCAGGCCAACGGTGGTCGTCTTGCCATTGGTGCCCGTCACGCCAACCAGCGTGAGTTCGCGCGCCGGCCAACCGTGAAAGGCGGCCGCGGCCACGGCGGCGGCACGGCGACCATCGCGCACGACAATGGCCGGCATCTCCGCCACCGCTGCCGCCGACGCGTCTTCCACGAGGGCGAGCGCGGCCCCACTGGCCTTCGCCGCGGGAAGCCAGGCATGACCATCCTGCGCGGCCCCCTTCACCGCCAGAAATGCCGCCCCCGGCGTCACGCGTCGACTGTCGTCGGTCACGTCAGTGACGACGCTCGGCAGGTCGCCAGCTGACGACACCAGCAAGCCGGCCTCGCGCAGCGCGTCCAGCACGACACTGACGAGTACCACGCGAGCGGTGGTCGTCACTTGGCCGACTCCATGCGCGGCATCTCCAGTTGCACGGTGCTGCCCGCGCGCAGCATGGTGCCGGCGGTGGGACGAGTGCGCACGTCGGAACCGCGCGCGATGCTCACCTGAAATCCGGCGGCGTACAACGTGCGCGCGGCCTGACGCACGTCGAGTCCGAACACCGACGGTACCGCGCGCATCTCACGGTCGTTGCTCGCGGCCGTCTTCTGCGCTTTGAATGGCAACGCGACCACGACGCGAGCCGCCGCCGGCGCCGGCTCGGCCTTCGGTGGCGGCGGTGCCAACAGCGAGTCACGGCGCGCCGAATCGCGCGCGGCAAGGGCCAGCGCTTTCTCCGACTTCGGCTTGGCCACCGGTACCGGCATCGCCTTGGCGACTTCCGCCAACGCGTTGCGATCGAGCGCCGAGTTGCGCGTGGCGAGGGCGGCCTGCAGGATGCCGTTCACGAGACTACCCGACACGATACCGCCGTAGTACGTCCCCTTGGGATCGATGATGCGCGCGACGAGCACATACTGCGGTGCTTGCGCCGGAAACATGCCGGCGAACGTCGCATTGTACTTCCCTTCGAGATAGCGACCGTTCTCACTGCGCCGCGCCGTACCTGATTTGCCAGCGACATCATACGTGGCCAGTTCCGCCGAGGTGCCGGTACCGCTGTCGACGACCGAGGCCAGCATGCCGCGCATCTCCCTCGCGGTCTTGGCCGTGAGCACGCGCCGCACCACGCGTCGCTCATGCCGATAGACCGTCGCGCCCTGCGCGTCGCGCACTTCCTTCACCAGCGCGGGCTGCAGCAGTTCCCCGCCGTTGGCGATCGCGGCGTAGCCCAGCGCGATCTGCAGCGGCGTGGCCAGCACTTCGTAGCCGATCGACACGGCGGTCTGGGTGCTACCACTCCAGCGTGCGGGCAGCGGCAGCGACCCCTTCGACTCAGCGGGATACGGCACACCCGTGAGCGAGCCGAAGCCGAAGTCGCGCATGGCTTCGAACTCTTCGCGCGGCGTCATGCGAAGCGCCAGTTTTGCCGTGCCGATATTGCTGGAGAAGCGAATGACGTCGCGTACCGGCATCTGCGCGGCTTTGTGTTCATCAGTGAGCGGTCGCTTCCGGCCGGGCAGCATGGCGCTGCCGTTCTCGGTGTTGATGATCTCGTTCGCTGTGGCCTTACCGACATCGAGCAGTCGCGACACGAGAAACGGCTTCATCACGGAGCCCGGCTCGTAGGCCAGCGCCATCGGCGTGCTGGTGCTCGCCGGCTTCCCGTCGCGCACGCCCGCTAGGGCGAGAATGGCACCGTCGCGCGGATCGAGAATGACCACGTCGCCACCGGTGCCGCCCGTGCGCACCAGCGCCATCTTCAGCTCGTTCTCAGCGATTTCCTGCAACGCCTGATTCACGGTCAGCGTGACCGTGTGTCCCGGCATGGCATCAACGCTCGACAGCTCCGGGGATTCCACATACCCGGCCTTGGGGTCCTTCACGAGCGCCCGGCTTCCCTCCTGCCCGCGCAGGAGCGGATCGAGTTCGAGTTCGATGCCGCCCACCGGGGCATCGTCGGCATCGACCGCGCCGAGCACGCCGCGCAGGTTGTCGCTGGCCGAATTGATCCGGCGGCGCACCCGCTCGACATGCACGCCGGGCAAACCGGCGAACCGCTCGATGTCGGACGGCAGGTACAGCTTGGGCAGCGACACCCATTTCTGATTCGTGTCGAGCGCTTTGCGAATCTGTGCCTCGGGGACCGACAACGCGCGCAGACCGCTGCGAAGCACCGCGCGCGTTTTCACCAACGGATCGCCTCGCTTCGCATTCTTGCGGCGCACGTCGCGGATCTCACGGGGCGCGATGCTGAGCTTCACCTGCTCTCGCGACTCCACCAGTACCGTGCCGGTGGCATCGGTGATCGCGCCGCGCAGCGGCTTGACCGTTTGCTGGTCGACGTGCTGCCGGTCGGCCACGCGCAGCCAGGTATCGTGTTCCACGATCTGCAACTGCACGGCACGGGCGAGAATCGAGACGGCAAACAACACGAGCCCGGCGTGCACGATCATCGAGCGCGCGCGGCTGACCGTCGCCGGCGCGCTGGCGTCGTCAGGTACGAGCCGCGGCTCGCGAGTCGCCTCGGGACGAATCGGTCCGAACATCAGGGGCGACTCATGAGCGTGACGCCGAATCGCTCGCGGCGGAATCCGGGCGCACCGGGTCGGCCAGCATCGAATCGGAGAGCATGCGGGTCTGCGCGTCGGTAGCGACGTGCAGGCCGAGCCGGCGTTCCGCTTCGCTGATCACGCGACTGCGGGACATGGCGCTGCGGATATCGCGGTCGAGTGTGGTTTTCTCGGAGAGCAGTGCGCGCTGCCGATCGGACAGCCGCCGCATATCACGCGCGGTGGCCACGCCCACACCGCGGCGCCACACGACGAGCGAGGCCACGACCACAAAGACGCCCAACCCGATCGCGATCCACGCGCGGCCCTTGAGCGGACCGCGCGGGGAACGTCGGGTGGTGCGTTTGGTGGATTTGGTCACCATCAGACAGCGAGCTTCCAGGCGCGCAAGCGCGCGCTGCGGGCGCGCGGATTTCCTTCCACTTCTTCGTCGGTGGCGTTGATCGGGCGGCGCGTGAGCGTCTCGCCAAGGGGCACGCCACGGCAGGTGCACAGCATTTGCCGTGGCGGGCAGATGCAGGCCGTGCTCCAGTCGCGGAACGCGTTCTTGACGAGGCGGTCTTCTCCGGAGTGATAGCTGATGATCGCGAGCACACCACCGGGAGTGAGCCGGTCACGCAACAAGGGTAGCGCGTGCTCGAGTCCCGACAATTCGTCGTTCACGGCAATGCGGATCGCCTGGAAGATGCGCGCGAAATCCGGCGCGCCACTGCGCGGACCGAGCACGGCGCGAATTGCGTCCACCAGATCGTCGGCGGTTGCAAACGGCCGTCGCTCGCGGCGCCGTACAATCTCGCGGGCCATGCGGGCCGCCCGTGGTTCATCGGCGTAGTTGCGCAACAGCGCCGACAGATCGACTTCGTCGATCGTGTTCAGCAATTCACCGGCATCGGTCTCGGCGTCGGTGCCCATGCGCATGTCGAGGGGCGCGCCTTCGCGGAAGGTAAAGCCGCGCGCGAGATCATCGAACTGATGCGACGACACGCCGAGGTCGAGCAGGATGCCGTCGAAGTGCTCGTCGGCCGACAGCCCGCCGGTGTCGAGCGCGGCGTAGTTGGTGAGCAGGGCCCGGAACTGACCAGAGCGTTCGAAATCTGCCAATCGCTCGCGCGCTGCCGCGAGCGCCCGCGGATCGCGATCGACGCCGGTGACACGCATACCGCGTTCGAGAAGGGCTGCGGTGTGCCCACCACCGCCCAGTGTGCAATCGAGGACGGTCGAGGCGCCGGCAAGCAGCGCTTCGATCTCGGCCAGCAGCACCGGGACGTGGTAGGCGCCAACGCGCCCGGATGGGAGTGTACGGACCGGGCTCACGCGCTTATTGGAGGCTTGTTGGGGCGCGTCATGTTAGTGAGGTGCTGAGTGCACCGTCAAGCGATGGTGACGCGTTCAAGAATGTGCATTACCCGTACTTGCGCACGGATGTGATGACCCGTGTTTTCTGCCGTCGTCTGGCGGGGAGAAAACGAACGGGCCCACCGTCGGAGCGACGGCGGGCCCGGGGTCCTGCGAAGGCGGTGTTACTTACAGAACGCCTTGATCATCTGGTCGGCCGACGGATCGAGCTGCATGACGAAGCCCATGTACTGGCGCATCGCGTCCGGAGCGAACGTACCACCCTTCGGCAGCTGAATCTGTGCGTCGACGAACAGGTTCTTCGCTTCCTTGGCCAACGCGCAGCTCTTCTGCTCGCTCGCGGCCGTCAGCTTGAGCTGACCGTACACGACACCGGCGGCGCCGAGCAGGAACTGCGCCTGCGCCTTGACCGGTCCCTTGGACACGGAATCGGCATACGTGAGCGTCGAGATCATCGCGTCGAAGTCGGCCGGCAGCTTACTGGCCTGCGCCTTCTTGAACTGATCGTTGCCGATTTGCACGAGCATCTGTCGCACCAGCGTACTGGTGTCACCCGCCGCGATCACGGCACGCGCCGCGGGCACGACTTCTTCCGTACGGTTCAGATCCTTGAGCAGCGTGAGGCGCAGGAAGGCACCGTTCTCGACGGCCACCTTGGCCGCCGTAGCCTTGTCCAGCGCTTCGAGTGCCTGCTGGTTCTGGCCGGCCTTCTGGAGCGCCACGATCTGCGTGAACGTCAGCCCCGGCTCGCCCGGGAACTTGGCGAGACCCTTGGCCGCCATCTCGGCCGCCTTCTGGAACTGGCTGTCGGCCGCCATGGCCGCTGCCGAGAGCGCGAAGTAGGCGGTATCGGCGAACGACGTGTCGAGCTTCACCAGTTCGTCGCCCTGCGCGAAGGCTTCCTTGTAGTCCTTCGTCGCGAGGAGGATACGCCAGCGGAGACGCAGCAGATCCGGGTCACCCGGATTGAGCATCACGGCCGTGTCGATCACCGGCTTGGCGAGGCGCGGATTGGCGACGCTGGCCAGCTCTTCGACGACGTCCTTCTGGAGGCGCGGGTTCTTCGGGTCGGTCGAGAGGAGACGCGTGAGCGCCACCACGGCCGAGTCCTGCTGCCCGAGCGCACGATACGACGACGCAAGAATCGCGAGGCCCGGACGGCTCTTCGGATCGATCGCCACGATTTCCTTGGCAATCGCGAGCTGCTCGGCGGCCGGCGCCTTCTGCGTGATCATCACGTTCGCCATGCAGATGCGGGCGAGCGTCGCACGCGGGTACAGGACGATGCCTTCCTTCGCTGCTGCGATCGCCGCGTCATACTTCTGATCGCGCGCCGAGTTGATGCACTTCTTTTCGGCGTCGAGCTGCTTGCGGGCTTCCTTGAGCTCCTTCGAGATCGCACCGGCAGCGTCACCGACCGACTTCACGTCGTACGAGCCGATCGGCTGGACGAGCGAGTTGTCGCGGGCGAGCACGAGGTTGGCGTCGACCTTTACACCGGTCGCCGTCTTCGTGACCGTACCGGTCACGTATTCATCAGCGCGAAGCAGCGTCGCGAGGGCACGCTGATCGTGGGCCTCGAGGGCGTCGGTGATCGGGAAGCCGGAGGCTTCGAGCGTGGCGTTGATATCCGTCTTGGGCAGGACATACACCTGCTTGAACGGGAACTCGCTGTTCATGCGCGAGCGCACCGCGTCGGCGGCCTGCACTCCCAAGCCCTTCTCACCAGCCTTGAACACCGCCACGAGGACACGCGTGGCGTTCGGGTCAGGGACCCGATTGTACTGAGCGGACGCAATCGACGGCACCGCGAGGGTACCAGCGAGGGCGAGACCGATTCCGGCGAGCGCCTGGAAATGCCGTGACATCAATGTCGTAACCTCCGCACCGTGAGCCGTGGATCCGGCGTAACGCCGGCATACCTACAACCCGAGTGGCCGTGCGCGAGCCAGGCGGGTCTGGGGGGGAACTGCAGAACTTGAAGAACACCGACATGCCGTGCAAGCATTCGGCCGAAGCCGATGCCAGCCTGGTACCTACATCACGTTCAGGACGAGACGCGCAACACTGAACGGTCGAGACGGGTGGAGCGCGTGCAACCAGTGGGCGAAGAGGGACTCGAACCCCCGACATCCTGCGTGTAAGGCAGGCGCTCTAACCAACTGAGCTATTCGCCCGGTGTACGTCAGACCCTCATCGTCCGTTGAAAAACTACAACGAATGGGGGGTGCTGTTCCCGCTTGAGGCACAACTTAACCGGATTGTCACGTTCGGCCGGGCTGCGGTCCCGTGCACGGCCGTCGCGCGCTCGGCTTATCCCTTCAAAATCGCGAGCGGCACCAGGACCACGTAACCGAGCACGAGCAGGAGCGGGGCGATGGTCTCTCCGCCACGGGCGAGGTCCACGTAGCCGATTACCAACGAGAGTGCGGCGGCGCCCCAATACATCAGGGCGCGGGAGCGGGGCTTGTCGATCGAAGTCATGGCGCACGATACCGACAGACCAAGTGGCACGGCAAGGGCGGGTTCGGACCGGCCGTGTTTCAGGATACCCCGGATACTCCCGATGGTCCCGTCGCTCGTCCCACCGACTCGACGAGATCCGTCCCGGGATCCATTCCCGGCTCCAGTCCGGCATCGAGCAACGCCTGCAGCGCCGACGCCCGCGCCGCCTGCTCCTGCGCAAGATCCTGCGCTCGCATGGCCTCGAGCTTCCGACGGTCCCGGCGACGTTTGCTCACATACAGCGGGAGCAGAATGACTCCGAAGAGTCCGAACACCGCAGAGACGTTGGTCACGAGCGACAGCGCCCCGTAACGGCTCCGCGTGCGCGCCTTCCAGTGCTTCTCGAACTGTTCACCCGTCATCCCGTACGCCTGCCGAATGCCCTTCTCCATCGAACCGGTCGCCTTCCAGTACGTGAAAAAGTTGGAAAGCCCGTTCGTCGGATCCAGCGCCTGCAGCTCGCTCACCACGCGGTACGCCATGGCATAGCTCCAGGTCGCTTCGGTGGCGCCGGCGAAAAATCCCTCCTCGAGCCGGTCGAGCGACGGCAACGTGCGCCACACCATCGTCAGCGACGTTTCAAAGGCCTCGTCACGGCTCCACTCGCCGGCCGCGACACTGGCGTAGCCCTCGTCGAACCAGCGCGGCGGCAGGCGTCCCATTCGCTCGTGCAGCGCGAGGTGGGCGAGCTCATGCCGCAACACCACCACCGGATCACCGGCGTCGCCGCCCGCCCGGCCACCCTGCAGCACCAGCCGCTGTTCGTCGGGAATGGCGATCGCCGCGCCCCATTCCGGCGCGTGCGGCCCCACCCACTGCCGGAACCGCTCGGCGTTCGGGGCCACCGCGATCAGGACGTGCGCCTTGGGCCGCGGAAGTCCGGGAAAGCTGTCATTGGCCTGCGCGGCGGTCAGCAGCGTGCGGGCCAACCGCGCATCACGCGCCTCGGCCACGACGGTGAAGCGTCCCGCGTCGAGACGGACACCGGGGGCACTGGGGGCACTGGGGGGCTGCGCCGATACCACGCGCGCGCCCGCACACACCAACGCAAACGCAGCCACGAATGCGGCCGCGCGCAGGATCGAGATCGCCGACCCTAATCGGCGCGCGGTGGCGCTCCGCCCTGCTCTACCTGCCCCAGCAGCTCCGCGCAGCGTTTCCCCCATGGACTGAACTTGTTGGCCTCTGCGCCTGAGCGCCACGACGCGATGGCGTCATCGCGCCGTCCGGCGAACCAGTGGACGCGTCCCAGTTCATACCAGCTCTGCAGCAGGTTGGGTCCCAGCTCGAGCGCCTTCCGGAAGAAGGTCTCGGCGTCGTCGTACATCTCGCGTTCGCGATACACCATCCCCAGATAGAGATGGGCGTACAGCGTGGCCTTCCGGTCGAGATCGAGCCGGATCACGCGCGAGAGATGCTCGATCGCCTCGCCATACAGCCCTTGACGCAGGCAGACGTAGCCCACGTTGGTGTGGGCCAACGCGTGGTCGGGGTCGCGCTGGAGGACCTGGTGGAACGTGGTGCGGGCGGCGTCGTACTGCTGCTGCATCATCTGCGCCCATCCCAGCAGAGTCTCCGCGTCATTGCTGCCGGGAGCCAGTTCGAGCGCTCGTCGCAGCGCCACCTCGGCGCCGGCCGGATCGCCGAGCGACAACTTCGACCAGCCTTTCTCCACGAACGTCGACGCGCCTAAGTGATCGACGCGCCCCGATCCCGCGACGGTCGCCGTGCGGCCATCGAGCTGTTTCCACTGCTCGACCAACTCTTTCACACTGGCTTTGAACGCCAGCGCCGCCGTCGCCGCCGCATCGGCGTCGCGGAAAAGCGAAATGATCTCCTGTTTCACGCGCTCGCGCTCATCCGGCGCTGGCTTGGCGAGCAGCGCGGCGTGGATGGCGTCGAAACGCGCCTGCAGGTCAGAGCCGGTCAACGACATGTCGCGATCATAGCAGGGAGTCAGCGCAGGAGACGGACAAGGTCGAGCACCAGAACAGTACTACCGCCTCGCGTGAACGTGGCAATGGCACCGGTGCGATGCGCATCGGGATGTCCCGCCGGGAGCGGCAGCACCTCACTTGCATCGACACTGACGACGTCGTGTACGGCATCCACCGGCAGCGCCCACCAGCTGTCGTTCACGTGGGCCACGAGCACCCGTCGCAGCCCGACCGCGCCGCCGCCGAGCGCGAGACCGAGCGGCGAGGCGAGATCCGCGTAGGGAAGCACGCGTCCGTCGAAGGAGACGCTGGGCGCATCAGTGGAGGGGCGTAGCACGCGGTCGATGAGTTCGACGGGCCCCGCGAGACGGTGCTCCCCGATCGAGAAACACACGAACGTCGCGCGCTCGACCGTGCTCACGGCGCGGCGGCGCACGGCGAACAGCGCCGTCGACTTGAACTTGCTCATCGCGGGCTCACGCGATCTTCTCGACGCCGTCGTCCGCGACGCTGTCGTCCGCGACGCCGTGCGAGGAGACGAGTTGCTCGATCGCGTGCGGCAGATCGGCCAACGACACGACGTCGTCGGCACCCGCCACACGCAGCGCCGAGTCGGGCATGCCGGGGATCACGCACGACGACCGCTCCTGCACCACGCCGATTCCGCCGGCCTGACGGATGGCGAGCAGACCGTCAGCACCGTCACGCCCCATGCCCGTGAGCACGACGCCGAGACAGGCCGCGTCGTAGCAGCTCGCCGCCGACTTGAAGAGCCGGTCGGCCGCCGGCCTTACTCCCCATTCGGTGGGCTCCTGATCGAGTAACGCCACGGGTGCGAGGGGCGTCCCGCCCACACGGAGGTGAAAGCCACCGGGCGCCACGTACACATGACCGGCGTTCAGCGGCTCGCCGTGCATCGCCTCGTGGACCGCGAGACGCGAGATGCCGTGCAGCCGGCTGGCAAAGCTGGCCGTGAACCCCGCCGGCATGTGCTGCACGATGAGCACGGCAGCCCGCTCGAAACGCGGCAACTGCGGAATGATCTGACTCAGCGCGGCCGGTCCGCCGGTGGAGGCCGCGATACACACGATGAATGACGGGACCTGACCGTGCATCGACCGCGACGTGCCACGCGCCGGTGAGCGCAGGCCGCGATCGTGCGCCGAACCCCGCATCGCGGAGTCGGGCGCGACCAGCGTAGGCGACGGCAGCGGGATACCAAGCTGCGTCACCGAGGCGGCCGCACGAAGCGCTTCCAGCAGTTGATCGCGTACGAGTTCGAGATCGAGACTGATCGCGCCCGACGGCTTCCGCACGAACTCCACCGCCCCGCGATCGAGCGCGCGCAGCGTGGCATCCGCGCCGCCATCGCTGCCGCCGGCACTCAGCATGACCACAGGCCGCGGCCACTCGCGCATGATCCGGTCGAGACACGCCAGGCCATCGAGGTTGGGCATGTCCACGTCGAGCGTGACCAGATCGGGATCGAGCAGCGGCATCTGACGCAGCGCGTCCAGGCCATCGCGCGCGGTACCCACCACGTCGAACTCGCCACTCGACGCCACGATGTCGCTGACGAGCCGACGCATGAACGCGCTGTCGTCCACCACCAGTACACGGCGGCGCGGGCGATCCGGCACGCTAGAGCACGACATCGTCGCCTCGCACGGAGCGCACGTGAACCTGTCCGGTGGACACGTCGAAGGTCACCGAGCGGCCGAAGTCTCCTCCAACCGCTTCGCCCACGATGGGGATGTCATGTGCGGCACAGGCCGCACGGGCCGCTTGCACATTGCGCGCCCCGAGACTGATGGCGCCCGGGGCCAGTAGCGCGGCGAACATACTCGCCCCGCCAACCAGTCGCGCTTCGATCTCGTGCGCGGCCCCAAGCGCGTGCATGCGGGACAGCATCGCCGGCACCGCGGTGGATGCGGCCTTCCCGGCACTCGGCGTATCGGCCGTGAGCGCATGATGCGGCAGCAGCACGTGCGCTAATGCGCCCACCTCGAGGATCTCTTTGCCTCGACCGACGCTCGGACCTTCGCCGCACACGTGGTACGCGAAAACCACGCCAGCGCCCGCGCCGTCTCGATTACCCAGTCGGCGCGCTGCGAGGCGAAATAGCCGCCCGCCCCGCACCGCCAAGCTGGACAAGCTTTCCCCCGCATTGGCAGACTGTCCGCCAAAGCTAGATCAAGCCGTGCCGCATCGACGGTTCGGCAACCGGGAGAGAGACATGACACGGACAATGATGGCCAGCGCCATCGCCATGGCGACTGCCGCCCTCGCGACGGGCTGCAACTATTTCGGCGGCGACTATTCGCGCAGCGCGCCGCAGATCCCGGTGGCGCCGACGATGTCAGCCGCCCTGCTCCCGCAGACGCCGAACCCGCCCGCCGCCGTCGCGCCAGCGCCAATGCCCGTCGCAACAGCGCCGGCTGCGCCCGCCGGCCCCTCCTCGCGCACCGACTATTCCGTTCCCGCCAACTGGCTCTGCAAGCCGGGCGCGCCGAACAATGCCTGCGACGTGAATCTCGACACGACGGTGATCAACGCCGATGTGCTGCTTGTTGCGGTCGCTCATTGATTTTCAGTCGACATTTTTCGAATAAGTGTTGGCGCACAAGGGTTAGGGTTTGATTATCTTAGCCCACTAAAACACGCAGTGCGGGAGCTCACTGTTGGAAATTAAATGCTTTTTTCTTCAGAGGTTGATGACCAAATGTCACATCAGGAAAGTTCTGTGGCAGTGAGTGGTCAGAGGAGAAACATAGAAACCATCTTCATCGCCGGGCGACCGGATAGTATCCTCTCAACGCTCTCTTTTTGGTTCGCGCCCGTTTTGTCCTCTTTTTGTTCGCGCCCGTTTCGAGACCACCTATTTTGGATTTGACAGAAATTTTGCGCAGCACCTCCAATGACATCGCCCCGACGTCTCAACAGATGACAATGGTAAATAAAGAACGTCCTCGGTTTCAAATACATACACATAATGAAGATGTAGATACATTTGAATTCAAATTGAGAAGCTTTCGCATAATTCGAAATTTCGAAGCGTTTTTTGCACAAAATCGGCCATGGCGACCGAAACGCCCCCTTCCAAGGCCACAATCTGGCGTCCCGAAACCGTCTGTGTCCCCTGTGGTGAATCCATGGAGCCCTGTGACATTTCGGCGCTCCTGGGAGATCCAATGGACCCATTTAACACCCTCAAATCTCGGGTCAAGCGATTCGAGTTTCCATCCGATGTGTTCCCACCACACTGGAAAGATCGATCGACTATTGAAGAAGCTATCATCAAGTCATCTGCGAAGGTCAACGTCACGCTTGTTCGCCACACGGTGGACCCTCATGCCCGGTATTCCAAGAAGAAGACCAACAAATGTCCAATAATTGTGTTCAAATGCGACGAAGGCGTCCCCTATAAGGCAACCAAAAAGACGGACGAAGTTGGCAAGGTCGGCAATTCTCTTCGGAAGGATGGTATCATGCTTTCGAAACTGTGCAACCCCAACAGGAACAGAAAGAAGCAAGCTCGGACAGATCCAAAGCGAAGCCGATCGTCCAAGCCGTCGAAGGACAGCCTTTGTCCCCATACGATCCGATTGTCTCTAGACCCCGGGAATTGTTGGTTTATTCAACCAGGCAATGGATACGTCTGGCACAATCACTTGGAGCGTCTGCCACACGAGAAGCGACACCGAACATCGACACTCAGTCCGGAGGAGAAGAAACTCGCAGCTTCCATTGCCCGACACGGTGGATGCGCAGCAGCTACCGCGGTGTTGTCTGACGAGACCAACATGACATTCTCCCATAGCCAGCTTGACCATTTGAAGAAGAATCACGAAATTGACACTGGGCATGTGTTGCCGAAAAAGAAGACGCATGTCGGAGGCGGTGTCATTGGCGAAACGAGTGACGCGGACGAATTGATTCGACACCTCGAAAAGGAACGGGACGAAGGAAGGCTTTCATTCGTTGCTCTGTGTCATGAAGTTAAAGAATCTACCTTGCAGACAGTGCGCAAAGCCGACGAGCGTCGTTGGAATAAAATCCAACAGGAGCACGCAAAGACAAACAAGGAAGTCGTTTCGGCCGTCGACACTGGCGACAACGACGACAACGACGACGATACCAACACGCCAAAGACTATTGTGAACCTCAATGCGACAGCGCCGGATGGTACGGACTGCAGCGTCGAATTAGCGATTAGCGATGAGGAATCATTGGATCTCGGAGAAATATTGTCTCCGATCCAAGAGCAGCTCCGTGTCGGGCAAAGAATTCTGCTAGCATGTGCCTGGGCAAGAGACGACGAACGCAGACTGTTCGAGTTGTATCCGGAAGTGTTATCTGTGGACGTCACATTTGGAACGAACCGTGAAGGACGTCCGCTCGGAACATCCTGTTCGTTTGATCAAAACATGAAGACCTTTACGCCTGTACGTGCTTTCCTTCCAAGCGAGTGTGGTTGGGTGTTTCGTTGGCTGTTCGAGACCGCTGTGCCAGCTTTAATCCCAGAGTCCACACGCAACAGGATCCAATTGGTGTTAACCGACGGCGACGCCAAGATGTGTAACGCGTTTAACCTTGTCCAGCCCAATTTTTATCCAAACGCCATCCACGGGCTGTGCATGTTTCATTTGGTGTCACAGCCTCTGTCGAAACTGCCTTTGATGGATGCAGATAAGGCAGCGGTGAAGGGAATGGTTCTTACTTTCAAGCTTTGGATATACTCCTGGATGTCGATCGACGGGGTCGAAACTGAAGAAGAGTATCAACAATCTCTCTCGGATCTACGACGTTGGCTCAAGACATATGCGAAAGAAGATGAATGTCTTCGTTGCAACGGGCGCAAACTCGAAGAGTTCTTGACAACGAAGATACTCGTGCACAAGGAACGTTGGTTCCTACCAGGTCGTCAGGGACGCATGACGTTTGACCAGAAGGCTACCTCAGCTCTCGAGTCTGTGCATCGAGTTATGAAGAACAAAAAGGGCGTGTCGGTTGCGCCCAACATGTCTCTTCTTTCGTCGTTTCTAACCCAACAACAACAAGTGGATCGACGGATGGCGGAACACAAGGTTGTTGCCGCGGAGGAAGCACGCGGTCGAAGTCTTTTCAGTTACTCACCCACAGCGAACGTTGTCACAAAGTCGTGCGAGACACAAGTAATGCAACAAAGGGAGCAAGGCGGTCATTACTGTTGTCGTGTGTGTTCCGATGACAAATTCCAACTGCGACGGAGTCCGGGTTCAGCGTCTTTTTGTCAAGAGTGCGAAAGGGCAAAGAGTGGCGGATTAGTTTGTTGCGACACTCACTGTGTAACCAGTCCTATTGCCAGGCACCAAAGAGTTCGTGCGGTGGAGGCCCAAGATCTTGGCAATGGTCAATACGAGATTGTTTGCTCTTGCCCGTACTTTGGTGTGTTTGGAATACCGTGTCGACATGTGATGGTGCTTCTCGGAGACGCGCAGCCAAGTCATGTGCACATTCGCTGGCACAAAGCGCAGGCGGCCTATTTCAAGGACGAGCGGTGTCCAGATGTCACCAAAGCTTTCTGCCAACGCTGCAATGATCATCGACTTGTGGTGGAAGGATTCGAGTACATGATGATGATTCGAAACGCCAAACAACGTGAGCTCTTGATGGAAGACGCACCGGACGATTATTGGGACAAGCCATCGATCGTAGTCAACCAATCGATACACGGAATGGTTCCAGCACACGAAGACACCGAAGACGACAGGAATCGTTTCGTCCATGGGAACGAAGCTTTGTTGAGCACGGAAGTATGCTTGTCTCAAGAACTTGAAGAAGACGGAGACGAAGACGCCAAAAGAACTGGGATTTGAACGAATATCCAATATAATGGATAATCCATGGTATTGCCAACACAACAATTCTTTTTTTAAATTAGGGAAGATTAACTACTCCACCAGTAACCTTTCTAGCATACTGTGTATTGCCAGGTAGATCCATAATCACCAACAGTACAGAGGAATCATGTACTTTTCGAATAACTATGCTCAAGGGGACTTTACTTGGATCCACCTCCACCAACAAAGGAATGTAGCAGACATCATAGACAGCCTCTCCAAGGTGCGAGCGCTTTTTGGTGTAGTTGTCCTCCAATTTGTCCTGGAATTTGAGAGCGTCCTTCATTGAAATACCATAGGCGACCATCCCATCGAACAACTGATCCATGTCGGTCATCAACATGCTCCTAGGAGCGGCAAGACGCAACTGTTTACCTTGCATGACAGCAACAGAAACCATGTCAATGTCTTCAATGTGGTGGCCCAATTGGATGATTGCAATGAGCTTTTTACAATGTTGTCCATCCGATCCAGCGACCATTTCCACTGCAGGGCGCCAGCCGGTGGCATCAGACATTGCTTCATTGCCAGTCCTGATGGACTCTGGGGTCTTCTTGGGCGTTGTAGCTGGTACCTTTGCATCGACATCCTCCGCTTTGCGCTCTGTATTGTTAGAGATAAAACAAAACGACACAACGATACAACAACAAACAATCGAACCTACTCTTGTCCAATTCGGCGCTCTCCCTGTCATTGTACAGTTCATTCTTCTTCAGGTTAAAGAAGGTCTTTACAGAGTTATTGTTGTACTGGGCCAACTCCTGTACAAGCTCGTTATCTGGGTGAAGACTGAACAACTGTTGAAGCGACAGTAGTTCCATCAACAAGACCGGCGTCGAAAACAGCCATCATTGCGTCTCCTCCAGCTCCCTTTCTTTCAAAGCGCTTACCTCCTTTCTTGTTGGCTTCGATGGGGGGGGGGGGCCTTTGCTGAGTTAGACATGAATTCCTTGGCTATATCTGTTGGTTTGTTGCCCCTGTATGGCATGGTGTTTGTCGACTGTTTGCGCTGTTTTCGAAACTATGAGTGGAGTGGAGTGGCTTCCACGCTTTGAGTGATTTCCACGGTGCAAGCCAATGCACATGATGTTTCTTGCGGAGTAGCTAATGTCTTGGCTACTATTATTGTCACACTATCCAATGCGTTTTGGCGGCAGCGTCACCAGCCTCACAGGTGGCAGCGCGGCCGGGATTCCTCGATCGCGCGCACCCCTGACGTAGCCTCGACGCCGTGATTCGCTTCGAGAAGGTGACCAAGAGCTACCCGGGGCACCCCCACCCGGCTCTCGACGACATCTCGGTCGACGTCGAGAAGGGGGGAGTTCGTCTTCCTCGTGGGCTCCTCGGGATCCGGCAAGTCGACGTTCCTGCGCCTGGTGCTGCGCGAGTACCGTCCCACCGCGGGCCGGGTCTACGTCGCCGGCAAGGAGATCAACCGGCTGGCCAGCTGGAAGGTCCCGCGGCTGCGCCGCGACATCGGCACCGTCTTCCAGGACTTCCGGCTGCTGCCGAACAAGACGGTCACCGAGAACGTCGCCTTCGCGCTGCAGGTCATCGGCAAGTCGCGCAAGGAGATCAAGGACGTCGTCCCCGAGACGCTCGAGCTCGTCGGCCTCGGCGGCAAGGGCGACCGGATGCCCGACGAGCTGTCGGGCGGCGAGCAGCAGCGCGTGGCCGTGGCCCGCGCGTTCGTCAACCGGCCGATGATCCTCATCGCCGACGAGCCGACCGGCAACCTCG
>CAWJMR010000009.1:0-422078 GCA_963843965.1 uncultured Gemmatimonadaceae bacterium
CGCCTCAGCGTTCTGCTGCAGCGCATCATATAAAGTGCGGCCGGACGGGCGACGTGCGCGAGCACGGCGACCGCCTGCCGCACACCGCACCGCGCTGCCAGCAGCAACGGTTCGTTAGATGTCCCGTTAGCGACGCAGCCGCGCCACGTACAGCTGAGGGACGTTCTCATTCGCGATCTGTGCCGGGGTAAACCGTAGACCGGATAGGAGCGTGACCAAGCTCGCCGAGTCAGCAAGTGGAAGTCGAAAGCGAATCGAGCATGCGACCACGACGCCCGTGCTGTCGACCACAAAGCCGACAAGATTGTCGTTGGCAGCGAGAGATACACGTGGTCTGGCTTGCCATTTAACCCCAGGAATGAGGGCCCGCATGGCATTGCCATCGGGCAGCGCTGCTCGCGATACCGGCAACTCGCTGAACCGCCCGTCGACCGCGGATGGATTTAATAGTCTGGCTGGTCGTTCAACCGTACTAGAAAGATGCGGAATCTCGGCAGCGATGCAGGGATTCGGTTGGGTAGCGAGCGATTTGAAGGCGAATAGAGCAAGGACGATGAGCACTTGATCCTCAGTTTGTTCATTTGAGATTGGAACCTCACACGGCACGCCTGCTTGGCATGCGACGCGGGCGGAGCTTCTTCGTTGGCACATCTAACGCCTCAGCGTTCTGCTGCAGCGCATCAAACAAAGTGCGGCCGGACGGGCGACGTGCGCCAGCACGGCGACCGCCTGCCGCACACCGCGTTGCGCTGACAGCAGCAACGTCCCGTTCGGCAGTGCTCACGCTCGCGTCAGTCTGTCCCATGCGGAGTGCTCGTCCATCCATCGAATAGCCTTGGCCGAGATGGCGGCACAGCCGAAGAACCACAGGCCAGCAGCGAAAAAATGCGCGGGTGAGAGTATCGAAGGCAGGAGGATCGCGCCCGCTCCGCTGACCAGTCCGGCC
Source organism: uncultured Gemmatimonadaceae bacterium (assembly GCA_963843965.1). GTDB lineage: Bacteria > Gemmatimonadota > Gemmatimonadetes > Gemmatimonadales > Gemmatimonadaceae > Gemmatimonas. The sequence continues at coordinate 947 of CAWJMR010000009.1, forward strand.
GTGCACGAGAGTTGGTACCAGAACTGTGCACCGGTGCGATTGGGGACGCCGATCAAACAAAAGCGAACCCAGTCAGGGGGCGTGCCATCCGTCCCCGCCTCGAACATCTCCTCGGCCGCGTGATTGACCGCGTCGACGCTCAACCCCGCCTCAACTGCCGCTTCGCGAACATGCCGAAGCCGAACGGCCTGTCCGGCGTCGAGCTGACTGGCGCGATGAAGAAAGTCCGCCGCCTCTGCCTCGCTGAGCCAACGCTCATCATTCGTGTCGCGACCCGTCATTCGATGTCGTCTCAAGAAGGTTTGAATCTGCCGAACGCTGCGCTCTGCTGCAGCGACTCTCAACAAAGAGCCGTGAACGAAGGCGCGCCAGCGCCGCAGTTACACGGCGTACCACATCGTCGCTGTCAGCAGCAGCGTGCCGTTATGCAGGCCCACGCCTCCCTGCTGAACCGCCGACGGGTGGAACGCCTTCGCCGAACCCAGCAGCAACACAACGGTGCCGCAGCGATCGATCCCATTCACGACCGCTGGTGGGGCGCCGACCCGCGCGCCGCCACACCAGGTGCCGCCGCACTACCGCTCATGTCACGCGCGAACTCGCGCCAACTAATCCAAAGAAGAAAGTGAGCTCACACCGGCGTGGTCGGCGCCGCGTAACGCCTATTCAGTCGACCGACATACCACCGTCACAGCCGTCGAGTTCCGACCCACCATGCACATTCCCACTCGGCGCACCACATCGCAACCCCGTGATTTCACGGCATCCACGCGTCTCGTCCCGGCCTGTATTCCGCTGCGGATATTCGCTAGACCGATCTAACGCGCCGCGCAAAATGCGCGACGTCCGGCACCACGACGTACAACGCGCGTGCCGCGACCGCACTGGTCACAACACGCGCCTTCCCACCTCGCGGCCTCGCGCTTACCCCCGCGCCACCCGCGCGTCTTCCCGCGCTTGCGATTCCGTGCTGTCGGTCCACAACTGCTGCGTCACCCGCAACAGCACGAACCCACTCACCGCCAGCACCGCCGTGAGAATCCACGCAGTCTTCAAGCGTGACGGATCGCCCGACGCGTACAGGAAGTTGCCGATCGCGAACAGCGACGACCAGATCACGATGCAGCCCGAGATCCACCCCACGAACGCGGCACCGATGCGATTCTCCTGCGCCACTTCGGCGTCGGAGATACCGGCCGCGGCACGCAGCTCGCTCCAGCCCGCGCCCACCGGCTTCACCTTCTGCACGAACGCGATCAGCGTGGCGCGATCGGTGGTCGGGCCCACGAACGCCGTGATCAACCACGCCACCGTGGTAATGCCCACCTGCACGATGGTCGTGGTGGCAAAGCCCGCGCCGGGCATGAAGTACGGCACGGCGAGTGACGTGACCAGCGACATCACCATCGCCACGATCTCGCACCACGCCGATACGCGCCACCAGAACCAGCGCGCGATGTACAACAGCCCCGTGCCAGCTCCGATCGACAACAACACCTGAAAGGCCTGCTGCGCCGAACTCATGGTGAGACTGAGCAGCGCGGCGAAGATGTAGAGTCCGATGGTGGAGAGACGGCCCGCGTTCACGTAGTGCGCTTCACTCCCGTCCTTCTTGATGAAGCGACGATAGAAATCGTGCACGAGATACGACGAGCCCCAGTTCAGGTGCGTGAGAATCGTCGACGAGTTGGCCGCCAGCAGGCCGCCGATCATCAGCCCGACGAAACCCACCGGCAGGAACTTGAGCATGGCCGGGAACGCCGAGTCGTGACCGATCAGCGACGCGTCGGCGTTCGGAAACGCCGACTGGATCGATGCCAGGTCGGGATACACGATGATCGAACAGAGCGCCGTGATGATCCACGGCCACGGGCGCAGCACGTAGTGCGCGATGTTGAAGAACAACGTACCGCCCAGCGAGTCCTTCTCCGACTTCGACGCCAGCATACGTTGCGCGATATACGACCCGCCGCCCGGCTCGGCGCCCGGATACCAGTTCGCCCACCAGCTCACCGCGATCGGCAGAATGAAAATCATCAGCGCCAACTCGGACATGCTGAAGTTGGGGAGCATGTCGAGAATCGGCTGACCGGTACCGTCCTTCACCGACATCACCGGCTGCGCGTTGGCGGTCGTGCTCTGCACCACCTGCAACGTGGACAGCCGTTCCGTGAGCAGCTTGAGACCGAGCCACCCGTCGGCCTCGCCGGCCAGTCGGCGTCCCACTTCCACCAGCGAGAACCACGCGGCCGCGAACACCGCCGTCATCTTGATGAAGAACTGGATCATGTCGATCACGAGCACGCCCCAGAGCCCCGAATGCGCGGCGAACGCGACATTCAGGATGCCGGTGATGACGATCGTCTGCCACGGCGCGAGCCCGAACAGGATGTTGGCGATCTTGCAGGCCGCCAACGTCACCATGCCCATGATGAAGCAATTGAAGAACAGGCCGAGGTACACGGCGCGAAAGCCGCGCACCACCGAGGCCGATTTGCCGGAATAGCGGAGCTCGTAGAACTCCAGGTCGGTCATCACGCCCGAGCGACGCCACAGCCGCGCGAAGAAGAACACCGTGGCCACCCCGGTGAGCACGAAGGCCCACCACTGCCAGTTGCCGGCCACGCCGTAGCGGCGCACCTGCTCCGTGACCCAGTTCGGCGTATCCGACGAGAACGTCGTCGCCACCATCGACAAACCGGCCAGCCACCAGGGCACCGAGCGGCCGGACGCAAAAAACTCCGACGTGCTGGCCCCTGAGCGTTTCGCCAGGAAGAGCGCAGGGACGAAACACACCAGAATGGACGCCGCGGCGATGACCCAATCGATCCAGGAGATGTTCATGCGCGGGAATCTCGCGCTGGGAGCTCGGGTCGGCAACGCGTGACAACGCGTGCCGGGAGCGAAACGGTCAATTTGTGGAATCGGGGACCAAGACCCTTAAGTCCTAGTGCCGCGGGTCCGAGCCTTCAGGGGGTAGCGGGTGTTGCACGGTCGATGACGGCCTTGGACATGCCGACTCGTCTGGGTAGTTGAATGCCGCTCGACACCACATCACGAATGCTTGCGCCGTTCCTCGACCGCCTTACGGACGAGGAACTTGATGCTATCCCCTACGGCGTGGTCCAACTGGACGTCGACGGACGGGTCCTGTCGTACAATCGGGCCGAAGCCGAGAACGTCGGCGTGATGCCGCGTCCGCTGGGCCAGCACTTCTTCTTTGAGGTCGCGCCGAGTGCCAACGTGCCCGAATTTTTCGGGCGCTTTCTGCACGGCGTGTCGGAGTGCCAGCTCGACGATACGTTCAGCTTCACCTTCTCGTGCGCGCTCATGCCGCGCCGCGTGATGGTGCGCCAGTACTTCTCGATGCGCACCCGGACCATGTGGCTGTTCGTGGGCCAGCCGGACGGCTCGCCGTTCACGCGGCACACGGCATCGCACGGCATGTCGGCCATCCGGGACACACCGGCCTACGGCAGCGCACAGATCGCCGACCGGGTGGCGTAGCGCGACTTCGCGGACCGCAGCCGGTCGACGAAACGGGCACGGAGCCACCACATTGCGTGGTGTCCGTGCCTTTTCCGTTGGTGCCTCCTTTTCGGAGCCGTCGCATGTCCGTTCGCCCGCTCACGCTCCTCTGCCTCGGCAGCGGCCTGCTGCCCACCGCGCTCGGCGCGCAGACCAAGCACCGCCTCATGCCCACGCCGGAAACGGTGGCCGTCGGGCACTACTGGTCGGAAACCAAGCCCGTGCTGCGCATCAAATCGGGTGACGAGGTCACGATCGGCACGCTGATCACGTCCAATCCCTCGCGGTTGGAAGGCGCCGGGGTGAAGCCGGAAGACGTGGAGCCGGCCCTGCGCGCGATCACCGATCAGGTGAAGGATCGCGGTCCGGGCGGACACATTCTGACCGGCCCGATTTTCGTGGAAGGGGCCGAGCCGGGCGATGTGCTCGAAGTGCGCATCAAGAAGGTCGACCTGGCCATCCCGTACGCCTACAACGCGTTCGGTCGCACCAGCGGCTTCATTCCGGAAGACTTTCCGTATGCGAAGATGCGCATCATCCCGCTCGACGCGAAGAAGATGATGGCCCGCTTCGCGCCGGGTATCGACATCCCGCTGCGTCCGTTCTTCGGCAGCATCGGCGTGGCCCCGCCACCGTCACGCGGACGCGTGAGCAGCGCGCCGCCCGACATTCACGCCGGCAATCTGGACAACAAGGAGTTGGTGGCCGGCACCACGTTGTTCATTCCCGTGCATGTGCCGGGGGCGCTGCTGGAAGTGGGCGACGGCCACGCCGGCCAGGGCGACGGCGAAGTGGACATCACTGCGCTCGAGACGTCGCTGACCGGCGTGCTCGAAGTGATCGTGCGCAAGGACATGAAGCTCACGTGGCCGCGCGGCGAAACGCCTACGCATTGGATCACGATGGGCGCCGACAAGGATCTCGTGATCGCCACCAAGACGGCGTTGCGTCAGGCGATCGAGTTCCTGCAGACGAAAGGCCTCTCGAAGGACGACGCGTACATGCTCGCCAGTGTGGCGTGCGACGTGCGCATCACGCAGCTGGTGGACGGCAACGTGGGTGCGCACGTCATGATCCCCAAGGCCATCTTCACCAAGGGGAAGTAACCGCCGACGCGTCAGTGCGGTCCGGCCGACCCCGCGCTCGGTCGCACCGTGCCGCGCAGCACGTCGAGTCGGAACTCAGTCCACCCTTCGTGTTGCACGTACACGGCGCGCACGCGATGTACACCGCCGGTGAGTGGCGCATAGCCCGGCATCGTTTCGTGCGGGGTGAATTGATCGATCACGAGCTGGTCGTCCACCCATACGCGCACGGCATCGTCGCTGAGCGCGCGGAGTGTGTACGCGCCCGGTGCGAGATCGAGCGTGGCGGTGGCCTCCATGGCCATGCGACGCGTGGGGATTTGCGTGTCCCGCGAACGCGACCAGAACCAATCGATGCGCGGCGCGGTGCGCGTCACGAGTGGCGTGCCGGCCACGAGTGCGGCGAATGCCGCCGGTTGCTTCACGGGATCGGTGGTGTCACTCCACGCGAACACCCGCTGCGTCCACGTGGTGCGCGGCTCGAAGTGCTCGTAGCGCACTCGCTGCGGCACGCCGCGCGCGGTGCGAGCGCCACGCGGCGACACGGTGGCCGCGCCGCGATACTCGAGCGTGAGCTCCCAGTCTCCGCGCTGCGATGCGGCGGGGGTGACGACGATCGTGTCACCAGTGCTCCCCGACGTGGCCGACAGCGACGCGAGGCCGCGACGCGACAGTACGCGCCAGCGACCGGCGGGGCCGAGCACGCGCAGGCGGATGGACGGCGCGTGCGTGCTGTCGAGCGGCCAGAGTTTGGGCGACTGCCAATCGTACGGCCCCCACGCATCGACCACGATGGCGCCGCGATCGCGCAGCGCGTTGGCCGCAGCGGGCCAGCGCAGTGGTGCGTTGTCGATTTTCGGTGAGCGCCACCAGGTGGTAGTGGGCACGAGCCGTGTGGGATCGCACGTCTGTGATGCGGTATCGTCCACCACGCTGCGCACGCTGTCGATGTCACTGGTGTTGGCGATGCGCCATGGCTCCTTCACCCGCGTGAAGCGGTTGTCCACGAATCGCCACGCCCGGCTGCGCGTATCGCGATGCTTGGGGTACCCCCAGTCGCTCGGCTCGATGGAATCGGCCCACAAACGGATGGCGAGCGTGTCGCCGATGAACCGGTTGGCCCCCACGGTGTTCTGCTGGCCGTGTTCGATCGCGATGCCGATGCGATTGTTCACGAAGCAGTTACCGATCACCGATGATTCGTAGCTGTAGCCGCCCCACAGTCCGTGCGTGTTGCCTTCCACGCGATTGCCCACGAACTGATTGCGGCTGAAGGTCGCTTCCATGCCGTTGGTGGGCGCAAAACTGAAGTCGTTCACCAGGAACACATTGTCGTTCGACCCACCCTTGCCCGTATCCATCGTTTCCTGCCCGGCCCAGAGGAACAGGCCGTCGCCGGAGTGCGTCATGGAGTTGTAGGCCACGACATTGTGCATGCACTGCTCGAACATGAGCAGCGCTGCCGAATCCTGCCCGCGGGCGAAGAAGCCGTGCGAGTAGCCGCGTACGTTGTAATCGGCATGGTTGTTCACGATCGTGTTCCAGCTCGATCGGTACATGCCGATGCCGAGTCCGGAGTTGTACGAGAGGTCGTTGTCGCGGAGATCGAGTGAATCGGTGCGCGTAAGCAGCACCCCGTTCATGCTTTGTCGCACCGTGTTGCCCCGCAGCGTGCCGCCAGTCACGCGTGAGAGGTAGATACCGGCGCCGAAGCGCAGCCATTCGTCCTGCTCGTTCTTGTGATACGAGAGCCAGTCGTTCAGACTCTCGTGTTCCACGAGGCTGAACAGGCGCGGCTTCCAGCTGTGGCTGAGATCATTGCTGTCGAGCGTGAGGGCCCGCGTACCGCGCGCGAGAACGCCCACGCGATAGCCGCGCGCGGTGAGGCCGTGCACGCGAATCCGTGCACCGCCGTCGATGCGAATCGCCATTCCCTGCCCCGCGTCCGGCGCGCTGTCGATCGGCGAACCGATGAACGTGACGCCGCGCAAGTCGACGGTGATGTTGTTGCCGCGAACGGTGAGCAACGCCGAGTCGAGAGAGGCGGGCGCTCGCAACCGATACACACCCGGGCGCACTTTCACGGACTGTGTGATCACCATCCCGGCGCGCGGCGTAACCAGCGGCGCCGGCTGGGCGTGACCGACCGATGGTGCGGCCACGAGTGTGGTCGCGAGTGACGCGAGCATGGCCACGCCGGCGAGGGCATCGCGCCTCAGAACCATCGTCCCACCCGCGCGCAGTAGGCGGTGTACACCTCGGGGAAACGCTCGCGGAGATGTCGCTCTTCTCGGCGGATCACCTGCGTGACGAGCAGGGCGAGCACGACGGGGAGCAGGATGAGCACCCATATCACGCCGGTCAGGAACACGCCACCGAGGTAAGCGATGGTGAGGCCGGTATACATGGGATTGCGCGTATATGCATAAATGCCCGTATCCACCACCAGCGACGCCGGACGATTCGGGTACACGGCCGTACGGTGCCGCTTGAACGTGATGATGCCGGCGAGCATCAGGGCGAGCCCGATCGCGACCAGCGTGAAGCCCACGACCACGACCCAACGCGCATCAGGAATGACCGCGGGGAGCGGCAGCACGAGATCGAGCAGCACGCCGATGGTGAGACCACCCACGAACAGCAGCGGCGGCGGGAACGACACGCCGGGACCGCGGTCGACCGGCGGTGTTGGGTTCGCGGTAGTGGACATGCGGACAAGCATGCAGCGAGGGGACGCGGGCGGCTACTCTCCTTGAACGCGGACGGTTGGGCTGGAACTGATCACACAGAGGCCAAGAGACAAGGAGAAAAAGAGCCGTTCAATCCCCCGGCAGCATCGCCCAGAGGGCCGTTCGCCCCACGTTGCAGTGCACGGCGCGCGAGAGCGGCGTGAACGCCCCCCAGCTCAGCCAGAGGGCGTGACGGGCCAGGTGATGCGCGTGCCACGGCTTCAGGGCGTCGGCATTCGCCACCAGGCGCGCGATGCGTGCCGCGCGACCCGGTACCGGATGAAACACCGTCTCCACGCCGCTGCTGCGCACCGGCTCGTCGTCCTGCCATTTGTCGAGCAGTTCGATTCCCGTGCGCATTGGGCTCGCACCCACCGAGGCGGTGGCGGCGGCGTCGAGCGCAAACACGGCGGCCCGTGACGGCGTGGGCAGCAAGAGCACGCCCAAGAACGCCCAGAGGGTCATCGCCGCGGCGAGCGTGATCACGCCCGCCGACGACGCCGGTGACACACCCGTGAGCACCAGCGACAGCACGAAGCCCAGCGTGTTCCATGCGATCGCGCCGATCACACCACGCGTGTGTGCGCCGCTCGTGCCGGCCAGGCGACGACGCAGCAGCATGGCGGCCAGCGCGGGCTCCGGCAGCTGCGCCCAACGCGCCGGCACCACGAGCGTGCGCGCGCTGAGGCCCGACCATCCGCCCACGAAGCTTTCGTCGGGGCAGTCGAGCACCTGAACACGCGACACATCGAGACCCGCCTGCGCCGCCGCACTCGCGATGCGCGCCGGCGTGGGCACGATCGGAAGACGCGCAATCACGCGGGACATGCGGCCACGCCCGACCGCCAAGAGGAACTGCACCAGCACGAACACCGCGATGGCCGCGGGATTCCCGCCGGCCCGCGCGGCCAGCAACAACGCTGCGGCCGCCAGCATCCACACCAGCCACTGCACCGCCACGCCGCGCAGCCAGCGCGTGAGCCACGTGGAAGCCCACTCGCGACGCCGCACCAACCACGCGCCGCCGATCAGGTCGTACATCAGGAACGCCACCGGCGCGAAGGCGAACATCAACCCGATGCGAAAGAGCGCGGCGGGCACCGACTGCGCGCTGGACAGCGAGAGTCCTTGGGACGGAATGCGGAAATACAACAGCGCGGCGGCGAGCAAGACGGCGCTCCCCACGCCGGTAATACCGAGATAGAGTCGTGCACGGGCATACGTGAGCCCGCGGGGCAGCGTGTTCAGGGGCAAGGTCGAGGTCGTCATTCACACTCAACGCACCGATGGTACGTTCGGGTTGCAGCATTCTTCGTTGCGCACCTCCCCCATTCCCTATCCGCCCATGACCCTACCTCGTCTGTCCTGCCTTGCCCTCGCAATCGCCGTCCTGTCTCCTCTGAGCCGCGCGCACGCGCAACCACGCACGGAGCCGCAACCGCCATCGAAGATCTCGCTCGACCTCGGCTTCGGCGGGGGGAGGGTGCAACACGATGCGTTCGCCATGGCCGATGGCATTCAGGCCGAGGCCCTGCTGGCCGGTCGCCTGGTGTCGCGTCGGAGCCAGTCCGTGATTATCGCGGCGAATGGATTTGCCAAAGCGGTGGGCTTCGGAGACGACCTCGAGTGCCGGTACGACCCCAGTGTTCCCAATGGATGCTATGAAGATGCGCGGCTTGTCCCCAACGCCGCCCTCCTCGTCGGCGCGGAGCTGCGCCGACGCGGCGCGGCCCTGCGCATGCTGGCCGGCCCGATCCGCTACGCCGTAGAAGACGCGAGCTCCCGCACCGGCACCCACGTGCGACTCGACCTCGCCGTGCCCGCGTCGAGCCGTATCGCGTTCGTGGTCGCCACCCGCATGTCGTATGTGGGTCGTATTCGGGGCGAAGCCATCGAGATCTTCAGCATGAGCGGCGGCATGCGCCTGCAGCGGTAGCGTCGCGACAGAGCCGATACGCGTCATGGTCCAATCGTGACGGCGGCTACCCGATCACGCGGTAGCCGCCGCCGCATTTCCGCCGTAGCGTAGTCGCATGGACCGCCGACTCTTCCTGACCGACCTCTCGCGCTACGCCGCGCTCGCCGCCGTTGTCCCCAACGTCTGGCGCGTGACCAACCGCCCACGCTTCGCCGACGATCCGTTTCAACTCGGCGTCGCGTCCGGCGATCCGACGTCCACCGGTGGCGTGCTCTGGACGCGCCTCGCCCCGCGGCCGTTCGAGCCCGACGGCGGGATGGACGGCACGCGCACGGTGGTGAGCTGGGAGGTCGCCGACGACGAGCAGTTCAAGACGGTCGTGAAGAAAGGACGCGCCACCGCCGCCCCCGAGCTGTCGTTCAGCGTGCACGTGAACGTCGATGGATTGCAGCCGGATCGCTGGTACTTCTATCGCTTCACGACCGGCGAGGCCGTGAGCAAGACCGGTCGCTTCCGCACGGCACCAGCCGATGGTGTGAAGACGCCACTCGCCTTCGCCTTCGCCTCGTGTCAGCGGTGGGATCAGGGCTACTTCACCGCCCTCGGACATCTGGCGCAGGAAGAGATCGATCTCGCCGTGCACCTCGGCGATTACATCTACGAGTACGCCAGTCCATCCACCGCCGTGCGAAAGCATCAGGGTCTCGAGATCCGCACGCTCGACGACTATCGCCGACGCTACGCGCAGTACAAGACCGATGCCGACCTGCAGGCAGCGCATGCCCGCTGCCCGTGGCTCGTGACGTGGGATGATCACGAAGTCGACAACAATTACGCCGGGCTCGCCGGCGAGAACGTGATGGAGTCGACGGAGCAGATGCGGACGCGCCGGGCCGCCGCCTATCAGGCGTGGTGGGAGCATCAGCCGGTGCGCGTGCCGCGCGTGCAGTCGTGGGCGGATCTGACCATCACGCGCACGATCAATTGGGGCGCGATGGCGAGATTCTGGATGCTCGACACGCGACAGTACCGCGACGTGCAGGTGTGCGGCGACGTACCCCTCAAGGCGTGCGCGCCATGGACCGATCCGAAACGCGGACTCTTGGGCGCCCCACAGGAGAAGTGGCTGGTGGACGGACTCGGCGCCTCGAAGTCGCACTGGCAGGTGCTCGCCAATCAGGTCATGATGGCGCCATACGATTCCGCGCCCGGCGACGAAGTGCGCACGTCGATGGACCAGTGGAGCGGATACCCGGTGGCGCGCGACCGCCTCCTGAACGAAGTCGCCAAGCGCGCGCCGAATCGCACGGTCACCATCACCGGCGACATCCACACCAATTGGGTGAACGAACTGCACACCGATTTCTCACGCCCCGACAAGCCCACCATCGGCGCCGAATTCGTGTGCACCAGCATCTCGAGCGGCGGCGATGGCAACGAGGTACCGGCGCAACGGATCGCCACGATGCAGGGCGACAACCCGCACCTCAAGTGGTTCGAGAACCGCCGCGGCTACGTGCGGTGCAAGGTCACGGAGGCGGATTGGACCGCGGAATACCGCAGCGTGCCGTACGTCGTGAAGCCGGGAGCGCCGGTGCACACGGCGAGCGGATGGAAGGTGGAGCACGGGCGGCCGGGGCTGCACAAAACCCAGTAGTGAGTTATCAGTGGTCGGAATTCTGGCGTCAGACGGGGTATAGTGGTCAGAGTTCAGCGAACGACAGTCCACAGACACTGAGAATTTGGTGGCGGCGGCTGCGGGGGACGTGGCGCCCAACGAGGGCCCGCGGCATGGCAACATCGTATGCTCGACACTGCGCACTGTCGTTGCTCAACTCTGGCCACTATACCCAGTCTGATCCCTGAGCCTGACCGTCTGACCGCCTGACCACTGGGCTTTTACATCCGGGGCGCCGTCGGCATCAGCGCGCTGAATTCCCGCGTCTGCATCCGTCCGCCGCCGCGCAATCCCTCCACGATGTCATCCGCGCGATCATCTTCGACGCCGAGTGAACGGAGGCTGTGGTACGCCATGCCGAAGGCGAGTTCGCGTTCGCCCATGAGCGCCTTGCTCACGCCGAGCTGTTCGAACATCGCCTGTTCCTGATCGCTGTGCGTGCGCACCACGATATCGATGGTGGGATTCTTCGCGCGCACCAGGTCGATGATGTGGCGCGCGTGATACGGATCGGGGGCCGCGATCACCAGCAACCGGGCCGTGCCCGGGTACGCGTGCTCCAGAATGCCCGGGCGCGTGGCATCGCCGTAAATCGACGCCACGCCGATGGTGCGCATGGCGTCCACCACGCGGCGATCCTGTTCGATGGCGACGAACGGCACGCCTTGGCGCTGCAGCGCGTCACCGATCGTGCGCCCCACGCGTCCGTACCCGATCAGAATCGCGTGGCCCACGGTGATCGTCTCGAACAGGTCCGTGTGCGCCATGCGCGGCGCCTTCTGCCGCTCCAGACGGTCCAGCAGCCGCGGATGTTTGGCAATCCACGTCGAGAGCCGGTCGAGTGACGCGAACAGCATCGGATTGAGCACGATCGTGCACAGCGCCGCCGCCAGGATCAGACTGCGTCCCTCTTCCGAGAGCACGCCCAGCGACACGCCGAGTCCCGCGAGAATAAACGAGAACTCGCCGATCTGTCCGAAGCTGGCGCCGATGCGCAGCGACGCGCCGAACGGATGGCGCAACAGCACCATCAGCACCGTGGCGACCACCGTGTTGCCCAGCAGCACGATGGCGACGGTGGCCAGCACCTTCATGGGTTGCGTGAGCAACACGCCCGGATCGAGCAACATGCCGACCGACACGAAGAAGAGCACGGCGAACGCGTCTTGCATGGGCAGCGCGTCGGCACCGGCGCGATGACTGAGGTCCGATTCGCTGATCACCACACCAGCCACGAACGCGCCGAGTGCGAACGACACGCCGAACAGGGTGGCAGCACCGACGGCCACCCCGAGCGACACGGCCAACACGGCCAGCGTGAACAGTTCGCGTGAGCCGCTGCGCGCCACGTGCGTGAGCAGCCACGGCACCGCGCGGCGGCCCACCACGCCCATCAGCACGATGAACGCCACCATCTTCACCAGCGTGAGCGCCACCGTCGTGATCAGTTCGGTACGGCCCATCGGAACCGCACCGGCTGCGCCGGCGCCCAGCGCATTCAGAATGGCCGGCAGCAGCACGAGCGCGAGCACCACCAGCAGATCTTCGACCACCAGCCAACCGACGGCCACGCGCCCGTCGATCGAGTCCATCAGTCCACGATCTTCGAGCACGCGCAATACCACCACCGTACTGGCCACCGACAACGAGAGCCCGAACACCAGCGACGCTGGCGACGTCCATCCCCACGAACTGGCCAGCCAGTATCCAAGCCCGATCGCGGTCACCATCTGCAGCGTCGCCCCTGGCAGCGCGATGCGGCGCACGCGCAGGAGGTCGCCGGGCGAGAAGTGCAATCCCACGCCGAACATCAGCAGGATCACACCGATCTCGGCCAGCTGACTGGCCAACTCCACATTGCCCACGAAGCCGGGCGAATGCGGCCCGAGCGCGATGCCGGCGAGCAGATAGCCCACCAGCGGCGGCATTTTCAGCTTCGACGCGATGAAGCCGAACAGGAACGCCGCGCCAAAGGCACCGGCAATCGTGAAGAGGAGGGCAGTTTCTGGATGCATGCCCCGAGAAGTTAGCCTCCCCGGGGCCTGCGCGAATCCACTCAGCCCGGTCCGCCGCCGATCGTGGCGAACACGTTCCCCATGAACGCGAACATCTCGGGGTCGGGCGTGTTCGGGTTGGCGGCATTGATTGCCGTATGCTGCTCCTGGTACATGGCGCGGGCGCTGGCCGCGATGTCGCGGTTGCCGCCGGTGAAGGCGTTCACCAACTCACGCCACCGCACGCCGAGCGCCTGCAGCGCCGGGTCGTTGGGACTCGTGCCCTTGGCCATGTGCTCGCGCACCGCCGGGATGACCTCGGCCCACGCCTGCTCGACCTCACGGATGCGGTCCGGCCCCAAGGCCTCGCCCTGCTTCTGCATGGTCTGGAGCTGCTCGGACGTAAAGAATTTTTCCATCATGATCGTCGCCTCGATAATGCGACAGAGCTCCGAAAGGGGCGCCGTCGTCTCGCTGTGTATGAGTCGCGACAGGTTCTGCAGCCGCACGGCCAGCTGCTGCTGCTCCACGATCTGCATCTGCAACCGCTCCAGATGCAGCTCGATGACGCGATGGGCGGAGATCTGCGCGCTGTCGAGCAGCCGCCGAATCTCGTCCAGAGGAAAGCCCGTAGCCCGCAGCGACTGGATCTGCTGCAACCGCTGCACATCGTTCGCGTCGTACAACCGATGGCCAGTCGGCGTGCGCGCGGACGGATGCAGCAGTCCGATCTCGTCGTAGTGATGCAGCGTGCGAACCGACAATCCCGTTTGACGGGCCAGTGTTCCGACTTTCATGGGGACGGTCATCGCGGCATCGAGTGGTGGATCTGCGGGGTGCTACAGGTTCCGGTGGGTGCCCGCCGGCCCGGTGGTGGCGAACACGAACACAGGCTACGTCCTCACGTTACGTGAGGTGCAAGGGGCGATTTCGCAGTAATTTACGACATGACTTCCTCCCGCCGATTCCTCATGGCGCTGCTCGGCGGCGCCTCGTTGCTCTCCACGGCCTGCGCCTCGGGCGGCGCCCGTACCGCCGTTCCTATCGGCGCTGCCGCCGCCGCGCTGCGCGTCTACGACAGCAAGGCCAACCGATTCGTGACGTTCACGCAGATGGCAGACGCCGCGGCCAAGGCCGACTTCGTCTTCTTCGGCGAACAGCATGACGACCCCGCCACGCACTCCAGTGAGCTCGCGGTGTTGGCCGCGCTCGGCGAACGCAGACCGAGCGTGGTGGTCACGCTCGAAATGTTCGAACGCGATGTGCAGCCGCTGGTCGATCAGTATCTCGCCGGCACGATTTCCGAAGCGAATTTCCTGGCAGGTTCGCGCCCGTGGGATCGCTACACCACTGACTACCGCGCGCTGGTGGAGCTGGCTCGCGTGCGTGGCTGGCCGGTGGTCGCGGCCAACGTGCCGCGTCGCCTGGCGAGTGCCGTCGGTCGTCGCGGGCTCGCGCTGCTCGATACGCTGAACGCCGCCGACCGTCGCTTCATCGCCAAGGAAAACATCTGCCCGAAGGACGCCTACTACACGAAGTTCGCGCAGACGATGACCGGGCACAGTGCCGGCGGTGGACCGCCGACCGCGGGCGATGCGGCGGCCATGGCGAAGATGACCGACACGTTCTACGAAGCGCAGTGCGTGAAGGACGAGGCGATGGGCGAAGCCATCGTGAACGCGTGGCGCGCCGCGCCGAAGGGCGCAATCGTGTTTCAGGTGGACGGCGCCTTTCACAGCGATGCGGGCCTGGGCACCGCCGAACGGGCGCGGCGTCGCGCTCCTGAAGCCAAGACCGTCGTGTTGAGCGCGATTCCGATCGCCGACTTGTCGAAGGCGAACGGCAAGGAGCACGCGGACAAGGGCGACTACATCCTGTTTACGCGCGCCCCGAAGTAGTCGCGCCTGACGGACTACGCCGCGCTGTAGCCGCGGTCCACCAGGAAGGCGCGCACTTTTTCCGGGTTCCGTTCCACTTCCACGGAGCCCGGACGCAGACCGGTGCGAATGAGCACACCGCTGCCGTCGCTGGCGGCAATCACGAAGGCGTCGGTCGTCACGCACACGACTTCGGCGGTCTCGGTGAGCTGCCCTGGATGCCCGGAGAAGTGCATCACGGAGCCCTCCGCCATGCCTTCGGCCCGCACCGTGCCCTGCGGCTCGCTCCACGTGACCCCGGAGAACAGCACGATGTCGTTGTTGCCGTTGGCGAATGCTTCGACCGGCACGCCGTACATCCCCTCGGCGCTTTCGATGTCGGCCTGCAGTCGATACGCGTCGAACAACGATTCGACATCGACGGTGTCGCTCTGAATGCGCACCGCGCGCTGATCGTGCAGCACCACGGTGATGGAATGTTCGGCCACCATCATGCCGCGCCACGCACCGCGCAGCAGACGGAGTGCCTCGACGGTTTCGGGAGTGGCCTGGAAACGATACTCGCGCACAAGATCCTCAGGGTGTAATCGACCCCGCAATCTCGCTATTGCGCGCGTCGCAGCACATAGGCGCGACGGAAGGCGAAATCGCCACCGATCGGCCGGGCTTCCTGTACGAGCCGGATTTCGGCTTGCGAGAGCTCCAGCGTCTCGCGAATCATCGTGGGCTCGTCGCCGTTATGATCCTCGCCTTCGAGCACGAGCCGCAGTGCTTCGCCGTTGCGGCCCCCTTCGCGGCTCCGCACCGCGAACGCCTGCGGCGCCGCGGCGCTCGCCTCACTCCAGATCGCGTCGGTCATGGTGCGATCGAAGTGCAGATGGTCCACGTGCGGCATGGAGGTGCCGGAGAGGTCGGAGCTGTAGCGCAACTCGAGTCCATCCTGATCGGGCGCGGGCAACACCTGCAGCGCGGCCGCTCTCGTCACCCGCGTCCCCGTGCCCAGCCCGTCAGCGACCTCTAGCGTCCCCTTCCACGTGCCGACGAAGTTGACATAGAGCTGATCACGCGCCGGTGCATTCGATGTCGGCGTCGGCCGCACACAGGCATGCAGCAGCGCGACCGCCAAGGCGGTCGTCGTGACTGTGCAGAGTGCGCGAAGACGTGCGGGCATGAGATTCGGAAGACGAGGAATGGTCGGCAGCAGTTAGACACCATGAACACGCCAGAGGGTTCCAACCCTGCGCGAACGGGGTGGGACGCGTCCCGAAGGAAACGCCCCACCCCGCGCTTTTGCTGAGTAGGGAGTAAGGAGTATGGGGTAAGGGGTACTCCTGACTCCCTCCGTACTCCCTACTCCGTACTCCCTACTCCGTACTCCCTACTCCGTACTCCCTACTTCTTACTCCTTACGCTCGTCGTCCTCAGGCCCGAACGGCGAACCACCGCCCATCGCGCCCTTGTTCTCGACGCGCAGCTTGCCCTTCACGATCGTCGTGCCGACCTGCAGCACGATGCCGTAGTCACCGGTGTCGGCTGTTCCGCCGCCACCGAAGCCTCCGAAACCACCGCCGCCACGACCGCCCTGCGCCGGGGCGGGAAGACCGATCAGCGAGAAGATCTTGTTTACCGCCTCGCTTGGCGCGGCGGGCTGGGCGATCACCGGTGCCTGCACGGCGCCCGCACGCGGCGGGGCCGCCTCAGCCGGACGTGCGCAGAACGGTTCCCACTGCGTGAGCGGACGTTCGCAGCTACCTGCGGCGCCACGTCCACCACCACCTCCACCGCCACGACCGCCGAACGGCACGTTGCCGAGCCCCGGCGGATTGATCAGCGCACGGGCCTGTGCAATCGCCGCGCTGTCGTACTTGGCCTTCGCGAGCGAATCGAGCACCTGCGGGGCACGCACCGCGCGCAGAATGCTGTCACGCTTTTCGCTGGCCGACAGCGGTGCGCGACCGGCCGGGCGCGGCGTGATGGCATACGCCCACGTGACCGTGTGCAACCCGGGCGCACCCGGGCCGGTGAGCGTGGTGAGCGTGTCACCGCCGGCGTCCACGATGCTGATGCGCGCCGAGGTCGAGCCCGGCGTCGTGATGCGATAGGAGATCGCCGCGCCGTAGGCCGGGTTCTGCGTCACGAAGAAGTTCTGCGCATTGCCGTTGCCGCTCGCGCCACGCAGCGGTTCTTCGCCCCACTGGAAGCCCGTCTTCGGCGTGAACAGATGCACCGGCTTGGCCGCGACAGCCGCCGTCATCTCCTGCAGCGGGGCCACGTCCACGATCCAGAAGCCACGGCCATGCGTGGCGGCGATCAGCTCGCGATCGCGCGGATGGATCTGCAGGTCGTACACCGGCACGCTGGGCAGATTGGCCATGAAGCGCGACCACGTGGCACCACGATCGATCGACGCGTACACGCCGATGGACGTGCCCACGTACAGCAGATCGCGGTTGATGGGATCTTCGCGCACCACGTGCAGGAAGTCACCCGGGCCACCGGTGGGCAGGTTGTTCACGATCGACGAGAACGACTTGCCGCCGTCCTTCGACACGAACAGATGCGGGCGGAAATCCCCCCAGCGGTGATTGTCGAAGGCCACGTACACCACGTTCGTGTCGAACTTCGACGCTTCGATACGCGTGACGTACACTTCGCCGCCGTTCGGCAGTCCCTGGATGCGCGACGACAGATTCTCCCACGTGGCGCCGTCGTTCGACGACTTCCACACGTTGCCGTCGTCGGTGCCGGCGTACAGCAGGCCGGGCTTGGCCGGGCTCTCTTCGAGCGCCACGATCGTGCCGTACGTTTCGGCGCCGGTCGCGTCGAGCGTGATACCACCCGTGAGACGCAACGCGGTGTCGAGCTTGGCCGTGAGGTTCTTCGAGAGATCCGGCGAGATGATGCGGAGATCTTCGCCGCGCTTCGTCGACTTCAACACCTTGTTGCCGGCGAAGTAGATCACCGACGGATTGTGCGGCGAGATGAAGAACGGCGCGTTCCAGTTGTAGCGGATCGTCAGCTCGGTGGAGTCCTTCACCTGCTGCGCGCGAAGGGCCGCGATCGCCGTGTTCTGCGCCTTCGTGGCCGCCACGAGCGGATTGCCACGAATGGTCGCGATCGAATCTTCCCACTGCTTGTAGCGCGCCTGCCACGTGGGCTTCGCGAAGCCCATGCGCTCACCCGTCTTCAGGTTCACGCGCGACACGTTGCCGCCCTGCGACTCGCCGTACACGACGTTCGGATCGGTCGGATCCATCGCGGCGTAGAAACCGTCGCCGCCGGCGATCGTGAACCAGTAGCCGAGGCTCGTGGTCGGCGTGCGACGCTTGCTCGGGCCACACCAGGTACCGTTGTCCTGCGCACCGCCGCAGATGTTGTACGGCACGGCCATGTCGTACGCCACTTCGTAGAACTGCGCGACCGGAATGTTCTGGCCCTGCACGAAGTTGCCGCCCTTGTCGAACGTGATGGCGATGCCGCCGTCGTTCGCCACGGCCCAGCGCTCCGGATCCGTGGGGTCGATCCAGATGCCGTGCGTGTCGATGTGCACGCCATTGGCCGTCGTGCGGTTCGTCTTGCCACCGTCTTCCGACAGCTGCAGGTCGGTGCTCGAGAAGTACACGCGGTCCGGGTTCTTCGGATCGCTGCGCACCTGCGAGTAGTAGAACGGACGCACGTTGTAGTTGTTCATCTGCGTCCATGTCGCGCCGCCGTCGGTGCTCTTCCAGAGACCGTTGTTCTTCGGGCTGCGCTCACCGACGATCGGGCCGGTCGCGTTGGCGGCCGCTTCGATCATCATGTACATCACGCTCGGGTTCGACGCGTTGATGTCGATCGTCATGCGTCCCTTCTGACCGGCGGGGAATCCGCCGCCCTTCACTTCGGCCCACGTGGTGCCGCCGTCGGTGCTCTTCCAGAGCGCCGAGCCGGGGCCGCCGCTGAACAGCGAGTACGGCGTGCGGCGCCGTTCCCAGCTCGTGGCGAACACGACGTCCGGCGTCTTCGGGTTGATGGCCACGTCGACGAAGCCGGCCTTGTCGCTCACGAACTTCACGAGCTGCCAGGTGGTGCCGCCGTCGGTGGTCTTGTACAGGCCGCGCTCCGGGTTCGAGCGCCACGCCGCGCCGAGCGCTGCCACGAACACGACGTTCGGGTTGCTCGGGTGTACGGCAATGCGGCCGATGTGCTCGGTCTTCTCGAGTCCCTTGGCCGACCAGGTGATGCCGCCGTCGGTGGACTTGAAGATGCCGCCGCCCGGCTCGATGGAGTTACGAGAGTTGGGCTCACCGGTGCCGGCCCAGACCTGCTGCGTATCCGACGGCGCGATGGCGAGCATGCCCATCGAGATCACGCGCTTGTCGTCGAACACGGGGCGCCACGTGGTGCCGTTGTTGGTGGTCTTCCAGATACCACCGCCGGCGGCCGCGGCGAAGAGAGTTTTGGAGGGGCCGGGAATGCCGACGACGTCGGACATGCGGCCCATGAAGTTGGCGGGGCCAACCGTACGCCAGCGCATACCGGCAACGGCGGCGGAGTCGAGCGCCTGGGCTGCCAGTGTCTGGGCACCCATGAGCACGCTTCCAGCCAACCAGGAAAGGGAACGAATTCGGGACATGAAGGGAACGGTGGAGGGAATGCTACGAGTTCACCTTTCAAAACGTACGACTCCCCCCACACGTTTAGCGAATGACTCAAACACTCGGTTTTGCCGCGTTCAGCGCGGCCGCTCCACTCGGCCCGTGGAGCTTCGAACGCCGCACGCCCGGCCCGCGTGACGTGCAGATCCAGATCCTGTTCTGCGGGATCTGCCACTCGGATCTCCACACGGTGCGCGGTGAATGGGGCCCGATCGCCTATCCGCAGGTGCCGGGGCACGAAATCGTGGGGCGGGTCGTCGCGACCGGCGCCGAAGTCACCCGCTGGAAGGCGGGCGACATGGTCGGTGTGGGCTGCATGGTGGACAGCTGCCGCACGTGCCCGTCCTGCGAGGAAGGGCTCGAGCAGTACTGCGAAGTCGGCATGACCGGCACGTACGGCGGCGTCGAGAAGCAGACCGGCCTCCCGACACAGGGTGGCTATTCCAACGCGATCGTCGTTGACGACCGCTACGTGCTGCGTATCCCGGAGGGCATGGACCCGGCCGGTGCCGCGCCGCTGCTCTGTGCCGGCATCACCACCTTCTCGCCGCTCCGCCACTGGAAGGTCGGTCCGGGCAGCCGCGTCGGCGTGGTCGGCATCGGCGGTTTGGGCCACATGGCGGTGAAGCTGGCCGCCGCGATGGGCGCCCACGTCGTGGTGCTCACCACCTCGCCGTCCAAGATCGACGACGCCAAGCGCCTTGGCGCCCACGACGTCGTGATTTCAACGGACAAGGCGGCGATGAAGGCCATCGCCAATTCGCTCGACCTGATCATCGACACCGTCGGGACGTCGCATGACCTCGAGCCCGAGTTCGCCCTGCTCCGCCGCGACGGCGCCCTCTGCCTGCTGGGTGGCTCGCCCGAGCCGCACCACTACCCCGGCGCCTTCTCGTTCATCATGAAGCGGAAGAAGCTGGCCGGTTCGCTCATCGGCGGCATCCCGGAAACGCAGGAGATGCTCGACTTCTGCGCCGCACACAACATCGTCGCCGACATCGAAGTGGTGGCCGCGTCGGCCATCAACGAAGCCTACGAGCGCATGCTCAAGTCGGACGTGAAGTACCGCTTCGTCATCGACATCAGCACGCTCGAAGCCTGATTGACGCCTGCTGATTGACCCATGGTCCCCCATCGCCGGCAACGTGCGGTGGGGGACCTTGGTCGTATGAAGGGCCGCTCACGCTTCCTGAATTCCGGTCGATACTTTTGGCGGTGAAACCTCTCGATCTGAATTCGCCCGCCGTCGAAGCACCGGCCCACCCCGCGTCCGTGGTCACCGACGCCCAGATGCAGGCCACGCTACAACAGCGTGAGCGCTTGCAGGAAATCGCCGACCTCGGACTGACCAGTGCCGAGACCGACCGGATCCTGCAGGAGGTGTGCGCGCAAGCCGCCACAGCACTCGACCTGCCGATCGGCCTGGTCACAGTCGTACTCGACGAGGCGCAGCATTTCGCCGCGCAGTACGGGCTCGGTGGATGGTTGGAAGAAGCCAACGGGACGCCGGTGGAATGGTCGTTCTGCCGCTTCGCCGTCGCGACCAAGGAAGAGTTTGTCGTGGAGGACGCCGAACAGCATGCGTTGGTGCAGCAGAGTCCACTGGTTACCATGGACGGGCTGCGCTGTTATGCCGGCATTCCGCTGATCTCCTCTCGCGGATTCGCCCTCGGCTCGTTCTGCGTCGCGGGTGTCGAGTCGCGCGAGTTCAGCGAGAGCGATCTGGCCACGCTGCGTGGCTTTGCCGCGACCGCCATCGATCGGATCGAAGCACGCCGCCTGCCCGCCAATGACTGAGCTCCACCGTCCGCTGGCCGACGTCGCACCGCCGTACGCGCTGCAGCGCCCGACCCATGATCTCGTGCGCGAGTCGCTGGAACGTTACCTGGGGGAGGAGGAGGCCACTGAGATCTGGCTCGCGGCCTGCCAGCTGGTCGAGATCGACCCCAACGCCGAGGAGACGCCGGCGCAGGAGCTGCTGAAGGCAGTGGATGCGCTCGATGCCTCCGACCGCCTGGTGGCCACCTGTGCAACCGGTCTCCGCATCCGCCTCATGAGCTACCTGATTCTGGTTGACAAGGAGCATCGGGCCTCGTCGGCGGCACACCGCTGACGAAGCGCGCCTGGATGGTGACGGAGGACGGACACTACCGTTAGCATTGGGACATGTCGCCCGCACTTGTCACCGAAGGGCCTGACCCGGACTCGATCCTCGTCGTCGAAGATGACGCGGACCTCCGGGACGTGCTCGTGCACACCCTTGGCACGATCTGCCGCTCGGTGCGCACGGCGTCGACGCTCTCCGAGGCCGTGCGTGAATGCACCGTCAAGGCGCCGGATTTGGTGCTGCTCGACCTCGGGCTGCCCGACGGCGACGGTGCCGACTTGCTGCTGCGCCTGCGTGGCATCACCGACGTGCCGATCATCGTGCTGTCCGGGCGCGCGGAAGAGGAGGAAAAAGTGGCGCTGCTCGACGCCGGCGCCGACGATTTCATCATCAAGCCCTGTGGGGCCGGCGAGTTGCTGGCGCGTGTACGCGGGCAGATCCGACGCGCGGCGGCGTCGTTGGCGGTCCGCTCGTGGGCGCGCATCACGACGGACGGCGTGGAAATCGACCTGATCGCGCAACGCGTGGTCCGACACGGCCAACCGCAGCGCCTCACGCCGACCGAATGGGCCTTGCTGCGCGCGCTGGTCCTGCATGCGGGGCAGGCGCTCTCGCCGCGTGAGCTGTGGGACCTCGTCTGGGATCGCGAGTTCGGCGACTTCGCCACGCACGTGCGCGTGCACATGACGCACCTGCGACGGAAAGTCGAACCCGATCCGTCGGTGCCGCGCCTCATCATCACCGAGCCGGGCGTGGGCTATCGATTCGTCGGTCCCGGCTAGGCGAACCGTCATGTCGTCGACGGCACGTGCGTGGGTGATCTGGCTGAGTCTCTACGCCATCACCACCCTGTTCGTCATCCGCCTCGACGAGCTGCCGGAGCTCCGCACGTCGCACGGCGTGCTGATGTATCTGCTGCTCATCGTCGGCGCCAGCCGACAGGGCGGCCGTTGGCTCTCACTCGTGATGGTCGCGCTCGGCTACATCGCCGTCGACATGCTCTTCGTGCCGCCGCGATTCGGCTTCGGCACCGAGCGGCGCCTCGACGTGCTGATCCTGATCGGGTTTCTGATCACCGGTCTGGTGATCTCGCAGCTGTTCGCCGGCCTGCAACGCGCCGTCCAGGTGGCGAACGAGCGATCGGACGAGGTGGCGCGCCTGAGCGATGCCCGCGTGCAGCTGGAGCGCGAAGTGTCGGCGGCGCGGGTCCTGCACGACGCCGACCGTCTCAAGAACACGTTGCTGCTGTCGCTCTCGCACGACCTGCGCTCACCCGTCGCCACGCTCGCGCTGTTGTCGGATCCCCAGTCGGCCTTCACGCCGCAGGCGGCGATGCCGCGGATCCGCGATCAGGCCGAGCGACTGGGCGAGTTCATTCAGACGCTGCAGCGGTTCGCCAATTCGGGCACCGGTTCCCCGCTAGAGATGGGGCGTCATGACGCCGAGACCTTGGTGCAGACGGCGCTGCGCTCATCGGAGGCGCTGTTGGCCGGGCGCCACGTGCAGGTCACGTGGCCGACCGATGCGCCGCTCGCGGTGCACTGCGATTTCACACTGGCGCTGCAAGTGTTGGGCAATCTCCTGCAGAACGCCGCGCGCTATTCCCCACCGGGAACGCCGATCGATGTGACGATCCTTCCTGCGGCGCATCTCACGGAGATCGTGGTGGCCGATCGCGGCCCGGGCGTGAACGACGCCGACGTGGAGCGGATCTTCGCCCCGCTCAACCGACGTGCCTCAGCGCTCGACCGGCATCAGGAGCGCATGGGCGTGGGGCTGTCGATCGCGCGCACGTTCGCCCGGGCTCAACGCGGCGATGTGCGGTATCGCGCGCGCGACGGCGGAGGGTCGGAGTTCGTGCTCGTGGTCGCGTCGGCGGCGGCGACCGGGACCGACGCTATTTGACGCAGGTGGAGAAGAGATTGCGCTGCACGTCTTTCGGCGTCTTGATGCTCTCGTAGAAGTCGTCGTAGTAGCCCAGCGTGCTCTTCACCTTGTTGGGCGAGATCAGCTGGCCGATCTCATCGCGATACAGCGCGTAGATCGCGTCCTTCTTCGCGATGAACTGTTCGAACGCTTTCGGATACGCCGCCTGATGCGAGCAGTACCCGCGGAACTGCCGGTCACGCACGCGCGTCACCTTCAGTGACGGATCAACGCCAGCGTAGGTCGCGTCGATTGCGCCGGCGAAGTCGAAGTCGTACGAGACCGGGAGATTGCGGCCGTCAGCCAGCGCGATCACTTCGCCGTTGTGCAGTCCACCGAAGGAAAAGTCGGTGTTACCGATGAAGTACTGGAAGGTGAACGCGAGCGCGGAGATGTCGGGGTCGAGATCGTCGGCGGTCGCGCCCTTGCGATCGAGGATCGCGCCGTTCGCCCGACGCGCCACCTGCGCCGGATCTTCGATGAGAAACGAGTAGCGCGTCGCTTCCACTTTGCCGCTGGCGCTGTCGGCATACGACAAACGCACCAGCCGCACCTTGTGACTCACGTCGGTCACGAGCCGGTTGATGCGATACAGCTGCGCCTCCTGCAGCACGTACTGCTCGTACGTGTCGAGATTGCGGCAGTACGTGACCAGCTTCGGCTCGTCGAGATCCTCCAGCAGCGTGCCCTTGCCCACCTTGTCCGCGACCTTGATGCGAATGGGCGGATAGTCGCAGTGCTTGAGGCGCCAGATTCCGCGCGTCTTCACGCGCACCGGCACCGTGACCGCCTTGCCGTCTTCCCCCGTGTAGGCAATCGTGGCGGTGCGCCACGGCGCATCGGCCGTCTTGTCCTTCTTGATCTGCTTGATGTTCGTGGTCAGCGTGAGCTCGAGTGGCTTCTCGCTGGCGAACATCGGTGGCGCCGGCATCTTCTTGGGCTTGGGCGGACCCATCTCCTTGAGGCTGTCGGCGGCCGTCTTGGGCTCCTTCGGCTTCTTGGGCTTCTTGCCGGTGTCCTGGGCCTGCGCCGTGGATGCACCGGCCACCAGCACCAGCGTGGCGGCAATGCGCATCAGGCGCGACGTGAAACGAAGCGCGGTGCGAATCATGAGTGCCTGGCTCCCTGACTTGGTGGTCATACCACTTCCGCGCTGGCGACCTGCGTGGATCCGGCGGCGCGCACGAGTGCGAGCAGTTCCTCGGGTCCGGTCTTCTTGCGCAGCTGAATCCGATATTCGAGCACCGACACGCCATCCGTGGATTCCATGCTGCCGAAGCGCCACGACTTCGTGAACTCCTGCAAGCGCGGCTCGAGCACCCGGCGCAGCGCCGTGGCATTCTCGGTCTGCACCCGGAGAATGCGCTCCTCGACGACCGCTTGCATCTCGCCGGTGTGATTGTTGGCCTGCGCGCGCTTCCAGGCCCGCTCGGCGATCCCTTCGAGCTGCTCACGTGTCATGTTCTTCAGCACCTCGTCGTCCACCCGCGCCACGAACGTGCCGGTGCGCGCCAGGTTCTTGGCGCGACGGAGCCGCTGCTCCGCGATGCGCCCGTCCATCTCGACCGGCGCGCTGCCAAAGTCGGTGTACCACAAGATCAGCGTGACCGCGTTGAAGCCGATGGAGAGCACCGCCGCCACCGGCAGGTTCACCGCCGACGACAAGCCGATCGCCGTGGCGAGGAAGACGTACACGGCGTCCTTGCTGTCGTCGAGCGTGTTGCGAAAGCGCACGGCGGCCACGATGCCGGCCAGACTGAAGGCCAGCGCGAGCGAGTACTTCACCAGCAACACGATGCCCGCGACCACCGTGGGCAGAATGACGAGCAGCTGTACCACCGACTGCTGATAGCCCCGCTTGGCGCGCGTGAGCAGATACACCCACGCCACCGGCAGCGAGAGCAGCACCGCGGCGGCCATCGCCACCGCGACCGTCACGGCCAATGTGACTTCGTCGAGCGGCGGCACGACGCGCGGATCGGGTTCGGTGCCGGTGCCCAGCAACGCTTCGAGCGACGCCGGGATCGCGGCCGAGCCGTGCGGCAGGAATCGCCACAGCAGCGTCGTACCGCCGATGAGGACGATGTAGTAGACGAGAGCGCGTACCACCACGCGCGTACCGGCGTCGGCCCGTTTCACGGTGGGTGTTCCGGTGGCTGTCACGCTCGTTCCATCCTCGGGAGAGGCACTCGGTTGCTCGGCAGGGGTATCGGTTCGCACGGGCCGGGCTCAGGCCCGCGCCGCCCGTCCAGCAGGTGGGCATTGCTCCAGTCTCGCACCAGTATCGTGCGAGCCGTGCATTCGCGCCATGGGACGTCACAGACGGGCCGTTGGCTTGCCGTGTCCCACGCGCTGCTCCACATTCGCCCCCATGATGCGACTGACTCTCGCGGTGCCCGCTGCGCTCGCGCTGGCCTGCCTCTCCGGTTCTGCCCGTCCCACGGCGACGGCGGCGCAAGCGCTCCCGCCGGCGCTCCCGCCAGCGGGGCCGCAAGCGGTCACGCCGTCGCTGGTCGTGCTGATCACGATCGACCAGTTCCGCGCCGACTACCTCGACCGCTATCCCGGTCAGCTCACGGGCGGACTGGCACGGCTGGCGCGAAGCGGTGCCCGGTTCGACAACGCGCATCATGATCACGCCATCACGGAGACCGCCCCGGGGCATGCCACCCTGTTGTCGGGCCGCTTCCCGCGCTCCACGGGGATCATGCTCAACCGCGTCGGCGTGGAGGACAAAGCCTTTCCGCTGGTGGCCGGCGGTTACGGCACTGGCGCCTCGCCCGTGCGCTTCGTCGGCACCACGCTCGCCGACTGGATGAAGAGCGCCAACGGCAAGACGAAGACGTTGTCGGTGTCGATGAAGGATCGCGGCGCGATTCTGCCGATCGGCAAGTCGAAGAGCGACGTGTACTGGTACTCGATCGACGGACGCTTTCTCACCAGCACGTACTATCGCAAGGATGTGCCGGCGTGGGTGCGTGAGTTCAACGAGCGCGTGCCGGTGAAGGCGTACGCCGGCCGCACGTGGTCGCTGCTGCTCGCCGACAGCGCCTATCACGAAGCGGACAGCGTAAGCGTGGAGATGGGCGGGCGCAATTTCGTCTTTCCGCACAAGCTCACCGACGACCTGATCGACGCCGGCAGCGAGATCCGCATCACGCCGTACATGGACGACCTCACGGTGCAGTTCGCGCTGCACGGCGTGAACGCCATGGAGCTCGGCAAGGGACCGCAAACCGACCTGCTGGCGATGTCGCTGTCGGCCACCGATGTGATCGGCCACAATTACGGCCCCGACTCACGCGAGATGCACGACCAGGTGCTGCGGGTGGATCGCACGATCGGCGTGTTTCTCGACTCGCTGTACAAGCTGCGCGACTCCACCAAGATCACGATCGTCGTGACCGCTGATCACGGCGTGGGCAGCATTCCCGAGATCGCGCCGGCGTCGATTCAACCGCGACCGGTGCGCGTGTCGCTGTACGACCTGATGCCGGCCACCGTGGCCCGCTTGCAGGCCAAAAAGCTGGACACGTTCGCCATCGATCTCGACGTGCAGATTCTGCTCGCGAATCGCAGTGCGTTCCGGAAGCAGACCGATCTCGACGAGATCGTGAACGCCTTCGCCGACGACGCCCGCAAGGTGCCCGGCGTCGCTCGCGTCGACCGATTCTCGAAGCTGGTGGCCGACACGCTCAACGACGACATCGCACGGCGCTGGGCGCACCAGTTCCCGGCGACCGCGCCGATCGAGCTGGTGGTCACGCTCACGCCGTACAGCACGTGGGGCGGAAACGTGGCCTCGCACGGGTCGCCGCGGGAATACGACTCGCACGTCCCGCTGATCTTTGCCGGTGCCGGCATCAAGCCGGGCATGCACACCCGGTTCGTGCGCACCGTCGATCTGGCGCCGACGCTGGCCGAACTGCTTGGCGTCAAACCCTCGGAGCGCATCGACGGCGTCTCACTCAAAGACGCGCTGCTTTGGCCGCGCTGAATGAAGCGCTGAGCGAGGCGCTGGCACGCTTCGACGCGATGCCGGCGGTGACAACGGCGGAGATGCTGGGTGAGTGGCGCGGGTCGGGCGTGCCGACCGGTCACTACATGGACGGCTTGCTCGAGACCTACGCGTGGTATGGCAAGTCGTTCCTGAGCGACGAGGCCGTGCACCCGCTCGTGTTCCGGACACGTTCCGGTGAGAAATACGCCATCGATCCGCGCCTGATTCCGCTGTCGCTCGCGCGCTATCACACACTGAGCCGGAACGTCGTGGCGCGCGCGCTTTTTGCCTTGGCCACGCCGCTACTACGCACGCGCCACCCGCGGGCGCGATTGCGCGCCGTGACCTACCGTGGCGTGACCACGGCCGCGATGGTGTATGATCACGTGCCGATCATCGACTGCTTCCGGCGGATCGACGAACGCACCGTGCTCGGCGCCATGGATATCCGCGGCGCCGCCCCATTCTTTTTCCAGTTGGAGCGGGACGTATGAAGCTGGCGCGTTGGCTGATGGGTGCATTCGTGCTGGCTGTCCTGCTGCTGCTCGGACTCGCCACCGTCTGGGCGCCCGACAAGCCGGTCGCGATGCTGACCGCTCGCTGGGCACCGCCACCGTCGCGCTTTCTGACACTCAGCGGCATGCAGGTGCATGTGCGCGACGAGGGGCCGCGCTCGGATTCGGTGCCGGTCGTGCTGGTGCACGGCACATCGGCCAGCTTGCACACCTGGGATGGCTGGGCCGCGTCGCTGCGCGACTCACACCGCGTGATCCGCTTCGATCTGCCCGGCTTCGGCCTCACGGGTCCGTCGCCCGAGCAGGACTACACGCTCGACGCGTACACCCGCCTTACGCTGCGGCTGCTCGACTCGCTCGGCGTGTCACGCTTTGCGATCGCGGGCAATTCACTCGGCGGCGAAGTGGCGTGGCATGTCGCAGCGGCCGCACCGGATCGCGTGGCGGCGCTCATCTTGGTGGACGCCGTGGGCTATCCGATTGTGTCGCAGACGGTACCGATCGGCTTTCGCATGGCGCGCACGCAAGGACTGGCATGGCTCTTCACGCGTATCCTGCCACGCAGCGTGGTCGAGTCGAGCGTCCGCAGCGTGTACGGCGATCCGTCGCGCGTGACCGATTCGCTCGTCACGCGCTACTACGAACTTACGTTACGCGAAGGCAATCGCGGTTCACTCCCGCGCCGCTTCGCGCAGTCACGCGACGGCGCGGACTCGGCCGCCATCGCGACGCTGCGTGTACCCACGCTGATCATGTGGGGCGGCCGCGACGGGCTGATTCCGCCCGATCACGCGGGGCGGTTCGCCCGCGACATTCCCGGCAGCCGGATTTCGCTGTTTCCCGAGTTGGGACATGTGCCGCACGAGGAAGATCCCGTGAGAACCGCCGCCGCGGCGCGCGCGTTTCTAGAGTGCCCGGGCTGTCCTGTTGCTCGTTGAACTGATCACACACTCAGAAAATAGCCGCATCAGCTTGGCGGATCCTTCATGCGCGTACGGGTCACGCCGGTCATGATGCCGATACCGAGCAACACGAGGCAGGCGATGATGATGTACGTCGACGGGACGCCCATCACCGAAAGTCCCCAGGCGACACCGCCGATGAAGACGAAAAAGCCGACGAGGTAGAGTCCAAAATTCATAAGAGGCCCCGGGATTGAGTGATTCCCGAAGCCTCTTATGCAATTGCTGTGCTCGCGGTCTCCTTACCGTCCCGCGTTCACCCGTTCCGAGAGGCCGGCCAGCCGTTCACCGGCTGCCCTGAGTGTTTCTTCACGTTTGGCGAAGTGGAAGCGGATGAGATGGTTGACCGGCTCACGGAAGAAGCTCGAGCCCGGCACACCGGCCACCCCGATCTCCTTGATCAGCCATTCCGACGCCAGGGTGTCGTTGGCGAAACCGAGCGCGGTGATGTCGACCATCACGTAGTAAGCGCCCTGCGGCTCGGTGAACGGCAGGCCGGTGCTGCGCAGGATGTCGAGGAAGATCTCGCGCTTGGCGCTATAGAGCTCGGTAAGGCCGTGATAGTACGAATCGGGGAGCTCGAGGGCACCCACCGCCGCTTCCATGAGCGGCGCCGCCGCGCCCACGGTGAGAAAGTCGTGCACCTTCTTGGCTTGCGCGATGACGCTGGCCGGCGCGTGTACATAGCCCAGGCGCCAGCCGGTGATCGAGTACGTCTTCGACAGCGAATTGCAGGTGATCGTGCGCTCGAAGGCGCCCGGCAGCGTGTTGAAGTACGTGTGGACGTGCGGCGCGTAGATGATGTGCTCGTACGGCTCGTCCATGATCACCCAGGTGTCGTACTGCTGCGCGTACTTGAGGATGATCAGCAGTTCCTCACGCGTGAACACCTTGCCGCTGGGGTTCGACGGGTTGCACACCACGATCGCCTTGGGACGCTGCGCGAACGCGGCGGCCAGCACGTCTTCATCGAAATTGAAGTGCGGCGGATGCAGCGGCACGTAGATCGGCTCGGCGCCGGAGAGAATCGCGTCGGCGGCGTAGTTCTCGTAGAACGGCGAGAAGACGATCACCTTGTCGCCCGGATTGCAGGCGGTCATCATGGCGACCATCATCGCTTCCGTGCTGCCGCAGGTGACCACCAGTTCCGAGTCGGGATCGACCTCGATGCCGCTGAAGTGCGAGATCTTCTTCGCCAGCGCGTTGCGGAACCTCGGCGCGCCCCACGTCACGGCATACTGATGGAACGGCCCGCGCGTGGCGCGCTCCAGCCCCTCGAGCAGCACTTCCGGCGGATCGAAGTCCGGGAATCCCTGCGACAGGTTGATGGCGCCGTGCTGATTCGCGAGGCGGGTGGTGCCGCGAATCACGGATTCGCTGAAGACGGAGAGACGCTGGGCAGTCGTAGGCATGGCCTCGACATATACCGCGCGGTGCAGGTCGGCGCTACCTTCGCGCCATGCCTACCCGCACCTTCTGGCTGATCAGCGCGTCGGGGCTCGCCCCCTTCCTTGTGTGTCTCGTGATTGCCTACGGCACACCCGATGTCAGTGCGCTGCACGACGCCGCTGTCCGGACCTTTCTCGTGTACGCCGCCCTCACCCTCAGTTTTCTGGGCGGGGCACGCTGGGGCGCCGAACTCACCCGCGCTCCCGACGCACCGAACCTGTGGCGCATGGTCGCAGCGGCAGCGCCGTCGGTGGTCGGCTTGGCCGCGCTGTTACCGCAGGCGCCGCTCAAAGCCGCACTCGGTCTGCTCATGCTCAGTGGTGGTGTTCAGCTCGCGTGGGACGTCGCCGCGTCGCGCGACGGATTGCTGCCGCCGTGGAATGCCCGGGTGCGCACCGTGATGACCGTGGCCGGCACGCTGTGCAGTCTCGCGCTGTGGCCCGCAATCGCATGACGAATGCGGACATGCTCCCTGACCACCTGCGCAGTGAGCTGTGCGCGCGACTCGGCGTAGCGCTCGACGCACCGACCGACGCGCAGCTGGCGCACGTGTACGCCGCGTGGTGCATGCAAATCCCGTTCGACAACGTGCGCAAATTGATTGCGCTGTACGAAGGGCATGCGCCGCCGCTGCCCGGAGCGAGCGCGGTCGACTTCTTTACGCATTGGCTCACTGATGGCACCGGCGGCACCTGCTGGTCGTCGAGTCACGCGTTGTTTACCCTGCTCACCGCGCTCGGCTTCACGGCGCGACGCATCGCCGGTTCCATGCGCGATACCGGGATCGTCACGCACGGCAGCGTGATCGTGACGATCGACGAGCAGGAATGGCTGGTCGACTCCTCCGCACTCACGAGCCGACCCGTGCCGATATCGGGCGATACGTATCGCGACCACGACCCGGTGTTCGCCACCGAGTGGCAACGCGAGGGCGACACGCATGTGTTGCGCTTCGCGGGCGCGCCGGGGCCCGAGCTCACACCTTGCCGGTTTCTGGTGGATCCCACCGACACCACGTACGTGCAGCACCGTTACGAGCTCTCACGCACTTTCGGCCCGTTCAACCACTTCACCTACGCGCGCCGCAGTGTTCACGACGGGTTCGTGGTGCTGCGCGGACCGGTGCGCTATCACCGCACGGCGCAGGGTATGGCATCGAGCACGCTCGACCGCGACGGCATCCTTCGCGTATTGGAGCACGATATCGGCATCTCCCCCGCCATGCTCCAGCAGTACGAGGCCTGCGGTGCGCTCGACCTGAACTTCCTGCCGCTGCCGCAATGACGGCCGCTGCGGGCACGACGACGGCGGCCGAGTCCGGATTCGCGATCGCGGCACGCCGCCTGCTGCCTTTGCTCTTCGTGAGCTACATCGTCGCGTTTCTCGACCGCGTGAATGTCGGCTTCGCGAAGCTGCAGATGGCCTCGGAGCTCGGTTACTCCGACGCCGTGTATGGATTCGGCGCCGGCATCTTCTTTCTCGGCTACTTTCTGTTCGAAGTGCCCAGCAATCTGCTGCTGGAGAAGTTCGGTGCGCGCCGATGGATTGCGCGCATCATGTTCACCTGGGCCATCGTGTCGGGCGCCTTTGCGTTCGTGGACCGCATTCCGTGGGGACCACTCCCGGCGCTGTTCGGTGTCGCACCGATCGAGTTCGGGTTCTACGCGCTGCGCTTTCTACTTGGCATCGCCGAAGCGGGATTCTTCCCCGGCATCATCCTCTATCTCACGTATTGGTTTCCGGCCGCACGACGCGCGCGCACCGTGGCGCTGTTCATGACCGCCGTGGCCGCCGCCAACGTGATCGGCGCCCCGGTGTCTGGCGCGATCATGCAGTACGCCGAGGGGTTTGGTGGCTTGAGCGGATGGCGCTGGCTGTTCGTGTTGGAAGCGATCCCGTCGATCGTCGCCGGCATCGCGATCTGGTTGCTGCTGCCCGACCGCCCGGCGCACGCCGCGTGGCTCACGCCCGAACAACGCAGCGCGATCACGGCGCAGCTCGCGCAGGAGGACCGCGACGCGCACGGCGCGGCGGTCGGGTCTGCGCATGGCGATGCACACGCCGGAGCGCAGGGAGGTGCACACAGTGCCGCCCAGGCGCTGCGCAGCGGCCGCGTGTGGGTGTTGGCGCTGGTGTACCTGGCCGGCACGTTCTCGCTGTACGGCGTGAGCTTCTGGATGCCCACGATCGTGCAGGAGCTGGGCATCGGGAAAACGGAATATCTCGAGATCGGGTTGCTCAGCATGATTCCGTGGGGCACCGCCGGCGTGGCCATGGTCTGGGCCGGCGCCAGCAGCGATCGCACAGGCAAGCGGCGCGAGCATGTGGCCGGCTCGCTGTTCGTGGCGGCGAGTGGCCTGATCGCCCTCGTGCTGGTGGGCGCGCACGTGGTGCCGGCGCTGATCGCGCTCTGCTTCGTCACCGCCGGCGTGCTGTCGTTTCTCGCCACCTTTTGGTCGCTGCCCACCGCGTTTCTCCGACAGACCGCAGCCGCGGCGGGCATCGCCTGGATCAATGCGGTCGGCAATCTTGGCGGACACTTCGGCCCCGATATCATCGGCCGTCTTCGCACAGCCACCGGCAGTGCGAACTACGCCTTTCTCTTTCTCGCGGCGCTGGCGGTAGTCGGGGCTCTCCTGACACTCTTCGCCACGGGTGCTCGCGAGCGGACCATGATGAAACAGGAAGCCTGACGATGCCGATTCAGAAGCTCTTAGCGGTCGTGCTCACGGTGTGCTTGGCGTTGTCTCCACGCCCGGCGGCAGCACAGAGCTCACCGATCGATCGTGCCCTCGCCTCGAGCAACTGGCGCGACGCGGTGCGCCTGCTCGACAGCGCCCTGACTGTGACGCCGCGAGACGCCGTCCGCCTGCAACAGCGCGGACGGGCCTATCGTGAGCTCGAGCAGTTCGACAAGGCGCTGGCCGACTACACGCTGGCTATCGCGGCGGATCGGCGCTTTGCTGCCGCCTACGCCGGGCGCGCGATCGTGCAGCAGCGGCTGGGCAACGGGAAGGCCTCCTTCGCCGACATCGACAGCGCCCGCGCCCTCGGCATGAACGACCCCCAACTCGACCTCGTGGAAGGGATCGGGCACATGATGAACGACGACGGCGCCAAGGCCTGGGCGCGCTTCGACAAGTACGTGCGGGCGGTCCCCGATGCGGCGCAGGGCTGGTTTCTGCGCGGACGCGCGGCGGGCATGGTGGGGCGCGAGGCGGACGCGGAGAAGGACTTCACGGCCGCCATCGATCGGCGGATGGCGGGACCAGAGGTGTACACGCTGCGGGCGATGGCGCGGGTCGCGCTGGGCAACACCGCCGGCGCCTGCGCCGATCTGGCCGAAGCCGCCAAGCTCGGCGACAAGGCCGCTGCCTCCACGGTCGCCAAGAACTGTCGTTAGCGCGAATCCGTGCCGTCAGGCGGCCGCGCGCGCGCGTAGCCGGCCTTGTCGGAGGCCGAGGGCGACGATGACGGCGCCGCCGACGGAGAACGTGATCGCTCCAAACGCGGTGCCGGCGACCACGGTCTTGACGCGCGCGCGCTCGCGGAGCGTGTGACCAGTGGCTGCGCCGAGCATAGCAACTACGCCGAGGAGCCGAGCAATCATCACGCCATGTCGCCGAGGCATACGAGGGAGACGGCGTTCGGCAGTGGAGGCGTTGGGGATCCGATTGCCGTCGCGCCACTCCCACAGCGCGCGCTGGCGAACGATGTGGCGCCACAGCGCCAGCGTGACGACGGCGAAGAGGACCGTGCACCACAGCTGAAGCGCATCGTGCAACGGAACCCGTCCTCCGAAATGCGGCACGGGCGTTCGCAGGAATGGCAGCCAGGGGACCAACCATCCGGAGTGGTTGCCATGCGTGACGCCGTCCAGCA
The DNA here is from genome assembly GCA_963843965.1 of uncultured Gemmatimonadaceae bacterium. Classification (GTDB taxonomy): domain Bacteria; phylum Gemmatimonadota; class Gemmatimonadetes; order Gemmatimonadales; family Gemmatimonadaceae; genus Gemmatimonas. Next base: position 35,234 of record CAWJMR010000009.1, read on the forward strand.
GCACGTGGGACATGCCACCCAGCCACGCCGAGTAGGCCACACGCAGCCAGTCCCGGCCGGTGCGCGGAGGGCGAATGGCCGCCAGATCATGGGGGCGCCACCACGCGTGGTCGGGAACGTACGGGAGAAGCGCAGGAATAAGCAGCGCGCTCGTCACCCACACGAGGAGCATCGTGAGGGGTATCGTGAACCAGCCCTGCGCCGCCACGGTGTGACTGAGCAGCCAGTCGTCGTGCATGCGCCCAATGAACTCCAGGTCGGGTGCCATACTCCCGATACAGAGCGCGATCCCCGAGAAGCGGGCGGGCCAACGCAGCTTGAGCGGTAGGACCAACGCCTGATGGGACAGCAGTGTGGCGGGCATTGCGCTCCAGTGTCGTGACGATGTCGGCGTGGTGCGGCGTTGTACAGCAGTCTCGTCCGGCTTCCCGACGGACGTCTGACGATTGCGTCGCGGCAGGGCGTCGGTCACGCTACAGCTTTGCAACACCTGCCGACGGCGGGGATCATGTGTCCGGCAAGGGGGCCCAGTCGTCCATGCCCTAGAGCGCAGCCATGCCGGAGCCAAAACAAGGCCATGGCTGCAGATTCCACACGTTTTCCAGTGCAGTGACACCGTGCCCCAATTAGACCGCGTGCTGGCACGCCTCGAGTCAGGCGCCGCCAGTCAAATCATTCTCGAAGCCGAGAGTCCCATCCGCTGCGTCACGCCGTCGGGACCGCAGGCGATCAGCCAGCAGGTGCTGTCGAGCAAGCAGGTGTTGGCCCTCGTCAGCGAGATGGCCGATGCGGACCACAAGGCGTCAGTCGCGAACGGTCGAGGCATCCGGTTCCTGTATACCTGGAATGCCCAGCAGTGGATGGTGGAACAGGACGCGAGTTCGTTGCAGACCCGCCTGACCGTGCAGAAGCACACCGAGGCGCCTCGCGCTGACGTGTCCACGGCGGAGACCACCGACACCCCACCGGCTCCGGCACCGGCACCGGTTCCTGAGCTGCGGCGCTACCGCGCCTCGGACGAGCCGTTCGAAGACGCCTCCGACAGCACGGGGGCCCGCGAAAGCTTCGAGGCACTGCTGCTCGAGCAGGTGCGCCGGGGCGCGGCCGACTTGCACCTGCGCGTAGGCGAGCCGCCCATTCTCCGCCTCGGCGGCGACCTGATTCGCATCGAAGACCAGCCGATCCTCGACGACGCGTCGGTGACGCGCATGGTACGCTCGATCATGCCGGCCAAGAACAAGGCCGAGTTCGACGAAAACTGGGACACCGACTTCGCGCACGAGATTACTGGCGTGTCGCGCTTCCGCGTGAATGTGCTGCGCGACCGGAACGGCGTCGCGGCGGTCATCCGCACCATCGCCAGCACCACGGTCACGGTGGAGCAGATGGGCATCACTCCTGAAGTGCAGCAATTGTGTTCGCTGACCAAGGGACTGGTGCTGGTCACTGGCCCGACCGGCTCGGGCAAGTCGACGACGCTCTGCGCGCTCGTCGATCTGATCAACCGCTCGCGGCACGATCACATCATCACGATCGAAGATCCGATCGAGTTCGTGCACCAGAGCAAGAAGTGCCTGATCACGCAACGTCAGGTCGGCGTACACACGCAGTCGTTCAAGAGCGCCCTGCGCGCCGCGCTGCGCGAAGACCCGGACATCATTCTCGTCGGTGAGCTGCGCGATCTCGAAACGATCGCCATTGCCCTGGAGACGGCGGAGACGGGTCACCTCGTGTTCGGCACGCTGCACACCTCCACGGCAGCGTCCACGATCAATCGCATCGTCGATCAGTTCCCGGCCGACCGGCAGGATCAGATCCGCGTGATGCTCGCCGAATCGCTCAAGGGCGTGGTGTCGCAGACGCTGTGCAAGAAGATCGGCGGCGGCCGAGTGGCCGCGCGCGAAATTCTGCTGGTGAACAAGGCCGTGAGCTCGATGATCCGCGAAGGCAAGACGGTGCAGATCAACAACATCATCCAGACCCAGAAGAAACTAGGCATGGAGACGTTGAACGACGCGCTGATGAACCTCGTGAAGAGCAAGACGGTCGAAGCCGAAGAGGCGTACGTGAAGTCGGCCGAGAAGAAGGACATGGCCTCGAAGCTGCGCGCGCTGGGCTACAACCTCGACGGCCTCGCTTCCGAGGAGTAGGGACCGACGGCACGGCTGTCAGGCGATTCACTACAGCCAAAGACGGGAATAGCCGACAGCCGCCGGGGGGAGGCCTGAGCATCCTTCAAGCCTATGACTACACAGGCATCCCTTCCGGTGATCATTCAGGGCGGCATGGGCGTCGGCGTATCGCGCTGGTTGCTCGCGCGCGAAGTCTCCCGCCTCGGGCAGCTGGGCGTCGTGTCCGGCACCGCGCTCGACTCGGTTCTGGTGCGTCGACTGCAGGACGGCGATGCGGACGGCGAGATGCGCCGGGCAATCGACGCCTTTCCGATTCCCCAGGTCGGCGCGGCAGTGCTGCGACGCTACTTCCTGCCCAACGGACGCGAGGGGCAGCCGTACAAGCTGCTTCCGCTGTACAAGCAGCACGTGAGCGTGGCCCGACAGCAGCTCACGATGCTCGCCAACTTCGTGGAAGTGTTTCTCGCCAAGAGTGGACACGATGGCGTGGTGGGCATCAACCTGCTCACCAAGCTGCAGCTGCCGAATCTCGCGTCGTTGTACGGCGCCATGCTGGCCGGTGTGGACTACGTGCTGATGGGCGCCGGCATTCCGCGTGAAATTCCGCTGGCACTCGACCGTCTCGCATTGCACGAACCGGCGTCGCTGCGCTTCGACGTGGAGGGGGTGGCTGCCGCCGATGCACCGCTGCTCACCTTCGATCCCGTCGAGCACGGCGCCGACGCGACCCGCCCGCTCACGCGTCCTCGTTTTCTCGCCATCGTGGCCGCGAATTCGTTGGCCGCCACCCTCGCCAGAAAGGCCTCGGGGCGCGTAGACGGCTTCGTGGTGGAAGGACCGACCGCGGGTGGCCACAACGCGCCGGCGCGTGGTGGCGGGGCGCTGTCGGCCACGGGCGAGCCGATCTACGGTGAGCGCGACGCCGTCGATCTGGGCAAGATGCGCGAACTCGGCGTGCCGTTCTGGCTGGCCGGTGGCACGGGATCGCCGCAACAGCTGCAGCACGCACTGGCCGAAGGCGCTGCCGGCATTCAGGTCGGCACGCTGTTCGCCTACTGCGACGAGTCGGGCTTCGAGACCGAACTCAAAGCGACGGTCCTCGAACATGCGCGCATGGGCGATCTCGCCATCCGCACCGACCCGCGCACCTCACCCACCGGCTTCCCGTTCAAGGTCGTGTCGTGGCCGGGACATTCGGCCACACTCGAGCGCGACCGGCGCTGCGACCTGGGCTATCTGCGCACCGCGTATCAGCGCGATGACGGACGCGTGGGCTACCGGTGCCCGGCCGAGCCGGAACAGGACTACGTGAACAAAGGTGGACTGCTGGTCGATACGATCGGACGGCAGTGTGTGTGCAACGGTTTGATTTCCGCCGTCGGCATGCCGCAGGCGCTCCACACCAACGAGCATGCCAACGGCGAAGAACCGGCCTTGATCACCAGCGGCGACGACCTGCTGCACATCGGCGCGTTCCTCGGTGGCCGCGCATCGTACACGGCGCGCGACGTGGTGGAATATCTGCAGTCGGGCGGCTAAGCGTCGCGCTGTGCGCCGGTCGCGTCGGTGCCACCCGTCAACAACACGCGGGTGTCGCGCGCAATGCGATCGGCCAGCTCGTCGAGCGGAAGATCGTTACGGTCGGTGCCGAACGGTTCTTCGATCTCCGTCGCGAGCAGCTCGAGTCCCATGGTGGCGAAGAAGGTGAACATGCTGGCGATCACGGTGCCGTATCCGAACTCTCGCACGAGGCCGAACGGCATCACCAGCGCGTACAGCAGCACGAATTGCTTCACGTACGAGCTGTACGAGAACGGAATCGGCGTATTGCGAATGCGTTCACAGGCGCCGGTGATGTCGTCGAAGGCGAGCAGCACGGGCGTGAGCGCCACGAGCATCTCGCGCGGCAGGACACCGTCGCGGATATCGGTATGCACGGCGCGGCTGAGCGACTGCACGAGCTGATTGGGCACGTGCGGCCCCGGATCCCCGCGCGGGCGCCGCAGATGCTCGGCCAACGCGGCCGGAAAGGCCCCCAGCACCCGGGCATACTGCGCACGCTGCGGCGCCGACGCCGGCAACTGCGCATCGAGTTGGTGCGCGAGACCGCGTGATACGTTGATCAGCTGTCCCCAGAGCCGCCGTCCTTCCCACCACCGGTCGTACGACGTGTTGGTGCGGAACACCAGCAGCAGGCCGAGGATGATGCCGAGGATCGACAGGAAGCTCGGGCCCAACGGCACAGCCACCTTCACGACGTCCGTCTCGATCCAGACCACCAGCGCCGCATACACCCCGGCCGCCACCACGTCGATGGCGAGGGTCCGGAACACGGGGCTGCGGGGGAAATCGACGAGAACGGCGATCCAGTTCTTGGGATCGTACGTGATCATGGGCGAGGCCCGGTGGTCACGGCCGTAGTCACGTGGGCGTTACTTGGCGGCAGCGGCGCACTCCATCTCCACGCGCGCGCCGAACAGCAGCGTGGCCTGCACGGCAGTGCGCGCCGGGTAGTTGCCGTTGCTGAAGTAGCTGCGATACACCTCGTTCATGGCGGGCCACTCTTTGAGGTCGGCCAGAAACACGGTGCATTTCACCACGCGATCCATGCCCACACCGGCGGCGGCGAGCGTGCGCTTCACGTTCTCGAGCAGCTGTCGCGTTTCCGGCTGGATACCGCCGGGCACCAGCGTACCGTCGGGCTTGGTACCGAGCGTGCCCGACACGAAGATGATGTTGCCCACGCGCACCGCCGGCGAAAACGGATTGGCCGGCGGGCCGTCGGGATGAATGAACTGCGGCTCGGCGTCGGTGCGCACCGGCGCGCGACAGGCGGTGGCGAACGGCACCGCGGCGATGAGGGCCAGCGACGTGAGGCGTCGCATGACCAGCGGGAGCGCAACAAGGAGAATAGACGTCATCCGGCATCTTCCTCCCGCTCACGCAGCGCGTCAAGTGTCAGGGATCAACGACATCGCGAGACCGGCGGCCATGGCATAGCATTCAGCCACCACGCCTCCCACCACTCAATCACCGAGTTTTCCCATGTACGCTTCGCTCGCGGCGTTTCACGCCTCCTGGCAGTACGAGTCCGAGAGCACGCAGAAGCTGCTCGATTGTCTCACCGACGCCTCGCTGTCCCACGAGCTCTTCCCCGGTGGACGCACCGTCGGCCGACTGGCCTGGCACATCGCGCAGTCGATCCCCGAGATGCTGAATCGCACGGGACTCGCGGTCACCGGCGCCGGTGAGCACGACGCCGTACCCGCGCACGCCGCGGACATTGCCGCTGCCTATCGCACCGCCGCCGCCTCGTTGAGCGAGCAGCTCACCGCAAAGTGGACCGACGCGACGTTGCGCGAAACCGACGACATGTACGGCGAGACGTGGCCGCGCGGCGTGACACTCGATGTGCTGATCAAGCACCAAGCGCATCACCGCGGTCAGCTCACGATCGGGATGCGGCAGGCGGGACTGGTCATTCCCGGCATGTACGGGCCGGCGAAAGAAGAATGGAGCGCGATGGGAATGGCGGCGCCGGAGTAAGGAAAAGCCAGGAGCGCTAAGAATCAACGGCGCTAAAAGTCACAAGCGCTAAAAGTGAACCGCGCTAAGAATCGAAAGCGCTAAGTACCAACGGCGCGACGCATGGAACGCGAAAACGGCGAACCGCGCTCTGAGCGCTGGTTCGCCGTTCACTCTTAGCGCCGTTAATTCTTAGCGCGGTTCACTTTTAGCGCCGTTGATTCTTAGCGCCGTTAGCGGTTCACCGCCGCGCCATTGGTTCCATGCGCATCACTGCGCTCGGCTTCGCCTGCTGATCGTCGATCGAGAAGTAGATAAAGCCGTCCGGTCCCTGTCGCACGTCGCGGATGCGTCCCTGATTGCGCACGAGGTTGTCCTCGACGTTGAACACCTTGCCGTCGTACGTGAGACGCACGATGCGCTGGCCGGCCAGGCCGCCCACGAAGAAGCTGCCCTTCCACGCCGGGAACTTGTCGCCGGTGTAGATCATGAGGCTCGACGTCGCGATGGAGGGCACCCACACGTTCTTCGCGTTCTCCATGCCGGCCTTCATCGTGCCGGCGTGAATCGCGACACCGGGACCGTAGTTCACACCGAAGCCGACCACGGGCCAGCCGTAGTTGAGTCCCTTCTGGATCAGGTTGAGCTCATCGCCGCCCTGCGGGCCGTGCTCGGTGGCCCACACCTCACCCGTGGTGGGGTGGATCGCGAGTCCCTGCGGATTGCGATGGCCATAGCTCCAGATTTCGGGCTTCGCGCCGGCCTTGCCCACGAACGGATTGTCGGGCGGCACGCGGCCATCGTCGAACAGGCGAATGACTTTGCCATGATGGTTCGACAGGTCCTGCGCCGGATGCTTCTCGAGATCACCGCTGGGCGGCGCCTGACGCTCGCCGACGGTGATGAACATCATGCCGCTCTTGTCGAAGGCGATACGGGAGCCGAAGTGGCCCGGCGCCCCCTTCGTGTCGGCCACGAAGATCTCCTTCACGTCGACCAGTGCGTTGTTCTCGAAACGCCCGCGCACCACGGCGGTGGTCGCGGCCCCGCCGCCGGTGGGCTTGGAGAAGCTGAGGTAGACCAGCTTGTTCGTGGCGAAGTTCGGATGGGCGACCACGTCGAGCAGTCCACCCTGACCGCGGTACACCACTTCCGGCACGCCGCTCACCGGCGTGGGCAGCAGCTTGCCGCCGCGCACGATGCGGAGACGGCCAGGACGCTCGGTCACGAGCAGGTCGCCGCCCGGAAGGAACGCCATCGACCACGGCTGCACGAGACCGTCGGCCACCGTCACCAGACGGTAGTCGTGCGCCGACGACTTGTAGACGGGCGACTGCGCGATCGCGGGCACCGCGAAAAGCGCGCTCGCGACAGTGCTCGCCGCAGCGGCGAGCAGGAACGTACGACGAACCATCCGGGAATCTCCTGGTAACGGAAAGGGGGAGCCTTGGTAATTTAGCGCCCGGCGAAGCTCTGCAGCACCCGCACCGTATTCAGGTGCACCTGCACAGTGTCCTGCACGTCCCGTCCATACCCGCCCGACATGGTCGCGCACACCGGCACCCCAATCTCCCGGCACATCTCCAGCACGAAGGCGTCGCGTCGGTGCAGTCCCTCGAAGGTCAGCTTGAGCCGCCCCAGCTTGTCGCCTTCATGCGGGTCGGCGCCGGCCAGATACACCACCAGATCAGGACGCGCCTCGCGCAGTACGGCAGGCAGATGCATTTCGAGCTGCGCGAGATACTCGGCGTCGCCCGTGCCATCCTCGAGTTCGACATCGCGCGTGCCCGGCACCTTGTGAAACGGAAAGTTCTTGGCGCCGTGCATGCTGAACGTGTACACCTGCGCGTCGCCGGCAAAACAGCCATGCGTGCCGTTGCCCTGATGCACATCGAGATCGACGATCGCCACGCGTCGCACCCGCCCGTCGCGCTGCAACCGGCGGATCGCCACCGCCACGTCGTTGAACGTACAGAACCCTTCACCGCGATCGGGAAACGCGTGATGCGTGCCGCCCGCCAGATTCATCGCCACGCCATGCTCCAACGCCGACTCGGCCGCCTCGCACGTGCCCTGCACCACGCGGTAGGCGCGCTCCACGAACGACTCCGACCACGGCAACCCGATCCGCCGCTGCTCGGCTGCGGGCAGCGTGCCGTTGGTGATGTGATCGACGTACTCGCGCGTATGCACCAACAGCAGATCGTCCACGAGTACCCGCTGCGGATCATGCAACCGCTCGGGCGTCACCAACCCCTCGGACAGCACGCCCTCCCGTAACAGCTGGTACTTGGACATCGGAAACCGATGCCCGTCGGGAAGCTCGATGGCGTATTTCGACGACGACCAGAGGTGGAGCATGGGTGAATTCTACTCGCTTTGCTGGAACCGATCACGCAGAGGCGCAGAGAACGCAGAGCTCGCAGAGAAATGCCTAGCATGGAAAACACAAAGGAGTGCCACGATCCCTCCGTAGCACTCCTCTGCGTTCTCTGCGCCCTCTGCCTCTCTGCGTGATCAGTTCAACGATCCAGCTCCGCCGCCATACGCTTGTAGTAGCGCAGCTCCGACCGCTGATCCGACGTGGGCGCGCCGGTATAGCGCGCCACCGCACCGTACAGTCCGGAGATGCGCGCGCTCAACTCCGTCGCCTGACGCTTGCCGTCGCGCGTCGCCGCATCGGTCCCGGTCTTGGCGCGCCAGCGCTCTGCCACCGACGCATGCGACGTGACCAACGCCGCGATCTCGCGGTGAAACGCCGTCCACGCCGCACGCTCGGCGCGCGACACCGTCAGGCGCGGGTCGTCCTTCACCACCACGCGCTGCTGCTGTGCCGTGCCGCCGACCGACATCCGCACGGTGTACGTGCCCGGCAACACCAGCGGGCCCGGCGTGGTCGGACTCGGACCGGCGTCATCGTCTTCACCGCCACCGCTGCGAATCGGCAGGTCGGCATAGCGCAGATTCCACACCACGCGATTCACACCGCGGCGGCTCGTGGGCGTGAGCGTCTGCACGGCGCGCCCCGCGCTGTCGAGCACCGTGAGCGTCACCGCGGTGCCCGCGTCGCGCACCCAGTAGTCGATCAACGCGCCGTTGGCCGGGTTCTCACCGCGGAAGATCATGTCGCCTGTATGCGGACGCAGATTCGTGGTGCGGATCTGCATCGCCGGCTGCACCGTGAACAGATGCGCACTGCTGGCGGCGACCGCCGGCGTGAGCTCCTGCAGCGCGTTGAGCTGATCGAGAATCCACAGGCCACGCGCGTGGGAACCCAGCACCAGCGTGTTGTCGCGCGCCTGAATCGTGATGTCGTTGAACGGCATCATCGGCATGTTGTTGCGCAACGGCACCCACTGACCGCCGGCATCGGGCGAGATGAACACGCCGAACTCAGTGGCGAGATACAGCAGCGTCGCCTTGCGCGGATCTTCACGCACCGTGCGCGCGACCCGGTTGGCCGGCAGCCCGGCGTCGATGCGGCGCCACGTCGCGCCGAAGTCGCTCGTGGCGTACACGTAGTTCGTGAAGTCGTTACTGCGATGGTTGTCGACCACCACGTACGCCGTGCCAGCCGCATGCCGCGACGCTTCGATGCCGGCAAACCACGAATCCTTCGGCAGTCCAGGGAAGCGCGTCTGCACGTCGGTGAAGGTGGCACCACCGTCGCGCGACACGCGGAAGCGGCCATCGTCGGTGCCCACGTACAACACACCCTTCACGCGCGGGGATTCGGCCAGCGCCGTCACACCGGGGAAGTACGGCACGCCGTCGTCGAGCGACAACGTGTTCTCGCCCGGCAGGCGTCCCATCAATGGCAAGCGCGACCGATCCACGCCCGTGCTCATGTCGCCGAGGTCCTTCCACGTGCGACCGCTGTTCACCGACTTGAACAGATGCTGCCCGCCGGCGTACACCGTGGCCGTGTCGTGCGGCGAGATGATGAACGGCGCATCCCAGTTGGCCGGATGCATGGCGTTGCCCAACACCTGTTCGGCGCCTGGCTTGCCCCACGTTTCCCAGTTGCGACGACCGGCGATGTGTCCGGTGGAGTCACCGGGGCGGATGTCCTGCACTTCCCACGTCTTCGTGTCGTTGCGCTGGAGCCCGAGGAACTGCGACGCCGAGTACACCGTGCGCGGGTTGAGCGGATTGGGCGTCACGTGAAAGCCGTCGCCACCGCAGAGCCGCGAGAAGTGATCGTTCAGCACGCCGCTGGTGGTCCAGCTGGCGCTCGGTCCCATCCAGCAGCCGTTGTCCTGCAAACCGCCGTAGATGTTGAACGGCACGGCATTGTCGGTCGTCACGCGATAGAACTGCGACAGCGGCAGCGACGTGACGTACAAGAACTTGTTGCCGCGATCGTAGCTGATGCCGATACCGCCGTCGTCGAGCTTCACCACGTGACGGCTGTTGTTCGGATTCACCCACACGAAGCGATCGTCCCCGTGCGTGGTGGTGCGCGGCGCGGTGAACGTCTTGCCGCCGTTGTCGCTGAATGAATAGGCGTTCAGCATGTAGATGCGCTGATCGTCGTTCGGATCGATGATCACCTGACTCGCGTACATCGGGCGCGGATTCCAGTCGCTCATGAACGTCCACGTGGCGCCGGCATCTTCACTGCGATACACACCCGCCTTGCGCACGATATACGCCGTGCTCGCGTTGTAGCGCGCGCCCTGCTCGATGCTGATGGTGAGGATCTTCGGGTTCTTGCGATATACGCTGATGCCGATGCGGCCGTACTCGCCCTCAGGCAGTCCGTGTCCCGTGATCTTGGTCCACGTGACGCCGGCGTCGGTGCTCTTCCAGAGCGCGCTGCCCGGACCACCGCCATCGAAGCCGTAGGCGCTGCGACGGCGCTGATACGTGCTCGCGTACAGCACGTTCGGATCGTTCCAGTCCATGGCCACATCGGTGGCACCCGTTTCGTCGTCCACGAACAGCGTGCGCGTCCAGGTGCGGCCGCCGTCGGTGGTGCGGAACACGCCGCGATCGCCGCCGGCGCCCCACACCGATCCCTGCGCCGCCACGTAGGCGATGTTCGGATCGCGCGGGTGTAACTGAATGCGGCCGATGTGCATGCTCGTGGCCAGCCCCATGTTCTGCCACGTCGTACCGCCGTCGGTGCTCTTGTACACGCCGTCGCCCCAGCCCACGCTCTGGCGGCTGGCCCGTTCACCGGTGCCCACCCAGATGATCTGCGGATTGGGCTGAAAGACCGCGACGTCGCCGATCGAGTGCACCGGCGCATCGAAAGTGGAGCTCCAGGTCACGCCGTTGTCGTTCGTGCGCCAGAGCCCGCCGGTGGCACCGGCCACGTACCAGGTGCTCGGGTTCGACTCGACGACGTCCATGTCGACCACGCGGCCGCTCATGGAGGCGGGGCCGATATTCCGCAGGCGAAGGGCACCGAGGTCTGCCGCGGTGAAGGACGCCGCAGCGGGGGACGCGGACTGCGCCGAGAGGGCGGCGGGAAGGGCCCACAGCAGGGCCGGAAGCAGCAAACGAGCAGGACGGACGCGCATAAGGCAGCGGGGTCGGCGGGAGACAGGTGAACGCCGGAGCAATATGCGGCGTATTGTAGGGGATCGCTGGGTATCCCGCTTCGCGCCCGGCTCACCGCTTCACCCGACCAAGGATGCGTCTCGTGTTTCGACCCGCACGTCTTGCTGCAACGGCCGTGGCCCTGTTGGCTGGTGCCTCCGTTGCGCTCCCCGCGCAGAACCGCCCCAACGCCACGAAGGTGGCGCGACCGGAACGCCCGGTGTGGCCCGACGAGGGTCCGCGCACGTGGGCGCCGCGTCCGACCGTGTCGGCGATCACCGCCAACGACCTTCGCACCCGTCTCTACCAGTTCGCCGATGACTCCATGCAGGGTCGTCGCATTGGCGAGAAGGGCAACTTCAAGGGCACCGAGTACATCGCCGGCGAGTTCAAGCGCTTCGGGCTCAAGCCGGCGGGCGACAGCGGCACGTACTTCCAGACCCTGCCCTTCGGCCCCACGCAGTTCGACAGCAGCGCCTCGTCGTTGAACGTCGGCGGTACGGCACTGGCGGCGAAGCGTGACTGGATTCCGACCGCGCCCACGGCGCAGAACGGGTTCGGTGGCAAGGCCGACCTGAACGGCGTGCCCGCCGTCTTTGCGGGCACCTGGGGCGACACCGCCGTGATGCTCGACCCCGAGGCGTTCAAGGGCAAGGTCGCCGTGTTCCTGGCCGCGCCCGGTGCCGCCGCGTCGGGCGGCGTGCGCGGACCGGCGTCGTTCGTGAGCTGTGCCGATGTACCCAACAAGTTCGGAGTGAACGCGATTCTCGCCGCGGAAAAGACGGCAGCCGCGACTCCCGCTCGTCCGGCCGCACCAGCCATTGCCGGCGCGGCGGCGGCCCGTGACACGCGCGCCCGGCGCGCCGGAGCCGTTGCGGTCCTCGTGATCGGCCTCGACGACATGACGCCGGCCACGGTCAACGCGGCGTTCGAAGGCCGCAACGGCATGCGTCCAACGGCAGCGGTCAACGCCGACGCCCCCGCCGGTGCGACGATCTCGCGCAAGGCAGCCGAACAGCTGTTCGGCAAGCCGATCGCCGAAGTCACCGTCGGGACCGTCGGCCAGCCGGTCACGGCGTCGTGGAATCATACGTGGCGTCCGGCCGCGTATGCCGCGCGCAACGTGATCGCGGTGCTTCCCGGCTCCGATCCGACGCTCAAGGAAGAGTACGTGCTGGTGGGCGCGCACAACGACCACGTGGGCATCAACACCACCGTGATCGATCACGACTCGCTGCGTGCCACGAACTTCGTGACGCGTCGCCAGGGCGCGAACGATCCGACGTGCATTCCCACGGCCGAACAGCAGGTGAAGATCAACGCGCTGATCGCGAAGGCGCGCGCCTCGCGTCCGGCCCGCAAGGACTCGATCATGAACGGTGCCGACGACGACGGCTCCGGCTCGATGGTGCTGTTGGAGCTGGCCGAGAAGTTCGCGAAGGAGAAGCCGGCGCGTTCGGTGATCTTCGTGTCGCACCAGGGTGAAGAGGGCGGCCTGCTCGGCTCGCGCTGGTTCGTCGACAACCCGACCATCCCGATCGAGAAGGTGGTCGCGGCGCACAACATGGACATGGTCGGCAAGGGCCGCGTGGACCAGGTGAAGTTCGGTGGACCGAACTCCGTGCAGATGTTGGGCGCGCGTCGTCTCTCGCGTGACTTCGGCGACATCATCGACTCGGTGAACGCCAACAGCCCGGAGCCGATGGCGATCGACAAGAGCTGGGACATTCCCGCGAACCCGCTCAACCGGTTCTGCCGCAGCGATCAGGTGAACTACGTGCGCAAGAACATTCCGGTCGTGTACATGTCGCTGGGCTACGGTCCCGACTACCACATGCAGTCGGACGAACCGCAGTACATCGACTACGATCACGCCGCGCGACTGGGTCGCTTCGTGCACGACGTGATGACCGCCGTGGCGAACCGGAAGGAGAAGCCGGAGATCGGCGGGGCGGACCCGACCTACCCGAGCTGCAACCGGTAAGGCGGCAAGCGCAGTTCGAACACACTCCCTCGTGCATCGCTGTGTGCGAGCACGAGGGAGCCACCATGCGCTTTCGCCACCCACGAGGCGATCGGCAATCCGAGCCCCGCACCCGTTGCATCAGGCAACCCGGTGCGGGGCGTCGTGTGTTGCACCCGGTAGAAGCGCTCGAAGATGCGCAGCTGATGCTCGGGCGCGATGCCGATTCCGCTGTCGCTCACCCGGATGACCGCTCCGCCGCCCGGCTGCGGCTCGGCCTGCGCCGTGACCGTGCCACCGGACGGTGTGTACTTGATGGCGTTGTCGAGCAGGTTCATGACCACGCGCCGCAGCATGGCCTCGTCGCCCGTGTACGGCACTTCACTCTCTGGTGAAAAGCGCAGCGTGATCTGCTTGGCGAGGGCGATCGTGCCCATGGCGTCGATGCAATCGCCCACCAGTTCTTCGAGAAACAGATCGGTCGGCACGAGCGTCTGTTCGGCGGCGTCGCTGCGCGCCAGCAGGAACAGGTCGCCCACGATGAGGGCGAGCCGCCGGGCTTCGCCGTGAATGACCCCAAGCGCCGTGCGATACTCGTCGGGCGACCGATCGGTGGTGAGGGCCAGTTCGCTTTCGCCGATGACGATCGACACCGGTGTGCGCAGCTCGTGCGAAGCATCGGCGATGAAGCGACGGCGCTGCTCGAAGGCGTCCTCCACGCGATCCAGCAGCGCATTGAAGGTCTGCGATAGGCGCGAGAGTTCGTCGGCGGGAACGGAGACGGGCAACCGTTCGTGCAGCGTGCGCGCGCCGATGCGTTCGGCCGTCTGGCGCATCGCCTCGACCGGTCGGAGACTGGCCGCGGCCAGCAACAGGCCGCCAGCCATGGCGAACAGCAGCGCCAGCGGTACGCCGATGTACATGGCCTCACGCACGCGCCGCAACGTGGCCTCGTGCCGCTCGGTAGACTGACTGAGCGCCACCACGAAGGTGCCACGGCGAGTGGTGACCGGCATCGAGACCACCCGTTCGCGGTGCGGACCGAGCGTCATCACATCCGTGTCCATCAACGTCAGGGCGCGCGTGGCCGACTTGCTGGCCCGTAACCAGCCGGCCGCACCGCCGAACTCCCGGGTCGCCGTCGACGTGGTATCGACCGCGAGCAGGAGGAGGCGGCCGGCGTCGTCGGGGGTCGCGGTGCGCGCGCGAAACAGGGCCACGCCGATATCGCGGAAGCGATGATTGTCGAGCGTGCGTTCGGCGGCCCAGCGAGCCGCTGCCGTGTCGCTCCCGATCGTGCGCGGCACGGATGACAGCGCCAACTGGAGTGACGCGGCGACTTCATCAGCGGCGTCGGTGAGATAGCCATCGGCGTCGGCTTGCGTGGTACGCGTGAGCATGACGTAGGTGGCGAGCGTCATGACCACCAGCAACACGGCCAACGCTGCGGTATACCACAGTGTGAGGCGCGCCCGGATCGACAGCGCCCAAGGGGGCCCTAGGGCTCGACTCATGTGGCGGCGGCGCGTCCGTCGTCCGGCACGTCGCTGAGCAGATAGCCAGACCCGCGCCTCGTGTGCAGCATGCCCACGGGATTCGGCGCTTCGAGCTTCTTACGCACCCGTCCGATGTACACCTCGAGGGCGTTCGACATCGGATCGTGGTTGGCGTCCCACACGTGCTCCGTGAGCTCGGCGCGACCCACCACGCGTCCGGCGTGCCGGGCGAGATACTCGAGCAACGCGTACTCGCGCGTGGTGAGTCCGAGCGGCACGCCGGCCCGCGACGCCTGCTGCGCGCGCGTGTCGACCACGAGGTCCCCGACCACGATCTGTTCATCCTGCAGCGCCGGCCCACGGCGCATGATCGCGCGCAGGCGGGCGAGCAGCTCGTCGAGTTCGAACGGCTTCACGACGTAATCGTCGGCACCGCTGTCCAGCCCCGCGACGCGATCGCGCAGCGCATCGCGTGCGGTCAGCATGAGGATCGGCGTTTGCCGGCCACGACGGCGCAGTTCGGCGCACACTTCGAGGCCCGTACGTCGCGGGAGCATCACGTCGAGCACGATCGCGTCGTATTCGTTCACCGCCGCTTCGACCAGCGCCGACTCGCCGTCGGTGACCACATCCACCGCATACGCCCGCTCTCGCAACGCGCGGGCAAGGAGGTCGTTCAGCCGTGGATCGTCTTCCGCGAGCAAAATCCGCATGCGAGGAGCCGTGAGGCGGGGAGCCGTTAGGTAGCGTTCAGGTAGCCCATACCAACTTGCCGTCGCTCCCTCCGGGGTGCCCGGCCGGTTGGCTGGGGACCGACATGGAGAGGCTACCGCACAAGGAGACACCATGTCCATCTCACGCGCAACGGGTTCCGTGTTCGCACTGTTGATCGCCGCCTCCGTCGCCGGCGCACAGCCCGCCAAGCCGGCCAAGAAGGCCGCGCACGACAGCACGAAACACGCAGCGACCGCCGCCGCTCCCGCCACGGCTGCTGCCGCCCCGGCTGCGGCCTCCGCCGCCTCGGCGAAGGGGGCAGCCATGGCCAAGCCTGCCATGGCCGCCAAAGACAGCGCCAAGGCCACGCACGCGGCCAAGAAGCACTAGGTCCGACCACCTGCACGACGCAACTTGCAGGGCGCAGCGCGGGGGATGGCATGTCGGCCATTCCCCGCGTTGCTATTTCCGCACGATCCCGCCGACGCCGCCGGCAATCAGTGACGCCACATTCGTGAGCACGCGCGGCAAAGCAATGCCACCGGGAGACGCGAGATAGCGGGGCTCCCAGACCGGCGAGAATTTTTCCTTGAAGGCGCGCAGCCCCTGGAAGTTGTAGAACGAATCGCCGCGATCATACAAGAACGCTCCGGCGCGGGCCCAGAGTGGCGCCAGCTCCGGACGTGCCAACGCCGTGTCGCGCAGCCCCGCCAGCGGCGCCATGCCGATGTTGCACGAGCGGTAGCCGTGCGCTTTGCCCCACAGCATCAGCTGCACGAACAGGAAGTCCATCGTCCCCTTCGGCGCATCGGCGGACCGGCGCATCAAGTCGGGCGACAATTCACCGCCGTCCTGACCGGCCCAGAGATTGGCGAACGCCACGATCTGCGATCCCGGCGCACCGTTCGGGCTCGGCGCATACACCAGCGCCATGGGAAAATGTCGCAGATACGCCTCGTCGAAGCGCCCCAGCGAGAAGCCTTTCTCGCGCGTCGTCTTCCCTCCCAGCCACTCGTCCGAAATCGCGCGCAGCACCGGCAACAGCGCCGGCACCTGGTCGGGCGGCACGATCTCGAAGCGCAGCTGATGCTTCTCGCTCTCCTTCAGCACTCGCCGCATCCAGCGATGATCGGCACCGTCCACCGAGAACGTGTCGAGTGGCACCACCGCTTCCTCGCCGAGCTTGAGCAGCGTCATGCCAAGGTCGACGTACAGCGGCAACCGACTCGGCGTGACCTGATAGAACACCGGGATCGCGCCGTGCGCGTCCGCTTCCTCCTTGAATCGCCACGCGACGTCGGGAAACCGTGCCGGCACACCAACCGGATCTCCCATGGCGATCCAGCTGCGACCGGACACGCCGTACATCACGAACGCATCACCGCAGTCGCTGAACAGCAGGGCCTTGTCGCCGAGCAACGCGAGCGCCGGCGTGGATTCCGGCACTCGATGGATGATCGCCTCCGCCCGCGACAGCTCGTCGTGCGAGGGCAGCACCGGCTCGAGCGCGGCGGGACGGAACAGCAACCACAAGCCGGCCGTGAACACCGCCACGATCGCACCGGCGCTCGCGCGCAGAAAGCGTGGCGCATTGCCGCGCGCGGCGAACTCCCACCACATGGTGTGTGAATAATCGACGTGTCGATACGCCAGCATCCCGAGCCACACGCTGGCCGTGACGACGCCAACCACGGCGATCATCCATCCGGGCGTGAGCACGTCGGCAGTGAGTGTCGTGGGACGGTAGAACGCCCGTCGCGACATCACGACGGCCACCAGCACCACCGCGAGCACCGACGCCTCTTCCCAATCGAGTCCTTTCAGCAGCGAGGCGGCGATGCCCAGGCTCAGCAGCGCGACCGTCGCGCCCCACGCCGCGTCGAGACGCCGGCGCAGCGCGGCGGCGAGCACGAGCAGCCCGACACCGGCGAGACTGCCGGTGAAGTGACTGAGCTCGACGAGTCCGAGCGGCAGCACTGCGGTGAGCGCGCGCACGCGTCCATGTGCCGCCGGCGTGGCGCCGGAGAACAACAGCAGGGCACCGCCGATGAATGTGCTGATGGCGATCGTGCTCGGCAGCAAAGGCTGCAGCACGATGGCCACCCGCTGGGCGAGACCCAGCGCTGCGGTGGCCGATGTCGTCGCAGCGCCCACGAACGCAGGCACGCGCGATCGATACTGGTACATCTCGATCGCCGTGAGCGTGAGCACGCCGAGTGCGAACGGCAGCAGGTAGTAGATCGTGCGGTACGCGAGCAACGCGGTCAGCAGTGCCGCCGGCGGCGCGCTGCCGCGCAGCACCAGCAGCATGATGGTCTCGAAAACACCGACGCCGCCGGGAACATGACTCATCACCCCCACGAATTGCGCCAGCGCGAAGACGCCCAGGAACGCGACGGGGGTGAGCGCGTGTCCGGCCGGCAGCAGCACGTACGCCACCATGCCCGCCACGCTCCAATCCAGCAGTCCAAGGACCACCTGGGCCACGGCCAATGTCGGCGGCGGCACGGGCAGCGTCCAACGGCGCCAGTGTACGACACTTCCGGCATGCGCCACCGCCCACGTGGCGTAGGCGATGACACCGAGCAGCAGCAGTGCCCCCAGGGCGCGCGCCGGAATGGCAGGTACGTGCCAGAACGCCAACAACGGCGACGGCTCGAGCAACAGCGCCAGACCGCACACGGACGCCACACCCACGGCGAACGTCGTGCTCACGAAGCTCGTGGCGCGCGCAATCTCGGGCCCGGAAAGACCCCACATGCTCCAGTAACGCACCCGGATCGCCCCGCCGGTGAACAGGGGGAACCCAAGCGTCTGGCTCAGTGCATACGCGATCAATGACGTGAGGACCGTGCGCGTCAGTCCGATCCCCGCATCGACGTAGCGCAACGCCAAGAGATCGTATCCGCTCAGCAGCAGATAGGCCAACACCGTCAGCCCGACGGCAAGCAGCAGCGCTGACGACGGGATCGCGGTGAGTGACTCGCGGATGCGCAGCGTACCCACGCCGGCGAGTTCGCGGTGCAGCATGACGATCGACGTCACGAGCAACAGCGACATGACGGATGGCGCGATCCATCCGCGAGCAGAGAAGCGACGCGCCGCAGCAGGAGTGTTCGACATGCGCGAAAGCTGAGCGCGGCTGCCTGAACCGCGGATAACAGGCGACGCCCGTTCGCGCGTTATGCTGGCGTCAGTATCCGGCGGTTTCCGTACGCACATGTCCAGACTCGATGCTGCCGCTCGCCGCCCCGTGTTCCTCGATCCGACCGGTCGTCGCTGGCGCCGCGTACGCGGCGTGGTCGCGCTCAGTGGCGTGGTCACCACCCTGCTCGTCGGCTACCTGCTGGTGGGGATCCTGGCGCCGCCGCTCTTGCCCGGCTGGGTCGCGCCGCGAGCGACGGTGCGACCGCACGCCGTCGATGTACGCGCGCGGCGTCGTCTGTTCAGTCGCGTGCGCGGCGCGGATGCAGCGACGGGCACCCGACGTCACGTGTCGACCGCCCCGCCGAAATCCCCCGCCCGCGCGACGCCCCTGCGTGCCGCCTTCTTCGTGAATTGGGACGACGACGCCTACCAGTCGCTCGCACAGCACGTCGGCGATCTGGATTGGGTGATCACCGAATGGGGCTTTCTGCGCACCGACGATCTGGCGCTGCAATGGCGCACCGACCCACGCGTGCTCCCGCTGGTACACCGTCTGCCGGCAGCGCAGCAACCGCGCGTGCTCGCCATGATCACCAACGTGGACAGCGGGGGACGCACCTTCTCGGGCCAGCGTGTCTCGCATCTGCTGCATGATGCCGCGGCGCGTGCCCGCTTTGTCAACGACGCGGTCGCGTTCGTGGATACCAGTCACATCGGCGGCGTCGTGCTCGATCTCGAGCTGGTGCCGTCGCGCGAGACGCCGGCGGTGGGGGCGTTGCTGCGCGCGCTGCGAGCCCGACTGCATCGAACGGGCGCGGTGGTCGCCGTGACTGCTGCGGCGGACGCCGACGCGACCACACTGCGGCAATACGGCGCCGATGCCGACGTCGTGATCGCGATGCTGTACGACGAACATAGTGATCGCGACGATCCCGGACCGGTCGCCAGTCAGCCGTGGTTCACCACCACCGCACAGCGCGTGATCTCACTCGTGCCGCCGACAAAGGTCATGCTGGCGTTCGGCGCCTTCGGTTACGCGTGGAACGACGCCGTGCCGTCGCAGCCCGCCGAAGCAGTCACTTACGCGGAGGCGCTGGCCGCCGCGCGACATCACGGGGTGCGGCCACAGTGGGATCGGCAGGCACTCGAGCCGGTGATCAGTTGGACCGACGCCGACTCCACCGATCACGTGCTCTGGTATCTCGATGCCACCACGAATTGGAACGCGATGCAGCAGACCACGAGCCTCGGCGCCGCCGGCGCGGCCTTGTGGCGACTCGGGGCCGAAGATCCCGCCATCTGGCGCGTCTTCGGGAAGCATGTGCGTCAGGATGCATGGGAGGAGCTCGGTGTGCAGCCGGCGGGCTACGGCGTCGACATACAGGGCGACGGGGAGCTGCTGCGCGTCACCTCGCATCCCACCGCCGGGACTCGCGCGATCACGCACGACAGCCTCTCGGGGCTGATTACGGATGTGCGCACCTTGTCGATGCCGCAACCGTGGACCGTCGAACGGACCGGCGCCGCCCATCCTCACCGGGTGGCGCTCACTTTCGACGATGGGCCTGACAGTCGCTGGACGCCAGAGATCCTCGACACACTTCGCTCGCGGCATGCCACCGCCGCCTTCTTCGTGATCGGCAATCAGGTGCAGTCGCATCTGGCGCTCACGCGGCGCATTGCGGCCGAGGGGCATGAGATCGGGTCGCACACGTTTTCGCACCCGGATCTGTCGCGCGTCTCGCCGTTCGGCACACGGCTCGAACTCGATGCCACGGCGCGACTGCTCGAAGCCGTCGTCGGTCGTCGCAGCCTGCTGTTCCGTCCGCCCTACTTCGGCGATGCCGAGCCGACCACGATCGACGAACTGGCCCCGGTGGAGATCGCGACCTCGTTGGGATATCTCACGACCGGCGTGCACATCGACAGCGACGACTGGCGACGGCCGGGCGTGGCCGCCATCATCGCGCGCACGCTCGCCCAGCGGTCGCGCGGCAACGTGATCCTGTTGCACGACGGCGGTGGTGATCGGGCGCAAACCGTGGCCGCAATCGGTCCGCTGATCGATTCGCTGCGCGCGCGCGGTGATACCATCGGCAGCATCGGCGACCTGGTCGATGCACCGGCGAGTGTAATGATGCCACCACTCACTCCCGACGCCGCCCGCCGTCGCTGGATCGCGTTCACCGGCTACGCGGCAGTGGGCAGCGTGGAATGGTGCATCAGCGCGCTGTTCACCGCCGCCGTTGCGCTGGGGGTCGCACGCCTGCTGCTGATCGGCGGTCTCGCACTGCGCGAACGGGTCAAGGCCACGCGTTCGTCGACGCATACGCTGCCGTACACGCCGTCGGTGTCAGTGCTCATCCCGGCGTACAACGAGCAAGCCGTGGTGGTCGAAACGGTGCGCAGTCTGCTGGCACAGCGATACGACGGCCTACTCGACGTCATCGTCATCGACGACGGGTCACCCGACGACACGTACGCGCTGACACGGAACACGTTTGCCGGCGACGAGCGCGTGCGGGTGCTCACCAAGCGCAACGGCGGTAAAGCATCGGCCCTCGATTACGGCATGGCGCGCGCCCGTGGTGAGATCCTCGTGGGGCTCGACGCCGACACCGTATTCGAGCCCGACACCATCGCCCGACTGGTGGCACCGCTGGTCGACCCGCGCGTTGGCGCGGTGGCCGGCAACGCCAAGGTCGGTAACCGAATCAACCTCGTGACCCGCTGGCAGGCCATCGAATACATCACGAGTCAGAATCTCGAGCGACGCGCCTTTGCCGCGCTCAACGCGATCACGGTGGTGCCCGGCGCGGTCGGCGCTTGGCGGGCGAGCGCGGTGCGCGACGCCGGTGGCTTCTCGGATGATACGCTGGCCGAAGATCAGGACCTCACGATCGCACTGCGGCGTCGCGGCTGGCGCATCGCCTTCGCCGACGATGCGATTGCCTGGACCGAAGCACCGGACACGCTGCGCTCTCTGGCCCGGCAACGCTTCCGGTGGTGCTTCGGCACCCTGCAATGCGCATGGAAGCATCGGGACACGCTGCTGCGTCCACGATACGGCACGCTCGGCACGGTCGCGATGCTGAACACGTGGATCTTTCAGCTGTGCCTTACCGCGCTGTCACCGCTCGCCGACCTGCTGTTCCTGTTCAGCATCCTGTCGGTCGGCATGATCGTCCGTGCGCATGGCGCCACGTACGGCCGGGCCGACCTGCAGCATCTGCTCTCGGTGTACGCCGTGTTCAATCTGGTCGACGTCGGCGTGGCGATGCTCGCGCTGCTGATTGAGCGCGGCGAAGACCGCCGACTCGGTTGGCTGGTGGTGCTCCAGCGCTTCGCCTATCGGCAGGTGATGTATTGGGTGGTGTTGCGGTCGGTGCTGGCGGCGTTTCGCGGACGTCTGGTCGGATGGGGGACACTCGAGCGCAAAGCCACCGTCAATGCGCCGTCGCTCGCGGCAGCGGTAGCCGGCGTGGTGATGGCGACCGCCGTCTGCTCCCTCGTGCCGCGCACGCTCACGGCCCAATCGGGCTCGTCGGACCAGCAACTCATCGCGTCGCTGCCGATCACGGAGGTGCCCGCGACCTCGGGCCATACTCTCGCCGTCTTCTGGACCGGCGACGGCGGATGGCAGGAGCTGGTATCGGAGACCGCTAAACACCTCGCGCAACGCGGGGTCGCCGTCGTCGGTATCAACTCGCGGAGCTGGCTCACCTCCGGCACGCGTACACCGCAGGACGCTGGTGCGGTCACGGCCGCGTTGATCCGGCACTACGCCGCCGTGTGGGGACGGGATCGCGTGCTCTTGATCGGCTATTCGCGCGGCGCGGGTTTCGCGCCGTTCATCTTCAATCGCCTGCCGACAGAGCTGCAGGCTCGGGTCGACCTCGTCGCGATGCTCGGCATGGAGCCGACGGCAAGCTTCGAGTTCCACCTGCTCGACCTCGTTCGCACCGTAAATCGTCCCACCGACCTGCCCGCGCGTCCGGAGCTCGATCGCATCCAACACACGGCGATGCTCTGCATGTACGGCCAACATGAAGCCGGCACCCTCTGTCCCTCGCTCGACACGAGCCGCTATACCGTGCGGGAGCGTCCAGGCGACCACCATTTCGATCGAGACTACGTCGCGATCGCCGACCAGATCCTGGCCGCCCGGCCACCTTGAGCCAATTCATTGAAGCAGCCTTGTCGGATCAGTAAGTTTTGAAGGTGACCCTTCCACCCGCCGGCCGATTGTCGTTCAAACCGCTCAGCATTCGCGGCCGGCTCCAGATTGCCGCCATTCTGGTGGCTGCGGTGATCACCGCGCTGGCGTTCTTGCGAGCCCGCGAGCGGCGAGCCGCGGAAGAGCGCCGCATCACGGCGCAGTCCCAGGAAACCGCGACCATTGTTGCGCGCGCACTCGATGCCACGATCGTCGATGCGCATACGCTTCTGAACAGCCTGCGGCGTCTCGTCGACCCGGCCGAGTCGCCCGAGCGCAACGACGTGCTGCTGCAGACGTTGTATCGCGAGACCCCGGTGCGTTATTCGAACATCTTCCTGGTCGACTCGCTCGGGCGGAACATCGGTGCCGCCAAGCTGCCGACCGAGGGACGCGCCAGAGTGGCCCTCGGACCGCGGGCCTATTTTCAGGACGCGCTGCGCAGCAAGCAGTTCACCGTCGGCGTGCCGGTTCGCACGGCGCTCTATGCCGGGTCGCCATGGATTCTGCCGTTCATTACGCCGATTCTCGATTCGACGAAGGGCCGCGTGCGCGCCATGGTGGGCGCTTCCGTCCTGATCGACTCGCTCGAAGCCATGCGCGTGGCGCGGGCGCTGCCGCCCGGCTCGATCCTGTCCGTCATCGATTCCGCCGACCGTATCGTCCTGCGTTCGCGCGACGCCGACACGTGGATCGGCAAGGTCTTTCCCGAGGAGCCACGACCGTCTGCCACGCGCGTCCCACTGGCGTGGGGCACGTTCGTGCTCAGTTCGATCGACAGTGTGGAGCGCCTGTTCGGCGCGCAAACGGTCACGCAGATGCCGTGGCGCGTGTACGTGGGCATACCCACGTCGTACGCCTTCGGCCCGTCGCGCACGCAGTTCACGCAGGATGTCCTGCTCGGCCTGCTCTTCAGTCTCACCGTCGTGGTGCTCGGCTACTGGATCGTGGCGCGCTTCGTGGCGCCCATCGAGTCGCTCACGCGCGACGCGCGGGCCATCTCCACCGGCGACATGGCGCGCCGCTCGAACATCGCCAGCAACGACGAAGTGGGTACCCTGGCCCGCACGTTCAACACGATGGCGGACGCCATCGTGGAGCGGAATGCGGAGCTTGCGGCGTCGCAGGAGCAGCTCCGTCAAGCGCACAAACTCGAAGCCCTCGGTTCATTCGCCGGCGGCGTTGCGCACGACTTCAACAACTATTTGTCGTCGATCATCGGGCACAGCGAAATGGCGCTGGCCGATCTCCCGCTCGCATCGCCGGTGCGCGATGACGTAGAAGGCGTGCTGGCGTCGGCGCAGCGTGCCGCCGAGCTCACGCGACAGATCCTGATCTTCAGCCGTCAGCAGGCGATGGCGCCGCAGTTGCTCGATCCGAACGACGTCATCACCGGCATCGAGCGCATGATCGCGCGCCTGCTCGGTGAGTCGATCACGCTCACGTTGTCGCTCGAGTCGCAGCTCGGGGTGATGCGCGCCGACCGTGGACAGGTCGAGCAGGTGCTGATGAATCTGGCCGCCAACGCGCGCGATGCGATGCCGGCTGGTGGCCGGTTCCAGATCACCACGTCGCTGATCGACCTGGGCGATCACGAACCGCACACGCCGACGCTCCCCTCCGGTCGCTACGTGCAGATCAGTGCCTCCGACACGGGCACCGGCATCTCGCCGGCCACCCGCGAGCGGATGTTCGAGCCTTTCTTCACCACGAAAGACCGCGGACGCGGCACCGGTCTCGGTCTCGCCCTCGCGTACGGCATCGTGCAGCAGTCCGGCGGTGCGATTCACGTCGCGAGCACCGAAGGCCGCGGGACGACCTTCCACATCTACTTCCCGCTGGCCACGGAAGAGCCGGCCGCGAGCACCGCGTTCAAGGGGTCAGAGTCGTTGAACGCGGCGTTCAACGACTCTGACCCCTTGAACGCGCCCTTGAACGCACCCGCCACCGCGACGGCCGGTCTCGAGCGGATTCTGCTGGTCGAAGACGACGACGCCGTCGCCTCGGCGACCACGCGCATGCTGGCACGGGCCGGCTATGAGGTGGCGCGCGCGGGAGACGGACAAGCGGGACTCGACGCCCTCGCCAGCGCCGCTCGTCCCTATGAACTGGTGATCACGGATGTCGTGATGCCCGGCATGTCCGGCGCCGATCTCGCACGCGAGATTTCCGTGCGCTATCCGATGGTGAAAGTGTTATTCATCAGCGGCTATCCGGATGACGACGAACTGGTGCGTGATGTCGCCGAGTACCAGCTCCCGTTTCTGTCGAAGCCGTTTTCCACTGCCGAACTATTGCAGACCGTCCGTCGATTGCTCGATGCGGAGCGTCACGTCGCGGGCTGAGTGCTCTCACTTGTCGCGGGTGTTCAATGTCGTCGTGTCTGTCCCGTCCGCTGTTCACGTTGGCGCTGTGTGCCGTCGCGCTGTGGTGTGTCGGCTGCGTCGCTCCCGGCGACCCGCTGTCCCCGGGCGATCAGCAGGACACGAGCGATCCACTGCCGGCCATCGGACGATTCGCCACGCTGTCGCTCAATACCGAGAGCGGTGTCCCCATCCTCTCGCGCGAGGACTACGTCAACGGCTCCTACGCGCTCGTCAGCGCGGATTCGTCGCTACTGGCGCAGGGCACGCTCGCGATCAAAGGACGCGGCAACTCGACGTGGTCGATGCCCAAGAAGCCGTACCGTCTGAAGTTGAGCGCGAGTACGACCATGCTCGGAATGCCGTCCAATCGGCACTGGGTCCTGCTGGCGAACTACGCCGACAAGACGCTCATCCGCAATGACGTGACCTTCGCGTTGAGCCGCGAGCTGGACATGGCGTATACGCCGCGTTCGCAATGGGTGCATCTGCAGCTCAACGGCCAGTATGAGGGGCTCTATCAGCTCGCCGAGCATGTGCGGCTCGGCCCGGAACGGGTGGACATACCCGAACTGGACGAGGCTGACACGACCGCCGCGCTGATCACCGGCGGCTACCTGCTCGAGATCGACGAAACAGCGGGTGAGGCGTTCTGTTTCAACGGACCGCGCACCACCACCATGGTGTTCTGTGCGCAAAGTCCGGAGGATCTGCACGAGGCGCGGTGGTCGAAGCATCGGGCGTACATCACGGGCTACATCGCACAGCTGGAAGACGCGCTGTTTGGGCCGCGGTTCACCGACCCGACGGTGGGCTACGCGGCGTACCTCGACATCGCGTCCGTCGTCGACTACTTCCTGGTCAATGAGGTCCTGCGGAACTTCGACGGCGACCTGCGTCGCAGCACGTTTCTCACCAAGCCACGCGGCGGCAAGCTGGCGTTCGGTCCGGTATGGGATTTCGATCTCGCCATCGGCAACGCCGAGCTAGGGGGCGCCGACCGGCCCGAGGGCTGGCATGTGCGCTTGGCGCCGTGGTACGCGCGACTCTTCGAAGACCCGGCGTTCAGCGCGCGGGTACAGGCCCGGTGGCGGCAGCTCAAGTCCGACGGAAGTCTCAGCCGGTTGCAGCAGTTCGTCGATACCCGCGCCAAGTACCTGAGTGTCGAGCAGCAGCGGAATTTCCAGCGCTGGCCCATCCTCGACGTCTGGGTATGGCCGAATCGTATCGTGACCGGGTCGTACGACGGGGAAGTGGCGGCCATGCGGTCGTGGCTGTCATCCCGGGTGGCCTGGATGGACGCCGAGTTTTCCCGCTAGGGCCGGGTAAATGTCGCCGCCCCTAGGTGAGCGACGGTCCGCGAAGTAGTTTCGCCCCGTCCAGTGGTGCGGCCACCCCGCCCGGCCGCCACTGCCACTCTTCCGGAGCGTTCGTGAGTCAGTCGCAAGGCTTCTCGTCCCGATGGGCCATGATGCTGGCCATGCTCAGCATGGCCGTCGGCACCGGCAACATCTGGCGTTTCCCCCGTATCGCCGCCACCAACGGCGGCGGCGAGTTTCTCGTGGCGTGGGTGATCTGCCTCTTCACCTGGTCGATCCCACTCATCCTCGTGGAGTTCGGCATGGGGCGCATGACGCGCCTTGGTCCAGTCGGTGCGTTCGTGCGAACGGTGGGCAAGAAGTCGGCATGGATGGGTGGATTCATCGCCTTCGTGGCCGTCGCGATCATGGCCTACTACTCCGTAGTGTGCGGCTGGACGTTGCGCTACGCCATCGCCGCCGGGTTCGGCGAGGTCAACGGCGACAACTCCGTGAGTTTCTGGCGCGAGTTCTCCACCACGACGGCCCCCGTGCTGCCGCATGTCGTCTCGATTCTGGGCGCCACGTTCATCGTGGCCAAAGGCGTGAAGGGCATCGAGCGCACGACCACGATTCTCATGCCGATCCTCATCGGCATCATCCTGCTGCTCACGGGCCGCGCGCTCATGCTGCCCGGCGCCAGCGCAGGTCTCGACTATTTCTACGGCGTAGACTGGCATCGCTTGAGCGACGCCAACATCTGGCTGCAAGCACTGACGCAGAACGCGTGGGACACCGGTGCCGGCTGGGGCCTCGTGCTCACGTACGCCGCCTACATGCGTCAGAACGAGGACACGGCGCTCAATGCGTTCATGCTGCCCGCCGCCAATAACCTCGTGTCATTGTGCGCCGGCATGATGGTGTTCTGCACCGTGTTCACCGTGGTGCCACAACTCGTGGCGTCTATCGCCAGCAACCCGCAGGCGCTGGCCGACTTCCCCGACCTGGCCAAGGCGGTGGCGTCAGGCGCACCGCTCAACGCCGATCTCGTGCAGAACACGATCTTCGGCGCCGGCAACGAGGGCGTGACGTTCATCTGGATTCCGAAGCTCTTCTCCACGCTGCCCGCCGGCGGCCTGTTCATGACCTTCTTCTTCCTCGCGCTCTTCTTCGCCGCCTTCACCTCGCTCATCTCGATGGTGGAACTCGGCACGCGCGTGTTGCTCGACATGGGCTGGACGCGGGCCCGCGCCGTATGGGTGGTCGGTGCATTCGGTCTGCTCCTCGGCTTGCCGTCGGCCTTCTCGCTCGATGTGCTGCACAACCAGGACTGGGTGTGGGGCGTGGGCTTGATGCTCTCCGGGCTGTTCTTCGCGATCGCCGTGATTCGCATGGGACCGACGAAGTTCCGGGCCGAACAGATCAACCACCAGTACTCGAACATTCGCGTGGGCGCGTGGTGGGATTTCACCATTCGCTTTCTCGTGCCGTTCGAGGCCATCGCGCTGATGGGCTGGTGGATGTGGCAGGTCCGGGGCGACGGCGCGCTCAATCCGTTCGGTATCGAGAACATCGGCACGATTCTCATGCAATGGTCGATCGTCCTCGTGCTGCTCTACCTCTTCAACGACCGCATCGCCAAGATCGCGCCGTCGGAAACCGCCGAGATGGACGCCGGGCGCATGCCGCCGAGCATTCCATGAGCCGTCAGCACACGTTCATCGCGGTGATCGGTCTGGTGGTGAGTGCGCTGCACGCGAACATCGCGTCAGCGCAGGCACCCAAGCCGATCGGCCTCATCAACGGCGGCACCGTGCTACTCGAGTCCAAGTCGGTGAAGCGCGACGCGGGCATCATCACCGCCGCGCTGCGTGTGCAGTTTCACAAGCCCACCAAGGTGCCGGGCGGCAGCTGGTACAGTTCGCGTACGCTGCTCATGCTCGACTGCCGCAAGCAGGTCGTCGCCGTGAAGGAGAACTGGTACTACAGCGACGCGAAGGGGACGAAGGTGGCGCAGCACAAGGAAGTCGGCATCCCCGGCTACGCGACGCCGTTGCCGGGGTCCATGCCGAAGGTCGCCCTCGACCATCTCTGTCAGGCCAAGTAGGCGAGACGGCTGCGAACGGGCGGGGCGTTACGCGCCCGTTCGCAGCACGCGTTCAGTGGACAGCAATGCACCCACCGCCGTGGCTGAGCCACCGGCCTGCGGCGTGAGAATGGTGGCGCCGTAGAACTTGGCCACGAGTCCGAAGGTGCGACGGATGCTCTTGAGATCCGCCAGGTGCCCCACGATCACCACGTGCGGCAGTTGCTGCGCTCGCGCCGCGTTGATCGCGATCACCGCGATCACCTGCCCCACCATGTTCACCAGCGCGGCCGCCGTGTCTTCGCGTGACGCCTCCACCGGATGACGGGCCACACGGCCGAAGTTCACCGCGGTCGTTTCCGGCGGCAGACTGCCGATCGCACCGCCCAGCACTTCGGCAATCGTGAGATTGTGCGTCGTGTCTGAGCCCTGCTGGGCCAGCGCATCGATTTCGCGAGGGTCGACGGTGCCCAACAGGAGACGTCCGAGTCCGACCAGCGTGCCACCGCCGACACCGGTGCCGGTCACGTGATGCGCGCCTTGCATCGTCGCCGCCACGCACGCCGTGCCCGATCCGGCGCTCGTGACGAGCGCCGATTCGAGATTGGCCAACGCCAACCCGCCGCGGCCGATCGCCTTCACTTCGTCCACACGATGCAGCACGCGATCGTCGATCGACTGGGGCAGCATGGCGCGATTGCCCCCGGTCACGGCGATCCACTCGAGGTCGCGTGGCGACACACCACCGGCGTCGAGCACGCGCCGAACCCGCGCCTCATCAGGCTGTCCTTCGCTGGGCAGCGTCCAGTGCCGCGTGGCGCTGCCATCGCGCACCACGACGTCGGTGTTGCTGGCGCCGAAGTCGATCGCTGCCGCAGGGCGCAGCGAAGCGTCGGTCACCACGCTCACTGACCCGGGTGGTACGTGCGCTTCGCGTTCTTTTCCACGTCTTCGCGATAGTAGTTCACCACCTTGAACTGCCCCTTCGCGTAATCCTCGGCCTGGTTCATGAAATACGGCGACGCGGGGTCGCCGCTCACACCGCCGGCGAGCGAGGTCTTGGCCACGATGCGCGGTCCGAATTCGACGGCCGCGATGAAGCTGTTGCCGCGATTGCCGTAGATGCGCTTCGTCGTGCGCACGCCGTTCTGCGAGAACGCCGCCAGCGATCCCCAGTTCGACGAGGTGAACGGCACCGGGATGCTGGGCTTCGCATCGTCGTATACGGCCGCAATCCGGCCATCGAGGCGCTGGAAGCGGTTGATCTCGCCCCACGGCGTCTTCCAGGTGCCGAAGTCGCTGGCCAGCTTGTCGGACGAGCGCGCGAGCGCGCCCAGCATCACCGCATTATCGCGCGCCGCGGCGCGATTGCCGCGCGTGACGCGCGCCAGCTCGTCGCCGTACGCATTCGCCAGCGACATCGCCACCGACGTGAGTCCGAAGCGATAATCCCAGCTCCGCAGCACCGCGATCTGGTCGGCGAGCTTGATGCGCAGCGTGTCGGCGCCGGGCAGTGCGTCCCACGCGCCCACGAGCGGCGGAATGATCTGCTCGAAGGCCGGGAGATAGCTGTCGTACGCGGCGGCGATCAGCTTGTCGACGGTGAAGTCAGTGCGGCCGTTCAGCATGCGGATCGCGTGAATGCCGCGCGCGTTCTCCTCCTGATACTGCGACATGTACTTCGGATAGTCGCCGATCTTCGGGCTGTTCGGGCCGGCCACCGTGAACGGCCAGTTGTTCGTGTTCATCAGCCAGCCGTTCGCCGGATTCGTCACGAGGATCGTTTCATCGAGCGAGTGCAGTCCCTGCCACTCCGTGTCCGGCGTGCCGCCATCGACCGGGCGCGTGTAGTCGTACTTCGGATTGCGCTTGGGAATGAAGTCGCCGTTCACGAAGGCGATCGTGCCGCTCGCGTCGGCGTATACGGTGTTGTTCGACGAGTTCGTGCGCAGCTCCATCACCTTCTTGTAGCTCGCAAAATCGCTTGTCTTCGTGCGGCCGAACGACTGCATCAACGCCTTGATCGGCTCCTGCATGAGACGCACGGCCACCCACTTGCCGTTGTCGTTGCGGATGATGGGCCCCTGATGACTGAAGTACGCCGTGACCGTCTTGCGCTGCAGGCCCGCCGACGTCTTGTACGGCAACACGATGCGCTTGGCCTTCATCTCGCGCTCGCCACCGGCGTACTGATAGAACACCTTGCCGTCGCGCTCGGTGACCGTGAGCTGGTACTCGTCGGCCACGTCTCCGCCGCCGGTGGTGTGCATCCAGCCGTTCTTGTCGTTGAAGCCCTGATAGATGAAGAACTGACCCCACGTGACCGCGCCGTAGGCCTTGAGCCCTTCCTCGCTGTTCACGTGAATCTCCGGACGGAAGTAGTGATCCGTGTGCGGATTGATCAGGAGCAGCGCATGACCATTGGCGGTGTTCTTCGGCGCGATCGCAAAGCCGTTCGATCCCGTCGGCTCACGCGGCTCGAATGCGGCGTCGAGCTCCTCGCGCGACGGCGCGGCCGGCGCCATCCCCATGCGCGGCGCGTAGAACTGCTCGATGCCGCCGGCGTTCACACCCGCGATGTCGCCGCCGATGCTGCCTTCCGTGAACGTGAGTGCCATCCACGGCTCGAACTTCGTGAGCAGCTTCGGCTTCACCTGCGGGTGCGTGGCGAGATAGTAGTTCAGGCCATCGGCGAAGCTGTTCATCAGCGCCTTGAGCCACACCGGACTCTCGGCGTACTTCGCCTTCATGTCGAGCGTGTCGATGAAGAGCTTCATGCGCAGATCGCGCCAGAGCGCGCCCTCGCCTTCCACTTCCGACGTGCGACCCATCGCGGTGATGTAGTTCGTCTCTACGCGATTGAAGTCGTCTTCCGCCTGCGCGTAAACCATGCCGAACACGGCATCGGCGTCGGACTTGCCGTATACGTGGGCGATGCCGTACTGGTCGCGCATGATGGTGACGCGGTCGGCCTGCTTCTTCCACGTGGAGGGCTGCGCGAACGAAACAGCCGGCGCGAGCAGCAGTGTCGCCGCAATGACGGAGCGGAGCATGGTGCGCATGGGAGGACCTACGGATGTCGACAGGTGAGAACTACAGGCGGTACACCGAGATGGCGCTGTCTTCGAAGACCTGCGTGTGCTGCGGCTTCACGATCGGGGGGAGCACGTGCACGCGCGCATGCTCGATCGCCAGGATTGTCGAGAACTTCTGCCGGTGCCAGCTCTCGATGAGCCGGTCCAGCATCTTCGATTCGTACGGGGGATCGGCAAAGGCGATATCGAACTTGCCCGACGGCAGGGCGCCCGCGAACGGCAGCGCGTCCTTCTTGTAGACGCGCGTCTTCTCCCGAACACCGAGGGCGGCGATGTTGGCCTTCAACGCATGCAGACTCGAGGGACGGAACTCCACGAAGTCCACGTATTTGCCGCCGCGCGACAGGGCTTCGAGGCCAAGGGCGCCGGTGCCGGCAAACAGGTCGATGATGCGGGCCCCTTCGAGATCGTTGCGCAGGAGTCGCATGAGCGCCACCCGCACCGTCTCCCCCGTGGGGCGCACCCGGAAATCATTGGGTGAGGTGAGGTGTCGTCCTGCAAACTTGCCGGCCACAATGCGCATAACGGTCTTCTGAGCTACTCGGGTTGGTTGCGCATGTGCTCGGCGAGCTGGTGCATCCTGAGCTTCAGATATCCGCGGAGCTCCTCGGACATCGCGTGCTCGGTCAGCGCCTGATCCATGCACCACAGCCACTCGTCCCGCTCGCGCGCGCCGATGGCAAAGGGAAAATGCCGCATCCGCAGCTTCGGATGGCCGAACTGCTCCACGTACAGATCCGGCCCGCCGGTCCACCCGGTCAGAAACAGATACAGCTTCTCGCGAGAGGCCTTGAGGCTGGTCGCGTGAAGCGCGCGCACGTTCACCGCTTCGGGGGCGGTGTCCATGAGATCGTAGAAGCGATCGACCAGCGCACGAATGCCGGTCTCGCCGCCGAGTTCTTCGTAATGAGTCATGGCAACGCGGAAGACTAGTACCCCGCAGGGAGCCTCAGCAACGCTTCTCCCCGGCTGCGCCCCAAAACGCCGAGAAAAATTCGCTGAATCGCGCGGAGATCCGGCGCGCAGCGGCCGGCGTAGCCCCCGCGAGCGGTGAGGCAAGTGCCTGCCGCATAACGCATTACGGGATCTTCACACTTTTCGGTACGAGGCTGCGATGACGCTCCGCTCCCTGATCACCACCTCCCTGGCCGTGGCCGGCGCTTTCGCGCTGTCCGCCTGCTCCGACGCCCCCACCGAGGCGGTCGACCATGCCGCCCACATGGCCGAACTCGCCAAGAGCGGCCGCAATGGCGCCGAAATTGGACAGACGCTTGGCTGGGGCGACGGCAAGACGATCACGTTCCACTACAACAAGCCGTTCTTCTGCGGCTCGCCGACCGCCAGCCAGGCCGACAGCAAGTGCATTCTCGGCGAAGAGCCGGGCAGCACGCCGCGCGGCGGTGAGATCCCGGTGTTGTACGTGACGGTGCCGCTGTTCGCACTCAACAATCCGGAAACGCTGCAGTGCCCGACCGCCGGCAACTGCATCAACCACCCGAGCACGATCGATCTCTCGGTGATCGAGAGCATCGTGGGACCTGGCGCCGGCAACGCGCTGCTGCCGCCGCACAGCCACGTGGTGGGCGACGACGACATGACGCGTCAGGGGGCCAACGCCGGCTGGTGGGAAATCGAAGTGGTCGGCGTCCCGACGCAGGCCGCGTGGGATGAACTCGTGGCCGGCAAGAGCCTGCGCACCATCCGCAAGCTGCAGAGCGAGTCGAAGGTCACGGGCGATCTGCCCACGAACCTGTTCCTGTTCTTCAGCGTCAACAAGAGCGGCGTGTGAACCCGGCCGTGGCGTTACTCACCGCAGTCGGCGGAGGCGCCGTGATCCTGGGTGCCTTCCTCCCGTGGATCACGTTCTACGCCGGTCTGCAGAAGATCACGGGATTCAGTGGCGCCAACGGCAAGGCTCTCGTCGCGGCCGGTCTCGCGCTCTGCGTGATGGCCGCGCTGCAGTGGAAGACTCCGTCGCAGACGCTTCGCCTGGCCGCCGCCCTTCTGGGTAGCCTCGTCGTGGCCGCGGCGATGGTCCTGCTCGTCCGCGCCAACAGCATGCTACACCTGCAGTCCATGATGATGATGGTCCCCGGCATCAGCTACGGACTGTACGTGGTGATGGGAGGAGGAGCGGCTGTTGTGGTGGGGCAGGCTGCGTTGAACAGCAAGAAGCGCTAAGAATCAACGGCGCTAAAAGTGAACCGCGCTAAGAGTGAACGGCGCTAAGAGTCAACGGCGCGAACAGCAAACGGCGCGAACAGCGAACGGCGCGGGACAAACGAAGCAGCGGGGAACGCGCAGCGCTGTTGGCTGGTGCGTTCCCCGCTGTTCATTCTTGGCGCCGTTCACTTTTAGCGCGGTTCACTCTTAGCGCCGTTCACTCTTAGCGCCGCTTGCAGGTGACCTAGTAGCGCGGCCATCTTTGCGGCGTGCCCACCGGCGCTCGTCCGCGGTCGATCACTTCACCGATCACCGTGCCGATGATGCCGCCGTTGCCGCCCACGCGGGTGCCGATGCGGCCGCCGTTGCGACGGCGGTCGTGCTCTTCGCAGTGATCGTCGCCGGCACCGCCGCCGCGGATCACGACGCCGATGATGCCGCCCCATCCGCCGCCGCGACGGCCACTGTCACCGGTGCCGACGTTGCCGCTGCCGGTGCCGCGATCGCGGCCGGCGTCGTCGTTGCCGCTGGCCGACGGGCCCGACGTGACGGCGGCTTCGGTGGAGAGGTCGGGCGGTGCCTGCACGCCGGGCTCCGGGCTCGGCGCGGGCGTGGGTTCCACGCGCTCGCTGGTCACGACCGCCGGGGCCGGTGCTTCGCTGAGCGCCTCCGACGTGACCGTTTCCGTGATCGGCGCGCTGGGGGTGGGGCGCGCGGTGCGGCGCGGCGTGGGGACCGCGTCGCGGCGTCCGACCTGATCGCCGCTGGGCGCGCCCGTCGGGCCGCCCTCGAGCGCGGACACCACCGCGGTGCTCGGACGCTCGGCGGACGTCGCCATCTGCAAGTCACGCTCGAGGTCGGCCGTCATGGCCGTCTGATCGCGTTCTCCGCCACAGCCACCCAGCGCGAACACCGCGGCCATCCCTGACACGACCGCCGCCGTCTTCATCGTCTTCCGCACGCGCTCCTCCTGGCCGCCGGGCCATGGCAGACGGGCATCCACGCGGCGCCCCGCCGTGTGATCCCGATACCAAGGTGCACGGCAATGACCGCGCCAGCCAGCGGCCGCTCGCCGTCAGAGGGAACCTTGCTGTTCGGCGCGACGAACCGTCCTCAAACGGTGACAGGCGGTGTCCTCTGTGCGGGAACGGGGACAGCGGCCAAAACACCCGGAGCGGCCGGCGTCCGCGCTCGTTATCCTCACCGTGAGCCGTCCTGCCGTTCCGATCGGGCACCCGTTCCCCAGGCCACGATGCGCCCTCTCTTCCCCCGTCTGTTCGTCGCTGGCGCCTGCGCCGCGGCCATGATGTCGATGCTCACGGCGTGCACCGACCCGCTG
Organism: uncultured Gemmatimonadaceae bacterium; assembly: GCA_963843965.1. Lineage (GTDB taxonomy): Bacteria > Gemmatimonadota > Gemmatimonadetes > Gemmatimonadales > Gemmatimonadaceae > Gemmatimonas. Next base: position 70,318 of record CAWJMR010000009.1, read on the forward strand.
CGGGTGTCGCCGACCGATCGTCGCGCCATCGCCGACACGTTGAGCGCGCTCGTGACCAACGCCTACGACTTGTCGAAGCCCGACCCCGCCGCGCGGCTGCTCAGTCTGTATCCCGATAGCGGACGAATCATTTCCGCCGTCGCCGGTCGCGTCACGACCACGCGCGACACGCTCGCCGGTGAGATCGCCGGATTCTGGCAGCGCGTCGGTCGTAACATGCAGAACCCACGCTTCGTACTGGGCTCGACCTACGTGGACGTGATCACGCGCGATGCCGCCGTACTCACGCTCGTGTACAGCATTCCGCACACCACGCCGCAAGGCACGCCGCACACCGTGAGCGGCGCGTGGACCATGCTCTGGCGTCGCGAGAACGGACGGTGGCGCATCGTGCAGGAACATCTCTCCGACACTCCTGAATCCACGGCGCCGGGGCTGGCGTCGGAAGTTCCCGTCGCGGCACCGCCGCCGCCCTCGCATCAGCACTGACCGCCATGTCGATGTTTCGCATTCCCTGTCTCGCCGCACTCCTGACCAGCGGCCTCGCGCTGTCCAGCGCACCCGCCGCCGCGCAGACGGTGCAACTCCGCTACGACGCGTCCGTCGCCTCGGGCCCGATCACCGGACGGGCGTTCTTCTTCATTGCCCGCACCGATCGCAGTGAGCCGCGACAACAGGCCAGCTCCAGTCGCGGCAGCGAACCGTTCTTCGGTGTCGATGTCGAAGGACTGCGGCCCGGCGACGTGGCCACCATCGATGCCACCACGCTCGGCTTTCCCGTGGCGTCGTTGAAGCAGTTGCCGGCCGGTGAATACTTCGTGCAAGGCATGATCCTGCCGTACACGCAGTTCAAGCGCGCCGACGGGCATACGATCTGGGCGCACATGGATGCATGGGAGGGCCAGCGCTTCAACAACGCGCCCGGTTCGCTCGTGAGCGCCGTGCAGAAGCTGCGCATCGATCCGGCCACGAATCCGGTGATTTCGCTGTCGCTCACCAAGGTGCTGCCGCCCGTGGCCACGCTCACGGATTCGCCGTGGGTGAAGCGCTTCAAGATGACGTCGAAGAAGGTGAGCGCCTTTTGGAATCACGACATGCCGCTCGGTGCGGTGGTGCTGCTGCCCAAGGGCTACGAGCAGAACACGACCAAACGCTATCCCGTGGTCTACACGGTGGGTCACTTCAGCGAGCGCGCCCCGTTCGGCTTCACTTTCGACGGCTGCGACACACCCGAAACCGCGCAGGCCAAAGCAGCGCGACTCGTGCGCAGCGCGCGTGAACCCGGCTGCGAATTCCAGCAGGCCTGGACCGCTGGCAAGGTGCCCGAGTTCATCGCCGTGTTCATCCAGCACCCCACGCCGTTCTACGACGACAGCTACGTGCTCAACTCGGCCAACAACGGCCCGTATGGCGACGCCATCACGCAGGAGTTGATCCCGGAAATCGACAAGCGCTATCGCACGATTCCGTCGTCGTACGCGCGCACGCTCACGGGTGGATCCACCGGTGGATGGGATGTGCTCGCGCTGCAGGTGCACTATCCCGATGTGTTTGGCGGTGCGTGGTCGCTGTATCCCGACCAGCTCGACTTTCGCAATTATCAGTTCGGCAACGTGTACGCCGACGCGAATGCCTTCGTCATGAACGCGCAGTCGTGGTTGCCGCGCGAAGTGCCGTCCAGTCGTTCACCGGAAGGCATGACCGAACTCACCATGCGCGAAGAAAACACCGCCGAACTGGTGATCGCGACCAAGGGGCGTTCGGCCGGACAATGGGATGGCTGGCAAGCCGCCTGGGCACCGGTGGGCGCTGACGGCTATCCCAAGCCGCTCTGGGATAAGCGCACCGGTGTGATCGACAAGAGCGTGGCCGAAGCGATGCGCGCCAACGGTTACGACCTGCGCGATTACGTGGAGCGCAACTGGTCCACCATCGGCCCGCGACTGGTCGGCAAGTTGCACGTGGCCGTCGGCGACATGGACAACTACTTCCTCAACCTCGGCGTGTATCGCTTCGAAACGTTCCTCGAGAGCACGAAGGAGCCGGGCAAGGGACCATACTACGCCGGCAAGTTCGACTACGGCCGTCCGCTCAAGCCGCACGGCTGGCAGCCGTGGAGCAATCAGGACCTGCTACGCATCATGGACGAGCAGGTGAAGCGCAACACACCGCGCCCGTAACGACGACGCGCTACAGCTGGCCCGTGCTGCCCCAGTTGGCCAACAGCGCCACGTATGCCGGGTCGTCGTAGCGCGTGGAGAGGAATGCGCGCTCGTACGTCGGCGGCGTGGCGCCGGTGATCTGCGCGGCCAACAGTTCACCGCACGCCGGTGCGGCCATGAGTCCGAATCCCGAAAACGCGGCGCACACGTAGGCGCCGCGCGCGCCGCTGGGGCCCACCAGCGGCCGGTTCTCGGCGGTCTTGGTGTAGTAGCCGCCGTCCACGTAGGCATGCGGCAGGCGCTCGAGGTACGTAGCCAGTCCGGGCGCCAGCGACGTCAGGCCGCGTAGCACGAGCTCGGGATAGAGCGCATCGTCTGGCATCGGGAATTCCGGCGCGCTGAAGCGATGCGCACTGTGATAGTCCCACAGCATCAACACCGTGCGACTCGCGCCATAGCCTTCCGGCCGCAGATGAATCCCCGCCGGCATCGGCTCGGTCAGCCATCGCGTTGCGTCGTCGGCCGCGAGCTCATCGCGCTCGTCGTCGCTCCACTCGAGCTGCTGCGGATCGTCGAGAATCACGAGGCCGGTGTCGCGGTCGATCACCCCGGCGCTGTCCTCGATGGCAATCTTGTAGTGTGCCTCCGAAAACAGCGGAAGCTCGGCCCCAGCCAAGGCGCCCACCTGCGCCGCATACGGACCGGCCGCGTTCACGAACACGGGCGTGGCAATGCGCATCGAGGTGCCGTCGGCGAGTGCAACCTCCACGCCGTCGACGGTACCCGACGGCTGCAGCACACGTGTCACGCGCCCGGCCACGAGTTGCGCACCGGCGGCCTTCGCCTCGTCCAACAGATACATCCCAAGCTGCTGGCCGCTGAACCAACCGCATCGGCGCGCGTGCAGCACGGCGAGGATATCCGGGTGCATCCACGGGAAATGTTGACGGATCGCGTCACGATCGAGAAACAGGTCGGCACCACTCGGTACGTCGCGAAAGCCGCGGTGCGGACTGCGCTGGTACGCGGCTGCGTCATGCACCGAACGATACGTGCGCACATCGCCGGCTCCTTGCGCACTCGCCCGCGCGGCATCGGCCACGAAGCGCGCGGCCGTGTCGGCGTCGCGTGTGGCGTACAGATAGCCGCGCCGGTTGAGCGCGAACCGATCGTCGCTCTGCACCGACCACTGCTCGAGCAGATCGATACTGCGATTCACCAGGCGCACCATCGCATCGTCGGGACCGGGCCACCAGTTCCGATACGCTTCGGTGCTCTTGTCGCTGGTCAGCGTGAGCGGCGCACGGTCATCCACCAGCAGCACGTTGCGCACACCCTGCGTCACGGCCAGCGCATGCGCTGCCGCGATGCCGGCAATACCCGCCCCACAAATCACCACATCAGCGGTCATCACGGCGTCGTGCGGCGGCCGGATTCGCGCGTGGCCCACAGCGCCCTCTCCACCATCACCGGGGTGAACGCATGCGCAAACGCCGCCGACAGTTGCGCCGATCGGTCGCGAAGCGCGACGGCGTACTTGGCGTAGTAGCCGTTGGTCCACGCCACCGGTCCGAGCTGCGGCACCTGCGCAGCCACATCCTCGTCGAAAAACGGATACACCGCCGGGGCCATCACCGCGAGCAACGCCGACGCCGTGGCGGCACCGACGCCCTTGAGCGCCACCAGCGCGGTGACCGGTTTGGTGGGATGCGGAATCTGCTCGCATGCAACCCGACTCGCCTCGACGACCGCGTCGGGCGTGTTGCTGCGCACCAGCACGAGATTCGGTGCGCGCCACACACCGCGCGCCATCTTCCACTCGGTGATGCGTACCATCTCGTCGTGCAGCACGTATCCCGGCGTGCGCGCCGCGATCAGCGACGGCAGTTCGGTGCGATACCACGTATCGTGTTCGACCAATCGCCCCGATGGCACGGCGGCGATCGCGGCGGCGTAGCCAGCGAGCGCTTCATGCCATCGATCTTCCTGATCCGATTGCCACAGCGGTTCCACCGACGCACTCACGATGACGCACTCACGACGACGCACTCACGATGACGCACTCACGAGCGGCGCTGCCCGACCAGCGACATCAGCGTCGCGCCGGCGATCACCCCGATCGCCGCCAGCGCCGGAGAAATCAGCTGAATCCAGACCGGTGTCTGCGCCTGCATCATCGCCTGCATGTTGCTGAGCGAGCCGTCGCGGGCGAGCGTCTCGTGCACGCCGCTCTGTATCGCCGGGAGCGCCATGAGAATGCCGAACACCAGCGTGATCGCGGCCAGTATGATCGGCACCTTTCGATCGCGCGACAGCTTCGACACCACGATGCCCGCCACCAGCCCCGAGTCGAACTGGAAGAAGCAGAACACGGCCATCCACAGCGGTGTCACCGCGTAGCTGCCCGGGAGGAACGTGCGCTCCGTGCCAAGCGCGAAGTACACGGCCGTGAGGGTGGCGAAGAGGACCACGAACATCAGGATGTAGCCCGCGAGGGCAACGCCGAACGCTTTCACTTTGCCTCCACCTGTGTCTTGAGCGAGGCCAGTCCGTCTTCGAAGTCCTTGCCGATCATGGTGTCCATGCTCATGAACAAACCGATGACCTTGGACAGCAGCGTATTCGCCCCCCGCATCGCCCACGTCACGCGCGTACCACCGCTGGCCGGCTCGAGATTGAACTCGATCACGTTGTGTCCTTCGATCGGTTTCAGCATGTCGAGCTGCATCGTGATCTTCGACGGCGGCATCAGCTCGCGCACGGTGATGGTGCCCTCGCCGGCCTTCGAGTTGCCGCTCCAGTAGTAGCTCGCACCAGCGGCGCCCGGCGTGCCGTTGAACACCTTCTTCATTTGCGGATCGAGCTTCTCATAGGGCGACCACGGGGCCCACTGATGCAGATCGGCGATCTTCGGGTAGATCACCTCCGCCGGTGCGGCGATGACCACCGCGCGCTCGATGGCGAATGCGTCCGGCTGACGCGAGGCCATGAGCAGCAGCGCGCCCAGCAGAACGAGCAGGATGATGCCGACAGTCTTCAGCATGTGCGTCTCGGCCGTAGGTGAGTTCGGGGGAGTGATGGCTGACCCGCCGCCGATATACTGCCGAGCGGGCCGCTGAGGCGCTACCCGCGGAGGCGCTTCCGGCGGAGGCGCTTCCCGCGGAGGCGGCGCGATTCCCGAGCGGGCATGCTCAATCGCGTGGCAGTGTGAGCGCCTCGATGGCACGCACCTGCCAGGCGCCTCGCGGCTGGCGTATCACCGTGACACGCCACGCGGAGTGGCAGTGTTCGCCGCAGGTACGCGCCACGATCACCGCGACGCGCTCGGAGCCGTCGGGGCCTTCGGCAAGCACGGTCGGACGCGTGAGGGCCACGACTCCGCTGCTGGCTGGAAAGCGCGCAAACCACGCCTCCCATCCATCGGGCTCGGCGCGAAACTGCTGCTCGAGCGTCGCCAGCGACTCCAGATGCACCGGCAACGGCAACGCGAGCGCCGCGGTATCGGGCGGTTCTGCCTCGACGGCCACGCCGACGTCGCGCAGCAGCTGCAAGGTCGGCGACAGGTTCGCCGTATCACTCCAGAACACGAGCTGTTTCGCGTGCTCCCGTGCGTCGAACAGTGCCAGCAGCGCGACCCGCTGCACCGAGGCTTGCTCACCATCGCTGAGCGTCACGGGACGCAACCGCAGCAGGAGTGTGGCCCCGAGTGCCAGGACCACGACCGGATAGAGCACACCGAGTGTCCAGTACATTCGGATGCGCGGCGCACGGGCGCGATACGGGGTGAGTCCGATCGTCTGGTGCCCGAGAATAGGGATGCCCGCGAAGAGCAGCAGCAACACCAGATAGAACGGCAGATCGCCCGCATGCGGGAGCGCACTCACCACCGTCGTGATCGCGAACGCGCCGTAGAAGACGCCGAGCTTCAGCGCGGGCGCGGCGCCGAGGGCCGGCACTTCGTCCGCGCCGGTCACCGACTACTCGTGTTCGTTCGCGGCGGCGGCGACGTCTTCCACCAGATCCTGCAACTTGCCAATGGTGTTCCAGTTGCGCGCCGTCACGCGGTCGCCGAGCACCTTGGCGACTGCCTCGACCAGCTCGCTCTCCGTCGCGCCTTCGGGGGCGTGCTGATACGCGGCCCGTGATCCGACGTGCAGCCGTTCGTGCCCCCAGTCCTGCTCGAGCAACGGCAACAGCGCCTGGCGATCGTAGAACTCGCGCCAGATCGATACGAACAGACGGCTCGGATCGACATCGTCATCGTCGATTGCGTTCTCTTCGATGATCCGGTCCAACTCCTCCGCGGTAACGACGACGACGCGCGTGGAGACCTTCATGCGTTGCAGGATGCCCTGCTCGAGGGCGATTGCCGCCTCCTCCGTCGGCTTGCCGTGCGCGGCATACACCAGATTGCCGCTGTTCAACAGCGTGCGCGGATTGCCGAAGCCGATGCTGCGTGCGAGCTCGCGGAGCTCCAGCATCGGCACCTTTTTCGAACCACCAACGTTGACGCCACGCAGCAGGGCGATGTGGACGTCGTCTCGATCCCGGGAAATTCGTGCCATGGTGGAGTATAGCCGCCCCGCCGATCCGCCGGGATGAGCGGTTCTCGGCTACACCAGGTGAATCGCGTCGTGGAGACGGATTCTGCCCGGCTGCACCACCTCTGCGTTCAGCGCGAGCTTTCCACCGAATCGTCGTCCGATATCGCGAAGGACCTCCGGGTCGCGCGTGATGGCATCCGGATCGACCGTGGTCATGGGACAGCGTGCGCGCAACGAGTCGAGGCGGATGACTACCGTACCGATGTGAAGATGCCGGCCCTCCCATTCGCGCTCGGCCATTCCCGGCACGCCGCCGACCAGGATGTTTGGACGGAGTCGCCGGATGTCTCGCCCGAATTCCTTCACCGCGCCGTCGGTTGCGACCAGCAAAGGCAACACGTCAAAGCGCTCCACGCCGCTGTAGGCCGCCAGCCACGCGTCAGGCCCGGCGGCCTCCCGGACCGCTGCTTCCGCCGCCTCGGACTGCCACGGTTCACCGTTCACCAGCGGCTTCCCATCGGCGCCGAGCGTCCCGTGCAGTCCGAGGAGCCGATACTGCCGACGCGACGTACGAACCCCCTCCGGTCCCCGGACATGGACGATGCGATCGCCGCGAATGCCGTCGGCGTCGACCCACGCGTCGTCGAGCGCTTCTCCGGCGAGTGTCTTGACCGGATATCGCCACAGCCCCGCCACCGCGAGCGCCATCAGGAGTTGCCCTCGTGGAGCTCCCGATCTTCTGCGCGAATGGGCTCATCGTTGATGCTCGCGAATCGTTTCGCCATGAGTCCCTCGACGTTGAATTCCCACATCTCGTTGCCGTGCGAGCGCCACCACTGCCCCGCGTCATCGTGCCACTCGTAGCGAAAGCGGACGGCGATACGGTTGTCACCGAACGCCCAGAGTTCTTTGCGCAGGCGGTACTCGTGTTCGCGGGCCCACTTCGCGGTCAGAAATTCGCGGATCGCCGGGCGACCACGCAGGAACACCGAGCGGTTACGCCACTCGGAGTCCTCCGTGTAGGCCATCGACACGCGCTCCGCGTCTCGACTGTTCCACGCCTGCTCAGCCAATCGGACTTTGAGCCGTGCGGTCTCGGCGGTGAACGGCGGGACCAGCGCCGGCGTGGATGGCGTCGACATTACGCCGCCGCCGCGATGGACACCCGCGGAAAGTCGATGTCGGTGCCCGCAAGGTTGTTGAGTGAGTTCGTGAACACATTGAGCGCCACGTGCGCCACCGTTTCCACGATTTCGCCGTCGGAAAGTCCCGCGATCCGCGCCGCGGCAAGCGCGGCGTCGTCGACGCGTCCGGTGGTGCGCAGAATCGCCAGCGCCAGCGCAATGACGGCCGATGCTTTGGGATCCCCCGAAGTGCCGTGGCGCGCGGCCTCGAGTTCGGCGGCGGCGAGACCGTGCATGCCGCCGATCGCCGTGTGCGCCGAAAGGCAGTACTCACACCCGTTCTGCTGGGCCACGGCGATGGCGATGCGTTCGCCGATCTTTCCGCCGAGCTGTCCCTTCCCAAGCGTTCCAAACAGGCCGTTCAAGGCGGTGAGCGTAGCGGGTGACTGGGCGGCGGTGAGGAACATGTTCGGCGTCGCCCCGAAGGCCTTACGGGTGACGGCGAGCTGGTCGGCGGCGGTGCCGGTCGCGGTAGCGGAATCGACGGGCTGAATACGGGGCATGGGGAACTCCAAGTGGTGGGGTTGGACTGAAGTGTACCGAACGTTCGGTACAATAGAACGATCGTTCGGGTTCCGCAACCCCCTGCCCCGCGGTAGGATTCGGCATGGCTTCGACCACGCTCACGAAACCCGAACTCCTTGATCGCCTGTCGGACACCTTTCGGCGCCTGGGATACGACGGCGCGTCGATCGCCGACATCGCCGCAGCCACAGGCCTCGGCAAGTCGAGTCTCTACCACTATTTCCCCGGTGGGAAAGAGGAGATGGCGAGCGAAGTGCTTGCCTATCTGGCCCAGTCGCTCGAACAGGCGCTCTTCGCGCCGCTGGCGGGCCCAGGGACACCCAGCGCCAAACTGGCGCAGATGCTCTCGGTCATCGACGCGTTCTATGACGGTGGCCGCAAGGCTTGTCTTCTTGAGCGCATGACGGCAAGCGCCGACCGGAGTCGATTCCAGCGCCCGCTGCGGGCAATCTTCGCGCGCTGGATGGAGTCGATCGCGGGGCTGGGCCGCGAGGTGGGCCTGACCCCGAAGGTCGCCGAGGCCCGCGCCGAGGACGCGGTAGTGCGTATTGAAGGGGCTCTCGTCCTGTGCGCGGCCACCGGAGAAATCGCTCCCTTCGCACGAGCGCTGGCTGCTATTCGCGGGACGCTGTCAACGCGCTGACAGCGTGTGCGGGACGGCAGGGCTGAAGCACGAGCCCCAGGAGCCGGAAATCCGGCGAACTCGACCGGACCAAACGTCGCGGTATCCTCGGGACCGCTCGTGGATGGAGGCAAGTCACGGTGCCACATGGAGCTAGGTGACGGGGGTCTCAAAAAATAGTTGTGGTAGTGTTTGCGTTTCCGGGGAAGACCTTGTACCTTCTTTGAAGCGATGCATGCGCCTCGGCGTATGGACAAGTTCCGATAGAAACGGGCCTGCCAAATCGAGCGGGTCTTTTTTTGTTTGCATCGTAGTCACCGAGTGGTGGCGACCGTCGTGAGGTTGATCACGAGTACCAGGTGGTTGGTTCCGTTCTGCATCGGCTCGTCTGTCCGCGTGCTCCGACTGACACCAGCACCAAATCAGAAACAGGAGTATCGCGATGCGTACGACCGGCACTGTCAAGTGGTTCAACGACGCCAAGGGCTTCGGCTTTATCACCCCGGCGAACGGACAGAAGGATTGCTTCGTTCACCATTCTGCCATTCAGGGCGGCGGCTTCAAGTCGTTGACCGAAGGCGAGACCGTTGAGTTCGACATCGTGCAGGGCCAGAAGGGTCCGGCCGCTGAGAACGTCACGCGGATGGGTCGCTAATTCGGGCATCCAGCCCATTCGTCATGAGTGCTTCGCGTAACACGAATCACGCATGACGACCCGAAGCGCCGTGTGCCCGGACATCTGTCCGCCACACGGCGCTTCGGCGTTGTCCCCTCTCACCGGGAACCACGCATGATTGAGAGCGCACCCGCCGAACGCGCGTTTGATCCGCGCGATACAGCTGCTCGCACTTCTTTCTTGTCTTCACACCGCGCCCAGGCTGTCTGCACGCGCGAGTTTGCTCGTTTGTCCGAAGGACTCGTCGCGGCCACGAAGGTGCTGGCGGTCCAGACCTCCATCGAGCCGCCTACGGTTCGTTTGTCTCCCGATCGCTGCATCGTCCAGCTCGGCCCCGTCGCCCTTACGGTCGCGTGGCTGCGCAATGGCACCGATGTCCCGGCCGCCGGACAGCTGCTGTGCATCGTCTGGCGTGGCGTCATCGCGCCGCGTGGTGAGCACGCGCCGGAACGGCGTGGATGGCGGCAGGTGCCGGCCACCCCGCAGTCCGTCTGGGAAGAGACCTGTCTCCCCTCCGCCACGAGCGAAGCCACGTGGCATTGGCATCCGGAGTCGCTGGAACGCGAAGGCTATGCGTCCCTCGAACTCGCGGGCCGCTGTATCGAACAACTCCGGACGGCTCTTGAGGCGCTCCTGCAGGACGCGCCGATCGACTCCGGTTCCACGACCTAGTACGACGTGCGCATGACCAAGGAGGTTCTATGAAGGAAGACGCCATCGAATTCGAGGGAGTCGTGTCGGACGTTCTACCCAGCGCGATGTTTCGTGTCGATCTCGAAAACGGACATTCATTGCTGGCCACCATGGCGGGAAAGATGCGCAAGTTCCGCATCCGCATCCTCGCCGGTGACAAGGTCACGGTCGAAGTCTCGCCGTATGACCTGAGCCGCGGCCGCATTACGTTCCGCCACAAGTAGCTCCGTCACGTCAATGCAAGCGCAGTGCGGATTCGCACTGCGCGGCATGCGGGCAACGAACAGATAGCCGCCCGGTCACTCCGTTCAGGACCGTTTATGCGCGCTGTCCGTCTCCCCGCTCCAGGTCACCTCGTCCAAGACGCCGACGTCCCGATGCCGCTCTGCGGTCCCGGTGACGTGCTCGTGCGCGTTCGCGCCGCCGGCATCTGTCATTCCGACGTGCACTATCGGGCCGGGCGCTCGCGCGTTGAGCCGCTGCCCCTCACGCTCGGCCATGAAGTCGCCGGCGAGATCGCGGAGGTCGGGCAGCACGTCCTCAGCCACAACGTCGGCGACGCGGTCTGCCTGCACTATCTGGTCACCTGCGGGCACTGCGACGACTGCCTCGCCGGCCGAGAGCAATTCTGCGCGACGGGCAAGATGCTCGGCCACTTCACCGACGGCGGATGGGCCGAGTATATCGTCGTCCCCGCCAGGAATGCGGTGCCGCTTCCGCATCGCGTCCCGTTCGAGCAAGGCGCGATCATGATGTGCTCCTCGGCCACGTCGCTGCACGCGCTCCGTAAAGGTCGGCTCAGGGCCGGTGAATCGGTGCTGGTCGTTGGCGCCGGCGGCCTGGGGATGTCGGCGGTGCAGCTGGCCCGGGCACTCGGCGCCTCCGACGTCATCGCCGTAGACCGGGACCCCATCAAGCTGGCGTTGGCCGAGCGCTTCGGCGCGCGGACGATTCTGGCGACCGATCTCTCACCCGACGAGGTGGTCGCTCAGGTGCGGGCGATGACCAACGGGCGCGGGGTGGACGTGGCGCTGGAGCTGGTGGGCAAACCCGACACCATGCGGACGGCGCTGCAGTCGCTGGCGCCGTTGGGGCGCGCCGTGATCGTCGGCCTGTCCGACATCGACCTGCCGGTGGACACCTATCGTGACCTTATCGGCCGGGAAGCGGAGTTGATCGGCTCGAACGACCATCTGTTGAGCGAGCTGTATGAACTCGTCGAGATGGCCGACAAGGGCATTCTCAACCTCACGGACGTGGTGACGCACACGGTGCCACTACAGGCGCGCGAGATCAACGAGGTTCTGGACGCGCTGGATCGCAACCAAGCGCCGGTGCGAACCGTCGTTGTCCCGTAGTTTTCGACGCACGATTACAGCACCAACGAAGCACTACGGCAGCATCAGGTCCTGCAAGAAGAACGCGGAGAGTTCCGCCCGTCCTTGCAGTCCGGCCTTCCGGTAGACCTCCACCGCGTGCTGGCGCACCGTCCGTTCGGATCGCTGTAACTGCGCCGCCGCCTGCTTGTGCCCCGCCCCTTTCAGGATCAGCAGCGCCACGTCGCGTTCGGCCCGCGTGAGCTGCCAGCTGTCGAACTGCCGGTTGATGGCTTCCGAGAATCCCGCCAGCGCGGACTCGGCGCTGGTCCGCCAGGCGTCCCGTTCCGCTTGCCGCTGCGCCACGAGCTTCTGGCTCTCCTCGAGCGACACGCGGGTGCGGCTCAGCGCGGCGGCCGACTTCCGCCAGCCGCGGAAGAGCACGACCGCGAAGCTCAGGCTGCCCACGACCATGCCGACTTCGAACAGCACGTGCAGCGACCAGATGCTATCGGGCGCGTCGAGCAGCAGGTCGACCAGTCCACCCACGACGACGAGCAACAAGAAGCCCGCCATGACGATCGGCAGTGGTCCGCGGAAGTCGTCGCGCCCCTCTTCGTCGTCCGAATGGTCGAAATCTGCCTCGAAAACTCCGTTATCCGACATATGTCTCACTCCGAAGTAGGCACTTGCCGGATACTCCGCGGGCCCGATTGCGCCGAAGATGTGGGTAACACCATGACATACCCACTTCACAGGAACGTACTATGTCTTTCCTTCCGACACCGCTGCATCCGCTGATCGTCCACCTGCCGATCGCGATGACTGTGCTTTTGCCCCTCTTCGGACTCGGTGCGTTGATCGCCATCCGGCGTGGCGCGCGCGTGCTTCCCGTGTGGGGCGTTGCCACCGCTATGTTCGCCATGACGCTGGGCAGCGGTCTGCTGGCCAAGGAGACCGGTGAAGACGAAGAGGATCGGGTGGAAAAGGTGGTCGCCGAGCGGGCGATCCATCCGCATGAGGAAGCGGCCGACGCGTTCATTCTGACTGCAGGCGTGGTGCTGGGGATCGCCGGCGTCGGCTTCGTACGCGGCGGCGTGGGCTCGACCGCACGCTCGGTGGCGGCAGCGGGCACGTTGGTCGTGCTGTACATGGGCTACAACGTCGGGCATACGGGCGGCCAGCTCGTGTATCGCGACGGTGCCGCGTCGGCCTACACGACGCCCGGCGGCGCGGCGGTACCTGAACGCTCGGCGACGTCTGACGGGCGATAGCCCTGCTCGAGCAGATGCTGGACCGAGAGGAAGCGCGGCTCGGGAATGGCGTCCCACGCACACCAGCGCCATTCCGCGCATTTCTCCGGCTCCAGCACGCGCGGTGTCCCGTCTGGCGACGTGGCGAGCACGAAGAGCGTGACGTAGTGCTTTCCCGCCGCCTCGAAGATGTCATTGGTGAATGGGCCGAAGCCGGTCACGGTGACCGCGAGTCCGGTTTCTTCGGCCACCTCGCGCACGGCACAGTCGGCGATCGATTCGCCGAACTCGAGATGGCCGCCGGGAAACTGCCAGGTATTGTGCCCCTGCGTGCCGCCGAGCCGGCGGCCGACGAGCACGAGGCCGTCGCGGATGACAACCGCGGCAACGCCGATGCCGACTCGAAGAGAAGTCATGGGGTTGTTAGGAGCGAACGGCGCTAAGAGTGAACGGCGCTAAAAATCAATAGCGCTAAAAATCAACAGCGCTAAGAATAGGGGGCGGAACGACAAACCGCGTCAACGGCTGAGCGCTGGGCTCTGGGCTGTTGGCGCGGTTGATTCTTGGCGCCGTTCACTTTTAGCGCCGTTCACTTTTAGCGCGGTCGATTTTTAGCGCCGTTGATCAGTTCCATTGATCAGGTCTTCCGCCTCCCCGTAACCGGCGTTGGGCTTGGTGCTTCCGGCATCATCGGCAGCGCGCGCAGCAGTGTTCCTGTGAGTACATCGCCGGTGGCTTGTAGTGTCCAGGTGACGGTGGCTTCCTGCGGCCGCACTTCTCCGTCGACGTTGAGCTGCACGATTTGCTTCTGCACGAATACGACGCCGGCTGCCGATGGCTTGCCGGACATGGTGGCGGCGGGCGCGGGGGTGCCGTCTGGCCGCGGCGTGGGCTGCAGCGTGGCCACCAGCGAGTCGCCGCGCATCGCGATGGTGAGCGTGGCCTTTCCCATGACTGGCGTGACGACGTCGTTCTCGATGCGACGGCCGCGCTCGTAGTCGATGTCCCACTGGCCGACGAGCGACGACTGCGCGGCCACCGGACTACTGGCGATGGCCATGGCCACGAATGCAAAACACAGCGGGATCTTCATGAGGTCAGCTCCGATAAGGTGGACGGGATACCGCATGAGTCACGGAGCGGGCGAGAAAGGTTGCGGGCGGGGGCGGCTCCAAAAGCCAACGGCGCGATGAAAGCCAACGGCGCGATGAATGCCAACGGCGCTAAAAGTGAACGGCGCTAAAAGTGAACGGCGCCAAGAGTCAGGGGCGGGAAAAGCGAACCGCGCCAACAGCACTGAGCACTGAGCTCTCGGCTGTTGGCGCGGTTCGTACTTCTCGCGGTTTATTCTTCGCGCCGTTGACTCTTAGCGCGGTTGATTCTTAGCGCCGTTCACTCTTAGCGCAGTTTGCCCGTGATTACGGCCACGGCAGTACAATCACCGGGAACCTTGGCCGCGACGTCGGGTCGTCATCGCCGTCCATGAACTTGGCGATGTCGTGGCGCGCGGACGCGACGTGCGCTTGCATGGCCGCGTCGCCCGACGTCATGCCGGCGAGCTGCGTGTCGAGCGCCTTGAGATGCATCAGCGCGGCGGCGCGCACGTCCGGCATGGCGCGCTTGTCGCCGGCCAGATCCAGAATCGCGTCCACGGCCGCGCGCTGCGCGGCGCGCTGCACGGCCTTTTCGGCGGCGGCGGTGGCCGGCGCGCTGCCCCACGTGCGCTGCACGACAGCGCGCAGCACTTCGTCGAGCGAGAGCGCGGCGTTGTCACGTCCCGCAATGAGCACCACGCGGGCGAGACGCTCGCGGTCGAGCAGATAGCCGATCACTTCCGTGGCCAGTCCACCGGCCAGCGTGACGGCGTCGAACGTCGTGCCGCCGTTGCTGTCGATCCACGTCATGTCCGCGTTGAAGCCCGGTGGGGCCGGCGGAATCATCTTCTGCACGCGCTCAGGAACCGTGAGCTCACTCGGCTGAATGGCATCGAGCGCCATCGTGAGCGCGCGACGCTGCGTGGCAGCGGGCACGATCGTGGTCGGCGTCTGTCCGTCGCCGCGCAGCGTGAACGTGAAGTCCATGCCGCCGATGTTCTTGGCGAGTCCTTCCAGCGAATAGCGGTGATGCAGATACACGTGGGCGAAGCGCATGTTGAGCAGCGCCATCGGCTCGCCCGGCTTGATCGCGCGTTCGTCGAACTTGTCCATCAGCACGCGACGCAGCTTCGACGTGCGCTCGACGGCGTCGAACATCGTGGCGCCTTCCACCCAGCGCGTCACTTCCGGAATCGATCCGTTGGCGTTGGCGTACTGGTCGTTGATGAAGCGGACGTTGCGGGCGAGTCCGTCCTTCATGATGGCGTCGAGTCCCTTGGCTTCCGACGCGCTGTCGGCGTACCAGGTGTAGCCGAGCTTGATGGCGAGCGTGTCCCAGGCACCAGGGCCCTTGCGATACGCGTCGCGCAGATCGGGCGTGCCGTCGGCGGCGAGCGTGATCAGCGGATACGGATAGTCCATCACCGACGTACGGCCCTGCGAGTGGGCGATGTAGTTGTGCGAGAGACCGAGGGTGTGCCCGATCTCGTGCGCGGCGTGCTGACGGCGGCGCGACATCGCGAACGTTTCGGCGTCGACATTCGGGCCGCGCGGGCCGGAGGCCGGCACGGTGCCGGCCCAGATGTTGTAGTCCACCAGCGAGCGCCAGGCGTCCATGCGCACGATGGCGCGGATGATTTCGCCGGTGCGCGGATCGCTGTAGCTCGGGCCCACGCTCGGGCCGGGACCGGAGCGGTGCACCCACATCAGCATGTTGTAGCGGGCGTCCATCGGGTCGGCGCCAGCGGGCAGATCGAGCACGCGGAAGGCGTTCTTGAAGCCGGCGGCTTCGAACACCTTGGCCCACCAGTTGCCGCCCTGTCGCAGCGCTTCGCGGTACTGCGGCGGGACACCCGGGTCGAGGTAATACGTGACCGGCGTGACCGGCTCCACGAGCTCACCGCGACGATACGCTGCCGGGTCCTTGGGCACGAGGCGCCAGCGGTTGATGAAGCCCGAGCGATATGTGCCGTCGAAGCCCTGCGAGAGATCGGCGAACTGCGTGCCGCCGTAGCCGAAGCGCGGATCGAAGGCGCGCGGCCGGTAGCTTGTGGGATCGGGGAGCACGACCAGTGAGTGGTGTTCCTCGAACGTCATCGCCTTGGGATCGGGCGCGGCGCGGCGCGCGAGTCCGCCCGGAGCGTCGCTCACGAAGGTGAGGATGGCATGCACTTCGGCATTCTTCGGGAACGCCTTGGTGCGCGCGGTATCGAGCCAGCTGCGCGTGGCGTCCACGCGATACACACCGGCCGAGCCGCCGGCACCGACGCCACCGGGTCCGGCACCGCCGCGAAGGGCGTCGGCGACGCCGTAGGCGTCGGCCAGGAACAGCGACGTGGCGTCAACGGTGGTCACGCCATCCTTTTCGCCGTCAACGGTGAACGAGGCCACCACCGAGCGCGGGAAGGCGTCGATGGCCGCCTGCTTGTTGCCGGCGTCGCCGTTGGGCGCCCGCACACTCCAGTTGTCGCGCACCATCAGCACCCGATTGCCGCGTCGCTCGAGGCGTACCACCACGCTCTGCCCCATCTGGGCACGATCAAGACCGGGACCGTTGCTCTGCCCGAGTCCGGTCGTGAGGGTGACCTGGTGCAGGAAATCCTTCCCCATCTGCCCGGCAGGGATGTCGAGCAGGGCCCGATTGCGGGCCTCATCGACGCGCACGCGCAGGAACGGGGCGTCGGCCCCTTGGGCGTGGAGAACAGAGGTGACGCCGGTCAAGGCGACCGCCGCCGCGGCGAGCAAGCGCGGCAGCGAGCGTGGACGAAACTGGGACATGTGGCGCGGGACGAGGTGGGGATTCGGCGAACCCTCGATTGTAGCACCGGCAGAGAGGGGCGCGCCATCCATCCGGGCGTCGAATGCGGGGGAGGCGGCATCGGCCACCGTCACGAGATCGGTATCTGCTTCAGCAGCGATAACGACAACAGCGGGAACACGGATTTGTGGGGGGATGCCGCAGATGACACCGACAAGCAAACTGCGCGTGATGCGTGGGCCAGTTTGGCCCGTATCGCCATCTGCTTATCGGTGTAATCGATGCGATCACCTTTCAATCCGTATTCCCACTGTTGCTCTTGCAGCCTTTGCTGCGGCCACGACGCTGCCGATCGTCACGCAGGCGTTACCGCACCACCACACGTTCCGTCGCAAAAGCGTGACAGGCGATGGCGTTCTCTCGGTGTTGTTCATCCTCAACACCGTGAGTCACACATGATCATCATGAAGTCGTCATGGCCGCGCACCAACTGGCCTCTATCCCTCGCCGCGCTCATGCTTACGACGCCGGCCGTGCTGTCGGCGCAATCCGGCGGAACGGTTGCCGGCGCCGTCTCCACCGCGGACGGGAATCTTCCGGTGGAACGCGCCACGATTTCGGTGAGCGGCCGCGACGCCCGCGCGACCACCGACGTCGCCGGACGCTACCAGATCGGCGACCTGCCCTCCGGCACCTATTGGATCGTCGCGCGCGCGATCGGTCTGCTCCCCGACAGCGTGCAGCTCCGCGTCGTGGCCGGTCAGATGGTGCGCGGGAACCTTGCTCTCAAACGCTCGACCACCACGCTGCAGCAGGTCGCGATCACCGCGCAGAAGCGCAGTGAGTCGGCGCAGGATGTCCCGGTGGCCGTGACCGCGCTGACCGCCGACTTTCTCACCAAGCAGAGCATCCAGCAGTTCGACGCCCTCTCGGCGTACGTGCCCGGGCTCAACGTACAGCTGCAAAGCCCGAACAATCCGGGCTTCGTGATTCGCGGTATCACCTCCGACGATGGCACGAGCTACGTCGAGCCTCGCGTGTCGGTGTTCCAGGACGGTGTCTCGATCTCGAAGTCGCGCGGCTCCGTGGTGGAACTGTTCGACCTCGAGCGCGTGGAAGTGCTGAAGGGTCCGCAGGGCACGTTGTTCGGACGCGGGGCACAGATCGGCGCCGTGCACGTCATTCAGAACAAGGCCGTGAACTCGCGCGAGTCGATGGTCGCCATCGGCGGCGGCACCTTCAACGAACTCTATGCGAACGGCATGGTGAACGCGCCGTTGGTCGAGGGTAAGCTGTTCGGCCGGGTGGCCGCGATTTACAACAAGCGCGACGGCTTCATCACGAATGCCGCCGGTGGCACGCTGAACGGCAAGAACACCGGCGCGGTGCGTGCGTCGTTGCGGTGGCTGCCGACGACCGCATCCACCGTCGACATCATCGTCAACGCGCAAACCGATGATTCACCGGGCACGTCGTTCAAGAGCACGCGCTTCGCACCGCCGGCCGGTGATGCGACGCCGTTCGCGCGCGCCGGTCTGAATGGCGGCGACTCGCTGGGCATCAACCGTCAGGTCGGCGGACTCACGGTGCTCTACAACCAGCAGCTCTCGCCGGCGTGGACGCTCACCAGCATCTCGGCCGGACGTCGCTTCTACAGCGACGAAGCGTTCGATGCCGACGGCACGCTGGCGCCCGTGCTGCAGTTCCGCGAAGTCGCGGAAGGCACGCAGGCCAGCCAGGAACTGCGCTTCGCGTACGATCGCGGTGGGAAGCTCACGGGCTTCGCCGGCGCGAGCGGCTTTTGGGAGCGTGGCAGTCAGCGCGTGCCGTTCAGCACCGACGAGCGCAGCCTTTTCGCGCTCCTCGCGGGACAGCCGATCGTGAATGCGAACGGCACGGCCAACCTGAGCATTGTCAACAATCCGTCGACGGGACTGCCGTTCAAGACGTCGCACACCGAGCAGTATCAGAACTTCGGTCAGACCACCGCAGCCGAGGTGTTTGCGGATGCAACGTATACGGTGTCACGCCTGAGCCTGACCGCCGGCATGCGCGGCACGTACGAGCAGGTCGAGAATGCCTACGAAGTCCAGAACAGTGCGACGCGCGGATCGCTGGGTGCGTTGCTTGGCGCGGCGCCGAACAACCTGTTCGCTCCGACGAACGGCCGGAAGGAAGGCACCGGCGTGTTCCGCTCGGCCGTGGGTCGCGCGATTGCGAACTACGACTTCGGCCGTGATTTCATGGGCTACGCGTCCTTCTCGAAGGGACGCCGCCCGAATGTCGTCGTGGTGAATGCGGCCGGCGTGCGCACCTTGAACGAGGAGACGGTGCTCAGCACCGAGGGCGGCCTCAAGGGGCAGTTCGCCAGCGGTCGTGCGCAGTTCGACCTGAGCGCGTTCAACTACCGCTACAACAACTTCCAGACGTCGATCACCCGTCTCACGCCGACCGGCCTCGTGAACGAGACGCTCGACGGCGGCCGCGCCAAGGCATGGGGCTTCGAAGGCAGCCTCCGCGGACAGGTAAACGCACAGACGTCGGTCTTCGCGACCGTCGGATACACCGACGCGAAGTTCGACAGCACCGACGCCAACGGCAACAAGCAGGCACGTGCCGGTAACCGCTTCCGGCTCACCCCGATGCACAGCTATTCGGCCGGCATCAATCTCGACGCCACGAAGCGTCGCTTCGGTCAGCTGTACGTATCGCCGAACACCACCTATCGCGGCAAGGTGTTCTTCGAAGACACCAACCTGCCCGCCATCTCGGAGAAGGGTCAGCTGTTGTTCAACGTACGCGGTGGACTGCGCCTGCCAGACGATCGCACGGAGCTCACCGTGATCGCGCGCAACCTGTTCGATCAGCAGTACATCATCGACGCCGGCAACACCGGTGGTGCCTTCGGCATCCCGACGTTCATCGCCGGTGCGCCGCGGTTCGTGACGGTGCAATTGTCGCGTCGGTTCTAAACTCGAGTTCGGCAACGGCAACAGCATCAGCAACAGCGGGAACACGGATACGAAGGGATTGCACAGATCACACAGATAAGCGCACGGCGATAAACAGCTTTTGATCGGCAACTTCGAGCGCTGTTTGCTTATCTGTGCGGTCTGCGGCATCCCCCTCAATCCGTGTTCCCGCTGTTGCCGTTGCCGTTGCGATCTCGCCGCCTCTTCTACTCCCGCTGAAACTCCGCCGACACCAGGCGCCGCTTGTCGCCGGGCTGGGTGCGCACCACGATCGTTTCGCCATTCACACGCGTGCGCACCGTGATCGGTTCGCGCGCGTCGAACCAACGAATGGCGCGGTCTACGGTCGGCACACCGGGCGGAATGCCGACCGCGCGCGTGCCGTCGAACTCCACGGTGTCGCGACCGAGTCCCAGATAGCCGCGTGGACGCGCAATCAGTACGCTCACACTGTCGGGGCGCGACGCCGGTGGTGCGGGAAGCCGGAAGTTCACTACGCGGCTCGAGCGCGGGAACGGCATGCGGAAGACGTGCAGGATCACCGCACTGTCAGGACTCGCCACCTCGAACTCGTAGCGCGTGGTCGGTGAGGCGCGGAACGGACCCCAGCGACCCGTGTGCGTCGTCACGGTCCGATACGCCGGCGCGCCGAGGCGTTGGCCTGTGGCCGCGTCCACCGCATGGACGGTGATCACCACGTTGGCCAGCGGTAGGTTCGTCGGACTCGCGTTCACGTTGCCGCTGATCATGCCCTCGAGCACGGCAACCGTGTCGGCCACGATGTCCACATGAGCGGGCGCGCGACCGGTGATGAAGCGGTACTGCGCGCGAAAGGCCGCCGGCCCGAACGCCACTTCGCGATGATCGGTGCCGGGCAGCACCACGTTCAGCGCGCCGCGCAACGCGGGTCCTGTGGCGTCCACGTTGGTGGGCGTGCCCTTCATGCCCAGACCGGCGCCGTCGGCTTGCGCGTACTTGTCGAGTGAATCCGAGCGGAGCGCGAGAAATTTCACGCCGGGCACGACCTCGCTGCCGCGATTGAGGGCCCGCAGATAAGGGCCGGCGCCGTTGAACTCGCCGTCGGGTTGCACGGTGGGAATGGCAAACACGCCATGGTTCGGTGTGCCACCGGTAATCACATGCGACACATGCGCGGCGCCACCGCCGTAGCGCACATAGTTGCGGATGGTCATGCCGCCGCGCGAGCTCCCCACCAACGCCACTTTGTTCGCCCCCGTTTTGAGCAGCACGCGCGTCACGAAGGCAGCCAGCGCCGCCGTCTGATCCTCGGGGGTGGAGCGATTGAGCTCCGCCGCGGTGAGCGTACTCGACGCCGTCGGATTCGGCAGGTCCACGGCGAACAGCCGCGACGACGGATAGCCATTCGACTCGAAGCGCCAGATCACGTTGTCCCACAGCCCGGCATGGTCGCCGTTGCCATGCACGAAAATCACCGGCGTCTGGGCGGTGGCGGCCGCAGGAAGCAGCGCCGCCGCGGCCACCACCATCAGGGCGCAGCGGAGCATCGGCGAGCGATGTCGGGGATGCAGTAGGGTCGTCATGCCGAAAATGTATTTCCGTGCCACCAAACCGTCGCCAAAATCGGAAATCCGTTACTCAATGTTCTTGTGGCGCACCCCGCCCGACCCTAGCGTTCAAAGATCAGTCCGTCGGCTCGCCTCCCACCTGTGAGCGCTCGACGCCGACATCGCGGCCCATTACGAACGACTTACCTACCCGAGCAATGACGCCAGCGCGCCATGCCGCCATCACTGGCTGGGGCGAAGCGCTCCCGCCCGCCATCCTGACCAACGACGATCTCTCGACGTTCCTCGAGACCTCCGACGAGTGGATCACGCAGCGCACCGGCATGAAGGAACGCCGCGTGTCGCACATCTCGGCCATCGAAATGGCCACCATTGCCTCGGCTCGTGCCCTCGCCTGTGCGGGACTCGAGGCGGGTGAGGTGGATCTCATCATCTACGGTGGCTGCAGCAACGAAGAGGCGGTACCCAACAGCGCGTCGGGCGTGCAGATCGCCCTCGGCGCCACTCGCGCCGCCGCGATGGACGTGAATACTGCGTGCACCAGCTTCCTGTACGGCTTATCCACGGCCACCGCGATGATCCAGACCGGCGTGGTACGCAACGCCATCGTGATCGGCGTGGAGCTCATCAGCCGCTACATGGACTGGAGCAATCGCAACGTGGCCGTGCTCTTCGGCGACGGTGCCGCGGCCGTCGTGTTGCAAGCGACCGACAACGAAGAAGGCGTGATCGGGACGGTGCTCGGGTGTGACGCCGAAGCGCGTCAGAGCTTGCGCGTGCGCGGCATCGGGTGCGGCTACGCGAACCGTGAGGTCTCGCTTGGCGACACGCTGTGGGACTTCGACGGACAGGTGATCTTCAAGCGCGCCGTTCACGGCATGAGCGAAGCCGCTGCACGCGTGCTGCGCGAGGCGAACGTGTCGGCCGACGAGATCGATCTGGTCGTACCGCACCAGGCCAATTTGCGTATTATCGAAGCCGTGGCGAAGTACACCGGTATCGGGATGGATCGCGTGATGGTGACCGTGCACAAGTACGGCAACATGAGCGCGGCCACGGTACCCGTCAGCTTGGTCGACGCGCTCAAGGAAGGCCGCGTGAAGCCGGGCAGCCTGCTGCTGATGCCCGGATTCGGCGGTGGACTCACCTTCGGTGCACTCCTCGTGCGCTGGGGATCGCGCACCACACCGCTCGGCGAATCGTCGATCGTGATGCCGCCGTGCGAGCAGACCGCGCTCGAACTCGTCAACGAGATTCGAGCCAAGCAGGATCCGCACGGCCGGTCGCTGCGCGGACTCATGGAACCCGTATTCGCTGAATCGAGGACTGTCTGATGACGCTCCGCCGCTGTGCCACCACCGCCGTCGCCGCCCTGCTCTGCCACGGTGCTGCCGCAACCCCCCTCTCCGCGCAGAAGGCGAAGGCCGCTGCCGGTGCGCCGAACACGGTAGCGATGCTGACGGCGCTCGACGCGAAGGCCGACCACTACGCCGATGTCGCCAAGCAGATCTGGGGCTTCGCCGAGGTCGGCTTCATGGAAGTGAAGAGCACGGCGCTGCTGCAGTCGGAACTCAAGACGGCGGGCTTCACGATCACGGCCGGCGTGGCGGGCGAGCCCACGGCGTTCGTAGCTGAATACGGGAGCGGTAAACCCGTCATTGCACTGCTCGGCGAATTCGATGCGCTGCCCGGCCTCTCGCAGGACGCGGCGCCGACGCGCAATCCACTCATTGCCGGTGGCCCCGGACATGGCTGCGGACATCATCTGTTCGGCACCGCCAGCACGGCCGCGGCGATCGCGCTCAAGAACTGGATGCAGGCAAACAACGTGAAGGGCACGCTGCGCATGATCGGCACGCCGGCCGAAGAAGGCGGATCGGGCAAAGTGTACATGGTGCGTGACGGCGTGTTCAACGATGTCGATGCGGTGATCGCGTGGCATCCGGGTGACGAGAATTCGATCACCGGCGAGCGCACGATGGCCAACATCAGCGGCAAGTTCCACTTCAAAGGCATCAGCGCGCACGCCGCAGCGGCGCCCGAGCGCGGACGCTCCGCCCTCGACGGTGTGGAAGTGATGAACGTGATGACGAACTATCTGCGCGAGCATATCCCCGACGGCACGCGCATCCACTACGTGATCACCGATGGCGGACGCGCGCCGAATGTCGTGCCCGACGAAGCCGAGGTGTACTACTACGTACGCCACGTGGACATGAAGGTCGTGAACGACGTCTGGTCACGCGTTGTGAACGCGGCGAAGGGCGCCGCGATGGGTACCGGCACGAGCTACGAACTGCAGCTCACCGGCTCGGTGTACTCGCTGCTGCCGAATGAAACGCTGGCCAAGGTGCAGCAGCGCATGTTGGAGCGGGTGGGTGGTTACACTCTCACGCCGACGGAACGCGCCTTCGCCGAGCAGCTGCAGAAGTCCGCGCAGTTCATGCCGCAGCCGCTCACGAATACGGCGCTGATCAAACCGCTCACGATCGGCGCGGCGGGCTCCGCCTCAACCGATGTTGGTGACGTGAGCTGGGTGGTCCCCACGGTGCAGCTGTCGGCGGCGACGTGGGTGCCGGGTACGGCGGCCCATTCCTGGCAGGCCGTGGCCGCCGGTGGCATGAGCATCGGCGCGAAGGGCATGATGGTGGCCGCGAAGACGATGGCGTTGACCGGCGCCGAGCTGTTCGCGACGCCGGCCACGATCGCAGCGGCGAAGGCGGAGCTCGACACGCGTCGCGGCGCGGGCTTTACGTACAGCACCGTGCTTGGCACACAGAAGCCGGCGCTCGACTACCGCAAAGGCAGCGTGCCGGGCGCGAACAAGTAGGCCATGCGCGCACACGGTACCACGTCGCACGTCACCACATCAAGTCGGCGACGTGCGCGCCCTTCGGCCGGCGCGATCGGATCTCCTTGCGCAGCAGCACGATCTGCCCGGCGTGGTACGCGCCATGTTCGGCCACGCCATCCGCCATGGTGGCGATGTTGTAACTCTGTTTCTCGACGACTTTGAGAAAGCCTGACGACATGACTTCACAGACGCGTACGGCCATCGAGCGATAGGCGTTCGCCATCTGGGCCTGTGAGTATTCCCAGGCCGCAGCCGTGCACGGGATCGGAATGCGAGGCCAGTCCTCGTCCGGCGTGGGCTCCTCGAGTGCGAGGCCGTCCATGCGTAAACGGGCTCGTTCGGCCCGCGCGGTCACATGCAGCACGATCTCCCACACGGTCTTCATGCTGCGAATCGGGCGCTCGACCGCGTCGGCGGCGTTCATGCCGTCCAGCGCCTCGCGCAGGGAGGGACCGTGCCACATGGGCCCGGTGATGGTGCGGCGCAGCCGTCCGGACAGATGCCGAGCGTAGTCCATGTAGACGTACTCGGGGTGACGGACGGGCTTGTCGTCGGGCACTTCGATGATCGGCATAGGGGCGCTTCCAGTGCGGGGGAAGCGTCAATAAAACGACGGGGCGTCAGCGCGCTGTCAGCGCTGACACCCCGCTTCCCTCCATACGCGTCACCGCAATGGCCGAGCTCGGTGCTGGCTAGAGGGTCAGGACGGCGGCGGTCCAGCCGGCGGCGGTGCTGCTGAGCCGCTGGTCGAGCGCCAGGACCACGTTCGGTCCTTGGCGGACGAGGCCGAAACGGTCCAGGTCGCGGGTCATCCGGCCGCTCACGTGGGCGCCGTCAGGACTGAAGCGCGCCTTGTGCTTGGGGCAGTAGAGTTGCTGCTCGCCCTCGCGCCATTGCAGATCGGCGCCTTTGTGCGGGCACTCGAGGGAGAACGCGTACAGCTTGCCCTTCCAGCGGGCGAGCGCGATGCCGTCGGCGGCGTCGACCGACACGCCATCCACTGCCGGGATGGCATACGTCCGGGTCCGAGCCCCTTTGGTCACGGGGGTCATCGCCCGCACCGACTCGGCCAGCGCGTCGCCGGCGGCCAGCCCGTCCAGCATGAGTGCCGCGCCAACCGCCACCGCGGCGCGTCGCAGAAACAGGCGGCGATCGAGGAGGCCGCAGGTATGGGTCGTCGTCATGGCAATGCTCCGGCTAGGGTGTGCGGACAGCGGTTCGGTTGCCGTCCTGCCCTCAACATCGACCCCTCGGAGTCACCGCCATATCCGACGTGTGTGCCGTTTTCCTGCGCGGCGACACACGTCGGATGGGGTGCGTCATTTGCCGGATGACGCCATCGCGCGAAGCTCAAGCGCGAAGCCGTCGAAATTACGGCGCCTTGCGATCGTCGCGGTCAATCACGTCGTCGAGCTTCTGCTGCGCCTTGCCCAACGCCTGCTGCGCCTTGCCCTTGAGCTCCTCGCCCATGCCCTTGAGCTGCTGGCCACCGTCGCCGGTGAGTCCACCCATCGCGTTACGGGCACGTCCTTTGGCCTCTTCCGCCGCACCCTTGGCACGGTTGAGCAGGCCTTCCTCGTTCAGGTCGAGATCATCGGTACGCTTGTTATCCGTCATGACATCCTCCGCTGAATGGCGGCTGGCGGCGGCACAGTTCGCCTGCGCTGCGACCAGCTACTGGGGCACGGACTGCGCCCACCACATGAGAGCGCATTCACCGTGCCAGCGGCGAAAACGTGCGGCGGGTCACGGTGCCCCACCGACTATTTTGCAGCATGTCGTCTCTGCCCCCCGCCCCTTCGGCACCTGCCGAGCCGCTGCACACCGACGCCGGTCTCCACCTGTTGCGCTTCACGCGCGACGGGGACCTGCTGGTGTTCGACGAGAAACGGCCGGGCGATGGCTTCGCGCAGTTCTACAGTCTCGAGCGCAACGAACTCCGTAAGTTCGTGCGCGACGCGGTGCGGACCAAGCTGGAGCGCGTGCGCGAGCAGGATCTCTGTCAGTCGGCCTTCGACCAGTATCGCGCCTATCTGGCCACACTGCCGCCGGAAAAGCCGACCGTGCCGCGCAAAGCGGTGCAAGCGGCGCGACGCATGGCCGTCGTGGACAGTGGTGGAAGTGCCGAGCTCGCCGAGCTGTATGACCGGCTCGATGTTCGCGACCCGCGGCCGCTGTTCGTGACCGGACGGGCCGGCACCGGCAAGAGTACCGTACTGCGACAGCTCGCAGCCGCACAGGGCAACAAGTGTGTGGTGCTGGCGCCAACCGGGCTCGCCGCGCTCAACGCGGGCGGTCAGACGATCCACTCGTTCTTCCGCTTCCCGCTCAAACCGCTCACCGCACGCGACATTCAGGGCGGCAAGTGGCTGCAGGTCGCGCGCAAGCTCGATATGCTCATCATCGACGAGATCTCGATGGTGCGCGCTGATGTCGTCGACGGTATCGATGTCGCGATGCGTATGGCGAAGGGCAACGACCTGCCCTTCGGCGGCGTGCGCATCGTGATGTTCGGCGATCCGTTTCAGCTGCCGCCGATCGTGTCGAAGGAGCAAGCGGGTGCCTTCGGTGAATTGTGGTACGACACCCCGCATTTCTTCGACGCGGCCGTGTTCAAGTACGCGCCGCTCTCCACCGTCGAATTCCGCACGGTGTACCGCCAGCGTGATCCCGTGTGGATCGCGCTGCTCGATCGCGTGCGTACCGCCACGCCCACGGGCGACGACTATCGCCTGCTGCACACGCGCATCGATCGCGCCACCGACGAGGAACTCGACGAAACGATCATTCTCACCGCGCGCCGTCTCGACGCCGAACGGGTGAATCAGCGTCGACTCGACGCCCTCGACGACGCGCCGGCGACGTTTTCGGCCGAGCGCAGCGGCACGTTCGGATCGCAGGTGGGCACGGGCACGTTCAAACAGGATCCCGCGCCCGATCCGCTCGTGCTCAAGCGCGGGGCGCGCGTGATGTTCGTGAAGAACGACCCCGAAGAGAACTGGGTGAACGGGTCACTGGGCGAAGTGCAGGCCATCAGCGCCACCGGGGCGATCGTGAAACTCGACAGCGGCGCCATCGTGACCGTGGATGCGCAGGAGTGGCAGCAGCTCGAGTACTGGTACGACGACGAGGCCGACGAAATCCGACAGAAGGTGGTCGGTCGCTATAAACAGATGCCGCTGCAGCTCGCCTGGGCGGTCACGATCCACAAGAGTCAGGGTCTGACCTTCGATCGCGTGCACGTCCATCTGGGTCGCGGTGCGTTTTCACCGGGACAGACGTACGTGGCGCTGAGTCGCTGCCGCACCATGGAAGGGATGACGCTCGAGTCACCGATCGGCGCGGGCGATGTGCGCTGCGATCAGCGCGTGATCGAGTTCATGGCGCGAATGGCGTAGCACGCCAGGCGTAGCGCCACTCGGGATGCGACTGACCGTCGGGCGCCGCGTACATGATCTGCTCGACGGCTTCGGCGCCGAGACGCGCGTAGAAGGCGCGAGCCCGCGTGTTCGCGTCGTAGCACCAGAGATAGAGCCCCGGATGCGTCGCGTGCGCGTGTGCACCGCGAGCGACGGCGGTGAGCAGTCCGCGACCGATCCCCGCGCCCTGATGCGACGGCAGCAGATGCAGATTGTCCACCAACGTGCCCCACGTGGGATCTTCATCGAGCGTCGCGAAGGCAAAGCCCACCGGCTCGCCGTCGTGTCTGGCCAGCCAGCCGAACTGCCGGTCGGTCATCATCGCCAGCTTGAGATGCCACACTTCGAGACGGTCGGTGAGCAAGTCGCCGTCGAGATAGGCATCGGACAGGATACCGCGATACGCGCTGCGCCAGCTGGCACAGTGCAGTGCGGCCACCGTCTCCAGGTCCGCCACCGAGATGGCGTGCAACGTCACGGGCGTCTGGTTCATCACGCGATCACTCCGTCGATGGTTCCATCCACGCCCGCACGACCGCGCGTTGCGCGTCGGTCTGCGGCGAGCCGTCGGGGCCGAAGTACGCCACCTTCGCCGGCGACATGGTCGCGAACAGCGTTTTCACTTCGTCGAGCGCCTCGTCTCCCGAGCGTCCGTTGCGCACGAGCCAGCAGCCCACCGTCATCCCCGTGCGCCCGACCCCGCCCCAGCAGTGCACGTACACGCGATGCCCCTGCGCGAGGCGTTCGTCGATCGTGTCGAGCACGCGTCGCATGAACACGTCGTCGCACACATCCATGTCGACGATGGAGAGGTAGTCGTGCACGACCTCCACGCCACGTGCGGCCGCGAGCTCGCGGAGTCGCTCGATGTAGAGGTCGAGCGGGTCATTGGGATGGGTGAGATCCACGAACGCCGTGACGCCCGCATCGAGGAACTGCTGCAACTTGGCGTCCCGGACACTGTGCGGCGTACCGAAGCGCATGCCCGGATATTCGCCGGCCAGCAGCGCCGTACCCGGCACCACGTAGGAATTGTCGATCGGACGGGACATTACTGACCGGACAGGGGATCGGTGATACACTTCGCTGTCGACACGACGCCTCTGCAAGCTCGATCGCTCACCCTGCGCCAGCAAGTCCTCCGTGAAGCCATACGAACGTCTCGCCGAAGCCGCCGCGCCTGACGGCACCGTCCTCACGCTGTACCGTCACGACGGCGCGTACCTGCTGCGGATCGACGGGATCGAGCTGATGTCGACGCGCCGTTCGCAGTCGGAAGTACAACTGGCTGAACTCGCCTGCCGCGATTTGGCCGATCACCCCGGCGTACGCGTGCTGGTAGGCGGACTCGGCTTCGGCTTCACCATGCGCGCGGCCCTCGAGCGTCTAGGCCCCGACGCCACGGTCATGGTGGCCGAGATCGTCCCCGAGGTGATCGCCTGGAACCGGAACCCCGAGTACGCGCTCGCCGGCGCGGCGATGGACGATCCGCGCGTGGATATCCGCTTGGGCGACGTGCTGCCGCTGCTGCGAGAACACGTCGGCGCGTTCGACGCCATCATGCTGGACGTGGACAACGGCGCCGAGTCGCTGACCACCAAAGGCAACGCCAAACTGTATGCCGATGCAGGAATGCAGACGGCGATGGCGGCGCTGCGCCCCGGTGGACGCGTGATCTATTGGTCGGCCGATGCCGATCCCGCGTTCGCGAAAGCACTGCGACGCAACGGACTCACCGTGACCACCGAGAAGAGCCGCGCCCACGGCAAGAAGGGCGCGGCGCACGAACTCATTGTAGGGGAAAAGCGTCGGTAGACGGCAACTCCAACAGTGACGCCGCTTCCGCCTCCGGCAACCGCTCGGCCGAGCGCAGCTTCTTCTCCATGGCACGGCTGCGCTGACCGGTTTCCTCAATGGTGCGACTGGCCGTGTTGAGCTGGCGTTGCACCTTGTCGAGCACATCACCGAACTTGCCGAATTCGGTTTTCACCGCGCCGAGCACACGCCACACTTCAGCCGCACGCTGCTCGACCACGAGCGTCTGAAAGCCCATGCGCAAGCTGGTGAGAATCGCCGCCAGGGTGGTCGGTCCAGCGACCACCACGCGATACTGCTGCTGCAGATCACTCACCAGCGACGGGTGACGCAGCACCTCGGCGAACAGCCCTTCGGTGGCGAGAAACATGATGGCGAAGTCGGTGCTGGCCGGTGGATGCACGTACTTGTCGTGAATCTCCTTCGCCGACGCACGCACGGTACGCATGAGGGCATCACTGGCGGACTGCACGGCCGCCACGTCGCCCTGATCCGACGCGTCCTGCAGCCGCAGCCAGTCTTCCTGCGGAAACTTCGAGTCGATCGGCAGCCACACGCAGCTGACCGGATCATCGAGCGGTCCCGGCAATCGCACCGCGAACTCCACCCGCTCGGTGGTGTCCGGCCGGATGCACACGTTCTTGTCGTACTGCTCCGGGGTGAGTACCTGCTCGAGTATAGCGCCGAGCTGCACTTCGGCCCACGTGCCGCGCGCCTTCACATTGGTGAGCACACGTTTGAGATCACCCACACCGGTGGCGAGATGCTGCATCTCGCCGAGTCCCTTGTGCACCGTATCGAGACGATCGCTGACGAGTTTGAACGACTCGCCGAGCCGCTTCTCGAGCGTGTCGTGCAACTTCTCGTCGACGGTGCGACGCATTTCGTCGAGCTTGCGCTCGTTCCCTTCCTGCAGCTCGCGCACGCGCTGATCGAGCGTGCCGCGCACGCGGTCGAGCGAGGTCTGTGTAGCGTCGATGGATTTGGTGACTTCCTCGCGCAGCTCGCGTGCCGACACTCGCGCCTCCTCGCGCGCACTGCGCAGTTCTTCACGCAATTCACGACGGGCCGCCTCAGGATCGGCGGCGGCCTTGGCGCGGAAGAGATTCACCAATAGCAGCACGACGGCCAGCGCCGCGAAGATCAGCGTGATCATGGCAATCGGATCACCCATGGCCCACGCTCTCGCGCCACGTTTTCTGGCGCAACAATGCCTCGAGTCCACTGCCCCGTCGCACCGTGCGCGACACGGCCGATCGCATCACCGATTCATCACCGACGAGCAGCACCTGCTCCTTCGCGCGCGTAACGGCGGTGTACAAGAGTTCGCGTCCCAGCACACGACTGCCTTTGGCGGGCAGCATGATGATCACGCTGGTGAACTCGGAACCCTGCGCCTTGTGCACGGTCATGGCCCACGCGGTCTGCGTTTCAGGCAACCGCGCCGGCTGAATGGCGCGCGTGGCCCCTTCTGGGGCCGGGAAATGCACGAGCATTTCGCCGTCCTCTTCCCAGGCCACGCCCACGTCGCCGTTGAACACCTGCGTGCCGTAGTCGTTCGCCATCACCATGACCGGTCGCCGATGATACCATCGCTCGGCAATGACGGTACCCTGGCTGCGCAGCCAACGCTCGACCTCAGCATTGATGCCGGCCACGCCCCACGTGCCTTCGCGCTCGGCGCAGAGCACGCGGAATCCATCGAGGGCCGTGAGGGCGGCGGCTGGGGTGGCAGCGGCCAGGCAGATCTTCAGATGAGGCACGAGCAACGCCAACAGTTCGGCGCGATCGTGCGGCGCCGGCACCCAACGCACGTCGGAGCGCTCGGTGTCGCGCACGACGGCACCGAGGGCGGCAGCATCGCCAGCCAGCATCGCTGCCGCCGCATCGCCGATGGCGGGGTGTGCTTCGAACCGGAAGCTGCGGGTGAGCTGCTCCACGCTGTCGTGAAGCGGGTTGCCAACGCCGAGATCGTGCGCGACGCGACAGATCGCCCCCAGCACATCGCCCGCCTCCACGCTGGCCAACTGATCCTGATCACCAACCAGCAGCAGGGTGGCATGCGCCGGAAGGGCGGCCACGAGCGCATCCATGAGCAGCACGTCCACCATGCTGGCCTCATCAAGAATCACGAGGTCGTACGGCAATGGCGTACCGGCGCGCGACCAGAAACGATCGCGATCGGGCTGATAGCCCAGCAACCGATGCACTGTGCGCGCGTTCTGCGGCACACGCGCGCGCACTTCGGGCGCGGCCTTCGATTCATCGAGACGTAGCCGGATCGACTCGGAGAGCCGGGCTGCCGCCTTCCCGGTGGGCGCGGCAAGCGCGACGCGCAGCTCCGGCTCACGCGCGAGTGTTTCGACGAGCATCTCCGCGATGCGCGTGGTCTTTCCCGTGCCCGGACCGCCGGTGATCACGCGAAAGGTCGGCTGCCCACTGGTCAACGATGCGTGAATACGCGCAACGATCCGCTGTTCGGCATCAAAGTACCGTCGGAACTGCACCAGCGAGCCGTGCAACACCAACGGCGATGCGACAGGACTGTTCGCGTCCTGCACGACCGTGGGCACCGATTCCAGCATCGTGCGCCACCACGCGGCATCGTGCTCGTGGATTTGCGCACAACACTCCACGACGCCGGCTTCGATACCGGTGTCAGTGCGGACTGCAGTGGCGAGCGCGCGCGCCAGCTCGGTGGCTTCGGTGGCGAGATCACCCAGCGACAGCGCGCTGTGACCGTCATCGCGCGCCCGCGCCAGCAGTGCGACGGCCACGGCGATCGGTACCCCCGCGCCCGAACTCGTGCCGGCGCGACGCATGGTGAGCTCGCCGAGGACACGGTCGCTGGTGGAGAGCAGATACTGCTCGACGGCCGCATCGAAGAATGCCGTGAACTGGAGATCGGCACTCATGGCGTGCCTCCAAAGGCGCGATCGAGCGCATGCAGCAACTCGGGTGTGGGCGCGTCGGTGAACCAGCCGTCGTCTCCGGTGGCGGCGATCCCGCGTAGGAAGGCGTACGTGACCTGTCCCCAATGCCGGCGCGGGTCGTACCCCGGCTGCCGCGCCCGCAGGTGTCGATGCAGCGCCACCAGATACACGTGATACTGCAGGGTGTAGTGCGCGGCGTGCATCGCGTGGCCCAGCGCCCCGGACGCGTAGTCGGCATCGTTCGCGCCCAGCCAGTTCGACTTCCAGTCGAGAATATGCCAGCGCCCGTCGTGCTCGAGGGCGAGGTCGATGGAGCCGGTGAGATACCCGCGGAACTGGTCGTCGCGCAGACGGCGGAGCAGCGGCGCGTACTCGCGCGCATGGTCCGATCCATGCTGGGCCAGTGCATCGGCCACCGCCGTGATCGAGAAGTCACGCACCGGCATGGAGAAACGCCACTCACGGAGCGTGGCACTGTGCGGTACGGCCGTGAGAGCGAAGCCTGCATCCGGGATCTCGGCGCGGCACACCGTCGCGATCATCTCGCGGATGTGCGCGGCCGTCCACCGGCCATCGCGAGGGATGGCCACGCCGTAGGCGCGCAGCGCGTTCTGCACGTCAGCGTCGGTGGTCGCGTCGGGATTCGGGAAATCGATGTGCTCGAACAGGCCGTGCAGCACGTTGCCGATGTCGGCGCCGGCCGGCACGCCGCGAAAGCCGGCCACGTGCACCGCGGTGCGACGCACCTCGTCGGGCAGCAGCACATCGTCGACGTCGCGGCTCTCCACGTGGGCCACGTTGCGCGTGAGCATGGTGAAGCTGCTGCTGCGCCAGATGGAGAGTTGCCCGGCGGCGGTCTTGAACTGCAACGGCGCCCGCACCGCCGCCGTGGCCACGGGCGATGGCGCGCGCAGGGCTGGCATCTCGAGGACCACGTCGGCCATCGCCATCGTGTCCGTATTTGCCGCCACCAGGGCGTTGATGGCGCCTCGGTCGATCGTCTCACCACCGCCCTGCACCAGCCAACCGATGGACGACGCCGCCGCATCGGAGAAGTTGCCCCAGGTGACGTAGCAGCGCGACTCGGCCCGGGTCAGCGCCACATAGGCGAGTCGCAAATCTTCGCCGAGCTGTTCGAGCTCCTTCTGCTCTCTGCGCGTCGCCTGCATCGCCGACCCGATGTCGAGCACCATGCCGTCATCGAGCGGCGTAAGCGAGTACGGCACGCCAAGCGCCCTCTGCGTGAACGACCGGCAGTTCCACAGCGTGGGGCAGAACACCACCGGCCATTGCAGTCCCTTCGCCTTGTGGATGGTCAGGATCTGCACGGCGTCGACGTCGCTTTCCAAACGCATTTCGCGACGTTCCGGGGTGATCACCGAGGAGCGCTCGTTCGACACCCAGCCCAGCACGGCGTCGGGCGTGAGCGGAGACAGTGCGTCTGCTTCCTGTAGCATCTCGAGCACATGCCGCAGGTTGGTGACACGTCGCTCGCCATCGCGCAGCGACAGCAGTCGCGCGGTGGCTCCGCATTCGTTCAACAGCCAGGCCAACGCCGTGGCGCCACCGTGACGCAGCCACAAGGTTCGTGCGCGAACGAGTCGATCGAGAATGCCGTTCCACGCGCCGCTGCCATCGTTGCGCAGCGTGTCCGCCACGGCGTTCGCGTCGCAGCCCCAGAGGCGAGTGGCCATGGCCGCCCGCACCGCCACGCCGTCGCGAGGCGAGGCGATCGCTTCGGCCAGGCGCACCACCTCGTCGGCCTCTTCACTGGCCAGCACGTCCTGGTTCGCGCCGACGACCGAGGGTACTCCGGCCGCGTCGAGCGACGCTTTGACTTCCTGCGCTTCCGCATTGGTGCGCACAAGCACCGCCATCGCGCCAGCGCCGACGCCATCGGCGGCGAGCCGGCGAATCTCCACGGTTACGGCGCGAATGGCGACCGACGTGCCGCGCTCCTTGGTCACGAACTGCTTGGCCCCGTTGTATTCCTCGCCCACCCACATCCACTCCAGCGCACGCTTGCCATCGCGCAGCAGGGCATCGGGCACGCGCACCTGATTCGCCGCCGTGACCTGCGGGACGCCGATGAGATCAGGACTGCAGGCGAACGGTTCGCGATTGTTGCCGAACAACTGCGTCACGGCGCGCACCATCGCCTCGGTGCTGCGGTAATTCGTGAGCAGCGTGTAGCGCTGGGCAATGTTCGCGGCGGCCTTGAGATACGCGCGCACATCAGCGTTGCGGAACGCGAAGATCGACTGTTTCGGGTCACCGATCAGAAACAGCGGACATCCGGTAAATGCCGTCGAGAAGATGGGGAACTGCGTCGGGTCGGTGTCCTGGAACTCGTCGATGAGCGCGACCCGGAAGCGCTCGCGGATTCGCGAGGCCAGCAACCCGTGCGGTCCTTCGGCCACGAGAATGTCATGCAACCGACGCAGCAGCTCGTCGAAGCCCATCAGGTGGCGCGCCTGCTTTTCCTGTTCGAACGCCTTCGACACCGAGAGCACGAAATCGCGCAGCAGCTGCGGCGCCGCGTCTGGAGCCGCATCGATCGAGGTGCGGGGATGCCGCATGTACGGTCGCACCAGATTCCGGATCCAGCCCTGCGGATCTTCGCCACTGTCGGCGATCAGGGCCGCCGACGCCTCGTCGTGCAACACCCGCCGACGTATCCAATCCTGCGTGAGCCGCTGCAGGATCTCCGTATCGTCTTCCAGAAAGGTGCCGCCGAAATGCACGCGACTCTCGAGCGCGCTCTCCGAGAGCACCCGATGGCAGAAGCCGTGAATCGTGGACACGCCAAGATCGTCGAGCGCGGCGAGCGCCGCGCGCACGATCGGACCACCGGCCTCGCCATGCAGCTCGCGCAAAGCAAACAGATCATCGTTGCCGGCGTCTCGCGCGGGCGGCGTATCGGACCACACGCGATCGGCGTCACGCAGCACGGCGCGAATCCGGCCGATCAGCTCCTGCGTGGCCTTCTCGGTGAAGGTGACTACGAGGATTTGCCCGAGATGCTCGACCTTTCGCTCGAGCAGCAAGCGCAGCACCAATCGCGTGATGGCAAACGTTTTTCCCGTGCCCGCGCTGGCCTCGACCAGCGTGATGCCCGGATCGAGCGCGACGCGGAGCGCCTTGAAGGGCTGCATGAGTGGCGTCACGAGGCGTCCCCCGCTTTGACGGCCTTATCCCAGACCGCGGACAGCGACGGCTTGAAGAGCATCGTCGTCAAGGCCACGAACTCGTCGACGTGATCACTGAACGACAGCGTGTCGCGGAAGCACAGCTGCAGATACGGATCGGTTTCATCACCCGCCGCGCCATAGGTGCTTCCGGCGAACGCGACGGCCGCCTTCTCCAGCGGCGTCTGCACCCTGGCCCGGGACTTCGGATTGGCGGCAAGTTTCGCGTTGTGGGCCACGGCCGCGCGATAAGCTTCCGCGGCGATCGGAAAGAACGGCAACGGCGCACGACGCGCGGCGTGCATGGCCCCGATCCAGTCATCGAGAATTTCCATGGCGTTGGGAACCATGTCGAGCGACTCGATGACCGCCTTCTCCTTCTTGCCGTCCGGGCAGATCAACACCGTCGTTCCCGGCACGTCGGCACCCTGCTGCCGGGCCGCACACATGACGACGTGCTCGACCCATGCGGCGATGCGATACTTCGACGAGAAGCTGCCCGTGCGTACGACGTATCTGGTGCCGTCGATGACCCCTTCCACCGCGCCCGTGACGCGCCAGTCGGGTCCGATCACGGTCAGCGCAGCGCTGGCACGGGCGCCCGTCGGCAAGGCGTCGAGCACCGGTCTCGCTTCGCCCTCCAGTCGTGCAAACCAGGAGGCGCCGAGTTGCCCCGGCGGCAACGTACCGACCGCCACCATCGCCCGTGGCATCCCGGCCATATCCGAGCGTCCCGCCAATACCGCCCGCAGGATGTCGGCGCGCACGCCACCCTGCTTCATCGTGCTCAGCCAATGCAGTTCGCTGTCCGCGTGGTCGGTCGCACCGGCGTCGGGCAGGCGCAAGCGCAAGACCTGCTCGCAGAACCACTGTGCCGGATTGCTCCAAAAGCTGGTCAGGTTGCGCAGCGCGATTTCGTCCACCGCGTCGTTCACCAGATCGGGCACCGTGTCCACGAAGAACGGCAGCCCCGGTGCGGCGCTACCGGCCGAGGCCGTGCCGGCCAGGGGCGCGAAGGTGATCAGCCGCGGGTCGGCCGCGCTGACGTAGCGATCGCTGAAGGCCTGCAGCGGGTGTCGCAGCACCAGGGTGCTGCGGGCGCTCCCGTTGGTGCGGCGGTCGAGATGGTCGAGCAATTCGTCGATCACGATGGACGGCGCCCGTGCGGCGTTGTCACGAGGATCGTTCCCGCTAAACGTGAGGATCACGCGCGAC
Organism: uncultured Gemmatimonadaceae bacterium; assembly: GCA_963843965.1. Taxonomy (GTDB): domain Bacteria; phylum Gemmatimonadota; class Gemmatimonadetes; order Gemmatimonadales; family Gemmatimonadaceae; genus Gemmatimonas. Next base: position 107,088 of record CAWJMR010000009.1, read on the forward strand.
TCGGCGGCCAGCAGCAAGTCGAGAAAGAGCTGGCGGTCGTCATCACGCAGATTGCGATCGCCCTCGCGCGGCTCGCACGACAACAGGTCGAATGCGGGTCGGCGGTCACGTCGCGGAAAGGCGGCATCATCGAGTCCGGCCACCGCGATCACCTTGAAGGGCACGCTGCGCATCGGCTTGAGCGCGGCGACCGTGAGGCGGCCACTCAGAAAACTCGAGCCGAAGCTGTCGTCGGCGAGTTCCTGCTCGAGCCAGTCGCGCACCACACTGAATGGCACCAAGGCGTCGTATCGGGCCTGCTCCGCCGTCGCGGCCAAGGCCTGAACGACGGCGCGAACCGTGTTGAGTCCTTCGCGTTCGTCGGCAGTGGTCGGCCGCACGATGCGATCGAGAAACCCGGAGAGGTCCGCCGTCCATGCGGCGATGGACCGGGATTCCCGCCACGACTGCAGCGTCGCGGCGAGCGCGTCGATCCACTGCGACAGCGCGGCCAGTGCCGCCGGATCGCCCATGGTATCGCCAGCCTTCGGGAGCGCGCCCAGCACCGGCTCCGGCACGGCACCCGCCATTTGCCCCAGCAGCAGCCGATCGAGTCCCGTGCGCCACGTGGGCATGTCGGCGGCCGGCAACGCCAGTCGTTCGAGCGCGTCGTCGTCGTAGCCCCAGCGTACGTTGGCATCGCGCGTGGTGCGCGCGAGATACTCCACTTGGCCGTCGTCGAGACCCGCCGCGGTGTGAACGGCCGGCTGCTCCAGCACGCCGAACACTTCGGAGTGCGTGAAGCGTCCGCCCTCTAGCGAGAGCAGCCGCAGCACCGCCGTCGCCACCGATTCGTCGCGACGCCGTCGATCGGCGACCGCAAACGGAATACTCACCGAGCCGTCGTTCGCGCCGAACACCGACTGCACGAGCGGCGCCCATTCGCTGATGTCGGGGACCAGCAGCAGGACCTCATGCGGCTTGAGCGTGTGATCGGACACGAACGCGTGACCGATCTGATCGCGTATGATCTCGAGCTCGCGCAGTTTGCCGTGGGCCGCGTGCACGCGCAGCGACGCGTCCGCCGCCGTGAGCGCCAGGGGCGCCGTGCCGTTGTCGCCGTTCGTCATCTCGTGCTGCAGCCGGGTCAACAGCGACGTCGGGGCGGCGGCCGGCGCGTGCTGCAGCGATGTGATCGTCGCGCCGTGCGTCACCACCAGTCGCTGCAGCGTGCGTCCCTGCGCCCCGAAGGCGGCCGAGAGCGGATGCGCGATCGGCGCATGCGCGATCAGAGCATGCGCCGTAGCCGATGCCGCGTGATCGGGCAGTAACGCGGCATACACGGTGACCTCGGTGTGCCGCGCAATTGCCGCTAGCAGCTCGATCACGCGCGGGGGCAGCGAACTGATCCCGAACACCGACACGCGCGCGGGCAACGGCAGTGATCCGCGTTCAGCGCGGTTGATCACCGCCAACAGCTGCGTGAGGCGACGCGCCCCATGCTCGCCACCATCGCGGCACAGTTCACGCCAGAGCGCCGCCTGCCAGACTTCATGTGGCGAATCGAGCCGGTGCTCGCCCCGCTCCCACGCCTCGAGCAGATCGTGCCGGAACAGCTGATAGTCGTCGAAGCGCGAGGCCACGCGCGCGGCGAGTCCGAAGCGCATGCGGTCGTCACCGTCGCTCAGATATCGCAACAGTGCGACATAGCGTGGGTCACGCAGGTCGATCTCGCGCAGCAACGCATCCACGCGCCACGTCATCGCCTCGCGGGAGAACGCGTCGCCGGTGTGGTCCGGCATCCCCAGTGACGCGGCCAGCGAATGCGCAAACCTGGCGGGGAATGGCAGCGCCACCGACCCGGCGCAGCCCAGCGCATCGGCCAGTGCCAGCGTGAGCCATTGGCGCATGCCCTGACTCTGGACGACGATGATCTCGGTATCGCGCGGCGGAAGCGGCGCCGCCTGCAGACGCGCGATCAGGTGATCGCGCAGCACGCCCAGTCGCGAGGCGATATACACATTCATGATTGGGATTCTAACGTGTGAAGAGCCCGTCGACGTCCTGGAGTCATGCGGAAAGGCGCATGACTCCAGGATAGTCTCAGGGTCTGACAATGCCCTGCCGAACCGCCGCGACTACTTCGAGCCCGCCTTCGTGGCCGGCGCGATCGGGCGGTTGGGGACCACCGGCCCATCACGCTTAGTCGGGTACGTCTCGGCCAGCGTGCTGCCGTCGTACATCCGGCCGTTCTTCATGACGAACTTGATCTTGCCCGTATTCCGCAGGTCGGCCAGCGGGTCAGCGTCGAGCACCACGAGGTCAGCCAGCTTGCCGACTTCGATCGAACCGACATCACCCTGCAGTCCGATCGCCTGGGCGCCCATCGCCGTGGCCGTGCGCAGCGCTTCCATCGGCGTCATGCCGCCGCTCGCCATGGCCCACAGCTCCCAGTGGTAGCCAAGGCCCTGCAGCTGACCGTGACTGCCAATACCGAGCCGTCCACCGGCCCGGAGGATCTTGGTGGCTTCGGTGGCCAGCTGCGGGAAGATGTACTCCTCATCGCGGAACCAGCCGCCGGCGGTGCCGCCACCGGGCATCGACGCCATCCGACGACGCGTCTTGAGCGCCAGCTCCTCGTACGCCGTGAAGCGCTGGAGCTTCGGGTCGCCGTACGGATTCTCCTTCGTGTAGAAGTAGTTCTCGCCCCACGGTCCGCCGTAGTTCACGAGCAGCGTCGGCGTATAGGTACGATTCGACCACGCCATGAACTTCGTGACGTCGCTCCCGAGCGGCACGATGCCCATCGAGTGTTCGAGGCCGGGATAGCCGTCGATCGTCTCGCTGAGATTGAGCTTCACGTCGAGCGAGCCTTCCGTGGTGGGCATGAGCTGCTGCTCGCGCGCCGCCTTGATGATCCACTGCCGCGTCTGCCGCACGCCGGCCACGTACATCTTGATCGTCTTCGTGTCGTAGTAGCTGCTGTAGCGCTTGAGAATGCTGCGCGCATGCTCCTGATCGCGGATCAGATCGCGGTCGAAGATGCCGGGGCCGGTAGAGAAGATCCGCGGGCCGATGATCTGACCGGCGTCCACCATGTCCTGGTATGTCAGCACGTCGGTCGTGGCCGTCTGCGGATCGCGCGTGGTGGTCACACCGTACGCGAGATTCGCCAGATACGCCCACGGCTGCGTTTCGTGAATGGTGCCGCGTTCCGCCCGCAGGTGCGCGTGCGTGTCGACGAAGCCGGGAATCACGGTGGCGCCGGCCAGATCCATTTCGGTCGCGCCGGCGGGCACGGTCACGCTGCCGGTGGCGCCAACGGCGGTGATGCGATTGTTCGTGATCACGAGGTCACCACGCGCGATGACTTCGTCTCCCTTCATCGTGATCATGCGTGCGTTGCGCAGCACGACCGTGCCACGCGGGATGTCGCGGGTGGCCTGGACCAGCACGCGCTTTTCGGCGGGCGCGTACGGGCGCGGACGCAGACTATCGGCCACGGTAGAGTCGCGACGCGACGCGGCGATCGCCGCGTCACGCACCGCGGCCGAGTCGAGATCGTACACCACGTGCGCATTGCCGATTGACCAGTGCACGCGCTTGCCGTTGCTGCTCCACGCCGGGAACTGTCCACCGATATCGGTGAGCCGCTTCACCGGCACGGCGGCCGTGTTCGGATCGGCCACACTCACCGATGGCTGCGTGCCGCGCGGCGGTACGACCACCGTGTAGAAATCCTGGTTGATCTGCGCCAGCGCCACGTCGCCATTCGGCGACATGAGCGTGAGCGTCGCCGACGGGCCCGGCGTGTTGGGCTCCTCGGGATCGCGCTGCAACATGAGTTCCGACGGATTCACGTCGTGGTCGTCCACGTTGCCGCCGGCCGCGGGTCCGGTCACGCGCAGGTGCCGCTGTTCGTCGCTGCCATCCCAGCGAATCGACACGAGTCCATTCGCGTTGGACGACAGGTAGATCCGCGACGTGTCCTTCGAGAAGTGCGGCACGCTACGTCCGGCGGCCCGCGCGATCAGCGTGGGCTCACTGCCACCGACAGCGGTGGGCGTGGCGGGATACCACACGATATTCGTGGGCGCCGTCACGCCGGTCTGATCACGACGACCCTGCGCGGCGGTCTGCGTGAGCACGATGCGCGTGCCGTTCGGCGACCACACCGGCTGACGCAGCGTCCCGACCACCTTGCTCAGCAGCACCGGGGCCGCGGCCCGCGGCGACACGGCGGCCTTGTACAAGCGGCCGCCGTCGTCGGACCAGGTGACCCATGCCAGCGACTTGCCGTCGGGCGACCACGCCGGCTCCGACTCGATCGTGTTCAACGTGGATACACGACGCGGCGTGCCGCCGGGGAAGTCCATCACGTACAACTTCTCGAGCGCGATGAACGCCAGCTGCTTGCCATCTGGACTCGGCACGGCGTCGCGAATCTGTCGCACCGTGAACTGCGCGCTGTCGGAGATCGGATACTTGAAGGCCAGCTCCGGACCCGCTTCGACGGTGGACTGCACGCGGAACGGAATCTCCGTCTGCCCGCTGCCGTCGATCGCCACGCGCCAGATCTTGTTGGCGTAGCTCGCGATCAGCTCCTTCGAATCCGGCGTGAAGCTCATGCCCGGGAGCGCGTCCAGCGGCGCGCGCGATTCCATCTCGTCGCGCTGCGTGGGATACGCCAGCCAGCGCTCTTCACCAGTGGCGAGCTCGCGCACGCGCAGCCCGGTCTTGTCTTCGTAGCGGGAGCCGTACACCAGCCACTTGCCGTCGGGGCTCAGTGTGGGGCGCACCGCCGATCCATAGCGCGACGACTGCGCTTCGCGCTCACCGGTGTCGCGGTTGTACACGTAGATCTGGTACTGCGGGAACTGCGCGTTGTAGTTCCAGGCGCCGGTGCGCTGCGTGTACCAGATCGACTTGCCGTCGGCGCTGAAGGCGGCGCCTGCCTGCTGCACGGCGGTGCCCGGCGCGGCATTCGGCGGCGCGGTGTACAGCGACATGCCGTTACCGCCATCTGCGTGATACATCCACAGCGTGGGCAGTCCACCGCGGAATCCGCCCTTGCTGGCCACGATGTACTTGCCGTCGGGCGACCACTCGGCCGACAGATACACGTTTGTCTTGCCTCGGGTGATCGCCTTCACCGTCTTGGTGGCGAGGTCCACCACATGCACGTTGTCGGCGCCTTCGCGATCGGAGATGAACACGATCGACTTGCCATCGGGGCTGAAGCGCGGCTGCGCGTCGAACGCCATGCCGCTGGTGATGCGCGTGGCGTCACCACCGGCGAACGGCATGGTGTAGAGATCGCCGAGCATATCGAAGGCGATCGTGGTACCGTCGGGGCTCACGTCGAGCGAGAGCCATGTGCCTTCGCGCGTGTCGAGCGAGAACGTGCGGCCGACTTCCAGCGGCAGCGGCTTTTCAGGAGCGCGCGCACCGGCGCGTGGCGCGGCACCTTGTCCCTGTGCGATAGACGGGGCGGTGGTGGCGATCGCGGCCGCGCACAGCGCGCCGTATCGCCAGGACAGACGGGACATCAGGAGCCTCCGAATCGGGGGGAACAACGTGACGAACGTCCTTCGTTACGAGCGTCCTTCGCTCATCGCAATCACCGTCTCCCACTCGTTGGGGCGCACCGGCACCACCGAGAGTCGACCGACCTTCACCAGTGCCATCTCACTGAGCGCCGCGCTGTTCTTGATCTCCGGCAGCCCCACGGGGCTCGCCAACTTCTTCACCGCCTTCACGTCGACCATGAACCACGTCGGCGTCTCCGCATTCGAGTCGGCATCGTAGTAGTCGTGCGACGGATCGAGCGCGGTGTGATCGGGATAGCCTTCACGCACGACTTCGCAAATGCCGACGATCGCCGACGGCTCGGCGTTCGAGTGATAATAGAACGCCAGATCGCCCTTCTTCATGCCGTCGCGCAGGAAATTTCGCGCACTCGAATTGCGCACGCTGTCCCAGCAGGTCGTCTGCTTCGGCGCCGCGAGCAGATCGTCGAACGAGAACACATCGGGCTCGCTCTTGATCAGCCAGTACCGCTTCTCACCCGGCGCCCGCGCCGAGAACGCGGCGGCCCAGGCGCCCTTTTCGTACGGCATCGACTTCGGCGCCACTTTCTTGGCGGGTGCTTTCTTGGCGGGTGCTTTCTTGGCGGGTGCTTTCTTGGCGGGTGCTTTCTTGGCGGGTGCTTTCTTGGCGGGCATTTCGACCACGGTGGGAACTGGCAACGAAAACAGCAACAGCGGGAACACGGATCTCAAAGGGATATCACCGACATCACAGATAAGCAAAAGCGATCAATCCACGAGGGGCGAACGAGTGAATCCTGCCGGAAGTGCCTCGTCGACGAGGTGCGCATCGACGAGGTACTTCCGGTCGCCCCCACGCGTTCGCCCCCAAACAGCTTCCGGTCGGAAATCACCCCTTGGCACCCGTGGCCGCTGCCGCCGTACCGGCCGAGCGCCCCGTGGCCCAGGCCCACAAAAAGTTGTAGCCCCCGATCGGCCCGAACGCGTCGAGCACTTCGCCGCACAAGAATAGCCCTTTGTGCCGGCGACTCTCCATCGTCCGCGGATCGATTTCACTGAGGGCCACACCACCGCCCATCACTTCGGCCTTCTTGTAGCCCTCGTCGCCCTGCCACGGCAGATCGCCGCGCACGAGGATGTCGATGAGCCGCAGGCGTTCATCGCGCCGCAATTCCGTGAGGGGACGGGTGGGCTCCACGTTGGCCTTGGCCAGCAGCGCCGCCGCGAGGCGATCGGGCATCTCGGCCCGCAGCGCACCCGTCACCGTGCGCGCACCGTGCGGCTTGAGCGCCTCTTCCCATTCCTTCTCGCCCAGCGCTGTCCACTGCACATGCACTTTCGCACTGGGCGCATGCCCGGCGCGGGCGCGCACGGCCACATGCGACACATTCAGCACCGAGGGGCCGCTGTAGCCGTGGTGCGTGAACAGGAATCCGCCGCGCCACGTGGCCTGCTGCAGCGCGCTCTTGGCGGTGAGCGACACCGTGAGGGAAATGCCCGAGAGGCCGTTGAACGCGGCGTCGGTGGTGGTGAGCGGCGTCAGGGCCGCGTAGGTGGGGTGCATCGTGTGGCCGAGGGCCTTGAGCATGTTGAGCCCTGCCCCGTCGCTGCCCGTGTTCGGTACCGACAGACCACCGGTGGCCACGACGACCGCGTCGGCCTTGAGCACCGTGCCGTCGTCGACGGTCACTTCCCAGCTCCCGTTCACGGGCGCGATGTCCACCACGCGCGATTCCATGCGCAGGCGGACGCCCACTTTGCGCGCGTAGTCCAGCAGGCCGTCGCGTACGTCGCGCGCCTTGTGCGACGCCGGGAAGAGCTTGAGCGATTCGGTCTCTTCCTCGAGCGGAATGCCCAGGGTGTCCTCGAAGAAGGCGCGCTGTTCGGCCAGCGGCCAGGCGCGCACGATCTTCTTGAGCAGATTCGGTGACGAATCCGTCACGAAGCGCGACTCGTCCACGCGCAGCGGGAGCACGTTGCAGCGACCGCCACCGCTGATGAGGATCTTACGACCACCGTCGCGCGTTCCCTCAATCAGCAGCGTGTCCGCGCCTTCGGTCGCCGCGAATATCGCCGCCATCGACCCGGCCGCCCCTGCCCCGATCACAATCACCCGCCGCATACGCACTCCACGCCTGTTGAGGAACCGCTGTTCAACAGGTAAGCTAGCGCATTCTCACGCCATGTCCTCTGCCCAGCGCCTCATGTCCCGTGCCCTGATCCCGCTCCTCCTTGCCGCGACCACGCTGCAGGCCCAGACGACCGGGCGCTCCGCCGACTGGCCCGTGTACGGCGGCAACGAGGACCACACGCACTACAGCACGCTGAGTCAGATCTCGCCAGCCAACGTAAAGCAGTTGAAGGTCGCATGGACGTTCGAGACGAAGGACGAGTTCACCGGGTCGGAGATGCAAGCCAACCCGATCGTGATCGACGGCGTCATGTACGCGACGACCCCCAAGCTCCATGTCATCGCGCTCAACGCCGCCACGGGCGCGCCGATCTGGCGTTTCGATCCCAACAACGGGGCTGCCCCCACATCGCGTATCCGCCATCGCGGCGTCGTCGTCACCGGCGATCGCGTGATCTTCAACTATCGCAATCGGCTCTACGCCCTCGATCGCAAAACCGGTCGTCCCATCAAGACCTTTGGCGACAGTGGCTGGGTCGACCTGCGTCAGGGCCTCGGCCGCCCGGTGGAAGGGCTCTCGGTCAGCGCCAGCACGCCCGGCGTCGTGTTCGAAGATCTGCTCATCATCGGCAGCTCGGTGCCGGAAGCACTGCCCAGTGCGCCCGGTGACATTCGCGCCTTCGACATCAACACCGGCAAGCTGCGCTGGAGCTTTCACACCATCCCACATCCTGGCGAGCCGGGCTACGAAACGTGGCCGCCCGATGCGTGGAAGATCGCCGGCGGAGCCAATGCGTGGGCCGGCGTGACCATCGACACCAAGCGCGCCATGGTGTTCGCCGCTACCGGCTCGGCGTCGTACGACTTCTACGGCGCCAACCGACTCGGCGACAACCTGTACGCCAACAGTGTGCTCGCGCTCGACGCGCGCACCGGCAAGTACGTGTGGCACTATCAGGTGCTCAAGCACGATCTGTGGGATCGCGATCTGCCGGCCGCACCGGCCTTGGTGACGATTACGCGCGGCGGGCGGAAGATCGACGCCGTCGCCCAGATCACGAAGACCGGACACACGTGGCTGTTCGAGCGCGAGAAGGGGACGCCGCTGTTCCCCGTCGAAGAGCAGAAGATGCCGGGCATCGCGCTGGGCGACGACAAACCGGCGTCCACACAGTTTTTCCCGACGATGCCGGCGCCGTTCGCGCGCCAGCAGCTCACGCGCAACGATCTCACCAATCGCACACCCGCCGCGCGCGCGGCGGCGCTCAAGACGTTCAACGAGTACAAGACGTTGCATCCGTACGACGCCCCGAATACGCGCGGCACCATCGTGTATCCCGGCGTGGACGGTGGCGGTGAGTGGGGTGGCCCCGCCTTCGACCCCACCACCGGCTTGCTGTATGTGAACTCGAACGAGATGGCGTGGCTGCTCAAGCTCGTGCCGCGCAGCGACAAGTCGCTGTATGCCGCAAACTGCGCCGGCTGCCACGGCGAAAAGCTGCAAGGCTCCGCCGCTGGCCCCTCCCTGATCGACATCGCCAAGCGTCGGTCGAAAGAGCAGCTCGCGACGATCATCCGCGAAGGCACCGGTCGCATGCCGGCGTTCGGCACGGCGCTCGAAGGTGGCGCGGTGAATGACATCGTGAGCTACCTGCTCACCGGCAAAGACAACTCGGCCGCACTGGTGGGCACCACCCCGTACATGCTGCCCTATCGCACGGCATTCTTCGACATCTTCCTCGATCACGAAGGCTATCCCGGCATCAAGCCGCCGTGGGGCACGCTCAACGCGATCGACCTGAATGCCGGCACGATCAAGTGGTCGATTCCCTTCGGTGAGTATCCGAAGCTCGCGGCAAAGGGCATCAAGAACACCGGCACCGACAACTACGGCGGCGCCATCGTGACCGAGAACGGCCTGCTCATCATTGCGGCCACGACGTACGACAACAAGATCCGCGCCTACGACAAGAGCAACGGTCGCCTGCTGTGGGAAGCGAAGCTGCCGGCCGCTGGCAACGCCACGCCGAGCACGTACATGGTGGACGGCAAGCAGTACCTCGTGATCGCCTGCGGGGGCGGCAAGAACGGCGCACCGAGCGGTGGCACCTACGTCGCCTTTGCGTTGCCCTGATTCGCACACGCTTTCGCATCAAACGGGTCACACCATACGGTTCCCTCTTCCTCGATAAGGGCGGCGCAGCGCATCCTCAGGGGATGGCACACCCTCATTTCCTCTCGCGCGCCGTCTACGTCGGGACGGTGGCGCTTGCCTGTAGCGCCTGCTCGCCGAAGGGCGCCGACACGGCGCCGACCAACGCCGCGCAACCGCAACGCCTTCCGACTGGCGCCATGCTCGATCCCGCCGGCGCCCGGTCCGACGTAGGCAGCTTTCCGCTCGCCGTCGTCGCGTCACCGGACTCGGCATATCTGCTGCTGCTCCTCAACGGTTGGCGGCAGCAGGGCGTCCAGGTGGTTGACCGCCGCACTGGCGCCGTTGTCCAGACCGCCGAGCAGATCGCCGCATTCATCGGGCTCGCATTCTCGCCCGATGGACGCACGCTGTACGCTTCCGGCGGAAACACGGACGCGGTGTATCGCTACAACTGGAACGGTAAGCGGCTCGCACGAAAGGACTCGCTCACCATCCGCGCGAAGCGCAATCCGCGCTCGTCCGGCACCAGCTACCCGGCCGGACTTGCCGTGAGTCGAGACGGACGGCGTCTCTATGTCGCCGAGAATCTGGCCGACTCGGTGGCCGTTGTTGACCTCGCCTCGGGCGCCGTCATTCAACGCGTTGCCGCAGGACGCTATCCGTACGCGGTAGTCGCCGGCGCGAACGGCGACGTCTTCGTGTCGAGCTGGGGCACACGCGACGTGCACGTGTTGCGCGAGAGTCCTCAAGGACTCGTGGCCGAGACGCGTATTCCCGTGGAACGTCATCCGTCGACGCTGCTGCTCTCTGCCAATGGGGAGCGACTGTTCGCTGTCTCGGCGTCCACCGACGCCATCAGCGTGGTCGACACCCGACGCCGAACTGTGGTCAGCACGCTGCGCGACCCGACGCCGGCCAACTTGGGTCAAGGCAGCACCCCGATGGGACTTCAGCTCTCGAGTGACGGCGCCACACTCTATGTCACGGAAGGTGACAACAATGCGGTGGCGGTGTTCGCGCTCAGCGCCGCTACGGCGGGCCGGGGCAGCGGTGTGAAAGACTCGCTGCGAGGGCGTGCACCCGTGGGATGGTATCCGGTCGCGCTGGCGCTCGTCGGTGACACGCTGCACGTGGTCGACGCCAAGGGACGCGGCACCGCTCCCAACCCACGACTGCCGCAACCGGGCGCGACCGACGCCGCCGCGAGGGCTGTGAGCTACACCGCCGGTCAGATCAACGGCACCATCACCCGTCTGGCGGTGGCCGACCTTGGCGGCAGCAGGCTCGAGCAACTTTCGGCCCGCGTCGTGCGCGCCAACCACTGGGAGAATCGGGCGACCGCGGCGGGGATGCCGCCGGTCACGCACGTGATCTACGTGATCAAGGAGAATCGCACCTACGATCAGGTGCTCGGTGACCTGCCGCAGGGCGACGGAGACACGAGCCTCGTGTTTTTCCCGCGTTCGAACTCACCGAATCATCATGCCCTCGCCGAACGCTTCGGTCTGTTCGATCGCTTCTTCGTGAACGCCGAGGTGAGCGCCGACGGACACAACTGGAGCATGGCGGCGTACACCACCGACTACACGCAGAAGACGGTGCCATCCAACTACTCGTCGCGCGGTCGCAGCTACGACTACGAGGGCACCAATCGCGGTCGTGTGCCCATGGACGACGGCGATGACGACGCCGCGGAGCCCGCCAACGGATATCTCTGGGATCTTGCCCAGCGAAAGGGGATCACCTTCCGGAATTTTGGTGAGTTCGTTGCGCCTGAGGGGGCTACCGGCGCGGCGCCCGCTGGCTATCGCGGCCTCAAGCCGTTCCTGCGCGCGAATACCAGCCGCGCCTTCCCGGGATACGATCTGGACATTCCCGATCAGCGACGGGCGGATGTGTGGATTTCTGAATTGCAGGGATTCGCCGCCGCTGGCGCGATGCCGCGATTGCAGATTGTCCGCCTTCCGAACGACCACACGTCGGGAGCGTCGGCCGGCAAGCCGACACCGCAGGCGTACATGGCAGATAACGACTTGGCGCTCGGCCGCATGATCGAAGCCCTATCCAACACCGCCTTCTGGGAGAAGACTGCGGTATTCGTGCTGGAGGACGACGCACAGGCCGGCCCCGATCATGTCGATTCGCACCGCTCGGTGCTTCTGGTCATCTCACCGTGGGCGAGGGCGGGACTGCATCGCCGGTTTGTGAACACGACCGACGTGATTGCAACCATGGAGACGATGCTCGGCCTGGATGCGCTGTCCCCCTTCGACCACTACGGACGGCCGCTCCGTGAGATCTGGCGCACGTCACCCGACCTCAGACCGTATCGCGCGCTGACGCCGTCCGTGCCGCTCACCGACCGCAATCCCTCCCGTGGCCGCGGCGCCGACGAGTCGCGACAGCTCGATCTGCGCTACGAGGACGTGGCCGAGGAAGATCTGTTCAATCGGATCCTGTGGCGGAGCATCAAGGGACCCGCCCGCCCCTACCCCGGCCCAACCCGAATGTCCGCCGCGGAAGTGCTGCGAAGCTGGTAACTTGTCGGAATGGCTCTCGTCTTCCCATTCGATCCGAACATCGAGCGCGCCGCGACCATCCCGGCGCGCTTGTACAACGATCCGGTGTATCTCGAGCTCGAGATGGAGCGTGTCTTCGCGCACAGCTGGCAGCTCGTGGGACGCGTGGACCAGGTGGCCGAACACGGGCAATTCCTGACCGCGCAGGTCGGGAACGACAGCATCGTCGTGTTGCGCGACGGCGAGACGCTGCGCGGCTTTCACAACGTATGCTTGCATCGTGCCGGTCCGGTGGCGCACGGTTGCGGCAAGCGCAACACGCTGCAGTGCCGGTATCACGGCTGGACGTATGGACTCGACGGCGCGTTGCAGCGCGCGCCGGGCATGGAGGGCGTGGAATCGTTCCGCCCCGCCGAGATGCAGCTCGTGCCGGTGAAGGTCACGACGTGGGGGCCGCTCGTGTTCGCGAACCTCGACGGCAAGGCGCCACCGCTCGCGGAGATGATGGAAGACATTCCGCAGCGTGTGCAGGCGTTCGGCTGCGAGCGCATGCAGTACGTGACCTCTCGCAGCTGGGAGATCGCGTGCAACTGGAAGGTGTACGTCGACAACTTCCTCGAAGGGTACCATGTGCCCGTGGTGCATCCTGGATTGCACAAAGAGCTCGACATGGACAACTACCGCGTGGAGCCGCACCGGTACTTCTCTATCCAGCATGCACCGCTGCGGCCCGTGCACGGCGGCAATCCCGATCGCATTTACGACCCGAGTACCACTGACACACCGGAAGCGGTGTACGTGTGGATGTTCCCGAACATCATGCTGAACGTGTATCTCGGACAGATGCAGACGAACGTGGTCATTCCGATGGGCCACGATCGCTGCAAGGTCGTGTTCGACTGGTACGCCACGAATCCGCCGGCCGACGCCGCCACGGATCCTGCGTGGACCAAGCTGATGGCGTTCAGCGCCGAAGTGCAGGACGAGGACATCGAGATCTGCGAGACCGTACAGCGCAATCTCCGCTCACGTGTGTACGACCGCGGCCGCTACTCCGCGCGTCATGAGAACGGCGTGCACCATTTTCATTCGTTGCTTCACGAATTCCTGACCTGAGTCGATGTCCGCTCTCTTTGCTCCGATCTCCCTCCGTTCGCTCACGCTGCGCAATCGCGTGGGCGTGTCGCCGATGTGCCAGTACTCCAGCGACAACGGCTTTGCCACCGACTGGCATTTCGTTCACCTCGGAGCGTTCGCCACCGGTGGCGCCGGACTCGTGATCACCGAAGCGGCAGCGGTCACGCCGGAAGGACGTATCAGTCCGCAGGACCTGGGGATCTGGGATGACGCGCACATTCCGATGCTGCGGCGCATCACCGACTTCTGTCGCGCGCAGGGTGCGGTCATGGGCATTCAGCTGGCCCACGCCGGCCGCAAGGCGAGCACTCGTCGCCCGTGGGAGCAGCCGGGTGGCGCCGTGCCGGTGACCGAGGGTGGCTGGGACAACGTGATGGCGCCCAGCGCGGTGTCGTTCGCATCGAATTATCCGTCGCCGCACGAGCTCTCACTCGAGGGCATCGCGCATGTCATCGCGTCGTTCCGTGCGGCGGCACTGCGCGCACTCGAGGCCGGATTTCAGGTCGCCGAGCTGCACGCCGCGCACGGCTACCTGCTGCACGAGTTCCTGTCGCCGATCGCGAATCAGCGCAGCGACCACTACGGCGGTTCGTTCGAGAACCGCATCCGCCTCACGCTCGAAGTGACCGACGCGGTGCGCGCCGTGTGGCCGGCCGAGCTGCCGCTGCTCGTCCGCATCTCCGCCACCGACTGGGCCGAAGGCGGTTGGAACGTCGACGAGTCGGTGCAGCTCGCGACGCAGCTGCGGACGCGCGGTGTCGATCTCATCGACTGCTCGTCGGGCGGCCTGGCGTCGCATCAGCAGATCACCATCGGGCCCGGCTATCAGGTGCCCTTCGCACAGCGCATCCGCGCCGACGCCCAGATACCCACGGCCGCCGTTGGACTGATCACCGACGCGGCGCAGGCCGAGCAGATTGTCGCCGACGGCAGCGCCGACATGGTGTTCCTCGCCCGTGAGATGCTGCGCAATCCACGTTGGCCGCTGCTCTCCGCCCACGCACTCGGCGCCACGATCGCGTGGCCGCCGCAATACGAACGCGCGCGCCCCCGATAGCACCACATGGCGACGAACCGACGCAACCACTATCGGCTGCTCCATGTGCAGCCGGACGCCCCGCCCGAGGTCATCAAGGCCGCCTATCGGGCGTTGATCGCCAGAAGTCATCCGGACGTTGGCGGAGACGAGTATCAAGCCGTGTTGTTGAACGACGCGTATGCGGTCCTGTCCGATCCCGCGAAGCGCGCGGCGTATGACGCCCGACGGGCCGCGCGAACCGCGTCGCGCGAGCGAGCGGCGTACGGGTCACCGACATCGCACGGCGCGCCGCACGCCGCTCCACACGGCCCGCCACCGGCACATGTATGTCCGATGTGTCGCCTCGCACTGCCGGCGACGCTTGGCCGCGATACGCGATGCGCCCGCTGTCGCGCGCCCTTGGCCGCCGTGCGTGCCGCGAATATGCGCACCAAGCCGATGGATCGCCGCGGGATTCCTCGTGTGAGCAAGTCCGATTGGGCCATCATGCATGTCGACTGGCAGGCTGACGCCATCGATGTGCGCATGCGCGATCTCTCGCTCGATGGGATCAGCGTGTACAGCGGTCTCGAGTTGCCGACGCGTCGTATCGTGCGCATCGTCGGCCAGTCGTTCGATGTGGTGGCAACCGTGGTCGGCTGTCGGCGCCTCGACGCCGTGTTCACCGTGCATGCCCAATTGGTGACCGCGATGTTCGCCGAAACGACCGGCGGCTTCGTTTCCGCGACCGCCTGACCGCGCCGACGCCGGTGGCCCCGAGAGCGACCGGAAGTCGGTAACCGGCCATGAGCCGAGTACGGGAGGGACGCTGGGACGAAACGCTTTGCCCCAAAATCTCCAGATTCCCGAATGCCGATAGAGTCACTGGGCATTGGTCTGACCGATACATAGGTTTTCTCTACGTTCGCATCACGCCCCCCGCCCCTGATCGACGCCAATGCATCATCATCCGTCCATGTTCGGCCACGTCAAAGAAGACAGCGTGGCTGGATTCGTTGTGTTCCTCGTCGCCTTACCGCTCTGCCTCGGTATCGCGATCGCCTGTGGTGTCCCTCCTGTCTCCGGCCTGATCGCCGGCATCGTCGGTGGTCTGGTCGTCCCGTGGATCAGCCGCTCGGCGCTCTCCGTGACCGGCCCAGCGGCCGGACTCACCTCCATCGTGCTGGTGGAAGTGGAGAACCTCGGGGGCGTGAATCCGTTCCTGACCGCCGTGATCATCGCCGGCGCCCTGCAGTTCGTGCTCGGAGTGATTCGCGCCGGACGCTTCGCGGCCCTCGTGCCGTCGTCGGTCATCAAGGGCATGCTTGCCGCGATCGGGATCACGATCATCCTCAAGCAGTTGCCCGTTGCCGTCGGCTCCGACGGCGGGCTGTCGACGATGCTGACGCAGTACAACTTGGGCGCGATCACGATTGCGCTGATCTCGCTGGTGATCCTGTACGGTTGGAAGCACACGCCGCTCGCGAAGCTCAAGCTGATTTCGCCCGCGCTCGTGGTGGTTCTCGGGGCCAGCGCGTTGGCCGCCGCGTTTGCGAACTCACCCACCTTCGCGCTCGATGCGCGTCATTTTGTGGACGTTCCGCTCGGAGGCATCGGTGCGTTGTACAGTGCCCTGCCGCGTCCGGAGTGGGCCGCGTTCATGAATCCGACGGCGTGGATCGCCGGTGCCACGATCGCGGTGGTCGCCAGCATCGAAACGCTGCTCTCGCTGCAGGCCATCGATCGACTCGATCCGCTCAAGCGACATAGTCCGCCCGATCGCGAACTGTTGGCGCAGGGTGTGGCCAATGCGGTGTCGGGGTTCCTCGGCGGTTTGCCGGTCACGGCGGTCATCGTGCGCAGCGGCGCCAACGTAGCGGCCGGTGGACGCGAGCGCTTTTCCGCACTGGTGCATGGCGCGTTGCTGTTCGGCGCGGTGTTGTTTGCCGGTCCACTGCTGAATCGCATTCCGCTGGCGTGTCTGGCGGCCGTGCTCATCCAAGTCGGCCTGAATCTGTGCAAGCCGGCGCTCTTCACGACGCAGGTCAAACTGGGCCTGACGCAGTTGCTGCCGTTCGCGATCACCATCGCGGCCGTGCTCGCGCTCGACCTGCTGAAGGGCGTGATCGTCGGCATCTTCATGGGCATCGCGTTCGTGCTCTACGAGAACTCGAAGCGCGCGGTGGTCGCCGAGAAGGACGAGGCAGGCATCTGGCAGATGCGCTTCCGTCGCGACGGCACGTTCGTGTCGAAGCCCGGCATCGTCTCGACCCTTGAAGAAGTGGACGACGGCGAATCCGTGGTCATCGACGGCGCTGGCGAGTACATCGACCACGACGTGAAGGAAGTGATCGCCACGTTCATCGAAGACGCGCATCATCGCAATATCAACGTGACGGTACGCGGCATCGACCTGTCGAACGCCTCAGCCGGCGGCGGTCACTGACAGAAACGCGAGCAGTCTCGCGTTGACCGATACCGCGGCGTCATGCTGCACCCAGTGCCGGGCGCGCGGCTCCTCATGCCGCTCCAGCTTCGGCACCCATGCCTCGGTGCCTTCGGCCAACACCGGCAGCAGAAAGCGGTCGCGCAAACCCCAGACCAGCAGCGTGGGACACGCAATCGCGATCGGTCGCTTGGACCGAATGCGGAAGAGCGCGCGGTAGTAGTTGAGCGCGGCCGTCATCGCGCCCTGTCCCGAAAACGACGCCAGGTAGGCGTCGAGCTCCGCATCCTTGTGCGCGGGGCCGCCACGTCGCAGCACGCGTCGCAACAGCCACCGGTTGCCCATCGCGAGCATCGCTTCGGGCAGCCACGGCAGCTGAAAGAATCCGATGTACCACGAGCGCCGCTTCTGCGCCCAATTGCCCTTGAGTTCGCGACGAAAGGCGAGTGGGTGCGGCGCGTTCATGATCACCAGCGATGACACGACCTCGGGGTGATGCATGGCCACGTGCCACGCCACCAGTCCGCCCCAGTCGTGCCCCACGACGGTGGCGCGCTCGGCGCCCAGCGCGTAAATGAGCGCGGCCACGTCGGCGGCCAGCACATCGAGTGTGTACGCCTCGATGCCGAGTGGCCGCTCGCTCTCGTTGTAGCCGCGCAGGTCGGGGGCGACCGCACGATAGCCCGCTGCGGCGAGGGCGGGTATCTGGTCCCGCCAGCTATACCAGAAATCGGGGAACCCATGCAGCAGGATCACCAGCGGTCCGCTTCCCTGCTCCACGTAATGCAGTCGCACGCCGTTGGCCTGCGCATATCCATGCAGCATGTCGCCATGGGTATGCACTAGCGCCCCCGAGAGAAGACACTCCCATGCGCCTTGGCCGGACCGGTCGCGCCATGCGGCCACGTGGCCCGGTCGAATCGCACGCCGGGCTGCTTCGCGCCGCGATCGCGAAACGCCGAGTCGATGGCGAGCGCCCCGGTGCCCACGTTCATCGTGATCAACTGCAGTTGCGACTCGCCATCGTTCACGATCAGCCGGCCCGAGGGCGCGTCGAACGCCATCCAGTGCGGGCGGAAGGTACTGTCGAAGGTCGCGCGTGCGAGCGCTCGCGGATGCATCGCATCGCTCACGTCCAGCGACACGACGGCATGTTCGTCGGGAATCGTCTGCACCCACGTGTTCCCCACCAGCACCGGCACCGCGCAATCGAGCCCACCGAAGGCTTTCACGAAATCGACGCGCGGTTGTGGTGAGTCGATCGCACTCACGCGATAGAATCCGCAGGTAAAGGTGGCCAGCAGCACCGTCTTGCCATCGGCCAGTGTGCGCGGTTCGCCGGGAAACAGATGGTGCTGCTCGTTGTACTTGCCGGTCGGTGCGCCTTCATGCTGGTGCCCGTCGCCACCTGCGGTTTTCGGGAGCGGGATCGTGTGCATCAAGGCGAGATCGGAGAGGCGCCAGATCTGCAAGTGCGCCCCATGGTCGGCCAGCATGTCGGTGCTGGTGGAGACCACGCGATCGATCGCCGGCAACACCGCGAGACTGTACGGCCGCATGTCGAGCGTGTCGAAACCGGTGGAGCGGGCACTGGTGGCGCGCACCAACCGTCCCTGTCGATCGAGCTCCACCAATCCGCCAGGCGGCGTGTTCGTGGTGCCGTGTCCCTGAAAGGTGCTCAACAGACGGCCGCCGGCGAGTTGCACGAACGAATGCGGGTAGCTGTAGTCGCCGGCGTTGGTGAACGAGCCGAGCAGCTTGGGACGTGGCGCTTGCGTCACGTCGAAGCGGAAGGTGCGTCCGGCGCCGAAGCCGTTGGCGAACAGAATGCCGTCGCGCTCCACCTGATGTTCGGTGTGGTGCGGTCCGGTCCCCTTCGCGCCGACCGGCACCGTGGAGACGACCTGCGCATACGTCGCCGACCCGCGTCGCACATCGATCACGGCCAGAAAGTCGGAGCTTGCGGTGTCGGCATCGCCCGTCCAGACGTACAAGAATGACGCAGGACGTTCGATCTGCGGTCGCGGTTGAACGGAATCCGACAGCGCCACGAGTGCCATGGTGCCCACGAAGCCTGCGAGCAGGGCCCACCGTGATGTCTCCAGCATGTCGCACTCCTGGGATTGGCTCGCCGGGTGAGTGGACGATTCCCCTCCCCACCGGTAAGCTCTCCCCCATGACCCTGCCCGCAAGACCTGTCTGCCTTATCACCGGTGCGGCCACCGGTATCGGCGCCGCCTGCGCCCGCACCTTCGCCAGCCATGGCTGGGACGTCGGCATCTGTACGCTCGACGACGACACCCGCGCCGCTGCCGAGGCCGTGGCGGCGGAATGCACCGCGCTTGGGGCGCGGGCCGAGGTGGTGCTGCTCAACGTCACCAGCGACGAGAGCTGTCATGCCGCGGCCGCCACGATGCGCGAACACTTCGGGCGCACCGATGCGTTGGTGAACTGCGCCGGCACGACCCGCTTCATTCCGCACGCCGACCTCGATGCGTTGCCGGAGAGTGAATTCGCGCGCACCTACGACGTGAATCTCACCGGCACCTTTCGCATGATCCGCGCCTGTCGCGATCTGCTGCGCGACTCCGGACGAGGCGCGGTGGTGAATCTCTCGAGCATCGCCGGCACCGCCGGACTGGGATCGAGCGTGGCGTACGCCGCCTCGAAGGGCGCGGTGAGCACACTCACGCTCTCGCTGGCACGCGCGCTGGCGCCGCACATTCGCGTCAACGCGATCGCGCCCGGCTACGTGAGCGGGGGATTGCCCAGTCGCGTGCTCGATGGCGACAAGCTGAAGGCCGTCGAAGAGAAGTATCTGGTCACGCAGGCGTTGCCGCGGTTGCTCGAGGTGAACGAAGTGGCGGCGTTGGCGTTCTTCCTGGTGGCCGGCGCCCCCGGCATCACCGGCGAAGTGATTCGCATGGACAACGGGCTGCACCTCTATGCCTGATACCGCGGCGCGGCCACGCGTCGGCTTCCTCGGCACAGGGCTCATCGGGACGCCGATGGTGCAGCGGCTGCTCGAATGCGGCCTGCCGGTGTCGGTGTGGAACCGCACGATCGACAAGGCCACGCCGCTCGAGGCGTTCGGCGCGACGGTGGCCACTTCGCCGCGTGCGCTGGCCGAATCCTGCGACATCGTGTGCTTGTGCCTCACGAATACGGCGGCCGTACACGATGTCGTGTTCGGCGAGCAGGGCATCGACGCCGTGTTGCGCCGCGGTCAGCTGCTGATCGACCTGTCGAGCATCGCGCCCGATACCACGCGCGACATGGCCGAACGACTCGACCGCGCGTGCGGCGCGCGCTGGATCGATGCGCCGGTGTCGGGTGGCTTGCCGTTGGCGCGTGCGGGCCGGCTCATCGTGTTCGCGGGTGGCGATGCCGCGGACATCGCGCGCGCCGCCCCGGTGTTCGAGGCGCTGTCACAGCGCGTGACGCACATGGGCGGGCACGGCGCGGGGCAGCTGGCCAAGAGCTGCAACCAGATGATCGTGGCCTGCAACCTCGTCACGATCGCCGAGATGCTGGCCTTTGCCAACAAGTCCGGCATCGACGCCACGCGCCTGCCCGGTGCGTTGGCTGGTGGCTTCGCCGATTCGCTCCCGCTGCAGATCTTCGGCCCGCGCATGGCAGCGAACATCGACACGCCGCGCATCGGCGGACTGGGTACGTTTCGCAAGGACATCGATCAGGTGGTGCGTCTGGCCGGCGAGTGCGGCGCGTACGCCCCGATGGCCACCCGCGCGGCGGAGGTGATGCTGGAAGCCAGTCGTACCGAGAGCGTAGGGACTGACCCCGATGTGTCGCGGATCATCAGGCTGTTCGCCGAGCGCGTGACCGACGACGCGTCATGACAAAACGCTTTCGCTCGGCCAACATCCACGAGGGCATGCTGCGCGCCCCGACCCGCGCGTTGTTGCACGCGCTGGGCCAGGACGACGACGAGATCGCGCGTCCGCACATCGGTGTGTTCCACACGGGCGGCGAGATGAGCCCGTGCAACATGCTGCTGCGCGACCAGGCGCTGCACGCCAAGACGGGCATCTACGCCGCAGGCGGCATGCCGCACGAATGTCCCGTGGCATCGGTGTCGGACGGGTTGTCGATCGCACACAGCGGCATGCGCTTCTCGCTGGTGTCGCGCGAGATCATCGCCGACAGCGTCGAGGCGTCGACCCGCGGGCATCAGTGGGACGGCATCTTCGCGATCGGCGGCTGCGACAAGAATCTGCCCGGCCTCATGATGGGCATTGTGCGCTGCAACGTGCCCGGCGTCTTCGTGCACGGCGGCGCCGCGCTGCCGGGACATTTCCGCGGACGCGACACGAACATCGGCGAAACGTATGAGATGATCGGCAAGGTGCTCGCCAACGAGGCCACGCCGGAGGACTTGCATGAGATCACGCATTCGTGCCTGCCCACCGCGGGATCATGCGCCGGACAGTTCACGGCGAATACGATGGGCATGGTGTCGGAGGCGCTGGGACTCGCTCCCATTGGCTCGAGCATGATTCCGGCGGTGTACAGCGAACGCGCCCCGCTCATGCGCCGTGCGGGTGTGGCGCTGATGCGCGCGGTGATCGGCGACGGTCCGCTGCCACGTGACATCGTGACGCGTGCGTCGCTCGAGAACGCGTGCGCGGTGGTGTCGGCCACGGGTGGGTCCACCAACGCGGCGTTGCATCTGCCGGCCATCGCGCACGAAGCGGGCATCCGCTTTCACCTCGACGACGTGGCCGCGGTGTTCGCGCGCACGCCGCTGATCGCCGACCTGCAACCGGGCGGCCGCTTCCTGGCGCGCGACCTGTATCACGTGGGTGGCGCGGGCGTGGTCATGCGCGCGTTGTTCGAGGCGGGCGCGCTGCACGGCGACTGCGTCACCTACACAGGGCGCACGCTGGCCCAGGAACTCGAGAGCGCCGCGCTGCCCGACGGTGAGGTCGTGCGCACGGTCGCCAACGCCCGCTCGGCCGACGGCGGCGTGACCATGCTCACGGGCAACCTCTGCCCCGACGGTGCCCTGCTGAAGACCGCAGGACTCACTACGCTGGTGCATCGCGGACCCGCGCGGGTGTTCGAATCGGAGGAGCAGGCCCAGGCCGCCGTGCGCGATCAGCGCTACGCACGCGGCGACGTGCTGGTGATCCGCAACGAGGGCCCGCGCGGCGGCCCGGGCATGCGCGAGATGCTTGGCATCACCGCGCTGATCTACGGCCAAGGTATGGGCGCCGACGTCGCCCTCCTCACCGACGGCCGCTTCAGCGGCGCCACCCGCGGCCTGTGCATAGGCCATGCGGGGCCGGAAGCGGCCGATAGAGGCCCGATCGCCCTCGTGCGCGACGGAGATATCATCTCGATCGACGCGCGCCCTGAGGCGCGCCGTATCGCCGTGGAGCTCAGCGACGAGGAGCTCGCCTCGCGATTGGCTGCGCTTCCGGTGGCGGCTCCCGTCCGACTCGGCGGGGTCCTGGAGAAGTACACCCGCCTGGTCGGCCCGGCGCATCAGGGCGCTGTGACGCACTCGGGTGCCGTGGAGTGGCCGACGGACGGATAACGTGGCTGGCCGACATCCAGGGGATAGGAACTGAAACGGCGGTTCGAGCCTGACACGGATACGAACCGATATCAACAGACACCATGGATCTGCTCCGCGTGGGCATCACGCGATCCCGCTCGCGAGCGGAGACAAGCCATTTTTTCTGTTGCTGGATCAATTGCTATCAGTTCCTACCAGTTCGTATCCGTGTCAGGCAGGAACGGTCGGTTTCCGCTCGTATCCGCAGCTCGGAGTGCGGCGTAAACGACCGTGTCGTGATAGGAACGGAAACGGCGGTTCCAGCCTGACACGGATACGAACCGATATCAACAGACATCATGGATCTGCTCCGCGTGGGCATCGCGCGATCCCGCTCACAAGCGGAGACAAGCCATTTTTTCTGTTGCTGGATCAATTGCTATCAGTTCTTACCAGTTCGTATCCGTGTCAGGCAGGAACGGTCGGTTTCCGCTCGTATCCGCAGCTCGGAGTGCGGCGTGAACGACCGTGTCGTGATAGGAACGGAAGCAGCGGTTCGAGCCTGACACGGATACGAACCGATATCAACAGACACCTTGGATCTGCTCCGCGTGGGCATCACGCGATCCCGCTCGCGAGCGGAGACAAGCCATTTCTTCTGTTGCTGGATCAATTACTATCAGTTCCTACCAGTTCGTATCCGTGTCAGGCGGGAACGGTCTGTTTCCGCTCGTATCCGCGCGCTGTGGAATGCGCCTAGCGCGGCGCCGCCGGCATGGCGGGCATGCACATCACGAAGATCTGATAGCGCGTCTGCCCCGCCGGAACCTGAAGACGGTCGTTCACCCGCTGCTCAGCGTCGGTGCCCAGCAGAGCTTCGGCATTGATGTTGAACAGACAGTCCGCCTGTTCCCAGCGGAAACGCAGCGATCCCTCGTTCGGGGAATCCCGAGGCTCCGGCGTGCGCACCCAGTTCGCGGCGCGCAGGAGCTCGTAGAACCGGACGGCTTCCTTGTTCACGCCGATCTCCGTGCCGCCGGCGGCGGTAATCCGGCATCCGGCAACCCGCTTCTTCGTGCGCCAGTCGTCGATCGTGTCGACCTCCACCTCGGCCAGCATGTGCCGCTCGGTGCGCAAGAAGCGCGCAGCGGCGACGCACGGGGACGTGTCGGCCACAACCGCGATCGGCGCCGACGAATGGATGAGCGAAAGCAGTAGGAGCGGGACAATCATGGCGAAGAAATCGGAGTAGATGGCACGAGTATGGCGCATACACACAACGCGTTCGCCGGCACTTTCGCTGCTCAGGATTTTCCTGACACCGCCGACGGCAGAACCGTCTACGTTGCGAAATATGGACCAGTCCAACCGATACGCCGATCTGAGCCTCGACGAGTCTGAGCTCATACACCGCGGACAGCATATCCTCGCGGCCTACAAAATGAAGCCCAAAGTGGGCCACGGCTATCTCGAAGCCGCGGCCCATTTCGCAGCCGAGTCGTCCACCGGCACCAACGTCGATGTGTCCACCACCGACGACTTCACGCGTGGTGTCGATGCGCTCGTGTATGCCATCGACGCGTCGCGCGACGAAATGCGCATCGCGTATCCGCTGGCGCTGTTCGATCGCAACATGACCGACGGCCGCATGATGCTCGTCTCGTTTCTCACGCTGGCCGTGGGAAACAATCAGGGCATGGGCGATATCGAGCACGCGAAGTTGTACGACTTCTATGTGCCCGAGCGCGCACTGCAGCTGTTCGATGGGCCGTCGAAGGATATCTCCGACCTCTGGCGCATCCTCGGTCGGCCCGTCGTGAACGGCGGCTACATCTCCGGCACCATCATCAAGCCGAAACTCGGCCTGCGCCCCGAGCCGTTCGCCAAGGCGGCGTACGAATTCTGGCTGGGCGGCGACTTCATCAAGAACGATGAGCCGCAGGGTAACCAGGTGTTCGCGCCCATGAAGCAGGTGATTCCGCTCGTGGCCGACGCCATGCGCCGGGCGATGGATGAAACCGGGGCGGCCAAGCTCTTCTCTGCCAACATCACCGCCGACGACCACTACGAGATGTGCGCGCGCGCCGACTTCATTCTCGAAACGTTCGGACCCGACGCCGACAAGGTGGCGTTTCTCGTGGACGGCTTCGTGGGCGGACCGGGCATGATCACCACCGCGCGCCGGCAGTATCCCAATCAGTATCTGCACTACCATCGCGCCGGGCATGGCATGGTCACGTCGCCCAGTGCGAAGCGCGGCTACGACGCCTACGTGCTGGCCAAGATGGCGCGCCTGCAGGGTGCCAGCGGCATTCACGTGGGCACCATGGGCTACGGCAAGATGGAAGGGACGAACGACGATCGGGCCATCGCCTACATCATAGAACGTGACGACTACACGGGACCCGCGTATCGGCAGCAGTGGTATGGCATGAAACCGACCACGCCGATCATCTCCGGTGGCATGAACGCGTTGCGCCTGCCCGGCTTTTTTGGCAACCTCGGCCATGGCAATGTCATCAACACGGCCGGCGGCGGCGCCTACGGACATCTCGATTCGCCAGCTGCCGGTGCCATCTCGCTGCGGCAGGCGTACGAGTGCTGGAAGGCCGGGGCCGATCCGCTGGACTGGGCTACGGAACACCACGAATTTGCGAGAGCGTTCGAGTCGTTCCCGCACGACGCGGACCTGTTGTATCCTGGATGGCGCGCCCGCCTGGGCGTTTCCGCGTAACCGCGCGCTCACGCCAGCATCTGCACGAGGAGTTTCCCGCATGCCCACGGCCGGACGCGCCACGCTCGCCCAGTTTCTGATCGAGGAGCGCCGAAGCGCACCAGAAGCCACCGGCGACTTCGACTCACTGGTCACCGACATCGCCCTCGCCTGCAAGGCGATTGCGCGACGCGTCGCCCATGGCGCCTTGAAGGGCGAGGTGGGAAGCGCCGGATCGCACAACGTGCACGGTGAAGAGCAGAAGCCGCTCGACATCGCCAGCAACGACATTTTCCTCCGTGCGACCGAATGGGGCGGACACCTGGCCGGTATGGCATCCGAAGAGCTGGAGTTCCCGTACGCCATTCCCTCGCATTATCCGCGCGGCAAATACCTCCTGCTGTTCGATCCGCTCGATGGCTCGTCGAACATCGACGTGAACATGTCGGTGGGCAGCATCTTCTCGGTGTTGCGGGCGCCCACACCCGGCGCGCATGCCAAGCTCGAAGATTTCCTGCAGCCGGGCACGGCACAGGTCTGCGCCGGCTACGCGGTGTACGGCCCCAGCACGATGCTGGTGCTCACCATCGGCCGGGGCACGCACGCGTTCACGCTCGACCCGTCACTCAGCGAATGGGTGCTCAGTCACGCCAACCTCCGCGTTGGTCCCGCCGCCCGCGAGTTCGCGATCAACGCGTCGAACAGCCGATTCTGGGAGCCGGCCGTGAAGCGGTACGTCGACGAATGCCTGGCCGGCGTGTCGGGGCCGCGCGGCTTCGATTTCAACATGCGCTGGATCGCATCACTGGTGGCCGAGACGCATCGCATTCTCATGCGCGGCGGCGTGTTCCTGTATCCGCGCGACAGCAAGGAGCACACGCGGAACGGCCGACTGCGGCTGCTCTACGAAACGAATCCGATTGCCTTCCTGATCGAGCAGGCCGGTGGCATGGCCAGCACCGGATACGGCCGCGCCATGGAAGTGCGGCCGACCGGATTGCACCAGCGCATCGGATTCATCTTCGGCTCCAGTGAAGAAGTGCTACGCATCGAGCAGTATCACCGGGAGACGCCCGATGCGTACGACGCGCCGCTGTTTGGTCGTCGTGGGCTCTATGCGGCGCCCGACTGAGCAACGTGCTGCACGCAACCACCCGTTCGTCCTGAACTGGCGCCGCACTCCGGCGCAGGAGCGGTCCATACATGTCGGCGAAGCATCCGATCATCGCGATCACCGGGTCATCCGGCGCGGGCACCACATCGGTCACGCGCACCTTCGAGGCGATCTTCCGCCGTGAAGGCGTGAAAGCCGCGGTGGTGGAGGGCGACAGCTTTCATCGGTACGATCGTGCGCAGATGAAAGTCGCCATGGCCGAGGCGGAGCGCAGTGGCAACAGCAGCTTCAGTCACTTCGGTGACGAAGCTAATCTGTTCGCCGAGCTGGAGCGGCTCTTTCGCGAGTATGCCGAAGCCGGACAGGGCGTGGCGCGGAAGTACCTGCACAACGCCGAGGAGGCCGCACCCTTCAAGCAGGAGCCCGGCACGTTTACCGAGTGGGCGCCGCTCCCCGAGAGCGAGTTGCTGTTCTACGAGGGGTTGCACGGCGCCGTCGCCACCGACACGGTCGATGTCGCCAAACACCCCGACCTGCTCGTCGGCGTGGTGCCGGTGGTGAATCTGGAGTGGATCCAGAAGATCCATCGCGATCGCAACACGCGCGGCTATTCCACCGAGGCCGTGACGGATGTGATCCTGCGCCGCATGCCCGACTACGTGCACTACATCGTGCCGCAGTTCCAGCGCACGCACGTCAACTTTCAGCGCGTGCCGGTGGTGGATACGTCGAACCCGTTCATCGCGCGCACGATTCCTACCGCCGACGAAAGCCTCGTCGTGATCCGCTTCAAGAATCCGCGCGGCTTCGACTTCCCGTATCTCCTCAGCATGCTCCACGATTCGTGGATGACGCGCGCCAACACGATCGTGTGCCCCGGCGGCAAGATGGAGCTGGCCATGCAACTCATCTTCACGCCAATGGTCATGCGCCTCGTGGAACGGCGTCGCAAGATGCTGGGCGCGTAAGACTACCCACCGATCGACGACCCCGGACCGCGCGCGAGGCCGATCGTGACGAACGCGGCGGCGATTTCATCGAGCGTCGTTGGTTCGTCGATGGTGGGCGGCATTGTCCACGCATCTCCATCGGCGATCGCGCGCATGGTTTTACGCAGCACCTTGCCCGAGCGCGTTTTGGGAAGCCGCGACACTATCAGCACCTGCTTGAGGTTGGCCACTGGCCCCACCTGATCGCGTACCAGCTGCACCAGCTCCGCCGACAGCTCAGCGGCCGGGCGCGACACACCGGCCTTCAGCACCACCAGCCCCACCGGCAGCTGCGTCTTGAGCGCGTCGCGCACACCGACCACCGCGCATTCGGCCACATCCTGGTGGCTCGACAACGCCTGCTCCATCGAGCCGGTGGAGAGGTTGTGGCCGGCCACGATGATGATGTCGTCCACGCGGCCCATGATGAACAGGTAGCCGTCTTCGTCGATGTAGCCGCCGTCGCCGGTGAGGTAATAGCCGGGATAGCGCGTGAGATAGGTGTCGATGTAGCGCGCATCGTCGCGCCAGAGCGTGGGCAGCGTGCCGGGCGGTAACGGTAGCTTGATCACCACCGCGCCTTCCTTGTTCGGCGGGAGCGGCTGTCCGTCGTCGTCGAGAATCTCCACCACGTAGCCCGGCACCGGCTTGGTGGGCGAACCGGGCTTCACCGGAAAACTGGTGAGGCCGAGACAGTTGGCCGCGACCGGCCATCCGGTTTCCGTTTGCCACCAGTGATCGATCACCGGCGTTTGCAGCAGCGCGCGCGCCCAGTGATACGTGTCGGGATCGAGACGCTCACCGGCCAGGAACAACGCCCGCAAGCACGACACATCGTACTTCGCGTAAAACAGTCCGGTGGGATCTTCGCGCTTGATGGCGCGGAACGCCGTGGGCGCCGTGAAGAGCACGCGCACATGGTGCTCTTGAATGACGCGCCAGAAGCCGCCGGCGTCGGGCGTGCCCACTGGCTTTCCTTCGTGGACGACGGTGGTGCATCCGGCCAGCAGCGGCGCGTACACGATGTACGAATGGCCCACCGCCCAGCCGAAATCCGACGCGGCCCAGAACACTTCTCCCGGCTCCACGTTGTACACGTGTTTCATCGTCCACAGCAACGCCACCGCGTGCCCACCGTTGTCACGCACCACGCCCTTCGGCTGACCGGTCGTGCCCGAGGTGTACAGGATGTACAACGGATCGGTCGCCAACACCGGGACACACGGCACCGGTTCCGCCGTGCGCATGGCCTCCGCCCAGTCGATATCGCGACCGGCGGTGAGATCGCAGCGATGTACCTCGCGCTGCAGCACCACGCAGTGCGCCGGCTGATGCGCCGCCACCTCGAGGGCCTGATCGAGCAGCGGTTTGTACGGCACGATGCGTTGCACTTCGATGCCGCAGCTGGCCGTGAGCACCACCTTGGGTTGCGCGTCATCGATGCGCACCGCCAGTTCGTGCGGCGCGAAGCCGCCGAACACCACCGAGTGCACGGCGCCGATGCGCGCGCAGGCGTACATCCCGATGAGCGTTTCGGGCGTCATCGGCATGTAGATGATCACGCGATCGCCCTGCTCCACCCCCAGTGACCGCAGCACGCCGGCAAAGCGCGCCACCTCGTCCTGCAACTCGGTGTAGCTTATCGTGCGCTTCGTGCCGGTGACCGGGCTGTCGTAGATCACCGCCGCCTGCGCGCCGCGGCCGTTCAGCACGTGGCGGTCGATGGCGTTGTAGCAGGTGTTCAGCTGCCCGCCGCTGAACCAGCGGTACAGCGGGGCGGCCCGGTCGTCGAGCACGCGCTCCCAAGGCGTGTCCCAGTGCAGCGCCATCGCGGCCTCGGCCCAGAACTCCTCAGGATTGGCCTGCGCAGCCGCGTAGGCGAGATCGTACGCGCTCAGGGAGTCGGTCACAGTGCAGTCTCAGCCATTTCACGGGACACGGGGTACGAAACGGGGTCGGCAGTCGCTGAACGATTACTGGTCCGGTGGTCGCGCGCCAGAGTGATTCCCCCTCATACTTGTCCGACATGTCCGGATTCTTTGATCGACTCGCTGCGATGTTCAGTTCACCCGCCGCCGCTGACGGTACGTCGGCGGCGGAGACCGTGCGTACCACGCTGCACGGCGTGCCGATCGAGGTGATCAACACGCGCCCTGACATTGCCACCGCCGACGTGCTGGCGCGCCTCGATGAATCACTCGCCCTGATCGGCACCTATCAGCCGTGGCGACTGGCGCATCTGCGACGTGATATCCGCGGCATCCGCGTAGAGCGTTTCGCCTGCCGCGGCGCGTTCATCCCGCAGGACAACGTGATCATCACCGAACTCACGTTTCTGGCGCGGCGCGACATCACCGCGGCACCGGTGGCCTCGTCGATTCTGCACGAGGGTGTGCATGCACGCGTGCACGCGATGGGCGTGTATCGCACCGAAGCCGAGTTGCCGCGTGAAGAGCGACTCTGTCGTCGCGCCGAGCTGGCGTTCGGGTACGCGTTGCCGGCGGAACTCGGCGCGCCGGTGGTCGAGCGCGCGATGGCCAGTCTCGCACTCGAAGATCGTGACGTGGCGCCCATCGTGGACTGGCGTGAAGCGCAGCGCCGGCAAGACGCCGCCGACCGCAACGCATCGACGTGAACGCATCGGCGTAAAGCCGATGTAGGGTAGTGCGCCACGGCGCGTGTCTTTCTTCGTGAGCCCGCGCTGCGCGATGGTATCTCCGCGCCAAGGGCCATCCCGACATATCACAGAGAGAGGCACCATGACGCACCACTCCACGCGATGGACGGCGCTGCTCGCGCTCGCCCTTGGGTCACTCACCGTTTCCTCACGCGCGTCGGCGCAGATCGCCGTCGTGTCGCGCACGTCGATCGACGATGCGGTGCACGTCACCTTCGGCCAGCTGTGCGAAGACCGCTTCGTGATCCGCAACGACGGCACGAAGCCGGTGGATCTCGAGTACGCCGTCGAGAAGGGCACCGAGCACACCAAGCTCACGCTGAATGCGCGCGAACTGGTGGAGCTCGAATCGAAGGCCAAGGAGCCGCTCGAACTGTGGATCGGCGGCAAACTGGTGGCCAAGGCGGTGAAGGAGAAGCGCGCCTGCAAGGACATCCAGGGCAACGCGTCGGTGCTGGTGGCGCCACTCGAAGTGGCCGCGACGACCAAGGATGACCGCAATGCGTACGCGCGCGGCTACCCGTACTTCGACCCGTTCATGTACGGCGGCGCCTACGGCTACGGCGGGTATTACGGTGGCTTCGGCTACCGCCCGTTCTACACCGGCTTCGTGGGCGTGCCCATCATCGTGGGCGGTGGCGTGCGTGGTGGCGGCCGGCGCCGTTAACGGGAACTTCCCGCCCCGATTCCGGCTATGTTCTGCAGCCCGCAGTCCGGAGTCGGGGTGGCTATTCCTTTCGGGAGACGTGACATGATTCGTGCACTCATCGCGGCGGCGCTCCTCGCCTCCGTCTCGTTCGCCTCGACGGCGCGCGCGGCCGCGCTCCAGTCCGCCGTCTTTGCCGGCGGCTGCTTCTGGGGCGTCGAAGCGGTATTCGAGCACGTGAAGGGTGTGAAGTCGGTCGTGTCCGGTTACGCCGGCGGCGCGGTGGTGAATCCCGACTACGAGACCGTCAGCAGTGGGCGCACGGGCCATGCCGAAGCGGTGAAGGTCACCTTCGACCCGGCCGTCGTGTCGTACGAAACGCTGCTGGCCGTGTTCTTCACCGTGGCCCACAACCCGACGGAGCTCAATCGGCAGGGACCCGATGTCGGTACGCAGTACCGGTCCGCGATCTTCTTCACCAACGCCGAGCAGCAGAAGAGCGCCACGACGGTGATCGCGCAGCTCACCAAGGCGAAGACGTACCCGCGCCCGATCGTGACGCAGGTAGCGTCGCTGTCGAAGTTCTACGACGCCGAGTCGTACCATCAGAACTACCTGTACAGCCACACCGATCAGCCGTACATCATGTACAACGACCTCCCCAAGATCGATGCGCTGAAGAAGCAGTACCCGGCGCTCTGGGAGAAGACGCAGGGCAAGTAGGGCGCACTCGCGCATTCTCGGGGCGGGGCCGTACTTTGGAGCGGTGATCCCTCCAGTCCCGACTCCGTGAACCCGACCGACATACACGCGCGCCTCACATCGGCGCTGGCCGGACGCTATCGCCTCGAGCGCGAGCTCGGTGCGGGCGGCATGGCCACCGTGTATCTCGCCGAAGACGAGCGGCACCACCGGCGCGTCGCCATCAAGGTGCTGCATCCCGAGCTGTCGGCCGTGCTGGGCACCGAGCGGTTTCTCAAGGAGATCGAGCTCACCGCCGGATTGCAGCATCCGCACATTCTGCCGCTGTTCGATTCGGGCAGCGCCGACGGGCTGGTGTTCTACGTCATGCCCTTCGTGGATGGCGAGACGCTGCGCGCGCGACTCGAGCGCGAACGCCAGTTGCCGATCGCCGACGCCGTGCGGATCGCGCAGGACGTGGCCAGTGCACTCGACTACGCGCACAAACGCGGTGTCGTGCATCGTGACGTGAAGCCCGAGAATATTCTGCTGCACGAAGGACGCCCGATGGTAGCCGACTTCGGCATTGCGCTCGCCGTCACGGAAGCCGGTGGACAGCGCATGACGCAAACCGGACTCTCGCTCGGCACGCCGCAGTACATGGCGCCCGAGCAGGCGATGGGCGAGAAGACGGTGGACGCGCGCGCCGATGTATTCGCGCTTGGCGTCGTCACGTACGAAATGCTCGCGGGCGAGCCGCCGTTCACGGGCCCCACGATGCAGGCCATCGTGGCGAAGGTGCTGGCCAGCGAACCGGTGCCCCTCACTGAGCTGCGAAAGAGTGTGCCGGAGCATGTGTGGGAAGCGGTGGCGACGGCGCTCGAGAAGTTGCCGGCCGACCGGCATGCGAGCGCCGAGAAGTTTGCGATGGCGCTCGGTGATACCGTCGGCGCCGCGCGACACCACAGCGGTGCGCGTGCCGCGTCTGCCCGTGCCAGTCACCCGTCGACGGTACGGCGCGCGCTGCCATGGATTGGCGGACTCGCGGCTGGTGCTCTTCTCGGTGTGGCTGGTGCCAAGAACCTCACCGGCGCTACCGCGTCGGTGCGCACCGATATCAAGCCGGTGCGCTTCGTCGTCACCGCGCCCGACTCGTTCGAAGTGCAGGCGGTGTGCTGCGGGCAGATGATGGTGCTATCGCCCGACGGACGCACGCTCGTGTTCCAGGCCCGGCCGACACCCACCGATTCGGCGGCCAGCGCACCACCGCAACGACTGGTCGCACGCGAGCTCGGATCGCTCACGTCGACCGTCCTCACGGGCACGGAAGGCGCGACATCGATGTCGATTTCGCCCGACGGACAGCAGTTGCTGTACGTGGCGAATCAGCGGCTGTTCCGTATGCCGCTGCGAGGCGGCGCGGCCACCGAAGTCGCACAACTGCCGACCGGTTTCGTGAGCGGTACCACGTGGCTCTCCGGCGATCGCGTTCTGGTGACCGTCGGTACCGCCATGTACAGCGCGGATCTGCAGACCTCGCAGCTCTCGACGTTTCTGAAAGCCGACTCGCTCGAGCGACAGCCGGTGGGTCCATCCGCAGTCGAGGGAGGCGGCGGCGTGCTGTTCGCCTACGCGGGCCTGGAGCGCGTGCCCATGGTGCACTGGCTCGCGACCGGCTCGACGACGCCACGGCTGCTGATGCCCGGCGCCACGCCAGCCTATGTGCCTGCCTGGAAGCGACTGCTCGTCAATCGAGAAGGCGCACTGCTGGCCTTTCCTTTCGACCCGGTGAAGGGTGACACCACCGGCCCCGCGGTGAGGATCGCCGACGGCAACGTATTGCGCTCACCGATCCTCGCGCACGCCGAGTATGCGGTGGCGGCCAACGGCACGTTGGTGCTGTCCCGGCGAGAGTCCGATGGCTTCGCGACCACGTGGACGCCGAACTCCAGCATCACGCTGCGCCGCAACAGCGTCAACACACCGATCCGCATTCCGAGCAGCGGCGCGATCGTGCTGGGCGGCGCGTCGTTCTCGCGCGATGGTCAGCGACTGGCCATGCAATCGCGCAGCGGCTTCGACAACTGGAAGATCGTGATGCAGGATCTGTCGAGAGGGGTGACGCAGCCAGTCACCGGCGACGAGTACGGGCGCGCACCCGCATTCACGGCGCGCGATGACAGCATCGTCTATCTCTCGCGTGAACCGATCACCTTCTCGGTGCGGCCATCGGATGGGAGCGGCTCAGCGGTCGCGCTGCCGGCCGTTTCGAACTGGGCGTCGGTAGACGGCATCTCGATGAACGGCGACTGGGTGGCGGTGTCCGGCACGGCGTCCGCCGGAGCGACGAGCAGCGACATCGGCGTCTTCCGGCGAAGCGTTGGTGGGCCGATGCAGCCGTACGCGAACAGCAGTGCGCGTGAAGAGTCGCCGGCGATATCTCCCGACGGGCGCTGGCTGGCGTACACGGCGAACACGTCGGGCGTCGATCAGCTGTTCGTGAGTCCGTTTCCGACACCGACCTCGCGCATCGCCGTGTCGGGCAATGGAGGTCGTCTTCCGGTGTGGAGCGGCGACGGCCGCACGCTGTACTTCTACAATGGCCGCGGCGCCTTCGTCGGGCTCTCATTCGCCACCGGACCCGACGGCAAACCCGTGCTCGGCGCGGAGCGCACGCTGTACAACCGCGGCTACGTGCGGAACTGGACCATGTCGCCCGACGGGTCGAGTCTGATCTTCATCGACACCGCGCGGCTCCTCCGGCTGCTGGGCCTGGAAGTGGTGCTGAACCTGCAGCCGGGCTCCTGAAGTCCGTTTCAAGGGGTCAGAGTCGTTGAACGGAGCGTTCAACGACTCTGACCCCTTGAAACGCCCCGTTCAACGACTCTGACCCCTTGAACGCTTATGCCCCGCCTCTCACCGACCTTCACTGAATTCGCCATCGCGGCGGCCGCCTTGTTGACCACGGCGGCTGTACCAGCGCACGCGCAGTCCAGCATCGCCCCACCGGCGCGCTTCACTGATCCTGAACGGATCACCAAGCTGCGCGCCGCGCTGCCCCAGGTCGACAGCGTGATGCGTGCCTTCGCCACGAACTCTCGCGTACCGGGCATCGCCTACGGCGTGATCGTGGACGGTAAGCTGCTGCATGTCGCGGCGCTGGGGCTGCGCGAGGTGCCGAGCAAGGCGGCGGTGGACACCAGCTCGGTGTTTCGTATCGCCTCGATGACGAAGAGCTTCACGGCGCTCTCGATTCTGCAGCTGCGCGATGCCGGCAAGCTGTCGCTCGATGAGCCGGCCGAACGCTATGTGCCGGAGTTGAAAGCGATGCGCTACGCGACCAGCGATGCGCCGCGCATCACGATCCGGCACCTCTTGTCGCACTCGGCGGGTTTTCCGGAGGACAATCCATGGGGTGATCAGCAGCTCGCGGCCACCGATGCGCAGCTGTCGGCCATGATCAAGTCCGGCATTCCGTTCTCCAACGCACCGGGCACCGCGTACGAGTACTCGAACTTCGGTTTCGCGATTCTCGGTCGCATCGTGCAGAACGTGAGCGGCATGCCGTACGCCCGCTACATCCAGGAGCGTGTGCTCCGCCCGCTCGGCATGACCTCCACCACCATGGAAGCGCGCGACGTGCCGGCCAATCGTCTGGCGCACGGGTATCGCCTGCAGGACGGCGCATGGCTGGAGGAAGCGGCGCTTCCCGACGGCTCATTCGGCGCCATGGGTGGCATGCTCACCAGCAGCGCCGATCTGTCGCGCTGGGTCGCATTGATGCTCGACGCGTGGCCCGCGCGCGATGGAGCCGAGTCGCCGGTACTCAAGCGCTCGTCGCTGCGCGAGATGCAGCAGATCGCACGCTTCAGCGGTGCCACGGCGGCACGCAATGCGGCCGGTGTGTTGTCACTCAACGCCGGCGGATACGCCTACGGACTGCGCTCGGCGTCGAACTGTCTGTTCGCGCACATCGTGTCGCACTCCGGTGGTCTGCCGGGCTTCGGCTCGCAGATGCGCTGGCTCCCCGAGTACGGCGTGGGCATCGTGGCGCTTGGCAACCTCACGTACACGGGCTGGACGGGTGTGATCGATCAGTCGTTCGAGATCCTGGCTCGCAGCGGTGGACTCAAGCCGCGAGAGCCGCAGCCGGCGCCCGTGCTCCTGGCCATGCAGGAACAAGTCACGCGACTGGTGCAGGAGTGGAAGCAGCCGCTGGCCGACAGCATCGCGGCGATGAATCTGTTTCTCGACGAGTCGGGCCCGCGTCGCGCGGCGGCGATCGAGAAGATGTCTGCGGCGGTGGGCGGCAACTGCAAAGCGGTAGGCCAGATCTGGGCCGAGAATGCACTGCGCGGCGTGTGGCGCATGCAGTGCGCGAACGGCGCGCTTTCGGTTGGCATTACACTGGCGCCGACGGAGCCGGCGCGCGTGCAGCAGTTCACGGTAGTGCCGATGAGGGCGGACGCGGTGCTGGGAGCGGCGCCGCTGTGCCGGCAATAACTGCGCAACTGCTCAGTGGTCAGTTAACGGAATTCTGGCGTCTGACCACTATACCCAGTCTGACGCCTGTACCTGTCCGTCTGAACTCAGACTACTGAGCTGTTCTCCGAGCCCGCACCCGCTGCCGTCGCCACGCTTCCCACGCGTTGGCGACCAGCAGTCCCGCCAGCAGGAAGTACACCGCGCCCACCAGCTCGAACACCAAGTAAGACACCACCGCCGTGATCACGCCGAACACGATCTGATCGCGCGCCTTGGGCGGTGACGTGGGCGGATCGGTCACCATAAAGAACGCGAAGAACAGCGCCGCGTGCAGGTCGGGCTCGCGATACAGCTCGGCTACCTTCGCTGGATCGCCCACGAATGCGGTGAGCGTGAACAGCAGGAAGTGCACACCGAGAAACGCCAGCACCGCCGGCATCTTGTTCACGCGATCGGTGATGAACACGCCGGTCACGAACAGCGCAGCGATCGCGAGAATGGGGAGCTCGGGCAACGCGCCCCACCAGCTCTGGCCGGTGTCGAAGGCGAAGTAGCTGACCACCAGCGCGAGTGCGGCAGGGTTGAACACGTTGGCCGAGCGTCCGCGGGCCACGTACTTGCTGAGCACACCGATCACCGCCGTCATCGCCGCGATCTTCCACGAGCCGAAGGGGCTGAGCACCATCGCCACCAACAGCCCCGTGAGCAGCGCGCCACTCGGGAACGACCACTCCTTGTCGCGATAGCGCAGAATCGGTGCGTCGACGAGCATGGCGGCGATGGCCGCCGCCGCGACGCCGGGTGCGACCACCGCGAAGCCGCTGTGCGAGCCCGCGAGCGGGATCAACAACGCCAGCGCGATCACCAGCAGGCCCTTCGGTGTCTTGAAGAACTTGGTGAGCGACTTGAACGAGTTGCTCGGCATCGGCGACATGGTCGCAACCACTTCAGACATCGATCCAATCCGGCGTTGTGTGACGAACGAGCTGCGCATCCACCAGGCACGCGCGCAGTTCATGATGCTTCAGCAGCGCGAGTCCCTCGGCGCAGCCCAATACGAAGGCCGCGGTGCCGAGGGCGTCGGCGACCATGGCGGTTGGTGCGATCACCGAGGTACTGATCACGTCACGCGGTGACGCGCCGGTACTCGGGTCGAGCACGTGATGTTCGCCGTCGGCGCCATCCGCGAATGCGCCATCCCCGAATGCGCCATCCGCGACTGCGCCCTCGGCGACACGCCGCTCGTAATCCCCAGACGTACACAGCGCCGCATCCGTGATCGCCACCCGCGTAAGCAGCGCATTCCGCTCTCGCGGATGCCGAATCCCGATCGTCCATGGCTGCTCGGCGGCATTGTGTCCGCCGCAGTACAAGTCGCCGCCGGCGTCGACGACGAAGTTCTCCAACGGCCGTAGCTCTTGCGCCGCCATGTCGATCGCGAGTCCCTTGGCCACGGCGCCCAAGTCCAACACGAGCGCGCGCTCCAGCCTCACGGACCGTGCCGACTCGTTGAGCACCACGTCGCGGTAGGTCACCGGCTCCTCCGCGGACACAGAGGAGCCCACCACCGCACCAGAACGATAGTCGCGATTGAAGCCGCGGGCCTCCATGCGCGCGCCCACGGTGGGATCGAACGCGCCTGCTGCTTCCTCGGCCACCGCCACGGCGAATCGCACCGCCTCGAACAGCATCGGCGACACCACGACATCCACACCAGTCGTTGCGCACAGGCGTCGCAACTCACTGGTCGCGTCGAAACGCGAGCACACCGACTCCACGCGATCGAACCAGGCGAACGCGCGCTCGATGGCGAGATCACGCATGCGTCGGGCGCGCGCACTGCGATCGTGGCCCACCACTTCGATCGTGACCACGGTACCCATGCGCGGTCGCGACGACTTCGGCGCACTCACCAGCACACCATCGAGCACATCGTCGAGCGCCGCGAAACTCACTTCGCCTGCGCGAGTGCCTGTGTCACCGCGTAGTAGAACGCATCGGAGCTCACCGTGGCGCCCGACACGAAGTCCACTTCGGCCGACTGACGCGCCACGACCTGCGGCACGAGGACGGCGATCCACGAGCACGAGTAGCGCGTGAGACACTGCGAGATCACGGCGTTCGTGATGCGTCCGTTCTGGATCTCGACCATCGCCTCGATGTCGCCATGTCGCGACGTGCCGCGGCCGAGGTACACGCCGTCTTTGTATGTCGTCTTGGCGGCGGGCTTGGCGGCCGGCGCGGCCGCCGGTGCAGCGGCTGGAGCGGCGGCAGGCGGCGCGGACGCGGGCGCTGGCGTCATGACAGGCGCCGGCGTGTTCTGCACCGGCGCGCTCGTGACCGGCGCGGGTGCACTCGGCGTGGACACCGGTGCGGTAACCGGCGGCGCGACAACCGGCGGCGGCGCGGACGCCGTGACCGGCGCACTCACCGTTGGCGGCGGCGCGGTTTCGACTGAGGCCACCTGAACCGCCGCAGAGGGCGTCACGGCCGTCGCTTTAGCAACCGGAGACGCAACCGGAGACGCAACCGCGGGTGTCGCCGGAGCCGGAGTCGGCGCGCCCACGCCAGCCGTCGCCCCCGTCGCCGGCGTCGCACCGACCACACCCGCCGCAGCAGGCGCGTCCACTACCGCCACCGCCGGCATCGCGGGCACCGTCGACTCGCCCGATTCCCCGGCTGCCGTCCGCGCACCCACCGCGCCCGCACCCGCCCGCGAGGCACTGCGCGGACGCCGCTCCGCGCTCTCCGCCGCCATGCGATCCGCCGCCGACTTCGTTTTCGCGAAGCCGGCCGTGTACACGATCAGCACGGCCGCTGAACCGAGAGCGACCAGGTTGTTGCCGCGAGGCTTGGACACGAGAAGAGGCGGGGCGCGGGGAAAGGCGGGAGAACAGATCGGGCAGGTGTCCGACTCTGCTTATATACGCCGCGTTCGTCCGCTCTGCTGCACCCGCTACCCCGCTTCCCGTCCCCGCACCCTACGCCGCGAACGGATTCTCGTCGGCGCTCGGGCCGTAGATCGACGGCACCGGCACCTCGAGCAATCGCAGGTACACACTCAGCTGCCCGCGATGGTGATACCAGTGATTGAGCAACACCGTGCGCAAGAACGCGATCCGCGGCATCGCCATGAGCTCGACGCCGTTGGCCCGCACGCTCCACGTCTCGGCCAGCGCCTCGTCGGACATACCGCTCAGCAGCCGCGTCGCCTCGATCACGCTGGCATCGAGCGCTGCCAATACCTCGGCGGTGGTCGTGGGTTCGGCATCACCGAATCCCGGCAACTCAGCCGGATTCTGCGAGGCGAGCGTCGTCACGCCGGCGGGATTGGTGGCGAGGTGCATGGCGAGCTGACCCAGCGTGCGCGACTTGGCGTGTGGGGCCCAGCCCAACTTCGCGTCGGGCACGCGTTCGAGCACGCGACGCGTGGTGGCCGACTCCATCTGCAATTCCTGAATCAACGTGGCAGCAAGCGACATCGTCATGGTCTCCGAGCGTCAGGTGGTGGTCGCGAAGCGCGTCTGCACACGGCGCGTCATCGCCGTCCAGCCGAGCGTGAGGTTGTCGCGGTATCCCTCGGGGAAGAGGCCGAGCGCGGTGTGCCGCAGCGTGATCACCGTCTCGTCGCCCTCGGCGCGCAGGCGATACTGCACGTTCGACGCAACCGCGAACGACATCATGAGTGGGCCGCTGATCTCGAGCAGGTTCGGCGAACGGATCGCCTGCACCGTGCCCCAGCAATGGCCGTTGTTGTCGCCCAGATCGCGGTACCAGCGACCGCCCGGACGCGCCTCGAGCACCATCGGCATCGGCGCATCGGCCATGCCTTTGTTGTGCGGGCCGAGCTCTTCGAGCAACGCGGCGAACGTGTCCTCGATGGACGCACGCACGCGCGTGTCCTGCGTGATGTCGAGCGTGAGGTCGTCGAGCGGAGAGGCAACGGCAATCATGGACGGTCTCCTGATGGGCGAGGTGCGGTGGAGGCGGTGCTTTCGGCACGCGCCTTGATGCGCGACAGCTGGTTCTGCCAGTAGCGCTCGAAGTGTTGCGTCCAATCGTGGATCGCTTTGATCTGCGCTGGATTCGTGCGGTAGTACGCGTGGCGACCCTCACGCCGCACGTCTACCAGCCCCACCTCCAGCAGCACCCGCAGGTGCTTCGACACCGAGGGCTGTCCCATCCGCAGTTCGTCCACGATCTCCGCCACGGGCCGTTCGGCCTCAGCCAGAAAGGTCAGGATGTCGCGCCGACGCGGTTCCGCGATGGCGTTGAATGGGTCCGACGTCGTGGGTGCGCGAGCCATGCAGCCAACCTATACCCATAACGGAATACGTCAAGAGCCGCGCGAATCCCCTTGCCAAACCATCCAACCGTCTTACTTTACCAATCAGCTAATTAACCATGTGGTAAACCATGCAAGACACGCTCAGTCAAACCTTCTCGGCACTCGCTGATCCCACCCGTCGGGCCATTCTGGCGCGGCTGCGACACGGCGAGGCCAGTGTCTCCGAGCTCGCCGAGCCGTTCCTGGGGCAGATGACGCTGCCCGGGGTGACCAAGCACCTCAAGGTGCTCGAGAAGGCCGGCCTCGTGACCAAAGGCCGAGAAGCCCAGTGGCGCCCCTGCACGCTCAATGCGGAGCCACTGAACGACGTCGCGGCCTGGATGGACGAATTCCGCGCCCACATGGAAGCGAGCCTCGATCGACTGGGCGAATACCTGAAGACCGTCACCAAACTCCCCACCACCTCACCGGACTCCGCAGATGACCACCACGGATAGCGCCCTCGACATTGCCATCACTCGCATCTACGACGCGCCGGTGGCGCTCGTGTGGGAGGCGTGGACCGATCCCGCCCAGGTGGCGCAGTGGTGGGGTCCGCGCGGCTTCAGCATCACCACGCACAGCAAAGAGCTGCGCGAAGGCGGCAGCTGGGTGTACACGATGCACGGACCCGACGGCAAGGACTGGCCCAACTTCACGCGCTATCACGAGGTCGTGCCGCAGTCGCGATTGGTGTACGATCACGGCGCGTCGTCGGAAGACGCGAAGCCGATGTTTCGCGTGACGGTGGAATTCCGTGACTTGGGCGAGCGCACCGAGCTCGAGATGCGCATGACGTTTGCTACTGTCGAAGACGTGGCGCAGTCACGCGCGATCATCAAGGCGGCGGGCGGCAACTCCACGTGGGATCGTCTCGCCGAGTATCTCGAGAAGCAGGCGACGCATCAGGAAATCTTCGTCATCAATCGCAGCTTCGACACACCGCTGAACACGATGTACGACATGTGGACGAAGCCCGAACACTTCGGCGCGTGGTTGCCGCCCACCGGCTTCACCATGAGCTTCACGCACATTGACATTCGCACCGGCGGCAGTGGCTCCTACGCGATGACGAACGGACAGTTCACGATGTACGGCCGCGTGGACTATCTGCTCGTGCAGCCGCCCGATCGTCTCGAGTACACGCAGTGCTTCACCGATGCCGACGGCAACATCTCACGGCACCCCGGTGCGCCCACGTGGCCGGAAAGAATGAAGACCACGGTGCTGCTCACATCCGAAGGCGCAACGCAAACACGCGTGACCGTACGCTGGGACGTGTACGGGGCAGCTACGCCGGAAGAAGTCGCCGCGTTCGTTGCGGAAAAGGGCGGCATGACACAGGGATGGACGGGCTCGTTCGACAAGCTCGACGCGCTGTTGGTTGGCGCGTAATTCGCGCAGACGTCTACGCAGCATGCGGCCGGGTCCGCATGCTGTGATTCGTCCCACTCTCTTGCGTTTTGTAAGTTCCGCTCAATATTCGTGAAAACACCTATTGGAGAGGCTAATGACGGAGCGAATTTGGCGATGGGGCCTGCTTGGAGTTGCACTCGTAATGAGCGCCCTCACGTTGATCTTGTCTGCACAGATGAAGCCGTTGCGGCAGCAGGCACGCGAGCTTCAGCTGAGAAAAGCGTTGCCATACATCGGCCAAGTCCAGCCAACGTTGCGGCTTGCCAGCTTGTCTGGAGACAGCCTGACGCTCGGCGAAACCCGCTCACATCGGGCGCAGCTGCTCTTGATTTTTTCCCCATCGTGTATCTTCTGCCGCGAGTCGATGCCGGCATGGCGTCGCGCCGTATCGCAGGTCTCGGCGGCGAAGGATTCCGTTGACGTGTATTGGCTTTCGCTGGGCTCGCTTGATTCCACTCGTGCGTGGGTGCAAGAACATCAAGTACAAGAGCCAGTGTTGCTGCTACCAAAAGGCAAGACCAGAGCGACATGGCGCGTCAAGGGGGTACCGCTCACCTTGGTGTTGGACTGGCAGGGACAAGTGCGCTATGTACGAGGCGCCGTGATACGACAGAATGCCACCGTGGATTCCATCGTGCGCGCGGCGCGCACGGTGAGCGCGCAGATAGGTAACGCGCGTCCGCAGTCCGTCGCCGCAAATACCCTTTCTCTCGGGAGGTAGTTATGAAACGCAATGCCTTCAATCTGATGCTCGCAGCCGTCGCGGTGCTGAGCATCGCAACAATCGGTGTGCGCGAAGCCGCCGCTGCGCAACGATTTGCCCAAGTGCAATCGTGCGGCAGCTACAATTGGTGTGCCCCGTCAGAGGGTGGACAGGGCAATTGTGACAGGTGCTGCCGGCTAGGTGGAGAGCAGTACGAGGGCGGGATTTGCTACGATGATCGTGAGGAGAACGGCTTTCAAGGCTGTCTCTGCTATTGATGAGGCCTCCTCACCTTCGCGCCGCTGCCGTCACGGCGGCGGTGATAATGCTCCAGGCCTGTGGCGGCGGTGGCGTGCAGGACAGCATCGCGCCGCCGACCCCACCGGTTGATACCAGCAAAACGCCGGTCGTGCAGCGTACGTCGCTCTCGGTCCGGGTAGGGATTGATGGGGCCGACACGGAAACCGCGCGTCAGGCACAAGTAACTGGAGCCGGTGTCACCGTCCGATTGGTGCGCACCGGTGGGGGTGAGCCCGTTCGCGAGCTCGTCACAAACACCGACGGCGTGGTCGAATTTCGTGATCTGCTCGAGGGCCTCTATGAGGTAACGGTTGCTCGTGAGCTCTCGGTGGCCGAAAGGAACAGACTGACTACGCTGGACGATCGAGACATCAATCTGCTGGCTGGTGGTAGCCGTATTTTGGTGTCACCACCCACCGCCGCCACGCTACAGGTGAGTTTGACCGCGTCTCGGCGTGGCTCGCTAGCGATCAGCGAGTTGTACGCCTGGATACCGAGCGTCGGTACAACTCCCTACAACTATGCTCACTACATCGAGGTCGCCAATCTGGCCGACACGACGGTGTACCTAGACGGTGTGCTGCTGGTCCGCACCTATCCCCAGCAGCACGCGGGCTTCCCTGAGTCGGGTTATTGCAGCGATTTCGCCACGTTCCGCACGGACAGTACCGCGCTGTGGGTGTCCCAAATCTATCGGTACCCAGGAGCAGGACGCGAGTATCCGCTGCGGCCCGGGCAGTTTACCGTCTGGGCGCTGGACGCCATCAATCACGGT
This sequence comes from uncultured Gemmatimonadaceae bacterium, assembly GCA_963843965.1. Lineage (GTDB taxonomy): Bacteria > Gemmatimonadota > Gemmatimonadetes > Gemmatimonadales > Gemmatimonadaceae > Gemmatimonas. The sequence goes on from CAWJMR010000009.1 coordinate 150,369, forward strand.
GCCTTGATCGCTGGCGCTCCCGATCTTTCCCGTGCGCAATTCGAGGAGATCGGTGGACCGGCGGACGTCGACAATCCCGCCGCCGCCAAGATGGTCCGACTCACCAAAGGGTCGGATGTGGTCACGCATGGCTTTCCCATGGTGGACGAACGAACAACGGCATTGGTACTGCCGATTACTCGCGATACCCTTGGCCTGGAGCGTCGGACTGTCTCTCCATCGAGCAACGTGCCGGTATGGAGAATACCGCGCGGGGCGGTGCTGGATGTGGCCGCATTGGGGTCGACGGAAGCCGCCTATACCGGCACTGGAGCGTACCGTGGCGGCTATCGCTACTGTGAACCCTTCATTGCTACCGCGCACGATCGCGCGTTCGGACAGTGGATTGATTCGCGGGAGAATCGCGCGATCCGCCGACGCTCACTCGGGTCAACGGCGAGCGGCGTGCCCATTCTTCAGCGCACGCGCACGAGTGCGCGCGATTTCGAGCTCGCCGAGCCGTTGCGCCGGTCATTGAATCGGTAACGTCGTCACTCATGAAAATGCGAATTCGCGTTGCCATGGCCAGCGTCGCTCTGCTCGCGCTGGCGAGCACGCGCGCGACGATGGCTGCGCAGAACGCGCCCGTTACTAAGCCATTCATCGAAGGTATCGTGGTCGCGCGCGAGGGCGAGCGGCCCGTGCCTCTTGCGACGATCACTGTTGAGGGCACTGCTCTGGTGGTGCGCTCCGACAGCGCCGGTCGCTTTCGGCTGCTCGACGTGCCTGCTGGCCCTCAAGTCGTCGTGGCACGCCGAGTGGGGTATGCGGTCACTCGGCAGCCTGTCGTAGTAACGCCATCGGGTCGCGTCACGCTTCGGCTTATGCTCGCGGTCAGCAGTCTGCAGCTCGACCAGCTCATCGTCACCGCCGACCGCGTAGGACGAGCGCGCGGTGAAGTGGGGACAGCGAGTGTCATCGACCGCGATGCGATCGCGAACCAAGTGGCGGCCAGCCTTCAAGGCATCCTCGAACTTGTGCCGGGCGTGCCGCTGTCGGCCCCCGGCCTCGATGGGGCGCAGCCGTTCGCCCTGCGCACACTCGCTGAGCCGGGGGCGCCCTCGGGAGCGCCTGGCGCCGGCAGCATCGGTTCGTCCGGCACGCTGATCATCCTTGACGGGATCCCGCTGTCGAATAACGCCAACCTGCAATCGGTCGGCGTACGCGGCGAAGTGGTTCCGAGCGCCTCCACGGCGGGACAGGGCATCGATCTCCGGCGCATTCCGGCGACGGCGCTTGAGCGCGTCGAGGTCATTCGCGGAGTGCCGTCGGCGCGCTGGGGAGATCTCACGCAAGGCGCCATCATTGTTGATACGCGCGCCACCGCCACCGCACCGGAGTTTGCCTTCCGAAATGACCCGCGCACGAAAGAAGGAAACAGCGTGGCAGGGCGAAGCATGTTCTCTGAGCGCCAGCAGCTCACAGCCACGCTGAACGTGACCCAAACGCAGGCCACTCGCTCGCTCAGCAACGCCAGCACGATCCGCACCGCCGCGCAGCTCGCGCACCGCGTCACCCTCGGCGGTACATCGCTCACTCCGCGTGTGACCGCCGACTCGCGGCTCGATGTCTGGCGTCTTCGCTACGATGCACCGGAGCGCATAGATCTCGAGCGTGGCCGGACGTCTTTTCAGGATGACTACGGCATTCGATTCGGCGAACGCGCGCGATGGCAGCTCGGAGCACGTTCGCAACTCGAGTGGACAGCGGCGGTCGATGTCCAACAGCAGCGCACGCGAGAGCAGCGGCTGCTCATTCGCCCGGCCTCGCCCTTCACCGATCGTCTCGTCGAAGGTCGACAGATCGGCAGCTTCTTGGAGGGACAGTACGTCGGTGCCTATGAGTTGCTCGGCGCACCGCGACTCGCGTACTCGCGCCTCGAGTACCGTCACGACCGGCCCGGCCGCGCACGCGCTGATGCGATCACGCTGCGCGCGGGGCTGGAGCATCGCCGAGAGTGGAATGACGGCGACGGCTATCAGTTCGACCTCCAGCGACCGCCCCAAACCGGCAACTTCAACGGCGTGAACGGATACGATCGGCCGCGGCGGTTCAGCGATCTCTCGGCCCTGACATCAACCGCCGCGTATATCGACGCACGCGGAAGTTCGCGCGTGCTCGGGGTTCCTGTGGAGGTGCAGGCCGGACTGCGCGCGGATCTGCTGCACGACGGGGGCTGGTGGTGGGAGGCGGTGCGCTCGACGCTCGCGCAGCCTCGACTCGCGCTGCAGGTCACCCCGCGCTCGTGGTTCCGCGTGCGCGGGGGCGTTGGAATCGTCGGCAAACTACCCACCGTCGCGCAACTCTCGCCGTATCCGCAGTACTTCGATGTGGTGAACGTCAATCGCTATCCGCCGAACCCCAGCGAACGCCTCGCGGTCCTCACGACATCCATTCGCGACCCACGCAACGCGACGCTCGGCATTGCGCGCGCGCGGAAGCAGGAAGTCGGCTTCGAGCTCGACGGCGGAGCGCGCCGAGGAATGATCTCCGTGACGGCGTTCAGCGATGCGGTACTTGATGCGGTGATCAGTCGTCGTGAGGTCGGCACCATTGTGAGGGAACGCTTCGCGCTGGTCGACACCGGGCTCGGGTCCGGCCGGCCAGGGCGTATCGTGGAACCCGCGCGGAGCACCGAACCGGTTCCGATTTTTCTCGATCGCTTCGTAAACGCCGGGCGCCTCGGATCCCGCGGCGTCGAGCTGGTCGCGGTGGCACCGGTGATCCCTGCACTTCGCACGCGCCTCGAGTTGAGTGGTGCGATTGTCGAAACGCGCTTCCGCACCGACGACATTGACTTCGGCAGCGCGCAATTGACGAACAGTTTCCAGCTCGATACCACACTCCTGCGCATCCCGTACTTCAATGGGCGGCGCACACGTTCCCAGCGCACCATTCTCACGTGGCGCGCGGTGCACCATCAGCCCGACGCCGGTCTGGTCATCACCGGCACGCTGCAGCAGAGTCTCGGCTCGAGCTATGTGACCGAGCACCGGACCGATTCAGTGGCGTTCGAGGGCTATGTCACGCGCTCCGGATCCCTCGTGCCGGTGCCGGCGGCGCAGCGCCTTGACGCACAGTATCGCGATCTGCGCGGCGGGCGCCCCGGCTTGACCGGCGTGCAACTGCGCCGCCCAGACGATTGGCTGCTCTCGCTACAGGTGGCCAAGTCGATCATCGGCGACGGGCGCCTGTCATTCTATTTCTTCAACGTACTCGACAAACTGGCGGTGTTCGGTGGAGGCAGCGTGAATGCCGTGCCCTCCGCTCGGTTCGGGGCGGAGCTCACTATTCCGACGGCGCGGTGGTGGAAGTGACACGACATCGTTCGAGAGGGCTCGCGCCGCGCGTCGCCGCGCCACGCATCGTCGCGCTCCTCGCGTTGCACGTGGCGACCGCAGGCCGAGCCGGCGCGCAGGAGCTCGCGCCAGGCGCGTGGAACACTCGGGTGGATGGTGCAGCGTCGCCGTCGCGCGCGGCGTGGTTGGAGTCGTGGTCACCGTTGCGCGGAATCGCCGATCTCGGGCGCCCGCCGCACCGCGCGCCCGGTGCTCGGGGAATCGACGTACCGGCGCCTGCCGTCGGCGCGTTCCTCCTCGCGGGTGCGCCTGGCGCCATCAGCCGCGATCTGTCTCGCGGGGACTCGTTGCGGTGGGGCGTTGTCGAGTTAACGCAGACCACCGAACACGGTGAGTTTCGCCGACCGTTCGACGCGGGGCGATCTACGCTTCAGCAGTTAACGGGCATCGGGTGGCAGCCCGTCGGCGCGCGCGGTATGGCCATCGGCAGCTTTGTGGTCGATCAATCGCGTCTCGATCCGAGCGCCTTCACGTCGCGGGTGACCCCGTATAGTTCCTCGCCGTTCGTGCTGGCGGATTCCGTGACGCCCACGATGGAACGGGCGCATGCACGGCTCGAGGGCGCCCTCGGCTTGCGCCTCGGCGAATGGGGCGCGGGACTTTCTGCGGGTGTGGATGCCCGGCAGGACAATTCGGTAGAATCGCCCATCCGCCGAACCGCGCGCCAGGCCATCCCCGCGGCGATGATCGGTCTTGAGCGCACCGTGTTCGCTGGCGTGCGACTGGGGCTCTTCGGGCGGTGGACCGAGCAAGTCGAAACCCAACAGCTCAACCCGAGCCCCGGGGCGACCACGTACTACGCGGTTCAGGGGATCGATCGACCGGTGCCGTATGTCTTGGCCAACTCTGTCCTGCTCACGCGCATCGAGCGCCGCGCAACGGCGTATGGTGCCACTGTCAGTGGACGGGTTTGGGGAATCACTGCGACGGCCGCGTGGGAGCGCGGGCAGCGCGCTGAGGATCAGTTCTCCGCGCCATTTCAGGCGACGCGTCCCACCGATCGCTGGCGACCGAGCGGACAGGCAGCGCGCGTTGGCCTGCAAGGGAAATTCTCTCGACGCGGGCAATGGCAGGTCGTCGGCAGCCACGACGCGCTGAGCGGCGACGCCGTTCGGGCGGATCTCACGGGGCTCGCCGTGCAAGTCGACGAACATCGAACCTCGGCCGAAGTGTTGCTACGCTGGACGGGCGAGGGCGCAGGATTTCTGGGATTCGGCGGGCTGACACAGCATAGCCGCACGCTTCTCGACTTCGTTGCCCAATCGACGGCGCGCACCGAACGGGCGACACCATTCGTCGGCGGCGAAGCCGTCGTGCGGCCCAAAGGATGGCGCATCGCGATTGGTACGTCAGCGGCGTTCGCCTCGGGAAGTGGGAGTCTGCCACCGCTCGCGTCGCAAGCGCCCTCGTACGCGCGGCTCGTCGCGCCGGCCTTGAGTTACGAACTGGCGAGCGTCACCGCGTGGTCGGCGTGGGCAAGAACCGGTCGGCGCATCGGAGGAACCATGATTGACGTCACTGCTCGCTTTGAACAGGCGACGCCGAGTTCTATCAATCTTGCGAGAGCGCAGCCGGCCGGCATGCGACAGCGCTTCACGCTCGGGGTAGGCGCTCGCCCCTGACGTAGGTGGACGCATCGATGTGGATAGGAATTTCGATCGGGGTCGGTCGAGAATACACCGCTGGCGTGTGACCTGACCGCACGGCACTCTTCAGTCGTAACCAAACATCTCGCGATCTGGTGCGGCAGGCTCGTGACCAGCGATGTCCTCAAGGCTTTGGACGGGAACGAATGGCGGAAGCATCACGCCGTCCGCGTGAAGAACAGATCGGGGAGCACGACTATGCGCGGGCCTCCCGATTCACGTGGTTGGGCGAAGTGATCATCGGCGACGGCGACGACGCGCGCGTGATTCGCGGCACCTGGAATCTCGAGTGGCAGCCGCGCGGTCTCGTACGCGCGGCGGCTTCGGCCACCATGATGCCGGAATTGGGTGACGCCGTGGCATGGACATCTCGCGTGACCCGCCTCATGACGCTCTCCGAGCCGGGGCTGCAGCTGCGCATCGGGGCGTCGGATGCCGATGGCTGGACAACGCTCGAGGTAACCGCGCCCTCGCACCCGGCGACCGTACTCGAATTCGATCGCGAAGCGATGGCGACGGTTGCTGGTGTTCCCGCGATAACGCTCCGCGTGTTTTTATAGCGATCGTGCTTACCGACTACGCCTTCGCCAGCAGCGGCACCAGCAACAACGCCACAATGTTGATGATCTTGATGAGCGGGTTGATCGCCGGGCCCGCGGTATCCTTGTACGGATCGCCCACGGTGTCACCGGTCACCGACGCCTTGTGGGCTTCGCTGCCCTTGCCGCCGTGGTTGCCTTCTTCGATGTACTTCTTGGCGTTGTCCCACGCGCCACCGCCGGTGCACATCGAGATGGCCACGAACAAGCCCGTCACGATCGTGCCCATGAGCAGGCCACCCAGCGCCGCGCCACCAAGCAGGAAGCCGACGATGGGCGGGATCACGAGCGGCAGCATCGACGGCAGAATCATCTCGCGAATGGCGGCCTTCGTGAGCAGGTCCACCGCCTTGTCGTACTGCGGCTTCTGCGTGCCCTTCATGATGCCGGGCAGTTCCTTGAACTGACGCCGCACTTCCTGCACCACCGCACCAGCCGCGCGACCCACCGCCTGCATCGCCATGGCGCCGAACAGGTACGGAATCATGCCGCCAATGAGCAGGCCGATCACGACCTTCGGATCGTCGATCGAAAAGTTGACCGGGCTGCCGAGATGCGCGCCCAGCTTGCTCGAATAGTCGGCGAACAGCACCAGCGCCGCGAGTCCCGCCGAGCCGATCGCGTAGCCCTTCGTCACGGCCTTGGTCGTGTTGCCGACCGCGTCGAGAGCATCGGTAATTTTGCGAATCTCCGGACCGAGCTGGCTCATCTCGGCGATACCGCCGGCGTTGTCGGTGATCGGACCGTACGCGTCGAGCGCGACGATCATGCCCGCCATCGAGAGCATCGACGTGGCCGCGATGGCAATGCCGTACAAGCCCGCCATGTCGTAGCAGAAATAGATCGCCGCCGCGACCACCAGCACCGGCGCGGCCGTCGACTTCATCGACACCGCGAGACCGGCGATGACGTTCGTACCGTGTCCCGTTTCCGACGCCTTCGCGATCTGGCGCACCGGGCCGTACTCGGTGGCCGTGTAGTACTCGGTGATCACGACCAGCGCGGCCGTGAGCGCGAGACCGATCATGGCGCAGCCGAACAGGTTCATGCCCAGCTCACCAGGGAACATGGTGCGCGTCACGAAGAAGAACGCGATCGCCGCCAACACACCCGATACGATCAGACCGCGATACAGCGCGTTCATGATCTTGCCGCCCGGCTTCACGCTCACGAAGAACGTGCCCACGATCGACGCAGGGATCGACACCGCGCCGAGCACGAGCGGATACAACACGCCGGTGTTGCCGTAGGTCGCGAACGACAGACCGGCCACCAGCATCGCAGCGATGATCGTGACCGCGTACGTCTCGAACAGGTCGGCTGCCATGCCGGCGCAGTCGCCGACGTTGTCACCGACGTTGTCGGCGATCACGGCCGGGTTGCGCGGATCGTCTTCGGGAATGCCGGCTTCGACTTTACCCACGAGGTCCGCGCCGACGTCGGCGCCCTTCGTGAAGATGCCGCCGCCCAGTCGCGCGAAGATCGAGATCAGCGACGAGCCGAAGGCGAGACCGATCATCGGCTCGAGCGCGGCGCGGATCGATTCTTCACCAGTGCCGTTGCCGAGCACATACATGTAGAAGCCGGCGACGCCGAGCAGACCGAGGCCGACCACCAGCATGCCGGTGATCGCGCCGCCCTTGAAGCTGACGTTGAGCGCCGCATTCAAGCCGCTGGTCGCCGCCTGTGCGGTGCGCGAGTTGGCGCGAACCGACACGAACATGCCGATGAAGCCGGCCAGCCCGGACAGCACGGCGCCGATGGCGAAGCCAACCGCGGTCACCCAGCTGCCGAGACCGAAGCCAACGCCGAGGAAGAGCACCACACCGACCATGGCGATCGTAGTGTACTGGCGCTTCAGGTAGGCGTCGGCGCCTTCCTGGATCGCGCCGGCGATCTGCTGCATGCGCGCATTGCCGGCTGGCAGCGACACGATCCAGCGGGCCGAGAGAATGCCGTACAGAATGGCAACGGCCGAGCAGACGAGGGCAAGGACGAGGGCGTACTGCTCGAGCACGGGGTGTCCGGGAAATGGTATAAGTCGATCGGGTATGCCCGTGGGTGCGGGACATCCCGTCAAAATCGTTGATGAGCGGGGCTGGGACCAGCCCCTTCGGACCACCCGCGGGCCGGCCGGCTGTATCGAGGCCACGGCTTGTTGCGAAATCGCGACGATTTCGGTGCGTCCCCGACTGCTTAGGGACGTAGATTTTGTCCCAGCTATTGGTCGGCCAAGTGCTGCCCGATCTGGCTGGTCCCCCACCGGTGTTGAAACGGCTGTCCCCCGCCGTGTGGTGGATCTCACAGCGTCTCTACGATCAAATATTCAGGAGAAGGGAATGAAGCCGTGGTTCACGAAGTTCGCGGGGGCCGTGCTGTCGCTCGCGTGTGGCCTTCTGCTCGCGATACCGACCGCCTCGCTGTACGCGCAGGGCGTCACCACCGGCTCCATGAGCGGAACGGTGAAGAGCGACAAGGGGGTCGTGGCATCGGCGCGCATCGTCGCCGTCCACCAGCCCTCAGGCACCACCTATCAGGCCACGTCGCGCGCCGACGGGCGCTTCCTCATTCCGGCCATGCGCGTGGGCGGTCCGTACACCGTGACCGCCGTGGCGCTGGGATTCGAGCGCACGGCCCAGAGCGGCCTTGAGGTCACCCTCGGCTCGTCCACCGACGTGAGCTTCGAGCTCAAGACGGTCGCGATCACGCTGGCCGGGGTGCAGGTCACCGCCACCGGCGGCGCACTGAGCTCGCGCATCACCGGCGCCTCGACCACCATTCCGAAGGAAGCGATCGCGGCCTTCCCCACCATCGGCCGCACGATCACCGACTTCACGCGCCTCACGCCGCAGTCGAGCGGCTCGTCGTTCGCGGGTCAAGACAACCGCCTCAACAACATCACGCTCGACGGATCGTTCTTCAACAACTCCTTCGGGCTCGGATCGCAGCCGGGTGCCCGCACGGGCGTGTCGCCGATCCCGATCGACGCCATCGAACAGATTCAGGTGAACATCGCCCCGTTCGACGTGCGTCAGGGCGGCTTCACCGGTGCCGGCGTGAACGCCGTGACCAAGAGCGGCGGCAACGAGTTCAAGGGCTCGCTGTACTACACCACGCGTAATCAGGGGCTCGTCGGCGACAGCACGGCCGGCGCGTTCTTCAACAAGGGCACGTTCAAGTTCACGCAGCCGGGCGGATACGTGAGTGGCCCGATCATCAAGAACAAGCTGTTCTTCTTCGTGGACTACGAGACCGACGAGCTGACCCAGCCAGCCACCAGCTTTCAGGCCAACACCGGCGGACAGGCGATCACGGGCAACACGACGCGCGTGCTGCAGTCGGACATCACCACGCTCAGCGCCTTCCTGAAGGACAAGTTCAACTACGAGACCGGTCCGGCCCAGGGCTTCAATCTGGCCGTTCCGTCCACGCGCATCATCGCCAAGATCGACTGGAACGTGAACGATCGGAACAAGTTCAGCTTCCGGTACTCCGATCTCGAGTCCAAGTCCGACCAGCCGATCTCGAACTCCAACTCGCTCGGCACGCTGGGCAATCGTCGCGACAATCTGAACTCGATGAGCTTCCAGAATTCCGGATACGCCATCAAGGAGAACGCGCGGTCGTTCATCGGTGAGTTGAACTCGCAGATCGGGTCGAACATGTCGAACCAGATCATCGCCGGGTACACCACGAACGATGAAAGCCGTGAGTCGAAGGGCACGCTGTTCCCGCTCGTCGACATCAACAACAACGGCACCAACTACCTGTCGTTCGGTTTCGAGCCGTTCACGCCGAACAACGTGCTCAAGTACAACACGTTGCAGTTCCAGGACAATTTCTCCATCTACACCGATAAGCACGACCTCACCTTCGGTGTGACGGCGCAGCGCTACCGGTCCGACAACGGCTTCTCGCCGGGCCTTCAGAGCGCGTACGTGTACAACTCGCTCGCCGACTTCTACACCGACGCGAATGGCTTCCTGGCCAATCCGACGCGTACCACCTCGCCGGTGACGCTCGGGCGCTTCCAGGTCCGCTACAACAACATCCCGGGGCTCGACGCGCCGATCCAGCCGCTGCGGGTCAACACGTATGGCGCCTACGCGCAGGACGAATGGCGTGCGACGCGCAACCTCAAGGTGACCGCGGGCTTGCGTATCGACCTGCCAGTGTTCGAGAACACCGCGTTCAACAACGCGCAGGCCAATGCCCTGTCATTCCGCGACCAGACCGGCGCAGCCGTCAAGTACAACACCGGCAAGCTGCCCGACGCCAATCTGCTCATCTCGCCGCGCGTCGGCTTCAACTGGGACGTCGAGGGTGATCGTCGCACGGTGGTGCGCGGCGGTACGGGTATCTTCAGCGGCACTCCGCCGTATGTGTGGATCTCCAACCAGCTCGGCAACACCGGCGTGCTCACCGGCTTCGACCAGCGCGACAACACGACCACGCGCCCGTTCAACCCGAACCCCGACACGTACAAGCCGACGACCGTGACCGGCGCGCCGGCGGCGACGTACGAGCTCAACGTCACCGCGCCGGACTACAAGTTCTCGCAGGTGTGGCGCTCGAACATCGCCGTCGATCGGCGCCTGCCGTGGGGCGTCATCGGTACGCTGGAAGGACTGTACGGAAAGGAAATGAACGGCCCGTACTACATCAACGCGAACTTGCCGGCCGCCAACTCCGCGTTCACCGGCGCAGACAAGCGCCCGCGTTGGACGTCGGGCAACAATCGCGTGAACAGCAACGTGACCGCGGCCTACGTGATCAGCAACACGAACGCGGGACATTCGTACAACGTCTCCGGCTCGCTGCAAAAATCGTTCACCAACGGGTTCTTTGCGAAGTCGGCGTACGCGTACGGCGTGACGAAGAACTCGTACGATCCCGGCTCGACGGCCGGCACGAACTGGACCGCGAATGCGCAGGCGGGTGACCCGAACAATCCCGGCGTGCAGTTCTCGGCGTTCTCGCCGGGACATCGCGTGTTTGTCGCCGTGTCGTATCGCAAGGAGTACTTCAAGTTCGGCGCGACGTCGATCTCGCTCTTCACCGAAGGTCGTACGCAGGGTAACAGCAGCTACACGTTCAGCGCCGACGCCAACGGCGATGCGGCGGGCGCGAACGACCTGATCTACATCCCGCGCAACACGTCCGAGATGAACTTCCAGCAGTACGGCGTGAATGCCGCCGGCAGCGTCGTCACGACGAATCCGGTGAAGGTGTTCACCGTGGCCGAGCAGCAGGCCGCGTGGGAAGCGTACATCACGCAGGACAAGTATCTCTCGGCGCGCCGCGGTCAGTATGCCGAGCGCAACGCGGTGTTCCTGCCGGTGCTGTTCCGCAGCGATCTCGGCGTCACGCAGGAGATCTTCCAGAATGTCGGTGGCAAGCGCAACACGCTGTCCATTCGCTTCGACATCCTGAATCTCGACAACCTGATCAACAAGAAGTGGGGCGCGGGCGATCGTCTGGTGTCCAGCACGCCGCTGATTCCGCAGGGTGCGGATGCCAACGGCGCGTTGCAGTATCGTCTCCGCAACTTCGGCACGAACCTGCTCAACACCACGTACCAGCACACGGCCGGCATCTCGGACGTGTGGCGTATGCAGCTGGGTGTGCGGTACACGTTCAACTAAGCCGCTCCTCGTTGGGTCCAACGCGCCGTCACCTCCCCAGGTGGCGGCGCGTTGTCGTTGGCCCGCGTCGCGCGCCCGCTGGCGCGACGGTCTCTCCCCACTGAGATTCCGGTGAGTCGTTCCCACCTTTGCCAGGAAGCTCCCATGTCCCGCCGCATTTCCCTGATCGCCGTGGCCCTGCCCACCGTCGCGATCCTCGCCGGCTGCACGCTCCAGCGCTCATCGTCCAACACGTCGGGTGCGCTGGCCTCGTCGGCCATGGCCGATGACCACATGGCGCACATGAACGCCGCCGACCTGTCCATGCCCGCCATGCGCTCGTCCAGCGCGCAGCAGGGGATCGCCGGCTTGCCCGCCAGCAACAACACCGCCCCCGCCCGTCTCAAGGCCAGCCCGCGTCACGCCGAGTGGGTGAAGATCGCGTGGGAAGCCGGCTCGGCCGACTCGATCATGGCGTGGGTAGTGTACCCGACCAGCCCGAACAGCCGTGCCAAGGCGCCGGTCGTGGTCGTGGTGCATGAGATCTTCGGACTCTCCACGTGGGTGCGTGGCGTGGCCGATCAGGTCGCGGCCGACGGCTTCATCGCCATCGCTCCCGATTTTCTGTCGAAGGTGCGCGGTGGCCCGAGCAGCGTGGAACTCTCGTCCGACTCGGCGCGCAAGCTGATCGCCGGTGTGAACGCGGCCGAACGGAATCGCGCCATCAGCGCGGCGGCGAATTACGCCATGATGCTGCCCAGCGCGCAGCAGAAGTACGCCGTGATCGGCTACTGCTGGGGCGGACAGACGGTGTTCATGCACGCCGTCAACGGCGGCCTGAAGGGCTTCTCGGGCGGCGTGGCGTTCTACGGCCTGCCCTACACCACCGGCGGCACGCCGGCCACGGCCACCACGGCCGCGGTGCCGGCCAGCATCAACACCGACTCCATTGCCAAGATCAAGCAGCCGGTCATGCTGTTGAACGGATCGAAGGACGCGCGCATCGCCGCCGCCATGCCCGCCCTCGATTCGATCATGAAGGGGCTCAAGAAGGATTACTCGGGAACGAACTACGAGGGCGCCACGCACGGCTTCCTGCGCGCGCAGGATGACCCCAAGGCCACGCGCGACGAAGCGGAAGAAGCAGCCAATCTCGCCGCCACGAAGGACGGCTGGCCCAAGACGATCGCCTTCCTCAAGAAGAACCTCGGCGTGAAGTAAGCGCTGACGCTTCTCCTGTCGACGCGAGGCTCGTGCTCAGAGCTTTTGCGTCGACAGCAGAAGGCTGGTTTCGGAATTGGCCACGCCTTTGATGCCACGAATGCGACGCAACACGGCGTCGAATGTCTCCAAGCTGTCGGTGCCGATTTCGGCCACGATGTCCCATCGCCCGTTGGTCGTAAACAACGCTTGCACCTCGGGATAACCCCGCAGCGTGCGCAGGATTGCATCGGAGCGATCCCCTTCAATCCGGTCGCCTTCAACCGCGATCGACATGATGGCCCGCACCCGATGCGCCGCCGCTTCCGGCGTGGTGCGCACGGTGAACCCCAACAGCACGTTGTCGGCGATGAGCCGGTCGATGCGGTTCTGCACCGTGCCCCGCGACACCTTGAGCTGCTTGGCCAGCTGCGCCACCGACATCCGGGCGTTTTCGCGCAGCAGCCCGATCAGCCGTAAGTCCTGAGCGTCGAGGTTTTTGAGCATACTGTCAAATTTAGCCGTCATTTCGTCAGTATGCACAGCATTTATGGTCATTCGTTGAACTTGTTGCTACCATGCCGAAATGGGCACCTTGAAGACATGAATGCGACCTTCGCCTCCCCCGCCCGTGCTGTCGTCAAACCGTGGACCGGCACCGTCCAGCTGATCGGCGTCCCCATGGACCTGGGGGCCAGCCGCCGCGGGGTGGACATGGGCCCATCGGCCATGCGCCTCTCCAGCCTCGCCGCGCAGCTCGAACGGCTGGGCCTCACCGTGCACGATGCCGGTAACGTCGCGGTACCCGATCGCACGTCGCTCGGACACGAGCCGCGCGCCGTACTCGATGCGATCACCGAGGTGTGCATCGATCTGGCCGAACGCACCGCTGCTGCGGTTCGCGCGGGTATCCGACCGCTGGTGCTCGGCGGTGATCACTCGCTGGCTGCCGGCTCCGTGGCCGGCACCGCCACCGCGCTTGCTGAACGCGGACAGCGCACGGGACTCATCTGGCTCGACGCGCACGCCGACTTGAACACCCCGCAATCGAGCCTCAGCGGAAACGTGCACGGCATGCCGGTCGCACACCTGCTGGGCTTCGGGCATCGTCCACTGCGTCAGCTGTCCACTGCCATTCCAGCGGTGAGTCCGGAGCACCTCGTGTACGTGGGGCTGCGCGATCTCGACGACGCCGAGCGGGCCATGATCCGCGAGCTGGGTCTGCATGCGTTCACCATGCGCGACATCGACGAGCGCGGTCTGCGTTCCGTGATGGACGAAGCGGTGAGCATCGCGACCACGGGCACCGGTGGCATACACGTGTCGTGCGACGCCGACTGGGTCGATCCCGCTGAAGCACCCGGCGTGGGCACACCGGTACGTGGTGGCGCCACGCTGCGTGAAGCGCACCTGGCGATGGAAATCGTGCACGACTCCGGCGCGATGGTGGCGATGGACCTGGTGGAAATCAACCCGATTCTCGATCGACAGAACCAGACCGCCGAACTGTGCGCCGAGTTGATCGCGAGCGCGTTCGGCCGTCGGATTCTTTAAGCGCGGAGCGCACGATGACGTCGACCATGACACCGACCACGATGACCGCCACCGATGAACTGATCGCCCGCGAAGACGCATGGGGCGCGCACAACTATCACCCGCTCGACTTGGTAATCGATCATGCCGAAGGCGCGTGGGTGACCGACGTGGAAGGCAAACGCTACCTCGATTGCCTCAGCTCCTACTCGGCGGTGAATCAGGGTCACTGTCATCCGCGCATTCTGGCCACGCTGGTGCAGCAGGCGTCGCGCGTCACGCTCACCTCGCGCGCCTTCCGCAACGATCAGCTGGGGCCGTTCTGCGAAGAACTCGCGGCGCTGTGCGGCATGGAAATGGTGCTGCCCATGAACACCGGCGCCGAAGCGGTGGAAACGGCCATCAAGGCCGCGCGGCGCTGGGGCTATCGCACGAAAGGCATCCCTGAAGGGCAGGCCACGATCATTGCGTTCGAGAACAACTTCCACGGACGCACCACGACGATCGTGGGCTTCTCGTCGGAGCCGGCGTACAAGGCGGACTTCGGCCCGTTCGCGCCGGGCTTTGTGCTGGTGCCGTTCGGCGACATCGACGCCGTGCGGGAGGCGATGACGGCGAATACGTGCGCCGTGCTGATCGAGCCGATTCAATGCGAGGCCGGCGTGCTCATGCCGCCTGACGGATTCCTTGCCGAGCTCTCGGCGTTGTGCACCGAGCAGCGTGTGCTGCTGATCGCCGATGAAATCCAAACCGCACTCGGTCGCACCGGCACCATGTTCGCCTGCGATCACGACGGCGTGACGCCCGACATGTACGTGCTGGGCAAGGCGCTGTCGGGCGGCTTCTATCCGGTGTCGGCGGTGGTGTCACGCCGCGAGGTGCTCGGCGTGTTCGGCCCCGGCTCGCACGGCAGCACGTTCGGCGGCAACCCGCTTGGCTGCGCCGTGGCGCGCACGGCGTTACGCGTGCTGCAAGACGAGCAGCTGGTGGAACGGTCGGCCGAGCAGGGCGCGTGGTTCCTGGAGCAGGTGCGTACGCTGCGTCATCCCGCCATCAAGGCGGTGCGTGGTCGCGGACTGATGATCGCGATCGAGCTGCACGAGAAGGCACGGCCGTATTGCGAGGCGCTCAAAGCGCACGGCATGCTGTGCAAGGAGACGCACGACACCGTGATCCGACTGTCGCCGCCGCTGGTGGTGAGCCGCGAAGATCTGGCCTGGGCGATGGGGCAGCTGCGGGCGGTGTTTGCGGGCTGAGGTTCTACGGATATGAGCGGGAACGGACTGTTCCAGCCTGACACGGATATGAACTGATACGAACTGATAGCAACCGATCCTCCGTAGTGCGCGACGGACTCGGCGGCTCGACCGCTGTTCAATTCAAGAATTTGAACGTTTGGGGTCCGCCGGGATTCCGTCGAATACACGGAATCGATCCGTTCGCAGCTGTTGCTATCGGTTCGTATCCGTGTCAAGCAGGAACAGCTTGTTTCCGCTCTTGTTTTCGTTCTTGTCCCCCATGCGCAGCCCCTACTCCAGCTCCTTCCCCTGCGTATTCGGGATCACCGACCACGTGAGCGCGGCCAGCAGGTACGCCGCACCCGCTACCGCAAACGCCGTCTGAAATCCGCGTGACGTAGCCAGTGTGCCCACCGTAAACGGCGCCGCTGCGCTCGCGATGCGCCCGATGTTGTACGTGAATCCCTGCGCCGACGCGCGGATCTGCGTGGGGTACATCTCGGCCGTGACTGCGCCGAAGCCGCTGAAGAATCCGGTGCCGAAGAACGCTACGAACGGTCCGAGTAACAGGAGCAACAACGGGTTCGACAACGAGCCGTACAAGGGCAGCAGCAGGCTCGCGCCAAGCAGGTACACGACGTACACCTTCTTGCGGCTCATGACGTCGGTGATGTACCCGAACGACACGTAGCCCAGCCACATGCCGAGCTGCATGAACACCACCAGCTTGGACATCGTGGCGGTGCTGAGGCCGATGCCGCCCTGCGTGGCGGGTAGCGAGAGATACGCCGGGATCCAGCCGTTCATGCCCCACCAGCCGAACAGCGTGCAGGCGTTCATGAACGTGACCGCCGCCGTGCGCTTGAACATCGCGCCGCGGAAGATGTCGAACACCGAGTGCGCGCGCGGTGCATTCGGCCTCGCGGCCGCACCAGAGCGTTCGGCGTCGAGACGCGCCGCGTTCAACGACTTCCAGGCGTCGGGTTCTTCCACGCTGCGACGCACCCAGAGCGTGAAGAACGCCGGCAGGATGCCGATGAAGAACACGGCGCGCCATCCGTAGGCGGGCAACACGAATCCCACCACGGTCGCTGCGGCGGCGAAGCCGATAGCCCATGCGCTTTGCATGAACGCCAGCGCGCGCCCACGCGACTTGGCCGGCCAGCTTTCCGACACGAGCGCGGCACCGCTGGCCCACTCGCCGCCCATGCCCAGTCCCAGCAGCGCGCGGAAGAACGCGAACTGCCAGAACGTGTTCGACAAGCCGCAGGCGGCGGTGAACACGGAGTACAGCAGCACGCTCGCAATCATGGAGCGCGTGCGTCCGTAGCGATCGGCCACCCATCCGAAGAACAGGCCGCCCGCCGCGCCGCCCAGCAGCGTGATCGATCCGAGCGCGCCGGCCTGCGCCTTCGTGAGCCCTAACTCCGCGATCACCGCCGAAAGCGTGAGCGAGAAGAGCATCACGTCGAAGGCGTCGAGCGCCCAGCCCATCGAGGCGGCGACAAGTGCGCGGCGCGCCTGCGAGGGAGCGACACGCCACCAGCCCATCAGGCCCGTATCGGAGGGAGCGATCGATGACGTGCTCACGCGAGCAACTGCGCCGCAAACGTGGCCACGTCGATATTCGCGCCACACACCACTATGCCAACGCGCTTCCCCTCGAGCCGTTGGCGTAGTGGGTACATCAACGCCGCCAGCGACGCCGCACCCGCCGGCTCCACGGCGAGCTTCGCCGCGCGGAAGGTGAGTCGCATGGCGTCGCGGATCTGATCGTCGCTCACCAGCACCACTTCGTCGGCGAAGCGTCGGTTGAGCGCGTACGAATACGGCTCGCAGCGCGGCGCACCGAGTGAGTCGGCGATGGTGCGCACGGCGTCGATCGACTGCGGTGAGCCCGCAGCGAAGCTGCGCGCCATGGTGTCGGCGCCCTCGGGTTCGACTACGTACACCGCAGTGCTCGGGCTCATCTGCTTCACTGCGCAGGCCACGCCGGCGGTGAGTCCTCCCCCGCCCGCCGCCACGATTACCGCATCCAGCTCGTCGCCGGCGGCGCGCACCTGGTCGATGAACTCCATGCCCACACCGGCCGTGCCGAGCACGGTCTTGGGTCCCTCGTACGGATGCACAAACGTACGCCCTTCGCTCGCTTCGATCTCCTTCACGCGCGCGAAGGCGGCGTGCACGTTGTCCACCAGCTCCACGGTGGCGCCCAGCTCACGACACACCTCTACGCGAAAGGCGTTCGCCGTTTTAGGCATGACCACCGTGGCGGTGGTGCCAAGCACGCGCGCCGAGTAGCCGAGCGAGATGGCGTGATTGCCGGCGGACACGCCCACCACGCCGCGCGCCAGTGCCGCGGCATCGAGATCGAGCATGACCGACAGCGCGCCGCGCGGCTTGAAGCTGCCGGTGCGTTGAAAGAGTTCTTCTTTCAGCCAGACGCGCGTGGTATCACCCACCGCGCGGGCGAGCGCGTCGTCGACCAGCAACCGCACCGGCGTGGTGATCACGCGATCGCCGAGTCGTGCGCGGTTGGCGCGGATCGCCTCGATGGTGGGGAAATCGATTTCGACGTTCGTGTCGTTCACCTGTGACGTCACGGTGCCGGCCGCTTGTACAGACCCACCAGCACACCCTTGCCGCGAACATGCGACGCCATGGCCGCCATCACGTCACGTCGTGTGAGTGGCGGCGACATGCCGGTCGGCGCCACGTTCACCATGGCATCGAGAGCGTACAGCTCGAACACGTAGTGATGCGCCGGTCCGGTGGCTGGCGCCGCCGGGCCACGATAGTACGGACCCGTCCCACTGATCTGGCGCATGCCGTTCGACGCCTGCGCGCCTTGCGGTACACCCTCAGGAAGCGACGTGGCGGTGCCGGGGATGTTCCACACCATCCAATGCAGCAGGTCATCGGTGCCGTCACCGATCGCGGCATCGGCATCATGTACCAGCAGCACGAAGCTGCGGGTGGAATCAGGCGCACCACTCCAGCTCAGCGCAGGCGACACATCGCGTCCCGTTTGCGCGTGACGCGCCGGAATCATCCCGCCGTCGGTGAAGGCACTCGAGGTGAGCGTCATCACGCGCATCGCAGCGCGGGCGGGAGCGCGCGCGGGCTGCGGCGCGGCGGGGGTGGCGGGTGTCGCCGGACGAGCCTGCGCGAAGGCGCTGGTGGAGACGCACATCGCAGCGGTGGTGACCAGAAGACGAGTCTGAAGCTTCATCATCGCGGCGCTCATGAGAACGACTTCGGCTGACGCTTGCGCCACACGTCGTACCGGGCGCGCAGCGTCTTCACCGGATTCAAATTCTCACCGGCTTTGATGGCGTTCGGTCCACCATGCTCCGGCTGCACCACCGTGAGATACATCGCGTACGTCCCGTTGCTGTGCGAGTCACCGCTGGTGTCGTTCGAATTGGCCATCAGGATGTACGCGATGTACGACGTGCGTCCTTCACACGGACTCGCTGGGGCTGAGCCGTCGGCCGGCAGGGGCGGACAGACACAGCGACTGTCTCCACCGTACTGATCGGCCGTTTCGAGCGCCGCCATGACGCGATCGGTGAGCGCGCCCTTGGTGTGCAGAAAGGCCTTCACCGCGTTCGGAATCACTTCGCCCGGTCGCAGGATGTTGCCCTGAATGGAGTAGTAGATCTGCGTGCCCGGCACGCGGCCCTGAATGTCCTGGCTGACGTAGCCGTTGGTGAGCCCCGAGTGTCCGGCGCTGCGTCCGGTGAGGTCGAGGATACCGAACTGCCGTGATTGAAAGGCGGGATCTTCGGAGAGCATCTCGATGATGCGCGCCGGGTCGGTGCCCTTCTGGAGCTCGCGGTACACGAGCATCTGATTGGCGTGCGTGCCGTCCACGCCGGCCTGGCAGGCCGCCACGCCCTTGCCGGGCACGACCACGGCCTGAATGCCCATGAGGAAGGCGTCGTTGTTGTTGACGCAGGTGGCCGACGCGATGACCACGCGACCGGTGGCGGCGTCGACGGCGATCACCGACCAGGTGGCATGAGCGACTCGGGGCACGGTCACCGAGAGCGCAACGAGGGCGACCGCGTAGCCAACGACGCGGCGCAGATGAGATGTCAGCATGCCGCAAACGTGCGTCCCGGGCAACCCGACTCGCAAGGGAGCGGTGACGGAACGGCGCGGGAACTACGCCCTTGGTTCCCTATCGCGTGCCATCTGGGGGCTGCACATTCCGGGTATGCCTCAGAGTCACTTGATACGGCCGCTTACCGCCATCGTCGATGCGCTGCCGTACACGGTAGTGATGGTCGATGGCGACGGGCGTATCGACTTCGGCAACGCGGCGTGGCATCGGTCGGCCACCACGCAGGCCCTGCCCTTCTCCGACGGCGGCATCGGCCAGCGCTACGCCGACGTCGTCGCGTCGGTCGTACGGGTCGGCCCCGACGACCGCAAGCGCGTGCTCGATGGCTTGGACCTGTTGCTGCGCGGCGAGGCGGCGGCCTTCGAGCACGAGTGTGCCGTCAATGTGCTGGGTTCGCCCCGTTGGTTTCGCGTGCTAATGTCGGTCACCGAGGACGAACCGGGTGCGGTGATCCAACATCTCGAGACCACGCACGGCCATCGCGACCAGGAAGCGCGCTCTGTCGCGTTGGCGCAGTTCAGCGCCATCTTCGAGACGGCGCTCGACGGCATCATCATTTTCGACGATGACCTGCGCTTGCTGGTGGGCAATCCCGCGGTCGCACGGATGCTGGGGCGCACCGAGGCGCAGATCTCGGGCGCGCGCATATCCGATATCATGAGCGCCGACAACACCGACACTCTCCGTCGTCAACAGCGCGAACTGCTGCTCGAAGGCACCACGCGTGGCACAATGCGCGGCATCCGACCCGACGGCACGAGCGTCGACATCGAATATGTGGCCCGCGCCAACATCATCCCCGGCCGTCATCTCGCACAGCTGCGTGACGTGACGGCCGCGCGGCAGATGGAGCAGGAGCTGCGCCAGGCGCAGAAGATGCAAGCACTGGGTCAACTCACCGGTGGTATCGCGCATGACTTCAACAATCTGCTCACGGTCGTAATGGCCGAGACGGATTTCCTGCTGCATCCCGACAGCCCGCATGATCGCACCACGCGTGATGGCCTGACGGCGATTCGCGGCGTCGCGCAGCGTGGTGCGGAGATGGTGCGCAAGCTCATGGCGTTCGGTCGTCAGGGACAACTGCACTGCGACGCCGTGGACCTCGACGCCCTGGTCGCGACCGTGACCGCGATGGTGCGGCGCGTGCTGCCCGATACCATTTCCGTGCAGCACGAGCGGCGGTCGGGGCTGCCGAAAGCCTGGGTCGACGCGACGGCGACCGAGCAGATGCTGCTGAATCTCGTCAACAATGCGCGTGATGCCATGCAGGAGCGTGGCGGCGTCGTTCGCATCGCGCTTCGCGAAGTCGATCAATTCATCGGCATCAGCGTCACGGATACCGGCATCGGCATGTCGAAGGACGTGCTGGGGCGTGCGTTCGATCCGTTCTTCACCACGAAGAAAGTAGGCGAAGGCACGGGGCTCGGCCTGGCCATGGTGTACGGACTGATCGAGCAGATGGGCGGACGTACCGAGGTGCAGAGTGATGAGGGCGTCGGCACCACGGTCCGCCTACTGCTGCCGATCGCGAGCACGCCGGCGATACAGATTCCGATCAGCACCAACGAACCTTCCCACGATGTGCACCACGGCGAGCGGGTCCTGCTCGTCGAGGACGATGACGCCATTCGGGGACTCGCGGCCCGGGTGCTGCGCCGCGCCGGTTATCAGGTGGTCGAGGCGATCGATGGCGATAGCGCGGCCGAGCAGATCGAGGCGGCGGCGATGTCGACGCCATATGCCGTGATCGTGTCGGATATCGTCATGCCGCGCGGTGGCGGTGTGCGCGTGCTGGATGCGCGTCGACGCTTTGCGCCCGACACGCCGCTGCTCTGGGTCACCGGACACCCCGGGGCGATCGACGACGACGGGCGATCGAAGGCGCCCTCGGACGATCCGATGCTGCAGAAACCGTGGAGCGCGGCCGATCTGGTGCTGTGTGTGCGTTCAGCGATCGCGAGCGCCGTCTAGCGGGTCAGCTTCGCCGCCCAGTCGTAGACGCCACCGTATTGCTGTGCGGCGTGATCCCACGAGTTGTCTTCACGCATACCGCGGGCCCGCAGCAACGCCCAGCTCTCACGGTCCTGATACACCTGCAGCGCCCGTGCGATGGCGTCGGTGAAGTGGCGCACGTCGTACGGATGAAAACGGAAGCCGTTGCCGTCGTAGCCTTCACGCACCGTATCATTCAGGCCACCGGTGGCCCGCACGATCGGCACACTACCGTAGCGCAGCGCAATCATCTGCCCCAGTCCGCACGGCTCGAAGCGTGACGGCATGAGGAACGCGTCACTGCCCGCATAGATACGCTGCGCCAGCGCGGCGTCGAACCCAATGCGCGCCGCGATGCGGTGTGGATGGGCCCGTGCGTGCTGCTGCATCACGAACTGCAGGTGCGCATTGCCCGAACCGAGCAGGACCAGCTGCGCATCGGTACGCTGGAGCAGCCACGGCATGGCCTGGTCGAGCAGATCGAGCCCCTTCTGCTCCACCAACCGGGACACAATCCCCAGCAGCGGGCGATCGGGGGCCACCGGCAGACCGAACTCTTCCTGCAGCGCGGCCTTGCAGACGGCCTTGCCCGCGATGTCCTCGACATCGAAGGTCGCGGCGAGGTGCGCGTCGGTCGATGGATCGAACGCAACACGGTCGATGCCGTTGAGAATACCAGCTACGCGATCACGCTTCGCGCGCAGCAATCCATCCAGCCGCTCACCGTACTCGGGCGTCATGATTTCCTGCGCGTACGTGGGACTCACGGTGGTCACGACGTCGTTGAACAGGATACCGCGCGCCATGAAGTTGAAGGTGCCCGCGATCCCGGGACCCATGCTGTCCTCGGGCAACCCGCCTTCGGTGAGTCCGGCCAGCGCCAGCGTCTTGGTGCTGCGCTGCCCCTGGTACGCGAGGTTGTGGATCGTGAACACCGTGGCGACATGGCCAAAGGTGTACGCCAGGTACGTCTTGAGATAGTTCGCGATCAGCGCCGCATGCCAGTCGTGGCTGTGCACCACCTTGACCTGCCACCGTTCCACTTCACGCAGCTGCTGCATGAGCGCGAGCACCCCGCGCGCAAAGAGAATGAACCGGCGATCGTCGTCCCCTTCCCCGTAGATCGCGGTGCGCTCGAACGCGGCGGGAATGTCGAGCAGATACACCGGCGTCTCGCTGTCGGCCAATCGCCAGACGCGCAGCTCTTCCTGCCGCTCGCCGACCGTGAGGAACGACGCGGCAATGGGGCCTTCCACCGGAATGCCGCGCTCCCGCAGCTCGCGGAAGTAGGGCATCACCACGCGGACGTCGTGTCCCGCGCGCCGCAGCGCCGCCGGCAGGGCACCGGCCACGTCAGCCAGTCCACCGGTCTTGATCAGGGGTGCGACTTCAGCAGCCGCGAAGAGGACGTTCATTGCTGAAAAATGCAGTCCAGAATCGCTCCGGGACACCCTTCCGCGCGATGAACCCGCGACACAGAATGGGGAGAAGGCGATTTCTTTCCCGATTGCGAGTATCCCCGATATGACGTCACCATCCCGCCCGAGCACGATTGCCCGTACCGCCATGGCCTACGTGCTGGCGGGCGGCCGTGGTTCCCGTCTCTACGAGATGACCGATCGACGGGCCAAGCCGGCCGTGTATTTCGGCGGCAAGACGCGCATCATCGACTTCGCGCTCTCCAATGCGCTCAACTCGGGCATTCGTCGCATCGGCGTGGCCACGCAGTACAAGGCGCACAGCCTCATCCGCCACTTGCAGCGCGGCTGGAACTTCCTGCGTCCCGAACGCAACGAAAGCTTCGATATTCTGCCGGCCAGTCAGCGTGTGAGCGAAACGCAGTGGTACGACGGCACCGCCGACGCCGTGTATCAGAACATGGATATCATCGAAGCGTATCACCCCGAGTACATGGTGATCCTGGCCGGCGATCATATCTACAAGATGGACTACGAGCAGATGCTCGAACAGCACGTGGCGCAGAACGCCGACGTCACGGTCGGGGTCCTCGAAGTCGCGCGCAAGGACGCGTCGGGGTTCGGCGTGATGCATGTCGATGCCGATGATCGCATCGTGCATTTCCTCGAGAAGCCGGCCGACCCGCCGGGTATCCCCGGCAATCCCGAGATGGCGCTGGCGAGCATGGGCATCTACGTGTTCAAGACCACGTTCTTGTTCGACTTGCTGCGCCGCGATGCCGCCGACCCGAGTTCGTCACGTGATTTTGGCAAGGACATCATTCCGTACGTCGTGGCCAACGGCAAGGCGGTCGCGCACCGCTTCGGCACGTCGTGCGTGAAGGCGCATCGCGAGCTGGAAGCCTATTGGCGCGACGTCGGCACGATCGACGCGTACTGGGAGGCAAACATCGATCTCACCAGCGTGATCCCATCGCTCGACTTGTACGACCAGAACTGGCCGATCTGGAGCTACAGCGAAATCACGGCGCCGGCGAAATTCGTGCACAACGACACCCATCGCCGCGGCGCGGCCATCAATTCACTGGTGGCCGGCGGTTGTATCGTGTCAGGCTCGCACGTCGAGAAATCGCTGCTCTCTACCGGCGTCAAGGTCCATTCGTTCGCGCACCTCGACGGCGCGGTAGTGCAGCCGTACGTCGAGATCGGCCGCGGCGCCCGGCTGCGCGATGTGGTCATCGATCGCGGCGTGGTCATTCCCGCCGGTCTCGTGGTCGGTGAAGACCCGGAGAAGGATGCCACGCGGTTCCGCCGAACGGACAAAGGTCGCGTGCTGATTACGCAACCGATGATCGATCGGCTGCCGGAATAGGCCCATCGTGCCGGCTATCCGATTACGGACTGCAGGGCATTCAAGAGTTCGCGACCGCTGATCGGCTTCTGCAGAATCAGCGCGGCGTCAGTCAGTTCTTGCGCGTCGGGCACGTAGCCCGAGAGCGCGATGACCGGCACACGGGGGAGATGGGAACGGATCTGCGGCAACGCCTGAACGCCCGATAAGCCCGGCATCGACAGGTCGAGAATGACCGCCAATACGGGCTCATCGCGCACGTCGCGCAACCAGTCGAGCGCCACTTCCGCACTCTCGGCCAGCTTCACGCGCACGCCGCCTCGGGTCAGCTGACGCGCAACGGCGGTGCGCACCATCGGCTCATCGTCGATCAGCAGGACCACGCCCGCCGGAAACGCGTACTGCGACGGTGACGACGCGAGGTCGTCGTTGCTCTGCGGCGCGACGAGGGGCAGGCGCACGAAGAAGGCGGTGCCAACCCCCGGAGTCGATTCCACTCGCCAAGTGCCGCCCGCGTCGGCGATACTGTGAAAGGCCGACGCCAGCCCGAGCCCGGTACCCCCGCCGGGTCCCTTCGTGGAGAAGAACGGCTCGCCAAGACGCTGTAGCGTGTCATGCGACATGCCATGGCCGGAGTCGCGCACCGTGAGAATCACGGCATCGGTCCCGTCTGCTTCCAATTGTAAGATGAGTCGACAGTGGTCGCCTCCGACCATCGCGTCACGCGCGTTGAGACAGAGGTTGAGTACCACCTGCTGCAGCTCGCTGGGATTGCCACGTACGAATGCGGCGGGCACCTCGATTTCATCGACGATGGTGATGCCGCGATCGAATGTCTGACGGCAAATGTGGACGGCTTCGCGGGTGATCGCGGCAAAATCCACCGGCGCGTCGGTGATCGACGGTTCAACGCGTCCCAAGGCCAGCATCCGGCGCACCAGATCCGCTGCACTACTCGCGGCACGCGCCGCGTCCGCCAACGCATCCCGCGTCTCGGCGGGCGCGTCTTCGTACGCCATCTCGATATTGGGGAGAATGACCGCCAGCATGTTGTTGAAGTTGTGGGCGATGCCCGCCGCCATATCACCCATCGCCTCGCGCCGCTGACGTCGGCGCAACGCTTCGGCCATGCGGTATTCCTCGGTCACGTCGAGAATCACACCGGTGTACAGAATGCCCTGCTCCGTACGCTCGGGCATGCCGTGCACGCGCAGCCATCGCAGGCCGCGCTCAGGCAGGGTGACTGGAAGCACGTGATCGAAGATTTCTTCTTTGTTGACCGAGTGCTTGATATTGCCGAGGAGTGCCACTTCTTCTGACGTGGCCAGCAGCTTCGGCAACAGCATCGGGTTGACAAGGGCGTCGGCTGGATCGACACCAAGCACTTCGCGAATGCGCCCCGCAAGAAAGGGCATTTCGTCGGGCCCTTCCGTGAGGCGCAGGAATTGGTACACGACACCTGGCACGGCATCGAGCACGCGCTGGATCTGTGCACGACTTGCTTCAAGGGCGAGCGTCGTCTCCCGCTCGACCGTGATATCGGTGAACGTGGCCACAACGCCGCGGAGCGTTTCGTCACCAACGTCGAAGATCGGATCCGCGCGCACGTCCAGCCACGCCAGTTCTCCCGTGGGTCGCTCGACGCCAAGTATCGTCTCACCGGCGGGCCGTCCGGTCCGACGCGCGATCTCCGATGGGATCACCGTGGGGCCGGCCGACGCGCCGTCGGTCGTGATGAGCCGCCACCGCGGATCGGTCGCCGCGCGTCCCGACATCTGCTCGACCGTGAGACCGAGGACGCGCTCGGCCGCGACATTCGCGGCACGGATCGAACCGTCTGGCGCGTGAATCACGAGCCCCTCGGACATCGAGCGGAACACCGATTTGTACATGGCGTCCTGCTCGCGATACTCGCGGTGCGCATCGCTGACGTCACTCAGCGTGATGACGACGCGCTCAACGACCCCATTGTCGGCTCGCTCAGGTATGGCCGACACCTGAATCCAGGCCCGCTCCGGTGAATCGTCGCGGCGGACCCCGAGGATGACGCCGCGAACCGGCTCTCCCGAGCGTAACGCGCGCGGCCCGGGATGCTCATCCGGTGCCACGGGATCGCCGTTGGCCTCGACGACATCCCACCGTGCATCATCGGTGGTTCGCGATGTCATCTCGGCGGCGGCGATCCCGAGCATCTCGGTGGCCTTCGGGTTCGCGTACACGATAGACAGGTCGCGCGCCTGAACCACGACGCCGACGTCCAGTGCGCGGAGAGTCTGTTGCCAGTCGGGCGATGGCATGCGGGGATGGGCAAGCGTGGCCTGCTGCTGCGTCTCGTCCCAAAAGCATGCGCGTCGGCGCAGAGCGGGTCAACCACGCCCGGTGTTATCGCTCGCTGGAATGCCCAGTGACGGACGCTAGCCGAGCCTGAAGCAGCCGTCGCTCCGGCTCCGACGCGCTCATGGCAAGCGCCCGCGCAAATCCTTCACGCGCGTCAGCCAAGCGCCCCGCCCGTGTACAGAGTTCGGCGCGAGCAGCGTGTGCGTAGCGGTACTGCGCCAATTCACCACGCGCGAACAGTGCATCGATTATCGCGATGCCGACGGCAGCGCCATCACGCATCGCCACGGCGACCGCACGATTGAGTTCCACGATGGGCGAGGGGTCGGCGCGCAGCAGCAGATCATAGAGCGCCACGATTTCCTGCCAATCCGTTGCCGCTGCGGTCGGCGCTTCCGCGTGCACCGCCGCGATTGCCGCCTGCAACGAGAACGCTCCGATGCGACGGCTTCGCAGGGCGCGCTGTACGAGTTGGCTGCCTTCGGCGATCAGCTCGCGATTCCAACGATTGCGGTCCTGATCTTCCAACAGAACAATCTCGCCATCGACGCCGGTTCGGGTGTCGCGCCGTGCCTCGTGCAGCAACATGAGTGATACGAGTCCGTGCAATTCCGGCTCATCGAGCAACAGCATGAGTTCCCGCCCCAACCGGATGGCCTCGGCCGACAGCGACGCGTGCGTCACGTCGGTCCCGCTCGATGGCGCATAGCCTTCGTTGAACACGAGATAGATCACATGCAAGACGGCATCGAGCCGATCGGGGAGATCAGCCGGCGACGGCACGGCGTACGGAATGCGCGCGTCGCGAATCTTGGCTTTGGCGCGCACAATACGCTGCGCGATGGTCGATGCCGACGTCAGGAATGCGTGCGCGATGGCTTCGGTGGTGAGCCCGCACACTTCGCGCAGCGTGAGCGCGATCTGCGCATCGGGCGAAAGCGCTGGATGGCAGCACGTGAACAGCAGGCGCAGCTGATCGTCGGCGATGGCCTCGTCGTCGAGCGCAGGCTCGTGCGACTCGGCGGCCTGCAGCCCGAGTTCCGCGACACGCGTGGCGAAGCGCGTAGCGCGACGCAATCGGTCGATGGCGCGGAACCGCCCCGCCGAGATGAGCCAGCTGCGCGGATTGGCCGGAACACCATCCACCGGCCACCGCTCGACCGCCGCGGCGAAGGCATCCTGCATCGCCTCCTCGGCGAGATCGAAATCACCGAGGACGCGAATCAGCGTGGCGAGGATGCGACGCGATTCCTCCCGATACACGGCCTCGATCGCGTCGCCCCTCATCGCCTCAGTCCATCTGCGTGGAGATGGGCCGTACCTCGATGCTGCCGGTGCGCGCCGACGGAATACGCGAGGCGATCTGAATGGCCTCGTTGAGATCGCGCGCGTTGATCAGGTAGAAGCCCCCGAGCTGTTCCTTCGTCTCGGCGAACGGCCCGTCGGTCGTGGACATCTTGCCGTTGCGGATCCGCACGGTGGTGGCAGTGTGCACCGGCTGCAGCTCCTCGCCGGCGATCATGTTGCCGCTGGCGATGATGTCATTGGTGAACGTGCCGTATTCGCCCATAAAGGCGCCCATGTCATCGGGCGACATGGCGGCCAGCGTAGACTCGGCGTCGTAGATCAGGCAGAGATACTTCATACTTCAAGCTCCTGGCGGATGGTGAATCAGGGTGGACACCATCTGGTCGAACGGGGGATGGGAAATTCGACATGGGATAACAGCGGAAACGGGCGGTTCCTGCCTGACACAGATACGAACTGATAGCAACCGCTGCGAACGGATCGGCTCCGTGAACGCCACGGAACCCCGGCGGACGCACGCGTTTCAACTTCTAGAATTGAACCGCCGCCGAGCCGCCGTGTCCGTCGCGCACGGAGGATGCTCCGTTACTGTCTGTTCGTATCGGTTCGTATCCGTGTCAGGCAGGAACAGTCGGTTTCCGCTGGTATCCATCCTCTGGTGCGTTTCGGATAACAGCGGAAACGGGCGGTTCCTGCCTGACACAGATACGAACTGATAGCAACCGCTGCGAACGGATCGGCTCCGTGAACGCGACGGAACCCCGGCGGACGCACGCGTTTCAACTTCTAGAATTGAACCGCCGCCGAGCCGCCGTGTCCGTCGCGCACGGAGGATGATCCGTTACTGTCTGTTCGTATCGGTTCGTATCCGTGTCAGGCTGGAACAGTCCGTTTCCGCTGGTATCCATCCTCTGGTGCGTTTCGGATAACAGCGGAAACGGGCGGTTCCTGCCTGACACAGATACGAACCGATGGCAACCGCTGCGAACGGATCGGCTCCGTGAACGCGACGGAACCCCGGCGGACGCACGCGTTTCAACTTCTAGAAATGAACCGCCGCCGAGCTGCCGAGTCCGTCGCGCACTGAGGATGCTCCGTTACTGTCTGTTCGTATCGGTTCGTATCCGTGTCAGGCTGGAACGGTCGGTTTCCGCTGGTATCCATCCTCTGGTGCGTTTCGGATAACGGCGGGAACGGGCGGTTCCTGCCTGACACAGATACGAACTGATGGCAACCGCTGCGAACGGATCGGCTCCGTGAACGCGACGGAACCCCGGCAGACGCACGCGTTTCAACTTCTAGAATTGAACCGCCGCCGAGCTGCCGAGTCCGTCGCGCAATGAAGATGATCCGTTGCTGTCTGTTCGTATCGGTTCGTATCCGTGTCAGGCTGGAACGGTCGGTTTCCGCTGGTATCCATCCTCTGCTGCGTTTCGGATAACAGCGGAAACGGGCGGTTCCTGCCTGACACAGATACGAACTGATAGCAACCGCTGCGAACGGATCGGCTCCGTGAACGCGACGGAACCCCGGCGGACGCACGCGTTTCAACTTCTAGAATTGAACCGCCGCCGAGCTGCCGAGTCCGTCGCGCAATGAAGATGATCCGTTGCTGTCTG
Source organism: uncultured Gemmatimonadaceae bacterium (assembly GCA_963843965.1). Classification (GTDB taxonomy): domain Bacteria; phylum Gemmatimonadota; class Gemmatimonadetes; order Gemmatimonadales; family Gemmatimonadaceae; genus Gemmatimonas. The sequence goes on from CAWJMR010000009.1 coordinate 179,764, forward strand.
TTCGTATCGGTTCGTATCCGTGTCAGGCTGGAACGGTCGGTTTCCGCTGGTATCCGTGTCAGGCTGGAACAGTCCCTCTCCACTCGTATCCATCCTCCGGACCGACAGGTCAGGCCGTGTTCAGATTGTACCGCATGATGCCGGCGTGGACGCCTGTCATGTCGCGCTCCAGCTCGTACACATCCCCGTGTGGACCGGGCGCCGCAGCCACCAACGCCTGCAGCGCCGCCCGTTCGGACGGCGCGAACTCCAGCGATAGTGACGCCAGCGTGGCGGGCAGATGGTCGGCGTGGCGCGCGCCGAAGATCACCGAGGTCACGGCGGGTTCGTCCAGGACGGCACGGATCGCCACCGCGCCGATCGTGGTGGCGTGGGTGTCGGCGATGCCACGCATGGTGCGCAGCAACTGCTGAAACGCGGACCAGCCGCCGAACTCGTCGATGATCAGTTTGTACTTCACCAGCGAGCGGTTCTCGAGTGGCGCAATCGGCTCGCTGACACCGAGCCAGCGCTCGTGAAAGAAGCCGCCTGCCAGTGCGCCGTAGGTGAGTAGCCCGACGCCGCGTTCGGCGCAGAGCGCGGCCATGTCGCCCAGAGCGCGGCGATCGAGCAGCGAGCACTGCACCTGATGCGACACGATCGGAATGCCGGCGTCGAGCAATGCGCGCAGGCGCGGGGTATCGAAGTTCGTCACGCCAAGCTGTCGGATCTTGCCGATGCGTTTGAGCTCGGCCAGATGGCCCGCCGCCTCGAGCCAGCCAGGGATATCGAAATTCCACCAGTGGAACTGCACGAGGTCGAGCGCGTCGACCCCGAGTCGCGCGAGCGAGCGGTCGATGAGACGCTCGATGTCGGCACGGGTGAGCGTGGGCAGCGCATCACGGTCAGGCACACACTTGGTGTGCACGCGAATCGTGGGGGCAGCGGCGCCGTAGCGTTCATGCCAGCCGACCAGGAACTCACCGATGAGCTCCTCCACGCCGGTATAAATGTCGGCGCAGTCGAAGGCCGTGATGCCCGCTTCCGCGAAGGCGACCATGTCGGCGATGGCATGCGCGCGATCGACCGTGCCGTGTCCACCGGCCAGCTGCCAGCCGCCCTTGATGAGACGGGGAATGACGTAGCCGGGTGCCAGCTCGCGCGTGGGAACCGGCGGATGCTGAATGGCGCTCACGACGCCTCCGGTGCCGGAGGCAGCGGCACCAGCGTGACGTCGGCATGACGAAACGTCGTGGTGCCCGTGCGCGTGATGCGGAACCGACCGCCACAGTGCGGATCGGGACAGGCGATCTCGGCGTCGGTGGTCATCCAGTCGTTGGGATGCGTGGGGCGCTGTTTGGCCGGTAGCAGCGGCAGCAGGGCCGCCAGCGGATAGAGCGGAAACGTCTGGCCCGCAGGGAACTCGAGGTTCTCCCCGCGCAGTGTGAAGGAGTCACCCGCCTGGTGATTGCAGACCATGGGACGGTCGGTGGCGATAACCTCCACCCGCAGATCGAACAGCGTGAAGGCGTCGTCGCGCGCGGGTGTCGTGGCGTTCGGTGCGGGGTCCCGATTGGTCTCAGACATGGCGCGAACGATAGCGCCACACGACCTTCTCCTGCCATATGTCCAGCCTATCGCCCTCCCCTGCTCCGTCCCCGACGCCGCTCACGTTCCACGGCGGGCTGGCGGGTGCGCTCGCCCCGTTCGCGGCCTTCCTTGGCGGCGTGGCGTGGCTCGCGCTGAACGGTGCGCCCGACGAGAAGGGCTTCTGGCCGATTCTCCTGGGTGCGCTCATGCTCGGCCTGCTGCTGGCGAAAGATCGCGAGCGGTATGCCGAGGCGATGCTGGACGGCATGAGTCAGCGCGTGGTGATGGTCATGCTGTGCGCCTGGCTTTTCGCCGGCGTGATGGGAGCGGTGTTGAGTGCGGGTGGCCTCGTGACCGGACTCGCTTGGGCTTCGCGCACGCTCGGGCTGAGCGGCGGTGCGTATGTGGCGGCGACCTTTCTCACGACCGCGATCGTGTCCACGGCCACCGGCACGAGCTTTGGCACGATCTTGCTGTGCGGCCCGATCTTGTATCCCGCCGGTGGCGCAGCAGGCGCGATGCCAGCCGCCCTCATGGGTGCGGTGCTGGCCGGCGCGACGTTCGGCGACTCGATGTCGCCGGTGTCGGATACCACGATTGCCTCGAGCGGCACGCAGCGCGTGGACATCGGCGGCACCGTGCGCAGTCGGCTGCGCTATGCCATACCGGCGGGGCTCGTGGCATTGGTGGCGTCGGCGCTCTTGGGCGGTGGCACGGTCGTCAGCGCCGCAAGCACCACGGTCGCCGATGCAGCGCAGACAGCGCCCACGTCGCCGAAGGGACTCGTGCTGCTCATTTCGCCCGCGCTCGTGATCGCGATGCTGCTGCGCCGTACGCATCTCATTACCGCGCTGCTGACCGGCGTGGCGACCGCGGTGGGTATCGCCCTCGCGTTTCAGTTGGTGACGCCCTTCGACTTGCTGCACATTGCGCCGGGTACGTTCGGGGCGACGGGCGTGCTGGTTGACGGCATGCAGCGCGCGATCGGTGTGAGCGTGTTCACGCTGCTGCTCGTGGCACTGGTGGGAACGCTGCAAGCCACCGACGTCCTCGACCGGTTGGTACGCGCGTCGGAGCAGCGGGCGCACTCCGCGCGCGCCGCCGAGGGATGGATGGTGGGCGTGGTGTCGGCGGCGGTGCTGCTCACCACGCACAGTGTGGTGGCCATTCTGGCCGTTGGTGAATTCGCGCGACAAACCGGTGAGCGTTTCGGCATCGACGGCTATCGTCGCGCCAATCTGCTCGACCTCACCGTGTGTACGTGGCCGTTCCTGCTGCCGTATTTTCTGCCCACTATTCTGACGGCCAGCGCGAGTCGCAGCGGCGAAGCGTTCGGCATGCCGGCCCTGGCCGCCGGTACGGTGGGCCTCTACAACACCTACGCGTGGGCGCTGGTCGCGACGGTGCTCGTTGCGGTGATCACCGGATACGGGAGGAAACGCGCATGATGCTGCTTCGACGTGTGGCCCTGTCGCTGTGCGTGCTGTGCACGGTGGCGCTTCCGGCGGGCAGTGGCGCGCAGACGCCTGCAGACGGTGGCGCACGACCCAACATCATCCTGGTGCTCACCGACGACGTCGGCTACGGGGACATCGGCAGCTACGGCTCGCGCGATATCCGCACCCCGAACATCGATCGGCTCGCCCGCGGCGGCGTGCGGCTTACGGACTTCTACGCGTCGCCGCAGTGTACGCCCACCCGCGCTGCACTCATCACAGGGCGCTATCAGCAACGCGTGTCGCTCGAGCGCGCCCTCAGTACGGCCGGACCGTCGCTGCAGACGGGGCTCCCCGCCAACGGCAGCACGCTCCCGCGGTTGCTCAAGAACGCCGGCTATCGCACGGGGCTCGTGGGCAAATGGCATCTGGGATATCTGCCCGAGTATTCACCCAACACGCACGGCTTCGACTACTTCTACGGCTTCCTCGCCGGCTACATCGACTTCTACACGCACACCCGCGGCATCGACGGGATGCACGACCTGAATGAGAACGGTGTGGCCGTGAGCGATACCGGCTACATGACGGATCTCATCACGTCACGCGCCGTGCGCTTCATCGAGAGCAGCAGCACGCAGCCGTTCTTTCTCGAAGTCGCCTACAACGCCGCGCATTGGCCGTTTCAGCGCCCGGGACATGCCACCCGCGCCGCGAACAACGGGCGCTTTCAGAGTCCCGACGATTCCATTCCCGCCACCCGCGCTGATTATGTCGCCATGCTGGAACACGCCGACGGTGGTATCGGCACGATCATGGCCGCACTCCGCAAACGCGGGCTCGAGAAAAACACGCTGGTGATCTTCACCAACGACAACGGCGGCGAGTGGCTATCGAACAACGCCCCGCTCTTCCATCGCAAGGACACGCTGTGGGAAGGGGGCATCCGCGTGCCGGCCATTTTCTGGTGGCCCTCGGTGTTGCCGGCTGGGCGTACCGCCAACACACCGGGCATCACGATGGATCTCACCGCCACCGTACTCACCGCCGCGCGCACGCCGGTTCCAACCAACTTCGAGGGACGCGACCTCGTGCCGATGCTGGTCGGCCGCGCAAGCGCCGCCGCATTGGCCGAACGACCGCTCTTCTGGCGTATCGACACCCGCGAGCGTCAGCAGCGCGCGGTGCGTCGCGGGCGCTGGAAACTGGTGGTAGACGGTGACGACTTGCTGCTGTTCGATCTGCCGCGTGACATCGGTGAGCGGCACGATGTCGCGGCCAGCAATCCGGCCGTCGTGCGCGAGCTACAGGCCCTGCTCACGGCGTGGGAAGCCGACGTGGACGCCGAGGCTAAGCGAGCCGCGCGGCGGTAACGAGGCGACGCGGCAGCGCATCGAGCCGATCGCGCAGCACCAGCACACCGACAAGCACGACCAGACCCATGCCGAGCAGCATCCACTTGGCGGTCGCCATCGTGTAGCGCGCGGCGATCGTGTGTTGTCCGGCGGGAAGGTCGATACCGATGAACACCGGTGACACCATGTACGTGGGCACCGGCTTGCCGTCCACGGTTACCCGCCAATTCGGATGGTACGTCGTCTTGATGATGAGCGACGAGGGTGAATCGCATGCCACCACCAGATCGATGATCCCCGCCGCCGCATGCTCCGAGAGCGTGCGACCGCCGCCGGGACAGGCCCCCGTGGCCACCAACGGCGCGCTCGGCTGGCGGAAGTCCCAGCGGATGAACTGCTTCGCGGCCGGCCCTGCACTCTTGCTCCATTGGTCCACGCCGCGCAGCAGGTCGAGCTGCGAACCGGCCGCGTGCCGTTCCACCACCGCGCCATAGGTCGCGATACCGGTGGTGGCCACGCGATACACCGTGTAGCGCGATGTGCGCGCGAGCGGCGTCATGAATCCGTCCACCGGCGCACCGCTGGGCAGCGCCACGTAGCGGACATCGAGCAAGTCATACTGCGCGGGATCGCGATCGCGGAAGCTGACGACCAGATCCGCGTTGAGCGACAACCCCTGAAACAACGGCGCGACGGCGGGCAGTCCACGATCCTTGAGGACGTCGTACGCACGAATGAGCGGACCGATGCGCCACTGCTTGCCGCCGTTGCTGGCGAGACCCATGTAGGCGCGCCCACCCGGTTGGGCCGCGATCGTATCGAGCACGGTGATCAGGTCAGGATCGGCCGCCAACGCCGCGCGCGTCGCGGTCAACGCACGGCCGTCGCGACCGAAGAAGATCGCGCGATCGCGCACCGCCGGTGCCAGGATCGTTAGTAGGACTGCGGTGGCGGCCAACAGGGCACCGAGGGAACGCGGCGCGGCGGGCGTCACCGTGTCGGCGTCGCTCACGCGTCCCACCCGACGATCCACGACGGCGCGCCAGATCCACTCGCCACCGACACCGATCAGCATGAGCAGGAACACGTCGGCGATACCGATGAACCGGTACACCAGATGTCCGTCATAGCGCAGCACGCGCCCCAACCAGTTCACTTCGGTAGGGCGAAGCTGGTACAGCAGCAGCCAGACCAGCGTGCCAATCAGCGCGAAACGCGCCGCACGCGTTCGGGTGAACAGCGCTGCGATACCGCCCACCAGCGACAACGCGGTCAGGATGGGCCAGCGGTCTTCGTCAACCACGAGGCGTTGGAGGGCGCTGAGCAGCGAACGGCTGCCATCGAGGTCGGCCGCTTTGATACCGGGGAACATCGCGAGATAGCTGCCGGAGCTCATCGCGAACGGGATCAGCATGTACGACGAGATGGCCATGGCGAGTGCGCCCACGATGACCAGACGCAGCAGGTTGGCCTTCCACGTGCCGCGTGTCGAGAGCAGCACGCACAGCAGCACGCCGGTCATCGCCATCATGTACGACCAGATGAAGTGCGACAGCGCGAGCGCGGCGAGCGCGGCAATGGTCCCCGCGTACCCACGACCCGTGCGCATCAGACGATACAGGCCCGCCATCGCGATCAGCGACAGATGCTCGGCCCACAGTTGCGTGAAGAGCCCGCGACCGACCCACAGCTGTCCGTCGTACTCCAACCCGTAGCCATCGCGGTTGGCGAACAGCGTGGTCGCCGCGGCACTGATCGCCGCCGCGCGCACCGAGAACTCCATGCGGCGCATGGACCAGTACACGGTGAGCGGCAGGCCGACGAGCAACAGATAGCGCGCGCCGTCGAACACCGTGCGCAGTTCGACGAGACCGAACAGCAGGCGGTGCACACCGGCCACGATCAGGTGCGGCAGGTTCTGGTAGTACAGGAACTGCGGATAGCCGAGTTCGAGCTGCGGCATCCAGAAGTCGAGCGGGTTGCGACCGTGCGCCATCTCGCGACTGGCGCCTTGCACCATCTGCCAATGCAAGGCGAGATCATTGCTGGCGGGCACCGGTGTGGTGAACTCCGGCAGCAGTTGCCACGCCGTGACCAACAACGGCACGAGGGCCAGCAGCGCCAACAGCAGGCGCTCCCAGTTGGGCGCTGCCGGCGACTGCGCACTCGCGCTTCCCGCTGACACCGGCGCTGCCGCTGCTGCTGGCGCTGGCGCGACGGGTGCGGCGCTACGACGCCGTTTGCTCATACGCCGCGAGCGGAGGGAGCCGGACGGGTCCGACCTGCTGCTTGTGGGTCACGATCGCCCACGCGGCACCAAGACCAGCCTCGGCGTAGTACAGCAATCGTAGCGGAGCCACACCGACCGCGAAGAAGAAACCGCGACGCGAACCGAACCAGGACAACAGCGCGGCATTCCCCAGCAGCACGACCACTACGCAGAAGGCCCCGATGTAGGCCAAGGCATTGTTCCAGAACACGAACGCACCCAGGGTAGCCGCGACCCCGATCGCCGTGAAGACGGTGTAGAGCTTCTCGCGCACGCGGAGATTGAGCGGTCCACGTTGCATCGCTTCGCCGCGACGCAGGATGAGGTGCATCCAGGGAATCGCGCGCTCACGCAGATCAGTGCGCACCATGTTGCCGAAGGTCCACCGCTTGAGGTGTTTGCCCTGCAAGTCCGGGTCGAGCAGGATGCGCGCACCTGCCTCACGCAGCCGATAGCCCAACTCGATGTCTTCGATCTGCGGGCGCGGATAGCGCACCGCGTCGAAGCCACCCACCGCGAGAAACAGGTCGCGCCGCACGGCCCCGCAGCCGGCCCAGAAGGTGTCGGCCTCACCGGGGTGCAGCGTATGCACGTAGCGATGCAGGAGGTTGCGGTACTGCGAGATGAAATCCGTTTCTGCCGGCGCATCATCGTACGCGCCGAACGCCGCCCCGAGCGTGGGATCCGCCGTGAAGTGCGCCGCAAAACCGCGCAGCGTGTGCGGTGCCACGATCACGTCGGCGTCGATGAAGACCAGCACCGAACCCGTCGCGACGCTGGCGCCCATGTTGCGAGCGTGCGCCGGACCACGCGGCCCGTCGGCCACGCGCAGCACGCGATCGGCTACGGCACGCGCGACCTCGGCGGTGTCGTCAGGACTGCCGTCGTCCACGACGATCAGCTCCCACGACGCGCGCGGCAGGTCGCTCGCGGTAAGCCCCTGCAGACACTGGCGCAAATACGGCGCACAGCGGTACGCCGGCACGATGACCGAAAGCACGGGTACGGCCGCCGAGGTCACTACGGTCGCTGCTTCTCGAAGGTGATCCCGACCGCCGGCAGCGTCGCGCCGCTGATGCGACCGACGATCCAGGAATTCGGTTGCCCCGAGGGATTCGCGGCGAACGCGCCGGAAAAGGCGAACGAGAGCCCGTTCGCCGTCGTGATCGTGAAGGCCACGGCGTTGCCGTTCACCGTGCCAGTGGCTGAGGTGACCGCGACAACGCTCTGGCCGCCGAGCGCGATCAGCCCACGCGTATCCAGCGCTGACAACTGACAGTCACCCGGGGCCGCGGCACAGGCGCTCGGCGAGACCAACGCGATCGTGTTCCCCGTCTGCACGAGCGGGACGTGCCAGTGGATCTCGCCACAGGCCGACCCCGCCGACCAGAAGCCGGTCATCGTGACCGGCGCCACGGTTCCCGGCGTCAAGGTGAAGCAGTGCTCTTGCGGCTCCTGCAGCGGCTGCCCGTTCACGTCGGTCACACCCGCCGTCATCGTGATGACGTAGCCATTGTTGTTGTTCAACGCCGTGCTTGGCGTGAACGACGCGGTCAGCGTGGCGGGGTTGTACGACACGGCGCCAGGCACCAGCGTCGCGGTGGCGCGATTGCGGAGAAAGAAGGTGCTGCTGTTGATCGAACTCGCGATCATCGGCAAGCTGAACGTCACCAACATCGGCGCGTTCACGTCGACATCAACCGACCGGTCGGCCGGCGTGAACGACACGATACGCGCCGGCGCCGGTCGCGTCTGGAAGTTGAAGGCGGTGGCCTCGAGCCGGTTGCCGGCGACGTCACGCGCGATCCCGCCGACCGACACGGTGTACGTGGTCACGTACTCCAGCGGCGCCGCCGGTCGGAAGGTGAGCGTCGTGGTGGCTGCGTCGTAGCTGAGGGATCCAGCCAGCAACTCCGTGGTGTTCGCCACCCGGAGCGTGATCGTACCCGCCGTGAGCGTGGCGGCGTTCATCGCTTCGGTGAAGCGCACGCTGATCGCGGTCGCGATGTCGATCGCGGCGGCGCTCGCCGCGGGAACGCTGCTCGCCACGCGCGGCGGCGTGTCGTCGGTCGTCACGGCCGTCGTAAAACTGAAATCGCGCGCAGCGGCCATGGCATTCCCGGCGGAATCGCGAGCCGCGGTGGTGATCGATGCGGTGTAGCCGGTATTTCCCGCCAGGCGCGCGGCGGGCGTGAACGACAGCGTACGGGTGGCCGCGCTGTACGTCACCGCACCCGCGATCGCCGTACCACCCGTGGTGGTGCGCACGACGAAGGCCGCCGCCGACAGCGACGCAGCATTCATCGTTTCGCTGAACGTCGCGGTGAGCGTCGATGCCGGATCGACGTTGGCCGCGCCGGTGGCGGGGAACGTGGCGGTTACCGTGGGCGGCACGACATCCGCCCCGATGGTCGCGAACTGCGACGTGAACGGCGCGGCCAACGGATTTCCCGACAAGTCGCGCACGGCGGTCGTCACGGTCAGCGTGTAGGTCGCGCCCAGCGTGAGTGGTGCCGATGGCGTGAGCGTGGCGCGATTGGTGGCCGATGAGAACTCCACAACGGCTGGCACCGCCACCGCACCCGGCGCGCGAGTGAGCGCGAGTGTGGACGATGTGATCGTCGTCGCGTTCATCGCTTCACTGAACGTCACTGTGATCGTCGAGGCGAGCGGTACGTTGGTCGCGGCGTTGGCCGGCGTCACGGCCGTGACCGTCGGTGCCGATTCATCGACCGGCGCCGACGTGACGAACTGCGTAGTCGCGATCGACGCGAGCCCGTTGCCGGCGAGATCGGTGGCGGCGGTGGTCACGCGCGCCGTATACGAGGTCGACGCCGCCAGCGGTGCCATCGGTGTGAGCGTGGCGGTGCGCGTGCCGGCCGCATAGGACACGGCAGCGGGCACACTCGCGCCACCGGCGGTCGGCGCGAGCGTCATCGCGGTCGCGGAGACCGACGGCGCATTCATGTCTTCGCTGAACGTGGCCGTGACGGTCGTCCGCACGGGCACATCGACGGCACCGGCTACCGGCGCGAATGCGACGACGGTCGGCGGCGTGGCATCGATCGGTGCCGCGGTGGTGAACGACGTGCGATAAGCGACGAGCAGGCGATTGCCCGCTCCATCCTTGAGTGCGGTGGTCACGTCGAACGTGTACGCGGTGCTGGGCGTGAGCGGCACAGCGGGCGTGAACGTGAACACCTTGGCGCCGGCGGCGTACGAGACGGTGCCGGCGACGTCCTGCGTGGAGCCCACGGCACGCAGCAGGAGATTGCCGCTCGTGATCGTGCTCGCATCGAGCGGCTCGCTCACCGTCACGGTAATGGAGGCCGAAATCGCGACGTTGGTGGCGTTCGCGGCCGGCACCGAGCTCACCACCGTTGGACCGGTGAGATCCGGAAGCGTGAACGTGGTCTGCGCCGTGACCGGAGACGGCGCCGACTGCGCGCTCCCGCTGCCCTGCGCGATCACGGTGTATGTGTACGTCTTGAGCTCTTCGAGACCGAAGTCGGTGTACGTGGGTACGGTGACGTCGCCGACCTTCGTGCCGTTGCGCAGCACGGCGTAGCTCTTCACCGATTCACGCGCGGGATTGGCGGTCCAATCCACGCGCACCGACGTCAACGAGGTGAGCGTGACCGTGACACCGGTCGGCGCCGAGGGCACGACGGGACCGCTGGGGTCTCCCGAACATGCCATGGCGGTCAGCGCGCACACCACCTGCATCCAGCGAACCGCCCGGGCACGCGCGATCACGTCGTAATGCTCTTCTCGAAGGTGATCGTCGTCTCAGGCAACGTCGGTCCGCTGATCTTCCCGGTCATGAGGCGATCCTCGGCCATGCGTCCGGTGAAGGTGTAGGTGCGGTTGTTGGTGAGCGTGAAGGTGAACGTGATGTTCGGATTGTTGAAAGATCCCGTGACCGACTTCACCGTGACCGGCAAGTCGCTGCCCACGAACGCGATGCCGGTGGGGCTGAACGGAAACAGTCCGCACCGCTCCGGATCGCAGTTGGGCAGCAGCGACAGCGAGGTACCGGTCTGCACCAGTTCGATATGCAGATGCACGGCGTTGGTCTGCTCGATGCCGATCCAATACGACGTGGCGGTTTGCGCCGGGACATTCGGATCGGTATCCGTCGGTGCTGGACCGCCGCATGCCGCCACGAGCGTGACCATGGCGAGCGTCGACAGGCGACGGGCGAGCGGGCGAAGCGAGCGAGTCAAGCGAGTCGAGCGAAGCGTCATGAACCTGGATGTTTGTGCGGTGCCGCAGCCTTCGGCGCCGGGCGACGCGGCAACGGCGCCGGGCCTCCCTGCTGCGTGAGTCCCATCGCATGCCCCATCGATACCCATTCATCGACGGTCGTGATGTTGGACGTGGCATCGCGGTACTTCGCCGATGCCTCGAGAATCGTGGCGCGCTTCTTGTCGCGCGGGACATTCGGATTGGCCAGAATGTCCGAAACGACATCGTGCAGCGAATGCAGGTTGTCGAAGATGATCGCCGCTTCCGGATAACGCGTCGAGAAGTCGGGGGCGATGGCCGGCGACATCGGCATCACGGTGGGCAACTTGTCCATGCCGCCGCGCGTCATCTCGTAGAACCGGTCGACGACGGCATTCACGTTGGCATCGATGTCCGCCTTCGAGTCGGAAGCCAGCATGGCGTCGTACAACGTCATCTGAATCCAGTGGTACGACCAGACGAGGCCGTTGAACTTGGGGTTCTGCTTCCGGAAGGCGAGTGAGTACGACTGACCCTCCATCAGGTTCATGTCCTTCGGATGCGAGCTGAACGCCAACGCCGGCCGCGACTTGTAGTAGCGCAGCAGATCAGCCACGTGGGCATCGCGTTCGGCCGGCTTTCCGGCGTCGTGCGCGAGCACGTCGTACAGCTGCCGGTGCAGCATGTGCGCCCAGCTGAACATCGCCAGCGTTTCCGGAGCGAGCAGCGCCCACGACGGACCGACGGCCGCTTCATCGAGCGGCACATGCGGCGGCTTCTCCAGCAGTGATGTCGTGAGAAAGTCGTATTCGCGTCCGTCGAGATCACGCGCGGCGGTGCCCGGCGAGCGCCACAGCCGTTCGTACAGAATGGCGTGCCCGTAGTCGAAGGCATTGAACAGATAGCTGGCGCGCGGATGCAACTCGTTGAACGCGAAGCTGTGCGCGCCCGGCAGATACGTCTGTTCGAAGTACTTGCGGGCCTGCGCTTGCGCGGGCGAGGCCGCGACGGTGGTGACCACGCCAGCCGCCATCGTGGCCGCCAGCAGCGCACGCGCGAGCGGTCGGCGGGGCATCGGAGTACGAAGGGACATGCTCACCTACAGCGTGAGGGCACGACTGAGCGTCGTGCCGAAGGTCAGGAAGGTCGCGCGGCTCTCGCCGGTGAACAGCCGTCCGACGGCCGCGTCGATCACGATCGACCGCGAGATCTGCGTGCGCACACCCACTTCGCCCGTCCAATCGACCGGACGACCGATGCTGCGATACTTCTGTCCGAACACGTCGGCCATGAGCAGCGTGGAGCGCAACGGCAGCGACTTGTCGACCGCCATGCCGAACAGCCAGCGGTCGTGCGTGCGGGTAGCGCCCGGTGCGGCGGCGCTCAGCAGTGACGAGGGGGCACAGGAGAAACGGACAGTCATCGCCAATTCGGTCGGCGCCACACTACACGCGCCGTGAATGGGCGGGATGATCTTTTCGAATCCGACCGGCGTGCGCACGTTGAAGGTGCCGTAGGCGCCGTTGACGTGGATGCGTCCCACGGGGAACGAGCGCGTCATCATGCCGCGCACGGAGTACGTGGGGGGCAGCGCCGCCGGCCCCGTGGGCACGAACAGCTCACTCCCGAAGCCCAGACTGGGCAGATGCAGCGACTCGATGCGGAGCTGATGCTCGAAACCGACGCCGACGCCAGCCACACCGGCGCGCGGTCGCAGCGCCCGCTCGTTGAAGAAGATCGGCGAGCGCACGGACACTTCCGTGCGGGGCAGCAGCCCGTAGGTGACCCGAGGCTCCAGCTGCAGGCGATAACGGCCCTGAGACAGCTGCTCCACGCGTCCGTTGCCAAGATTCAGTTCCAGCGATTTCCGCGCGGTCGGCGTCGCGTCACCGATGCGGACCGGACGCCCGGAATCGATGTTTCGGTAGTCCACCTGGGCATGCGCAGCGCGGGCTCCGGGAAGCAGGGCGCCGACAAGCAGCAGCGCCGGTACGACCGACGAAGACATCACGCTGTGAATCCTGGGCATGCTCGTTGGAAAATGGTCAGTCCACCGGGGCGGAGTCCCCAAGTATAGAGTGAGCTTCATGTAATGTCACTCGGGAATCACCCTACGGCGGAGGTCGCCGCGTGTGGCTCCGAGACCGAGTGCCGATACGCCACCGCATCGAGCAACGGCGACACCGCTCGCACCAGCCAGGACAGTACGGGTAGGCGACGGGCCACGGTGTATAACGGCATCAGCATACGCAGCGGGGCGTGCTGCACCCGCTCACGATCGGTGCGCAAGAGCGCCGCCGCGCGCACGTCGACCTGCACGAATGACGCGGCACGGAGCGCGCGACGGAGCGCGCCACTGCCGAGCGGGTGATGATGCCGGTACGAGCCACCGGTGCGCGCGGTCACCCACCATTCCGCCATCGCCCTCGGCATCCAGCCGACACCCAACAGCCCCACATGCGGCTCGGGCAGCAGCGAATAGCGATTCACCGTGCGCACGTGGAGCGAACCACCCGGCCGCAAGACACGGTAGCACGCGACCAGCGCCCTCGGCGCGTCGGCAAGATGCTCCACCGTTCCCAGCGACACGATGCGATCGAACTGCGCGTCGGGAAACGGCAACGCCTCCGCGTTCGCACACACCAGTCGCGGTTCACGCCCCAGCAACAGCAACCGGCGACGCGCCACGACGAGCCACCGAAAGGCGACATCGACGCCGATCACCATGGTGTCCGCGCCAACCGCCTCCGCGATATCGGCCGTTCCGCACCCAAGGTCGAGCCACGCTTCGGGCGCGCGCGCCGGCACGTTGACCGCCTCGAGCCACCCCCGCGATCGACGCGGCGCACCAAGCACATGCGCGATGAAGCGCTCGGCCTGTGCCGCCGGCGTGTCGGGCGTCATCCGCCAGTAGGCACGCACGACGGACTCCAGATCCGCCGCCGCGGCCGTGTCACGCTCCAAACGCTCGCCCTTGGCGCGGTCCTCCTCGATACCGATCCAGGGGTCGGGCGCCACGCGAAAGTCGGGGATACCAAGCCGCACGGGATACGTGCGCACACAGGCATCGCAGCAGAAAGCGACCACCGCATCGCCGGGTGCGTCGCCCCGGAGCACCTGAACGGGCCCGCGGCACACCGGACAGGCGAAAGGGAAGGTTTCGATCCAGCTCACGCCGACCACGCGGCGCGAACGGTGCGGGCCGCCGCCCGCGCCCGCAGATACCAGTCGCCGGCGCGATGTCCGAACAGCGGAAACACCGACGGACTCCGCCAGTAGTACATGTCCACGCGGGGCACGTCGTAGCGATCGTCCGTGGGGTGCGCGACGCGCAAGCGCGTACCCACCGCGGCGCGATACTGCTGCGCCACGACCGCCCGCAGCGCGGCGCTGGAGTGTCCGAACGGATAGGCGAACGACGTGACCGAGACACCCAACGTCGACTCCAGCGTCTCGCGACAGCCCGCCACTTCTGCAGCCCATGCCGATGGCGACTGCGTGTCGAGTCGCGCATGCGAGGCCGAGTGCCCACCGATCTCGCATCCCGCAGCGATGCACTCGGCGAGTCCGCTGCGCGACAGCAGCGGCACGCGGGGAATGCCGGACATCTGCCCGGGCCAGTCGTTCATCCCGCCCAACTTCCCACTCACCGCGAAAATCGTCGCGCGGAACTGCAACGCCGTGAGCACGGGCAGCGCGTGCGTCAACAGATTCTCAGTCGCGTCGTCGAACGTGAGCACCACCGTGTGCGGGGCCAGCGGCACGACCCGATCCCACGCCTCGAGCAACTCGCGCAGGGAAATTACCCGGTACCCGCGCCGCGCCAACAGCTCCATCTGCGCGCGGAATATCGCCGGTGACGTTGAAATCACCGACCCCGAGTCATCCAGCGAGTGATACGTGAGAATCGGGACGGCGCCGCTCATCGTCTCCTCGCGGCGTGCGTCTCCAGATGCGACTCGACCAGCGCTTCATAGCGGGCCAGATGCACGTCGATGGTCCACTCGCGTTGCGCGAACGCGCGGCCGGCGTCGCCCAACGCGGTGCGGAGGTCGGGCTCGAGGCGCAGGCGCTCCATCGCGGTGCGGCATTCGGTGAGCGTGTCGAAGGTGAGCCCGCCCCCCGAAAATTCGAGCAGCTCCTGCACGGCACCGATCCGTCGGCCGATCACCGGCGTTCCGTAGGCCATCGCCTCGGCCGCGCTCAGTGCGAAGGTCTCATAGCACAGTGACGGCACGAGCAGGGCGATAGCCTGCTGGATGTACCCGCCGAGTGCCGATGGATGCACGGTATCGAGGAAGTGGACGTGGGGCATCGACTGCGCGGCGGCGCGCAGCGACGCTTCGCTCTCGCCCGACCCCACGATGAGCAGATCGGCGTCACGATAGTTCGCGAAGATCGTGAGCAGATCCTGCACACCCTTGAGCCGTTCGAGGCGACCGACGTACAGGAAGTACGGACGCGCCGGCACGGCCGAGTTGTGCGGCGACGACCCTGCGAGCTCGTCGTCGGTGGGCACCGGCACGAAGTGCGGCAGCAAAGTGAGCGGCTTCGTGATCCCATCGCTGGCGTGGCGATCGCGCGCGAACCGGCTGGGCGTAAGCACCGCATCGACCGACTCCAGACTGTCCGACAGCTGCGACGTGGCACGCCACCACTGCGGCGGACGGTGACTGCGCAGCGTGCAGCTGAGACACGCCCGCGACGTGCACGCTTCGCGATCGTTCTTGAACAACACGTGCGTGGGGCACACGAGCCAGTACTCGTGTGTGGTGTAGAACTTCACGGCCGAACCCGTGCGCAGAATCGACGGTGCCCCCATGAGCGACACGTTGTGGTAGTGGATCACATCGTACGTGTTCGCGGCGAAATGCGCCTCGAGCTGGGCCGCGTACGGCAGCGGCCGTCCCGACTGATGCACCTGCAGCGCCGCCCAGCGCGGGTGCGCCGAACGCAGTCCGATGCGCCGCACGTTGGGGTGGTCGGTGAATGCCACCGACGGTTCCGCGTCCACCTTCGCCCGGTAGGCGTCGATGGAGTGAATCACATCCACGAAGTGCCCGCGCGCGGCCAACGCTTCGGCCAGGCGATACACGAACACGCCGTCACCGCCGAAGTGATACGGCGGGTAGAACGTGGTCACGAAGCAGAAGCGACGCGGCGTCACGCGACCGCGCTCTCGAGCAGCTGCACCATGCGTTCGGCGCCGCGACGCCACGAATACGCGTCGGCGCGCTGCAATCCCTTGGCGCGCATCGAGGCGCGCAGCGCGGCGTCGCCCAGCACCCGCGACAGCGCCTGCGTGATCTCCGGCGTGGCGTCGGGATTGAACAGCACACCCGCATCACCGACGATTTCCGGCAGGGAGAAGCGATCGCTCACGGCCACCGGAGTGCCGCACGCCATCGCCTCGAGCACGGGGAGCCCGAAGCCCTCGCTGAACGACGGCAACACCAGCACCGTAGACGCGCGATAGAGCGCCGCGAGCTGCTCATCGGGCACGAAGCCCGTGAACGTGACGCGGCCCGCGAGCCCGGGCTCGCGCGCCTGGGCCTGCAGTTCGTTGATACAGGTGAGGAAGGTGTCGTCGGCCACGTCACCCACGATCGCCAGATGCCATGGCGATAGCGAGGCCGGAAGGGCAGCCGCCGCGCGCAGGAGTCCGTCGATGTTCTTGTGCGGGCTCAGGCCGCCCACGTACAGGAGCAGAGCGCCCTGCACCGGCAGCCCATATCGCGCGCGCACCTCGGCGGCCTCGGTGGCGGATTCGGCGTCGGGCTGAAAGACAGGATCTGCCCCTTCGCTCACGACCTCGATCTCGCCGGCCGGCCGGCCGAACACCCGGGCAATCTGTGCGCGGGCGTTCTCCGACACCGTCACGATGCACCGCGACTGGCGGCGGGCGATCTGCGACTTGATCGTCCACAGCAGTCGCGGCACGGCGCGGGGAAAGATCAGCGCCGGGTGCATCTCCGCCGTCGCATCGTGGAACACGGTGACGATCGGCGTCCGTCCGAAGACGGGCACGTACGAGAACGACGTGGGGAAGAGGAAGACGTCGACATCGAGGGCGCCGATGGCACGCCCCATCCGCAGCAGGTCCACCGGCCGGCGTGCGCCATCAGCCGATGCCGCGGTGGCCTGCCGCTCGGAGGTGTGCACCACGTGCACGGTGGCCCGCGCCGGGAACGAGGCCTCGTGCGCCATCGTGCTGTCCACCACCAGCGTGAACTCGTGCTGCGGACAGGCGTCCATCATGGCCTGCACGAGACCGCGCGTGAAGCGGCCGTAGCCGCGACGGTTCACCCAGGTGCAGGCGTCGATGCCGATCTTCACGAGCGCCGCCCCTCGCCAGGAGCCTGCGGCATGGCGTAACCGGTGAACTCCCCGGCCGCCCACGCACTGAGAATCACGAACGTGGCGCCGGCACTGCGCAGCAGCCACGCGCTGCGATCGGGGCGCCGAGCGCGGACGCGCTGCGCCAGACGCGCGAACAGCACGAACGGAATCGCGGGCGACGCCAGCACGCGGATCAGGCGCGAGCCGGCCGTGGCCCGGGCGGCGCGGTAGCTGGCGAACTGCCGTCCACCGCTGAACAGATGTTCGGCCGCCGCACCGAAGGTCATGGGCAGATGCGTCGACACGACGGCCTGCGGGACCATCCACGGCGCGTGGCCGAGCGCGGCGACCGCGTCGTTCACCTCGTTTTCGTGGAATGATTCCCGCCACGTATCGCGACAGCTCTGCAGCAGTGTCGCGTCATAGGCTACATTTACACCGCTGACGCTCACCACGGCGCCTCCCGGAGCCGGCGGCATATGCATGCCGTACTCCACGAAGTACAACGCCCATTCGACACTCGACCGCACGGCGCCGTTCTCCACGGGGCCGCCCAGCAGCCTGTGACCCTCCGCGTGCGCCTGCTGCAACGCCGACATCCAGCCCGGCGCCACGATCACGTGGTCTTCGATGATCGCCACCAGCGCACCGCGCGCCAGCGACACGCCGCGGGCCCGCAGCGTGAACACAGTGCCGCCAGGCACCGACTCCACGCGTGCCCACGGGAAGTCCGCGGCCACGCGGGCCGCGGCGTCGGCCGCGAGCGAGGTGGCCGCGATCACCTCCACGCTGGACGCGCCGCTGGACGCGCCGCGCTCAGCGGCGAGGTGCGTGAGACACTGCCGCAGCAGGGCCTCGTTCCCCCACGCGGCGACCACCACCGACATAGACGGCGTCAGCACACGCGCGCCATCGCGCCACCATCGCCAAACCAGGCCCCGGTTACCTCGCCAAGTCCCCAGGCGGTCACAAACAGGGCCAGCAGCGGCAGGGACTGCAGGAGCTCGCGACGATGGGCACCGCTCCGCCACACGCGCGACGTAATGCGCCCGTACAGCAGCACCGGCAGCGCCATGGCCGCCGCCCCGTACGCGATTCGAGACAGCGCCGACGACGACTGCACGCGATCGGCCGCGTACGCCCTCGCGTACAGGAAGCGCTGTTCGCTGTACTCTCCCACCGTGTAGTGCTTCTTGTGGCCGACCACGATATCCGGGCGATTCCAGAGCGTCGTGCCGCGACGGCGCAGCTCGTCGTGCAGCACGTTCTCCCACCGACCGGCGTGCACGACCTCGTGACACTCCTGGAGCAGCGTGCGGTCGTAGGCCGTGTTGTTGCCCATCAGCCACTCCACGGCACCAGCCGGTCGCGGGGTGAGCACATGACTGTACTCGCACAGGAACGCCGCCCAATCCACGGTGCGGGCAGTGGCCGCGTTCACGAGCGCGCCGCCGACCGCGCGCACCTCGCCGCGGCACGCCTCCACGAGCTGCCGCACCCACGACTCGGGCACGATCACGTGATCCTCGATCACCGCCACGGTGGGCGCCGTCGCCATGTCGATCGCCAGGGCGCGCATGCGGGGAATCGTGGTGGTGGCCGACACCGGCAACACGCGGGCCGCGGGGAAGCGCTGCGCCAGTCGCGCGCGCACCGCCTCGCCGCAGCGCTCGGGCACGAGCACCTCGACGGGCGTCTGCGTGGCCGACGACGCCCGCTCGAGCGCCGACAGACAGGCCTCGAGATCGGACCACCCGTTCACCGACGGCACGACCACCGACAGCATCGGCGCGGGCCGATGGCTGCCGTCATCGCGCGCGGTGCGGCGATCGCGGTCGTCTGCTGTGTCGGGCGCGTGCGGCATCACGTCACTCATGCGCGAACGTTACCTGATCGCCGCGTCCGGTGGCGGCACGAAAGGCACCGACCGCCTCTCCCGCCGCCCAGGCAGTGGTGAGACGCAGCACGGCCGGGAGCGCGCGTTGTATCCGGGCGCGATCGACTCCGGCAGCCCGGGCGCGGCGCGCGATCCGTAGGAGCAGCACCACAGGCACGAGCGGGGCGCTCAGCACAAGGCGCAGCATCGAGTGACCATGCCGCGACACCCGGCTCATGCCGAAGGACACCGCATGCGCGTAGCGGTGCGCCCGCAGCGTGCGAAGGTCCACCGCGCCCTCCGCCGTCGCCACTACCGCCGGCACCATCAACAGCTGCTTGCCCGCGCGCGCAAACCGGCGGTGGAACTCGACCTCCCAGAAGCCGTCGCGCAGCAGATCCTCGTGCTCCACCAGATGCGCCCGCAGATACGCCGCGTTGTCGCCGGGAATGTCCGGCGTGGTCGTCACGCGGGGCCAGCGCCCGGGCAGGAACGCACTGAAGCGAACCAACACGGCGGCATCGGCCTCGGGGTCAGAGGCGTCGGCGCCGAGCGTGATCGGTCCGCCCGCCCCGATCACGCCGGCATCGACGCCGCCGTTGATCGCCTCGAGCAACGCACTCGCCCAGGTGGCACCGACCCGCATCTGCGACGTGGTGAAGGCCACCACGCGACCTCGGGCGGCACGCAACCCGATGCCCCACATCACCGGCGTGAGCGCACCACGAGGCGCGACGATCGCACTCGTGTGCTGCATTGTCTGCTGAAGGGGCTCCGGAAGCGACGGCAGACGTGCGTCCGTCGCCACCACGATGACCTCGTACGAGAGCCCATCGGCCAACCCGGCCGCACTGCGCGCAATCGCACTGAGCGACGCCCCGAGCGACGCGTCGCGATCGGCGGCGCCGTGCGGGACCGCCAGCACGATGCTCAGCGCCGGAGCGCTCACGAACGGCTCACGACGTGCTCACGACGCGCTCACCGCGCACTCACGGAGCGGTCCACCCGCTCAAGGCGAGCAGGCGGTCGCGCGTGCGCGCCACGTCGAGCATGTCGCCCGTCGAAATCGGCGCGGCGCCGCGACCGGCAAACGCGAGATACGCGCGATGCACGAGCGTCTGCAATCCCGGATAGGCCGATTCGGCGCGCAGGCCGCGTCGCGCGAGATTCGCCGAAGCCGCCACCATCGAGCGGCCGGCCACGCGAAACGGACGCACCGCTTTCGACGCCCGGGTCACCGCCCCGGTGTCGACCACCGAGTAGCCATGAAACAGATCGGCCACCGCCGATGCCTGCGTGCCAAACACGCGCAGTTCCGCGCAGGTGGGGCGCGCCGACATGGACACGAGATACGCGATCGAGGCTCCACCAGTATGCGCCGTGATACGCCATTCGCCGGGGCTCACGCGCGTGATGTGCCAGGGCAAGCCATCCAGCGACGTGCGCAACAGCGCCTGCGTGACCGACAGACAATGCGGCAGGATTTCCGCCACGACGTCGTCCGCGTCGCGCCCACCGGTCGCGCCGGCCGATGCCATCGTGAGTTCGACGTGTACGACGGCGCCCAGCGCGTCGCGTTGCGCCAACAGATCGCGCACGCCCTGCTGGAATGGAAACTGGTGCACCGGCACCAGATGACGGCCGCGCGCGTCGGCCAGTGCACACAGGGCCTCCAGCTCCGTCGCCGTCGCGGTGACGGGCTTCTCGGCGATCACATGGCAGTCCGCCTGCAACGCCGTCTCGATGATCGCGCGGTGCGTCGGCAGCGGCGTGCACACATGCACCACCGTGGGCGTCGTGGACGGCAACGCCTGCTCCACGCTCGCGAACACGGGCGCCTTGCCGTAACCCGCTGACAGTGCGGCGGCGCGAGCCGCATCGGTATCGACCACGCCGATCACCACGCCACCGCTCGCCTTGACGGCGTGCGCGTGCCAGCGGCCCATGAGGCCGGCCCCGACAATCAGTGCGCCGATCGGTGCGTGACTCATGATCGGTCAGCCGAGATGGACATCACGCAGCTCCGCGATCAGCGCGTCGTCGATCGTGACGCGCTGGCCGATAGCCGCCGAGTGATACGCGGCCGCGATGACCGTCATGACATCGCGGCCGACTTCGCCGCTAGCCGGCGGTTCGGTGCCATCGCGAAACGCCGCCAGCGACCGCTCGAACACGTAGCGCGTGGCCACCATGCCCGGATCCTTCGGATTGCGCGCCAGCATGGTGCGCGTGGCACCCACTTCCTGCCAGGCAATTCCGGCGATGCCGTATTCCACGCGCACATGCGGACGCGTGCTGCGAAACAGTCCGGCCGAAATACGGGCGCGTCCGCCGAACGACGCACGCAGCGACGCGCGATCAGTGTCGGCGCGCACTTCGAAGTACTGCGTTTCGCCCTTCGCCAGACGATTCTGCGTGACCGTGGCCAGCCGGCCGCGACTGAACTCCATGGTGAGCAGCGCGACGGCATCGGTCTCGCCTTCGCGCACGCCGCAGGTGGAGGTCCAGGCCTGCACCGACCGCGGCCGCTCACCGAACAGCGCCATCAGGAAGTCGACCAAGTGCACGCCGGCCTCATACAGCGTGCGCTGCAGCATCTCGCCGCGCCAGCCGGGCTCGGCCCACGGCGGCAAATCCATCTGCTGCCACACCTGCGCGAAGTTGAGACCACCCGTGGCACCACTGCCGACCGCATCGCGCACGGCTTTGAACACCGGCATCTCACGAAATTCGTGATTGAGCGCAATGCGACGACCGGCCGCGCGCGCCGCCGCCAACACCATGTCCGCCTGCGCGATACTCGACACGAAGGGCTTCTCGCAGAGCACATGCGCGCCCGCGCTGAACGACTGCAGACAGAGCGCCGCGTGGGATCCCGGCGGCGTACCGATGCACACCACGTCGGGGTGGGCCGACGCGAACATCTCGTCGACACTGGCGAACACCGGCACGCGGAATTTCGCCTTGGCCTGATCGCGGCGGGTGGCGTCGAGATCCACGGCGCCGACCACGTCGATATCGCGCATGGCCGCCAACGCCGGCAGATGCAGCGTAGAGCCGGCGTTGCCCAATCCGATGACTGCGACCTTCACGACGACCGTCCGTTCACGACGCCTGCTTGGCAGAGAGTGGGCGTCGGCCGATCACGTACAGCGACGCATACGAGTACACGAGTTCACCACCACGACGCTGCACGTCGGTACAACGCGCGATAAAGTCGGCATGCACCGCGGCCACGCGCTCCGGCGTGGCTACCGACAACCGCTTGCGCGCGGTGCTCGAATAGATCCGCTGCAGATTCCAGAAATCCTGCACGGCGTCGATCACCCGGCGCTGGCCGAGCCAGTCGGTGCGCACGTCGGCGAATCCGGCGCGCGCCACGAGGCGCGGCACCGTGCCGGGATCTTTCCATCCGCTCGACGCCATCGCGGTGAGTTCATCCGCGTCGGGCGCCGGACAGTGCTGCTCCACCAGCTCCGTGAGGAACTGCGGCGCACGCAACAATCGGCCGAGTTTGCGGCGCAGCAGATCGCGCACTTGCACGGCCGCGTCGACGATGCCCGCCCACGTGCGCCGACTCGGGCCACTCCCCACCCCGATGCAGAGCACGCCGCCCGGACGCAGTACCCGATGCATCTCGGCCAGTGCGGCCGCCGGATCGGGGAAGTGATGCAGTGCAAACAGCGACACCACCACATCGAACGACGCATCGGGGATGGCCAGATGCTCGGCGTCCATCTGACGGAACTCGACATGCGCGCCGTGCGGATGGCGCGCCGCCTTTTCGCGGGCTGCGGCCAGCATGCCGTCCGAGAGGTCCACACCCATGACGTGCCCGCGGTCGCCCACCAGCGCGGCGGCGGCGAGCGCGACGATGCCTGGTCCGGTCCCGACATCGAGCACGCGCGAACCCGGCGTGATGCCGGCCAGCGCGATCAGCCGCTCCACCAGTGGCCCGGAGAAGCGCGTGATGAAGGCGTCGTACTGACCGGCGACGTGGTCGTAGCTGCCGGCATCGCGCTGCTTGAACGAGGCATCGGCCTGCACCGTCATGGCGCGGTTCCCGATGGCGTTTCGCGCCACACGCTGATGCCGCCGTCGCCAACGGTGCCGTCGAACGTGCGTTGCAGCGTCCAACCGGAGCGCACGCGGGCGTTCAGTTCCGGGAGGTCCATCTGCAACGCTCGTTCAAAGGTGACGACCAACCACACGCGTCCCGCGTCCTTTCCCGCTCCGCGCTCCGCCAGCGCACTGTCGAGCGCAGGCACGGTGCGCACGAATCGGTATCGCTCCTGGAGGGGGGCCCCGTCACGCGCACCGTAGTACCGCATTCCCGCTTCGGCGAGATACACTACGACCACGCGATCCTCGGGCTTTCGCTCGCGCTCCACGTAGGCCAACGCCGCGCGGTACGGCTGCTTCGGTATCGCATAATACCGCGCCAAGGACGCCGCCGACAACATGGCGAGCACCGCGACGGTGGCGGCGCCGACCAGAGCGGCCCGCTTCGGCCGCGACCGCCAGAGCAATGCGGCACCCGCGTCGATCGCCACCACGGCGGTGAGTACCGCCAGCGGAAGCCACAACAGAAAGAACCGCGGCGAGATGGTGAGGCCGCGCACCAGCAGAAACGTCAGCGTGAGCAGGCCCGGCAGCGCGAGGCCAAGCGCCAGCACCCACGCCCGCTTCAGCACGGCCAGCGCGCCGGCCGCCGCCACCAGCAGAAACGGCACCGCGGCCAGCAGCGCCCCGGCGCCGATGCCGCCCGACCCGAACCCCGCACTCACGCCGCGCACGACTTCGCGCACGAACTCCCACGAAAAGAGCACGAATCCCGTGCTCTGCGTTTTGTATACGTTCGAAATCACCACATACACTTCGGGCATCGCGACCGCATACAGTTCAGCGCTCAGGAAGCCGGCAATCGAGAACACCACGAGCACGCGACGCAGCAACGGCATCGCGGCGCCACCCGCCCGATGCACGCGCCACACGACGGCCAGCGACACCAGCCCCTGCGCCGCCAGCACGAAGGCCGTATTCAACAGCGCCGCAAAACCCAGCACGGTGGCCGCGATGTACCACAGCCAGTCACGCAGGCGATCGTCGCGGAGGCCATTCACCAATGCCCGCGTACTGAGCAGCGCCAGACACAGGTAGGCGGTGTATCCGCGGGCGTTCTGCGAGAAGAACAGATGGTGGTACGACACCGCGAGCAGCAGCGCCGCACCCAGCGACGCGCGCCGCGAGAGCGCCAACCGCGCGCACCAGTACAACGCCGGCACACCGGCCACGCCGAACGCGACGGCGGGTAATCGCACCGACCAGGCATGCTCGCCGAAGAGCGCGATCATCCCCTTCAGCAGCAGCGTGTTCAACAGGTGATTGTTCGACCGCAGGTAGCTGCCGACGATCTGCGGTACCGACAACGACGCGTAGTCGAGAATCGGCGAGATCTCGTCGAGCCAGAGATCCCGGTCGAGGTGATACACCCGCAGCGCGAGCGCGAGCAACGTAATCGCCGTGAGACCGATGGCCGCCGCGCGTGGTGTGACATCGCCCGGTTCTTCGCGCGTCGCATGCCCCGCGAGCCGCGACGATATGCCCATGCGCACGAAGCGCCAGTCGAACACGGCTACCAGCAACAGCACGGCCGCTTCCACCGCCAGCACCACGCGCAACAGCGTGACGCCGCTGATGGGTGGCGGCGGCAACTCCGCCTGTCGCGGCAGCGCGTCGTACCACCCGTACGGCATCAGCGCCGCCGCTAACGCCACGCCGATTGCCGCGAGCAGCAGCAGCCAACGCGACCGGGGCCAGCCGTGCCGCGGCGCGTCGGTCACCGCTCTGATACCGTCATGGCGCGGTCGACGTACGCTCGAGTGGCCGACTCTCGCGCATCCACGTCTCCAGTGCCGGCTTCACCCGGGCGCCCGGCGTGAAGGGCGCGTGCGACAGCGGTCGCTGCGGCTGAAAGATGTTCACCAGCACACAGCGCACGAACGTGGGCCATTCGCGCCACACCGCGATGTGACTCGTGCCGAACAAGCGCGCGTACTCGTGCGTGGGCCGGTTCACGACGCGATAGCCGTAGGCCAGTACCTTCATCACCATTTCCTGCTCGATGGTGTGCCGGTCTTCGGCCAGCTTGACCTCGAGGGCGACCTCGCGTTTGATCGCGCGGAAACCGTTCAGCGTATCGGTGAGGGCGACATCGAAGCGCCGGTTGATCGCGATGTTCATCGAGATGTTGCCGATGGTGCGGATCAGCTGGCCCACCGTGACCGACAGTTCGTCGGTGCCACCGGAGAAGCGACTGCCTACGCACAACTCGGCGTCGCCGGCCAGCACCGGTCGCACCAGCGACGGGATATCGGCGGGATCGTGCGAACCATCAGCGTCGAGAAACACGACGATGTCAGCCGTGGTCTCGCCAAGACTCTGGCGTACGGCGGCGCCTTTACCGCGTCCGCGATCGGTGATCACGCGGGCGCCGGCGGCGCGGGCCTGTTCTGCCGTGCCGTCGCGCGATCCACCGTCGAGCACGAGCACCTCGTGCACGTAGCGCGCCGCTTCGCGCACCACCTCGGCGATGGTGTGCGCCTCGTTGCGCGCCGGGATCACCGCTGCCACGCGCACATTACCGTACTCGTGGATCGTGAAGGCGTTCACTGCTCCGCGGCGCTCGCCAGCCCTGCCCCGCCGATGAGATCCGGCACTTCACCACTCGCCAGCAGCGTGTCGAAATAGGCGATCGTGCTCGCCAGGCCCAGCTGCATCGATACGCTCGGCTCCCAGCCGAGCACCTCGCGTGCCTTCGTGATATCGGGCTGACGCTGCCGCGGATCGTCGGGCGGCAACGGGCGGCGCACCAGCTTCGAGCGCGATCCCGTGAGGCCGATGATCGTTTCGGCCAGCGAGCGCACGGTGCACTCTTCGGGGTTGCCGAGATTGATCGGGCCAACGATGGCATCGGGCGACTTCATCATGCGATGCAATCCGTCGATCAGATCGCTCACATAGCAGAAGGACCGCGTCTGCTCTCCGTCACCGAACAGCGTGATGTCGTCGCCGCGCAGCGCCTGCATGATGAAGTTCGACACCACGCGCCCGTCGTTCGGATGCATGCGCGGGCCGTAGGTGTTGAAGATGCGCACGACCTTGATGCGCACCTGATCCTGATGGTAATAGTCGAAGAACAACGTTTCGGCGCACCGCTTCCCTTCGTCGTAGCAGGAGCGCGGGCCGATCGGATTCACGTTGCCCCAGTACGACTCCGTCTGCGGGTGCACGATGGGGTCACCGTACACCTCCGACGTGGACGCCTGCAGCACCTTCGCCCGCAGGCGCTTCGCCAGCTCCAGCATGTTGATGGCGCCGATCACGCTGGTCTTCGTGGTCTGCACCGGATCGTGCTGGTAATGCACGGGCGACGCCGGACACGCCAGGTTGTAGATCTCGTCGGCTTCCACGTTGAGCGGCATCGTGACGTCGTGCCGCAGCAGTTCGAAGCGCTTGTAGTCGAGCAGATGCTCGACCCCGCGCCGCGAACTGGTGAAGAAGTTGTCGACACACAGCACCTCGTGCCCCTGCGACAGCAGCAGTTCGCACAGATGCGAGCCGAGAAATCCGGCACCGCCTGTGACGACGATCCGTTGTGGGGCGACAGGCATGCGAGACGACGGAAGAGGGGGCGGGCAGGCGACGGGCGTCACGAAAAATGGTGGACTCCCGCCGACAATGGCACCCGCGCCGCCCGCTTGCCTCCCCGCTCGGACGGCTTTCGCGCTACTGGATCGTGGCGGGGTCCATCCAGAACACCTCCCAGTGGTGCTCGTCCAGGTCGTAGAAGCTCCAGGCGTACATGAACCCGTGGTCCTGTACCGGCATGGCCTCCCGTCCGCCGGCCGCCACCGCTTTCTGCACCATCTCGTTCACCTCGTCGCGATGCTCGCAACTCAGGGCGAAGAGCGACTCGGTGTGCGTGCGCGTATCGCAGATCGCCTTCTTCGTGAATCCCCCGAAGAACGGCTCGGTGAGCAGCATCACGTAGGCCTCTTCGCTGACAATCATGCACGCCGCGTTCTGGTCGGTGAACTGCGGGTTGAAGGTGAAGCCGAGCGCGGTGAAGAACGCCTTCGTGGCGTCCAGGTCCTTCACCGACATGTTGAGGAAGATCTTGCGGGCGGTAGCCATGGGAGGATTGGGCGTGAGGGAGATGGCGTAAACAATCGGCATATGCCTCTTCGACTCACCGTCCTCCCGAAAATCATCGGTCGAGTCGCATCGGTAGTCCGAAGTGTGGAAACAGCGTCTCGGTATCGAGGAAGTAGTGCATCGTGCCGATTCGGTCACCCACGAAGTCGAGCACGATCAGCGACCAGGGCTCGGCCCCATTCTGCCGGTACTGCGCGAACGCCGGCGCGCCGCTGGCCTGCGTGGCCACGAGCCGCGACGGCTTGCAGCCGGCGCCACGGCCGGTGAGCCAGTCGGCCACATCCACCGGTCCCTGCAGCCAGAACGCGTAGGGCGGCATGCACATGACCACATCGTCGCGCAGCAGTGCGGTGAGGGCCGGCACATCGTACGCTTCGAAGGCGGCCACGAACCGCTCCAACGTGAGCTGCTGCTGCGCGTTCAACTCCAGCGGCGTACCCGAGGGCGCATTCGAGCGGCGCGCGTCGAGCGTGGCGCGGGCCCGCTGCAGCGCGCTGTTTACGGCGGCGGTGCTGAGGTCGAGGCAGTCGGCCACTTCCGCCGCCGACCAATTGAGCACCTGTGTGAGAATGAGCGCGGCGCGCTGACGGGGCGGCAGCGCCTGCAACGCCGACACAAAGGCCAGTCGTAGATTCTCGCGCATCACCGCGCGCTCGTGCGGATCGTCGGTACTCGGGATCGCGCGCACATCAGGGATGGGCTCGAGCCAATGTGCGCGGGGACGCGTGGTGAGTTCGTCGGTGGTTGTCGAGCGCGGCATATCGTCGAACGCCAGCACGCGCGGCGTGCGATCGCCGAGCGCATCGAGACACACGTTGGTGGCGATGCGATGCAGCCACGTACCCAAGGCCGAGCGGCCGTCGAACTTCTCCAGCGCGCGCCAGGCCCGCAGCATGGTCTCCTGCACGGCGTCTTCGGCATCGACCACCGAGCCCAGCATGCGATAGCAGTGCCCGGTGAGCGCGGCCCGATGGGTATCGAGATCGATGGCCGCTACCGCGTGCGGAGCCATTAGTGGACCTCCTCGATCCAGTGTCGCAGGATGTGTGTCAGCGCGTCACGCTTGGCGTCGACATCGGCCAGATCACGCAAGGCAATGACGGCGCGGTCGGCGCTCTTCCACTGCAGCAGCGTGTGCGGGTCGGGAACGGTCGCGCGCACCGTCGCGTCGGGCCGTGCTTTGGCGCCCAAGTGCAGCACGAGCTGAAAGCCGGACTTGGCGCGCAGCTGGAACGTGGCAAAGTGCTCCGTGGTGTGAAAGCTCGGCGCGTTCCACTTCACCGATTCGCCGATCCGCGGGTCGGCCTGCAGGATGATCAACCGCAAGGCCTCGATGGCGTCGAGCTGCGGATGATCGAGCGTCGCGAGCAGTACGTCCACCTCATTCGGCATGGGTCTGTACCTAGCGACGAGGAGCGGGCTTCGGCGCCGAGCGCTGGCCGAAGTACAGCACATTCGGCGCTTCCGAGCGCCCCGCCGCGATGTCCACTTGGCCGTCCCCGTTCACATCGCCGATGGCAAAGCCGTACACCGTGCCCCGGCCGTCACCGAACCGTACCCGCGCGAACGTGGTCCCGGTGCGGATGTACGCCACCGACTCGGCCTCGACGTAGCCCACCACGATATCGGTCAGGCCATCGGCGTTGAGATCACCCACCGCCAGGGCGTACGGCGCCGTTTGTTCACGACCCAGCGACACGCCGGTCGCAAAGCCACCATCGCGTGCGCCGGCGTAGAGCGACACGCCATTGGCTTCGTCGATGGCCACCAGATCCAGCATCCCGTCGCCGTTGAAGTCGCCCGACTCCGACGCCCGGATCGCGGCGTCGGCAGGACCGAACGGCACCCCGGTAAACACCGGCTCGGCGCCGGGACCGGTACGCGCCTGCTGCAGATACACCATGCTCTGTCCGCCGTCGCGGTGCGGCACGATGAGGTCGACGCGCCCGTCCCGATTCACGTCGGCGGGCGTGATCGTGGTGGCCGATTCCCGCGAAAAGCGGAGACACTGGTCGTCGAACC
This sequence comes from uncultured Gemmatimonadaceae bacterium, assembly GCA_963843965.1. Taxonomy (GTDB): domain Bacteria; phylum Gemmatimonadota; class Gemmatimonadetes; order Gemmatimonadales; family Gemmatimonadaceae; genus Gemmatimonas. The sequence continues at coordinate 209,074 of CAWJMR010000009.1, forward strand.
GGCCCGCCCCGCGATTCAGGCAGAGGTAGTTGCCGCCGGGATTCTTGCCGTAGCGGTTGGCCACCACGATATCGGGCAAGCCGTCGCCGTCGACGTCGGCCACACTCGCGTTCCGCGTGGGCCACTCCGCTTTGCCGAAGCTGGATCCGACGGTGAAGCGCCCCGTCCCATCGTTCAGATACACGAGGCTCGGATCGGGACGATCGTTACTGAGCACGACGTCGAGATCGCCGTCCCGGTCGAGATCCACCAACCGCGCCGCGTACGACCGGTCGGAGGCGGTGCCGAGGTCGCGGGCCGGCGCGAAACCGCCCTTGCCGTCGCCAATGAGGACCCGGTCCACCAACGGCCAATGCCGCCCCTTGGCGAGCACGATGTCCGGCTTGCCGTCGCCGTTCACGTCCCCGATGCTGGCGTTGGCCGACGTCTCGGCGGTGGTCTCGAGCAGGAGCACGCGATCGAACTGCGGCAGCGGTGCTTGGGCGTGCGCCTCGGCGAGGGGCGATGCCAACGCGAGTAGGACGACAGCGAGACGGGATGTGCGCATTTCCCCAACCTGTGCCGCCGCTCACGTGGTCGCTAGCTGGATACCAACGGAAAAGGCGGTTCCTGACTGACGCGGCTACGAACTGATAGGAACCGATAGCAACAGATCCTCGGCGGTGTGCGGCGGGCTCAGCGGCTCGACCGCGTTTCAATTCAATACATGAAAAGTCGGGTTGCTTGACGATGGCCCCCGGTCACGGGGCGAATCCGTTCGCAGCAGTTCCTATCGGTTCGTATCTGTGTCAGGCAGGAACCGCCCGTTTCCGCAGAATCCCCGTCCCCCCGTTCCCCCGATGTTGACATAGGGGTGGGGGGTATATAGGATTCAATACAAGGGCACCTGCCCCCCTCCCCTCTTTCATTTGGAGCGACCCGATGGACAAGCTCACGATGCAGATCACCGGCATGACCTGCGGCCACTGCGTGGCCGGCGTCACCCGCGCCCTGAAGGGCGTTCCCGGCGTCACCGTCGACCAGGTGGTCATCGGTAGTGCGTCGGTGGAATACGATCCGACCGCCACGACGCCAACGGACATCGCCAAGGCCGTGGAAGAAGAAGGCTACCACGTCGTCTCGGCCGCCTAACCCGGGATCCCGAGATCGGAGACACCATGAGCCGCATCGAGTGGCTCGTCGCGATTGGCGGCGTGGCCGTGATCGCGTGGATCAACTGGTACTTCTTTCTGGCCGGCAAGACCACGCCGTCGAAGGACGCCCCATGACCGCGCCCGCAGCTACCGAGCATCGCACGATTCGCATCCCCGTGACCGGGATGACGTGCGCCGCGTGTCAGTCGCGCGTGCAGCGCACGTTACAGAAGCAGCCGGGCGTGGACGACGCGACCGTGAACCTGATTCTCAACGACGCCACGGTCACGTTCGACCCTGCCACTACGTCGCCCGAGGCGCTGGTGGACGTGATCCGCGACGTCGGCTACGGCGCGTCGCTGGCGATCCCCGATCAGACCGCGCTCGAGGAGCAGGACGCCCGCGACGAAGATGCCGCCACCGAATACCACACGCTGCGGCGCAAGGCGGTGGTGAGTGGCATCGTGGGCGTGTTCGCGATGATCATTTCGATGCCGCTCATGAGCCAGCTGGCCGCGACGATGCACGCCCATGGCGACGCATCCGCCGTCGGCGATCCGTTCATGCGCTGGACGATGACCGTGCTCGATCCCTCGCTGCGCCGCATCGCGCCGTGGCTGTACGCCATCGATCCGCGCGTCACGACGTGGGTGTTGCTCGCGCTCACCCTTGGCGTGATGACGTGGGCCGGTCGCCACTTCTACACACACGCCTGGTCGGCCTTCAAGCACCACGCGGCCGACATGAACACGCTGGTCGCCGTCGGCACCGGCGCGGCGTTCCTCTATTCGGTGCTGGCCACGATCGCTCCCGGGTTCTTCGTGAGTCGCGGTGTGGCCCCCGATGTGTACTACGAAGCGGTGGTGCTCATCATTGCGCTGATCCTCACCGGCAACATGTTCGAGGCGCGTGCCAAGCAGCGCACGTCGTCGGCCCTGCGTGCGCTCGTCCATCTGCAGCCGAAGACGGCGCGCGTGCTGCGCGACACCGTGGAACTCGACGTCCCCGTGGAAACCGTGACAGCTGGCGACACCGTGATCGTGCGGCCCGGCGAGCGCATCCCGGTGGACGGCGCCATCCTTGCCGGCTCCAGCGCGGTGGACGAAAGCATGCTCACCGGTGAGTCCATGCCGGTCGCGAAAGCCGTCGGCGACCGCGTGATCGGTGGCACCATCAACGCGACCGGCGCCTTCCGCTATCGCGCCACCACCCTCGGTGGCGACAGCGTGCTCGCGCAGATCGTGAAGCTGATGCGCGACGCGCAGGGATCGCGCGCGCCGATTCAGCGCCTGGCCGACAAGATCTCCGGAATCTTCGTGCCGATCGTGCTGTCGCTCGCGGTCGTGACGTTCGTGGTGTGGTTCATCGCGGCCGACAGTGCGCCGGCCGTGCGTGCGTTCGCCGCATCGGTGGCCGTGCTGATCATCGCCTGCCCGTGTGCGATGGGGCTCGCCGTCCCCACCGCCGTCATGGTGGCCACCGGCAAGGGGGCCGAGCTTGGTGTGCTCATCAAGGGCGGCGAGGCGCTGCAGCGCGCCGGCGATCTGAACACCGTGGTGCTCGACAAGACGGGGACCGTCACCGAGGGCAAGCCGGCCGTCACCGATATCGTTCTCGCGGCGGGCGGTGCCTTCGTGGAGCGCGAGGACACGCTGCTGCAGCTGGTGGCATCGATCGAGTCGCGCAGTGAACATCCGTTGGCCGATGCCATCGTGCGCCGGGCGCGCGAGCGAGGCCTCACCGTCGCCGAGCCGGACACCTTCGAATCGATCACCGGGCGCGGCGCGATCGGGGTGGTGAACGACGCCGATTTGTCCTACGCGATTGCCGTCGGCAACGCCGAGCTGCTGTCCGATTATTCGGTGAGCGTCTCGTCGCTGCAGGAACAGATCGACCGCCTCTCCAACGACGGCAAGACGCCCATGTTCGTGGCCGTCGATGGCGTGCTGGCCGGCCTGATCGCGGTGGCCGACCCCATCAAGTCCAGCTCTCGTGACGCGATCGCCCAGCTGCACGCGATGGGGCTGGAGGTCGTGATGCTGACCGGAGATAATCCGCGGACCGCCAGTGCGGTGGCGCGCCTGGCGGGCATTGACCGCGTGGTGGCCGGCGTGCTGCCGGCCGGCAAAGTCGCGGAGATCGCGCGACTGCAGGCGATGGGTCGTGTGGTGGCCATGATCGGCGACGGCATCAACGACGCGCCGGCGCTGGCGCAGGCCGATGTCGGGATGGCGATCGGCACGGGTACCGACGTTGCCATCGAGGCCGGTGACATCGTGCTGATGCGGGGGGATTTACGCACCGCCGCGCAGGCGATTGCGCTGTCCCGGCGCACCATGCGCACGATGAAGCAGAATTTGTTCTGGGCCTTCGTCTACAACGTAATCGGCATCCCGGTGGCGGCGGGCGTGCTCTATCCCGCATTCGGCCTGCTGCTCAGCCCCATTCTGGCCAGTGCCGCGATGGCCTTCAGCTCGGTCAGTGTGGTATCCAACAGCCTGCGACTGCGACGCTTCGCGGCGATTCGGCCCTCGTAGCATGTGGGACGAAGCGCGACACCCGGCCTGTAGCATTCATGCCCGACAGGCGTCTACACTTCACACTGCTGCGATGACGTGCAGCCACGAAGTTCCCGGCCCGACCACACTGTGCCTGTGACCGTTTCCAGTTCCGAAGCGCTGAGGCAGACGTTCCGCGACGTCGCCATCGGCATGGTGATCACCGAGGTCGATGGTACGATCGTCCAGACGAACGACGCCTTCTGCCGTCTGCTCGGCTACGGCGAGGACGCCCTGCGGGGCCGCAGGATCGCGTCGTTGATTCACGCCGACGATCAGGCGGTCGATTCGAAGGTACTGCACGAATTGTTGCTGGGCCTTCGGCGCAGCGACGTGATCACGAAGCGCTTCGTGCACGCCAACGGCCGAGAAATCTGGGGGGACGTCAACCTTTCGGTCATCCGCGACGACGACGGCACCCCAGCGTTCATCGTGCGCATGACCGAGGACGTCACCGAACGCCGCCGCGTCCAGGTCGAGCGCGATCGGCTGTTCGACCTGTCGCTCGACATGCTCAGCATCGCCAATTATGACGGCTGGTTTACCCACGTGAATCCCGCGTGGACCCGGTGCCTGGGCTGGACCGCGGAGGAGCTCACCAGTCGTCCATTGATCGAGTTTGTGCACCCCGACGATCGCGACAAGGTCTTTGCCGACCGGAAGAAGATCTTCCCCGGACAGCCGATGCGCGACATCGAGAATCGGTATCGGTGCAAGGACGGGTCCTATCGGTGGCTCTCGTGGAGCGTGCACCCGCAGGTCGATACCCGTCAGGTCATCGGAGTCGTACGCGATATCACCGAGAAAAGGCGTGACGAGGCCGAGCGCCGGCTGCTCGAGGCGCGCGTGGCCCGGGCGCAGCGCATGGAGGGTATCGGCACGCTGGCGGGCGGGATCGCGCACGACCTGAACAACGTGCTTGCCCCGATCATGCTCTCGATCGAGGTGCTCAAGGCGGAGGCGGGCTCCGACGCGCAGCGTGAGGTTCTCGACACGATCGAGGCGAGCGCGCGCCGCGGCGCCGATATGGTGCGGCAGGTGTTGTCCTACGCGCGCGGGGTTGAAGGGCAGCGCGTGGTTCTCAGCCTGCCGGCCGTGCTACGCGATGTGTTGCGGCTCTTGAGCGATCGCCTCATGGCCAGCGTGAAGATCCACACGTCACTGCCGGAACACCTGTGGACGTTCACGGGCGACTCCACGCAGATCCAGCAGGTGTTGCTCAACCTGCTGCTGAATGCGAAGGACGCGATGCCGGATGGTGGCACGATTTCCATCTCGGCGCGCAACGTCGAGCTGCGCGCCGCCGATATTCCCGAGCCCGGACTGCCCTCCGGCGCGTACCTGCAGATCGAGGTGCGCGACACCGGTCACGGCATTTCCACCGAGCATCTCGACAAGATCTTCGACCCCTTCTTCACCACCAAAGGCATCGGCGAGGGGTCCGGCCTCGGACTCTCCACCTCGCACGCGATCGTGCGCAGCCATGGTGGATTTTTTCAGGTCGAGAGCGCGCCGGGCAGCGGCAGCACGTTCCGGGTATCGCTTCCCGCGTCGACGGCGCCGGCCGCACTGGCGCCCGATCCCGTGCCGACCATGCCGCACGGCACCGGCGAGTGCATTCTGGTCATCGACGACGAGGACTCGATCCGTCGTCTCCTCCAAGCCACGCTCCGTCGTGCCGGCTACCGCGTGCTCGTGGCCAGCAATGGCGCGGAGGGGGTGGCGCAATTCACCGCGCATCAGGGTGAGATCGCGTTGGTCGTGACCGACCTGATGATGCCTGTGATGGACGGGATTGCGGCCATCAAGGCCCTCCGCGCAACGGATCCGACGATACGCATTGTGGCGATAAGCGGGCTCGCCACGACCGAGCGTCGTCAGGAGGCGCTCCGCGAGGGGGCCACCTCCTTCCTCGCCAAACCGTTCTCCGCCGACTCGCTGCTCACGACGGTGCGCGCGGCCATTCTGAATACGCCGTAGAACGCCGGCTGGGGGCCATCGAGCGCAAAGCTAGGCGCGAGGTGGGCCGAGTCGCTAGTTTCAGCATCGTATCCGCCCCACGCGTATTCCGCGTACGGCGTCCCGCCGGTTGGAACCCTGTCGGTCTCCCTCGTCCGCACGATGAGCCCCTACGTCACCTTCCTGCTGTATCTGCTGGCGATCGTCGGATTCCTGGGACTCGTGCTCACGCTGAATGCGTGGCTCGGCCCCAAGCCGGCGATGACGAGCACCAAGTTCGAGCCCTTCGAATGTGGTGCCACGCCGGTGGACATCGTGAACGTGAAGGCGGTGCCTATCAAGTACTACGCGGTGGCCATCATTTTCATCCTGTTCGACCTCGAAACGATGTTCCTGTTCGTCTGGGCACTCGGGGCCCGGCCGCTTTCGGGGTTTCTGATGTTCACGCTGGCGCTGTTCATCTTTCTGCTGGTCATCAGCCTGCTGTACGTCTATAAGGCGCGCATTCTGGAAGCGGTGACGGAGTAATCATGTACGGCAAACCGCTTCCCATCGTGGACGCCCTCGGCGCGCCAGCCGCGCCGACGCACACCAAGCACGCGTCGTTCGAGTACCTCACGACGCGCAAGGATGAACTGGTGGGCTGGGCGCGCAAGTTCTCGCTGTTTCCCTACCCGTTCGTGACCGCCTGCTGCGCCATGGAGTTCATGGCCGTCAGCGCCTCGGCCTACGACACCGACCGCTTCGGCGCCGCCCTGCCCCGCTTCTCGCCCCGTCAGGCCGACCTGCTCATGGTGGTCGGCACGGTCACGCAGAAGCAGGCGCCGATTCTGCTCAAGGTGTACGAGCAGATGTGCGAACCGAAGTGGGTCATGGCCTTCGGCGTCTGCGCGACCAGCGGCGGATTCTATCAGAACTACGCGTCGCTGCCCGGGCATCGATCGCATCATCCCGGTGGACGTGTACGTACCAGGATGTCCGCCGCGCCCCGAAATGGTGATCGACGGCATCATGCAACTGCAGGAAAAGATCGCCAACGGCAAGCATCTCATCGTGAACGAGTCGTTCTGATCGTGACCACACCGTTTCTCGATCTCGTGGAGCAGCAGATCGCGCCGAGCACCGGCATCGAGTCGCATGGCGTGCAGCATGGCGTGTTGGTGCTGCATCTCGAGCCCGCCGCGCTGCTGCCGGTGGCGGAACGCCTGAAGTCGCAGTTCGCCTTCGACCTCTTTCTCGACGTCACCGCCATCGACTGGCCCGATGACGCGCTGCGGTTCGAGGTCGTGCACCATTTCTACTCGACCACGCACAAGGTGCGCGTGCGGCTCAAGACGCGCGTGAGTGCCAGCGATCCCGACCGTGGACACGCTGAAGTCGTTGTTCGGATCGGCCGGCTACATGGAGCGCGAGTGCCACGACATGTACGGCATCGTGTTCCGCGGCAACGACGATCTGCGCCCCATTCTGCTGTACGAAGGCTTTTCGGGACATCCGCTGCGCAAGGACTACCCCAAGCAGCTGGAGCAGCCGCTGGTCCCCTACCGTCCGCCGCAGGGTACCCTTGTCCGCTAGCATCCCGAATCCGGTCCGCTCCGCGTTCACCACGCACGAGCGCGACGACACCGTCATCGTCAACATCGGCCCGTCGCACCCGGCCACGCACGGCACGGTGCAGATCATCGCCGAACTCGATGGCGAGAAGGTGCTGCGCACCGACGTGCACTGCGGCTATCTGCATCGCGGGTTCGAGAAGGAGTGCGAGGATCACACCTGGCACAACCTGATCCCGTACGTCGACCGCCTGAACTACTGCTCGGCGCTGATCAACGACTTCGCGTACTGCGATGCCGTGGAGCAGCTGATGGGCATCGAGATCACGCCGCGCCGCAAGTACCTGCGCACGCTGCTCTCCGAGTACATGCGCATCACCGACCACCTCACGTGCGTGGCCGGCGAGTCTCATGGAGCTCGGCGCGATGACGGCGTTCCTGTACCTGGTGACGGTGCGCGACTTCATGTACGAGCATCTGGCCGCGCTCACGGGCGCGCGCGTGACGTACTCGTACGGCCGGATCGGCGGACTCGCGCGCGACCTGCCCGACGGCTGGTTGACGCGCCTGCGCGGAGATCCTGGCCAGTACGAGACGTTCATCGGCGCGTGCACGGCCTGGTCGACCGCAACCGCATCTTCATCGACCGCCTGCGCGACGTGGGCACGATCAGCACCGCCGACGCGCTGCAGCTGGGGCTTCACCGGCGCCGATCCTGCGCAGCACCGGCGTGCCGCGCGACCTGCGCAAGGACACGCCGTACCTGGCCTACGCCGAGCTCGATTTCGACGTGCCGGTGGGCATCAACGGCGACAACTACGACCGCTACTACGTGCGCATGCGCGAGATGGACGAGTCGGTCTACATGATCCGCCAGCTGATGGACATGCTGCCCGAGGGTCCGATCAACGTGGACGATCGCCGCTGCATGCTTCCCCGAGAAGACGCTGGTCTACAACGAGATCGAATCGCTGATCAACCACTTCAAGCTGGTGATGGAAGGCCCGCGGTGCCCGCCGGCGAGATCTATCTGCGCGCACGAAGCGCCCAACGGCGAGCTCGGGTTCTACCTCGTGAGCACCGGTGGCGGCACGCCGCACAAGGTGCACGTGCGGTCGCCCAGCTTCGTGCACATGGGCGGCGTCCATCGCATGCTCGACGGCTACCAGCTCGCCGACATCGTGCCCACCTTCGGTTCGATCAACATGATCGGCGGGGAGTGCGATCGATGACCGGTCTCGTACAACGCCTGATTCCCGAGTTCGAACAGTGGAAGCGCCGCTATCCGGCCGGCTTCGAAGGTTCGCTCTCGATGCTGCCCGCCTCCGTCGCATCCAGGAAGAGCGCGGCTACGTCGCCGACGAAGACATCGCCGATCTCACCGCGTACCTCGGTGTTCCGCGCACGCAGATCGATGAAGTGCTGGCCTTCTACACGCAGTTCACGCGCGTGCCGATCGGCCAGCATCACATCTCAGGTCTGCCGCAACGTGAGCTGCTCGATGCGCGGCGCCGAAGGGCTGGTCGAAGCATCTGTGCGGGCGCCTCGGCATCAAGCCGGGTGAGACCACCGCCGACGGACAGCTTCTCGCTGATCACGGTGGAGTGCCTGGCGTCCTGCGGCACCGCGCCGGTGGTGATGGTGAACGAGGCCTACTCTCGAGAACATGACGCCGGCCTCGGTGGATGCGTTGCTCGACCGAGTTGAAGGGGACACCGGAAATTCATCATGAACTTCGCGGTGACCGCGACGTCGCACACGCTGGCGGAGTATCGCACGCGTGACGGCTACCAGACGCTGGAGAAGGTGCTGCGGCATGACGCCGACGGACGTCACCAAGGAAGTGGCCGCGTCCGGCCTGCTGGGCCATGGCGGCGCCGCCTTTCCGGCCGGTCGCAAGTGGGGCGTGATCAAGCTGGACGACGGCGAGCCGCATTACCTCTGCGTGAATGCCGACGAAGGCGAGCCGGGCACCTTCAAGGACCGCTGGATCCTGGAGCACGCGCCGCACCTGCTGCTCGAGTCGATGCTGATCATCGCTCGTACGCGCTGGAGGGTGCGTCACGCCTTCGTCTACATCCGCGGCGAGTTCGATCTGCCGTATCGGCGCATGGCCGAGGCGATCGAAGAAGCGTACGCGGCTGGCCTGCTGGGCGAGAACATTCTCGGCACCGACTACTCGCTGCGACGTGGTGCTGTATCGCGGCGCCGGCTCCTATGTCTGCGGCGAGGCCTCGGCGATGCTGGCGTCTCATCGAGGGCAAGAAGGGCTACCCGCGCAATCGCCCGCCGCGGCTCACGGTGAAGGGGCTGTACCAGAAGCCCACGGTCATCAACAACGTCGAGACGCTGGCCAACGTGCCGGTGATTCTGCGCCTGGGTGCGACCGAGTTCAGAAAGGTCGGCACGCCCAAGAGCCCGGGCACGCAGCTGATCTCGATCTCCGGCCATATCGCGAAGCCGGGCGTCTATGAGGTCGAGTACGGCTACCCGTGGACGAAGTTCATCTACGAAGACTGCGGTGGCATGCAGAACGGGAAGGCGCTCAAGTGCATCATTCCCGGCGGCATCTCGACCAAGGTGCTCAGCGCGAGTGAGATCGAAGGCGTGACCCTCGACCACAACTCGCGGTGGCCGCCGGTTCGCAGGTCGGCTCGGGCGGCATGATCGTCATTGCCGAAGGCACCTGCATGGTGCGCCTGCTGCCGTGATGCTGCGCTTCTACCACCACGAGTCGTGCGGCCAGTGCACGCCGTGCCGCGAGGGCATGGGCTGGATGCACCGCATCATGAATCGCATCGTCGCCGGCGGCGGACGTCCCGACGACATCGATCAGCTGTACAAGATCTCCGAGGCCAACGACGGCACCACCATCTGCGGTATCGGCGACTCGGCGGGTTACGCCTGTTCGGCCATCCTCGACCAGTACCGTGACGAGTTCGAGTACTACATCAAGAACGGACGCTCCATGTACGACGGCAATCTGACCGTGGAGGACCCGTTCGCGACCTCTCCCTTCGCGGATACGCTGGTCGGAGCCCACTCGTGAGTGATGCCGTGATGCCGGCCGCCAAGAAGATGCTCGACTTCGCCATCGATGGCGAGCCGATGCAGGCCGAAGACGGCCAGACCGTGATGCAGGCGGCGCGGGCCAACGGCGTCGAGATCCCGCACTTCTGCTGGCATCCGCAGCTGTCGGTGCCCGGCAACTGCCGCATCTGCATGGTGGAGGTCGAGCAGGACGGGCGACCCGTGGTTCGACATCGCCTGCAACATGCCCGTCACCGCCGGCATGCGGGTGCTGACCAAGTCGGAGAAGGTCCAGACGCGCAACAGGACACGCTGCAGTTCATCACGCTCAACCACCCGGTTGACTGCGGCATCTGCGACAAGGCGGGCGAGTGCCCGCTGCAGGACTATCACTACCAGTACAACGGCGCTGCGTCGATGTCGCGCGATCCGAAAACGCACGCCACCAAGTTCTTCCCGCTGTCCGACCGCATCGTGCTCGACAACGAGCGCTGCATCATGTGCACGCGCTGCGTGCGCTTCACGCGCGAGGTCTCGAAGCTCGAAGGCGCTGGGCGCCGTGAACCGCGGCGACCACTCGCTGATCCGCCCGGTCGAAGACGGCGACTTCGACCTCGACGTCTACTCCGACAACGTGATCGACCTCTGCCCGGTCGGTGCGCTGCTGTCCACCGCGTTCCTGCACCAGGCGCGCGTCTGGTACCTGCAGGCCACGCCGTCGGTGTGCCCGGGGTGCGAGCGCGGCTGCAGCATCGATGTCTGGCACCGCAAGCACGAGTGGAAGCTGAACGCGCTCGATCCGCAGCTGAATACGACGATCGATCGCGTCACGCCGCACGAGAACCCGACGGTGAACGGCCCATGGATCTGCAACAAGGCGCGCGACCTCGCCAAGATCTTCGAACGGCCGCGCGCCGAGCAGTCGATGCTGCGCGGGCCGCCGGTGGAGCTGGCCGTGGCGATCGCGGCGGCCAGCAGCTGATCGCCGGCGCGAAGAAGCCGGTGGCGCTCGTGTCGAGCTGGGGCTCCAACGAGGAGCTGGCGGCGTTCCATGCCGCGTTCGGCACCACCGTGCCGGGCTTCGTGAAGGCCGATCACCTGCCGCTCCCCGGCGAAGTGATCGAGGACGATCTGCTCATCAAGCCCGATAAGAATCCCAACCGCAAGGCGGCGCTGGCGCTGTATCCGGCGCTTCCCGAGCGCGTGAGCGATGCGTTGCCGGCCGACACCGACCTGGTGCTGGTGTGGGGCGAAGGCTTCGACAGCGCGCTGGTGCCGAGTGGGGCGAAGGTGATCCGCCTCGACTCGTACGCGCATGCCGCCAACGCCGCCGCCGATGTGTTCATCCCCATCAGCGTGCAGACCGAACGCAGCGGCCACTACACGAACTTCAACGGCGTGGTCAGCGCCGTTCGAGGCGTGCTTCCCCGTGAAGCCCAGCATCGTACACGCTGAGGCCCTGTTCGCCGCACTCTCGACCGGATCGGGCGCATGAACGTGTTCATGCCCGATCTGGTCGTGTCGCTGGTGTTCATCACGTACGCGATCGTGCGTGCTGATGAGCTTCGGCACGTTGCTCACCTGGGTGGAGCGCAAGCAGGCCGCGGTGATGTCGGACCGGATCGGCGCCAACCGCGCCTACATCGCATCCCGTTCACGCAGATCAAGCTGGTGTGGCTGGGCCTCTTCCACGGCATGGCCGACGGCCTGAAGATGCTCCTCAAGGAGAACTTCAAGCCGAAGACGCTACGACGCGCTGGGCTACTTCGCTGGCGCCGTGGGTCGTGTTCACGCCGGTGTTGCTGGTGTTCGCGGTGATCCCGTTCGGCGGCACGCTCGATCCCGCGCAGCTGTTCCCGTCGCTGGCGTCGTGGTTCGGCGGCCGCACGCTATCCGCTGCAGATCGCGCAGCTCGACGCCGGCCTGCTGATCGTGTTCGCCTTCAGCGGACTCACGATCATCGGCACCATGCTGGCCGGCTGGTCGCTCGGAGAACAAGTTCTCGCTGCTCGGCGGCCTGCGTGCCGGCTCGCAGATGATCTCCTACGAGCTGGTGATGGGCCTCACCATGCATGGGCCTGATTCTGATCTACGGCACCGTCGATCTGGGCGCCATCGTGCGTCAGCAGTCGGGCGTGGTGCTGGGCGTGCTGCCGGCCTGGGGCGTGTTCTTGCAGCCCTTTGCGGCGGTTCTGTTCCTCACCGCCGCGATCGCCGAGAACAAGCGCATCCCGTTCGACCTGCCCGAGGCGGAGTCGGAGCTGATCGCCGGCTACTACACCGAGTACAGCGCCATGAAGATGGGTCTGTTCATGTTCGCCGAGTTCATCGAGATCGCGATCGTCGGCGCGCTGTTCACGACGCTGTTCCTGGGCGGCTACAACCTGCCGTACATGAACGACGCGGGCTTCCCGTTTCCCGGCGGCGCACACGGTGGCGATGAGCCACGGCGCCGTGGTGGTCACGCAGCTGCTCGGTCTTCCTGGTCAAGGTCTTCGCTGGTGTGCAGCTTCCAGATCCTGGTCCGCTGGTCACTGCCGCGTTTCCGCTACGACCAGGTGCTGTCGTTCGCCTGGAAGATTCATGCTGCCGCTGGCGCTGGCCAATCTGGTGGTCACCGCGGTGGCCGTGTGGCTGCTGGAGGGTGGCCAGTGACCACGCCCATCAAGCCTCCGGCGACGCCTGTGGTGCGCACCGTGAAGTACGAGCGCAAGCAGTACTGGAACGAGCCCACGCATGACGCTGTGGGAGAGCGCGTACCTGCCCGAGATCGCTGCGCGGCCTGGCGCATCACCGGCGGGTCTTCCTGCGCAACATGGGCAAGTGGATCACCGGCCGCAAGGGCGCGCTCACCACCTACTACCCCGAAGAGACGCGCTGCGGACTACGCGCCGGCCAACCGCGGCAAGCATGTCCTGACGCAGCGCCCCGACGGCACGCCGCAGTGCATCGCGTGCAACATGTGCGCCACCGTCTGCCCGGCCAAGGTGATCGAGATCGAGGCCGGCTTCGACCCGACGATCCGGCGCACCCGAAGTTCCCGCTGCGCTTCGAGATCGACTATTCGCGCTGCGTCTTCTGCGGCCTGTGCGTCGAGGCCTGCCCGGAAGACGCCATCCGCATGGCCAAGGAGGTCCCCAACCTCTGTCGGGCGACCGCTACAACATGTGGCTCACGATGGACGAGATGCTGACCTGGAATCCGAAGCAGGACGTGCCAAGCCGTATCCACCGAAGCCGGTCGCGCTCAAGGTCAGCGACAGCATTCTGCGAGGGCGCGAGTCATCGAAACATTGATTCTGGGCCTGATGGGCGTGATCGCGCTCATCTCGGCCGTGCTGATGCTCGTGCTGCGCCAGCCCGATGCGCGTCGCGCTGGCGCTGATCACCACGATGGTCTTGCTGGGTGGCATTTACGGACTGCTCGGCGTGCACTTCATCGCCGCCTTCCAGGTGCTGATCTATGTCGGCGCGGTGATGGTGTTCATGGTCTACGTGATCATGCTGCTCGAGGTGCGCGAGGCGCCGGGCATGCGCGCTACTCCCGCTGGCTCGTGCCCGGTGTGATCGGCCTTGCGGCGCTGGTGGGTGTGCTGGGGATCAGCGTGTATCGCAGTCGGCCGACGTCCTCACGGCACCGGGGGCCGCGCCCTTCAGCCTCACGCAGTTCTCGACCGCGTTCCTGTCGCAGTACTGGCTGCACTTCGAACTCACCTCGGTGCTGCTGCTGGTGGCCGTGGTCGTGGCCGCGCTGGCCGTGATCAAGGTGAGCCGGAGGGCGCATGGATAAGGCGCAGCTGCTGCTCGTGCTCTCGCGGCGCGCTGTTCTCGCTGGGCCTGCTGGGCGTGATCGTGCGCCGCAACCTGCTGGTCATGCTGATGTGCATGGAGCTGATGCTGAACGGCGTCAACCTCAGCCTGGTCACCTTCGCCCAGCAGCGCCGGCGACGCCGCCGGCGCGGTGCTGGTGTTCCTGATCTTCGTGGTCGCCACCGCCGAGATCGCGCTGGCCATTCCGATCGTGCTGCTGCTGGTGCGCGGCAAGCGCACGCTGGACGTCGATCGCTACTCCGACCTCAAGGGCTGAGCCGCATGCCTCATACGCTGACGCTCATCGTCCTGCTGCCGCTGCTCGGCTTCCTGCTCAACGGCGTGCTGGCCACGCGCTCGGCGGCAACCGCGTCGGCAAGCGCTTCGTCACGGCGGTCGGCTGCGGCGCTGCCGATTGCTGGCCTTCGCGCTCGACGGTCGCAGGCATTGCTTCGACCTGCAGGCCGGCGGCTGCGCACCGCATCGTCGAAGCCGCTCTACCGCTGGGCGCTGATCGGTCGACAGTCAGTTCGAGATCGCGTTCTACTTCGACCGCCTGAGCGCGGTGATGGCGCTGATCGTCACCGGCGTCGGCTCGCTGATCCACGTCTACTCGGTCGGCTACATGCACAGCGACAAGAGCTACGGCGCGCTTCTTCGCCTACCTGAACCTGTTCCTGTTCTTCATGCTGCTGCTGGTGCTCGGCCGCTCGCTGCTGGTGCTGTTCGTCGGCTGGGAAGGCGTGGGCCTGGCGTCCTACCTGCTGATCGGCTTCTGGTTCGACGACCTCGCCAACGCACGCGCCGGCAAGAAGGCCTTCATCACCAACCGCATCGGCGACGCCGGCTTCCTGCTCGGCATGTTCCTGCTCTACCAGGCGCTGCGGCACGCTCGACATGGACCGCATCAACGCCGCGTTCGTGCAGCGGCGCCGGCGCCGGCGGTGTCGGCCAGCCTGGTCGGGCATGCTGCTGTTCATCGGCGCCACCGGCAAGTCGGCGCAGATCCCGCTGCACGTCTGGCTGCCCGACGCGATGGCCGGCCCGACGCCGGTGTCGGCGCTGATCCACGCCGCCACGATGGTCACCGCCGGCGTCTACCTGGTGGCGCGCATGTCGGGCATCTACCTGCAGGCGCCCGAGGCCTCGGCGCGTGATCGCCGTGGTCGGCGTGCGCACCGCGTTCTTCGCCGCCACGATCGCGCTGGTGCAGACCGACATCAAGAAGGTGCTGGCCTACTCGACCGTG
Organism: uncultured Gemmatimonadaceae bacterium; assembly: GCA_963843965.1. Taxonomy (GTDB): domain Bacteria; phylum Gemmatimonadota; class Gemmatimonadetes; order Gemmatimonadales; family Gemmatimonadaceae; genus Gemmatimonas. Next base: position 224,365 of record CAWJMR010000009.1, read on the forward strand.
TCGCAGCTGGGCTTCATGTTCCTGGCGCTCGGCGTCGGCGCCTACGGCGTGGCGATCTTCCACGTCGTCACGCACGCCTTCTTCAAGGCCTGCCTGTTCCTCGGCGCCGGCAGCGTGATCCACGCGCTGCGGCGGCGAGCAGGACATGCGCAAGATGGGCGGCCTGGCGCAGCAGCATCCCGCTCACCTTCGTCGACCTTCGCGATCGCCACCGCGGCGATCGCCGGCATTCCGCCGCTGGCCGGCTTCTTCTCGAAGGACGAGATCCTGTGGTTCGCCTTCGCCAGCGAGCAGCGGCGGCTCGCCGCTGGCTGTGGCGGCATGGCTGCGCTGACCGCGCTGATGACCGCGTTCTACATGTTCCGCCTGTTGTGGCTCACCTTCTTCGGCGCGCTCGCGCATGACGCCACGAGGTCGAGCACCATGTGCACGAGTCGCCGCTCTCGATGACCGGCGTGCCTGGTGCTGCTGGCGCTGCTGTCGGCGCGTCGGCGGCTTCATCGCGATTCCGCACTTCCTCGAGCCGCATGCTGCCGCTGCCGCCGATCGCCGAAAGTCTGCGAGCACTACGAGCACACGCTGCTGTACGTCTCGATCGGCGCTGGCCTTGGCCGGACTCGGGCTCGCGGTGTTCATGTTCGGCGGTCCGGCGTCACGCGCGCTGAAGCGATCAAGCAGGCGCGTGCTGCCGCGCTGCACCGGCTGCTGTCGGGCAAGTACTTCGTCGACGAGCTGTACGATCGCGTGATCGTGACAGCCGCTGGTCTGGTTCTCCGACGTCGTGCTGCTGCGCGGCGGCGACCGATGCTGCATCGACGGCTCGCTGAACGGTCTGGCCGTCACTCGCCCAGCGTACGGCGGGCGGTGCTGAGTCGCGTGCAGACCGGCAGCCTGCACCTGTACGCGTTGTTGGTGATGGTCGGCATCGTGGGCGCCCTGCTCTGGAGCTGGCGTCATGTCTGAGTTCACGATGGGACCGATGCTGCTCAATCTCGTACTGTGGCTGCCGATCATTGGCGTAGGCTTGGTGTTGCTGGCGGCGCGCGCGAACGATGGATTGTCGCGCACGATCGCCGCCGCCGTCATGACCGTGCAGTTCGTACTGACCACGTGTGCTGTACTCCAGCTTCGACGCTACCGCGGCCGGCCTGCAGTTCGAGACCCGGCTGCCGTGGATCGCCGCACTGGGGCGTGTCACTACCAGATCGGGCTCGACGGCTACAACATCTTGCTGGTGCTGCTCACGGCGTTCCTCGGCCCGCTGGTGGTGGCCGGCGCCTTCAGCGCGATCACGAAGGACGTGAAGCTGTTTCACGCCATGGTGCTGCTGATCCAGTTCGCCATGATGGGCACCTTCCTGGCGCAGGACCTGTTCCTGTTCTACGTGTTCTGGGAAACGATGCTGATCCCGATGTTCCTGATGATCGGCATCTGGGGCGGCGAGCGGCGCATCTACGCCACGCTCAAGTTCGTGCTCTACACCGCGTTCGGCAGCATCCTGATGCTGGCCGCGGTGATCTATCTCGTGCAGTCGCTTGCAGCAGACCAGCGGCGTCGCTGTCGTTCGCCTTCGCCGACCTGTATCAAGACGCAGCTGCCGCTGACGGTGCAGACCATGGCTGCTGGCGGCCTTCGCGCTGATCGTTCGCGATCAAGGTGCCGATGGTGCCGCTGCACACCTGGCTGCCCGACGCGCACGTCGAGGCGCCCACGGCGGGCTCGGTGATCCTGGCCGGCGTGCTGCTGAAGATGGGCACCTACGGCTTCATGAAGCTCGGCTTCCCGCTGTTCCCCGACGCGCACCGCGCCTGTCACGCCGCTGCTGATGACGCTGGCGGTGCGTGAGCATCGTCGTACGGCGCCTGCCTGGCGCTGGTGCAGGACGACATCAAGAAGATCATCGCCTACTCGTCGATCAGCCACCTGGGCTACGTGATGCTGGGACTGCTCAGCCTCGAGCTCGTCGGCATCCAGGGCGCGATCATCCAGATGGTCAGCCACGGCCTCGTCGCGGCCGGCCTGTTCCTGATGGTCGGCATGATCTACGAGCGCTGCCACACGCGCGAGCTCGCGGCCTACGGCGGGCTGGCCAAGCTGCTGCCGGTGTACTCGGTGTTCTTCATGATCCTGACGCTGGCGTCGGTGGGCCTGCCCACCACCAGCGGCTTCACGGGCGAGTTCCTGGTGCTGCTGGGCGCCTTCACGGCGGCCTGGCCGCTGCACCTGGACGGCAACAACCTGCCGCTGGTGCTGGCTGTCGGTGGCCGTGACGGGCGTGGTGCTGGGCGCGCTGTACATGCTGCGTTTCGCGCTCACGTTCCTGTTCGGCGAGGTCAAGGCGCCTCACCAGTCGCCGGAACATCCGTTGCTCGACCTGTCGCTGCGCGAGAAGACGCATTCTGGGCGCTGATCGTCGTCGCCGTGTTCGCGCTTGGCCTCTTCCCGGATGGCGCGTTGCAGCAAGACCGAATTGGCCGCCAAGACGTATCAGCAGTTGGTGACGACGTCGCGGACGGCGACGGCCGGCTCGGCGGGGGTGACGCCGTGAACGCCGCGTTGACCTCGTCAGTGAATGCGCAGGACGCGCTGATGGCGATGCTGCCCGAGCATCTCGCTGCTCTGGCGGCATCGTGCTGGTGATCATCCTGGAAATCGCTGGGCCGCGGATCGCGGTCGGCGCTCTGCGGTGGCGCTTGGCGCCGTGATCGCGTCGCCGCGCTGGCGGCGTTCTGGCTGGCGAACTTGCCGTACGCGGCCGCGCCGTTTGCCGGTCAGTTCTCGGTCACGCCGGCCACCCTGATGGCCAAGGCGCGCTGCTCGCGCTCGCCGCTGCCGGTGCTGCTCATGTCGCGCACGGAGTTCAGCGACGGTGAGTTCTCGATCCTGCTGCTGTCGTCGCTGTACGGCGCTGTGCCTGCTGCCGTCGGCCGACAGCTTCCTGACGCTGTTCCTGGGCCTCGAGACTGCTGTCGATGCCGGTGTACGCGCTGGTGCTGCTGGCCTTCCGGCGGCCGCAGAGCGCGGAGGCGGCGCTCAAGTACCTGGTGCTGGGCGGCGCCGCGTCGGCCACGTTCCTGATGGGTGTGTCGCTGCTGTACGGCGCCACGCGGCTCGCTGGGCATCGGCGTCTTCGCGCGCGGCACTGGCGTCGAGCCGACACGCTGGCGCGCACGGCCGTGGTGCTGGTGCTGCTGGCCTTCTTCCTCAAGGCCGCCGATCGTGCCGTTCCACGCCTGGGCGCCCGACGCCTATGAAGGCGCCAGCGTGCCGGTCACGGCCTACATGGCCACGCTCATCAAGGCCGCGCGTGCTGCTCGCCGCCGTGCGTTTGTTCGGCGGCGCGACATGTCACGGGCCGCTGGTCGAACTGCTGGCTGGTGCTGCCGCTGGTGTCGATCGTCTGGGGCAACCTGGCCGCGATGCGCCAGCAGAGCTTCCGTCGCATGATCGCCTACTCCTCGATCGCGCACGCGGGCTACCTGTTCTACGCGTTCCTGGGCGACGCCGAAGGGCGCATGCAGGCGGTGCTGTTCTACGTGGTGGCCTATCGGCGTGGTGAACCTGCTGGCGTTCGCGGTCACTGCCGCCAGAATACCGACGACGCAGCAGCGCGACCGACTCGACGCGCTCAAGGGGCTGTTCCATCGCACCCCGTTCGCGGCGCTGATGATCGCGCATCGCCATGCTGTCGCTGGCCGGCATGCCGCCGTTCCCGGGCTTCGTCGCCAAGTTCCTGATCTTCAAGAACGTCGTCGCCGCGGGTTACACCACGTACGCCGTGCTCGGCCTGGTGGGCAGCTACCTCGGCATCTACTTCTACCTGCGCGTGATCCAGTTGCATGTTCATGACGGCGGGCGACGCGGCGCCGAGTGAGCAGCGTGCTGATGGTATGGCGCGCGCGGCGGGTGTGCTCTGCCTCGTGGGGACGCTGGCGCTGGCCGTGTTGCCGGGGTGGGTGCTGGGTCGGATGTAGGCGCTGCGATGGTGCCGAGAAATCGAAAGGCCAGCGCGGGATGCGCTGGCCTTTCTTGTACGAGTCAACGAACAGCCTGACCGCGGATTTGGCGGAGGGTGCACGTGTTACACGACCGCGCGCTTGCGCCGCGCCATGGCCAGCAGACCGATCAAGCCAGCTCCGAGGAGCCCGACGGTGCCGGGTTCCGGAACGACCTGCATGTCCGGCGTCGCCATGGCGAATCCGCTGCACGATCCGCCGCCGCCCCGGAATGCTTCACCTCGACGGTTGCCGCCCACGCCGCAGTAGAACGACTGCAGATTTCCCGAGCCCGGCGTCGTTTCACCGAAGAACCGCACGTTCGCGGCCCAGAAGAACGTCGGATCAAAGATGGCGTTGGTGGAGAACGACAAGTTGAGCATGCCGTCCAACCCCTGCGCATCGCAGGTGCGAAGAGCGGTGGTGGCGCGGACGTTGAACATGCTGATCGCCGTTCCCGTACCGGCAGTGCATCCGCCCAAGCCCTGATACGTCGTGTTGGAACCGTCCCACGTGCCGGGCGCAAGGAACGTCAGTTGGCTGATGCCCGCGTACGGGTCCTTCGAGGCCGTGCCTTGCCAGTTGGTCGGCGCGCCAGCGACGGTGCCGTTCGCGCTCGCGACGCCCGTGGCAGCAACTGTCGCGCCGAACGGGATACCATCGAAGTAGTCACCGATGCCGCACGCGAGCCCGGGCAGACAGCCGGGTGTGACGAATTCGATCTGCGACAGCACCGTGAGCGCGTTGCTCGATGCCACGGTCTGTCCGCTAGGTCCGACAACCGGCGCGCCTTGAAGGCTGCGTACACTGACCACGCCCGTGGTCCCATCGCGCACACCGGAACCGTTCATGCGTGCCGCGGTGGTCAATCCCAGCTGGAAGCAGGCCTCCGCGCCCACCGTCGTGCGACAGATGATGTAGTTGCCGAGCGACGTGGTGGTGGCCTGGGCGTCAGCCGACTTGGCGACAGTGAGCAGAGCGACGGCGACCGCCCAGTGGGCGATGCGTGACACGGACATGTACGATCTCGGCGAGTGTGTGAGTGAATGCGACGCCCAGAGCTTCCACACTCCGCGACGCAGCGCGTTGCAGAGCAAGGGATGGACCAAGTATTCAGCGCGGCACGTTCGTCCGGTTTGCAACTTGCATAAAGGTCGCAATCGAGATTGCGCGCCATTTCACACCCGTTCGGGTGATAGGATCGTCCCACACACCCACGCATATTGTGGAGCGCAGACGACATGTGGTGTCGCGCACCTGTGTCACCCGTTCGGGTCATTCATCCTTCGTGAGTAACCGAGTGCTTCCTGTTGTGTTGCCGCGATGGAGACTTGTCCTGGCCGCCCTCTGCTTTTTGAGCGCGACGGTCTTCTGTGTTCGCGCGGCCACCAGCGTTCCACAACTTGGACTGCAGTTCACACGAACCGCTTCGCTCGTGGAGCGCATATTGGACGCGCCGGTCGCCGGCACGGCGTTGCGTGCAGGTGATGTCGTCACACGCGTCAGCGCGCTGCCAGATGGGCCGAGCATGGTGTTGCGTGATGAGGACCTGCTGGAAGAGCCGGACTATCTCGCGTCGTGGACGGCCCAGAACGCGTTCTTTGCGCGGCAGGATACGCTGGCGATCATTGCGCGCTCCGCGCAGGTGCGTGTCGATGTACTTCGACGTGGAACCGAGGCGATTTCGGGTTCCGTGATGACGAGAGCGCGTGCCGTCGCAGCGCTCCCCTGGACCTTCTGGCTCCAGATGCTGATCGGCGCCGTTGGCCTGTTCGTTGGGGCGTGGGTGTGGTCCCTGAAGCCGGAGGAGTGGAGCGCACGATTCTACGCGCTCACCGGGCTCGGGCTCATGCTCGCCGTGGACGCGTCAGCGGTATACGGCGTGCGTGAGCTGGCGCTGCCAGCTCCGCTGTTCCGGTGGCTGAGCAACACCAATCACGCGGGCGGCGCCCTCTTTTCCGGCGCCCTGTGCGCGCTTTTCTTCGTGTATCCGCGCGCGCTCGTTCGACCGACGCGCGCCGCGCTACTCCTGCCGCTGGCCGGCGCTTGGTGGGCGATCAACGCGCTGTACCTGACACCAGATCAACAGTGGTCGTCGGGTATGCTACCGGCGGCGCTCGCGATCACCCTCGGTGCATCACTGTGGCAGTGGCGCGCCACGCGTGGTGATCCCGCCAATCGGGCCGTCCTGCGCTGGCTCGGCGCGACGGTCCTGACGTCCTGCAGTGCCATCATCGCATTGGCCACGTTACCGGTCATGCTGACAGGCGCGCCGGTGATTTCGCAGGGCCTGGGATTTGTCGTCATCCTGCCGATGTACCTCGGCATCGCCGTGGGTCTCCGCGAGTATCGCCTCTTCGCGCTCGACGACTGGGCCTTCAGGTTGTTGTTCTGGGCCGTGGCGATGGCGGCCGTATTGCTCTTGGACGTGTGGCTCATTCTCGCAATCGGCACGCGTGGTTCCGGTGCGGTGGCGATTGCCGCCGTACTGGTGCTGACGACCGCACCGGTGCGCCGCTGGGTCTGGGGGCGATTCAACGCCCGTCGCGATATGCAACCGGTGCACCTGTTCCGAGATGTCGTCAGTGTCACCTCCGCCTCAACGGACGCCGACAGCGAACAGCGCTGGCAGGCGTTGCTGAACAGTTGGTTTTCGCCTCTGCAGATTGCGCCCGTCGCGGCGGTGGCGAGCGACGGCGGAGAACGGGGCGCGCACCTGCTGCTGCATGGCCGGGAGCTGTCGGTTCCGGCGACTCCCGTCTCCAACGCGCTGCGGTTGTCGTACGCAAACGGGGGCGCTCGCCTGTTCACGCCGCACGATGTTCGCCTAGTAGAGACGGCCTGTGCCCTGCTACAGATCGTCGAGGAGAGTCGTACCGCATTGTCGGAAGGCATGCGCCGAGAGCGCGTGCGCATTGCGCGGGACTTGCATGACACCGTCAGTTCACCGCTGCTGGCCGGACTGCGACCCGTCGCTGACGACGCGATCGACGCCGCACGGGTGACGTCGATGCAATCCGACATCAAACGCGCCGTCGCGGAGATGCGCAACGTGGTAACCGGAGCCGATCGTGCCGGTATCATGCTCGCGAACCTGTTGGCTGACCTCCGTTACACGTCGGTCGAGCGTCTGGTCGCGACGGGCATCACCGTTCAGTGGCCGCTCGGCGCGCTGCAACACGACGCAGCACTCACCGGCGCCCAGCGTCATTCCCTCACCGCCTTTCTGCAGGAAGTCGTCACCAACGTGATTCGCCACGCCGAGGCGACGCAGGTGGTCGTCGAGATTCTTCACGCGCCGCTGTGCGACCTAGTGGTGACGGTGTCCGACAACGGTCGCGGTTTCGACGCGCAGCAGGTGCAACATGGAGATGGACTCAACAACCTCCACGCCAGAGCGTCCGAACTCGGTGGACATGTGCGCGTGCAACCGCCTACCGCTCCACACCGTGGCACGACCGTCACGCTGACGGTGCCGCGACTCTTCGGTGCGGCCACGTGACCATTCAACCACACGCAGCGCCGCTCCAGATCCTGATCGTTGAAGACGAGCTGGCGTTGGCATCGCTGGCGCAGACGGCGGTGAGTGTGTTCGTAGGGGCGCGCATTCACGTGGTCCACACCGTGCGTGACGCTCGCAGCCTCCTCGATCAGCACGCCATCGATCTGGCCGTGATCGACATTGGTCTTCCCGACGGCTCCGGCATCGACGTGTTGCTCGCGCTCAAAGCCAGCAGCGGCAACCCGACAGGCGCGAGTCCGGTATGTGTAATGCACACCGTGTTCGACACCGACGACATGCTCTTTGCGGCGCTGGGGGCTGGTGCCGACGGCTATCTGCTCAAGGGCGAGTCGTCCGGCATGATGGCTTCACGATTGCGCGCGGCCATGCGCGGCGAGCCAGCCATCTCACCCGCCATCGCGCGACGGGTGCTCGACCTCGTACGCACCGGCGCCCCAACTTTAGCACGCACGCCAGGCGCCGACCAGGCGTCGAGTGCGGGCCTCACGGCTGCTGAACTCCGCGTGCTGCGACTGATCGCACAGGGGGCCACCGTGGCGGAAGTGGCGAGCACCCTTGGCACATCCGTGAACACCGTAAAAAGCCAAGTGAAGCGCGTCTACGCGCGACTCGACGTACACTCGCGCGTGGCCGCCGCCGAGAAAGCGCGGCGGCTTGGGCTACTGTTCGACGCGGAGTAAGCGGACGAATCCGCGAATCAGTCGCGCCACTGCGTCACGTCCGCCACCGCGCGACGCGCCTTCGCGTCGGGCGTTTCCAGCGGCTCTCCGACCGTCAGGACGGCGATGATCCGCTCGCCGTCGGGCACACCACCCGCGGCACGTGCGGCCGGGTCGTCCATAATCGCACCGGAACGGATGTGCGTGCCGAGTCCGATGGCGGTGGCGGCCAGACAGATATTCTGCGTGGCCATCATCGTCGCCGCGTAATCTTCTTCGCGAATCTCGGCGTTTTCGTTCTGCACCATCGCTACCAGCAGCATGCACGGCTGCGCGCGATGCTCATCGCTCGTGTTGCGACGGATCGTCTCGGCGTGCGCTTCGTCGGTCGCCTTCTTCGCCTTGCGGTTGCCCAGCGCCAGACCGTAGGCCGCGCGCGCTTCGGGGCCGAGCACGTAGAAGCGCCACGGATTCGTGAGGCGGTGGTTCGGTGCCAGCACGGCCGCCTGCAGCAGCTGCTCCAGCTCCGCCTGCGTGGGCGTGCGGTCGGTGAACTTGCGGATGGAGCGGCGGGCGGAGATGGCGTCGAAAACGTTCATGATGGGCAACGAAAATGGGCAACAAAAAATGTCGGTGACTGCGAACCGGAAAGATCCGCAGTCACCGACACTTTCGCTACGGCTGCAGGCTTCTGGCGTAGATCAGGTAAGCGGGCTCGAGCTGCGCCAGCGTGCGGCCGGTCCGGTTCTGGATCTCGGCGATCAGCATGTCATTCGTGAACGCGTTGCCTGGCGTGGCGCGAATGCGTGCCAGAATCGCGGGAATCACGAGCGGGTAGTCGCGGTTGAGATAGGCCAGAAACAGGCTGCTCTGCGCCTGTCGTATCGCTACCGGCGTGCGCTGCGGCAAGTTCTCGAAGAAGCGCGCATTGGCGGTCCGCACGAGGGTGTCGATCGGCACCAGCAGCCCCTGCGTGTCGCCAGTGCGGAAGTCCTGGATACTCGCCCGCAACGGGCCGCCCGCGATCGCTGCCCCCTGAAACGATCCGCCGGCAAGCCACTGCGTGTAGCCGCCCAGGAACCACGGAAACTCGGCGACGCGCGTCATCGACGACAACAGGAACTGCCGCGACAGCCAGCGCGTGATGTGGTAGAAGTCGGTCCCCGAGGGGACCACCCAATGGGTCCACGTCGGTGAGTTGCAGCCCTGATAGACATCCTGATTGGCAAACAGGGTGCCGCCGCAGAAAGGGGACACCTCGAGCCAGATCTCCGGCCACGTGCTGAAGAACATGTCGGTCGACGCTGAGCCGCTCAAGGGCAGGACCGTTTCGAGGTAGCTCCAGACTTGGCCAATCAGGATGGCGCGCGAATCCGCATTGCTCTGGCTGATCTCGGAATAGGCACGACGCTGTCCGGCCGACGCGGTGTACTCGAACAGCGGCGTCATGTCGCTCAAGCGCACGATGTTCGCGATGCTGCGCACGATGGATGTGGCCTGAAACGCGCCCGAACTCACGCGCATGCGCGCCACGCCGGGGTTGAGTGGGGTCACCGCGCCGGTCTGGCTCACCGTGGCAAGCGCGGGATTGACCGCGGTCCATACGATCGGCGCATTGGCGATCACATTGCCACGCGCGTCGAGCGCACTGGCACGCAGCGGGCCGGCCGTCTTCATCACGGTGTCGGTCGGCAGCAGTCGCACCGACGCGACGACCTGCGCCACCGTGACCGATGCCGTACCGGTAACCGAACCAACCGTGGCCGTGATCGTGACCGTGCCATTCGACACCGCCGTCACCGTACCGGCGGTCACCGTCGCCACTGCGGGATTGGACGACGTCCACGAAGGCGTCTGGGTGCCGGCGACGCCGTTGGACATCATCACGGCCGCTGCGACGGCCGTGGTCGCACCGAATGACACGAGCGTACTCGTGGCCGGACTGACCGTAACCGACTGCACGAACGGGATTGCGACGGTGATCGCTGCCGTACCCGTCACGGCGCCGACCGCCGCCGTGATCGTCGTCGTGCCCGACGCGACCGCCGTCACGACGCCCGCCGTCGACACCGTCGCCACCGTTGGCGTGGAGGAGGTCCAGGTCACCGCTTGCGACCCCGACGTGCCATTCGACAGGCGGACGTCGGAGGTAAGGGCTGTGGTCGCGCCCGCGGCGACGAGCGTGGCCGTGGCCGGCGTCACGACCACCGACTGCACGGTCGGCGTCGGCGTGGGCGTCGGCGTCGGCGTTTTCGGGCCGCTGGGCGAGTCGCCGCCACCGCACGCAGCGGTACCGACGAGCGCGAGGGCAGCGACAACGAAGCGAACAAAGGGAAGTCGAGACATGGCAGGCGTCCGGGAACGTGGTGAGCACACTGGCTACTCAGGTGGGCGTCACTTCCCGGCAAACCGGCTCATTCCCGTCCCAACCGCCCCTCCACCACCTCCGTCCCGCCCGGTCAGGAGCCCTTGGCCGACCGCGCCATCCGCTCCTGCCACACCCGCACCGAATCAGGCTTCCCCCAGCGCTGGTAGAGCTTCACCAGGCGCGTGCGCGCGTCAGCCACGATCGGCGCGCCATCGCCGCGCGCTGCCACCAGCTGCTGCTCACTCTTCAGTAACATCGATTCCGCGCTCGCGTAGCGGCCTCGCAGCGTCAGATGCGCACCGACCTGTCCCTCGCTCGAGGCAATCAGGAAATGGCCCGGGGGGTACACCGACTTTCTGACCGCCAGACTTTCGCGCAGCCACCGCTCACCCGCCTCGAGCGAGTCGAGCCCATCGAGCGAACGGCCCAGCACACTCATCGACGCGGCAACGAGCGGATGCTCGTCCTTCATCGACTTCCCCCGCATGGTAAGCACCTCACGTGACCACGCCACGCTCTCGGCGAACCGCTCTTTCGTCATCAGAAAGTCGGCGAAGTTGTACATCGTCCACGCCAGATCGGGATGATCGTCGCCGAGCAGCGCCTTTCGCATGGTGATGGTTTCACGGTACGTCGACTCGGCGCGCGCCGGGTATCCGGCCCGATCCTGGATGCTCGCCAGCGGCGACAGGATGGCGGCCACATGCGGATGTGAATTCCCATACGCACGACGCGCCGCCGCCACCGCCGCCACCATCAGCGTCTCCGCCGACCGGTTGTTGCCAAGGTCACTCTGCACCACGGCGAGGTTGGTGTACGACGCCGCGATCGACGAGTCATTGAGCGGCACCTGACGACGCTGCAATGCCAGCGCTTCGAGAAAGATCGGCTCGGCAGCCTTGGTATCACCGAGGGTGCTCAGGATGCGCGCGCGAGCATCGAGATGACTGATGCGCTGCTCATCATCGACGAAGCCGTGACGCATGAACAGCGTATCGGCGGCGCGCAACAGCGTGTCGGCGGCGGCGATCTGCCCCTGAAACTCCTTCGCCATGCTCAGCTGCGAGAGAGCCAGTGCGGCACCGCGCCCGCCGGCGCTCCCCAATCGCTGCTGGGCGTTCACGGCGAGTCGATACTGCGCCTCCGCCAGTGGAAACTCGCCGAGCGCGAGATAGGTGCCACCGATGATCATACGAATCTCCGACTCCAGCGCCGGTTGACTCGCGAGGTCATTGGCCGATGTCGAGGCCGAGTCGAGCACCTCACGCACCTTCACGTCACGTCCGAATGCGCCGGGGTTGGCGGCGCCGAGCATCGTGGTGAGAAATGCCGTGACCTCGGTGGCGCGCTTGCCTTCGGCCTCCGCACGAACGCGCTCGCGGTTCGCCACGCGTTCCTGTCTGATGGCAACAACGCTGCCGCCCACGATGGAGACGAGTGTCAGCGCGACGGCGATCGACTCGGCGCGACGGCGACGAACGAATTTGCCGACGCGGTAGCCCATGCTATCCGGGCGTGCGGAGACCGGGCGACCCGTGAGATAATTGTTGATGTCGGCCGACAGCTCTTCAGCGGATCCGTAACGGCGTTCGGGTTCGGTGCGCAGCGCTTTCAGCACGATCGCGTCGAGATCACCCGCGACGCGCATCCGCGCGCGATCACCTGACCGCTCGGAGAGCTGCGGGAGCCGCTCAGCAGTGATCGCGCCGCTGGGGCGCGCCGGAACGGTGTCGCCGCTTCGCGCATGAAACGGCCGCCTGCCGCAGAGCAGCTCGTACAGCACCACGCCCAGCGAGTACACGTCGGAGCGTGTGCCGATCGGGAGCCCGAGCAGTTGCTCGGGCGACGCGTAGCCCGGCGTGAGCGCGCGAGTGCCGGCGCGCGTGAGCGTTTCCGCTTCGGCACCATCGAGCGCCGAGGGAAGGAGTGACGCGATGCCGAAGTCGAGCAGTTTGACCTGCCCCTCGGCGTTGACGAGGATGTTCGCGGGTTTGAGATCGCGGTGCACGACCAGACTCTGGTGCGCGAACTGCACGGCCGAGCACACTTGCCGGAACAGCTCGAGCCGTGCTGTGATGGGCAGCGCGCGCGTATCGCTATACGTGGTGAGCGGTTCACCCTCCACGTACTCCATGGCGAAGAACGGATGCCCGTCACCGGTTACGCCGCCGTCGAGCAACGCGGCGATGTGCGGATGTTCGAGTGTGGCGAGAATCTGTCGCTCACGGCGGAAGCGGCGCACGGCCGACTCACTCACCGTCTGCGCCCGCAGCAACTTGATGGCTACGCGTTTGCGATACTGATCGTCGTTGCGTGCGGCCTCGTACACCGCGCCCATACCGCCCACACCGATACGACGCGTGATCTCATACACGCCCACCGTTCGTCCAATCCACGGGTCCACGCCTTCGTCTTCCGGGAACTCCAGCGACACCGGACTCTCGAAGCCGCTGCCGGTTTGCGCGTGCGCGTCGAGTAGCCCGCGCAGGCGGATCGCAAGGTCGGCATCTTCGGATTGCAGGTCGCGCAGATACGCGGCGAGCGCGCTGTCTTCGAGCTCCAGCGCACGCTCGAAGCACTCTTGCATGCGCGCCAGGCGCTCCGGAGTGAGTGGGATGTTCGCCATGTCGTGACCCGGCCCGCTCAGTGGGTGGTAGAGAGCGCTTGCAGCAAGAACGCGCGCGCGAAGGCCCAGTCGCGCTTCACGGTGGCGCGGGACGTGCCCAATACTTCCGCCGTCGCATCGATGTCGAGGCCGGCGAAGAAGCGAAGTTCGACCACGCGTCCTTGTCGCGGGGCGAGTGTCTCGAGTTCCGCCAGCGCCTGATCGAGGGCAATCAAGTCGAGCGAACTGCCACCCTCGTCGCTCAACGCGTTGTCCAGCGTGACCTGCACACCATGGTCGCGCTTCACGCGGGCGCGGCGGCGTGCATGATCGACGAGGATGCGGCGGGTGACATTCGCTGCGACACCATAAAAGTGCGAGCGACTCTCCCACGACGTGTCACGATGATTCACGAGCCGCACGAAGGCCTCGTCCACCAGCTCGGTCGGCTGCATCGTGTGGCCGTCGCGCTCCTTCCGCAACGCACTCACGGCGATGCGGTGCATGGTGTCGTACACGGCACGGGCGAGCCGGTCCGCCGCGCCGGCGTCGCCGAGCCGTGCCTCTTCCAGGAGCAGCGTGACGTCGGGTTCAGCCGGTGGCATGCGGGAGAGTCCGGGGGGGAGGAGGATAATCCTGACTAATTGACACGCGCGTCGCGGCGGCGACTAGACGGCGTGGGAGATGCCGCAAGCAGAACGGGCCAGCGCACCCTCGCGCTGACCCGTTCTGCGGTTCGTCACAGCAGCAGCCGATCAGCCGCCCGTGCCGAACTGACGCGTGAACTTCAGGAACACCGAGCGCTGCTGTGGCGCGCCGAGGTCGAAGAAGCTGTTCGCCGCGCGACCATCATTCAGCACGATGAACAGGCCCGTACCGGCGGTATTCAGCCAGCCGAAGCGCACGTTGGCCGAGAAGATCTTCTGCTGGTTGTTGTACTGCGTCAGCGTCTGCACGAACACGCGCGGCGAGAAAAAGTAGTTCAGGCGGACCGCTTCGAGCGAACTGACGAAGCCACCCTGCGGCAGCCGGACGTCGTTGTAGTCGGCGGTGAACGAGCCGGAGAAGGTGGCGCCACGACGCAGCGTGATCGTGCCGCTGCCGCCGCTGCGGCGTCCCGTCCAGAATTGACCCACGTCGAAACGGCCCGTGGCCGACAGGTTCTCGCTGGGATCGGTCGCATAGTCCCAGCCAAAGGTGCCCCAATCATACTGACCGGCGGGAATCACCACGCCCGGCGCGATCGTGAACGGCGTCTGCAACCCTTCGTGCGAGATGTTGTACTCGGGGCCGAACTTCGTGCTGTTCGCCATCTCGATCTCGGTGAGATCGATGTGCCAGTAGCCCGACTGATAGAAACCGTCATTGATGCCGTACGCGCTGCGGTAGCTCACGTGCGGATTCCACTGACGGAACCACGCCCACTCCGGCTTGCGCACCAGGCGCATCAGCGACACGTCGTACGCGCGATAGCCACCCGGGCGGCTCATGAAGCCGACTTCCGGATTGAATGATTCGCCGATCTGCGCAATGCGCGCGTTGTGATTCCAGACGTTCGTCTGATACGCGATGCGTCCGCTGAAGGCGTTGGCATCGCCATCGAGATCGCGCGTGGTCGTGCGCGCCGCCCAGAAGTCACTGGTCCACCGCTGGCCAAGTCCGATGCGGCTGTCCACCGCGAACGTGCGGTTCACGTCGCCGCCGTCGTCCGTAGCCATGCGCTGTACCACCATCGCACCCACACGCGAGCGCGCCGACAGTTCGCGCGTGGCGCGTCCCACCGTGAATGACTGTCCCGAGTTCTGGGCATCGGGTGCGTCGGTCATCATCTGCAGCAGACCCACCGTGGTGCCACCCACGCGCCCCGACAAGCGGCCGCCACCGAGAATGGATTGCGGCGTACCATCGTTGGAAATGCCGATGCGACGCGTGAAGAACAGATCGACGGCCTGCGGCGTGCCGGCCGAGAACACGCCGGCGTTCTCGAGGAAGAACGGGCGCTTCTCGGGGAAGAACACCGGAAAGCGTGTGAGATTCACGCGCTGGTCATCGACTTCGACCTGCGCAAAATCGGTGTTCACCGTGAGGTCGAGCGTGAGCGCCGGCGTGATGCCGTACTTGATCTCACCACCGAATTCCGTGGGACGCTTGCTGTCCTGCTTGATGCCGCTGGTCCACCGTTCCTGCGACGACGTGAGCACGTACGGCGTGACCGTACGGATGCGTCGCACCGGCAGCGTAAGGTTGGCGAGATTTCCCGCGATCGAGAGGCGATAGAGGTTGAACTGTCGCGGAATGAACGACCAGTACAGTTCTTCGTTCTTGCGGCGGATGTTGCGCGAGACATTCATGCCCCACGTCTGCTCCGCACTCCCCGACTGATACCGCAGCGTCGAGAACGGGATGCGGAACTCGGCCGTCCAGCCGAGCGAGTCGACCGTGGTGGCTACCGTCCAGCTGGCGTCCCAGTTCACGTTGAATCCGCCCAGCCCACCGGCCAGCGCGCGATTCTGGCCCGCAACCTGCGCGCCACCGCCCTCGCCTTCGCGAATCACCTGGCCGTCGTATTCGACGCCGGCCGGAGTGGTCGCGAACACGAAGCCGTTCTGGTGATCGTGATACGTGTCGAACACGAAGGCGATGTGATCGCTATTGGCGAGCTGCACGTCGCGGATCTTCTCGCCGGGCACGATCAGATGCGGCTCGCGATCGTACATGCGCGCGCCGATGTAGAGATTCACGCCGTCGGTGGCGAGACGGACCTCGGTCCGTTCGGACGCGGGCACGCCTTCGTTGAGCTCACGCTGCACGAAATCCTTGATCGGCGTGCCTTCCGACCACATCGCTTCGTCGAGCTTGCCGTCGATCGTTGGCGCGGTGGCGACCCGCAGCGTGCTGAACGAGGGCCGCGGACGGGCGCGAGCCGCGCGGGCGAACGAGTCGGCCACCGCGGCATCGAGGCGCATCGGCGGTGCCACCGGCGTGGTCACCTGCGCGTGAGCCGACGGGGCGAATGGCGAGAGGGCGACGGTCGTGGCGATGACCGTGGCGGACACACGCATCGCGCGGCGCCGGAGCGCGGAGAGGAAAGGCAAAGGAAGGGGAGCTACGGGTGGGAGGGGGAGTGCGAGCAATCTATGAGGCTGGACAACGGCGAGCGATGAGTGCCATTTGGAGCATGTCCATCGACCCCTCTCGCCGTCATTTCCTTACGTTTCTGGCGGGCAGTCCGCTGTTGGCTGCCGCCGGACTCGATGAATCGGTGTTCACCCGCCTGCTGCACGCCAGTGACGGGCCGCGCGCGCGGCTTGACGACACGGCCCTCCAGTTGGCGCAGCAGATCCGCACCGCCGGCGAGGCGCTCGACGTGTTCGACTTCGAACCCGTCGCCAAGCAGAACATCCCCGTGGCCCACTGGGGCTATCTGGCCACCGGCACCGACGACGACGCCACGATTCAGGCCAACCGACAGGGCTTCGACCGCTGGGCGATGCGCCCGCGACGTCTCATCGACGTGAGCCGGCTCGACACCAGCGTGTCGTGGTTCGGCACCAAGTATCCCACACCGATCGTCGTCAATCCGCTTGGCAGCCAGAAGGCGTTCCATCCGCTCGGTGAAATCGCGACAGCGCGCGCGGCCAGGACGAAAGACCACCTCATGGTACTCTCCACCGTGGCCACCACGTCCATCGAAGACGTGATCGAGGCCCGTGGTGGACCCGTGTGGTTTCAGCTGTATCACCAGTCCGACTGGGCGGTCACCAAGCAGATGGTGAAGCGCGTGGAGAAGGCGGGCGCACCGGCGATTGCGTTCACGGTCGATCTGTTGGGCGGCAGTAACCGCGAAACCATGATCCGCGAGGCGCGGAAGGACACCCGCACCTGCACCAAGTGTCATCTGGGTGGCGCGCCGCTGCCGGGTGTGAGCGGACGCGTGGACGATCGCGACAATCGCCGAAAGCCGAATCTCGTGGGCTACCAGAAGGCGACGCCGATTCCGGAAGTGGGCACGCCCACCTGGGAGTTCATCGACCGCCTGAAGCAGTCCACCAGCATGAAGGTGCTGATCAAGGGCATCGTGACGGCCGAAGACGCCGATCTCGCCGTGAAGCATGGCGTGGACGGCCTGTTCGTGTCGAATCACGGCGGTCGCGCCGAGAACTCGCATCGCGCCACGATTACCTCGCTGCCGGACGTGCTGCTCGGCACCGAACGGCGCATCCCCGTGATCTGCGACGGCGGATTCCGCCGCGGCACCGACGTGTTCAAGGCGATGGCGTTGGGAGCCACCTCCATCGGCATCGGCCGACCCTACATCTGGGGCCTTGGTGCCTTCGGACAGGAAGGCGTGGAAGCCGTGCTCGGGTTATTGCGCAAGGAATTCGAAGTCGCGATGAAGCAGAGCGGCACCCGGTCACTCGCCGAGATCACGCTCAAGCACATCACGCCGGCGTAACGCGACTACACGATCGCGTAGTTCATCATCATGCCCATGTCCTCATGCACCATGTTGTGGCAGTGCATGAGGAAGCGTCCGCGGTAGCTATTGAACGTGGCGGCCACCGACACGCGCTCGCCGGGATGCACCAGCACCACGTCTTTGAGGCCGCGCTCCCACGGCATGATGCGCGCGCGTCCACCCACGCGCTCGACCACCTGGAACTGCACTTCGTGCAGGTGCACCGGGTGCGGGAACGGACTGTCGTTCACGAACGTCCACACCTCGGTGTCGCCGAAGCGCACGGTCTCGTCGATGCGCTCCATGTCGAACTCGCGTCCGTTGATGTTGTGCTGCATCATCGCGCTGTTGAATTGAAACGTGCGCGTGCGCTTCGCCGCTTTCGGATCGATCGCGGCAATGCGCGGGAAGGCGCGCGGCTTCCACGCGACGGGCGTCACGGCGCGATCGACGGTGAACTCCACGAGGTCCATGGCGGCACCCTGTGCGACGCCGCCGGCTCCCATCCGTCCCATACCCATGCCGCCACCCATGCCGCGGCCCATCCCCATGCCACCCATGCGCGCGGGCGACTCGAAGGCGGCCGACATCAGCATCACGCGTGAGCCGACCGCGACCTTGCCGAAGTCGATGAGCAGGTCCACGCGTTCGCCGGTGCCCATGTCGATCTGTGTGAGTGTGACCGGCGCGGGCAACAGACCGCCATCGTTGCCGACGAGCGTCATCGCCTGACCGTTCGACAACGCGAGCCGCAGAATACGCGACGTCGTCCCATTCACCACGCGCACGCGATACGTCGTGGTCTCCACCGAGTGCGACGGCAGGCGAATCCCGTTCGCAAAGGCCGTGTCACCGAAGAAGCCTTCCATCTGCTCGTGCATCGCCGGTTCGTAGGCGAATGTGCCGTCGGCCGCGAGCCGCCGGTCTTGGATCAGCAGCGGGACGTCGTGCTCACCGGTGGGCAGGCCAAGGGCGTCTTCCGCCGCATCGCCGATCACCAGCAGCCCTGCCATTCCGCGATACGCCTGCACGCCCGTGCGATGGTGCGGATGCGCGTGATACCAGTACGTGCCGGCGCGATCGATGATCGGGAATTCGTACGCGTAGGTTCCACCGGTCGCGATCGCGAGACGCGGATGCCCATCGGCCGGCTCCGGTACGCGCAACCCGTGCCAGTGCAGGATCGTCGGCTCACGCAACGCATTCTCGAGCGTGATACGCGCCGTGTCACCGGTGCGTACGCGAATGGTCGGCCCCACCGGGCCCTCACCGGGACTCCAGGCTTCCACCGGAACCCCGGGGGCGATATCCACCCGCCTGGCCGCCGCACGCAGGGTAAGACCGTCGGCCGACACACTCGGCGGCATGCGCAGCGGCGCCCGTTCGAAGGGGGGACGGATCTCGGGGACACCGAGGGCGCGGAGCAGGCGCGCGCCATCGGTGAACACCGGGGCGAGCGCGGAGCGGGACGCAAGCGACGCGAGTCCCGCGACGCTGCCGAGGGCGAGAAATTGGCGACGGTCCATCCCTCAACGTTCGCACACGTGGGTGCGCCTCGCATCGGGAGATCGCCGAGTCGTGTGAGGCGAATCCCTGACGCTGCGGCGGCGCTCGGCCGGGTACCGTGGGTCGTCCCGAATTGGAGGGTGCAAGAATGCGTCGAATATTCAGGGCTGGTGCGCTGTTCATCGGCCTGCTGAGCGGCACCGGAACGCTGGGGGCGCAGGTCGCCGACGTGAGTCCAGGCGCCCGGATTCGTTTTCGCGCCCCACCGGTGGTCGCCACGCGCGTGACCGGCACGGTGCTCGAGCGGCATGCCGACACCCTGCTCGTGGGACCCGAGAAGGGGAGTCCGTTCAGGGTGACGCTCGGTGCGCTCACCACGCTCGACCTCTCGCAAGGCAAGAGCCGCGCGGAGGGCGCCAAAGTGGGGGCGCTGTGGAGCGTCGGGTTTTACGCGATCTACGCCATCGCGATCGCCAGCAGCGGCGACTCGTGCGACGGGAGCACACCCTGCACGAACACCAATGCGCCCAAGGCCGGCGAGCTGGTTGCGTTCACCGTCGTCGGTGCGATACCCGGAGCGGTCATCGGTGCCCTGATCGGGCGTGAGAAATGGGAGCGGGTTGTTCCGGCGAGCCGTTAAGCGCATGCCGAAGCCAGCCGATAGTTTGCCTGTATGCCCGTCCCCTTGACTGCCGAGGCGCCGCGCGCCCTCCTGGACTCCCTCTTACTCGGGGCGCCCGTTGGCTTGGCGTTCGTCGACCGGGAATTCCGCTATCGGTGGGTGAACCACGAGCTGGCCGCCATCGACGGCAGCACCGCTGAGGAACTGCTCGGCCGGACCGTCGCCGAGCGCGTACCGTCGCTCTGGCCGATGCTCGAGCCGATGTATCGTCGCGCGTTGAGCGGCGAACCCGTGGTCCACCAGGAGGTGGAAGGCGTGCACTCCGATGCCCTCCCGGGCGTGCGGCAGTGGGATGTCAGCTTCTTCCCTGTGCGCGACGGCGACGCGATCACCGGCGTCGGCCTCATGGTGTATGACATCACCGAGCGAAAAACTACGCAGGCGGCGCTCGCCATCCGCAATGATTTGTACGCCATGCTGTCGCGCACCAGTCAGTCGGTGTGCCAGTGTCATTCGGCGGATGCGCTGTTCCGTGACCTGTGCACCATCGCCGTCGACAGCGGCCGCTTCACGTTCGCCTGGGTCGGTGTGCCCGATAGCGGTGTGCTGCGGGTCGTCGCGCGCGCCGGCGAAGACTCCGGCTACATGGACGGTCTCGTCATCCCGCTCGACGAGCACGACCCCCGTTCGCAGGGCCCGACCGGCCGGGCCGCGCGCACCGGTGAGGCCGTCGTGGTCAATGACTTTCATGCGTCTGCCATCACACGCCACTGGCACGAGCGCGCACGCCGGGTGGGGTTCGCATCGTCCGCAGCGTTTCCGATCATGGAGCGAGGGAAGGTGGCGGCCGTCCTGACCCTCTATGCCCCTGCCGCCGGCTTCTTCACCGACGACCTGCGTGCGACGCTCGATGAGATCACGCCGACGGCATCCTTCGCACTCGACGCGCTGGCGTTGGAGGCGGAGCGCCGACAGGATGAGCTCGAACGTCGCCGGCGTGAATCGCAGGCCAGTCAGACGCAGAAGATGGAAGCACTTGGTCGGCTGGCCGGCGGCATTGCGCACGACTTCAACAATCTGCTCGCCGCCATCAACGGCTTCAGTGAACTGGCGCTCGAAGAAGTGGCTGGTGACAGCTCGATCGCCGAGTCGCTGATCGAAATCCGGAAGGCCGGTGAGCAAGGCGCCATGCTGACACGACAGCTGCTGGCGTTCAGCCGAAAGCAGGAGATGGTGGCGCGCGAGGTGTCGGTGAACGATGTGGTGCGCGACACCGCGAACCTGCTCGGCCGTTTGCTGGGACGACAAGTGCAACTCGACACGCGCTTGCAGTCGAGCGCGGGCACCGTGCTGCTGGACCCGGGGCAGCTCACGCAGGTGCTCGTGAATCTCGCGGTGAATGCACGCGATGCGATGCCCAACGGCGGCACACTCTGCATCGAGACCAGCGCGCGGCGTGTCGAGCGCGGCAGCGACGCGGCACGAGACGGACTTTCCCCCGGTGACTACGTGCGGCTGTCGGTGAGCGACACGGGCACGGGCATGGACGAGACAACCCGCAGTCGCCTCTTCGAACCGTTCTTCACCACCAAGGCCGACGGACAGGGCACGGGTCTTGGACTCGCCACCGTGCACGGCATCGTCGAACAGATGCGGGGGGCGATCACGGTGCGCAGCGTGGTCGGCGAGGGGACCACGTTCATCGTGATGCTGCCGCGCATGCCCGATTGATCGACGAGCGACGCGACGGCTATCGGCGGCTGTCCGCGAACGCCGCGTACTGATCGGTCGCGACAAAGTCGACACCGCTCGCGACCGCTGCGCGCCATCGCGCTGCAGCCGCCGCCCGCGACCCGAAGTTGTACGACGCGGTGAAGCCGCGATCCTCGGCGGTGGAGAAGCCATCGAGCGTGTAGAAGCGAATCCAAAATCCCTGCGCGTGCGCGCGCTGCACGAACGCGTGCAGTCGCACGGAATCGGCCGGCACCCATGCACCGGCGGTTTTCTGCCCGCCCGCCTCGATCACACTCCAAGGAAAGTTCACCCAGCGCGCAAAGTTGTCGGCGCGGGTATTGATGTGCTGCGCACTCGTCATGCGCATGGCGCGCCGCGCCCGCAACGCCTTGGTGGCGCCGGGCACCGGCACCGGACGCATGGCACCGAAGGCGCGCAGAGTGGCCCCGACCGGCACGTCGTCGTGAAAGCGCCGTCGCTGGGCGGTATCCGAGCCGGTCAGGACGAGTAACGGTCCGGGCACCAGCGGCTCGGCATGCGCCGGCGTTGCGGTGCGCGGCGCCGTGGTCAGCCACGACTCGTACTGCCCCAGCAGTGCCCACACGGCGTCGAGATGCGCCGGCGTGTTGTCCTTGAAGTCGAGATTGAGCGTGATCAGCGGCCACGTGTCGCGCTGGTTCTCGGCCAGCGCACGCTCCATGATGGGGCGGATGCGCGTGAAGAAGTGCTCGTCGAGCGTGGGGGCGCCGTCGAGCGCGTCGTCGTCGTGCGCCACGACGGATTGCGGTGCGCTTCCGCCCGCCATCCGCCAGTGCAGGTCCTGTTCGATGGCGATCGGCAGGCCGGTGGCCAGCGCTTCATCGATCCGCGTGCTCCATTGGCCCCGCTCGGGGTACGCGTTGTGCGCGTCGAGCAGCACACGGGCGCCGGGAGCGAAGCCCTCGCCTGAGCGCGCCAGGACGAACGTGAGCACCAGCAGGGCCGTATAGCGGATGTGCGCGCGTGACATGAGGAATAAATTACCCTTCTCCCTTGGCCACGACAGAGTGAATCCATCTCCGCGGTTCCGACGGTCGTTCCGATACGCGCTGTGGACACTCGCGCTGCTGCTGATCGCCGCGCCGATCGCCTGGTCGCAGCGCCAGCGCTTCATGATCGAGCCGAACGTGCCCTACGACGGACGCTACACGTTCGTGCGACTGCGCTACACGCAGGGCTATCGCATGGCCTGGAGTGCGGACTATCCGCAGATGGAGCGCAACTTCATGACGATCCTGGGCGATCTCTCCACGCTGCGGCTGCACAAGAAGGCCAGCAACGTACACGTGCTGGACGATCCCGCGCTCAATCACTACCCGATCGCGTATCTCACGGAGCCGGGCTACTGGATCCCCACCCAGCAGGAGGCGGAGGCGCTGCGCCGCTGGATTCAGAAGGGCGGCTTTCTGATCGTCGACGACTTCTACTTCGATCGCCAGTGGGATGTGTTCGAGAAGGCGATGCTGTCGGTGTTACCGAACGCGCGCATCGTGCCGATGGACGTGTCACATCCGATCTTCAATTCGTTTTTTCACATCAAGACGCTGGTCGGGATGACGCACCCGGCTACACCACTGGCGAAGGCCGAGTATCTCGGGATCTACGAGGACAACGACCCGAGCAAGCGGCTGCAAGTGATCATCAACTACAACAACGATATCGGCGACTACATGGAGTGGTCGGGCGAAGGCTGGTACCCGGTGAACTTCTCCAACGACGCGTACAAGTTCGCCACGAACTACGTGATGTACGGACTCACGCACTGACGAAGCTGCACTAGCGCGGGAAGTCCGGCTTCGTGGCCACGAGAATCTCCAGAATGGCCGCGCGATCGCTGACGGAGAGCTGCGCAAACTCTCCGCTCGCGTCGGTGCTCGTCAGAATGGCGCGCAGTTGCCGGTACACTTCGCCTTTGGCCAGCTCGGGGAGCGCGTTGAAGCTGTCGGAGTAGATCAGGAAGCTGAGCGGATACTTGAAGAGCCGCTTCTCGAGATCGAGGTCCCGCAACGACCGCCCCGTCGCATCGCGCGGCCCCGCCTTCACGAAGTCCTGCGCGTAGGTGGTGGTGCCTTTCACGGTGCCACTGAACGGCGCTTCCCCCACGAACAGCATGGCGCGCACCAGCTTCTCCACGTCGCGACGCAGTCGGGCCGCGGGCCCGCCGCCCGGCTGCGCACGCGACGTGGTGTCACGTCCACTGACGCGCGACATGGAGTCCTCGAACACGGCGTCAGGAGCGGCTTCATGCACCGCCGTGATGAGGTTGTGCACGACGGTCTGATGCACGAGCACCATCAGCGCCACGATGTCACTCTGGGCCGACATATACGGCGCCGGGTCGAACTTCCCTGTCAGATCGGTGCGCGCACTCTCGGCGTTCATGTCGAGCTGCGCACGATACGCTTGCTTGTCGGTGATCTCGTGCGCGAGTTTCGGTGAATACACGTTGCCGGCATGCCCCTGCGCGCCGGCCGATCCGGTCACATACCAACCGGCGAAGCGCTGCTTGAGCGGCGTGGCGTCAGTCGTGCTGCCTTCATGCATCCCCACCACGGGATAGCCGTAGCGGTCGGCGATGGTCGAGATCACCATGAACCCCGGCACGCCGCCGGTGGCGTTGCGTGACTGGTGGCACATGAGGCACGTCGTCGTCTCCCGGGAAAACACGGGACGGGCGCGCGGTTCCTGGCTCAGTGTGTAGAACACCGCTCCCTTCACGGGATCGACGGCGGCGATTTCGAGGAACGTGCTTTCCTGCACGTAGCCGATGTATACGTCGTCGTTGAAGTAGATCGCGCGCGGGGACCACGGCGTGATCTTGTCGGTCTGCAAGCTCGTGCGCGAGAACACGAGTCCCTGCGACGACACGGGGATGTGCAGCGTCTTCAGCAACGCAGGCAGGTAGCCCAGCAGCGAGTCATGGGCGAGCGTGACCTGCCCCGCATCGAGCTGCGCCTGCAACCGGGCGATGGGGTCGCGCGTGACGGGGGCGAACGAGCGCGAACGCCTGGCCACCGACGTGGGTGTACTGCCCAGCGTCGCCGCCACCACCCCGAGCAACGAGAGAACCGCCGCGAAGGCGCCGAAGGTCCGACGTAATCCGGTATTCATAGTACCAGTTACAGTGGAACGGTGTTCGCAGCCTCGCAACCAGTGTTTCCCTGACACGCGTCGAGCCGACATGTTCCGCGTTGCTGCGATCGCGTCGCGCGGGATACGAACGGAAACTGGCGGTTCCTGCTGGACACGGATACGAACCGATAGCAACGGCAGCGAACGGATCAGCCCTGTGTGGTCGGCGAGATCGTAGTCAAGCGCGAGCTGTTCAACTTCAACATTGAACAGCCGTCGAGCCGAGGACTCGGTCGCATGGCACAGATGATCGGTTGCTGTCCGTTCGTATCACTTCGTATCCGTGTCCAGCAGGAACCGTTGGTATCCGTTCAATCCCAACGCGGCGGCGTTCGTCGTGACGGGACTACGAGTCGAACAGCCCCAGCGCCCACGCGGCGATCGCCGCCACCGCCAGTAGCAGCGCGAGCACGCCGATCGCGACGGTCCGCGTCGTCAGGGACCGCGCCGCCGACGGCACGACACCGTGCGCGCCCGACGTGCGACCTTCCGCCAGTTCATCGAGACGCTGCCGCGCCTCGGCCAACGACGGCCAGCGGTCGGCCGGATCCTTGGCCAGCATGCGGGCAATCAGCGCGTCGATGGCGGGCGTGACCTCCGGCACCACCGCGCGCAGCGAGGGTGCCGGTGTGTCCATGTGGCCGCGAATCACCTCGGCGGGCGTGCCCGGAAACGGCAGGCGCCCGGTGAACACCTCGAACGCCATCACGCCGAAGGCGTACTGGTCGGCGGCAGGCGTCACGCGCTCGCCCGTGCGTTGCTCGGGGCTCATGTAATCCCACGAGCCCAGCACGAGTCCGGCCCGTGTCACGATCGCGCCGTCGTTGCGACGGGCGATACCGAAGTCCGACACGTACGCATTGCCTTGGTCATCCACGAGCACGTTGGCCGGCTTCACGTCGCGATGCACGACGCCGCGATCGTGCGCGTGCTGCAGTCCCGCCGCCACCTGCGACAGCAGGCGGGCCGCCTGCGCCGGCGGGAGTGCGCCCTGTTCAGTCACCACCGTATCGAGACTCGTGCCGTCGACAAACTGCATCACGATCGCGTGCGCGTCGTCACGACTGCGCACGCCGTACACGGTCACGATGTGGGGATGCTGCAGCGCCGCCACCGTGCGCGCCTCACGCAGAAACCGCTCGACCACATCCGTGTGCACCGACACATCGGGCAGCAACAGCTTCACCGCGACCTGCCGGTCGAGCCCCGGATCGTAAGCCAGAAACACCGCCGCCATGCCACCACGTCCCAACTCGCGATCAATCCGCAGCTCGCTGCCGAAGAGCGTGTGCAATCGCGCACGCAGCTCCTCGGAATCGACGCGGAATTTGTTCGCCACTAGCGTGTTCGGTTCGCGTCGCCGCTGGTCAGAAACGCCGCGATCTTCTCGTTGAGGAACCGCTTATCGTCGGGATTCGCACCGGCGCCGGCCGGATGTCCCCAGAGCGACGGAATGGGCACCAACTGCACCTTCGGAATGAACTGCGCTTCATAGCGCGCATCGCCGACCGGGAAGTACAAGTCGGTTTCCGACGGCATGTACAGCAGCGGCGCCGTGATCGACCGCAGCGCCTTCTCCGTGTCACCGTTGAAGCCCGGCGTGGTGCCGACATCGTGCCGTTCCCACGTGCGCGCCTGCAAAATGTAGTTGTTCGCGTCGGCTGAGAAACGCGTGCGCCACGACTGCACGAATTGGTCGAACGTCGTGCCCGGCCGCGCGCCCGCACGCCACAACTCCTTGCGCCACCACTCCTGCGAATACAGCCACGCCGCCCACACCATGCCGAACGCTTCGAGGCCCGCTTTCGGCGGCGAGGTGTAGTCGCCGTTGTTGAATGACGGGTCGGCCGTGATGGCGGCGATCTGCCCCTCGAGTCGCATGATGCCGTGGCCGTACGTCTTCGCCGTGCCCGACGTGGCGACAATGCGATCGGCGAAGGAGGGATAACTCACCGCCCACTGAAACGCCTGCTGCGCGCCCATCGAAAAGCCAATCACCGCGCGCAAGTGCGTCACGCGAAGCTGCTCGGTGAGCAGGCGATGCACGATCTGCACGTTGTCGCGAATCGTCGTGACGGGAAAACGCGGACCATGAAACGGCTCCGGCGTATTGCTCGGCGACGACGACGCACCGTTCCCGAATAGCTCGGTGGCCACCAGAAACAGCTTCGTCGTGTCGAGCGCCAGACCGTCGCCGATCAGCCACTCATAGCCATGATGATTGGCCATGTAGTGCGAGGGCAGCAGCACCACGTTATCGCGCGCGGCGTTGAGCTTGCCATAGGTGCCGTACACGATGCGCGCCTGCGGCAACGTGACGCCACTTTCCGTGGTGAAGTTCGACACCACGAACTCGCGATGCTCGGCTCTGTGCGGAGGCGCGACCTGTGCGCCAAGCAGCAAGGGCGCGAGGGCCAGGAGCAGGGAAAGCGCGAGTCGTGTCATGCCTGAGTTATGGCACCGCCACGAGCGAACAGCCAGTCCCCGTGCAGGAGAGCGCCACGAACACCTCGGAGCGGATCAACCATCGGCCGTCGCGCTTCACCCACTGTGCGGAAAATCGGCCGCCGATGATGACGGGGCCATCACTTGTCCCTTCGCGTCCTTCCCAGACGCCGGTTTCGAAGGCGAGCGGCCACTGCGGGCTCACCTCGACCTCGTTCGGGATGCGGCGGTATACGATGCGCGGAGCGGATGCGGATGCAGATGCGCCGCTGGGCGGCTCGAATGCCGCGCGGGCGGCGGTGCGGCCGGCCACCGGCGCGCCAAGGGCACGGCGCACGGTGATGTCGTCGGTCCAGAACGACGTGACGGCATCGAGATCACCGGCGGCGATCGCGGCGTTCTGCGACGCGCGTGCCGCGCGGACGGCCAGCGCATCGGCCGACTGCCCTTTCCCCGACTGCGCGTTGGCCTTGCCCGCATCTAGAAACGTCATGAACCCACCGAGCAGGAGCGTGGCAAGAAAGAACCGCATGGCATGGTGGGTCAGCGATGGAATCCGGCAGCCTGCCCCATGTACGTGGGGCGCAGCACCGACAGCGCGCTCTGCACCGACGCATCGGGCGAGCCGTACACGGTGCACCGGGTGGGTGTCAGCAGTGACATGAACCGCGCCGCGAAGCGCGAGCCGAACGTGTGACAGTGCACCAGTGCCGCCGCCGAATCGGCGTAGCGCTCGTAGAGATGGCACTGATTGCCGTCGGCGCTCATGAACCACTCGTAGCCCTGCGTGCCCGACTCCTGCGCGTGCGTGCTGGACACCATCTCTTCCATGAGCGTGCGCAGCTCGTCTGAACGTCCCGGCTGTACCTGCAACTCCAGCACCCAGCTTACCGATCCGGCCATGCGTCTCTCCTCCCGTTGTATGCGGGAAGGTGAACACCAAACCGCGGGCTCGGCAACCTTCCCCGGAGTCGGTAGTAGTAGATCGCATGTTGACCATTCCCTTTCGCGTGATCGCCGCCTCCGTCGCGCTCGTGGCTGCCACGTCGGCCTGCTCGAGTCCGGCCGGTGAGCCCCAGCAGCAACCCACCCTGCCCGACCAGCCGAGCAGCGCCACCCCCACGCTCACGCGCACGGTCGTGCTCTCGAGTCTCAGCAATCCCTGGGATATCGCCTTCAACAGCGATGGGGCGATGTTGTTCACGGAGCGCTGCCGTGGGCTCTCAGTGCGGCACCCCGACGGCGCGGTCACGCGACTCTTCGGTACGGCTGGTTCGTCGCTGGTCGCCGCCGATCTGCTCTGTCAGGGCCAGAGCGGCGTCCACGGCATCGCGCTCGATCCGGCGTTTGCGACGAATCGCGCGGTGTACCTGTACATGACGTCGAGTGCGACGACGCCGCGCACCAATCGGGTGATACGTCTCGTGCTCAGCGCCGACCTCCGCAGCGCGAGCAACCGCACCGATATCGTGACGGATATCGCGTACAAGAATGCCGGTAACGCGCACGGCGGTGCCGGCTCGCACAGCGGCGGACGACTGCGCTTCGGTCCCGATGGATTTCTCTACGTCACGACCGGCGACAATCACAACGGCACCATTCCACAAAGCCCGACCGTGCTGGGCGGCAAGGTGATGCGCATTACCACCAGCGGCGCCGCGGCGCCGGGCAACAACGCGCCGACCGGCTTCGATGCGCGCATCTACACCTACGGCCATCGCAACGTGCAGGGTATCACCTTCCGGCCGGGCACGGGACAGCCGTTCATCGCCGAGCATGGACCGAATCACAGCGACGAAGTCACGCCGCTGGTGGCCGGCGGCAACGGTGGGTGGGATCCGCAGAATCGGCCCGCACTCAATTGCGCCGACGGCTACTGCGGCTACGCCGGCAACGCCACTACGATGCCGATGACGGACGTCACACGTTTCCCCAACGCGCTGCGGCCGGCGTGGTCGAACAGCGGCTCGTCGCAGGGCATGGGTCCGTTGGTCTTTCTCACCGGCACCGCGTGGCGCGGATGGAACGGCATGCTCGCGGTGGGCGTCATGGCCGGTCAGCGCCTCGACATTCTCACAATCGACAGCGCAGGCCTCGCCACCGGTCGCGTGAGCGCCGACCTGCCTGGCGCGCGCTACCGTGCGCTCACGATGGGCCCTGACGGTTCGTTGTACGTGGCGACCGACGGCGGCGAGATCTGGCGGGTCACGCCGGGCGCGTAATTTCTTCTCATTGATGGACGCCGGGCCGCCACGACTCGCATGGGGATAGAAGCGGAAACCAAGAGTTCCTGCTTGACACAGATACGAACCGATAGCAACTGCTGCGAACGGATTCGCTCCGTGTAGCGCGCGATATCACCATCGAGCGCGAGCTATTCATTCTCTAATTTGAACAGCCGCCGAGCCACCGAGTTTTTCGTGTAACGACGCTGATCTGTTCGTATCGGCTCGTATCAATTCGTATCCGTGTCAGGCAGGAACCGCCTTTTTCCGCTCGTATCCCGACTCGCCGGCTACGCCGCCCGTTACCCCGGAAACAACCCCGTACTCAAGTACCGGTCTCCCCGATCGCACACGATGAATACGATGGTCGCATTCTCCACCTCGGCGGCCACGCGCAACGCGATCACACACGCGCCAGCCGCCGACGGGCCGCAGAAGATCCCCTCTTCCGCCGCCAGACGACGCGCCATCTCCTCGGCGGCGGCTTGCGACACCTGTTCGATGCGATCGACTTCGGCCGGCTGATAGATCTTCGGCTGATACGCCGGCGACCACTTCCGAATGCCCGCGATCTGCGAGCCTTCCGACGGCTGCGCGCCGACGATGGTGACGCCCGTCTGCTGCTCGCGCAGAAACCGTGACACGCCCATGATCGTGCCCGTGGTGCCCATCGCACTCACGAAGTGCGTGATGCCACCCTGCGTGTCGCGCCAGATTTCCGGCCCCGTGGTCTCGTAGTGCGCGCGCGGATTGTCGGGGTTCGCGAACTGGTCGAGCACGCGTCCCTCGCCGTTCGCTTGCATGGTCATGGCGAGATCACGCGCATACTCCATCCCGCCTTGCGCCGCCGGCGTAAGGATCAACTCGGCGCCGTAGGCGCGCATGCTGGCGCGGCGCTCGGCGCTCAGGTTGTCGGGCATGATGAGTGTCATGCGATAGCCCGTCATCGCCGCGATCATTGCCATGGCGATGCCGGTGTTGCCGCTGGTGGCCTCGATGAGACGATCGCCGGGCCGGATCTCGCCGCGTGCCTCCGCGCCGCGGATCATGGACAACACCGGGCGGTCCTTCACCGAACCACCCGGATTATTGCCTTCGAGCTTACCCAGAATGACGGTGCCGCGTGCGGCCACATCGGCACCGGGAATGCGCTGCAAACGCACCAACGGCGTGTTGCCGATGGTGCGATCGATAGTGGGATGCATCAGTAGGTGAACTGGACGCCCGTGGTCAGCAAGCCATCGAACTTCTTGAATCGCACCGTCTGCGCCACACCATTCACCGGCGGCAGCAACGGCGGCGCGTTGTTGAAGTTCACGAGGTATCCCACCTTGATGCCGAAGCGCGCCGACAGCGGGGCCACCACGGCCGACTTGGCGGTCAGCAACCACGCATCACTCGTGGTGAAGTTGGGTGTGAACGTGGCGGTTTGCTCGAGATACGCCGCCTTCGAGAAGGCGTGGCGATAGTTGCCGCTGGCATTCCCCACGAAATCGTTTTGCGAGGCGGCATCGCCCACGAAGCTGCGCTGCAACGCGCCGACACCGAGCGAGAACTGCAGCTTGTCGCGTTCGGTGTCGATGAACTGATAGCCGAGACCGACGCCTTCCTGCACCTGGCTGTTGAGTCCGGCCGGCGTATTGCGCAATCCAGAGGCACTGAGGTACGCGGTGAGCTTCTTGGTGATGTCGAAGTCGCTGCGCAGCGCGAGCTGATACAGTTCCGCGTTGCGCACGCCATTGGCCGTGCCACGCAGGGCCGCCGCCGTCTGCGAGAACTTCCAGTGCGCGAACTTGTAGCTGTAGCGCTGACCGAGCGCGACCGTGGTGACCTGCTGATTGCCCTGACTGGCGGCGAGCGAAAAATCACCTGCGAATTCGTACGGACGCTTCGGTGCTTCCTGCGCCTGCACGCTGATCGCAAACAGGGAGAGGCCAGCCATCAGGACAGACGAACGGCACGTACGACGTGATGTAGACATGGGACAATGGCGAAGGTGAAGGTGAAGGGGAGAACGCGTCAGCCGATCCAGCTCCACGCCATGCCGGCAAGACAGGCCAGCACGAGCACAAAACTGATCCAGCCCAGCGCGCGCGCACCGGACGACGAGCGCGCGTCTCCCATAATGTCAGCATTCCCCGCCAAGAGCAGCAAGGCGGCGATGTGCAACGGCAAAACGGCCGCGTTCAGCACCTGACTGCTGTAGATCAGCGGAATGAGCGGAAGACCCGGTAACGCGACCACACTGACGCCGGCGACCGTGAGCCCGACGAAGGCGGCATAGAACCAATGAAAATGTTTGGAATCCAGATCCAGCGAGGCCGGTTCGCCGACGCCTTCGGCGATCGAGTAGGACGTGGCTATCGGTACGATGGCAGCCGCCAACAGGGATGACCCCAGCAGCCCGACGCCGAAAAAGAGCGTCGCGAATGAGCCGGCCAGCGGACGCAGGGCCGCCGCCGCGTCTCCGGCATCCACGATATGCACGCCGGCCTGGTGCAGCGTGGCCGCACACGCCACGGCAATGGCGAGCCCCACAATACCCGTCAATACCGATCCCACCACCACGTCCACGCGCTCCCAGCGCAGCGAGGCCATCGTGATCTTCTTGTCAACCGCGTACGACTGGATGAAGGCCAGTCCCCATGGCGCCAGCGTCGTGCCCAACGACGCCGCCAGCGCAATCCAGCCGTCTCGGCTTACAGGCATGCGCGGCACGACTGAACCGTACGCGACCTCGGACCACACGGGCCCAGCCAGAATGCCGTCCACGACGTACAGCGCGAGGGTGGCCGATATCGCCAGCAACACCTTCTCCACGCGGGCGAAGGAGCCCAGCACCACCACCAGCGTGATCAGCGTACCGGCCGCGATCGCGCTCAGCCACGCCGGAAGCCCGATCAGCGAACCGGCAGCGGCCACGCCGGCGTACTCGGCGCAGATCGTACCGAAGTTGGCAAAGAGGAGCCCGAGTACGGCGGTGTAGCCCCATTTTCGGCCCCAGCGCTCACGCACCAGCGCCACGAACCCTTTCCCTGTGGCCGCGCCGATGCGCACGGCCACGAGGTGGAACTGGACCAGCAGGATCGTTGAAGCGGGAATGATCCAGAGCAGCCGATAGCCATGCTCGGTGCCAAGAATCGAGTACGTGGTGATGCCCGCCGGATCGTCGTCGGAGAGCCCCGCCAGCAGGCCCGGCCCGAGCACGGCGAGCAGCGAGGCCAACGCACTGGCCCCGGCCAGTCGCATCGCGGCAAAGCGCGCAGTGATGCCCCGCTTATGATGAGCAACGGCGTTGGCGGGCGCGCGCGTGACGCGATGTTTCACTATTTGGTGGTGGCTGCGGGTTTGCGGTTATCTGGCACGAAGTGATCCCGCGCCGGCATGCGTACGGCGCGGAGCGTCGCGGCATCGAGCGTGGTCGTGTCGGGAATGATGGCATTCGCCGACAACAGGAACGCCGTCACCGCGTACACGTCATCGTCGGTCATCGAGCCCGGCGTGGCGAACGGCATGGCGCGCTTGATGTAGTCGAACAGCGTCGTAGCATACGGCCAGTAGTTGCCGATCGTCTTGGTCTTGTTCGCCGTGGCAAACTGGAACTCCGGCTTGGGCGCGCCTGCCGAATCGCGCCCCACCAGCTTGGGAAAGGTGGGCAGCCCCTCTCCCTTGCTCCCATGACACTGCGAACACTGTGCCGCGTACACCACGGCGCCGCGTGGCACCGTGCCACTCCCTGCGGGCAGCTCCGTGCCGTCCTGGCCGACGTCCTGATTCATCGCCGCGATGGCGGAGTCGGCAGCGGGATGCCCCAGCGCATATGACTGTTTCGCGCCCGGACCGCCGGGCACCGCACCCGCATCGTAGGAAGCGAACGACGCATTGGTGGCGTCACTACTCGCATTTGACGACGGCGAACAGGCGGAGAGGCCAACAACCATCAGGGTGCCGGCGATGTGCAGTCGACGCATGATTACGTCTCTCCGTGGAAAGTGACGGCACCACTACGATCGACCTTCCAGCCGATGATCTGATTGTAGTGATAGTCGGTATACTCGCCGCGCTCCGCGATCATCGCGGTGCGCGTGGGCTGCATGTAGCCGGCATCGTCAGTCGCACGACTGAGCAGCACCGCGTCGGTGCCCTGCCAATTCCACATGTACTGAAAGCGGACCGTCGACTTGGGCTGCGGCGTGTTCAACAGTTCGGCGTCGTGCCACGATGTGCCGCCGTCGATGCTCACCTCCACCCGCGTGATGCGACCACGCCCGCTCCAGGCGAGCCCATTCACACTGTGCCACCCGCGCGCGGTGATCGTGTTCGGATAACAGGGCGACGTGATCACCGACTTCGCGTCGATCTCGAAGGTGAAGATGCGCGCCGTACCGTCAGGCATCGGATCGGTGTACTTCGATGTCTCCCAGCGTGTCATCCACGGCTTCGTACCAAGCTCGAGGCGCCGCAGCCACTTCACGTTGCTGTTGCCTTCGAAGCCCGGCAGCAGCAACCGCATGGGGTAGCCCTGCGCCGGACGCAGCGGCTCGCCATTCTGCGCCCACACGATCATGGCATCATCCCACGCTTTCGCGATCGGAATCGAGCGCGCGAGCTTGCAGGCGTCACCGCCCTCGGCCAGAAACCACGTCGCAGCGGGCTTCACGCCGACTTCGCGAAACACTGTGGCCAGCGGGACGCCCGTCCATTCCGACGTGCTGAACAGACCGGCCAGCGGCTGTGGTGTCGTATCGGGCTTTGGATCACGATAGCCAGCGCCGCCGTTGCCCGAGCACTCGATGAAGTACGTGCGCGTGATCTGGGGGAAGCGCTTGATGTCCGACACGGTGAAGGACATCGGTCGATCCACCAGCCCGTGAATCGTGAGCGTGTGCCGCTCGGGATCGAGCGTGGGGATGCCGGCGTGATGTCGCTCGAAGTGCAGATCACTTGGCGTGATGGTGCCGGTGAGATCCTGCAGCGGAGTCCGCGAACTCCCCACCGGCGTGCCGTTGGGGATGCGAGTGGGGGCGAAGTACGCGGATCGCTCCCCCAACGCCGCCGTCGGTGCGCCGGGCATCTTCGTAGCGTCGAACGGCGCCACCGGACGCGGTGGGGGTGGCACGAGCGGCGCCGGCGCGATCGAGGGCGCGCCGCCCTGTCCTTCGACGGCGAGCGGGAGTCCGGCGAGGGCGGCACCGCCGAGGAATCCAGCGGCGCCTGCCAGCAGGTCACGACGAGAGAGATCGGTCATCGGGCAAAACTACTGCCCGATTACTGTCCCGGCTGGGGAACGATGCGAAGATACGGCTTGGGCTCCTGCCAGCCTTCAGGGTAGATCGCCTTGGCTTCGTCGTTCGACACCGACCCGGCAATGATGACATTGTCGCCGTTCTTCCAGTTCACCGGTGTGGCCACGCGATACTTCGCGGTGAGCTGCATCGAATCCACCACGCGCAGGATTTCGTCGAAGTTGCGACCGGTCGTCATCGGATACGCCAGCAGCAGCTTGATCTTCTTGTCGGGCCCGATCACGTACACGGTACGCACCGTCTGGTTGTCCGCCGCCGTGCGGCCATCGCAGCTCTCGCCCGCGTCTTCGGGCAGCATGTCGTACAGCTTCGACACTTCGAGGCTGGGGTCACCGATCATCGGAAAGTTGACCGCCGTTCCTTGCGTCTCTTCGATGTCCTTCGCCCATAGCCCGTGCTTGTCGATCGGATCAACCGAGAGGCCGATGACTTTCACATTCCGCTTGTCGAACTCCGGCTTGAGCTTTGCCATGTAGCCGAGTTCGGTGGTACACACGGGCGTGAAATCCTTCGGGTGCGAGAAGATGATGCCCCAGGAATCACCGAGCCACTCGTGAAAGTGAATCGGGCCCTGCGTCGTCTCAGCCTGAAAGTCGGGAGCGGTTTGACCGATGCGCATAGCAAGCGTTGGTGGTGGGTGATCGGATGAACCTGCGCGTCTTCGTTTTATTCGTCGAACAGATAGCGAAAGAAGCGTTCCGGCGCCGTCAGGAAATCCCGTGTGATCCGGAAATGATCCGTCTCACGATAATCCACTTGCTCGACCTCGCCCCCGTCAAGGCTGAGCACCGTCGCGCCCGGAAACGCCAGCAGCATCGGCGAATGCGTGGCAATGACGAACTGTGCTTCACGCGA
Organism: uncultured Gemmatimonadaceae bacterium; assembly: GCA_963843965.1. GTDB lineage: Bacteria > Gemmatimonadota > Gemmatimonadetes > Gemmatimonadales > Gemmatimonadaceae > Gemmatimonas. The sequence goes on from CAWJMR010000009.1 coordinate 259,838, forward strand.
GACCGTGAGCTGATGCAGGATCTGCAGGAACGCGAGTTGACGTTGCGGCGACAGCGCCGCCTCCGGTTCGTCGAGCAGGAACAGGCCGTCGTCAAAACGATGTTCGAACAGCGACAGAAACGCTTCACCGTGTGACTTGCGATGCAACGACTCGCCGCCGTAGCGCGCGAAGTTGCTGTCCAGCGACTCCAGTGTGCTCGCAAAGTTGAAAAACGTTTCGGCGCGCATGAAGAACCCTTCCGTCGTGCGCTGACGCCAGCCCAGCCGCAGCGCCCGCCCCAGCTCAGCGCCCTCGACATCCTCGGCGAAGTGATGATCACGGTTGCCGCCCTGCGCACCGAATCCCACGCTCCATGCCAGCGCCTCCAGCAGCGTGGACTTGCCCGACCCGTTTTCCCCAACCAGAAACGTCACCGGCGTGGTGAATTCGATGGACAGGGGCTGTTGCAGCAGCGGAATCTCGAACGGATGCACATCCGCTTTGATGCGTTCCTCGCGCAACTCGAGATGCGTCAGGAAGGGACTGCCGGGGGTACCACGCATCGTCGTCAACAACTCCAGACTTCGTGAGATGGGATGGGCGATTCGCTTGCTCTTCCCCAGCTCGCCAGGGTGAACTACCGTTAATTACGCATGCGGCATCCCATCTGGTACCGGGTCCTGATCAGCCTCTGGGCGGTCTGGTTCTCGACTGCGCTCATCGAGCCAGCCGGATTTTTTGCCTGTGCCATGCATTCGGGGATGCCGGTCGCGACCGCTGACGCCTCCGCCGTCGCCTCCGATCCCGCGGCGGACCGAGCGCACCACGATCATACCGCGTCACACGCGTCCGCGCCGGAGCACGTGACGCCGACGGTGCCGGCCGCCGAGCCGGCCGAGCCTGAGCACAACGGACACCCGTGCTGCACCTGCCTCGGCCAGTGCTCGACCATGACCGCGACGGTCGTGGCTCGCGTCGATGTCACGATCGAGGAAGTCCTTTCGCGCCAGGCGAGCGTGCAGGCCGCGATCGTGCTCACGCGCATCCCGCTGCGTCCGGCCCACGCGCTGCCGTTCGCGAACGGCCCGCCACCCGCGGTGCGCGCCTAAGGCCCGTTCCGGCCTCGCCGCACCTGCTGGTCCCTGCCGATATCGACGCCGCATGAAGCATTTCACGCGCGCGTCGCTCCTCTCGCGTTTTTCCTGACTGCTCCCGCCCTGCGTTTCGCCATCCGGCGTTACGCGGGGCCGGTGTGAGCGCGGGGAGAATGCCCGTTCTCCTATCCCGACCACGTTTATGAAGCTCGTGACCCTGCTCGGCGCCCTTTTGGTCGCCGGCACTGCCCGTGCGCAGACCCAGCCGCCAAAGCCCGTCGGTAAAGATTCCACCGGTCGCGACACCGTGACCACTCTCGGCGGCCTCCGCGTTACGGCCGATCGCGACACGCGCCCCGCGCTCACCCGTCTCACCATGCCGGTGAGCGCCAGTGTGACCGCCAAGCGCGTCGAAGAAACCGTGAACCTCATGGACACCCCGGACGCGGTGAAATACCTGCCCAGCGTGTTCATCCGGAAGCGCAACAATGGCGACACGCAGGCCGTGATGGGCACGCGCGTGTGGGGCGTCAGTTCGAGTGCGCGCAGCCTCGTGTTCGCCGACGGCGTACCGCTGTCGGCACTGATCGCCAACAACAACACCATCGGCGGTCCACGGTGGGGTCTGGTGGCACCTGAAGAAATCGAACGCGTGGACATGATGTACGGCCCGTTCTCGGCGGCGTATCCCGGCAACTCGATGGGTGCGGTCATGGAGATCACCACGCGACTGCCGGACAAGTTCGAAGGCTCCATCTCGCAGTCGCAGTCGCTGATGCCGTTCGATCTGTACGGCACGAACACCACGTACGGCACCTCGCAGACTTCGGCCCGTGTGGCGAACCGCTTCGGCAAGCTGACCGTGTCGCTCAGCGGCAATTATCAGGACAGCAAAGGGCAGCCGCTCACGTACGTCACCGGCGCCACGTTTCCGGCGAATACCACCGGCGGATTCGCGGCCACCAACAAGCTCAATGGCGCGGCCAACGTGCTGGGCGCGACGGGATTGCTGCACACGCAGATGACAAATGCGAAGATCAAACTCGCATATGACATCACGCCGACGGTGCGCGCCGCCTACACGTATGGTTTCTGGCAGAACGATGCCAACGCCGGCGTGGAGACGTATCTCACGCGTACGGGCGCGCCGAGCTATGCCGGACTGGCCGGCTTTGCGAGCGGCAACTATGGCTTGCTGCAGCAGCACAACGCGCAGAGCGTCTCACTGCGCACCGACACGAAGAAAGACTGGGACGTCGAGGTCGTGGGCACCAGCTATTCGATGGACACCGACCGGCAGCGCTTCCCCACCACTGCCTCGGCCACCACGCCGACGTTCGGCGACGCGGGACGCGTGGCCGTGCTCTCCGGTACCGGCTGGCGCACGGCCGATGTGAAGGCTGCCTGGCACAAGGGCGGCGCGTTGGCCGCACACACGGTGACGTTCGGGGCGCACGTGGATCAATACACACTGTCCAACCCGACCTACAACACCGCCAACTGGCGCGTGTCGGACCCGGTGACCACCACCGTTGCATCACAGGGCGATGGCAAGACGCGCACGACCGCACTGTGGGTGCAGGACCAGTGGCGCATCTCTCAGAAGCTTCGTCTCACGCTCGGCGGTCGCTACGAGCAGTGGCGCGGCTTCGACGGCCTGAATGTGAACGGCAGCACGCGTGTGTCGCAGCCGGAGGTCGATGCCTCGCGCTTCTCGCCCAAGGCATCGCTGGCGTGGAACGTCTCACCCGATTGGACACTGACCGCGTCGGTCGCCAAGGCATATCGGTTTGCCACGGCCGCTGAGCTGTACCAGCTGGTGACCACCGGCGTGACGTTCACGTCGCCCGACCCCAATCTCAAGCCGGACAACGTGCTGGCGAGTGAAGTGCGCCTTGAACGCGCGTTCGCGCGCAGCCGCGTGCAGCTCGCGCTGTTTCACGATGACGTGCACGACGCGATCATCTCGCAGTTCCAGCCGCTGGTGCCGGGTTCGCAGACGTTCTACTCGTTCATCTCCAATGTCGATCACGTACGCGCGCGTGGTGCCGAGCTGGTGGTGTCGGAACATGACGTGCTGGTGCGTGGTCTCGAGCTGTCGGGTAGTGCCACGTACCTGGATGCCCGCACGCTGGCAACATCGGGTCGCGCCAGTGCCACGGCGCCGGCGAACGCGGCCATCGGCAAGCAGCTGCCGAACATTCCCGAATGGCGCGCCAACTTCGTGGCGACGTACCGGCCCGTGCAGAAGCTCGCGATCTCGCTGGGCGGGCGCTACAGTGACGCCGTGTGGACCACGCTCGACAATGCCGATCTGAACCCCAACGTGTATCAGGGATTCAGCGCTTGGTTCGTGGCCGACGCGCACGTGAACTATCGTTTCGGCAGCCACGTGTCGGCGTCGCTCGGCGCCGACAATCTGCTGAACCGGAAGTACTTCCTGTTTCATCCGTTCCCGCAGCGCACGTATTCGAGCAGCCTGAAGTACACCTTCTGATCCTGACCTCATGACGAGCTTCGTACGCGCGGGACTGTTTGCGCTCTTGGCCGGTGTATCGCTCTCGGCGTGCGAACGCAGTGCCACCCCGAAGGCACCGGCGTTGGGTGCGCCGGCGCCGGCGTTCACCGCCATGACGCTGGAGGGCGAGCCGGTCACACTCGCCTCGCTCTCCGGCAATGTGGTCGTGCTGAATGTCTGGGCCACCTGGTGCATCCCGTGTCGGGAGGAGATCCCGCAACTCGAGGCGCTGCATCGCGAGTACGGCGCGCAGGGACTCAAGACGATCGGCGTGAGTATCGATGCGGCCGGGATGGGTGCCGACGTGCGTGACTTTGCCACGGAACAGGGGATGACCTATCCGATCTGGCTCGATCCGGACCATCAGTTCTCGCTCAAGTTTCTCACCGTCGGCGTGCCCGAGACGTTCGTGATCGATCGCGCCGGCGTAATTCGTTTTCGCATGATCGGCGCGTTCCGACGCGGCGATACCACCTTGGCCGCCGCTGTCCGGCGCGCGATGGCGTCCTAGATGACCGTCCTCACCACACCTCTTGCTCGGGTATCCATGCGCGCGCTTCGGGCCGTTCATATCACGCTGACCGGGGCGTTGTTGCTCTCCGGTACGGCACTGTCGGCGCAGTCGCCCGTTGCGACGCTCGCTGTTGCTGAGCGTACGGGCGCGAATCCCACCGTTGCCGCTCATGGTGCGTTCGTGGCCGTCGCGTTTTCGGCCGCGACGATTTCATCGATGGACATTTTCGTCGCCACCAGTACCAATGGTGGCACGACCTTCGGCGCGCCGGTGCAAGTGAATCGGGTGGCCGGCGAAGCTCGTGTGAGCGGAGAAGAGCCGCCGCGAGTGGCGCTGGTGCCGCGTCGTGGTACCACGCCGGAGATTGTGATCGTGTGGACCGCGAAGGCCGGCACCACGTGGAAGCTGCTGAGTGCGCGGTCGCTCGATGGCGGCCGCACGTTCTCGGCGAGTACGCCGGTACCCGGCAGCGACAGCGAGGGATCGCGCGGCTGGCAGTCGGTGGCTGTAGACGCTACCGGTCGCATTTCGGTGCTGTGGCTCGACCATCGCGATCTGATCGCGGCCGACGGCGCGCATCAGCACAACGCGGCGGCGAGTGGCACAAGCGGTGCAACGTCGGCGCCGATGGTGATGCCGAAGGGCGATCCTACCGAGCGCGCGGCGCTCTCGCAGCTCATGTTCACCTCGTTGGGAAGCACCCGTGCGCTCTCCGTTGCCCGCAGCGTCTGCTATTGCTGCAAGACGGCGATGGCCGTGTCGGGCGATGCCGTGTACGCGGCGTGGCGTCACGTGTATCCGAGCGGCGAGCGCGATATCGCGTTTACCATGTCGACCAATCGTGGTCGTACGTTCGCGACACCGTTGCGGGTGAGCGACGACCACTGGAAGCTCGACGGGTGTCCTGACAACGGACCGGCGCTCGCCATCGATGGCACAAAGCGCGCACACGTGGTGTGGCCGACGACGGCCGAGGGCAAGAACGCCACGGCGAAGGATGCCATGGCGTTGTCGATCTATTACGCCGTGTCACGCGACGGCAAAGCGTTCGGTGCGCGCACGCGCGTGCCCACGCGCGGACCGGCGTCGCATCCGCAGATCGTGATGCTTCCCAACGGTACCTCGCTGGTGGCGTGGGATGAGGTCGTCGACGGCACCCGCCGTCTGGGACTTGTTCGCGCGACCGTGAACTCGACCGGCGCGGTGAGCTTCACGACGGTCGCCGCTCCCGATGCCGGACCGGGGCAGTGGTATCCCGCGCTGGCGGCGACGTCGAACGGAGCCGTGATCACGTGGGTGCGTCAGCTCGAGAAAGGGAGCACGGTCGCGGTCGCGGTGGTAAAATAGGTCAACGCTTTACGGTAGAGCTCGCTTGTCTTTCCGACCTCCAAGGCGATGTTCACCCGGTCAATTGCACGGGTCACATCACCCGGAGCACAGTCGGTCAACGCAAGGAGCAGGTCGTATGGCACGGGTACACTCGCGCGTCACTCAGCTGATCGCGCTCAGCGGCGTCGCCCTCGTGGGTATCGCGATCGCTCGTCACCAGGAGCCTCTGGTTGCGCAGGACACCGCCCCCACGTTCACCAAGGACGTGGCGCCCATTCTCTACAAGAACTGCACGACCTGCCATCGCCCTGGCGGCCTCGGACCGTTCTCGCTGATGGATTACGACAGCGCGAAGGCGAATGTCGACGACATTCGCGACGCGGTACGGTCGGGCTTCATGCCGCCGTGGCACGCCGAAGGACCGCACGGCACGTTCAGCAACGATCGTCGGTTGTCAGACCTCGAGAAGTCGACGCTGGTGCGTTGGATCGACGCCGGTGCGAAGAAGGGCGACGAAAAGAAGGCAACGCCGAAGCCGGTATACGCCACCGGATGGGAGATCGGGACTCCCGACGCCATCGTCTCGATGCCCGAGGACTTCACCGTGCCGGCGTCGGGCACCGTGGAGTATCAGTACTTCGAAATCCCCACCAACTTCACCGAAGACAAGTGGGTGTCGGCCATCGAGTTCATGCCGGGCGCACGCGAAGTCGTGCACCACGTGCTCGTGTACGCGAAGGTGCCGGCGCCGGCCAATGCAGCCCCCGCGGCGCCGCGTCCCGCCGGTACGCCGGCACCGCGCCCGCTGTTCGTGCGAAAGCCACAGTACGATTCGCCGGAAGATCCGCCGCGTCAGGATTTGCGTCACGGGCCGCCGCGTCAGCTGGGTGTGCTCATCGGCAGCACGGCACCCGGTACCAATGTCATGACACTCCCGGCCGGCACCGCGGTCCGCGTGCGCGCCGGCACCGTGCTCACGTTCCAGATGCACTACACCGCGCACGGACACGAGATGAAGGATCGCACCAGCGTCGGTTTCCGCTTTGCCCCGGGAATGCCCGACGAAGAGATGCGCATGGGCGCGTACATCAACGGCGCCTTCACGCTACCGGCCGGCCAGAAGAATATCGCCGTCACGGCCGACCTCGAGCCCACTGAACCGATTAAGATCTGGGGGCTGCTGCCGCACACGCATCTGCGCGGTACGCGCTGGAAGTACACGCTCGAAAAGCCGGACGGCACATCGCAGCTCGTGCTGGACGTGCCGCGTTACGACTTCAACTGGCAGACGTACTACTTCTTCAAGAACCCCATCGACATCCCGGCCGGCGGCAAGCTCGTGTCGACGGCGTGGTACGACAACTCGGCCACGAACAAGCACAACCCTGACGCCAGCAAAGATGTGAAGTGGGGCGATCAGACGTGGGAAGAGATGCAGTACACCGGCTACATGTACACCGTGCCCAGCCGACGTCTGAAGCCCGCGTCGAACTAGCGCACCACCCACTCGGCCGTCAGCATCACCGTGTCCCATCCGATGCGCAGATCACCACGCTGCGCACCGGGTGCGGTCGACGGCACCAGCCAGATGGAGAGACTCTCCAGCGGCGTCGCGATGGTGCTCTGACGCAGATCGACGCGCGCCACGTCCTTCTTCGCGTCGTACGCCGTCGGATTCACCGACGCCGCGCCAGTGGTTTCGGCCTGCAGGATCAACGTCCATCCCGTACGCGCGGGCAGCAGCTGCGCGATGTAGCGCCCCTTGGGCACGTCCTTGCCGCCGATCGTGAGATCGACATCGGTGGTGAACAGCGTGGCGCCGTTCGCACCGAGACGCCACACCGTGCCGAACGGCACGAGACTGTCGGTGTTGATGTGACGGCCGCGCAGATGCGGCTGTCCGTAGTCGATACGCATTACAGCGGCCTTTCCGGCCGCGCGTTGCGCCGCGGTATCGACGAGCGTGAGGGACACTTCGGTAATGGCACGCGTGCTGGGAGCAGCGCGACGAGCGCCGGCCTGAGCCGAAAGCGGAGCGGCGAGGAGCGCGGACAGCGCAAGCGCCGGGAGCAGGAGTTTCATGGGCGGGGCGGGAGGAAGGAGAGAGCAGAGTACTCCTCAACTCTATACATTTTCGATCGACCGCGCATCCGCTGGAGGGAATCCATGCCCATCGAACCATCACCGTCGGCATCACCGTCGCCGTTCATGTCGGCCTTCTTCGTCGCGTTGCGCGACGACCAGCATGAACGCGCCAAAATGCTGCTCGACGCGCACCCGGAGATTGCGAGCTTCAGCGCACACACCGCGGCGGCCGTGGGCAATGTCGACATGCTGCGCGCATTCCTTGCCGCTGATCCCGATGCCGCCACGCGCCCGTCACAGCCCGACGGAATCGAACCGATCATCTTCGCCGCCACTGGCCAGCTGAAGACGCTGCTTGGCGTGCCGGACGATGCACGCGCGGATGTGGTCCGCGTGCTGCTCGATGCCGGTGCCAGCGCGAATGCCTTCGTGCAACTGCCGCACGATCCGAACGCGCGCATCGCGGTGCTGTACTTTGCCTGCGTCTCGAACAATGTGCCTGCAGCCCGTGTGTTGCTGGAACGTGGAGCCGATCCGAACGACGGTGAGAGCGTGTTTCACGCGGCCGAACACGATCACCGGGACTGCCTCGAGCTGCTCCGTGCGCACGGTGCGAACCTCAGCGAGGCGCATGCCGAATGGGGCAACACGCCGTTGTACTTTCTGTCGGGCTATCGCGAACCGAACGCGCGCATCGAGACCGTGACGCGCGGGATGCAATGGCTGCTCGAACACGGTGCCGATCCCAATGTGCCGAGCCATATGACCACACGTGACGGTGCGCCGGGAGTCGGTGAAGTGCCGCTGCATCGACTCGCCGTGGGACGCTCCGTGGGTACCGTGCAACTGTTCATCGAGCACGGCGCGTCGATCGACGCGGCGCGCGCGGACGGTCGAACGCCGTACGCACTCGCCGTACGTACAGGGAATACCGAGGTCGCCGACTTTCTGGCCGCCGGCGGCGCCGACACCACGCGACTCGATGACGTCGACCGCCTGCTCGGTGCCTGCGCGATAGCGGATGCACGCGAGGCGCACGCACTCCTTGTCAGAGACCCTGACCTGATCGCGCGTCTCGGACTCGCCGATCGGCAGGCGCTACATGAGGCCGTCGACCGGAACCGCGAAGCCAGCGTGGGCCTCATGCTGCAACTCGGCTGGCCCGTATCCGACGAAGGCGAGTGGGGCGGCACCGCACTGCATTGGGCCGCGTGGCACGGTCGCCCGGCGCTGGTGCGCCTGCTGCTGGACCACGGCGCGCCGGTGAACGTTCGTGACAGCGAATACGGCAGTTCACCGATCGCGTGGGCGTCGCACGGGTCGATGCACTCGCAGGAAGGCACCGACGCCGACTACGTGGCCATTGCCGTCATGCTGCTCGATGCCGGCGCGACACGTGCGGAGTCGTTCAACCGTTGGGGCGAGTCACCGGAGAGCATGGCGAGTCCGGGCGTGGCCGACCTGCTGCAGCGCCGCGGCTTTACTTCCGGGGCGGAATCCGCAACGTAGGCGGGCGCCAGGTGGCTTTGTCGCCCTCCACGCCGAGCTTGGCACTGACGATCTCCAGCCGCTCCGCCTGTACGACGATGAGCACGACGCTGGTATCGCGATCAGCGTAGTAGGTGCTCCACTTCGGATTCCAATGCGCGTCTTTCGTGGGGCGATCGCGCACGACGCGCGCGCGTCCGGACAGTGCGACGTAGCTCTGCGTGACGGGATCGAAATAGTGCAGCACGACGTGCGGACGACGCGCGATCTCCGTCACCTTGCGCGTGCGCGGATTGGTCGCGAACCACACCGCCCAGCCGCTGTCCGGTGCCATCGGCTGCACCGTACGGGCCTGCGGATAGCCGTTGGCGTCGGTCGTGATGAACGTGGGATACGGCACGCTCGCCACAATCTGTCGCGCCGCAGCGTCGAGCACCGCCGGTGTGAGTGGGGACGGGCGCTCGGGCGTCGATTGCGCCGAGAGGAGCATCGGCGCAGCCAGCAACACGGCAGACAGGACTCGCATCGGGAATACCAGGGGAAAGACGGGACACCGCGGCTGAGCTCGCAGCCACGAGTATGGAAGCTGATCGCGAGGCGCGATTCGCGCGAGTCACGCGAGACGCGCTGCCTATCCCCATGTCAGGGAATACCTCTCGCCCTGCACCACCATGGTCGCGAATACTTGAATAATCCCCTGATTGGAGGCGCTATGCTCCGCTGGTTCGAAGACATTTCGCGTACGGACGTGCCGATCGTCGGCGGGAAGACCGCCTCGCTTGGCGAGATGATCCGTAATCTCGCCAGCGCGGGCATTCGTGTACCCGGCGGCTTTGCCGTGACCGCCAACGCCTACCGACACTTCCTCGCGCACAATGCCCTCGAGCCCGTGATGCAGGCGCAGCTCGCCCGTCTCGACGCCGGCGCGCCACTGGCGGACGTGGGACAGGCGATCCGCACGGCGATTGCCGCCGGCGCGCTCCCCGATGATCTCGCCAACGAGATTCGTGCCGCCTACGCTGAACTGAACCGGCGTGGCGGACTCGAGGCTGCACCGGTGGCGGTCCGCAGCTCCGCCACCGCCGAAGATCTTCCCGACGCAAGCTTTGCCGGTCAGCAGGAAACATTTCTGAATGTCATCGGCGTGGACGCGCTGCTCGACGCCGTCCGTCGCTGCTTCGCCTCGCTGTATACCGATCGCGCGATCACCTACCGGGCGATGCACGGCTATCCGCACCTCAAGGTGGCGCTCTCGGTGGGCGTGCAACGCATGGTGCGCTCCGACCGCGGAGCCTCCGGCGTGGCGTTCACACTCGACACCGAGACCGGCTTTCGCAATATGGTCGTGATCAACGGCGCGTTCGGCCTTGGCGAGAATGTCGTGAAGGGCACCGTCACGCCCGACGAGTGGCGCGTGTTCAAGCCGCTCCTGAGTGACACGACCGTGTCACCGATTCTCGATCGCACGATCGGGTCGAAGCTCGTCAAAATGGTGCTCGACGAACACGGCACGCCGACCAACGTGGACACGAGCGCCGACGAGCGTGGGCGCGCCGTGCTCGACAACGGGCAGGTGCTCGCACTCGCGCGCTGGTGTGCCACGATCGAGCAGCACTATGGCATGCCGATGGACATCGAGTGGGCGGTGGACGGGGAAACGCGCGAGATGTTCATCGTGCAGGCCCGACCCGAAACCGTGCGTGCCCGTGAGCACGCGGCCGACTTCACCACGTTCACGCTCGATGGCAAGGGCGACGTGCTGGTCACGGGCGTGGCCGTTGGACAGCGTATTACCAGCGGGCGCGTGTTCGTGCTGGGCAGCATGGCGGACGCGGCGCGATTCGAGGACGGCGGCATTCTCGTGGCCCGCATGACCGATCCCGACTGGGTACCGCTGATGAAGCGCGCGTCGGCGATCGTGACCGACTCCGGCGGACGCACCAGCCACGCGGCCATCGTGAGCCGCGAGCTGGGCATCGCCGCGATCGTGGGGAGCGGCAACGCGACCACCGCGCTCACCGACGGCACCACGGTCACGGTGAGCTGCGCCGAGGGGCCACAGGGGCATGTCTACGCCGGTGCGATTCCGTGGACCGAAACGAAGGTCGACCTCACCGCGCTGCCTCCCACGCACACGCAGATCATGCTGAACGTGGCCGACCCCGAGGCGGCGATGCGCTGGTGGCGGCTGCCGGCCCGCGGTGTCGGCCTGGCGCGCATCGAGTTCGTGATCGAACACATGGTGAAGGTGCATCCGATGGCATTGCTGCATCCTGAGCAAGCGGATGCCGAGTCGCGGGCACGGATCGCCGCGTTGACTGCCGGCTTCGAGCATGCGCCCGACTATTTCGTGGATCGCATGGCGGCGGGCGTGGCGGTGATTGCCGCATCGCAGTGGCCGCATCCGGTCATCGTGCGCTTCAGCGACTTCAAGACCAACGAGTACGCCGGGCTGCTGGGCGGACGGACCTTCGAACCCCACGAAGAGAATCCGATGCTCGGCTTCCGCGGCGCGTCCCGCTACTACAGCGAGCGCTATCGCGAGGGGTTCGGGCTCGAGTGCCAGTCCATTCGTCGGGTGCGCGAACAGATGGGGCTCAAGAACGTCGTGGTCATGATTCCCTTCTGCCGCACACTCGAGGAGGCCGACCTCGTGCTTGCGGAGATGGCCAAGCACGGACTCGTGCGCGGTGAGCAAGGGCTCGAGGTGTACGTGATGGCCGAAATCCCCAGCAACGTGATCCTCGCGAAGGAATTCGGTGTGCGTTTCGACGGCTTCAGCATCGGCAGCAACGATCTCACGCAACTCACACTGGGTGTGGATCGCGACAACGCGCTGCTCACCGCGCTGTTCGACGAACGCAACCCGGCCGTGTTGCGCTCGATCGAGCGACTCATTGCCGACGCGCATGCCGTCGGCTGCAAGGTTGGCATCTGCGGGCAGGCGCCGAGTGATCATCCCGAATTCGCCGAGTTCCTGGTCAAGGCGGGCATCGACTCGATCTCGCTCAATCCCGACAGTGTCGTGCCGGTCCTGACGAAGGTGTCGGCCCTGGAGCAGGAGATGGCAGCAGCATCCACGTCACAGCTTTCTGGAGTCTATCATGGCAGTCTTGCACGATAAGGTCGCCATTATCACGGGTGGCGCCAACGGGATCGGTCGGGCCATCGCCACGCGCCTTGCCGCCGAAGGGGCGCGAGTGGTGGTGTCGGACACGGACGTCGCGCATGGCGAGGCGCTGGTCGCCACGATCGCCGAGGCAGGAGGGCACGCCGTGTTCGTACGGGCCGACGTTTCGATCGACAGCCACATGCATATGCTGTTCAGCCGCGCGCTCGAGATCTACGGTGGTGTGCACATCATGATCAACAACGCCGGAATCGAAGGGCCAAACGTGCCGATGGCCGAGTATGACATGGCCGAGTTCGACCGCGTGATCGATGTGAATCTCCGTGGGGTGTTTCTGGGCATGCAGGCCGCCGTGAAACACATGCCCGCCGCGGGCGGTGGCGTGATTCTCAACATCTCGTCGGTGGCCGGGCTCAAGGGCTTTGCCACGCTCTCGCCGTATACCGCATCCAAGCACGCCGTGGTCGGTCTCACGAAAGCGGTCGCCCTGGAATACGCCACGCAGAACATCCGCATCAATGCCATTTGCCCCGGTGTCGTGATCACCGACATGATTCACCGCATTACGAAGAACGACCCGGCCGTGCAGGACACCTACGCCAAACTGCAGCCGATGGGCCGCATGGGTACGCCCGACGAGATCGCAGAGGTAGCGCTCTTCCTCTGCTCCGACGCGTCGAGCTTCATGACCGGCGTCGCGCTGCCGGCCGACGGCGGGCTCATGGCCGGATAGCTCCCTCACGCGCCAACGCGCAGGACTACGCGCCTACCAGTCGGTCGGCGCGTAGTCCTTCAGGAACTGGCCCCACACATGCACGCCGCTGGATACACCGGCGATGATCGGGTCGACGATGCGCGCCGCGCCGTCCACGATGTCGAGCGGGGGATGAAAGCGGTGGTTCTCGACCTTCCGCGCCGCGATCTCCGCCACGTCTTCGTCGGTCACCCAGCCGGTGTCCACGCTGTTCATGTGGATACCGTCCTGCTGGTAGTCCGCGGCCGACGTGCGCGTCATCATGTTCAGCGCCGCCTTGGCCATGTTGGTGTGCGGATGCCGCGTCGTCTTGTTGTTGCGGTAGAACTGGCCTTCCATCGCGGACACGTTCACGATGTGCTTGTCGCGATTCGCCGTGCGCAGCATGAGCGGTTTCAGTCGCGCATTGATGAGGAACGGTGCGATCGCATTCACCAGTTGCACCTCCAGCAGCTCGACACTCGGCACTTCATCCAGCAGCAGTCGCCACGAATTCCGCTCGCGCAGATCGATCTGCTGCAAGTCCTGGTCGAGTTTCCCCGCCGGGAAGAGCTGATGCGCCACCAGCATGTCGTCGGGCACCAGCGGCACCTGCGACAGCTCAGCGGCGTGCGTGAGCCCCACGCGATTCAGCGCGGAACCACTTTGCACGACGGCGGCACTGCTGCCCGCGTCGGGATCGGGAAGCAGCTGCGCCCCGCGAAGCCCTTCGTAGGTGCCGAGGATCTTGCGCGCCGCCTTCGATAGCGTGCTCGCGGCCGCCGACTCGCCGTCCATCATGTGCGCGTAGAACGCCGGCGGGCGGCGCACCGTCTGGCAGGCGTTGTTGATGATGAAATCGAGTCGCGATTCGGTATGCGTCAGTTCGCGACAGAACGCTTCCACGCTCGGCGTGTGCCGCAGGTCGAGCCCGAAGATCTCCAGCCGATCACTCCACGCGTCGAAATCCGGCTCCGCCGCATAGCGCATCGCCGAATCACGGGGAAAGCGCGTGGTGACCAGCAACCGCGCGCTGCAGCGCAGCAGCTTCAGTCCCGCCTGATACCCGATCTTCACGCGGCCGCCCGACAGCAACGCCGTGCGCCCGCTCAGGTCCACCAACTCCGTGCGTTTGGCAAAGTTGAAATCACCGCACGGCAGGCACATCTGGTCGTAGAAGTGATGAATCGTGGTGAACTTCTGCTTGCAGATGTAGCAATGCTGCGGCACGATCGCTTCGGGCGCGTCGTCGTCGCGCGATGCATCGGTTGACGTACCGGCGGCACCCTCACCGAGCAGATACACGTTGGGTGTCGTGAATACGGGCTTGCGACGCAGCTCGCGGATGCCGGTTTCCTGCAGTACGCTGTCGTCGCGCCTGGCCGCATCGAGCTTGCGCTGCTTGCTGGTGGCCTTCACCATCGAGCGCCGGGCACGCGCATCGGGGTGAAACACATGGCCGACCGCTTCGAGAAAGCGCTGCCGCTCCTCTGCCGGAAGGTGAACCAGCAGCGAACGATCGGCCACGACCCGCTCGAGAAGGGAGGTCGCAGCGCGGAGGTCGTCGCGGAACGAATCGGGGCTACGGCCGGCTTCGTGGGGCGTATCGTCGGGCGAGGTCATTGGATCACCATCCCGAAGCTTATCGACGTCGCACAGCGACCGCGACCGTGACCGCCCGGAATCAGGCGGGCTTGGGCACGGCGGGCAGCCGGCACACCGTGAGCAGCATCTCACTGGCCTCGACCGCGCGCACGGCATGTACCTCGCGCGGTGCCAACGCCACCAGTTCGCCACGTCCAAGCGACAGCACCTCACCGCCCACCGTGACATCGAGGCGTCCGCCCAGCACCTGAATCGTCACTTCACCGTCGGCGCTGTGCTCCTTGATGAATCCGTCCGGCTCGAATGCGAACAGGATCACCGTGAGCGGGCCTCGACGAATCAAGGCGACCTGTCGATGCCCGGAGACGGACGCGTGCGCCTCGGCGCGGAGTTGCGCCGCTGCCGCGGCAAAATCGAATCGCTGCACATGGACCGCCAACCGCTCGTGTGAGTGCGGCCGAAGTCGTTCGTCGGACGTCATCTGAGAGCCTCCGAAGTATCGCGAGGGAGCGCGGGCACCATCTCCCACGCTCCCTCGCAATCTACTCGACGTCGGCGCCAATCACGCCACTAGGCGACGCGACGAACCGGTGAGTGCGCGCCAGCATGGCCGAGTCGGAAGGCCGCCACCGTCTCCCGCATCCGGATCGACTGCGTCGCCAGCTCTTGGGCTGATGCAGCAGCCTCTTCCGCATTGGCGGCCGAACTCTGCGTGGTGCCGTTCATCTGCAGAACGGCCACGTTCACCTGCTCCACGCCGTTTCGCTGCTGCTCGCCAGCGGCCCGGATATCCTCCATCACGGTGGCCACGCGTTGCGTACGTCCGTTGATATCGCCGAGCACTTCGCGCACACGCGCGGTCATCTCCACACCGACGCCGGCATTGCGGGAGCCGTCCTCGATCAGCGCCGACGTCGACTTGGCGGCTTCCGCCGAGCGAATCGCCAGCGCGCGCACTTCCTCAGCCACGACCGCAAAGCCGCGACCAGCATCTCCGGCGCGCGCCGCTTCGACGGCGGCATTCAACGCCAGCAGGTTGGTCTGGAACGCGATTTCGTCGATGGTACGCACGATCTTGGCGGTGGCATCGGACGATGCGCGAATCTTGTCCATCGCCTCGACCAGGCTCGTGGCATCGCGATCGCCGCGGCTGGCCGCTTCACTGGCTTCCTGCGCCAAGGCACGCGCGGTCTCGGCCGAGTCGGCCGCTTGACGCGACATCGCCTCGACTTCCTGCAGCGCACTCGAGATCTCTTCGATGCTGGCGGCCTGCTCGCTGCTCGACGACGCGAGCGATTGGCTACCCGACGCGATCTCCGTCGACGCCCCGGCCACTTGGTCGGCCGACGAGGCGACGCTGGAGAGCGCGGTGGACAGCTGGTCGACCGCCTGGTTGATGGCGTCCTTGATCTTGGCGTGGTCGCCGCGATAGCTGCCGGTCACGCGGGTGGTGAGATCGCGCTGGGCAATCTTGGTCAGTACCGCCGAAGCCTCGTTGATCGGACCGGTGACGGCATCGAGAATGTCGTTGACGCCCTGCACCAACGCGCGGAATGAGCCGCCGAATGTCGTGGCATCGGCGCGCGTGGTCAGATCACCGGCGATCGCCCGCTCGTTCAGCGCGCTCGTCGTGGTGAGCACGTTGCGCACGACGCCTTGCGTATCGATGAACTGCTCGATCGTGGCCTGCGTGGTCTCGATCATCGCATCGACCGTCGTGGCAAGATCACCGATCTCGTCGCGACGACTCAGTGCGAGCGTCTTCGTTACGGGCTTGGGCACGACGGTAAGGTCTCCTGCCGCCATGGCGCCAATACCGCGACCCAGATCGGTCACGCACATGCTCGAGAGCTGTTGGGCGCGCTCGGCCACGAGCTGCAGCGGGCGCGTGATGTCGCGCGCGAGTACCATGCCCAGGATCACCGAGGCCAGCGCGGCGAGCACGAGCACCACCGCGATGATCGTCTGACCGCGTGCACCGGTGGCGGCGGCCGACGCGATTCCCTGCGCGGCGAACCGTGTCTGGAGTGACGACAGCGTATCCGCATGCATGGCCGCCTCGACGAAGAGGGCCTTCCCGGCGGCGACCTTCGCCGACGCCTCGTCGACACTGTTCGCCTTGAGCATGCCCTGCACCTCATCGAGGTGCGCCCTATAGGCGGCCCATGCCGCTGCGAACTTCTGCCACACTTTGTCCTCGTCCGGCGTGCGGGACAGCGGTTCGTAGAGCGCGATGCCCTTCGCCAGCTGGCCGGTGAGGGCCGCGTTCAGATCGGCGACATTGCTTTCATAGGACTGCGTATCCTTGCGCTCCAGCGCCGACGTCATGGCAAGCTCCAGACGGCGTACGTTGGCCAGACCGCGACTGGCGAGCGAGATGCCCTCGAGGGACGGCATGTTGTTGCTGCCGATCTGCGCCACGTCTCGCTGAAGCGAGCGAATGGCGTACACACCGCTGCCGCCGACCAGCACGACCAACGCCGTGACGAAGAGAAATCCTGCGAGCAGCTTGGGACCGATCCGGTATTGAGCGAGCATGTTCGGCGGGTGGGTGATCGTGGGAAGAACGTCGGCGCGGCAGCGGAGGGGCGCCCTGTCACGATTGTGGTATCGACCCGCCGGTTCGGCCCGTCGCTTCTGACCAGTTATTGGACATTTCAGGCGGCGACGGCGGCCAGCCAGACTTCAAAGGCGGATCCGGTCCCTTCTGCGGACTGCACGCCGACGGCCCCATTCACGTCGCGGACCGCTCCAGCCACGGTCGCGAGACCGAGCCCCGTACCGCGGGCACCCTTCGTCGTGAAGAACGGCTCGAACAACGCCCGCTGCGTAGCTGGCGACATCCCCACTCCTGAGTCGCACACGGTCAGTCGCACATAGGCGCCAGGACGAACGCCCCCGACCGCGAGCGCGTCGAAGCGTGCACTGTCCACATCCTCAAGACGGATGTCGATCATCCCACCGTCGGGCATCGCATCGCGCGCGTTCACCACGAGATTGAGCGCGATCTGCTCGAATTGCGCCGGTGCCATGCGTACGGCCCGCGTACTCGACACCACGGCCTGAATGCGCACTCCTGCACCCATGAGGCGTTCGAGCATCGGTACCAGCTCGCAGAGCGCCGAACCCGCAGTGAACTCGATGGGACGCTCCGGTTCCTGTCGGGCGAAGGCGAGGAGTCGACGCGTGAGCATGGCGCCGCGCTTGGCGGCCGCCTTGACCTCGTCCAGCTCGAGATGCACATCGGTCGGCGCATCGGCAAGGCGGTCGGCCACGAGATCCACTCCGCCGAGTATGACACTGAGGATGTTGTTGAAATCATGGGCCACGCCCGCGGCCAACCCTCCCAGTGCCTGCAGGCGGGTCGATTCGGCGGCTTGCAGCGTCGACAGTCGAAGTTGTTCGGCAGACTCGGCGATGGCATCCCGCTCGCTTTCCAGCGCGGCCAGGAGCGTGGCCAAGCCAAACACCAGCGTACCAAGCAGCGCGCTGAGGATCGCGGCCAGTTGATCGTACGCGCCGGTCGCGCCAAGCAGGGCGCGCCCGCGCAGTACACTGTCGATCACGAAGAACACCAACGTACCGATCGTACCGGCGATCAACGGCGACGAACGGCGACGCGCGCCGGCGCTCGCGCCGTGCAATCGTAGGAGACCGTACAGCAGACAGACGTAGGTCGCCAGATAGAACATCCGCGCCCAGAGCACCGCCACAACAGGCGAGTTGTCCAACAGCGCAACGTTGAGCGCGTGCGCCGATGCGGCGACGATGGCACCGAGCAGTGCGCCACGACCCCATGTGACCGGCGGGAGCCGGTCCGGCGGGCTGTCGGCGCATGCCACCACCGTGCAGCCGACGAACATCTGCACGCCAAAGAGCGCGCCAACGGCCGTCTCCAACACGAAGTTGAGGATGACGTTGCCCGTGCCGAGCACGGAATAGGCGAAGAGCACCAGCATCATCGCCCAGCGTGCACACCAGAGCATCGCGAGCGCCTGCATCAGTGGCCGGGCGAGTCGCAGTGCAAGACCGACGGTCACCATGGTGAACGCCGTCGTCACCGCCAGCTGAATCCCCCAAAGCAGCGCGGTACTCACGTTGCCGTGGTACCCGCCGCCGCCAGCAGCACCCGTCGCAGATCTGCCGACGTAAAGGGCTTCTGCAGCATAGGCCAGCCGTTCGCTTCGATCCACTGGCGCACGAAGATGTCGTCGTGATAGCCGCTCATGAATGCACCGCGCAGCGTCGGAAAGTCGGCACCGATCCGGCGCGCCAGCTCGCCGCCGGAAAGTCCTGGCATCACGACGTCGGTGAGGACGAGATCGATACCATGGCCGGGAGCAGCGAGAGCGGACATCGCGTCGGCCGCCGTGCCGACCGCCGTCACCGTCAACCCGAGTCGTTCGAGCATGCGCTGCACGATGTGCCGCAGACTGCTTTCGTCTTCCACCACGAGGACGTGACGAAATGGAATGCCGCTCACCGCCTGGGACGGGTCACGGACCTCGCGCGTCATGAAGTCGGTGATCAGGCGCTTGTGCTGATCGATCGCCTGACACTGCCACAGCGTCGTGCCCTCGTGCTGCCCTTCGGCCAACAGCCGAACGAGACTGCAGGCCGCCGCGACCGAATGGCCACGTGCGTGCCGCAAGGCAAGCTCCACGAGCGTGGCCGCACTGCGTTCGGTCGGCGCGCTGCGAAGCGCCTGGCCGAACCGCACGCGGTCTCCCGGCATCACCACGCCTTCGGCCCGTCCAACCGGTGGTTGCTCTACGGGCCAGCCGAGCAGCGCACCAAAGCTCGGATTCACGCGCACCAGCGCGCCCTGTTCATCGAGCAAGGCCATTGCCACCGGCGACGCCTCGAAGGCAAGCCGGGCCAGTGCGTCGCTCGACCGTCGTGCCTGTTCGCTGCGATGGAGCTCGCGCAGATCTGTGAGTGTGTACACCACGCCCACCATGTTGCCACGAGGATCGACCAGCGCCGTGCGTCGTTCGCGTACGGGGACATGCTCGCCGCTGCTGGCCAGCAGCGTGATGTCCGCTGCCCGCGCCGCGCCCGCACGCGTGTCGCGCGGCTGCAACGTGAGTGCCACGTCGCCATACAGTCGACCCACGGCCACGTGCAACGGGAAACCAAGCAGCTGTTCCGCGGCCGGATTGCAGTAGCGCACCTGGCCATCGCTGCCGGTGACGACGATGCCATCGGCAACCGCCGCGCTGATTGCCTCAAACGTCAAGGAATGCTGACGCAAGTCGGCGTCGATCCGGGCGCGTTGACGCGCCAGGTCGAGCGCCATCAGCAAGTCGTGCTCGCTGAACGGCTTCAGCACGTAGCCGTACGGTGCGGTGCTGCAGGCGCGCTCGAACGTGGCCTGATCGGCGTTGGCCGTGAGAAAGACCACAGGGATCGACCAAAATTCATGGATGATCCGCGCGGCCTCGACGCCATCGCCACCGCCTTTGAGGCGGATATCCATCAGCACGATGTCTGGCGCATGCTCGCCCGCCGCCGCAATCGCCGCATCGGCCGTATCCACGCAATCGACGATGCGATAGCCGTTGCGCGTGAGGCGCTGTCGCAACTCGGCGGCGATCAGCGCTTCGTCTTCGACGATCAGCAGGCGTGGTCGCCCGGCGCCGTAGTCCTCCTTCATGCCGGCACCACCACGGGAATGCGGAGCGTGGCGCGCGTGCCCGACTTCGAAGAATGCAACGCGAACTCGCCGTCGATCTGCTTCGTCAGCGCCTGCACGAGCGTGAGACCGAGCGAATTGCGCCCCTCGCTGCTCGCCACGCCGCCCACGCCCTGGTCCTGTACGATCAACTCGCAGCACGTCGGCCCGCACGTCGTCAGCGAAAGTCGAATCGCCCCCGAGCGTCCTTCCGGGAACCCGTGCTTGAAGGCGTTCGTGATCAGCTCGTTCAGGATCAGACCACAGGGGATGGCAATGTCGATCGGCAACGTGACCGACTCCAACGAGAAGTCGAACGTAATGTGCTGCCCCGGCACCCGCAGTGAGCGCGACGACTCCTCGCAGAGCGCGCGGGCATACTCGGAGAATTCGACGGCCGACAGATTGCTCGAGCGATACAGCGTCTCGTGGACCAATGCCATCGAGCGCACACGCTGCTGGCTCTCCTCCAGCATGGCCTGCGTTTCCCAGTCGTCGGTTCGCGTCGACTGCAGAAAGAGCAGACTCGAGATCACCGCGAGATTGTTCTTCACACGATGATGAATCTCGCGCAACAGCGTGTCTTTCTCGTGCAGCGACTCCTGCACGCGCTGTTCCACCTTTCGGCGCTCCGTCACGTCGCGCACGACGGTGAGCACCACGCGGCGGTCTCCATCTTCCATCGGACTGAGCATCACGTCCACCGGGAACTCCACGCCGTCGGCACGCATCGCGCGCAGCTCGAGACCGGCCCCCATGGGACGAAGCCGCGGTTCGGCCAGATACTCATCGCGGTGGCCGGCATGCCCGTGGCTGAAGCGCTGGGGCAGCAGCTGATCCACACTGCGCCCCACCAGGCCGCCGTCCGCAAACGCGAACATGGCTTCCGCCTGCCGGTTCGCATGCCGGATGGTGCCGTCCTGCTCGATGACCAGGACGGCGTCCGGAATATTTTCAAAGATTCTTGCGTACAGCGTCATTCGAAGAACATCGCACTGCGTCGCCGCGCCGACCGTAAACGTCCATTTTCTGGACAATGCCGGGCGGCGCGCGTCAGCCGACTACCGCCGGTCGATCACGACCTCGAGGTACGCGAGTCCAATGGCCACGTGATCCTGCATCTCACCGGCGAGCACGGCGGCATTCACGCCATCGAGCTCCTGCATGCCTTCGGGAATGCGCCCCGAGGTGGCGAGCGAAAATCCGCGCAGCGCACGTCCCACCATTTCGTAGTCCACCGGCCCCGAGACGACGCCGGCCTCGATGGCCTACTCGGCGTGCTCGAGCGCTTCAGCGCGGTCGGGCTGCTCGATCAACGCCGCCTCGAATGCGTGAAAGGCATCGGACCATGCGCCGCGCGCGAGGGCGGCCTGTCCGACGTCCAGAGGGGCATGCAAGGTCATCGCACCACGCTAGGTGTCGCGCGGAGTGACGGCAAGCGTCGCGTCAGCTCCGGATTTCTCTCGCAGCTGAATGATGTTTCCCTCAGGGTCGTACGCATTCGTGATGCGAAAGCCTGGCCCCTCATACTGCGTCCCGAAGAGCGCGCCGCCGAGGCTGGTCGCGTGAGCCTGTGCCTCCGCGAAGCTCGACACGGCGAAGAATGGCTTGATCGCGGCGTCGCCACGCGGCACCGGCGGTGAGTCCACGACGATCGTCTCGGCGATGTGCGCGGGAATCTGGTGCACGATCAGCTCCAGGTCGGGAGAGCGCAGCACCACGAGCTCGTCGGACGAGTGCACCTGCACCATCGACAGCAGCTGGCGATAGAACGAGGCCAGTCGCGCGAGATCCTTGGCGTAGATCAGCGTACCCGAACGAACGGACGTCGTCATGTTAGCGCACCTCGAGTGAATCCGGCACGATCGTCGCGCAGCCGCGCCACGTGGAGTCGCCGCGCGTGAGTAGCGCGCTGCCCGGATAGCGTTGGTCCGACATGCCGTCGCTGCAATCACCACGCTCGATCACCAGCGTGAGCAGAGGATCCGCGCTGAATCGCTTGGTGCGATACACCGCCCGGCCATCGGCGTCGAAGTCGGGCGGCGCGTACGGATAGACCGTGCTGTCGATGCCCATGCGGCTGAACTGCACGCGGTCGCTGCGCACTTCGAGCGCCCAGAAGGGCTCGGTGCCGCGTGCCACGGTCAGCACGACCGGCTCCGGGCGTTCACGGCGACAGGCGCCGGCGGACAAACCGGTCAGCGCCAACAGGGCGAGCGGGGCAAGCAGACGAGGCGACATGGTCGGAAGTCTAGTCCGGCGTCGTAGCGTCGCACCACGGGACGTGTCGGCGGACATCCCGCTCCCCAAACGGGGCGAGCCGTCTGTCACAACGAGTGCCAGCTACGACACTCCCGTTTGCCCGTGCACCTGCCGATAATGGACAGGAGTTATCCCCTATTTCCTTACGCTTTACCCGGCACCCGACCTATGTGGAACGAACTCTGCGATGACGCCCACGAGGCGCACGCGATGAAGGTTATCAACCGCGCTATTCTGACGATCGCCGTGTGCTTCCTCACCTTCGGTGGGGTCGCGATGGCCACGCGTCTGGGCGCCGACGCGCCGCCGAGCTCGGTGAGCTACGGTAGCGAGAAGGCGGACAAGCACACCGCCGTCTTCGGCGACTGAGCTTTCCAGCAGCCGGAATACACGAATCCCCGCGGGGGTGCTTTCGCACGCCGCGCGGGGATTCGTCCGCTGGCAAACAACGAGAACAGTTGTTCGAATCAGGCGTGAACCCGACGTCATCGTCGTTCTTTCCCTCGCCGGACGGGTCCGGTTTAGGCGTCCCACCGTAGCAGGACAGCGGTGATGGCCAGCGACCCCACCACCTGTGTTGTCGGTCGAACTCCGACTTCACGCGCTTCCGCCAGCGTCCTGGGAGAAGCATCCGGAGCGGAAGTCCCGTCCCGCCCCGCAGGATGACAGTAGCACGCTTGCGGCGCGCGCAATATCGGGATTTCGTCTGACACGACCCCAGCCTTAGCCGTGCGTACGGGCGTGATCGACGACCCATGCCGCCGTTGGCGTATCCCGATACTACGCTTCGTGCGGCTGCTGAGCGGCATGAACCGATACGGTCGTCTGGCGAACTCCGGCTGAATGTTCCTGGAGTACGCCGAGACTGCCCCAGAGCGCCGCCTCGAGCTCACCCAAGCGGCATGGGATCGACGTGCGTTACGCCCGGCGACGCCGCGCGACCGTGACCAGACCAACCAGACCAGCACCGAGCAATACGACGGTCGACGGCTCCGGCACGGTGGTTGACGGACCGAAGTTCGCTTCGAACGCCGCATCGCAACCGTTGCCGCAGAAGCCCTGCGCCCACTCGTCGGTCGTCCAGAGTGCCTCGTTGCCACCGTTGTTCAGGAAGACGAAGTCGCCGTCCGCGTACGACGTCGATCCGGTACCCATCGCGTTGGTGGCATTGGGCAACGTTCCGAAGCTGCTCGTGGACAGGAAGGCGACGTACATGCCATTCGTCGCCAACGCCAACGACGGTACGGCGAAGTCGTAGCGATCGAATCCGTTCGCGTTGACCGACCCGTTGGCCGTCCCGCTGGTATAAAGCGCCGATCCCGTCGCGCGAGCATTGCCGGCGTCCCACGCGAACACGTACGCCTTGAACGGCAGCTGCGAGGCGTCGGAGATCGGCGAATTCGACGAGATGTTGGACAGCCAGAAGCTGAACGAGGTCAACGCGCCGCCGGGCGCCTTGAAGGTCTGTCCGTAGCTCGCCGTGTTGTCGAAGCCGAACGACCGCGTGTAGCTCGTGCCATCCCAGCCTGCGAGCGTGGAGATGTTCTGAGCCTGAAGTGACGTCGCCGCGAGAAGCGATAACGCCGGAAGCAGATTACGGATACGCATGAGCTCGCCTTGTGGAGGGGAAGGCAGTTTCGTGCCGCGCGAGCGGACGCCCGGCAACATGAGCCTGCCGTCATCATTATCCACGCTTCATGATCGATCCACAATTGCCCCGAGTCGTTTCGAGCACCCGGCATCAAGCAAGCTCTCGCCGTTCAGAACGAGAACGGCACGTCGACGCGTTCGCGGACGCCGTGCCGGCAAGTCAGTGAATCCCGCCCAACGCCTGCGTGTCGAGCACCTGCCAAGGCTCGTCCCCGCATTGCTCGATCAGGCAGACACTGGTGAACGTGAGCACCATCGGTACCGTCAGCTCGGCACGTGCGCCGGGGACGTTGTGCGGCGCTCGCAGGTTGCGGGGGTGAGCGAGCGTCAGGTGCGGCGCGTGCGGTCGCACATCGCTGTCCCCTAGCAGCTGCACGCGAAGTGCATGGAATTCGGGCGCACCGGCCATGCAGGGCAGCAGGACACCATGTCCGGCAAAGGGGACCGGCGCCCCGAACGTGAGCGTGATCGGCGCGACGGCTGCGGCGGCAAGACGCTCGCGCCAGCCATCCTCGCCAAGCCGTGCGAGTTCGTCTTCACGGCACAGCGTGACATGGGCCGGAATCAGTCGATGCTGCACCGGGTCCAGTCGCGCGCGAACCGTCTCGATCGCGCGGGCCGCGTCGCGCGACACGAACAAGGTGAGCTGGCGTCGTCGCGATCGCCGCGCGTCAGTCATGCGATGCCGACGCGCACTGCGCGACGGTGCGCAGCAGATCGTCGATCACGAACGGCTTGTCGAGACGGGAGACGTGACGAAGCTGCGCCATGCGCTCGTCACTGATCGCCGCTCCATAGCCGGACATGAGAATGACCGGTGTCTGTATGCCGCGCGCGCGCAGTTGCTCGACCAATTCCGCGCCTGTCATCACCGGCATTGTCTGGTCGGTGATGATCACATCGACAGTCGGCTCGCGCTGCAGACGCTGAAACGCCTCGCTGCCGTCTCCGGCCACCTCGACGTCGTAGCCCTGTCGGCGCAGCAACGCCGACATCACCGTGGAAATCGCCACCTCGTCGTCGACGATGAGCAGGCGTTCCGCACGCGCCCGATCCGGTTGCGACACCGGCGGCGCGTCTGGTGCGTCGAGGCTCCCACTCGCATGCGCCGGCAGCCGCACCTCAACCGTCGTTCCGCGCCCCAGCGTGGAGTGCAGCAGGACAGACCCCCCGTGTGCTCCCACGATGCCGTGCAGCACGCTCAACCCAAGCCCGGTGCCTTCCCCCACCGGCTTCGTCGTGTAGAACGGCTCGAAGGCACGCGTTCTCACCTCGTCGCTCATGCCACCGCCGGTGTCGGACACGCGAAGCAGGAGCGTGGGCGCATTGAGCAACCGGTCGGCATCGTCCGCCCAGCGCAGCGACACCGTGAGCACGCCGCCCTTCGTCTCCCGCATCGCATGCTCGGCGTTCGAGCACAGATTCAGCAGCAGCTGCTGCAGCTGGGTCGCATCGCCGTGCACGGTGGCATCCGGCGCCTGATTGTCGAGCACGAGCGTCACGGTCGATGGCAGGATGGACCGGAACAGCGACTGCGCTTCGTCGAGCAGCGCGACCATGCGAATGTCGACGTGCTTGGACGGGGTCTGGCGACTGAAGGTGAGAATCTGCCGCACGACTTCGCGCGCCCGACGACTGGCGATCAACAACTGCCGCAGCGCCTCGGCCGGCGGCGCGCTGGGCGCCACGTCCGCGATCGCCAGCTCCGCATTGGAGTGGATGACGGTGAGCAGATTGTTGAAGTCGTGCGCCACGCCACCGGCCAGTGTCCCCACCGCCTCGAGTCGCTGCGTGTTGCGCACGTGCGATTCCAGCTCACGACGCTCGAGCTCGAGCCGCTTGCGTACGCGCAGATCGAGCAGCTCGAGATGGTCGAGCGTCGAGTCGTCGAGCGGGATGCGGGTGTGACTGACCTCGAGCGGAATCCGTTCGCCGTCGGGGCCCACGCCCTCCAGTTCCCGTCGCCAAGTGGCAGGTGCCGCGGCCGTGAGCCCGTCGCCGATGTCCGGGATCAGCGCACTGATCGGACGCGACACGATCGGCGCATCGTCCGCCTTCAGTAGCGCGTCCGCCGCCGCGTTGGCCTGCCAGATCTTGCCGTCGAGAATCAGCAACTGTGGATTCACCCCGTCGAGAAACAGGCGACGGAACCGTTCCTCACTCTTGGCCAACCGTCGTTCGTTCGCCTCGGCGTCAGCGGCCCGCTGACGCGCGGATCGTGTGCGCAGCCGGTCGACCAGGAAGAACAGTGCAGCGACCCCGGCGGCATAGACCACCAGGGCGAGCGGCGATCGCCACGGCGGCGGCAGCACGGTGAACCGACGCTCCAGGACCTCCGATTCGCGCCCGTTGAAATCCATCGCGCGCACGTGAATCACGTGACGGCCGGCCGGGAGGGCGAGTTGCGTCGCGGTGGGGCGATCGGTCCAGGGGGTCGCGTGAATCGCCACGCCATCGAGATCGAAACGGTAGCGCGTGTCGTCCTCGCGATGATACGTGGCCGCCAACACCTCGAGATCGATACGCGACGCCTTCGCCGGAATGCGGCGTCCCTCGAAGACAGGTTCGCCGTTGCCGTCGCGGATCTCGAGGGCCAGCAATCTCGGCGGCGCGGGCCGCCGCAAACTCGCCAGCCGCACGAACCCCGCGCCCAATGGCGTGCCGACCCACAGGCGCCCTGCCGCATCGATCGGACCGACGGCGTTGATGAACGGATGCGGCAGACCGTCGGCATCGGAGATCGAGGTGACCTCCGTGTCGGCGGCGTCGAAACGCGCACCCAGCTGCATCACCACGAGTCCACGGTTCGAACCCACGGCCAGCCGTTGATCGGGAAGCACCGCCATCGAGGTGATTTCGGTACCCATCAGTCCGGGCAGCGACTCCTCGGTGAACACACGCCAGCTGGGCGCGCCGCCGCACGTCCGCAGCATCGCCAGCCCATCACTGGTGCCGACGATCACGGCGCACTCCCCAGAGGCGAACTGCCACGACACGACGGCATTCATCGAGGCACGGATCGGCACCGTACCGCCAGGCTCGGTCTTCCACGTCGCGCCCGACGATCGCAGCAGCACGCCATCGCTGCGCAGCGCCACCAGCGATGGCACCTTCGCCGTCGAGTCTACGGCGACCGCCCGCACGCTGCTCGGAAACTCAGCCCAAGGCGTGAGCGCGCCATCGTCCCCCAACACATACCCACCGCGCAGGGTCGCGACGATCGGACGCCGTACACCGTCCGGTGCGGGACCCACGATCAGGTCGTACACGTACTCGCCGACGGGGAGCTCGAGGATCTGCCGCCATCCCGACGTCGACGACAGATACAGGTTCCGGTCGACGGACAGCAGCACCTGCGGCGCGTCGCGCACCCGGACCGACCGCAGGCGCACCCGTCCGTCGCCGCCGCCCAGCATGGCATCGGCCGCCGGGAAGCGCTTGAGATCCGGCAAACGGATGGCGCCGATGCCGAGCATCCAGGCCCATACGCCACCGGAGTCCGTGGCACCGGCCATGGCCGACACCGGATGCCCGACCATCGTCGGCGGCAGCAACAGTCGCCCCGCCACCCCGACGCGGAAGCGCAGCAGCGTACCGCTCCGAAATCCTGCATAGATCGTGGGCGAGCCCGTGCCATGATCTATCGCCGTGAGCACCTGTGCCCGGGACCCGCGCGTGCGCGCGCTGATATCGACCAGTTGCGGTGCTCCGCCATCGGCGACCCGGAACAACTCACCGCTCAACGCACCAAGCCACGTCTCGTAGTGGTCACCGATGCGCACCCGCAGGACACGCGCCATGTGCATCCGCGGCCCCACCGGGCGCCAGCGGTCACCGAACAGCACGAACGCCCCGCCTTCCGTCGCAACTGCCGCCAGCGCGCTATCTCCCACACCGGCCACGGCGAGATGCTCGATGCGAAGGTCGGTGATTCCCTCAGGCTGCGCCCATCGCGTCCATGCCCCGGCGCGCAGGCGCCCCACGCCTCCTCCGCGCGTGCCGATCCAGAGTGCGTCGGCGCTGCCTCCCTGATCCGTCGCCACCATGGCATCGAGCCGCGGCATCCGCTCGGGAATCGCCACGCGGTCGAAACGCGCCCGATCCACCAGCCGGTACACGCCGGAAGAGGCACCGACCACCAGTTCGCGTTGGCCATCGGGTCGCTTCCACTCCACGGCGGAGTAGATGGGGGCGAGTCCTTCGTCCAGATTCACGTTGGCGATCCACACGCCGTTCCGCTGTAACACGACACCGAAGCTGTGCACGAAATAGCGGACGCTGTCGGCGCCATCGAACACGGCCCGGTATTCGCGACGCGGCACCATGGGCGGCAACGACTCCGACACCCAGCTGCGCCCGGTAAACCGTCGCACCCCATCCGATGTGCCGAGGATCAGCGCGCCGTCGCGCACGGGCTGCAGCGACAGCAGCGGCGCATCAGGCAGTCCGTCGCGTCGACCGAACGCGGTATACGCCGCGTCATCGAGTCCGGCACCGGTCTGCGCGCGGGCCTCGGACGCACCGAGGACCGCACTGACAACCAGCGTCAGTCCGCGGCCCATGGATGTCAGACGCGCGCGGCGAGGGAGCGGAAACTGCACCTGTCGCTGGTATCCGTTGGATAAAGAGTCGTCCGAAGCAGAGCGAACCGTTCCACTGGGAAGAAACGAGGCGTGTGCCCGGGCGGCAAGTCGCGAAGGCGAATGCGGCGACCATCCATTTCCCTCACACTCCAGAGCCGTTCGCCCTAGTTTCCGGTACGCTCTTCAGCGGACGCCGCACTCGGCCCCAAACGCACCAGTCGTCCATGTCGCCTCAGCACGCCACACCGCCGCTCGTCATTCTCGCCATCGATTCGGCTGACATCGAATTGGTGACGCGATGGACCGAGTCCGGGCACATGCCGACGCTGGCCGGCATCATGCAGGCGGGCTGCTTTCTGAAGATCGACGGCGCCGACCTCGTGAACGAGATGGGGAGCTGGATCTCGCTGCACAGCGGCGTCGCGAAAACGACACACGGGTTCTACAGCGTACGGCAACTGGTGCCGGGCACCTACACGCTCGTACAGACCAACGCCGCCGTGGCCAAGGATGCCCCGCCGTTCTGGCGTTTCCTGCGTGGCGGCACCAAGAAGGCGGCGATCGTCGATCCGCCCGAACTCGATGTCATTCCCGACGTGCCGGGCGTGCAGCTCACCAATTGGGCGGCGCACGAATCCGAGCGGTTGTGGGAGATGGCCCGCTCGCTTCCCGAGCACGTGTTGCCGGAAGTCCGCGCCAAGTTCGGGTCGGGGGAGAAGCTCGCGACCTTCGCGCATCGCGGCACCGAAGAAGAGGATTTCGCCGACTACCAGCGTGCCCTCTCCCGCATTGCCACGAAGGGGCTCGTCTGTCGCGACGTGATCGGCCGCGACGACTTCGACGTGATCGTGGCCACGTTCTTCGAGGCGCACACCATCGGTCATCGCCTGTGGTCGTATCAGCCGGAGTTCGCGCCACCCAACCGCCTGTCGAATGGACTGCGTGACCTGTATCAAGCGATCGACGGCGAACTCGCGCGCACGCTGGCCGAGCTGCCCGCCGATGCGAACGTGTTCATCGTGTCAGCCTACGGTATGGCCGGCATGTATCCCACCACGGGGCTGATGGATGCGTTCCTGCACCAGCTCGAGTACCAAGTGCCGCTGCGCACCGAGCAGCTGATCGCCGGCCAGCGCTTCGATCCGCTCACGCTGCTGCGCCGCGCCATTCCGCAGCCGGTGCGAAAGTGGGTCAGTCAGTTCCTGCCCGCCAACGTGCAGGAGCGTCTCATCGCGAGTGACTTCGCCGCGAACACCGACTGGAGCCGCTCGGTGGCCTTCGGCATCCCGAATCTGTACAACGGGCAGATCCGCCTGAATGTGCGGGGACGCGAGCCACAGGGCATCGTCGAGCCAGGGGCCGAGTACACCGCGCTGCTGGATCGCATCGAAGCCGACCTGAAACAGCTGATCGATCCGAAAACGGGACGCCCCGCAGTCGCCCGCGTATTCCGCAGCGCCGACGCGTTTCAGGTGGGCATCGATCATGTGTTGCCCGACCTCTTCGTGGAGTGGGAATGGGCGCCGCATTTCATGGACACGGTGCTGCACCCGCGAGCGAAGCTGGTCCAGGAGCCGGAGCATTATCATCGCTCCAGCTTTCACCGTCCCACCGGATTCGTGGCCGCCGCCGGCCCCTGGATTCCGCACGACACGACCATGCACACAGTTGATCTGCGTGATCTGGCCCCGACCTTCCTGTCGATGCTCGACGTGCCGATCCCACCCACGATGACGGGACATCCGTTGCCGTTCGTGCAGCGGCCGCACGCGCTGACGGCGTCCGCCACCGCACCCGCTTGATCACGTCACGGCTCCGCCAAGGTCTTGGCTTCGGTGTAGCCGTCGCGCTCGTGCTGTTGGCGTGGCTCATGCCCACGGCGTGGTACGACACCCTGCCGCGCGCGCCGGAACTCCCCGCCCGTCCGATCAGCGGGACGACACTGCTCCGCGTCATCTTGGCGCTGCAGGCGGCGGTGATCGGTGTACTGGCGCTGCGTGGCTGGCGCTGGACTCCCCTGCGGCTGTCACTGCGCGCGACCGACTTCACGCCGCGAGCGGAAGCGGACGACGTGAGCGAGCGCGCCGCCAATCGGTGGCTGTTCCTCATCACCCTCGTCGCGCTGGTGCTGCGCGTCGCCGGGATCGGCGCCGATCTCTGGACCGACGAGTTGATGACCGTCGCTCAGATGGTGCCGATGTCGTTCGCCGAGATCGTCGGCAGCTACAAATCGTCGAACAACCATCTGCTGATGTCGCTGATCATCAAGGCATCGGTGATGGCGTTCGGCCTGCACGAGTGGTCGATTCGACTGGGTATCGCTGCCTTCGGCATCGCGTCCATCCCGGCACTCTACCGCGTTGCACGTCTGGCCATGAGCCGACGCGCGAGCTTGGGCGCGGCGTTGTTGCTGGCGGTGTCGTACCACCATGTGTTCTTCTCGCAGAATGCGCGCGGCTACGTGGCCTACGTGTTCTTCGCACTGCTCGCCACCCGCGCACTCCTCGACGCACTCCGCGACGACCGGCTCAGCGACTGGGTGCAATACGGCGCGGCAACCGTGCTCGGCACGATGGCGCTGCTGAACGCGGCCTTCGTGATCGCGGCGCAGCTGCTGGTCGTCAGCGTGGTGGCGTGGCAACGCTGGCGTCAGGCCGGCAACATCGCGCCGCTATTGGCGCGATTGGTCGGGGTATACACGATTGCCGGGCTCTGTTGCATCGGCGTGTATGCGGTGGCGTTGCCCGATGCCTATCTGTACATCACGTCGGCCTACACCCTCGGACAGACGGGAGCATCGGCCACGTCGAACGATCTGGCGCAGGTGTTCGTGCGCGGCGTGCTGGAGGGCTTCGGCCCCGGCGTCGTGGCGGCGGCCATCCCGTTCCTGGCGCTCGCGACGGCCGGCTTCGTGCTGCTATGGCGTCGGCAGTGGGCCATGACTGCGCTGCTCGTGCTCCCGGGCGTGCTCACCGCACTGCTGCTCGCGTGGCGTGGCATGACCTTCTCGCCGCGCTTCTTCCTGCTCTGGTTGCCACTGGCGGTGCTCACCGCGGTGGTCACCATCGACGCCAGTACCGCGCGACTGTGGCGCGCGAATCCGGTGCGGCGTCGGCTCGCGTCATCCACCCTCGTTGCGGCGCTTGCCGTCCTCTCGGCGCTCTCGCTCGTGCGCTACTACCGCGTGCCCAAGCAGCCGTTCAGCGCCACACTACAGTACGTGGAGCGCGTACGCGGCGCCGATGATCTCGTGTTCGCCATCCAGCCGTCGTGGCTGGGTGTGCACTACTACGGCGAGAAGCTGCACCTGCCACTGGATCGCAACTACGTGCAGATCCGCGAAGCCGCCACGCTGGATTCTGCCATGGCCGCACGCGGCACGCGCCCTGTCCGGGTGATCACCACACTCGAACATGTGATGGAACAGTCGCGCCCCGAACTCATGGCGAAAGTGTACAGTAGCTGGCAGCGTGACACGACCTTCGCCGCCACCATCGGCGGCGGGGCGATCTCGGTGTGGTCAGAGCGCGCGCGGCACTGACTTCTCGCGGCGCGGCGGCCGCGGCTTCGCCACATACAGCGTGTGCATCGGCCCCTTGGTGTCGTGGGCCCGCACGCGGAGCGTCTCCACCAGCAAACCGCTGCCGCGCAGCGCGTGCGCGAAGGCCGGATCGTCGCCCACCGACCAGTACGCGATGATCCCCGGCGCACGCAGTGCCGCCACCGTGGTCGCGATGCCACGCTGTGCATACAGCCGCGCGTTCTCCGACATGATCATGCCGTCGGGTCCGTTGTCGGTGTCGAGCATGATCGCGTCGAACTGACCGGCATGATCGCGCAGCACGTTCACGATATCGTCGTGCACCACGCGTACCCGCGGATCCTTCAGCGTCTCCACCGAGATCCCGTAGTCGGGATTCGTATTCCACTCGATCACTTCGGCCAGAAACTCCGCGACCACGACTTCGGCGTCGTCGGCCAGCTCCTTAAGCGCCGCGCGCAGCGTGAAGCCGAGCCCGAGACCACCGATCAGCACGCGCGCACCGGGCTTGTCCTTGAGGCCCACGCAGGCCACTTCGGCGAGACGATCCTCGGACAAATGCCGACGCTGCGACATCAGCTCGATGCCGTTGGCGCGAATGAGATACGACCCGTCGTGCCGGAACAGCTCCAACAGCGAGCCATCCGGCGTGCGAGCGTTACCGAGGCGTTCAAAAGGCTTCATGCGATTCTCAAGGAGACGGAACGACAGTGACCGACACGATCGAGTCGAGAGCCGGAAACCACCGGTCGAGATATTTGTTGCCGCGCGACATGATGCGGGACTGCACGGGATCTTCACCATACTCGAAGTTGAGCCGTTCCAGCACATCCATGCCTTCCACCACCATGCCGATCGGCGTGAACACGCGTTGCCGATCGAGCTTGGCCGCGTTGTCGGCCATGTTCACGTACAGCTGCACCGTGCGGCTGTTCGCATCGGTGGTGGTGAAGGCCACCGTGCCGCGCGTGTTGCTCTGCCGCATGGGCTCATCATCGATCGCCGCCTGCGCCCACTTGGCGTTCACCGCCGGATCGCCGTGAATGCCGAACTGCACCACGAACCCCGGCACCATGCGAAAAAAGCGGTTGCCTGCATAGTAGCCGATCGTGACGAGCTCATAGAACCGGTCGGCACCGTGCGGCGCGAGGGCGCGTGTGACCTCGATGGCGAATGGCCCCTTGCTGGTCTCGAAGCGCACGCGATACACGTCTGGGCTGCGCATCGGCGTGGCCGCCGGCCCGGGAACCACCCGCGGTGCGGACTTCTGCGCCGGTGCGCGCGGCTCAGCCGAGCAGCCGGCACACATGGCCAGGCCGATCGCCAGCAGTATCCCGGTAGGTCGCACGCTCATGCCATGACTCTCGCTTGTACTGATTGCCCGTAGGTTCACGCGAAGTCCGCGAAGAACGCGAAGGTTCGCGAAGAACAGCAAAATAGATTCTCTTCGCGTGCCTTCGCGTGCCTTCGCGGCCCTTCGCGAGCTTCGCGTGAACCAGCGATCTCAGACGTGGAGCCCGCTCCATCCGCCGCCGAGCCCTGTAGATTCCAAGAGAACCCCCAGCCTCTCACTGTATGCCTAGTCTACCCCGCCTCTCGGCGTACCGCACCGTACTGCTCAGTGCCTTTGCGCTGTGGCCGCTCGCGTCATGCGTGGGCGAGCGTGACCAGTTGCCCGATACACCGATCACCGCCCCCAAGGCGCCGCTGGAGACCCATCTCCGCGGACGCGGCAGGACATCGCCACGGGCCTGGCGATCGGTGGTGCCCGCGTCACCGCGGACGCCGTGTCGGATACGAGCCACGATGACGGCAGCTACAACCTGCAGCGGCTCCGCGTCGGTGCCACCGAGATCATGACGGTGCGGGCGGGCTACGACACGGCGCGCACGCTACTGCCGCTGCTGGGAGGCGATCAGGAGTTCACGGTGCGGTTGCGGGCGGTGGTGCGGTAGCCGCTGGGCCTCGTTTGTCGGAATGGCCGTAGGTTCACGCGAAGTACAGCAATAACAATTGCTCTTCTTTTGCTGTTCTTCGCGAGCCTTCGCGTTCTTCGCGAGCTTCGCGTGAACCGCCGATCCGTCCCCGGCGCGACGCCGTCCGTCGAGCCACCGCCCGGCATACCAGCGCCCGACTACGGCGCCCGCTCGATCGCCGCCGCGAGTCGTTCCGACAGCGGCGCCTCCGGAGGCAGTTGCTGCACGAGTTCAGCCACGCGACGCTGCGCATTGTTGCGCACCAGCCCCGCCTTGGTCACGTGCCACAGCGCGAGACCCAGCAGACGCGCCACCACCGCATCGGGCTGTGGCAGCCCGAACGGCTCGAACAGTCGGCGCGCGTACACCGTGATGTCCACCTCGTTGCCGCCGGCCTCCACCATGCCGCGGACCGCGAGCGCATGCTCAAGAAGTCGTGCATCGTCGTGCGACAGGCCAAGCGGATGGGCGAGCACACGAGCGAGTTCGGGTTCGATCGGATCGTTCCGCTCCACCCAATTGCCGCGATGTGTGGTCATCGTCAGTCCTCGTCTTCCACCCAGAGCACGGCCGTCACGCCATCGCCCACGCACACGATGCCGGCATCGAGCGCCGATTCCGTAATCGGATCGAAGCTGAAGCCATTCGTGTGTTGCGACTCCTCGCCGAATACGTCGGCCCAGTCGCCGTTGGTGAAGCAGGTGAACGGTTCCGGCACCATCGCCAGCAGATCGTTCACCAAGGCATCCGCCTCAACGGCGGGAATGATCACGGCGTTGGTGGCGAGGTCGCGACCCAGCACCCCGGCGGCGATGCGCAGTGCGTCACTCTCGCTCACCTCGAGCCAACTGTCGCCGAGCGCACGCAGACCGAGGCCTTCCACGGCCTGATCGGCGAGGATCCGTGATTTCGCCCACTGGGGCTGCGGCACCAGCGCGCACGTGACCCGGCCACTCGTGCGCTTCGCGATGATCGTATCAGTCAGCATGTTGGATGAGAGAGAGTTCCGCTCAATATGCCACGGGGATTGGACGGGACGGGGCGCAGGCCCAAGATTGGAGGGATTCCCACCCCTCCCCCCGAACGTGGACATGCCGATGGTTCGCTCCTCTCTGCTCGCCGCGGTCGCGCTGGCCGCGATCGCCGCACCGGTTACCGCGCCGCTTTCGGCGCAGGCTCCCGAAGCGATTCCCGCCAAGTACGCCGAAGTCGCGAACCGCATCATCGCGGCGGCTCAGGCCGACTCGGCGGGCGCCTGGAACCGCATTGCCGAGCTCACCGATCGGTTTGGCCATCGCTTGTCGGGCTCCAAGGCGCTCGAAGACGCGATCATCTGGACCGCCGCTACGATGGAGAAGGACGGCCTCGCCAATGTGAAGCGCGAGAAGGTCATGGTGCCGCATTGGGTGCGCGGCGCCGAGTCGCTGGAGCTGGTGGCGCCTCGTCGTCAGCTGCTGCCCATGCTCGGCCTCGGCGGCAGTATCGCCACGCCGGCGGCCGGCATCACCGCCGAGGTGATGGTGGTGGCCAGCTTCGAAGAACTCACACAGCGCGCCGCTGAAGCCAAGGGCAAGATCGTGTTGTACGACGCCGAGTGGCGCGACTACGGCTACAACGGATCGTTCCGTCGGCTCGGTGCGATTGCCGCTGCGAAGGTTGGTGCCGTCGCCTCGCTGGCACGGGCGGCCGGTCCGTACAGCATGCGCACGCCGCACACCGGCAGCATGAGCTACGACTCCACCGTCAAGAAGATCCCGCACGCCAGCGTGACATCGGAAGATGCGATGATGATGCGTCGCATGATCAACCGCGGTGACAAGGTGCGTGTGACGCTCAAGATGAGCGCCAAGACGTTACCCGACGCGCAGAGCCACAACGTGATGGGTGAGTTGCGCGGACGCGAGAAGCCCAACGAGATCGTGGTGATGGGTGGTCACATCGATTCGTGGGACGTGGGACAGGGCGCGATGGACGACGCCGGCGGTGTCGTGATCGCGTGGGAAGCGATCCGCCTGCTCAAGAAGCTCGGCCTCACGCCGCGTCGGACCATTCGCGCCGTCGGCTGGACGAACGAAGAGAACGGCATGCGCGGCGGCAATGCCTACCGTGATGCCCACCAGAACGAGACGCACCAGTTGGCGATCGAATCCGACGGTGGCGTGTTCTCGCCGCTCGGCTTCGGCTTCACCGGCTCGCCGGCCGCCCGCGCGATCGTGACCGCGATCGGCTCGCTGCTGAACCCCATCAACGCCGGCAAGATCGAAGCGTCCGGCGGCGGCGCGGACATCGGCCCGATCATGGCCACCGGCGTGCCGGGCATGGGACTGAATGTGGACGGCTCGCGCTACTTCTGGTTCCACCACACCGATGCCGACACGCCGGACAAGCTCGATCGGGCCGAAGTGCAGCGCTGCGTGGCCGTTATGGCGGTGATGGCCTACATCGCGGCGGACATCGAGCAGTCGATGCCGCGCTGAAACGTGAAGCGGCGCCCATCCGAATAGCCGACCGGCGAATTCGGCCGTATGTTGGGCGATATACACCGCTTTCCGACCTGCCGCTCACTCTTTTCCCGTTGTCGTCTATGCCGCTTCCACGCGACTTCTATCCCAGTGCAGTGACCGAGTGCAAGGTCCTGAAAGCCGGCAAGGTGTACTTGCTGACACTCAGTGATGATACGCAGGTGGTGATCAAAGCCGAGTCGCAGAATTTCACCATCACCGATCGGCAGGAAGAGCGGAAGAAGATGGACTTCGGCTTCAAGCTGTCGGCCAAGCTTGGCAGTTCCGGCGAGACCCGCGTCATGGATCAGATGGAGGTCAAGCGCCTCGACAAGCTGAAGTCGATGTTCTCCGATCCGTCGTACGACTGGGACATCGCGCTCGATCCTCGCTACAACGCGCAGACGTCGTGGTTGCTCATGGAAGCGGTGCCGGGATTGTCCAACCTCGACGATCTGATCGGCAAAGGCAAAGAGTTCGAAGCGCTGAAAATGGTGTGGGCACTGCACGACAAGGAGAATCTCGTCGCCTTCGGCAAGATCCTGGCGATGGACTGCTTCCTGGGCAACTCCGACCGCTTCGTCGTGGACGACAGCTCGGCCGATGATCCGATCAAGAACTACGGCAACGTGTTCTTCCAGAAGAAGGCCGACAAGTCGCTGCGCGTGGTGGGAATCGACCCGATGGATCCCAACTCCGGATGGGCCAAGCTCGATCAGGACATTCTCACCTGCACGACGGCGGCACAGAATCGTGCGGGCACATTCTCCGAAGAGTCGAAGCAGTGGCCCGGGCTCATTCTGCTGAGCGATCGGCGTATGCGCGATCTGGGCAAGCGGTGTCTGCGCGCGGTGATGAACGAAGTGATCACCAAGGCCAAGTTCGACGCCAAAGCCGCCAAGACCTGGCAGGCGCGCGGCAAGCATTTCGATCTCGTCGAGAAAGGCATGAAAAAGGGCCGCGACGAAATCAAGATGATGAGCAAGCTGCGCGTAAACGTGTCCGCCGGTCGTGCAAAGGCGCCCAGTGGACTGCAGAGCCGCATGCGCGCGCTCGGCTGGATCAAGTAGAAAAAAGCCGGCGCTCGCATAATGCGAGCGCCGGCGTCGTTTCAACGGGGGCCGTTCAGCCGATCGGAATCGTCGCCGCGTGCTTCGCCAGCCACGCGTCGAAGTCGAGCAATCCCGCATACAGCTTCCGCGAACGCGCCGCATCGCGGTAGCGCTGGAATTCCTCGCCCAGAATCTGCTGGAACTGGAACATGTTGCCGAGATCTTCGGCACCCGGGAAGCCGAGTCCGCGGTACGTGTCGAACGGCACGTCGAAGAAGTGCACCGGGCGACCGATCGCCGTGCCGAGCTTCGCCGCCATGTCTTCGCCGCTGAGTGACTCGCCGGCGATGCCGATGCGCTGACCGATCGTACTCGGTCCTTCCTTGAAAATGCCGTACGCGCAACGGCCGATATCTTCCGCGCCGATGCCAGGTAGCTTTGCGCCACCCAACGGCAGCGCCATCACCAGCTCGCCCTGTTCGTTGGCGCGCGGCCCCATGCCGAAGTGGATGAGATTGTCCCAGTAAAACGCGACCATCATGTACGTGGTCGGCGCGCCTTCGCTCGCGAACACGGCATCGACCGCGCCCTTCGAATCGAAGTGCGGGCACTTGAAGTGACCATGCAGCGTCGGCATGCGCGTGTCGTCCAGCGGGATCCACTTGCGCGTGTCTTCGAGCGTGGACCAGATCACGTGCTGCACGTCGGCGGCCTTGGTGGCACGGGCCATGTTCGTGGCCTGCACACCCTCGCGCTCGGCGGAGAAGTGCTCCCAGAAATTCGTGACGCAGAACGCGCCGTACGCGCCCGCGAGCGCCGCGCCAAGCGTCGACGCGTCGTCGATGTCGCCGGCCACGACTTCGATGCCCTCGGCGGCGAGCGCCTTGGCCTTGTCCGAGTTCGGATTGCGCGTGATGGCGCGCGCCACGAACTCGCCGCTCGGGTCGGCGGCAATCGCGCGGGCAAGTCCGCCGCCCTGCGCGCCGGTGGCGCCGAACACCGCGATGATCTTCTTGTCACTCATGCGATACATACTCCCTTAGTGGTGAGATGCGATTTCGGGAGATTTTACCGCAGGATGATACGTGGGGCAACATCTCAGTACCGCTCAGAACGGTACCGGACTAGTCACGCGGAGTTCGACACCCGTAACCGGATGGGTGAAGGCGAGTGACTCGGCGTGTAACAAGAGCCGCTCGCCATACTCCGGCGCCACGCGCCCGTAGAGACGGTCGCCCACGATCGGCGCGTCCAGCCCGATCGGATTCGACGCGTGCACCCGCAGCTGATGCGTTCGCCCGGTGTGCGGCGTGAACGCCACCTTGGTGCGCCCATCGGCGCGCGCGAGCACCTGCCAGCCGGTCACGGCCGCCTTGCCGTGTACGGGGTCGTGGATCTGTCGCGGCCGGTCGTCGATATCCATGCGCATGGGGAAATCGATCACGCCCTCTGTGCCGGTCACGTCGCCGTCGAGCCACG
Organism: uncultured Gemmatimonadaceae bacterium; assembly: GCA_963843965.1. Taxonomy (GTDB): domain Bacteria; phylum Gemmatimonadota; class Gemmatimonadetes; order Gemmatimonadales; family Gemmatimonadaceae; genus Gemmatimonas. The sequence goes on from CAWJMR010000009.1 coordinate 299,032, forward strand.
CGACGTAGCGCTTCGCCATCTCGCGCAGCGAGAACATCCGCTGCAACGCCGAGAAGGTCGTGGTGTCCTTGGCGGCCAGCAGCAGTCCCGACGTGTCGAGGTCGAGCCGATGCACGACCAGCTGTCCGGTGGCCTCGGGATAGCGCGCGCGCAACCGGGTGGACACCGAGTCCTTCAGCAATCCGCTGCGTCCCGGCACCGACAGCAGCCCGCACGGCTTGTTCACGATCACGAGATGCTCGTCCTCGTACACGACGGCCGGCTCGCCTTCGGCGATGGCGGCGGCGCCGAACAGCGGCGGCGGATCGGACGGGACACCGCGCAGCATGTGCGCGAGGATCGGCGGACACTTCCCCTGACAGGCCGGATAGAATGACCCGGCCCGACGATCGCCGGTGCGCGGTGGTGCCCCCCACCAGAACTCGGCCAGCGCCAACGGCCGCAGCCCCTGTGCATACGCCTGCGCCAGCAGCTTCGGCGCCGCACAATCCCCCGCCCCGCCCGGTGGCTCCTTGGGCGCGAACAGATCGCGCAACGCACGCACCTCACCCAAGGCATTGGTGAAGCGATACGTCTCCTGAATGGCGGGCAGCAGTTCGCGTGAGCGCGCGGTGCGCGCGTCGTCGTCGGCGCCGAGGTCGTACAGCTCGGCTTCGCCGGGAATCCAGACCGCATCGCGCGCGGCGACGTCGTAGGCGGGCGGGGCCCACCCCTCGATCGTCCACGTACCGGCGACCATGCCGGAGAAGCCGCGCAGATAGCCTACCGTGCCATCAGGAGCCGCGACGACCAACACCCCGAACATTTTCCCATTGCCGGACTGATCGAGCCTCCAGGGGGCCATGGCGGGCAACTGGAGCAACTCCATGGTCTCCATCGCCGCGCGCCGCGCGAGCGGATGTACTGCCGCGCGGTCAAACGGGCTCGGGAATCGCGCGGGGAGATCGCTGACGTTGGGTGGCGAGGTGAACCGGATCACGACTGAACGTTAGCATCCCTCGGTGCACGGCGGGCGCTGGCGAAGATCACGACGGCGAAGGCCGCCTCGATGGCCGCCCCGGTGAACGCGCCGATCACGGGAGACGCCTTGGTCGCCGCGACCGCATACCCCGCGATCGCCAGCGCCCCGCCGCACAGCCAGTAGATACGCGCACCGAATACAGTGGAGAACGTCAGATAGCGTCCGCCGATCACCAATAGCATCGCGGGAAAGAACCACTCGATGCGCTGCAGAGACACGCCGTACGCCAACGGCAGGCACAGGATCATCCAGAACGTGGTCGCCAGCGCCAGTGTGCCGAGCGGATTGTGCCTGCTGTGCACGCCGCTGCGACCCAGCGCCTTCGTGAGCAGAACCGACAATGGATGAATCAGCATCCCGCCGATGAACAGGGCCCACACCGCGCGCTCCGGTGTTTGGCGTAGCGCCACGACGCCCGCGGTCATCCACACCAGCGCGGACGTCAGCATGCCCGGGGCACCGCCGAAGTAGGCATGACGCATCTCGTGCTGGGATACGGCAATCGTCGTACTCGCTGACGCAGTCGGCATGTCGGTATTCGAAGGTGAGGCGCCCGCGCGGTGAGTCCGCGCATCGACCCCTACGGCGCACTCAGCGGCATGATTCACCCGCGCCGTTCGCGGAGGTTCGCACGGCTGAATTCGCGTAAGGTTTTGCCCGATAGTGCGCCGCGCGAAACGGTTGCACTGTACTCTCGCAGAGTGAGGGCGATGCCTCCACGATGCCTCGGCGGGTCGGGGATCGGTCCCGATTCCTCGGGGTGACAGAGGCGAAGCGAGATGGCACCGCGCGCATCGACCCGCTGCATGTATCCCACCTCAGAGTGGGACGTACCGTTGGCCGGGAATCAAACCCGGCCAATCGGGTGCCGACACGGAATCAGGTGGCTGCAGGTGCCACCACGACCACAGGTCGTTACGAACCTCCGTGGACGACACGGAAACGCGCCGGGCGTCATGCCCGGTGCGTTTTGCATGCGGGTCGCTACGTCGCTTACGCCGGCGACCCGAACTCGCGATGCCACGCGATGTAGTCCACCCCGACGGCGGCCGCGCCGGCGTCGCGCAGAGCCGCATTCGCCTTGCCGCGATGATACTGCCCGTGCATGAGCAGGTGCAGCAGGATTTCGCCAAGCTCGGTGCGGAACGGCAGCCCCTGCAGGTTGTTGTATGCAATCTCCTGCGCCAATGATTCCGGCGTGAGCGTGTCGAACAGATGGCGCATGCGCTCGTCGATGACGGCACCAGCACGCTCGAGCTCCACCGCGGAATACGCTGGCCACACCGGTATCGTCGCCGCTCGCCCCTCGATGCGCGAGAGCCAGACTTCCTGCGCCCCGCGTACGTGCGCGAGTTCGCGCAGCACCGCCGTCGCGTCACCGGTCACCTGCTGCGCCGCGGCGACGAGTTTCGCATCGGCCCACTCACCGTGCGCGCGCAGCGATGCGAGATGTCGAAGAAGATCGTGTGCCATGGCACAGAAACTGTCGCCCGACGGCGAGCGCGTCCACCGTCCGCGCGATATGATATCTGCTTCGCACGACCGTCGCGCCGCAGCATCGGCGCTCATTCTCAGGAGAACCGCACATGCGTCGTCCGGGCTGGCTCGTTGCACTACCATTCGCGGCCACCATCCTCGGCGGCTGCGCGAGCGCATCGAAGGCCTCGCCCTCATCTGCGTCTGCGGGAGCGGCGCTGACCCTGTGGAAGTCCGGCGCCGCCGCCTTCGGCATGTTCGTGCCCAGTGAGCGGCCACCGGCTCCGCCCGCCGCCGGCGCCACGCGTCTGCCGCCGTTGTATACCGAAGCCGGCGCCAAGGCGCTCGCCGAGAATCCGCTGCTCGACTACCTCTTCCTCAATCTTGAAGGGGCCTACGACGCCAACGCGGTACGGGCCATGGTGAGCGGGATCAAGCTGAGCGGCGGCGCCACGCGCCCCACGTTGCTGGTCCGTATTCCCACCATCGAAGACGCCGGCGTCGAACTCACCCGCGCCCGCGTAAAGGAAGTGCTCGGTCTCGGCGCGGACGGCGTGGTGATTCCGCACGTGCGCAACACGGCTGAGGCACGCACCGCCGCCGCGTTCTTCACCGAGGCGGGCGCCAATGTGTGGTCACCCGCCAATCCGAAGGGCACGGTGATCGCGATGCTGATGGTGGAAGACAAAGGCGCCATCGCCGAGGTCGCCGACATAGCGGCCGTGAAGGGCTACAGCCTGCTCTCGTGCGGTATCGGCAGTCTCACGCGCGACATGGGAGGCGACGCGCCCGGCGCTGAGGCGGCGTGTCAGCGCACGCGTGATCTTGGGGCGAAGGCGGGCATGCCGAGCATGATGACGGCCACCGCCGGCACGATCAAGGACCGGATCGAGAAGGGCTACCTCGGCCTGCTCATGTCCGGCACGGCCGACCAGGCGTCGGCGATCATCCGCACCGGACGGCCGATCGCCAAGCGGCCGTAACGACGGTACCGTTACGGCCGGGGCATGCGGGCGCTCGTCTGCAAAATGCGGATGGCGGCCGTCATGCCCCCCGACGTATGCAACAGCTCCTTGGCCAGCATGCCATTGGTCTGAATGATCTGCGCGATACACCCGGTCCATCCCGTCTGATGGCTCGCGCCCACGCCGGCACCCGTGTCCCCGTGGAAGTACTCGGAGAATTGCACGAGGTCGCGCCAGTATGGATCGTCGCGAAACACCGTGTCGCGGCCGTTCACGGGTCGCGCTCCGGTGGCGTCGGGCTGGAAGATGCTGCACAAGCGATCACCCAGCTCCATCGCCACCTCGAGCAGCGTGGCCTGATGGCCTGAGCCCGTGGGGCACTCCACCGTGAACTCATCGCCGTAGTACGCGTAAAGCCGCAGCAGCGCGCCGTACAGCAAGTAGTTGATCGGCATCCACACCGGCCCGCGCCAGTTGGAATTGCCGCCGAACATCCCGCTGTCGGAGTCGCCCGGCACATAGGCCACGCGATGCTCCTTGCCGTCGTGCGCAAACGTGTACGGATGCTCGTGATGATACCGGGACAGCGCCCTGATGCCGTGCGGCGAGAAGAACTCGTTCTCGTCGAGCATGCGCGACAGAATGCGGCGCAACTTTGCTTCGTCGACGATCGACAGCATCCGGCGATCGGCCACCCCCGGTTGATCGGGCAGATGCAGGTTCGCAATCAGCCGCGGATGACGCCGCGCGAACGCCGCGCTCTGCTCCCGGAAGCGCGGGAGCCGGTCGAACAGATCGGCCTCGAACACCGCCACCGCCGCCAGCGGCAGCAGCCCCACAATGGAGCGCACTTTGAGTCGCATGGCCGATCCGTTCGGCAAGCGCAGCACGTCGTAGAAGAAGCCGTCGTCCTCGTCCCACATTTCGTCCTGATGCTCGCCCACGCGATCCATCGCACCGGCGATGCGCAGCGTGTGCTGATAGAACTTCTCCACGAAGTCCTGATACCGCGGCTCGTGCAGCGCCAGCTCCACGGCGATACGCAGCATCTGCTGACTGAAGAACACCATCCACGCCGTGCCGTCGGCCTGGTCGATGTATCCGCCGGTGGGCAGCGGCGACGAGCGGTCGAACACGCCGATGTTGTCGAGTCCGAGGAAGCCGCCCTCGAAGATGTTCGCGCCGGCGCGATCCTTCCGGTTGATCCACCAGGTGAAGTTCACCAGCAGCTTCTCGAACGACTGCGTCAGGAACTCCAGATCGCCCGCTCCGGCGTGGCGTTCCTTCTCCAGCAGATACAGCTGCATGGTGGCCCACGCGTGCACCGGCGGATTCACATCGCTGAAATTCCACTCGCAGGCGGGCAGCTGACCATTGGGATGCAGATAGTCGTTCCGCAGCAGCAGATCGAGTTGCTGCTTCGCGAAATCCATATCCACGATCGCCAGTGGTATGGCGTGGAAGGCCAGATCCCACGCGGCATACCACGGATACTCCCACGTGTCCGGCATCGAAATGATGTCGTCGCAGTACATGTGCGACCACGCGCTGTTCTTCTTCGCGTGATGGCCGGTACGATGCTGTTCCAGGTCGCAATGGTAGTACTGCTTCGACCAGAGCATGCCGGCCAGCGCCTGCCGCATCACATTGCTGCGCTCCACGTCCATGCGCACGCCGATCGGCGTGATGGCGTCGTAGAACGCGTCCGCCTCGCGCATGCGCGCCGTGAACACGTCGTCGAAATCGGCGAACGGCGCGTGCGTTCCGTGCGGCGCCTGCGGTGTGAGCCGCAGCCGCACCGTCGTCTGGGCGCCGGCCGCGAGCTCGAGATCGTAGTACGCGGCCACTTTCGTGCCGCGCTGCGCGGGACTCACGGCATCCCGGTTACCCAGCACCACGTAGTCGTTGATGCCGTCCTTCACCCACGGCGTCGGGTTCGGCAGGCCGAACAGTCGCTCCGTGTTGCTCTCGTTCTCGGTGAACAGCAGCGGGACGTCGGCATCGCAGTACAGGTAGTACGCGTCGGGCATGGCGCGCGCGACAAAGCCCGGGTGTGACGCCTGTACGGTCGCACCGCCGTGCGAGGCGATCGCCTGCAGTACAGGTTTCGGCGCGGTGGCGTCATCGCCCCACGTGTTGCGGAACCAGAGCGTGGGCAGCAGCCGGAGTCGAGCCGCGTCGGGTCCGCGATTGCAGGCGGTGATGGCGATCAGGATATCGTCGGCATCCCCCTTCGCATATTCCACGAACACATCGAAGTAGCGCTGCTCGTCGAACACGCCGGTATCGAGCAGCTCGTACTCCGGTTCCAGCCGACCGCGCTTCGCGTTGGTCGCGATCAGATCGAGATACGGGAACGCCGCGTGCGGATACTTGTACAGGTACTTCATGTACGAGTGCGTCGGCGTGGAGTCGAGGTAGAAGTAATACTCCTTCACATCCTCGCCGTGATTGCCTTCGCTGTTGTCCAAGCCGTAGGCGCGCTCTTTCAGAATGGGATCGGCACCATTCCACAGTGCGAGCGCGAAACACAACGACTGCTTGTCGTCGCTGATGCCACCGAGCCCGTCTTCGCCCCACCGGTAGGCCCGCGAGCGCGCCTGGTCGTGCGTGAAGTGATTCCAGGCATCACCACCCGCGCTGGCGTCCTCGCGCACCGTACCCCATTGCCGTTCACTGAGATACGGGCCCCAGCGCTTCCACGCGTGCGTGCCATCGCGCGCGGCCGCGAGTCGCTTCGACTCCTCGTCATGCGGGGCCGACCCGGTCACCGGCCCGTCTCGCGCGAGATCGCGACGCGCTTTTGTCGTCTCGTGCGGAGCGACCAATCAATCCACGCCGCCAGAATCACCCCAACGAGATAGCAGGCGACATCGCTCCAGAGAAAGCCCTGCCCCAGGGCCAGCGCACCCAGCGGCAACGCGCGCACGGCATCGATCCATGGCGCGTGATAGCGCTGGCTGACTTCCACCGCGACCGCGATGGCGAAAGCGATCGCCGCCAGATGCCGCCCCTCGCCACTGGGCCGCACCAGGGTGAGCAGCCAGAACACCATCGACGCCCAGAGCACGTCGCCGGCGTAGGTCGATACGAAGTCCGGCAGCACCGCGGGATAGCGTCGCGACGCCAATCCCAGCGCGACGGTGCCGATCAGGAGCAGCAGGCCGTGCAACGTGGAGCGCTTGGGCGTACGGAGCAAACGGAACGCTCGTGGGAAGGCGGGACTGGTCGAATTGAGCGATGCCAGACGGGTCGCTCCGGACGCCGCGGGGCGGCAGGTCCCCGACAACAGTAGCCCCGTTTCACGCGCTTGGCTTGGTGACGGCGGTGTCCGCCCGGCGATGCCCCGTGCGGACCCGCGCGCCCCGCGATACGTTAGCGACATGACTCAGCCTACCGATTCCGCCGCCGCCCTGCTGGCCCTCCTGCACCACGAGCGCGCGAACCTACTCGCGCAGTTCGAGTCGATCCCGGTCGAGCGCCGCGCCGTGTCACAGGGCGAAGGCGAAGGCGGCTGGTCGGCCGCGCAGATCATCGAACACTGCGCCCGCGTGGAGGGCGGGGTGGCCCGCATGATCGCCAAGGGCGGTGAGATGCCGCGCACCGCCACGCCTGAGGATCTGCAGGCCGCGCTCCTGACCGAGCGGACGATCGGGTGGGTGCGCGAGCGCACCGCCAAGGTCGAAGCCCCCGAGCGCGTGCGACCGACCGGCACCCTCGACGCCGGCGCCGCCATCGCGCAATTGCAGGCGTCGCGCGAGGCGTTGCTCGCCGCATTCTCGGCGGCCGACGACGCGGTCCTCGATGGCGTCGCCTTTCCGCATCCGTTTCTGGGCCCGCTCACGCTACGCTCGTGGGTCGAGCTCACCGCGCATCATGACTTCCGTCACGCCACGCAGATGGCTGAGCTGCGCACTGCGTAGCGCCAAGGTCAGTTGGACGGCGCGGTCGCGTCAGGGCACGGAACGACCGCGCTGTGTGAGATAGGCGTGCCAGAGAATGCGCGCCGCGACGGCGCGCCACGGTGACCAGATGGCGGCCATTTCCGACGCCTCTCGACTCGACGGCATCTGGTCGAGCGCGTGCACGTGCTGCAGCGCTTTGTGCAGCGCCAGGTCACCCGGTGGCCAGGCGTCGGGACGGCCAAGGGAGAACAACAGGTATACCTGCGCCGTCCACGGTCCGATGCCCGGCACGCGCTGCAACGCGACGAGCACCTCCGCATCGGTCAGTGCCGGAAGCGCACGCAGATCGAGCCGGCCGTCGGTCACGTGTTCCGCGAGCGCCACGAGATACGCGGCTTTTTGTCGCGTCACGCCGAACGCGCGCAGTCCATCCACGCCTTGCGTCCGTATGGGCTCGGGCTGCATGCCACCGGGCACCGACGCATCGAGCCGCGCAAACAACGTCGCCGCCGACTCCAGGGACACTTGCTGCTCGAGAATGACACGAACCAACGTGACGAATCCTTCGGGACGCTCCCACAACGGGGGCGGCCCATACTGCAGCACGAGTCGCGCTAACGCATCATCACGCGCGCAGAGGTCGTGCACCGCATCACGCAGGGTCGCGCCGGTGAGTCGCACGCGCCGTCCGTTAGGGTCGCGCCTGTGGTACGCGACCCTTCACCGCGTTGGCTCTCGCTGAGTACGTCATGCTCCCGTCAGCGTTGGCGGGCAGGCACTCGCGCAGGCGCTCCTGCACACGCGTGATCGCCTCGGGCGTCATCGTGGCCAGCATCCGACCTATGGTCGCCCAGCCGGCAACGATTGCCCAGTACTCGTCGAACGAGGCGAAGGTGCGCTGCACGGTGAACTCCTGCATCTCGACATCCACCAACCCCGCTCCGCGCCACAGGTCGCTCATGATGTCGGAGCGCGAGGACTCCGGACTGGGGGGCGCCGGAATAGGCGTGCCCAATTCGCGCATTTCACGCTGCAACACGTGGTAGGGGAAGCCACCGCCGTGCATATCCCACGCATACGCCGTGACCACGCCGCCCGGGGCGACCACGCGCGCCATTTCGGCAACCCCTTTGGCCGGGTCCGGCACGAAGAAGATCACCAGCGGCATCACCGCGACATCGACGCTGTCGTCAGGATACGGGAGCGCCATCGCATCCCCTTCACACAGGACGGCGTCGCGCAGCGCCGCCCGTGAGCGTGCGAAGGCCAGCTGCGCGGCCGAGGGATCGATGCCGTGCAGGGCGGTGGGAGCGCACTCGGTCGCGATCAGATCGGTGAACGCACCGTTGCCGCAACCCACATCAAGCCAACGCAGGCCCGGGGCCGGCGCGAGCCAGCGCAGAAAATCGGCACCAACGAGGTGGCTCCACACGCCCATGTAGCGATCGTACGATGCGCCATCATCGAAGCGAATCTGGTCGGTCATGAGAGAGATTTCTGCAGAAGGTGGACGAACCGCGCGCACCGGCGGAATTGCGCATTGATCGAATATGCTGCACTGTCAGAGGTGACGTTCTATTTCGTGAATCTGATGTGGGCGATCGTCCTCTTCGGCGTCCTGCTCTGGACGACCGCCTGCGTGGTCCTGAACGCGGCGCTGCGCCGCGGCATGGGGATCATGGGCATGGTCCTGAGCTATGGCGTCCTGGTGTGGATGCTCATCGACGTCCCATGGCGCGAGGCACTCGTCACGTGGATGCTCTTCGCCGTGGCGGGCGGACTGCTCACTATCGCGTACGAGCTCTGGGCTCGCCGTCGCTACGCCGGCCTGGGCCGCACCCCCCGTCCGTTCGTGCGCCCCATCGGCGCCTTCCTCTGGCCGGCGATGATCCCCGATGCCGTTGGCTTGATGCTCAACGATGCCGGCATCTTGCCGGCCGATGAACGGAGCGAGACGCATCAGGAAGATACGCTCCGCGTGACGGGCGAGCGGCCGGTCGTGCCAAAGTAACTGACACCCCGCAAAGCAGCCGCGCGCGACTCACCTCTTCCAGAAAGACCGGAGCACTCATGGCTCGAGCCCTCGTCATCGGCGGAACCCAGCTCATCGGGCGCGCCCTCGTGGAGCAACTCCTGACGCGCGGTGACACGGTGGTACTCATGCACCGCGGCACCAGCACGCCGTTCGGCGATCGCGTCACGGCCATCCAGTGCGATCGCAACGACGCGATGGCTGTGCAGTCTGCGCTGGCCGGTGAGCGGTTCGATGTCGTCTACGACAACGTGTACGACTGGCAGCGCGGCACCACGCCTGAACAGGTCGTCGCGGCCGCACGCGCCACGGCTCCGGGGCTCTCCCGCTATGTGTTCACCTCGAGCGTGGCTGTGTATCCCACCGGCGGTCCGTACACGGAAGCGTCACCGCTGGTGCCGGAGGATCACCCCGACGTCTACGGCGCCCAGAAGGCGAACACCGAGCGTGCGCTCTTCGCGCTGAGTTCGAGCGACGGCCTGCCGGTGACGACGCTGCGCCCGGCGTTCATCTACGGTCCGCACAACGCGTTCGACCGTGAGTCGTTCTTCTGGGATCGACTGCGTGATGGTCGTCCCATCATTATCCCCGACGACGGACAGGCCACGATGCAGTGGGTCTCCGCCCACGATGTCGCGCGCGCGGCCATTCTCGCCGCCACGCACGACGTGGCCATCGGGCAAGCGTACAATCTCGGCAACTATCCGCCGATCTCGCAGCTCGATTTCGTACATCTGCTCGCGCGCGCGTCTGGACACACGGCGCAGGTCGTGCATGTACCGCGTGCGCGCATTCAACAGCTCGGCGGCAGTCTGATGCAACCGCCGAACTACTTCGGCGTGTATCTCGACATCCCGGCCATCACGGTCAACCCGGCATGCGTGACCGAGCAGCTCGGTCTCACCCTGACGCCGCTCGAGGATGGCATGCGCGAGACGTACGCGTGGTATGCGCAGCAGCCGCGCGTCGGGCGCGACTACGCGTGGGAGGATGCGCTGCTGCGGGGGCATGTCTCGTAGCGACGCCGGCTCCCGCCGCTTTGGCCGAGTAGACTCGGCCCATGCGCCGAGCGTAGCTTCCCGATGCCGCGTGGTGACAGCGCGCTGACGGGCTCGTGCTACTGTTCGCTCCATGATGCAGACGCGACCGACACGGAGACACGCGCGCATGCTCCCGGCCACCGAGATGTCGACCGACCCGTCAACGGATGCGATGACCGCAGAGCAACTGCTCGAGTATGACACGCGAGGCTTGCGCACCGAGCTGGTGCGCGGCCGGCTCGTGGTGCGAGAACCTGCGGGCTATCAGCACGGGAGCATTGCTGCGCGCGTGCTGGTCTGCATCGCCACGTATCTCGAACGTGATCGCGTGGCGCGAGCGGCAGTGCATCCGCTTGGCGAGGTACTGGCCGCCGAGACCGGGTTCACGCTGCAACGACAGCCGGATACGGTGCGCGCGTCCGACGTGGCCTTTGTAACCTGGGAACGCATACCGTCCGCGAGCACTGGATTCGCGGAGCTGGCGCCCGATCTCGCCGTCGAAGTGCTTTCTCCCGGCGATCGTCCCGGCGAGGTACTGGCCAAGGTTGCCGACTGGCTCACGGCAGGCTCGGCGCTGGTGTGGGTCATCGACCCCGCCAGACGACTCGCGCGCGTGTATCGCGCCGACGGTAGCGAAGCGATCGTGGACGCATCGTCGGCGCTCGAGGGCGACGACACACTCTCCGGCTTCTGCATGCCGATGGCGAGCCTGTTCGTGCATCGACACGACGATGACCCGATGATGCCGTAATCTCAGGTCAACGGTGACGAGCACGCCGCCAGCACGCACACCGCGAGCAGGCCAAGCGTCGCCAACACGCGCTGTACGAACGGGCCCTTCGCGATCGAGTACGCCTCCTTGTCCCATCGCACCGCTTCGGCCACCCGTCGCTTTTCGACCGCATACGCCACCGCCAACTCCGGATCGGCCCGCAGCGCATCGCGAAACGCCAGCTTCTGCTGCCATGCCGCTGCCGGCAGCACGTACAGATGCACGTGCACCAGGCGCGCGCCGGCGTCATCGTCGCGCACGTAGTACCGACGACGGGGATCGTCCCCGTACGGTCCGCGGTACTCGTAGCCCAGCGCCCGCATCGGAGCGACGCAGGCATCGGCATCCGCGTCGTTCGCGACCGCAATCGCGATATCGAGCACCGGCTTACCGTCGAGCCCCGGCACGGCAGTGCTGCCCACATGCTCGATCGCGACCGCCACGGCACCCAGCGCGAGCTGCACGCGTTCTGCCTCGGCGGCAAACCGGGCAGGCCATGCGATGTCGTACGGAACGAGCCGGAGTGATGGGGGCATGCCGTCGCGCATGATGCCTTGCCGTTCGTGGTGGACGGCGTGATGATGTAGGCATCACGCGAGGAGCAGCTGCGATGGTCACACCAACATATCCCAATCTGTTCGATCACGCGGAGGCCGATGCCGCCATCCGTCGCATCGAGGCGCTGACGCCAGACAGCAAGCCGCTCTGGGGCAAGATGTCGGTCGCCCAGATGCTGGCGCATTGCAACGTGGCCTACGACATGGTCTATACCGGACAGCACACGCGACCCAATCCGCTGCTGCGGTGGGTGTTGCGTACCATGGTGAAGGACAAAGTCGTGGGACCGGCACCGTATCCTCGCAACACCCCCACCGCGCCTGCGTTCCGTATCAAGGACGAGCGCGACTTCTCGAAGGAGCGCGCGAGGCTGATCGCGTATGTCCGACGGGTGGCCAGCGAAGGGGCCTCAGCGCTCGAGGGTCGCGAGTCGCCGTCGTTCGGACCGCTCACGGCCGCCGAGTGGAATGTGCTCTTCTCGAAGCACCTCGATCATCATCTCACGCAATTTGGCGTGTAGCGACGCGAAGGGCGAACTGACCAAGAGAAGCGGTTGTCCCCCCTCTCGGGCTGCTGTTCATTCGCGGTCATTCGTGTCGACCCGCGGTGGGCAGTTGCTTGCTGGGAAGGCAATCAACTGCACCGCACGAAGCGCGCGTCAGGCCAGCGGGTTTGCCAGTCGTCGCACCCCCTCCACCAGCGTCGGCCCGTCGTAGTGCGCGAAACTCAAACGTACGTGCTGCCCGAGCCCGCCGCCGCCGCTGAACCGCGTGCCCGGATGAAAGGACACGCCGCCTTCCCGCGCGATGGGGAGGAGCCGCGCCGCCGACCACTCCGGCGGCAGCTGCGCCCACACGAAGTAGCCGCCGGCGGGCTCCACAAAGGTGACGGTGGGCAAGAGCTCCCGCAGGGTGCCGCAGAGCACCGCCGACCGCGCGACGTACACGCCACGCAAGTCGTCAAGAACAGCATCGGCCAGTCCGAGATCGATCATGCTGCGCATCGCACCCGACACGAACGGATTGAGTCCGCCACCGCTTTGTACCAGACCCGATTGCGTGAGCGTGTGCAGCAACGCCGGAGGCCCCTGGATCCACCCCAACCGCAGCCCCGGCGCACAGATTTTGGAGAACGAGCCCAACGAGAGCACGCGCGCCGTATGCGCGTAGGCCGCGAGCGGCGGCGGTGGCGCGGTGCCGAAGTCGAGCAGATGATAGACCTCGTCGGCGACGATGAGTAGATCGTGCATCCGGCTCACCGCCACGAGTTGCTCGCGCCGGGCCGCCGACATCGTCGTCCCCGTCGGGTTCTGAAAGGTCGGGATCGTGTAGAGCAGCGCGGGACGATGAAGTACCAGCGCATCCTGCAGCGCATCGACGCGAATGCCGTCCTCGTCGATGGGGATCCCCACCACGCGCAAGCCGTGATCGCGGAAGACGTCGAGCGCGAGAAAGTACGTCGGCTCCTCCACGAAGATGGTGTCGCCCGGACGGGTGAACCGCGTGCAGACGAGATCGAGCGCCTGCGAGGCGCCGGCGGATACCACCAGCTCCGCCGGCGTTACAGGCATCGCGTAACGCGCGCTGAGAAACGTCGCAAGCGATGCACGAAATCCCTCGTCGCCCTCATCGGCGCCGTACTGCAGCAGCCCGGCATCGCCCTGCGCGAGACAATGGTCCGTCGCCGTGCGCCATGCCGCCACCGGCAGCAGCGACAGCGACGGCTGTCCTTTGCCGAAGTCGATGACGTCGGGGTGAGTGTCCATCGCGACGATAGCCTAGTACCGGAACAGGCGATTGATCTTGAGCACGAGCGCGCGGTTCTTGAGCCCTCGCACGGTGGTCGGCGTGGCGTAGCGGTCGTCGCGCACGTCGCGTTCGTCGGTGTACACCAGAAACAGTTCGCTGCCCGGTGCGTACTCCCAGCGAAAGCGCAGGTTCGTGCTGAATGCGCGGTCGGCCGAGTTGTACTGCACGAGCGCGCTCGCAAACATCAGCGGCGTGAACCCGTAGTCCACGCGCGCCCGGGCGAGCCGCGTGGTGAACGATGACGTGGGTCGGTCGATGCGCGTAATCGAGAAGGTCGGTTCCAGCGCGAGCCGCTGCAGGATGGCAATGCGGGCCGTCGATCCGGTGGTGCTCGGTCCGATCGTGATGCTACTGATCGTGCCATCATAGAACTGTCCGGCCTGCACGCGTATTGTGCCCGAGGCCCGTCGCTGCGCGCCGAAGGCGTACGACAGCGCCACGTCTGAAAAGCCGTATCCACCCGGCGCGATGGCCGCGGGCGCGCCCGATGGTGTGAAGGGCTGCCGCAGGAACTCGTAGTTGCGCGTGACGTCGAGCCCGATCACGTCGCTGTTGGCGAACTCGGTGTCGACGTGTCCGCGCCATACGCGCGTTTCCACGATGCCTTGGCCGTTCTCCACGTATTCGCCCGACGCGGTCCCGGTGAATTTGCGCACCACCTTCTGGTTCGCCGGCCGCGGACTGAATCGCACTTCGCCGAACGACCGGTTGATATCCGATCGCCGGCGAAAACCGACCTGCGGATCGAAGTTGCGGCCCACGCCAAGGAACTCGGCTTTCGCCCCGAACCGATCGACGCTGTAGTCCAACCGGCCTTGATAGCTCTGATCGTCGCCCGCGACGCCCGTGGTTTGACTCTGCGCCCAGTACGCCCCGGCCGTGAGCGCCTGCGACAGCAGGAACGCCCCGTCGAGACCGTACACCGCATTCGAGCCGCTGCCCGATGCAGCGACCGAGCGGTTGGTGAACATCGCGCCGATCGAGCTGCGCTGCAGCACATCGCGCTTCACGCGCACTACCGTGAAGTTGGTCGGCTCGGCCTTGAACGCCGCGTCGCCCGACGTGCCGATGTTCATGAGACCGACGGCAAACTTCCCCAGCTTGCCGGTGAGTCGACCGCCCACGTTGATCGGGACCACGCCACCGTTGTCGAGGCCGATGCGCCGGGTGTAGAACAGCTGCGGCGTGTCGGCGCCCCCGCTTCCACCGAACGCCCCGTTGCCGCCGCGCGCGAAGTCGAAGATGCCGCGCCCTTCCAGGAAGAAGTCGCGCTTCTCAGGAAAGAACAGACTGAATCGCGTCAGGTTGAGCTGCTGTTCATCAGCCTCGACCTGCGCAAAGTCGGTGTTCACCGTCAGATCCGCGGTGAGGTTGGGCGTGACGGCGTACTTGATGTCGCCGCCGATCTCGCTGGCAACGCTATTGTTGATGGCCGGCGTGCGTACCCGGTCGGTGGAGCTGCGCGCGACGACGTACGGCTTGAGCTCGATGTTCTTGCCGGCTTCGGGGAGATCGAGTCCCACCAGCGTGCCGCCGGCCGACACACGATTGAGCGCCTGCGGGCCGGCCAGAATGCGCGGCACCGGCGTCAGATAGTCCCACTCGTTCTTGTGCCGAATGGAGCGCCGGATCTGCATGCCCCACACCTGATCCGGTCCCGCGCGGTAACGCAGCGACTTGAAGGGAATCTCCATCTCGACAGTCCAGCCGCCGTCGAAACGACCGGTCTTGGAGGTCCAGACGGGATTCCAGTCGGTATTCGAGGCGCCTTCGTCCACGATAGAGTAGTCGGCGCGGGCGCCGAGGGGATTGGTGTAGAAGGCAAACCCACTGCGGCGGTCGTAGAACGTGTCGAAGAGCACGCCAATGTGTTCGTTGTTGCGCAGACCACCGGTATCGCGCCGTAGTTCGTTCACGATCCAATCCGCCGGCGCCGATGCGTCGTAGCAGCGACACGAGAGGTAGATGTTGCGATCATCGTAGGTGATCCAGAGGTCGCTGCGCTCGGTGGCCGGTGCTCCGGCGTCGGGGGCGACCTGGATCAGTCCACCGAACGGCGCTTCTCGCGTGTACACGGCTTCGTCCAGCACCCCATCGAGCGTGAGCGGCGCGGTGAGCTTGATCGCGCGCACTGTGGCGCGTTGCGTGCCATCACGCGTGATCACGGCCGGAGACACCGGCGTGGGCGGTCCGTCGATGACCACGGGCGATTGGGCGAACGCGGGCGCGATCGGCAGCGCCAAGGCGGCGAGGGCGACGATGGTACGGGCAACGTAGGGGCGCAGGATCATATCGCCGTCATACTCGCAGCTGCGGTGCAGCTCGTCAATTACGGGGCACATCGTATGGGACAGCCGCATGCGGCGCGCCCCATACCATGTCCATCATCGGGTGCCATATTCCTGAAGTGACCGCCAGCGGACACCCCTACCCCACCATCCCCCCAGCCATGTCCATGCGTACGCGAATCGCGATGGCCGTTGCGCTCGTGAGCGTCCTGCACCACGACGCCAGTGCCCAGTCTCCCGCGCCAGCATCCGACGCGCGCGCGGCCGTCATCGCCGTCGCCGACTCCGCGCTCGCCGCCATCACGCGCGGTGATGTCGTCGCGTTCACCGACCTGATGGTGCCCGAGGCCGTGATGTTCCCGACCTCCACGCGCGATGGCGTTGCGGTGTATCGGGTACGCACGCGAGAGGCCCAGCGCAACGCGCCGATGACGGGCATCATCGAGCGCGGCTTCGCACCGCAGGCCATGGTCAGCGGCGCCGTCGCGATGGTCTGGTATCCGTACGATCTCTACGTCAACCACGTGTGGTCGCACTGCGGCGCCGATGTGTTTACGCTCGTGAAGAGCGCCGGTGGCTGGCGTATCGCGTCCATGGCGTGGAGTGCGGAGCAGCCACCGGTGTGTGAGAAGCATCCGGCCGGGCCGCCGGCGAAGCGGTGAAGACCTGACGACGTCGCCCCTGACCTTGCCCCGCGAAACCCGACCGTGAACGGCGCGTCATCTGCGCGGCGATAAGCAACCTCGACTGCACCTCATTGGCGCCCGGAGAAAGTCGAGCGCATACTTTGGCCACTGACGCAACCGTTCGACTCACCGTGCGGCCTCCTGGCCGCTAACACGAGGAAGGTATGCGCACACTCGCAATTCTCGCCGTCCTAGCACTCGTCGCATGCGCCAAGGGCGAAACGCCGGCCGTGGATTCAACGGCCATGGCTGCAGCAACGCCGGCAGCTCCGGCCCCGCTCACCGCTGCTGACGTCGACGGATCATGGAACGGCGTGAGCATGGGTGAAACCAGTGATTCCGTCACGCTGCGCTGGACGACAAAGAATATCGACGGCACCTCGGGCACATTGACCATCGAAGGCCAAAAGGACCCGATCAATTTCACCCGCACCTTCGACGCGGACAGCATGATCGCGACCAGCGCACCGTACGCCAATCCGGCCGACGCGAAGGGTCCCAAGCTGGTGTTTCGCTCGGTGGCTCGGATGAAGGATGGCAAGTTAGTGGGCACGTCGGCCAACATGCTCGCAGACAAGCCGGATTCAGTGGTGAGCCGCGGCCGCTTCGAGGCGACCAAGGCGCCGTAATCGATCGGCGGATGGTAGTACCAGCGCGGGCCACCTTGCACAGGGTGGCCCGCTTTGCTTGCGCCGCCTCATACTCGTATTCGTGTGACCCGCGGGGTAGCCAGCGCGCCCCTCGCGCATTCTCTTCTACTCCGACAACGCGCAGGCCATCATCATCGACAAGGAGCGGCCGATTCCCGTCGACATCGACCACGAACTGACCACGTTGCGGGAACTGCTGGACGGTACGCCGACCGACGCCGAGTATCTGCTGCCCGTGCTGCAGCAGATCCAGCAGCGATTCGGGTACGTGTCGCCGGCGGCGATCCGCTTCGTCGCGCAGGCGTTCAACCGGTCGCGCGCTGAGGTGTATGGCGTGGTCTCCTTCTTCGGTGACCTTCGCGAAGCGCCCGTCGGCGACGTCGTCGTGCAGTTGTGCATGGCCGAAGCCTGCCAAGCCGGAGGCTGTCGCGAGCTGGCACGCTACGCCGCATCGTCGTTGCAGGTCGCCATGGGCGAATCCACGTCGGACGGCCGCGTGCATCTCGAAGCGGTGTACTGCCTCGGCAATTGCGCGCTGGGCCCGTCGGTGCGCGTGGGCGATGTCGTGCATGGCGGGGTCACCGGCGAACGACTCGATACGTTGGTGCGCGAGGCGCTCGCGGCGTCGCGCGACGCAGAGACTCCGGCAACCGGTGTACGCACAGCGCGAGCCGAGGTCCCGCGCACGCGCGTATTCGTGCCCAACGACACCGCCGCGCGGTCGGTGGGCGCCGATGCCGTCGCGAACGCCATCGAGGCGCTTGGGCTCGATATCGAGGTCGTCCGCAATGGATCGCGCGGCGCCTGCTGGATGGAGCCCCTCGTCGAGATCGACACGCCGAACGGCCGTGTGGGATTCGCCAACATCACCGCCGAACAGGTCGCGACGCTCTTCGCAAACGGCGCGATGCCCGACGCCGACGATCCGCTCTCCGTGGGCCTCGTCGAGCACATTCCCTGGTTGCGCGAGCAGCATCGCATCACCTTCCGACGCGCCGGCATCATCGATCCACTGTCGCTCAGCGACTACCGCGCGCACGGCGGATGGGCTGGCCTCGAACATGCGCTCACGGTTACCCCGCAGTCCATCATCGACGAAGTGAACGCGTCGGGGCTGCGCGGACGCGGTGGCGCCGCGTTTCCCGCCGGTATCAAATGGCAGACCGTGCTCAACGCGGAGTCGGCCACCAAGTACATCGTGTGCAACGCCGACGAAGGCGATTCGGGCACCTTCGCTGACCGCCTGCTCATGGAGGCCGATCCCTTTCAGCTCGTCGAAGGCATGATCATCGCCGGGCTTGCCGTGGGCGCCACGCGCGGCTTCATCTACCTGCGCTCCGAGTATCCGCACACGATTCACGTCATGTCGCGCGCGCTGGAGCTGGCGCGTAGCGCCGGCATACTCGGCACCAACGTGATGGGTACGCCGCACGCCTTCCACATCGCGTTGCGCGTAGGCGGCGGTGCCTACATCTGCGGCGAAGAAACCGCACTGCTGGAAAGTCTCGAGGGCAAACGCGGCGTGGTGCGTGCCAAACCGCCGCTCCCCGCTCTCTCGGGGCTGTTCGGGCAGCCCACGGTCATCAATAACGTGCTGACGCTGGCGGCCGTGTCCGGCATCGTCGCGCAAGGCGGCGCACACTACGCCGGATTCGGCATCGACCGCTCCACCGGTACGATGCCCTTCCAACTTGGCGGCAACGTCATGCGTGGCGGCGTGGTCGAAGTGCCGTTCGGCATCACCCTCCTCGATCTGATCACGCGGTTCGGCGGCGGCACCTACAGCACCCGCCCGATCAAGGCCGTCCAGGTGGGCGGACCGCTGGGGGCATACCTTCCCGAGTCACAGTGGGGTACACCACTGGGTTATGAGCACTTTGCGGCAATCGGGGCGATGCTGGGCCACGGTGGCATCGTCGTCTTCGACGACACGGTCGACATGGGTGCGCAGGCCGAGTTTGCGATGGCGTTCTGCGCGCACGAGTCGTGTGGCAAGTGCACGC
Organism: uncultured Gemmatimonadaceae bacterium; assembly: GCA_963843965.1. GTDB lineage: Bacteria > Gemmatimonadota > Gemmatimonadetes > Gemmatimonadales > Gemmatimonadaceae > Gemmatimonas. The sequence continues at coordinate 318,236 of CAWJMR010000009.1, forward strand.
CGTGCCGGATCGGCTCCACGCGCGCCGTGGAAGTGATCGGCCGCATCCGCCGCGGCGAGGCCAAACGCGCGCAGTTGGCCCTGCTCGACGAATTGTGCGAAACGATGGAGCTGGGCTCACTCTGCGCGCTGGGCGGCCTCGCGCCGATGCCGGTGCGCAGTGTGATGAAGCATTTTGCCGGAGACTTCTGATCATGGCGACGACTACGACCAGTCTGGTGCATCTCACCATCGATGGTGTGGGGGTCGCCGTACCAGCGGGCACGTCGGTCATGCACGCCGCACGCAGCGCCGACATCGCCATCGCGAAGCTCTGCACGACCGACTCGCTGCAAGCGTTCGGCTCCTGCCGGCTGTGCGTGGTCGAGATTGCCGGCCGCAAGGGTCTGCCGGCGTCGTGCACGACGCCGGTCGAGGAGGGCATGGTTGTCCGCACGCAGACCGATAAGGTCGCGCGCGTGCGGCGCAACGTGATGGAGCTGTACATCTCCGACCATCCCCTCGACTGCCTCACGTGCGCCGCGAACGGCGACTGCGAGCTGCAGGACATGGCTGGCGTGGTGGGACTGCGCGAGGTGCGCTATGGCACAGACGGGGCGAATCACCTGCAGGCCGAGAAGGACGAGTCGAATCCGTACTTCACCTTCGATCCGGCCAAGTGCATCGTGTGCTCGCGCTGTGTGCGGGCCTGCGATGAGATTCAGGGCACGTTCGCGCTGAGCATTACCGATCGCGGATTCGGCTCGAAAGTCAGTGCCGGGATGAACGAGTCGTTCCTGGCGTCCGAGTGCGTGTCGTGCGGAGCCTGCGTGCAGGCCTGCCCTACCGCCACGCTCACCGAGAAAAGCATCATCGCGGCCGGACAGCCCGATCGCACCGTGAAGACGACCTGCGCATACTGCGGCGTGGGATGTTCGTTCAACGCCGAGATGAAGGGCAACGATGTCGTGCGTATGGTGCCCGACATGAGCGGCGGCGCGAACGAAGGGCACTCCTGCGTGAAGGGGCGCTTCGCCTGGGGCTACGCGAGCCATCGCGATCGCGTGCTGGCGCCGATGGTGCGCGAGCACATCACCGATGAGTGGCGCGAGGTGAGCTGGGACGAGGCCATTGCCCATGCAGCCGCACGATTCCGCGCCATTCAGGAACAGCATGGACGCGGCGCGATCGGCGGCATCTCGTCGTCGCGCTGCACGAATGAAGAAGTGTATGTGGTGCAGAAGATGGTGCGCGCGGCGTTCGGCAACAACAACATCGACACCTGCGCCCGCGTCTGTCATTCGCCCACCGGCTACGGACTCAAGCAGACCTTCGGCACGTCGGCCGGCACGCAGGACTTCAAGTCGGTCGCGCACGCCGATGTGATCGTGGTGATCGGCGCGAATCCCACCGACGCGCATCCGGTCTTCGCCTCGCGCATGAAGCGCCGGCTCCGTCAGGGCGCAAAGCTCATCGTGATCGATCCGCGCCGCATCGACCTCGTGCGCAGCCCGCATATTCAGGCGACCTATCACCTGCCCCTCCGGCCCGGCACCAACGTCGCGGTGGTCAACGCGATGGCGCATGTGATCGTCACCGAAGGACTGGTCAACGAAGCCTTCGTAGCCGAGCGCTGTGACGCGACATCGTTTGCGCAGTGGCGTGACTTCATCGCGCAGCCGGAGAATTCACCGGAGGCCGCCGAGGCGTTCAGCGGCGTGCCCGCCGACGACCTGCGACGTGCCGCGCGCCTGTATGCCACCGCTGGCAACTCGGCCATCTACTACGGGCTCGGGGTCACCGAGCACAGTCAGGGCAGTACGATGGTCATGGGCATCGCGAATCTGGCCATGGCGGCGGGACAGCTCGGGCGCGAAGGCACGGGTGTGAATCCGCTGCGCGGCCAGAACAACGTGCAGGGCGCCTGCGACATGGGCTCATTCCCGCACGAGTTGCCAGGCTATCGGCATATCGGCGACGACACCATTCGCGCGCAGTTCGAGCAGTCGTGGCACGTGGTCCTCGATGCGGAGCCGGGGCTGCGCATTCCGAACATGCTCGCCTCGGCCACTGCCGGGCAGTTCAACGGCATCTTCATTCAGGGTGAGGACATCGCGCAGTCCGACCCGGACACCAAGCACGTGACCGGCGCGCTGCGAGCGATGGAGTTGGTCGTGGTGCAGGATCTTTTCCTGAACGAGACGGCGAAGTATGCGCACGTGTTCCTTCCGGGCACGGCGTTTCTCGAAAAGGACGGCACGTTCACAAATGCCGAGCGACGCATCAACCGCGTGCGACCCGTCATGCCCCCGCGCACGGGTCTGTCGGAGTGGGAGATCGTCTGTCGGCTGTCCACGGCCATGGGATATCCCATGGATTACCGGAATGCGGCCGAGATCATGGACGAGATCGCGTCACTCACGCCGACCTTCGCGGGCGTGTCATTCGCGCATCTGGATCGCGTGGGCAGTGTGCAGTGGCCGTGCAACGAGCGTACACCGCTCGGCACGCGCATCATGCACGAGGACGGTTTCGTGCGCGGCAAGGGCCGCTTCCTGATCACGCAGTATGTACCCACCGACGAGAAGTCGACGCGTCGCTATCCGTTGCTGCTCACGACGGGACGTATTCTGTCGCAGTACAACGTCGGCACGGCCACGCGACGCACCGCGAATACCGTGTGGCACGCCGAGGATGTCCTCGAGATCCATCCGCACGACGCCGAGCTGCGCGGCATCGGGAGCGGGGACACTGTGCACGTGGCCAGCCGGAAGGGCGCGATTTCGCTGCACGCCAAGGTGACGGATCGCGTGCCGCCGGGAATCGTGTACACCACATTTCACCATCCGGATTCCGCTGCCAATGTGATCACCACCGAGTATTCCGACTGGGCCACCAACTGCCCGGAATACAAGGTGACGGCAGTCGAGGTCCGGCCCGGTGACTGACGCGCCCTCGACCGACGTCGCGCGCGCCGCGTTTGAGCGGCGCGCGGTCGCCGTGTCGAACGCGCACGGTGGTACACACGGCGATGCGCAGTCGGTCACGTGGGGAATTGCCGTGGAAGCGCCGGTCGAGATCGCGTTGAATGGCACGCCGTGGACCGTCATGCTGGCGACGCCGGCCGATCTCGCGGATCTGGCCGTTGGACTCGCGCTCACCGAGCGCGTGCTGCGCGATGCGGCAGCCGTAACGGACGTCGTCATGTCGGAGTTCCTGCACGACATCTCCGTCAACATCGTCGTGCCGGAATCTGCGCTCGACATGACGGCCGTGCGTTCTCGCTCACTGCTTGGCAGTACGGCGTGTGGTCTGTGCGGTCTCGAATCACTGGCCCAGCTGCACGCACGGGGCGCGACCGGCAATGCGGAGCGGCATGATGCCGATGTTTCCGACGCCGCGATCCTGCGCGCATTCGCGGAGCTGCCGGCTCACCAGCCGATCAACGCCGCCACGCGATCGGTGCACGCGGCCGCGTGGTGCAACGTGAGCGGAGACATCGAACTGGTGCGCGAGGATGTCGGGCGCCACAACGCGCTCGACAAACTGGTGGGCGCCCTCGCGCGCCGCGGAGCGCTCACCACTCCGGGCTTCGTGGTGATGAGCAGCCGCTGCAGCTACGAGCTGGTGTACAAGGCCTCGGTAGCCCGCACGTTGTTGCTCGCGACCGTGTCGGCGCCGACCACCATGGCGCTCGAGTGGTCGGCCGCCCTGCAGCTGCGGCTGGCGTGTCGCGTGGGCGGCGACTCGAATGCGCGCGTCGTGCGCTTTCCCGTGGAGGAGACCAATGCAGGCTGACGAACTCGTACGCATGGCGAATCAGATCGCGCACTTCTTCGCACCGTACCCGGAGGCCGATGCTGTCGAAGGCGTGCGCGATCATCTCGTGCACTTCTGGGATCCCGCCATGCGAAAGGAGTTGCTGGCCATCACCAGCGGACTCACGCCGGCGTCAGCGCCGCTCGACGCGCTGGTGCTTCGGGCGGCAGAGCAGCTGCGGCGCAGCGTCGACGAGTAGGTCGCGCGCGGATTGCGACCGCCGCGACCTCAGTACCCCACCGCCATCCCGTCCTTCCGCGGATCACTCCCCGCCGCAAACCCCTTGGGCAGTCGCACGATCGCCTGCGCACCGCCGAAAGCAATCGTGGGTTGATCGATGAGTACGTGCCCCATCGCCACGAGTGCGTTGCGCACGCCATCGCCGATCGGCGGCTCCAGCGCCACGCGTTGACGGTCGTAGTGACGGAAGCGCGGCGCATCGATCGCCGCCTGCACGTCCATGCCGAACACGAAGTAGTTGAGCAGAAACTGCACGTGTCCCTGCGCCTGCACGCCGCCGCCCATGAGTCCGAAGCTCATGTACGCCTGCTCGCGGCCGTTCACCGTCTGCGTCACGAACCCCGGAATCAGCGTGTGAAACGGGCGCTTGCCCGGTGCCACGGTGTTCGGCAGCCCCTCGGTGAGCGTGAAGCCCGCCCCGCGGTTGTGCAGCGCGAAACCGGTGCCCGGCACCACGATCCCCGAGCCGAAGTAGTCGTAGATCGAATTGATGAACGACACCATGTTGCCCTCGGCGTCGGCCACGGTGAGATACACCGTTTCGCTCTTCGTGCGCAGCGGCCCCGGATCCACTCGCTCCTGCGCGCGCAGCGGATTCAGATGACTGCGCCGCTCGGCGATGAACTCGTCGGTCAGCAGCTGCGACGCCGGCATGGCGAGATGATCTTCGTCGCCCACGAAGCGATCGAGGTCGGCGTACGCCAGCTTCTTCGCCTCGATGAGATGATGCAGATACGCCGGCGAGTTGTGCCCCATCGCCTTGAGATCGTACGGCTCGAGAATGCGCAGCATCTCGAGCGCGGCGATGCCCTGATTGCTGGGGGGCAACTCCCACACGCGGTAGCCCTTGAACGGCACCGACATCGGCGTCACCCAGTTCGGTGCATTCTTGCGCAGATCGTCGATCGTGACGAAGCCGTCCAACGCCCTGATGCGCGACACGAGGCGCTGGCCGATGCTTCCACCGTAGAACGTGCCGATACCGCTGTCGGCGATTGTTTTTAGCGTACGCGCGTAGTCGGGATTCCGGAACCACTCGCCAGCCTTCGGCGCGCGTCCGCCGGGCAGATACGTGGCCGCAGCCGCCGAGTCGCGTTGCAGGAACGACACTTCATTCGCCCACTGCGCGGCGATGATCGGCGAGACGGGGAATCCATCGCGCGCGTAGCCGATCGCGGGCTGCAGCACCTGCGCCAGCGTGCGCTTACCATGCGTGCGCAGCAATTTGTCCCAGCCGGCCAGCGCACCGGGCACCGTCACCGACATCACGCCCTGCTGCGAGCCCGCGCGGAAGCCGCGCGCCTGCAGCGTTTCGCGTGTCATCAGCGAACCGGCGCGTCCACTGGCGTTGAGGGCGACGAGCTTCTGCTCCTTGGCCAGCCACACGATGGCGAACATATCGCCACCGATACCCGTCATGTGCGGCTCGGTTACGCTCAGCACCGCGGCCGCAGCCACCGCCGCGTCGATGGCGTTGCCGCCACGACGCAGGATCTCGAGACCGGCCGACGACGCCAGCGGCTGACTCGTGGCCACCATGCCGTTGGGCGCGTACACGGCAGAGCGACCGGCCATGCTGCTGGGTCGCTGTGCCGACAACGGCGAAGCCGCAACGGTGAGCGCTACGATTGCGCCGAGCGCCGCGACGTCGGAGATCGGATGACGCATCGGACCATGTATCGGACTATGCATCGGTGCGCTCTCCGAACCAGTAGCACAACCCGTCGGGCGCAATGACATAACAAACGGCCCACGATACGCCATCACGCTGCTCCACGCCGAAATCCGACGGGGACTTCGTCAGCCCGCGCGTCGCGAACTCGTCGAACAGCGCCCTCACGCCACTCACATGAAACGCACAGCCATCCTGTGTCGGATCGCCACCGTTCTCTTCGAGACCGATCGTCACCGCGTCGCGCGCCAGCACGGCACCGGGGAACGGCGTATCGGCGCGGGAAACGACACGAAAGCCGAGCACCGTTTCGTAGAACGGGACCGCCGCGGTCAGATTCGGCACCGGGAGATGCATCGTGTCGCCGCGGTATCCGAACGCCTTGTCGAGCGTTGATGTCATGCCTCGTACTTCCTCGTGATGTGGGGCCGCGGTGCGCAGCCGTGCACGGATATCCTCCCACACATACCAGTATCTGTCCAGCGGAACTGCGCCCAGCGCCAGGTAGGTCGGCACCGCCGCCGGGCTGGAGATGTCGACGTCGACACAGACGCGGACGATCCCACGGGCCGTGAACCACGCCCCCAGCAGCTGAAGCAACCGCGCGGCGACTCCACGGCGTCGATACCGCGGCGTGACGTACAGATGCTGCACTTCCCCGTTGCAGCCGAATCGCGTGGTCGCGTGCCCCACGATATAGCCGACGACGGCATCGCCCTCGAGCGCGATGAACGCCGTGCGCGGTGCGAGCGCCTGCTGCGGGTGATGCCGCCCTTCCAGATAAGCCGCCATCCGCTCGTCGGCGGGGCCCGACTCCCGATCCATGCGGCGACTGCGCTCCATCGCGGGGACGTCCGCACTGGTCGCCTCGCGGTAACGAATCACGTCGGGATCGGATGGCGGCGTCAGCGTCATGTCGATTCCGGTACCGCGGCGCGTGCTACCTGATAGCGAAGCTCCGCCATGCCGTCCCCGAGCCGCTCCACCGAGGTCAATCGCAGCGCGCGCGGGCCGTCGATACGGCGCGGGAGCAGCGGCTTGCCGCGACCGAGCGTGACCGATCCGATCTGCACGATGATCTCGTCGAGCAGTCCGGCGTCGTGGAACTGACCCACCAGGTCACCACCACCCACAAGCCAGACGTTCTTCCCGGCGGCGGCCTTTGCCATCGCGGCGTGCACCGGACGCACATCGCCACGCACCACGTGGATCTCGGCCCCGTCGATCGGTTCGAGGTCCCGGCTCGAGAACACCCATGTGGGCTGCGTGTACGGCCACGGCGCGGCCTCACCCGTGGCCGGCTTCAGCACATGGCGCAGCATCCATTCGTACGTGGCGGAGCCCATCGCCAACGCGCCGACGTCGGCAATGAACGCCGGGTAGCTCGTGAGCGTGATATCCGCGAGCGCATCGAGCCATTCGATCGAGTCGTCTTCCGTCGCAAGAAACCCGTCCAGACTGGACGCGGTATAGTACTGGGTCTTCATCACGAGCTCACCGTGGTGGGTTGCCGCCGCAGGGGAGGTATACCGGCCCGTCGCCGGGAGACCATAGATTATGCAACGGTGGCGTGGCCGACGGACGTACCCGACGTCTCATCGAACCACACTTCACTCCGGTAGCGAGGCGGCGATGGAGCAGATCAAGGTCGCGGGCGACAAGCTCAAGTCGACACTCAAGCAGCTGATTCGCGAGGGCAACGTGCGCCGCATCATCGTGCGCAACGCGACGGGCCGCACATTGATCGACATGCCCCTCAGTGCGGGGCTGGCTGGCGCCTTTCTGGCGCCGTTCTGGGCCGCTGTTGCCGGCATTGTCGCGCTCACGAAAGAGTTCACCATCGTGGTCGAGCGCGACCCGGACCATCAGGTCACGAAAGTTGAGTAGCGGCGGCGCGTAAGAAACGCGCGAATCAGCGATCCCGCCGGCGCTTCGGCGCACGTCGGCACCGCCGCACCATCGTAGGGCACTACCAAATGGCTCGGCACTGTGCACTGCCGTTGCTGAATTCCGAACACTATACAAAGTCTGACGCCTGAGCCTGTGCACGGACATCTGAGCCGTTACCCCACCCGCACCACGTCCCGCACGCATTCCACAAACGCCGACGCCGTTTAGAACATCGTCTTGAACCAGTGCGCGACGCGCGTGAGCACCAACGAACGGCGCGGCAGCAGCGCATCGAGTTCCTCGGTGGTTTCCACCCACTTGCTCTGCCCGATGATCGAGAGCAGGTCGAGATACGGAATCACGGCGGGCCAGTTCGAGAGCGTGATCACGATTTCCCCGTCACTCGTGAAGCTCCGGTCGTTCTGATTGGCCGATCCCAGCATCGTGTAGAACACGACGCGCTCGCGCTGCGCCGCAGGCAACTCGGCATACCACCGACGCACGACATCTTCGCCCACGTCGATCAGCGGCTCCGGGTGCTCGCCGAACGACTGCACCGCCATGCCCCGTGATTGCACCTGCGCCATACGCCGCGGCACGTACTGTCGTGTGAAGTCCACCCACTCCTCGCGCGCCATCACTCGCCACGCCTCGCGCGAGGCGATGAAGTTGGCTTTCATGTGCAGCTGCGGATACCGACGGTACTCGAAGTCGGTGGAGTCCGGCACCGGAAACGGCACCGCCGCATACTGCGCGGCGAGCTCTTCGAGACCGGTATACACCGACGGCGGGAAGTCGAACAGATCGTGCAGCCACGCGTGCTGTTGCAGCGTGCGACGCACCCCCAGCACTTTGGCCGGAATGTTCGTGACGGGCAGCTCGGAGTTGAACAGTCCGACCTTGAGCATGCCGCCACGTCGCGTGAGCTCCTCGTTGAAGACCTTCGACGCCACGATCAGTCGCCACAGCAGTTCGCGGCTCCGGATGATCGATCCGAACGAGCGCGCGGGTGCATTCACGAATGCCGGCGTGATCACGAGCACGCGACCGCCGCGCAGGGCGCAGCCGGTCAACGCCGACCCCCAGAAGGTGCCGTTCCACAACGAGTCGGGAATTTTGATGACCGATCCCGGCGGCATCATCGTGTACAGGATCGCCTTCGCCACGTTGATCTGCTTGTCGCTGTAGCCGGTGCCGTTCTGCAGAATCGCCGCCCTGAGCCGACGCGCGCCATCGCGTCCCGCCTGCTCCACCCGCACCGCATAGCCGTCGGCCAATGGGCGCGCCTGCAATACCGCCGGGATGCGGCCGCCCGTGATGCCGTGCGTCTCGAGTAGTTGGCGCGCCGCCGCCTTGAGGGCCAGTGCCGCCGGGCCGCGTACCAACAGCGAACGATCCTCCCACGACAGATTGGCGTAGTGCTCGCCGACTCCTGCGCCAGTCAGGATCGCCTCGCCACGATTGGGGTCGTCCTCACCGATATCGTAGAACGCCACTTTGCGGTGGTCGCGCATCCACGTATCCGGCACAGGGAACCCCGTGGCGAGATGCCAACTCCAGAACGTGGGGTCCGCCGTATTCGTGATATTGACGTGCACCTTCACGAGTTTACGGAGCCACTGCTCACCGTACTGTCGCCGCTGCGCGGTCAGCAGGGCCGATGCCTCTACCGCGGCACGCAATTCCTGCTGTGCCACGGCCAGCGAGTCCGCCCACGCCGCGTACTCCGGGCCCAAGTCCACCCGATGATGCATCGGGTCCTCGAGAAGACTCATCCAGAGGCGCGCTTTCCGTGCTTCGTAGAAGAACTGATCGAGCAGAATGAAGTAGCTCGGGAATCGGCCTGTCTGGTCGTAGGCGCGTACGCGCGCCGTCATCGCGGTATAGTACGAGCGCAGCACATGCCGGAAACTCATCTCATCCGGTTTCCCTTGCGCGTCGTATCCGCGAAAATCGTGAATCCACAGCACGTGATAGTCTTCGGCGGCGCGGATCGTCCGACTGAGCTGCCACTGGAACTGCTCGTTGATGACGTACGAGACCGAATTGCCTTCGCGGAACGGCTCTTTCGTGGCTCGCGTGATCAGGTCGTCGAGTTCAGTCTGGGAATCGAACTGCTCCGGGCGTAGCGCCAACTGCAACGGCAGCCACACGTACCGCGCACTGCCCCACTCGCGATGAGCGTCGGCCCGCAGCCCTTCGGTGATCGCCAGCAACTCCGAGAACACCGAGAGCGTGGGCGCCAGCGCTTCGGGCGACACACCCGACGACACATGCAGCCACCGCAGGAATGCCCCGCGCGCCAGCGCGACGAACGGGAGTGTCGTGTCGTCTTTCTTGTCCTGACCAAGCAGACGGTCGTACGGCAGCAAAACTTCATCGAGCAGCACCTGCCGCGCCTCTTCGGCCACGCGACGCCCCATCGGCGACGTGGCGCCGCCGTTGCCACGCTCGTTGACGTCCACGGCCATTGAGAAGGCGAGATCAATCGCCGCATGATATCGCCGCGTCTCGCGCTCGACCGCCGGCACGGTCGGGTCACCGCCGATCGCTTCCAGTGACGCCCGTATCTGCTCGAGCCGCGCCACGACGGCGCGATCGCTCGCAGCACCGCCACGCCCGGTGTGGTCCACCCACGGTACCGTCAGCCAGCGCACGTTCCGCGCGGCCACCCGCGCGCTGTCCATGACGCTGCGCAATGCCCGGTTGGGCAGCGGCCCGCTGCGTGGCGGCGCCGGCTTTACCTTCATCGACACCTGGTCTCGGCGGGCGCGTGTTTTGCCGACCGGCACGCGGCGGAGCACCGGCGTTTCGAGGCCGACCAGAAACGCTGATTCGGCGCCTCCCAGCAGATCGAAGCGCAACACCGTGCCGTCGCGGAACAGACCGCCGCGCCGCACCGGCTGCACCAGCGACACAATGGAGCGCCACTCGCCGGAGCGCGCGTTGTAGTCCGCACCCGCAGCGAGTCGTAGGAACGGGGACGCCACGCGCACCCGCGCCCCACCATTGCCCCGGGTATCCACCGACCCGCCGTACACCTCGGCGTGCACGCCGCCCAGCCCGAGCACGCGACTGGCAAGTTCGGTATATGCGCCGAGTCGCATTTCACTGACGACCGAGCGGACGCCGGCTCCCGACTGAATGCCACCAACCACGCCCGTCGTCGGCATCCATCGCGGCGGCTGACCCAGCGAGACCGTGGTGCCCCCTTCATCGGGCCGGCGCGGCTGTGCCTCTGCGGGCACCACGAACAGGGCGAAAGCGATCGACGCGATCGTGAGGCGGGCAAGTCGGGTCATCGGGTCTGCCAGGCAGAGGAAAGCGCCGCGCTGTCGGTCGCCGCGAACGGGGCGCACCGCGTGAGGTGCGTGGAGTCCGGACGCCGACCGGCTAGCAGCCGCCACGAACCGTCAGCCTCACGCGAGCCGAAGCCCAGCGTCTCGCGACACGAGGGCGCGTAGGCACGTCCAACGACATGCGTGAGGTCCCACACCGTGGCCGATGCACGCCGGATCGAATGTCGGTTGCCGAACAGCCGCTGCCACCACCCATCGGCTGCCACCGCGTCCGTCATATCCACCGTCTCGAGGCCGTCGCGCATCAATGGTGTTGGTTCGGCCAGACCGGCCCGCGGCGTATCATGAAAACGACGTGAGATACTGAGCGCCCGATCGCGCCGGGAGCTGTAGAGCACGAGGCGTTGCGCCTGCGCGCGCAGCACGGGCACGAGCGTGTCGCCGAAGCGCGCCGCATCGTGGTCGAGCGCCAGAAACGCCATCGCGCGGAGTCGTGTGGAGTCGGCGCGAGCGCCGTCGATGGCCGACGCTCGGAGCAACGCTTCGCTCACCAGGCGCCCCCCGAGCGAATGCGCCGTGAGCAGCAGCTTCGACGCGCCAAGCGCGCCGGCAACCTCAGTGAGCACCCGACGGAACGCCGGCTCACTGGCGGTCACCGCCGCCGTGTCATCCTCGTAGGCGCGCACGAACACGCTGCCCACTCGCGGCCACGCGACACCCGCCCCATGCGACGGCCAACAGAAGGCCACCCATGGTGCCGTCGAACCGGATCGTACGCGCGCGGTCATCGGCTGACTCCAGCATTCGCCGAGGCCGGTACCGAACCCGTGAACGTACAGCACCGCGAAGTCGTCGGGCGCGATCTGCGTGGAGAGCCGCGTGTGGAGCGATGCAAGGAAGGTGTCGCGCGAGAACCGCAGCGAGTCGCGCAATCGCACGCGCACGCCATCGGTCAGCGGGTCGCGCACCGCCGCATGCTCGAAAATGGCCGCGCCGTACTCCAGCGTGTCGGTGAGGGCGCGTCGGTCATGTCCATCGTGGCGGGCACGCGCGGAGACGTACCAGAGCGTATCGCGGCGCACCGCCGCCGACAGGGCGCGCGAGCGCGCGACGCATCCGGACAGCGCGGCAACGATGCCCGCCACCGCGAGGGCCGCATTCCGACTGGACCGCCAGCGACGGGTCAATCGTGATTCCATTCGAAGACCGCCTCCGGGGAACAGGTCACTGGAGCGAGAATGCTCTGTTCGGTGGCGTGGCGCAAACGGGGAACCCGTACAACGCGGACGGGACTTGCAGGACACGTCGGCTGCCGGCGCGACACGCGACGACCGTCATCTGAATCACCCGACATGCCGTAAAGAAACGCCCGACGGCAGGAGCATGAGGCGAAATTCACGTTTAAGGCGCACCCTCACTACCAGAGGCGTTTCGTATGAGAACGCGTGATTTCAGCAGACTGCTTGGTGTGGCGTACGCCGCGTCGGTCGCGATGATAAGCGGCTGCAGCGGTGGCGGGGATTCCCCCTCGGGCCCCATCACACCGCCACCGCCGCCACCACCCACCACCGTCGCGATTTCCCTCACACTGCTCGACGGCGATCGCCAGCAGGCACCCACCGCCTCGGCCGTGCCGGTTGCTCCCGTGGTACTGGTGCGCGATGCCGGCAATCAGGTCGTCGCGAACGTCGCGCTGCGCTGCTCCGTGAGCAGTGGCGGGGGGAGCATCGCCAGCGCATCCGCTGTCAGCGACGCCGCCGGTCGCGCGTCGTGCGACCGCTGGACACTGGGCAGTGTCGGTGGTCAGACGCTTCGCGTGGAATCGGCCGACACCAAGTACGTGCTCGCCACCCCACTCACCGTGAGTGCCATCGCGGTGGCCGCCGGCGGCGCCACCGTGGGGCCGCCGCGCACCACCACACTGGCATCGCCCAGCGCGACGAGTGTGCTCGATACCGTGACCGGCCTGCGCTTTACGTTCCCACAGGGCGCCACGGGCACGCTGGAAGTCGCACGCGTGCAACCGTTCGCGGTCGAGCCCTCCGCGGGACTCACCCGCTTCATGGCTACCTTCACCGGACCACAGTCGATGGAAGTCGCCGTCCCGCTCAATGGCGGCGAGCTGTCGGCGTTCTTCTACGGCGAAGTCTCCAGCGTCGCGACGAGTGGTCCGGCTGGCGCGCGATGGTGGGCCCTGCCGATTGCTCGCGTGCGCAATGATACCGGCTTTGCGGTGCTGAAGTCGGCAACCACAACCTCGCTGGTTGGGATTGGCGCGACCGCCGCCTATCGCTTCCCCATCGGGCGCGCGGCGAATCCGGCAACGCCCCCGAAGGTGCAGGCATACGCCACCGTCCCGATGCCGGCGTCGTCACCCACGGCCAGCATTCGACGTCAGTATCGCACTGCCGTTGAACAAGTGATCGATTGGTGGAAGACCACACTCAGCCCCGCAGGCAGCGCGCGTCTCGCTGCGGCGATCGCCGCCGACCCGTGGAATTTCTCCACCGGCAGCTCCGGTGATTCGTACTACGCCAAGGGATTCTGGACCTCCGGATATCCGTGGATCTACTACAACACGGGGAAGGAGCTCACGATCTCGGCGCGGCACGAGGGCTCGCACTACGTCTCGCACATGCTGCTCGGCGAGACGCGCTACCGGGAGATCGAAGACTTCGTGCCGGGAGAAGGGCACGATCTCGGCCGCGTCGCATCCGGATTCCGCAACTCGATCATCGAAGAGTATCCGCACATCGCGAACTTCCTGATGTCGGGCGCGCTCGACAATCATGATCTGCGCTCCGTGTCGTCGGTCAACAATTTCCGAGACCTCATGAGCGCGCAACCGGATAAGGTCGACTTCCCAAGTCTCGAGGGGTTCGGGGCTGGCATGATGGCGGCGCTGACACGGGCGGGAAGCGATACGCTGGTGTACGACTTCTCGTATGCAGGCTCCCGCACCCGTTCACCGGCGTTTGGTGTGAGCGCGCGTCAGATTGTCGACGCGTTGGCGTCCGGACCGCGCAACCCGAACGAGCTACGCGAGGCGCTCGTGCCGTTGGCGGGAAGTGCCGCGTCCCTCGCTGCACTGGTGGAGCCGTTGGGGTGGAGCTACCAGGGTTCCGGCCGTGTGGTGGACGAACGCGGAGTGCCCGTCGCTGGTGCGGTGTTGGCGAGCGTGGTCACCGCGAGCAACGGCAAGAGCTATCGCACGGTGGGCGGCACGCCGACCGGCACCGATGGCAAGTTCTGGATGCCGCGCCTGTATCCCGGCGAGTCGAAGCTCCGGGCCTACACGACCAAGGTCGGCGGCGGGCTCGATTCGCTCGACGTCTTGTCACTCTCGGTTCCCTGGACGAAGGCGACGACGGACACGGTGGCCCTCGGTGACGTCGTTGTGCCGAGCCTCACCGCCTACAACAGCGTGTACATCGTCATCGACGGCGTCGTCAGTCCGAACACGCTGGGTACTGATGTGTGCCGCCCGAATTTCTTCGTGAGCAATATGCTGTCCACCAGTGTGACCACGAGCGCGCAGTATGATCTGTCGTGGAGCGGGTTGACCTTCAGCGCGAGCGGTGCGACGTCGTATGAAGTGCAGGGCGAGTATTCCGGCTCACTGCGCACCCGGTCCGAACTCACGATGGCGACGCAAGGAACGCTGATCCCTGGCCGCGGCGACACTCTATGGGTGAGTCTCACGGCCAGCAGCAATGATCATGAGCTGGCATATCAGATCGACCCCGTGACGCGCGTCGGCAAGTGGATTACGGTGGTCACGATGCCGACTGCAATCGCGTTGCGCAACTTCCCGCTCCGCGTGCGCTCCACCACGCCGGCGTCGATCACCGGCAAACTCACAGGCAACGAAGCGGTTGCGGCGATGATGTCGGGCTCCTTCGAGTACTACAACGTGTCGCCGTACATCCCGACGTTCCATCCGCAAAGCTGTATGGCATACACGACCGGCCCGAACTTCTCCATTGAAGTCCGACTGCTGCAACGTTGAGGGCGATGCGATAGCGCGCTCGGATGTCGCGATCCGCGCGCGCTATCGCTCCCGCACGACCTCGCGCACGCATTCCACGAACGCGCGGGCCTGCGCCGATTGTGCCGCTCCCCGTCGCCACACGGCCACGATCTCGCGTTGCAGCGTGTGGTCAACCAGCGGCACATACGCGCATTGCGGCGTGTTGTGGCGCACCGCCGCCATCGCCGGCACGATCGAGATCCCCACGCCGGCCCCCACCAACTCCAGCACGGTCGCCAGTTGCGCACTGCGGCACACCACACTCGGCGACACCTGTCGGCTCGAGCAGAACCCGGCCACCTGCTCACCCAGGCAGTGCGCCGGATCCAGCGTGACCGCCGGCGCGTCGCGCAGCTGCGACAGCGTGATGCGTCCGGCGCGCGCCGCCGCGTGCGACGCCGGAACGGCAACCACCAGCGCGTCCGTGCCGAGGAGCTCGGTGTCGAGATGATCGAACGGATAAGGAAGCGCCGCGATCACCACATCGAGCGCACCGTCCAGCAGCAGCCGGGCGAGCACGGCACTGTAGTCCTCGCGCAGCTCCACCCGCACGGCGGTATGACGCGCGCGCAGCCGCTGCACGGCCGCCGGCAACACGTATGGCGCCACCGTGGGGATCGCGCCAACGCTCAACGTCCCCGCGCCTTCGACCCCTTCGCGCCGCATGGCGTCTTCGGTGGCGCGCACCTCGTCCAGAATGCGACGCGCCCGCGGGTACAGCGCCGTGCCCGCTTCGGTCAGCGTCACGCCGCGCCCGTGCCGGTCGAACAGCGCTACACCCATGTGCGTTTCCAGCCGTTGGATCTGCCCCGTCAGCGACGGTTGAGACAGCGCCAGATGCCGGGCCGCGCGGCTCAGCGACCCGGCGTCAGCCGTCTCCACAAAGGCGCGAAGCAGTGTGGTGTCCATACTGAAGTATAACGTTCGGCTATGCCTTGTATAGCGTTTCCCTGATTGCGGGCTATAGCCGGCATCCGTAATTTTCCGAAACGAGCAGGACCATACGACAGCACCTCGGTCGGTGACCGAGCAGTTCACGACCCGTAGCCACGATCGGAGCAGAATATGGAAGGGAATTCAGGGACCGGTGGAAAGTGCCCGGTCATGCACGGTGCCTCGGCGCCTAAGGTCACGACGGCCGGTGGACGCTCGAACCGCGACTGGTGGCCCAACTCACTGAATCTGGGCATTCTGCACCAGCACTCGCCCCTCTCCAACCCGCTCGGCTCGACTTTCAAGTACTCCGAGTCGTTGAAGTCGCTCGACGTGGATGCGCTCAAGCAGGACCTGTTCGCGCTCATGACCAATTCGCAGGACTGGTGGCCGGCCGACTACGGCCACTACGGGCCGCTGTTCGTGCGCATGGCGTGGCACAGCGCCGGCACCTACCGCACGGCCGACGGCCGCGGTGGCTCGTCGTCGGGCACGCAGCGCTTCGCGCCGCTGAACAGCTGGCCCGACAACGGCAATCTCGACAAGGCCCGTCGCCTGTTGTGGCCGATCAAGCAGAAGTACGGCAACGCGCTTTCGTGGGCCGACCTCATGATCTTCGCCGGCGACTGCGGCATGGAGTCGATGGGCTTCAAGCCGTTCGGCTTCGCCTTCGGCCGCGAAGATGTGTACGAGCCCGAGCAGGACATCTACTGGGGTGCCGAAGCCGAGTGGCTCGGCGACAAGCGCTATCAGGGTGACCGTGAGCTCGAGAACCCGCTGGCCGCCGTGCAGATGGGTCTCATCTACGTGAACCCGGAAGGCCCGAATGGCAATCCGGATCCGATGGCATCAGCGCGCGATATTCGCGAGACGTTCGCCCGTATGGCCATGAACGACGACGAGACGGTCGCGCTGATTGCCGGCGGTCACACCTTCGGCAAGGCACATGGTGCCGGCGACGTGGCCCACGTGGGACCCGAGCCGGAAGGCGCCAGCATCGAACTGCAGGGACTCGGCTGGGCCAACAGCATGGGCACCGGCAAGGGCGGCGACACGATCACGAGTGGCGTCGAAGGCGCCTGGAAGCCCAACCCCACCACGTGGGACGGCGGCTACTTCGCCACGCTCCTCGGCTACGAGTGGCAGCTCACGAAGAGTCCGGCTGGTGCGCATCAGTGGACGCCGACCGATCCCGCGGCGGCGACCACCGTCGTTGACGCGCACGATCCGAGCAAGCGCCATGCGCCGATGATGTCCACTGCCGACATGGCGCTGCGAACCGACCCGGCGTATCTCGCGATCTCCAAGCGCTATCACGAGAACTTCGACGAATTCGCCGACGCCTTCGCACGCGCCTGGTTCAAGCTCACGCACCGTGACATGGGACCGAGCACGCGCTACCACGGGCCGCTCGTGCCGAAGGAATCGCTGATCTGGCAGGACCCCATCCCGGCGCTCGACCATACGCTGATCGACGCGCAGGACATCGCGTCGCTCAAGCGCACGATCCTGGCATCGGGCCTGTCGATCGGACAGCTCGTGTCCACCGCGTGGGCGTCGGCCTCCACCTTCCGCGGCTCCGACAAGCGTGGCGGTGCCAATGGCGCGCGCATCCGCTTGTCGCCGGCCAAGAACTGGGAAGTGAACCAGCCCGTGAAGCTGGCGCGCGCGCTCGAGATCTTCGAGACGATTCAGCAGCAGTTCAACGCGTCGCAGACCAACGGCAAGAAGGTGTCGATCGCCGACCTCATCGTGCTCGGTGGCTGCGCCGCAATCGAAGCCGCCGCCGCGAAAGCCGGCACGCCCGTCACGGTGCCGTTCACGCCCGGTCGTATGGATGCCACGCAAGAGCAGACCGATGCGCATTCGTACGCAGTGCTCGAGCCGCAGGCCGACGGTTTCCGCAACTACCAGAAGGCCGCGTACACCGTGACGGCCGAAGAAATGCTGGTGGACAAGGCGCAGCTGCTCACGCTCACCGCACCCGAGATGACGGTCCTGGTGGCTGGCATGCGCACGCTCAACGCGAACGTGGGCCAGTCGAAGCATGGCGTGTTCACTGATCGCCCCGAGACGCTCAGCAATGACTTCTTCGTGAACCTGCTCGACATGGGCACCACGTGGAAGCCGATTTCAGATTCGAAGGACGTGTTCGAAGGACGCGACCGTTCCACGGGAGATGTGAAGTGGACGGCCACCCGTGTGGACCTTATCTTCGGGTCGAACTCGCAGCTGCGCGCGCTTGCCGAGGTGTATGCCCAGGATGATGCGAAGGAGAAGTTCGTGCATGACTTCGTCGCCGCCTGGACCAAGGTGATGAACCTCGACCGCTTCGAGCTCGCGTAACTCGTGTAGTCCAGCAACTCACTCCAGCCCAACGCATCATGTACAGCCGTCGTGAATTCATCGGCACCGGTCTTGCTGCGTTGGGCGCGGTGTCCGCCTTCGATCCGCGCGTGCTCGTTCCTGCCCGTGCGGCCAAGAAGATTCTCATTCTGGGCGGCACGGGCTTTGTCGGTCCGCACGATGTCCGCGAAGCGCTCAAGCGCGGGCATCAGGTCACGATCTTCAATCGTGGCAAGAGTGCGCCCGGTATGTTCGGCAAGGATGTCGAAGAGCTGGCCGGCGATCGCGCCAACGACCTCAGTGCACTGAAGGGTCGGAAATGGGACGCGGTGATCGACGAGTCGGCCTCACTCGCCAGCGCACCAGACTGGGTGAAGCTTTCAGCCGAGCTGCTGAAGGACAATGTCGATCAGTATCTGTTCATCTCTACGCGCTCGGTCTACCAGGACCTCAGTCGCGTGCCGATGTCGATCGACGCGCCGGTGCTCACGCTCGAGAACTCGCCGATCGAAGCGGGCAAGCCGCTCAGCTATGGTCACGCCAAGGCGTACGCCGAGAAGGCGGCGCATGCCGCGATGCCGGGTCGTGTGACGGTGGTGCGTCCGGGTCTCATCGTGGGCCCGGAAGACGACACCGATCGCTTCACGTACTGGCCGGTGCGCATCGCGCGCGGCGGTGAAGTACTCGTGCCCGGCGATGGAACCGATCACGTGCAGATCATCGATGCGCGCGATCTCGTGAAGTTCTGCATCACGCTGGTCGAGAACCGCACGTACGGCGTATTCAACGGCGTCGGCCCGCAGATGGGCATGCCGTTCAAGGAGTTCGTGTCGCGCATTCAAAAGGGCGTTGGCAGCAACCCCACGTATACCTGGGTCGATGCCGACTTCCTGCGCGCGAATGGCGCCAATCCCTATGGGCGCGAGTTGCCGGTGTTTCAGGTGATGCGTGGACGCACGGCGGGTTTCGCGCGCATCGACATCACACCGGAGATCAAGGCGGGCCTCACGGTGCGCCCGATGGAAGACACGGCGCGCGATACGCTCGCCTGGTGGAAGACGCTGCCGGCCGAGCGTCAGGCCGCCATCAAGACCGGCTTCACGCCGGAACGCGAGGCAGCGCTGCTGGCGCTCTGGAAGGCTCGCACGCCCAAGTGAGCGAAGGCATCACACCGGTCCCGCTGCGCGTCGACGACTTCGACGCGGGGCCGGAGTCGATGGCCCGCCGATGGTCGGTGTTTTCCGATCGGGTCATGGGTGGCAGGAGCAATGTGCGCGGTGTGATGCACACCGCGTATGGACGCGACGCGTTGCACCTGACCGGCGACGTGTCGCTCGAGCAGAACGGCGGGTTTCTGCAAGCCGCTTGCTCGCTGGGCAACCCGCCGGGAAGCGGCGTGGACGCGCGCGGATACCGCGGCGTGGCGTTGAGCGTGTGTGGTGCGCCGGGTTCGTACTTCGTGCATCTGCGCACCGCCGCCACGAAGGCACCATGGCAGTACTACGGCGCGCCGCTGCCGGTGACAGGCGAATGGACGCAGGTCGTACTGACGTGGGATGCGTTCACGCCGGTGTCGCTCGCCACGGCGCTCGATGTCAGCCGCATCGTCCGCATCGGTCTCGTGGCGGCGAAGACGGCGTTCCATGCGGATGTGGCGCTGTCGGCGCTGTGGCTATCCGCTGGAGACTGAGCTCAGCGCGTGATGCGATAGATCCCGATCACGGCCGTGCCGTCGTCATCGTTCTTGATGGGAAAGAGCACCACGTCTGGGCCGAGAAAGCCAAGCGGCAACGATCGTCCGCTTGCCGTACCCAGATAGTGACCGTCGCGATCGAACACATCCGTGCGCGGCGTTTCCCCTTCGAACGTGTAACGCTCTACCCAGAGTGTGCCGTCGGGTGCGACCGCCATCGCGCGGACCACCGGTAGTGTGGGCGCGACGCCGACTTTCTCGCCAACTTCGGCGCTCGGCGTAATGCACTCACCGTCGCTGCCGAAGCGGACCTTGAGCCCCTCGGGATAGAGCTTCGCCGCATCGGTGGTCTTGGCCGCCACGGGCGCGACATCGCGACGTACGCTGCGTTCCTTCCGGCCGTTGCGCGAGATGTCCACCACGTAGGTGGACTGTCGCGTGGAGATGACGCGATCGCCGTCTACTGTCCAAGCAATCTCACCGGCGAACAGCGGCGGCAACGCGAGCCCGACGCACTTGAACATCACCATCTTCGGCCGCGGAGTCATCGTGGAGTCGATCGCGAGGGTATCGCGCAAGGTCCATCGTTCCAGGCGTCTCACGCTGACCGTCGTATCACCCACCAACTCCAGCGCGGTGTACAGCGTGTCGCCGCGACGACGCACCGTTCCCCACGTCCGACCACGCGCGGTGATCAGCTTGCGCTCAGGAAGCACGGCGCCAACGCGATCCCAGGTAAGGAGCGCCTGTTTCGCGTCATCCATGATCGACACGCCACCATCACGGTCCGCGTCGATCCCCTGCGGATACTGCATCTCGCCGGGTCCGCCGCCGCGGCGCCCTACCGTGCGTATCCAGGTGCCCGATGCATCGAACACGTGGATCTGATTCGAATGCGCAGCATCCAGCACCGCGATGTGTGCGGCGCCGTCGGTCGTCACCGAGAACGGCGTGACGTAGTCGAACGACTGCGCCCCGGTGTCCGCACCGCCGATGCGACCGGCTTCCGTGAACGCCCAGGCCAGGGGCGTGTCGGCAGCCGGACCCCGCACGATCGCCACGCCCGACGAATCGATCGTATCGTTACGGCTCGCGTTGCGCACACCGTCGGCGCAACCGGCGGAGAGTGCGGAGGCCAGCGTCGCCGCGAGCAGCACACCGATGCGCGCGCTCAGCATGCCTTACCGCCGCGCACACCGCTGATGCTCACGAAGAGCGAATCGCCCTGCTGTACGCCGCCCGCGCGCGTCAGCGGCACCGCGACCTGCACGCCGCACCGTGACGGCGCGCTCGAGGGATTGCGCCCGCCGGCACTGACACCGAGGGTGTACGACGTAGCCGGTTCGACCGGACCGAACGTGAGCTGTGCCTTCGCCGCGGTATCGGCATTGGCGCCGAGCATCACCACGGTGATCGGCAATGTCGCACCGGTGTCGAGCGGCATCACACCCGACACGAGAAACGGGTGATATGGCGCGAGCTCGATGCCGCGCAGACTCCGCAGCTGCTCGCCCGCTCCGACCGACACGCGCAACGGCTCGGCGCTCGTGAAGGCCGTATCTTGCGCGTAGTACGACACCTTCAGCGTGGACTCCGGCGTCTTCGGTTCGGCGCAACCCAAGCACGCGAGGGCGGTGAGCACGACCAGACCGCGAGCCGACACACGCCGTTCGAAGAGCATCAGTACGCTACCGTTGGAGATAAAACTGAAATGGTGCCGACGAGATACGCACGCTCATCTTGCGTCCATTCACAAGCGCCGGTTGGAACGTAGCCCGCGTCAGGAACTCGCACACGGCCTTGCCGAACTCCACGTGGGACTCCGACAGGATCTCCGCGCTGGCAGGCATCACGCGGCCCGTCGTATCCACGACGAAGGTCGCCGTAACCTTGCCGGGACTGAACTTGTGGAGCTCCTGCGGAAATGCGGGGCCGGACTTGCTCGTATGCTTCAGAATGCTGCTTTTCGCATCGACTGTCGTGTCCGCGTAGATCATGGTCCAACCCTTACACGGCCGCTCAGCACTGCCCGCTGGGATGCCGGCGACCGCCAGCAGTAACGCAAGACGCTGCATCATTGATATTTCTCCAGAGTGATACCTGCAAGCTACCGAACGCGCGCCAAGCCCGCCCGGGCGGCAGTAACGGTCGCCTGCACCGACGCGTCGCCTGCACCCCACTGCGCCGCGACGCGCGCGTACCACCGCCGCGCCGCGGGGCGATCCCCCAGTCGTTCCGCGATCTCCGCCCGCAACAGCATCATCGGCGCGGCGCCGATGGCCGACATCGCCGTCGGGATCGCGCGATCCAACAAACGCGCGGCCTCCGCATCACGTTTGGCCTGCACCAACAATCGTGCGGAGGTGAGCGCCGCACACGGTGCGCTGCTGCACATCGCCATCGGTAGGGCCAGGAACCCTCGCAACGCCGCCGCCGAGTCGCCGCGAGCGAGTGCCAGGTAGGACCGTGCCGCATCGCCGTAGTGCGCCACGCGCTCCTGCCCGCGTCCCCGGGCCGCGACATCCACGCTGTCGAAGGCCTTCACGAGGAGCTGCATCGACGCGGTATCACGCGCACCGGCGAACAAGGCGAACGTCGACGACAGGGTCACCGGCTGACTGGCGAGCAGGGGCCGCGCCTCTCCCAACACATCCGCCGTCGGCAGTTGGCCCATCTGCGCCAGTTGCGCACGATCGCTGAAGGTGAGCAGCTGTGGCGCGGCGATGGATTTGCCGCGCTGCGCCTGCGCGAACAGCAGGCGCTGCGCAAACGCCGCCGAATCGGGAAGGGTCGGGTTCGCCGCCAGTCGTGCGGCCATGTGCGCGACCACCGCCAGCGACAGCGCACTCGCTTCCGGAGACGTCCCCAGATCCTGCAGGCTCTGCGCCACGTACGCCAACGGCAGCGAATCGAGCGTGCGCTTTGCCGCAGCGCTCAACGACGGGGCCGAGTCGAGCAGACTGGCCTGCAGCGCGTAGTAGGGCGCGGCGCTGAGCGGAGACAAACGTTGCAGGCCACGCGCATACATCGCGGCCTCGCGAAAGCGGGCCGTTCGCAGCGCCAGCGAGTAGGCGTGGACGTACGGTACCAGCATCATCGAGTCGAGCGCGATGGCGCGCGTGAAGTCAGCCAGAATGGCCGTGTCCGCGACGCCCGCCAACTCGCCGAAATGATATCCCGCGTCGCCCAGCTCCAGCCACAACTCCGCGTCCCCGGGATATCGACTCGTCGACTCGCGCAGTGCAGCCAAAAGCTCTGTCACGGCGGGAATGTCGCTCACCGCTTCGTTCGCGACGGGTGTGCGACGTACGACCGCCAGTCGCCGCGCGTCACCACGCAGCAGCAGGCTGTCGCGCGGACTTCCGCCGCGGAACAGGCGAATCGCGCGGTCGAGCGCGGCCTGTGCCTCCGGAGCCGCTTCACGCCCCGTGCGGATATAGACGGACGCCACGCCGCGCCACGCGAGCGCGAAGGTGGAGTCGGTCGCCACGGCGGCTTCATAGGCGATCCGCGACGAGTCGACCACACCGCGCCGGTAGAACTGCTGCCCCAGCAAGTACGACTTGAGCGCCGCCAACGAGGATGTGCCCATCGAAGACACGCGCGATCCTTGCGCCAGCGAACCCGTGCTTCCCATGGCGCGCAGCAACCGCAGCGCGAGCGAATCAGCCAGCGCATCGATGCGCAGGGCGTCGCCACTCACATTGACTTCCTGGCGCACCGCGCTGTCGGCCACGTTCACCAGCGCGGCACGCAAACGCACGGAGTCCTTACCCAATGGACTGATCTCGCCGAAGAGCACCAAACCCGCGCCAAGCGTCTGGCCGAGCGCGGTGGCCGTCGTGACGTCGGCCCGCTCGGGCGACTTCGCGATGCTGAGTGACGGTGACACCGAACGCAGGGCGCCCGCGCCGTCGAGACTTCGCGCCAAGACGTCCACCAGTCCTTCGCGCCACACGCCCAGCGAAGCATCGCGAACCGCAAACGGCATCACGGCCACGAGCGAGGCGTCGGGGCCCTTGGGTGTTTCGGCGGACGTGGATGGCGCACGCGTAGTAAACCACGCCACGGTGGCAACAGCCGCCACCGCCACGCCGCCGATCGCGAGCCACGGCGCGCCGCGCCGCGGCGTCGCGGATACGCTCGCGGCCACCCTCTCGCCGGCAGTATTGCCCGCCGCATACTGACCCGTCGTTCCGGTGCGCGCGGCCGACGCCGCGTCGGCCAACTGCTCGAGCACGTCGGCCGCCTGCTGCGGGCGATCGGCCGGATCCTTCTCGAGGCATTGCATCACGAGACGCGCGAGCGGCTCGGGCACATCCGCGCGTCGCGTGGCCACTGGCACCGGTGCTTCCGACAAATGCGCTATCAACTGCGCGTGTGCCGGCCGATCACCGAACGGTGTTGAACCGGTGAGGAGCTCATACGCCATCGCACCGAGTGCATAGATGTCGGCGCGGTGATCGGTATCGGGGTCGCCCGCGCCCTGCTCCGGTGCCATGTATGCCGGACTGCCGAGTGACGTACCCATGCGGGTCAGCTGGCTGTCGTTCGACACCGTGCGGGCTGAGCTCATTGCCTTGGCGATGCCGAAGTCCGTGACCAGCGCCGCCCCACCGGAGAGCATCACGTTGTCCGACTTGATGTCGCGGTGCACCACACCGCGCCCGTGCGCATAGGCCAGCGCGCGGCTCACGTCGTTCAGTACCAGCAGCACATCGGCGATCGGCATCGTGCGACCCTCGCCGACCCGATCGCGCAGCGAGGCGCCCTCCACGAACGGCATCAGGTAGAATGGCAGCCCCTCGCTGGTCACTCCGGCTGAGAGCACTGGAACGATGTTCGCGTGCTGCAGTGCGGCGGCCAACGCGATTTCACGGCCGAACCGTTCCACCGAAAGCTCCTGCGCGAGCTCCGGTGACAGCATCTTGACCACCACCTCGCGCTCCAGCCTCGTGTCGCGGGCGATGAATACGCGGCTCATACCGCCGCCGCCCAATTCACGTCCGAGTTGGAAGGCGGCGCCGAGCGCTGCTTGGAGACTGTCGCGGAGAGTGTCGGTCATGATTCGGACATCATAACAGCTGGGTGTGCTATCCGCAGACGCGTCGAACGTGTGCCATCATGCGGCGCGGCGTTCCAAGATTTGGTGCATCGAGCATTGCGGCGGCAGACACGATCATCATCTCGTTATCCTCGGCGCGCCGGCGGTTGCTCAACACACTGGTTCCACTGCGCCCGTCCATCGTGATGCTCGTTTGCGGCCCCCAGTTGGAAGTGCCGGGATCGCTCGGCGGCATGCGCAAATCGCCGCGGATATCGGAGTAGCGGATGATGTTTCCCGCCTTGTCGAGCTGGAGCGCGATGTTGCGGACCGTGCTGCCGCCGACCTCGAATCGATACAGGAGCATGCGCTCGCCGTCGGTGGTCATACCTGAGGGAACGGGCCGACACTGACCGCCGCTGTCGACGCTGGCGACAACCGGCGTGAACTGGCGCACGTCGCCGCGCGGCATATTCGTCACCGTTGCGCCGGCCACTTTCACCCCTCCGACCGAGGCGGGCTGAGGAGCGATGGCCGTTTTGGCCGCCGTGCCGCCGGATCGGGCGCAGGCGAAGCTCGTGACGAGGATTCCGGCGAGAGCAAAGGAATGGCGAATCATGCGTGACAACTCCGAATGGAAGCGGACAATGCGTGCGCGCCAGACGTTGGCCACGCACGAGGAGCAAAGTTAGCCATAAGGCTGAGATCGCTCTTCTTTGTGGTATAAAGTACTTGACCAAATGGATTACTTGACCGATACTCATTTCCATGCACACGAATCAAGGCGACGCCGGGCGCCTCTGGGCGGCCGCCACGGCCGTTGCCGCCCTCGGAACCTGGGTGATGTTCGACGCGCGACCGGGCCTCAACTGGCTGCTGTGGACGGGCGCGGCAGCGGCCGGATTGACCGCCCTCCACGTCACCCATCGGGTCCGGCGCGATGAGCGGCACGGGAATGTCGTTCTGATGCTCGGTGCAGTGGCCACCATGATCGCGGGGGCCGCCGTGGTCACCGCCAGCCCGGTGTTGCACGTCGCCATCGTGGCCGCGGTGATCGTGCTGCTCTCCCTTCAGATGCTGCTGGCTGCCGACCCCGCCATGCACAGACTGACCGCCCGGTTTGCCGTCGCGGCTCCCGTCGTGGGCCTCTTCAATGCCGCGCTGAGCGCCGTTCGCCGCGCACTCGAGGCCACCGAGCACATTCGCTCCACGCGAGCGCGCGCCTGGATTCGCGGTCTGGCGCTCACGCTCCCGGTGCTCGTGGTCTTCGCCCTCCTGCTGGCGCAGGCCGACCCCACCTTCGCCACATGGCGTGATACGCTCGACGCGCTCTTCTCGAGCTGGGAATTCCTGCCGCGCGTCGTGTTCTTCACCGCGCTGCTGGGACTCGTCGTTGGCGCCTACGGCTACGCGATCTCGACGCCGGAAACGACATCGAGCCCAGTCGAGCATCAGCCGGTCCGCTGGCTCGGATCCACGGAGCGTGCCATGCTGCTCGCAGCGGTGACGGCGCTGCTCTGGCTCTTTCTCGCCCTGCAACTCGGCTACCTCTTCGGGACGCTGCCCCGCGTCTCGACCTCGGGCATGACGTTCGCCGAGTACGCCCGTCGGGGATTCGCCGAGCTCACCATCGTTGCGTCGGCCAGCGCCGTCCTCATTCTGCTCTCCGAGCAGTACGGGCAGCGCGACCGACATGAGCGCCTGGCGCGCCGCCTCGCCTTCGCGCTCATCGCCGCCGTCGTGCTGATGCTCGGCTCGGCCTTCCATCGAGTGTTGCTGTACGAAGCAGCCTACGGTTTCACCACCGCGCGACTGTACGCGCAAGCGTATATGACCGTGGTTGCCGCCGGACTCATGTTGCTCGTGATCGACGTGGCGGGCGGACTCGACACCGGTCGACTGTTCCGACGTACTGCGATCGTCGCCGTGGCGATGTTCGTGGGGCTGCTGTACTGGAACCACGAGTCGTGGATCGCGCATCGCAACATCGAGCGATTTGCCAACACGGGGAAGATCGATGTGGCCTACCTCACGGGCGAACTCTCAGCCGATGCTGCCCCGGCCATCGTTGAGGCCCTCACGACGCTTCCAGAACCGACTCGCACCGAGCTTCGTACCGCCCTGCAGAAGCGCTACGCCTCGGTCTCGCTGCCATCGGCCGAACGATGGTTCGAGTGGAATCTGTCTCGGACCCGGGCGAAGGCGGCCTATGACGCGATGATCGAGGTCACTGGCGGCGCCCGT
The DNA here is from genome assembly GCA_963843965.1 of uncultured Gemmatimonadaceae bacterium. Lineage (GTDB taxonomy): Bacteria > Gemmatimonadota > Gemmatimonadetes > Gemmatimonadales > Gemmatimonadaceae > Gemmatimonas. Next base: position 345,424 of record CAWJMR010000009.1, read on the forward strand.
TGATCGGCATGCGTGCGACCTCGTCCGCCGTTTCACGAAGGAGCGCATCCAGCGCATCACGATCACGATATCGCCCGCGCATCACGACGCCGCGAATCGCCGTCGTCGCGGTGATATCCGCCAGCGGATTCCGGCTCAGGATCACCAGGTCCGCCGCCTTGCCGCGCGTAACCGACCCGTGGCGCGCCGCCTTGCCGAGAAACTGCGCCCCGTTGATCGTCGATGCGCGCAAGGCCTGCAGCGGCGTGAGCCCGGCGTCCACCAGCCGGCGCAATTCGTCATGCAGCCCCACGCCTGGATAGTCGAACGAATTCAGGAAGCCGGCGTCGGTACCGGCCAGAATCATGACGCCGGCCTGTTGCAGCATCGGCAACCGCGCACTCGTGAAGTCGTACATGCGATGACGCCGGGCGATGGCGGCCGAGTCGGCCTGCGCAGCGCGATCCACGCGCCACTGATACGTCGCGCGCAACCCGGGGCCGATGTACCGCAGATACGCGTCGTTCGCATGCGTATCACGATCGAGCCATGCCAGGATGTAGCTGATGTTGAGCGTGGGTGTGATGGCGGTGCCGCGCGCCGCCATGATCCGATAAGTGGCCATCGCCCGGACCGAATCGAATGCCGCGATCATATCGGCCGGCGCGGGACGATCGTCGCGCTCGGCGCCGGCGCGAACCGCGTACGACAAGTGCTCAATGGAGCCCAGCCCGAGAGCGACCGCTTCGCGCACCGGGACCGATGCCGGAATATGGGCCGAACTCTTGAGACCGCGCTTGCGGATCTCTCCCAGTGCATAGCGGAAGAGCGCCGGGTCGAGCGTATTGTCGGTGAGCTTCACGAAATCGACGCGCATCGCCTGCAGCCGATTGAGCGCGCTATCCACGCCGGCGCGCGTGGCCACCTCGATGTCGCCGGGCCAGATGGAATTGATGCCTTCCAGCTTCGGTCCTGAGGTGAAGATCGTCGGCCCGTCGAGCAGCCCACGCGCTACCGAATCGCGCCAGGCGAGTACGCTGCCCGAGAGATCGCCCGCCGCATCACGCACCGCGACGATGCCATGCGCCACGTACAACGGCATCAGCGCACGGTTCTCGGCGATCAGCGTGTCCCCGCCGCCGAAGTGCATATGCATATCCCACAGACCCGGAATCACATATCCACCCGCCGCGTTTACGGTCTGCCGGGCGCGCACCGTGCGCGCGACCTCATCGCCGCCGATGGCCACGATCGTGTCGCCGCGCGTGGCCAGCGACCGCTTCGGCAGAATGCGGCCCGATATCACGTCGACGACGTTGGCGTCGGTGATGAGCAGGTCGACTGGGCGTTGCTGAGCGGACGCCAGTCCGGACACCGTGGCGCACGCCAGCGCCACGCGCCACGCCAACCGCGCGCGCCTCACCGCTTCACCGCCGGATCCTCTGTCCACCACCACTGCGGCGGCAACGGCTTCGTGCGCGGCCACACTTCATCGAGCGTGTTGCCATCGTACAACCGCCCGTTCTTCATCACGAAGCGCACCGAGTTCGTGTTCTTGATGTCGGTGAGCGGGTTGCGATCGAGCACCTGCAGGTCGGCCAGCTTGCCCACCTCCAGCGATCCGAGATCCTTGCCCAGCCCGATCGCTTCGGCACCATGCAACGTGCCAGCGCGCAGCGTCTCGAATTCGCTGAGGCCGCCCGACTGCATCATCCACAGCTCCCAATGCACGCCGAGTCCCTGCAGTTCGCCATGCGAGCCCAGACCCACCCGACCGCCCGCCTTCACCATCTTGTTGAGCTGCTCGGCGAGCCCCTTGAAGATGTACTGGTCATCGCGATTGTACGGCAGCGACTTCCACGCATCGAGTTCGTCGTGCGGCGTGAAGCGATGCAGCTTCGTGTCGTCGTCCACGTTGTAGTGCGTGAGCCAGTAGTTCAGACCGATAGGCCCGCCGTATCCCACGACCAGCGTCGGCGTATACGTGATCCCACTCTCGGCCTGCAACTGCACGACGTCCTTGAACAGCGGGAAGATCGGCATCGCATGCTCGAGCCCGGGATAGCCGTCCTGCATGAGCGTAAGATTCATCGTGAGGTTGGACCCACCCTCGGTGGTGGCCGTGAGCCCCAGCTCCTTCGCCGCCATGATCACCCACTGCCGCACTTTGCGGTCGCCGGCGAGATACTGCTTGATGGTCTTCGTGTTGTAGTGATCGGCGTAGCGGCGTAGCACATCACGCGCTTCGTCGAGACTCTTGATGTTGTCGGCCGCGAAGATGCCGGGACCCGTGGAATACAGGCGCGGTCCGATCAGGGCGCCGGTTTCCATCAGGTCGGAGTAGGTGAGGATATCCGTGGCCGACGTCTGTGGATCGCGCTGCGTGGTCACACCATACGCGAGGTTGGCCAACAGCTGCGTGACCTGATCGCGGTGCACGCCCCAGCCGAACCAGTTGTGCGCGTGAATGTCGACGTACCCCGGCAGAATCGTCTTGCCGTTCATGTCGATCTCACGCGCGCCGCTGGGAATGCTCACCGTGCCGCTCGCTCCCACCGCGGTGATGCGATTGTCGGTGACCACCACATCACCGCGCTCGATCACATCCGTGCCCTTCATCGTGATCAGACGCGCATTGCGCAGCACGACCACACCACGCGGCTTGTCCTTGGCCGCGGTGATCGTCACGTCGAACCGTCGCGCCTCGTACGCACGCGACGGCGTGCGCGTGCTGTCGCGCGCCGCACCCGGAGCCGGCGCGCCAGCTGGCGGTGCACTCGCGATCGAATCGGCGCGCGACACGGAATCACGAATCGCCACCTCGGCTGTGCGCACATCGTACTGGAACCAGCTGCGGCCGATCGAATAGAACGCACGCGCGCCATCCGCCGACCATCCGATGAACTCGCCACCCACGCGCGTGAGTCGCGCCGTGGGCACCGAGCTCGCCGATACCGCTACTGCCGGTGCCTGACCCACCACCGGCGGCACGGTGATCAGGAAGACGTTGTTGTTGGCCAGCACCAACGCGCGGCTGCCGTCGGGCGAGAGCACGACTTCATCGGGCGACGGCGGCGGTGGCGGCGTCGCGCCCGGTGGCAGCACCTGCGCCGGCGGCGGCGGGCCGGCCACGCGCACGACGACTTTGCGGTCGGTGCCGTCGAAGCGCATCGAGATCAAGCCTTCACTGCCCGCCCACACATACAGGCGAGAACTGTCGGGACCGACGTGCGGCACGTTGCGCCCCTGCTGCGACTGACCGCTGCCGGTCCACGCGATACGCGTGACGTCGCCACCCGCCGCCGGTAGCGTGATGTATTCCAACTCGCCGTTGGCGATGTTACCGAAGTCCTCGAACTGCCGCAGACGGCTGAAGCGTGAACCGCGCACCGCCATGATGCGCGATCCGTCTTTCGTGTAGGCGATCTTGTCGTAGAACGCCGCCGCTCGCGTGAGGCGTTCGGCCGGTGCGCTGCCGTCGGCGCGCACACGGTAGATGTGCCCGCCCACCGTATCGCTCCACGTCACGTACGCGAGATAGCGACCATCGGGCGACCACACCGGCGCATGCTCCACCGTCGTGCCTGTAGTGAGTCGACGCGGGTTGCGGATCTGCGCAGTCGAATCGATGTCGCCCGCGTACACGCGATCGAGCGCCGTGAACGCCAGCAGACGACCGTTCGGTGACGGACGCGCCCCGCGGATCTGCGTGACGACGAGCGACGAATCGTTCACGGGATACTCGAACTTCGCCAGTGCGCCCATCTGCTGATCCACCTGCGCCGTGAACGGCACCGGCGCCACGGTGCCCGACGGAATCTCCACACGCCAGATCTTTCCGTTGTAGCTGGTGATCAGCGCTTTCGAGTCGGGCGTGAACGCCGAGGCCGGATAGAGATCGCGATCGTTGCCGCCGCCACCCTGCGAGTTGTCGCGCTGCACGTCCATCACCAGCCATCGTTCGACGCCAGTGCTCAGATCGCGGAGTTTGAGCGCGCCGCGGGCATCGTAGCGCGTGGCGTATACCAGCCACTTGCCATCGGGACTCGCCACCGGCCGAAACGCGCCCTCCACTTCGTTGGTACGCACCAGCGTACGCCCCGAGCTGCGATCGAACTGTGCAATCTGGTACTGCCCCACACGACGCGCGTTGCTGCGGGCTTCGAGCTCCTCGGCTTCTTCGCGTGCCGAGGTGGCGTGGTCGGCGTGCAACGCGCTGGCCAAGGTAGACGGCACGCCGCCACTCACATTCACCCACAGATAGCGCGCATCGCCCGACGGTGCCGCGGCCAGATGCGAGGGCACCGCACCGGCCGCCGCGGCGGCCCCTTCGGCGCGAAGTCCCGTGAGCTGCACGCCCGATCCACCGCTCGTGTTGTACATCCACAACTGCCCCACGCGCGTGGCGATGATGTACTGCCCATCGGCCGACCAGATCGGCGACGCGAAATTGATCCGCTCACTGCGCGTGATCAGACGCGGCTTCGTTCCGTCGGCGTTCGCGATCCATACGTTCTTCGATCCGTTCCGGTCACTGACGAACACGAGTTGCTTGCCGTCGGGCGAGAAGCGGGGTTGTTGATCCCAGCCGGTGCCGCTGGTAATGCGTGTCGCCGTGCCTCCCGCGATCGGCAGGGTGTACAGATCGCCAAGGATGTCGAAGGCGATCGTCTTGCCGTCCGGTGACACATCGAGCGAAATCCACGACGCTTCATCGGTCGTGAACCGGAGTGTGCGCGGCGTGGCCAGCGGAAGCCCGCTGCTCCGCGCCACCGCACGGACCGCACTGTCGTTCTGCGCGGGTGTCTGTGCGCCAACCGGCGCGGCGACGAAGAGGGCGATCGCCAGAGAGGAACCGATCAGGCGCTGCAGCGTCATGCAATGGTCTCCAATACCACGGTGAAGTCGCGGGCCGTCCCGCGGCGACGGGCCACATGCGCGAAGCTACCGGTAAACCCCCATATTCGACAGCATGTGCTTTCCTCGCTTGCCGCTCGTCGGCCTGTGCTCGCTCGTGTGGGCCGCCGCCCTCGTCGCTCAGCCCGCAGGGCCACCGTCGGTCGTCCCCCACCGTGAGTGGCAGGCGAAGCCCCCGCTCGGCATTCCCGCCGATGCCGCCCGCCGCAACAAGAAGGCCGGTGACTCGCTGTCGTTTCGCGAACTCACGGTGACAGTGCTGCAAACGCTGGTCGACTCGAGTGGCCCAAAGCCCGTCGACGTCGCGCGCGTGAAGCTGTCCACGACGATGGCCGGCAAGGCGGCCACCAACGGCGTGAGTGAGGAACGACTGGTGCGTGAAGGGAGCGCGTTCAATTGGCGCGGCTTTCACATCGCCGTCGTCGCCGTGTACGGCCCCGGTGAACTTGGCGCCGGCTTGGTGGCACTCGAGGCAGCCACGATCGCGTCGTTGCCAGCCGCCGTCGCCAACGCCGTCGTGGCCGGTGGCGCCGACATGCGATTGCGCATTCCGCATACCATCACGCACGTCACGCTGCATCACACCGGCGACAGCAAGCCGCTCACGCGTGCCGATGATCCCGCACAACGGTTGCGCAACTTGCAGTCATGGGGCGCCAGCGATCGCAACTGGTGGGACGTGCCCTATCATTTTCTGCTCGACCTCGACGGTCGCGTGTTCGAAGGACGCGACTGGCACTTTCAGGGCGAGACCAACACGACCTACGATCCCGGCGGACATTTTCTCATCAGCATGATCGGCAACTACGACGTGCAGGAGCCGAGCGTCGGGCAACTGGACGCGATCGCCGATCTCATGACGTGGGCGCTGAGGGCGAACAACTTGCCCATCGATCGTATCGGCGGGCATTACAACTACGCCGAGACCGGCTGCCCGGGAAAATACCTGCGCCGGTATCTCGAGGACGGCACGCTCCGCCGCATGGTGCAGCAGCGATTGAACGCGCGGTAGCCTGACCCGCTGGCCGCCGGCGCTCAAGCGTGCCGACATCTTAACGTGCGGTTACGCCCCGGTGGCCGTACCATAGGGCGTAGGTTGGCTCGGAGCGTGTCCGCCTCCGTCCGGCCCCCTCGAGTGTCCGTTGTGTTCGCCGCGCCACCACAACCAGAGGACCTGCTCATGACGCCGTTCACGCCGTCTCCGCTCTCCCGCCGCCAGTGGCTCAAGTCGTCGGGTCTCGTGGCCGGAGGCGCCATGGCCACCGGATCCCTGACGCCCGCGCTGCTCCCGGCCCTCGAGAGCGACGTCACGCATGTGATCGATGGGCAGACGACGGCGGCCGGCTTCGCGGCGCATGAGCAGATGGTCGCGGCCGCCCGCCGCGCCGACGGGCCCATCCGTCTCGCCTCGAACGAAAACCCGTACGGCATGGCGCCGAGCGCGCGCAAGGCGATCGAGGAGGGATGGAAGCAGCACGCGTGGTACGGCGCGCCATCCTTGCCGAATCTCAAGAAGGTGTACGCCGACTCCGTGGGCGTGCCGGTCGACCACATCATGATCGTGGCCGGCTCGAGCGAGCTCCTGAGCATCGTCTGCCTTGCCTACGGCATGAAGGGCGAAGTGCTCACCGCCTGGCCCACGTACGAAGGACTGCCCCGCTACGCCGAGTCGCTCGGCATCCGGGTGCACAAGGTGCCGTTGGCGGCGGACCTCACGCACGACCTCGACACCATGGACCGTCGTCTCACGCAGGCGGTCGACCTCACGTTCGTCTGCAACCCCAACAACCCCACGGCCAACGTCACTGACAACGCGAAGCTGCGTACGTTCGTGAGTAATGCGTCGCGCCGTTCGATGGTGCTGGTCGATGAAGCGTACCACGATTTCGTGACCGACCCGTCGTACTCGTCGCTCGTGGACATGGTGAAGAAGGGCGAGAACGTGATCATCTCACGCACCGGCTCCAAGATCCACGGCCTCGCGGGACTGCGCACCGCCTTCGTGATCGCGCGTCCCGATATCATTGCGCGCTTGCAGCCGCTCAGCACGAGTGCGCCGGGCGTGTTCGGTGCCCTCGGTGCGGCCGCGTCGCTGCAGGACACCGCGTTTCAGGCGATGTGCAAGCAGCGCAACATCGAAGGCCGCGAAATCATGAAGACCGCCATCGCCAAGATGGGACGCAAGATGACCGACTCACAAACGAACTTCGTCTTCTTCCACGCCGGCATGCCGGTGGAACAGGTGCAGAAGGCGATGCTCGCGAAGGGCTTCATGATCGGCCGCGCGTTTCCGCCGTACAACGACTGGGCGCGCATCTCGATCGGCACGCCCGACGAAATGCGTGCCGTAGCAGCCGCACTTCCTGACGTGATCGGCGGCGCGCCGAAGTCGCTCGGCTCGTCGGGCGACTGACGAGCGCACACCGGGCTATCGCAGCGTCAACACCCAGACGTCCGCGGTTCGATCGGCCAGCGTAAAGAACACGCGACGACCGTCGGTGGCGAATTCATGCCGCGCCGACGGTCGTCGTGCTTCATCGAAGCGGATGCGCAGACGTGGCGGACCACCGTCGATGGGCAGCTGCCACAGGCCAACGGCGTCCTGCGCGTCACGCGCTTTCACCAGCACGCTTTTTCCGTCGGGCATCCATCGGGCGTAGTAGGGCACGAGACCGGTGCCAACCGTGCGACTGGCCAGCACGCGCTTCGTGCTCTCACCGCGTGCGTACGCAAACACGCTGAGCTCGAGACGACGTGAGAAATAGAGCAGCTGCGTGCCGTCGGGAGACTCGGTGGGGAGCGTCGCTTCGGCCGAGGCGATTCGATTCGGCGCCAACCAGCGATTCGCGCCATCGCGGGCGACCGAGAATATCCCGGCGCTGTCACCCACGCCTTCCACCAGCAACGCGCGACCGCCACGCCGCCACTGCGGAAAGCGCAGGTCGCCGCTCCACCCAACGAAGCGCAGGTACGCCGGCGACGTCCCAGGCAATTCGACTACAGCGACCTGCACGCGCAGCCCGGCGAGCGACTGATACGCCAGCGAACTGCCATCGGGCGACCACGCCGGATGGAAGAGCTGCGCATTGCCGGTCACCAGCTGCTCGCTGGTGCCGCTGCCGTCGGCGGCGATACGATAGATGCTCTGCTTGCCGTCGCGGTCGGAGTCGTACGCCAGCCAGCGTCCATCGGGCGACAGGTCGATGGCTTCGACGGCTTGCGTACCCGACGTGATGGGCAATGCGCTGCGCGTCGAGATGACGGTGTCCGACAGCGTTTGCTGCCAAAGGTTGGCTTTCTGACGAAACACGGACACGGCCAGCGACCGGCCGTCCGTCGTGCTGGAAATCGTGTGCGGATCGAGACCCGTGGTCATGCGAACCGGCACGCCCTCGGCCGCGCCGTTGCTCGCGAGCGACTGCACATAGATATCGCGCACGCCGTCACGATTGGACACGAAGGCGAAGCGACGACTGTCCCCCAACCAGGCGGGGCTCGTGTTCAGCGCGATGCCGCCGACGACTTCCGTCGCCGCGCCGCCGGACGCCGGAAGCACGTAGATCTTCCCGCCGCCCACCGCGCCGATCGTGTTCGGCGCGGCCGACGGCGACGACACGCCGTACACGAACCCGCGACTGTCGGACGAGACCGCGACGCGCGCACCGTCTGGTGACCACACCGGCGAGTGCGCGGCGGGCACCAGACCGATGAGACGTCGGCTTCCCCCATCGAGTGGCTGCGCAAAGACGGAGTCCCGGATAGTCCAGGCGATTTCCGATCCACTCGATGACCACTCGGGATATCGCCCATCTTTCACGACCAATCGCGCGGTGCCGCCGAGTGCCGGAATCACCCACAGCCCCTCTTCCGTCTGGAAAATCAATCGGGACCCATCCGGCGACCAGCGTGGCCGACGATGCTCGCCGCGGGATCCTCCACTCACCTGAATGGGGCTGCCGCCGTCAATCTGTCGCACGAAAATTCGCAGCGCGCTCTCTTCACCGCCGGCATACGCGAGGAATCGTCCGTCCGGCGACAGTGCCGGGTCGACTTCCAGTCCCGCATCGGCCGTCACGTGTCGAGTCGAGAGTACTGAAACCGGCTCGGTCGCATTGCTCCGACGTACGTACAACATGGCGGACACGGTGAGGGCGACCATCGCGGCGGCGACCATGCCCATCGCGACGCGCGAGCGTGGGCGCGGACCGGTGTGCAGTTGTGCAGCCGCCTCCGTTTCCGCAGGGGCTGGCATGCCCCTCGGAGCAGCCTCGAGCACCGGGGCCGGTCGCGTCTCCGGTGACCTCTCCACACCCTCCGGCACGACCTCCGGAGTGGGAGCCACCGCGACCGCACGCTCCGGCCGCGCGCGTAATTCCTCGGCCAACGCAATCACGGCGCGATCGGGCGGCAGATCCAATTCCTGCGCGATCAACGTCTCATAGATCCGCGCGTGCGTAAGCGCCGCCGACCGCTGTCCCGCAGCATCGAGCGCGTGCATATAGCGCACCGCCGTCTGCGCGTTGAGCGGATCGATTGACGTGAGTGCGCGCCACCATGACACGGCGCGTTCCGTGTGCCCATCGGTGTCGGCCGCCATCGCGAGCCGTTCGACGGTACGCGTGTACTGCGCCTGCAACGCCGAGCGCTCTTCCTCGACCCATCGCTCGAAGTCTGCCGCACCGACCAGGTGAAAGCCATCGAGAAATCCGCCGACGTACAATGCCGCCGCGTCTTCCAGGCGGCCCGCCTTCGTCAGCGACGCAAACTCGGCGACGTCACTCGAAATGACATCGGCATTCAGCGTCAGGTCGCGCGTCCCTTCGATGGCGCCATCGTCCTGCAGGTCGCGTCGCAGGGCATAGATCGCCTGCGCCAGCGCCTTCTTGGCGCGCTCCTCCTCATCATCGGGCCAGAAGAGGCGCGTAAGCCGTTCGCGAGACACCCCGCGCGCACCGCCTCTGGCCAACACGGCAAGAATCGCCAACCGCCGTGGTTGGACCAACGATCCGCCCAGCTCGCGCTCGGGGTGCGAAATCGCTAGTCCACCAAAGGTCTGAATGCGTAGCAAGAGTCGGGAATCGGGGAAACGCAGCGAAGCGGTGCGCAAACTTAGAGACGGCCGCGCTCAGCCAGCAAGCTCGGACGGCAAGCTCAGGCGCCGCGCTCGCTTGACGACGCGATGGCCGTGTCACGCGGGGTGATGCTTCGCGCGGCCACGCGTTCCAACAGCATCGCCCGTTCGGCAAAGGCCGCCGCCGCCCCGATCGTATACGGCGTCGGCAGCAGATCGCGCAGTACCCAGTCCAGTGCCCGCATCACCGTCGACAGGTGGAGCGGCCCGTACTGGCGCGCCGCCGCCCATTGCACCAGCATCCGAATCGACGCCAACAACTCCGGTGCGTCACTTGGCGCCGTGAGTACCGGCACGAGCAGGTCGAGCCACACGTTCGGCGGCTCCACCAGGAGGCGTGGCGCCTCGGCACCGGACATGCGCGCGAGGCGGGCCGCCAACGCGGCGTCAGCGGCGGGGCGAATGCTCGTGAGCTGATCGCAAGCGTCGGCCAACGCGTGCACCGCCGGTTGTGTCACGACGGCGACACCGCGTACACACCGTCAACCCGTTCTGCGCCGCGCTGCATCGCGGAGGCGATCTGCATCAAGGCCACCGTCCACGCCTCGCGTGCCGGCGCGGGAAAGGCATCTCCCAGCACGGCGGCGAACGTGTCCAGCAACACCTCCGCGACGACGGCGTAGTGCGCGGACACCACGCCGTACCCTGCATGTCGTTGGCCCAAGGCCTCGATCGCGGGACCGAGGGTATGGAGCACGTCGGCGTTGCGCACCACCACCGCGAGGGTGTGCGTCAGCTTGTCTCCCTGTGCCGTGAGGTCGGTGTGCGCGAACAGAGGCTGCAGCGATGGCTCCCGCACGAACAGCCGCGCGTAGAACTGCGGGGCCACCGCGTCCGTGGTCGCTCCGATGAGCGACCACGTGGAGCGGATCGTCGCGACCTGATCGGCCGTGAGCGATGACGTCGACATCAGCGGCGCGCGGCGGCCAGCAGTTGCGCCACGGCCGCTTCCAGCTGCGAAACGCGAGCCGAAAGCTCCGCATTTTCGGCACGCAGTGCGTTCGTCTCCGCCTTGAGCGCCTTCGTGCGCTGCTCGAGGGCTTTCACGCCGGCCATCGTGATGCCGTCGATGTCGACCGTGCTGATGGCGGTGTTGGTGTCGCCGAGTCCGAAGGCGGCATGGAAGGCCTGCGCCGTGGGCCCAACGTGACGCGTCTCTTTCGACTCGGCCTTGTATTGCCAGCTGTATACCGGCAGCGCGGCCAGCTTCTGCAGCGTGGCTTCACCGTCGAGGGGGAGAAACGCGGTCTTCTTGGTGGAGTCGGAGACGTTGGTCCAGGTGCCGCCGTCGCTCAGATACGCGCCGGTGCCGGTTTCGAGGTAGCGGCCGACGGTCTTGTCGGCAAACCGGGAATTGCCGAACCAGAAGTGACTGGCGCGCACGGCGAACTGGCCGTCGTAGCGTGACTCCACGCCAAGGGTGCCGGTGCCACCGGACGTGTTGATGACGACGGATCCGCCCTTGTTGTTGGTGTTCGCGCCGACACCGATGGCGACACTGCGAATGCCGCTTGCCGTCGCGTCTGGACCCATGGCCACGGCGCTCTCAGCACTGGCATTCGCCCTGTAGCCGAACGCCATCGATCGCTCACCGTAGGCATTGGCGAGCGGTCCAATGGCGACCGACGTCAGGCCAGCGGCCGTCGCGTTGATGCCCATCGCGATGGCGCCGCTCCCACTCGCCGTGGAACTGGACCCCCATGAGAGCGAGTTATCGCCGGACGCGGTGCCCTGGTTGGCCGCGAAGGCGCTCACGCCGCTGGCCACGCCGCCGCCGGTGGCGAAGGAGCTAGCGCCGGACGCGGTGCCAAAGCCCAAGACCGTCGAGAAGGCACCGATCTTCGGACTATCCCATTCAGTGGTAGCAGCTTCTCCAACCCGAAACGCGGCCTTCCCCGGATACCACATCAGCCGGCGCCCAGGACCGGAGACCATCGGGCCAAAATTGCTCGGCACCCCCGTGACTGCGAAACCGTTGCTCGAACGTATCCCTTCGGTGAGCATGTACTGCGGGTGATCGTCCTGTTCGACACCGGTGAGCTGGCTATGGTCGGTCACACCACCGCCGCCGGACGCCACTGTCTTGGGCTCCCACTTTGACGTCGTCGCGTTCCACGTCAGCACCTGCCCGTCGGTCGGAGGCGTGGTGGCCAGCGCGCGTCCCAGCAGCTTGCCCACGGTCAGGTTCGTAAAGACGCCGGTGACATCGCCGGCGGCGACGTCGGTCATTTTTACCGCATCCTGCAACGACGCGAGCGCACTGGCGCCGTCGGTCCAATTGAAGGCCACGTGTGTGGGCTGCAGACAGTTTTGCGGCGTATTGGCCGCCTTGATCCGGTACACCGTGCCCGACGCCGGCACATAGCAGGCATAGAACACGGTCTGTGCGGAGGCCGTGGCGGCAGCACCCAGCGAGGTGGCGAGGGCGAGGGCGGAGAGCGCCAGGGCGCGAGCGGCCGGTCGAATGAATCGTGACATGTCGATGGATAGGAGAGGGTGGTGAGCGTCCGGCGGGATGCTGCCGTGAACGGGGAGCAACCTGCCGCGCCACTTCTCCTGCCCATCACTCAGCGAACTCAGCCATGCAGGTGAGGCGAGGTGATCGCAGGTGATGGCCAAGCGAAGCCCATCGCGAGCTTGGCGTCGTTCACTGATGCCCGGCGCCGTCCGGGTCTGCGCGCCCTCGACCCCCTGATGCTCATGTCCACGTCATTCCGATCCTCGCATGGCGCCGCGCGCGCCGCGGCCGCCGCCGCGCTGGCGGCGTCCCTCAGCCTCGTCGGCTGCAGCAACAGTTCGTCGCCCACCTCCCCCATCGACGAGTCCGCTTCACCGCACAGCCAGCTCTCCGCCGAAAGCCGACTCCTGGTGGGCGACGTGCTCGACGATGCGGCCGCCCGTCTGTTGGCGTCCACGCCGGCCGACTCACCGATCGGCGGTGCGCTGACCGCCTTGCGGTCGGCACTGGCCAGCGGCGACCGCGCGGCGCTATCGGCAGCGCTGGACGCCACCGAGCAGGCCGTCGACCTCGCGCGTTCGCTCGATACGGAGCCGGACGCCGATCGCGACGCCCTGTCGCTGCATCTGCTCATCGTGCGTCAGCAGTTGAGTACGCTTCCGGGGGCGAAATAGTCATGTCTGGCCTCCGCTTCACTCGCCTCACCGCGGGCATCGCCACGGCCGCGACGCTCGCCGTGCTGCCAGCGCGCCCTTTGGCGGCGCAACCGCAGACCCGGAACTTCACCGTCTGCTTTACCACCGGCGTGCAGTCGTGCAGCTGGCTGGAGCTTACGACCAATGCCTTCTTCGCCGGTGGCGGTGAGCGGATTGGCACCGAGCTTCAGGTCGTCGTCCGGCACGACGAAGGCGTCGGCCCCGGTGCCGCCGTCACCAGTGCCCTGTCGAGCTTCTTCTTCTCGTACGCCGGCGCCAGCGCCCTTCCGGTGAGCGGCGCATCGGTATCCGATGAACTCGGCCGCACCGCCGCCGTTACCTCGCTGGATGGAGCCCCGGCGCCAGGCACCGCTGATGGCTGGCAGTATGCGGCGCGCTCGTCCACGACGTCTACGGCGTCGCTCTTCGACAGCTACCTGTCGTTCATGAACGTGCGCGCCGATGTGAGCGATAAGATCGGCGTGCAGTGGTCGCAGTATGTCGGCGGCTGCGGCGTGGCGGCGACGGGCGGCGCGATCGACGCGTTCTATCTCACGGATGTGTGGACGTGCGACGGCGGCCAGTACCGGTTCAGCGGGACCACCGATGCGTGGTTCGACGCCAACGACGTGAATACGGTGGGCGTGAGCACCTACGCGCGCTTCGCCGACAACGACTATGGCGTGGCGGCGTGGTGCAATGCGACGCTCGATGCGCCCGGCAGCGAGGGGGACGCCGACGGAACGTTCGCGCTCGGCGATGTCTGTTCGGCCACCGCCACAACGCCCGGCACGCCGCCCCCCAGTACCACCGTCCCGGAACCCTCCACGTTCGTGCTCGTCGCGTCGGCGATGCTCGGCGTCGTGGTCATGCGACGTCGCGCCCGCGTGGGTTAGGCGCTCACCGCGGCCGGCACCGCACCATACCGTCGATCTCGCTTCGCATAGTCCGCAAAGACCGCGTCGAGGTCGGCGGTGGAGAGATCGGGAAAGTTCACGTCGAGAAACGCGAGTTCGGCGTACGCGCTCTCCCAGAGCAGGAAGTCGGACAACCGTCGTTCGCCGCCGGTCCGCAGCACGAGGTCGACCGGCGGCAGGATGTTGTTCGTGTTCGCCAGCGTACCGCTGGTGCCTTCAGCCATCGCGTACGCTTCGTGAATCGCCGCGCGACTCGAGTAGTCCACGGCCACGCGCAGATGCATGCGAGTCCCGTGGGCCGTACGCGCTTCGGTGGCCTCGATGGCCTCGCACAGCGCGCGCGGCAAGCGATCACGACGGCCGATCACCGACAAGCGGATGCCGTGCTTGAGCAGCTTGGCCAGTTGGCGTTCGAGGTGTGAGGCGAACAGATCGAAGAGAAAGCCCACTTCGTCTGCCGGGCGCTTCCAGTTGTCACTGGAGAACGCATACAGCGTGAGCTGCTCGACGCCGCGCTGCGCGCAGTAGGAGACCACTTCTCGCGCGGTGTGCGCGCCGCGCACGTGTCCCATCCAGCGCGGACGTCCCTTGCCGGTGGCCCACCGGCCGTTGCCGTCCATGATCAACGCCAGATGTTGCGGTACACGCGTCACGCGCCCCCCACGCGCTTGATCAGCGCTTCCATGTGTGAGAGATACCGCTCGAGCGCCGAACGACCGGCGGCGGCGAGGCGGTACTCGGTGCGCGGTACGCGCCCGTCGAAGCCCTTCGTGCAGGTGATGTAGCCAGCGTCTTCGAGCTTCCGCGCATGTACGGACACGTTGCCGTCGGAGGTCTCGAGGAGCGCCTTGAGCTCGTTGAACGTGAGCGATTCATGCACGGCCAGCGCACTCACGATCGCCAGGCGGACCCGCTCGTGGATGAGACGATCGAGCGCCATCGGCGTCAACGCGTCTCCGTCGATGGCCTTCAAGGGCGTTCCCTCCTCACGTGGTTCGCGAGGTGGTTCGTCACGATGCACGCGCGCGGCACTGCCATCGCGTTTATCCACCGTGCCTCCGCGCGATGCGGACGCCGAACACCAGATGCAGTACGCCGAAGCCGAGCGCCATCATGAGATCTCCGTCGGCGGCGGGCACGAAGAGCGCGAGCACGCCGAGTGTGATGAAACCGAAACCCATCAGCGGCACGGCGCGGATGGAGAACGTACCGGCGGTGGTGACACCCATGCCGTACAGCAACAGCCACAAGCCCGGCAGCACGCGCGCGGTGAGATGCGGCTGAATGCCGGGGGTATACGGATCGACGAGCGCGAACGTGAGCACGGCACCAGCGAGGATCGCGGGCCAGAAGCTGAACAGAAACTTCCGGGCCGGAACACTGAGCCGGAGCGCGTCGCCGTCGCCCACCCGTTTTCGCATCTTGGCGTACATCGCCGCGCCGCCGACTGACGCGCCCACCACCGCCGCCGCGAGCCACACGGTCAACCATTGCGCCGGATCCGCCTGCCGGTCGGCGAGCGGCGCAGCCACCAACGCCGTCGCCCCCACGCCCACGAGTCCCCACCCCGGCACGTCGGTGAACGACGCCGCACCCTCCATGGTGCGCCTGATGAACGACAGGTCCTGCAGCGCCCGGTCGTGAAGCGCGGGCGGTTCCGACGAAGGGGCAGCCATATCAAGGAGTATCGACAGACTTGCGGAGTGTGTCAAGTACTTTATGTTGTAAAGCACAATGTGTTCGCCGATGTGGCCTCAATCCCCGGAGTCTCGATGCGCAGATGGCTGAAACGCCTACGCGGCTACCTCGTACTGGCGCTGTTGTGGGCCGTCGCGTGGGCCGTGGCCGGACTCCTGATTGGCGTGAGCAGCCGGCTCCTCCCCTGGCTCCCATGGAATGCCTTCTTTGCGGTGTTCGACGCCCCGCTCCCAGCGCTGGCGGTGCCGGGGTTCATCGGGGGCGCGCTCTTTTCGGTGCTCCTGGGCATCGGCGAGCATCGGCGACGCTTTGACGAGCTCTCGGTGTGTCGCTTCGCCGGCTGGGGCGCCGTGGGCGGCCTGTTGCTGACCATGATCCCGGCGTCGGCGGTGCTGTCCGGATCCGCCACCGGCGCCGATCTCGCACACGAGTTCTGGGCGATCACCAGCATCCTCGTCGTGCCGCTCACGGCGCTGAGCGCCGCGTCCGCCGCGGGATCGCTCTGGCTGGCGCGACGGGCCGCACCACCCATCGCGCTCGCGGCCGGCGACGCCCGGTCCGACCTGTGGCTCAGCGACGCGCAGGCGCGGGATCTCATCACGGGTGCGGAATGATGCCGATGTGGCTGAAACGCGTGCGCGCCACGCTTGGCATGGGCGTGCTCTGGGCCGTTGGTGGGATGGGGGTCGGCGGCGTCATCGAGTTGCTCGACAACGTGCTCCCCGGCGGACTCGCGATGGCGTCCAAGGTGGACATGTGGCCGCAGACGCTCGCGATTCCCGGCTTCATCGGCGGCGTCATCTTCGCCATCGTGTTGATGGTCGCCGCCCGACGTCAGCGCTTCGACGAGCTGTCGATGCCGCGCTTCGCCGCGTGGGGCGCCCTCGCCGGACTGGCGCTCGGTGCGCTGGCGATGGCGATCGGCGCGCCGGTCATGTTCCTCGGCATCATGTCACTGGCCGGCACCGTGGCGGCGGCGAGTTCGCTGCTGCTGGCCAGACGCGCCGCGCCGCCGGCCGAACTCCCCACCGCCAACGATGTACCCGAGCTAGGACCGTAACACGAGCGCGGCGTCCGGCAGCTCTTCCACGATGTGCAGCAGATCGGCCTCCGTCACGATGCCCACGAGATGCTGATCCTCGAGGACCGGCAAGCAGCCGATTTTCAGCGATCGCATGAGGTGAGCGGCGCGTTGCACCCGCTCATCCGGCCCGATCGTCGCGGTAGGATGATGCATCATGTGGCGGACTTCGATCGCCGCGGTGTGCTGATTGCGCTCCACCTCCGAGATTCTGACCTGCAGCGTCGAGATGGCGGCCCCCATCAGATCCCGATGGCTCACGATGCCCACCAGGCGCCCATGGTCGTCGACCACCGGCACATGCCGCACATGCGCCCATTTCATGATCTCCTCGACGGCGCGCAGGTGTTTGGTCGGTTGAATGGTGAAAACCTTCGTCGTCATGATGTCTCTGACGTGCACCGGCATCTCCCTGGGAGTCAGGTCTCGTCGACCATGTGGCCGACGAACCCAACGTTGCAGCGCATGGCCCTCGCGTGCGTGAGGGAAAGCCGTACAACCGCGCGCTAGATTATCACGACAGCCGCCGCCGGTCGCGTCGTCGCGGTGCACGGCCCATACTTCCCTCGGCACTGCCGTCCGACTCCACTTCGCGAAGGATTCCCGTCAAGATGAAAGTTGTCGTCACAGGCGCCGCCGGCATGGTCGGCAGTAACATCGTGCATGGACTGAACGCTATCGGCATCGATGATGTGATCGCCGTGGACGATCTCACCGACGGGCAGAAGTATCGCAATCTGAACGGCGCGCAGATCAGCGACTACTTCGACAAGTCCGACTTCTACCAGCGTTTCGCGCGCGGTGAATTCGGTAAAGTGGATGCCGTGTTGCACGAGGGCGCCTGCTCGGACACGATGGAGCACAATGGCCGCTTCATGCTCGACAACAACTATCGCAACTCGAAGGACCTGCTCGACGCCTGCCAGCGTCAGGGCACACGACTGCTGTACGCCTCGTCAGCGGCGACGTACGGCGGCAGCGCCTCGTTCCGCGAGGAGCCCGAGTTCGAGCAGCCGCTCAATGTGTACGGCTACTCCAAGCTGCTGTTCGACAACGTCGTGCGCCGCATGCTGCCGCACGCCGGCCACCAGGTCGTGGGCTTTCGCTACTTCAACGTGTACGGCCCGCGCGAGCAGCACAAAGCCCGCATGGCGTCGGTGGCGTTCCATCACTTCAATCAGTTCCGCGAAAGCGGCAAGGTCCGGCTGTTCGGCGAATACGGCGGTTACGCGCCCGGCGAGCAGTCGCGCGACTTCGTGTTCGTGAATGACGTGGTCGCGGTCAACCTCTGGTTCCTCGAACACCCCGACCAGAGCGGCATCTTCAACCTCGGCACCGGCCGCGCCCAGCCCTTCAACGACGTCGCGGTGTCCACCGTGAACGCCGTCCGCGCGCTGCGCGGTGAAGCCGCACTGCCCATCGCTGAGCTGCTTGCGCAAGGACTGCTCGAGTACATCGACTTCCCCGAGGCGCTGAAAGGCAAGTATCAGTGCTTCACGCAAGCCGATCTCACACAGTTGCGCAGCACCGGCTGCGATCACCGCTTCGCCGACGTCGCCACCGGCATCGCGCAGTACGTCACGTGGCTGGCGGCGCAGCCTGCGGCGTAAGCTGTCGCGCGATGTGGTGTCGGGCCGCGGATAGGAGCTGAAGCAGACTGTTCCTGACTGACACGGATACAAATTGATACGAACCGATAGCAACCGATCATCGTCGTTGCACGACCGACTCGGTAGCTTATCCGCAGTTCATTTCACGAACTGAAACGTGCGCGACCGCCGGAGCGCCGTCGTGACCACGGACCGAATCCGTTCGAAGCTGTTGCTGTCGGTTCCTATCCGTGTCAGGCAGGAACGGCTTGTTTCCGTTGCTATCCGGAGAGCCCGTTCCACCCGACCAATGGGCCGCGGATAAGAGCGGAATCAGACTGTTCCTGACTGACACGGATAGAAATTGATACGAACCGATAGCAACCGATCATCGTCGTTGCGCGACCGACTCGGTGGCTTATCCGCAGTTCATTTCACGAATTGAATGCTGCGCGACGGCCAGGGCTCCGTAGTCGCCACCGACCGAATCCGTTCGCTGCTGTTGCTATCGGTTCTTATCGGTGTCAGGCAGGAACGGCTTGTTTCCGTTGCTATCCGGAGAGCCCGTTCCACCCGACCAATGGGCCGCGGATAAGAGCGGAATCAGACTGTTCCTGACTGACACGGATAGAAATTGATACGAACCGATAGCAACCGATCATCGTCGTTGCGCGACCGACTCGGTGGCTTATCCGCAGTTCATTTCACGAATTGAATGCTGCGCGACGGCCAGGGCTCCGTAGTCGCCACCGACCGAATCCGTTCGCTGCTGTTGCTGTCGGTTCCTATCCGTGTCAGGCAGGAACGGCTTGTTTCCGTTGCTATCCGGAGAGCCCGTTCCACCCGACCAATGGGCCGCGGATAAGAGCGGAATCAGACTGTTCCTGACTGACACGGATAGAAATTGATACGAACCGATAGCAACCGATCATCGTCGTTGCGCGACCGACTCGGTGGCTTATCCGCAGTTCATTTCACGAATTGAATGGTGCGCGACGGCCAGGGCTCCGTAGTCGCCACCGACCGAATCCGTTCGCTGCTGTTGCTATCGGTTCTTATCGGTGTCAGGCAGGAACGGCTTGTTTCCGTTGCTATCCCGCGTGACTACAATCACCGCGTCGCCATCGCGCGCGGCGTCACTCAGTCCCGGCTGCCGAATTGAAACGTGAAGGGCGCTGCTGACACTTCGACGGTCAGCTTTCGACCATTCACCACCGCCGACTTGAAGCGGGCGTGCGCCAAAAACTGGCAAACTGACTGTCCAAAACCGCGGTGCGACTCCGACACGATCGTGGCACTTCCTTTCGCCACGCGACCACTCGTATCGACGACGAATCTCGCGATCACACGGCCGCTACGTGCCGACCGAAGGTCGGCGGGATACTCCGGTCCAGCACCCCGAAGCTGAAATTGCACGAGGGAGTCGGCGCCTGGGTTTGCTACCGTGGTGTCGAACGGCACGTCGACCGCCGTACGACATGGGCGAGGCACTGATGCGGGCGCCGGCTCGTTCAGCGAGTCCGGTGCGACCATCAATGACGCAAGGGGAATCAGCAATGCGTGGTACATGAATACTCACTGTGGAATGGCGTGCCGAGTCCCGACGGACGGCAGGCATCATACACCTGCAAACATGCAGCCTCGCGCGCTAACGCGCACCCACAGGCGTGAGGCGATACAGCTGCACCTGCTCCACGTCATCGTCGTCGCGCGCTCGACCAAGCACGAAGTCCGCTCCAACCTGCAGCATCGTGAAGTTGGGCGGGAGCGCGACGGTGCCGAGGAAGCGACCGGCGGCATCGAGGACATCACAGCGGCGCGCGGGATCCCAGGGAAGGCGGGTGCGCACAATCCAGAGCCGGCCGGCGGGATCCACATGCATGGCCTCCGCGACCGGCACGAATTTCGGCAGCGGCAACCGGTCGCTCAGGAAGTCCTCGTAGAACAGCTTGCTCGTCTGTCGCGTCTCGGCGTCGAGTTCGGCCTGTCGCCACCGCGTCCAGATGTCACGCACTTCGATGGGCCGGGCGTTCCACGTCAGCGTGCCGATCCGCTTCGCGGCGAGCGACCACACTTCGATCGTCGGCGTGCCATCCCGGATGAGATAGATCCTGTCGGTGGACGCGGCCACAATGGGCTCTGGCGAGAACGGGATATATGGAAAGCGCATCGAGCCACCGAACGCATGCACCATGCGCTCACGCGACGGCAATTCGAACAAGGCGGCGCGCTGCATGCCCGTCGAGTCGTACACCGCGAATCGGTAGCGGGTCGAGATGCGCTGACCCGGAGCGCCCTGCAGTCGGGGTGACGCCGTGGCACGCGCGATCAGGTGCGGGCCGGCGGTGGCGTCGAGGACTGATTGCACCGCGCCCGGAATCGACTTCAGCGTGAGTTGCGGGAGCACCTTGCCGGCGAAGTCATAGCGATTCACCCGCGCATGCGTCATATCGTTGGCCACCAACGTGGCACCGTGTACGCGCGGAAAGATCGCTTCGTTCTCATCGAACTCCCCCGGCCCGCCGCCACGTCGACTGGCCGATGTCAGGAATGCCCCACGCGCGTCAAACAGTCGAAGTTCGCTCGTCGCGCTGTTGCCGATCGCGATCCGTCCGTCTGGTAGGCGAACGGCGCCGAACACGCGATCCAGCTGATACGCGGGCCCCTTGTCCTCGGCACCAATCGTCAGCATCGGCGCGGCCGATACGCGAAACGCTACGGCCGACTGGGCATGAAGCACCAATGGCGCACCGAACAGTGCGAGACCTACTGCGAGGCATGACGCGCGCCGTGCGACCGACCGTGTCACGTCCAACGACACTGCATGCATTGCGATGACTCCAATAAAGCAACGTGGGACGACGCACAGCTGTGTTCGCGTGCAGTCCTACCGCAGGGCACGATCGTAACGCCGCGTCAGATGCAGCACAACTTTTCGCCCGCCTTTTCGGTCCGAGTAGAAAGGCAATCGCTGGCGAACTCCTTGCAATCCGATGCGTCGAGTGACCAGCGCGCCGCGGTGGCACCAAATCCCACATCTGGAGACAGACTGATGAGTGCCACGGATTCCGCACCGACACTGAAGGGCAACCTGCTCACGCTCCGCGACGGCAATACGATGTACTTCAAGGACTGGGGCACCGGGCGACCGATCGTGTTCAGTCACGGCTGGCCGCTCAATGCCGATAGCTGGGAAGCGCAGATGCTGCACCTCGCCGACCATGGATTCCGCTGCATCGCGCACGACCGGCGCGGACACGGCCGCTCGAGTCAGTCGTGGACGGGCAATGACATGGACACCTTTGCCGACGATCTCGCCGAACTCATCGATGCGCTCGATCTGCGCGAGGTGACACTCATCGGCTTCTCCATGGGCGGCGGTGAAGTGGCGCGCTACATCGGACGACACGGCACCGGCCGCCTCGCGCAGGTCGCGCTAATCTCCGCCGTGCCGCCGCTGATGCTCAAGACCGATGCCAATCCCGACGGCCTGCCGATTTCCGTATTCGACGGCATTCGCGCGTCGTCGATCGCCGATCGCGCACAGCTCTACCGCGAACTGGCCAGTGGGCCGTTCTTCGGCTTCAACCGCCCGGACGCCAAGCCGTCGGAAGGCGCCATGGAATGGTTCTGGATGCAAGGCATGCTCGCCAGCCACAAGAGCACGTACGACTGCATCAAGGCGTTCTCCGAAACGGACTTCACCGACGACCTGAAGAAATTCACCGTGCCCACGCTGATCGTGCACGGCGACGACGATCAGGTCGTGCCCATCGGTGCGGCCGGGCTCGCGTCGGCGAAGCTCGTGAAGGGGTCCACGCTCAAGGTGTACCCGGGCGCGCCGCACGGGCTGACCAACACCCACAAGACGCAGCTGAATGCGGACCTGCTCGCGTTCGTACAGGGGTAAACGCCAGCACGCCCTTGCATGCGCTTGCACATGCAAGGATTTGGCGGTATTCTTTCACACATGCAAGCGCGCACCACGCTCCGCACCAAGCCCGATCCAGCGGCGGTGATCGCCCAGGCGGCGCTCGCCGCCGCCGAACGATTGGGGCTGACCAGTCGCCACCTGGCCACGGTCATCGGCGTCAGCGAGGCCTCCGTCTCCCGCATGCAGAACGGCCGCGGCGTCGATCCGGCCAGCAAGGAAGGCGAGCTGGCCCTGATGTTCGTGCGGCTGTTCCGGTCGCTCGATGCACTCGTTGGCGGGGATGACGCCAAGGCGCGCACCTGGCTGCACGCCATGAATGATCATCTCAGCGGCGTTCCCGCCGAGCGAATCCGAACCGTCGAGGGCCTGGTGGATGTCGTCCAATATCTGGATGCAATGCGCGGGCGACTCTGAGCTTCAGGCGCTGCGGCTGGTCGCGTGGCGCGTGGTGGAATCGCAGCACGAGGTCTCAACACGCAAGCTCGTGACGTCGGCGGCCGAGCAGGAGTTGCTCGAGGAGCTCATCGATCGCGTGAAGCCGCCGGTCACCGTCGGCGCGCGTTTGCACTACCTGCTCTTCACGCCGTTCCGGTATCCGCCCCTGCGTCACGGCTCGCGCTTCGGCACGCGACACGAACGCGGCATCTGGTACGGGTCCGAGCAGCAGCGCACCGCCTTCGCCGAGGTGGCCTACTATCGGCTGCTCTTTCTCGAAGGCACGCACGCCGCGCTCGAGCCGGTCAGCACTGCGCTCACGAGCTTCACGGTGCGCATGCGCAGCGACCGCGCGATCGACCTCGCCGCACCGCCCTTCTCGGCGCATGCCGCCGAGATCTCCTCACCAGTATCCTACAGCGCGTCTCAGCCACTCGGTCGCGCCATGCGCGACGCACAGGTCGAGCTCTTCCGGTTTCCCTCGGCGCGCGACGCCGAGCACGGGACCAACGTGGGAGCGTTCTCACCGGCGGTGTTTCATCAGGCCACGCCGCAGCACGTCGAGCGCTGGCATTGTACGGCCACACGACGCGCGGTGGATTTCACGCGCGGCGACCTCACGCGGGTGCGCGACACGCACCTGTTCGAACGCGAGCAGTTTCTCGTGGACGATCGATTGCCGTGGCCGTGAGCGGCAACGCTTAGCCTGGCTCCGGAAAGAGCAGCTCGTTGCCGTCGGGATCCAGCAGCTGCAGCGAGTCGTATCCCCACCACGTGTCGGCCGTCGGCACCTGGCGCGACGCGAGTTCCTCGCGCAACGCAGCCAATGCGACCGCGGTGAGCTCGATGAAGAGTCGCCCCGTGCCCACGCGTGACGTCGCTTCGCAGAGAATGATTTCGCACTCACCGCGATGGACCTGACACACCGTGGCCGCGTCGTCGTCGGTAGGCCACTGCTTGGTGAAACCGAGTTGGTCGATGTAGTACTGCGCCGCGCGGTGGATGTCGGCCACGAAGAACACGGGGCGCGTGTACCAGCGGTACGGCGTCGACGTGGGATCTGCCATCAGCGCGACGGCTTGCTGCCGTTGTCCATGTCCGACGCGATCAGCCAGCGGCCGCCGCGAGCGCGCCGCAAGGTCAGCGTGAACTTGCCCTCGTCGACGGGTGCGTTGCCGTAGCCGTAGGCGCCGATGATGTAACCCACGGTGTCTGCCTGCCCGTACGAGAGTGCCCGCAAGCGTAAGGCGCCGCCGCCCTGCCCCTCGTACACGCGCGCCAGCGCGACGCGTCCACGCGCCGGGGGGCGACCGGGCTGCAGCACGAAACCGTCGTCCGTGAACAGCGCGACGAGCGCCGCGACATCGCGGGCCCGCCAGGCGCGCTCGTAGTCGCGCAGCACACGGTCGAGCGCGGGCGGCAACGGTACGGAGGGGAGTGTGTCGGTCGAAGTCGCAGGAACCGCCGCAGCGGGTTGCGCACTCGCGCGCGCCGGCGATGCCAGCATGCTCACCACGAGCACGCTCACCCGGAGCGCACCGATGACGCTACCGTAGCGCCGCATCGTACCGCTTCGACAGTGCCAAGACGATGCCCTGCAACGCCTCGCCATACCGGCGCGCGCGAAACGCGGGTGTCGCTGCCACACAGATCGAACTCGCCACCGAGTCGGGGATAAACG
This sequence comes from uncultured Gemmatimonadaceae bacterium, assembly GCA_963843965.1. Taxonomy (GTDB): domain Bacteria; phylum Gemmatimonadota; class Gemmatimonadetes; order Gemmatimonadales; family Gemmatimonadaceae; genus Gemmatimonas. The sequence continues at coordinate 369,939 of CAWJMR010000009.1, forward strand.
CATTCGCGCCGTCACCGAGCTCGATGCGACAGTATCCGCGCCCGTCCGTCGATGTTTCCTTGGGAATCAACAGCACGATGGTGCCGGTCTGTCGTGCGCGTCCCGTACGCGCGCCGACCCCCCATGCGTTGCCGATGCGACGCGCCATGTCGCTCACATCGAGTCCTTCCAGCGTTGCGCGGGTGACCACCACAACCTCCCCTTCGGTACGGTTCTTCAGCTGCAGCAGTGAATCCGACAGGCTTCGACGCGTCGAGTCGGGGATGACGTTGGCGTAGTCGTTCACGTAGCCGACGGGCGTCGGCACGGTGAAGGCGGCGGCACGCGTCTGAGCGACCGCCACCACCGGATACGTCGAGGCCACCAGCAGCATCGCCGCAATGCGCGAGAGTGTACGGATGCGCATGATGGCCTCGCGTCTGTCCGCTACTCCGCCGTCGTCGGATCGATAATCGTCACGATCTCCGACACGCGGTCCGCCGGGAATCCACCCATGCGCGCATGCTCACGCACCATCGCCTCGCTTGGCGCACGGTAAATGCAGTGGATCTGATCGCCAGTGACGTAGCTCTGGACCCATTGAATCGTGGGCCCGAGTTCGTTCAGCACACCGCAGGACTTCTGCGAAATGGCCTTCAGCTCGTCCGGGGACATCTTGCCGGCGCCAGGGATATTGCGCTCGATCAGATACTGTGGCATGAGACGCTCGCAAGGCTGATGATGACGTCGTGACGGGCACCGGCCACGGGTTCCGCCGCGAAGGAGCCTCTAATAGGCACTCGTCGACGTCAGGGCGCCAGCGGAGCGCTGCTGCCGCACAGCTGGCACCGCTCAAGTGTCCGGCCGCCCCGTCCAGGGAACACCTTGGCCAGTGCGTTGCGCCACCAGCGCGCGATGCCTGATTCCCATGCATCGCCACACCCGTCATGTCATGGCGGACACGACCGCCGTGACGCATACTCCACAGAGAGGGTTTGATTTTCCTACGCCGAGTCGGAGGTCTCCTCGATATCGGCATAGACTTGTTACGAGGCGACGCCCCATGTCTTTGCACACGGATGTCAGCACGCCCGACCACTACCACAAGGTCGTGGACTGCCAGTGGGCCTGTCCGGCGCACACGAACGTCCCCGAGTACATCCGGCTGATCGCGCAGGGGCGGTACGACGACTCGTACATGCTCAACCGCGAGTCGAACGTCTTCCCGGGCATCCTCGGCCGCACCTGCGACCGCCCCTGCGAGCCGGCCTGCCGGCGCGGACGCGCGTCGACGGCAAGCCGGTCGCCATCTGCCGCCTCAAGCGCGTCGCCGCCGACCAGCGCGACGACATCACGTGACCGCCTCCCGAAGGCGCCGCACGCAGAAGAACGGCAAGCGGGTGGCGCTCATCGGCGCCGGCCCGGCCTCGCTCACCGTCGCCAACGACCTGCTGCCGCTCGGCTACGAGGTCGACGATCTTCGAGAAGAACGCGCAGGCCGGGCGGCCTGATGCGCGTGAACATCCCGTCGTTCCGCCTGCCCGCGAGCAGGTGCTCGACGAGGAGATCGCGTACATCGTCGACATGGGCGTCGACGTGCGCTACAACACGCCGGTCGAGAGCCTCGGCACCCTGCTCGATCGAGGGAGTACGACGCGGTCTTCGTGGGCAGCGGCGCGCCCAAGGGCAAGGAACTCGAGATTCCCGGGCGCTGGGACGGCCCGACCAGATCCACATCGGCATCGAGTGGCTCGAGTCCGTCCACTTCGGCCACGTCGACTCGATCGGCGAAGCGCGTGCTGATCATCGGCGTCGGCAACACCGCCATGGACTGCTGCCGCACCGTCCAAGCGGCTCGGCGCCACCGACGTCAAGGTGATCGCGCGCCGCGGCCGCAAGTACTTCAAGGCCTCGCCGTGGGAGCTCGAGGACGCCGAGGAAGAAGGCAGTCGACATCATCGAGAACCACGCGCCCGAAGCGCTTCGTCGATCGAGGACGGCAAGCTGATCGGCATGGAGTTCGAACAGGCTCGACGTGGACCGAGGTCGAACGGCACGCCAGACGCAGCACGGTGATCGACACGCGTCATCATTCCGTGCGACACGGTGATTCTCGCCATCGGCCAGGACAACGCCTTCCCGTGGATCGAGCGCGACATCGGCATCGAGTTCGACAAAGTGGGACATGCCGGTGGTCGACAAGGTCACCTTCCAGTCGCACGCGCCCCGGCGTGTTCTTCGGCGGCGACGCCGCGTGGGGCCCGCAGAACATCATCTGGGCCGTCGAGCACGGACACCAGGCCGCGATCTCGATCCACAAGTACTGCCACGGCGAGGCCGTCACCGAGCGCCCGCCGCAGGGCATGACGCTCGAGCAGCACGAAGATGGGCATGCACGCGTGGGCTACAGCAACGACTACAATGCCGTCGCCGCGCGCCGAAGATGAAGCACGTCGAACTCGTCGAAGCGCTTCGCGAGCATGAGCGATCGAGGTCGAGCTCGGCTTCACGCCGGAGCAGACGCGCGACGCGAGGTGCAGCGCTGCCTCAACTGCGACATCCAGACGCACTTCACCGACGACGCTGTGCATCGAGTGCGACGCCTGCATCGACGTCTGCCCGGTGAACTGCCTCACGATCGCGCCGGCGGCCGACGACCGAGGCGGAGCTGCGCACCCGCCTCACGGCGCCGGCGGAGAACCTCACGCAGGCGATCTGTACGTCTCCGAGGCGCTGCCGCAGACGAGGCGCGTGATGGTGAAGGACGAGGACGTCTGCCTGCACTGCGGGCTCTGCGCCGAGCGCTGCCCCACCGCCGCGTGGGACATGCAGAAATTCTCCCTCGTGTCGCCCTATGCATTCAGCGCGTCGGGCACCGTCGTCCCGGTAAGCGTATGAGCGTCCGCGTATGAGCCGCATCAACGATTTCGCGTTCAAGATGGCGACGGTCAACGGCACCGGCTCGGCCAGCGCCAACGGCCTGCTCATGCAGGCGATCTTCCGGATGGGCATCCCGGTCACGGGCAAGAACATCTTCCCGTCGAACATCCAGGGCCTGCCCACGTGGTACGAGATCCGCGTCAGCAAGGACGGCTACACCGCGCGCCCGCCGCACTGTCGACCTGATGGTCGCCCTCAACGCCGAGCACCTACGCCAAGGACGTCGCCGAGGTGCGTCCGGGCGGCTACCTGCTCTACGACTCGATCTGGCCGCTCGACGCCGAGCTCGTGCGCGACGGACATCACCGATCATCGGCATTCCGTTCGGCCGAGATGTGCATCGACGGCGTTCAAGGGCGACGCGCGAGCGCATCCTGATGAAGAACATCGCCTACGCCGGCGCGCTGGCGGCGCTGCTCGAGCATCGACATGGAGGTCATCGGGCAGCTGCTCGAGCGAGAAGTTCTCCAAGAAGAAGGCGCTGCTCGACGTCGAACCACACGGCGATCCGCGCTCGGCTACGACTACGCCAAGGCAGCACTTCGCCTGTCCGCTGCCCATTCCATCTCGAGAAGATGGACGCCACGGGCGACTCGATCCTCATCGACGGCAACACCGCCGCCGGCCTGGGCGCCGTGTACGCCGGCGCGACGGTCGGCGCGTGGTATCCGATCACGCCGTCGACGTCGCTGATGGAGGCGTTCAAGGGCTTCTGCGAGAAGTTCCGCGTCGACCCGGAGACGGGGCAGCAACAAGCTACTGCCATCATCCAGGCCGAGGACGAGCTGGCCGCCGTCGGCATCGTGATCGGCGCCGGCGTGGGCCGGCGCGCGCGCGTTCACGCCACACGTCGGGCCCCGGCATCTCGCTGATGAGCGAGTTCATCGGCCTCGCCTACTACGCCGAGATCCCGGCCGTCTTCTTCGACGTGCAGCGCACCGGGCCCTCCACCGGCATGCCGACGCGCACGCAGCAGGGCGACCTGATGCTGCTGCGCCTATGCCTCGCACGGCGACACGCAAGCACATCGTGCTGTTCCCGTCCGATCCCGAGGGAGTGCTTCGAGATGGCGGTCGACGGCCTTCGACCTGGCCGAGCGGTTCCAGACGCCGGTGTTCGTGCTGAGCGACCTCGACATCGGCATGAACGACTGGATGGTGCCGAAGCTCGCCTGGGACGACACCTATCGGCCCGATCGCGGCAAGGTGCTCGACGCCGCGGAGCTCGAGCAGGTGAAGAAGTTCTACCGCTATCTCGACGTGGACGGCGACGGCATCCCGCCGCGCACGCTGCCCGGCGTGCACCCGCAAGGGCGCGTACTTCACGCGCGGCTCCGGCCACAACAAGTATCGGCGCCTACACCGAGGACTCCGACGAGTACCAGGAGGTGCTCGACCGCGCTCGCGCGCAAGTTCGAGCACGCCGCCAAGGCCGTGCCCGCGCCGGTCATCCAGCGCACGCCCGGGCGCCAAGGTCGGGCATCGTCACGCGTCGGCGGCTGCCACGCGGCGGTGCGTCGAGGCCCTCGACCTGCTGGCGCGACGCAGGGCATCGCGGCTCGACTACATGCGCGTGCGCGGCTTCCCGTTCAGCGACGAGGTGCGTGAGTTCCTCGCCGACCACGACGTCAACTTCGTGGTCGAGCAGAACCGCGACGCGCAGCTGCGCAGCGCTGCTGACGCATCGAGACCGGCGTGCCGCGCGACGAACTTGACTCCGGTGCTCGACTACGCGGGCTTCCCGCTGAGCGCGCACCACGTGGTCGTCGACCGCGATCGCGAACCATGTCGCAGAAGTGCCGCATGACGCTACATCACCAAGCCCACGGTCCGCCACCCGTGCGCTGCAGACGAACGCGCTCGGGCTGACGCGCCGCGACTACGAAGGCGCGATGTCCACGCTGTGCGCCGGCTGCGGTCACGACTCCGATCACCGCCGCCATCATCCAGGCGTTCTGGGAGCTCGACATCGCGCCGCACACGCGTCGCCAAGCTGTCGCGGCATCGGCTGCTCGTCGAAGACGCCGGCGTACTTCCTGAAGCAGGCGCACGGCTTCAACAGCGTGCACGGCCGCATGCCGTCGATCGCCACCGGCGCCAGCGCCGCCAACCGCGACGCTCACGTACGATCGGCATCTCGGGCGACGGCGACTCGCTGTCGATCGGCCTCGGCCAGCTCTGCCACGCGATCCGCCGCAACGTGAACATGCTCTACGTGCTCGAGAACAACGGCGTGTACGGGCTCACCAAGGGGCAGTTCTCGGCGTCGGCCGACCTCGGCTCGACGCGCAAGAAGGGCGAGGCCAACCGATGCAGCGCCGATCGACCGCGTGCTGCTGGCGCTGACGCTCGGCGCCACCTTCGTGGCGCGCAGCTTCTCCGGCGACAAGGCGCAGCTGGTGCCGCATCCTCAAGGCCGGCCTCGTCGCACAAGGGCTTCGCCCTCATCGACGTGATCTCGCCGTGCGTCACCTTCAACGACCACGAGGGCTCGACCAAGAGCTACGCCTACACGCGCGAGCACGAGGTCGAGAGTCGTGCAGGCCGACTTCGTGCCGCTGCGCCGCGAGATCACCGCGCCCGATACCGACAGCGAAGTGTCGGTCGTGGCCATGCACGACGGCAGCACCGTACGCTTCCGGAAGACGGCCGACAGTTACGACCCGACCGACCGTGAGCAGGCCTACGCGCACGTGCGCGCCTGTCAGCTGCGCCACGAGGTGGCCACCGGACTGCTGTTCATCGACGAGAGTGGGCAGGATATGCACACCATGGCGAAGACGACCACGCAACCACTGGTGGATCTGCCGTTCGCTGACCTGTGCCCGGGGAACGGGGCGTTGCAGAAGCTGATGGAGCAGTACCGGTAGCCTTCACTTCGCTCGAACTGCTCGTTTCCTGTAACCAGGTACCGCATGCACACACAGCGACGTCGCTAATGGAGTCTTGCTGTGTGTGCGGCGACGGTCATCTGCATGTTGGCGCCGGTTGCCTGGTCACAGCGATCGGCGCGTGTGGAGCCGAACGTGCCGTACGACGGTCGATACACGTTCGCGCGTATCCGGTACACGCAGGGCTACCGCGTGGCGGCTTTCTGATCGTCGATGACTTCTACTACCAGCGTCAGTGGGACGTGTTCGAACGCACCATGCGCATGGTGCTCCCCGACGTCAAATTCTTTCGGCTCGACGCCAGCCACCCCATCTTCAACGACTTCTTCGCGCTGAAGAAGCTCGATGGGATGCATCACCCCGCAAGCACGGCCGCCGTCGCGGAGTACTATGCCGTGTACACGGATAATGACCCCGGCCAGCGGATGCTTGCCGTGATCAGTTTCAACAACGACATCGGCGACTACATGGAGTGGTCGGGCGACGGATGGTATCCCGTCAACCTGTCGAACGATGCGTACAAGTTCGCGACGAATTTCATTGTGTACGGCTTGACGCACTAGCGTCTCCGATCGTCTCACCCTCTGGATTCACGCATGAGCATGGTCGCCCACATTCGCCTCCACGGCATCCGCATCGGCGTACACGCGCGCCGCACGGCGCTCCTGCTTACCATGCTGGCGGCGGCACCGCACGCGAGGGCGGCCGCACAGGCGCAGCGTGCCGGTGCCCCAGCAGTGCCTCTCGCGGCCAACCCCGATGTGCTCGCGGCCGAACGTCTGTTCTCCGCCTGGCTCGACGGCCAGCTCGCGTATCGCGGTATTCCCGGCGTGGCGGTGGGCGTCGTGTACGATCAGCAGTTGGTGTGGTCGCAGGGCTTTGGCTTCGCCGATGTGAAGAATCGCGTGCCCATGACACCGCAGGTGAAATTCCGCATCGCGTCGCACAGCAAGATGTTCGCGGCCATTGCCATCATGCAGCTACGCGAGGAGGGGAAGATTCGACTCGATGATCCCGTCGAGAAGTATCTGCCCTGGTTCAAGGCGAAGCCGGCGGGTGATGACGATGGCGTGATCACCATCGAACAGCTGCTGTCGCACACGTCGGGATTGCAGCGTGAAGCCGGTGATCACTGGACGACGTTCAACTTCCCAACGGAAGAGGAACTCAAGCGCCTGTACAGCGACCGTCAGGCGGCGTTCGCCCCGAACGTGCGATGGAAGTATTCCAATCTGGCGTTCGCCGTGGCCGGACTGGTGGTCGAGCAGATCACCGGACAGAAGTGGTCGGCGTACGTACAGCAGCAGATGCTCACGCCGCTCGGGATGAGCGCCACCAGCGTCGATCAGAATGTGTCGGGGCTGACGGTACCGTACATGCGTCGCCTGCCCGACGGCTCGCGCGATGTGCTGCCGTTCGTGGACGCGCGTGGCATGGCCTCCGCCACCGGCATGACATCGAACGTGGACGATCTTGCCAAGTTCGTCTCGGCGCAGTTCCGTCGTGGGCCACGCGCCGGCGCGCAGATTCTCAGCACGGGTTCGTGGCGCGAGATGCATCGCGTACGCGCCGTCGATGAAACGTGGCAGAGTGGCAGTGGACTCGGGTTCGACTTCATCCGTGTCGACAACCGCACCTGGGTGGGCCACGGCGGCGGTTATCCGGGCAACACCACGCATACGCTCTTTCAGCTGAACGACAAAGTCGGCGTCATTGTCCTCACCAACACCAACGACTCCGATCCGCGGCAGATTGCCGAGCAGCTCATCGCGACGGTGGGGGCCGCGGTGGCCAAGGCCGCGCCGGCGCGGGCGCAAACCGTGGCGTGGGATCCCTCATGGGCGCGCTTTGCCGGCTGGTATCGCAGCCCGATGGGCGACTCGCGGGTGGTGCTGCTGAACGACAAGCTGGCCATGATCTCGCCCACGTCGACCACCATTGGCACGCCGTCCACTCTCGAGCCACTCGGCGACGGTCGCTTTCGCCTGATGGCACCGGGCGGCGGCGGTGCCATCGGGGAGGTGGTGCGTTTTGTCGAGGAAAACGGCGCGGTGACCCGCATGTACGTCGGCGACGGTTTTCAAACGCGCCTGCGATAGCGGAGAGTGTAGCGGCGCCTCGCTACTGTCCCCGGCGCTCGCGGCTCCCCCGGTTGCCGTCCGACGGATTCCGTGGCTGAGCCGAACGCGTCGGTGCGCTTCGCGGCTCTGGCGAGCGCGCCTGCGGTGTCGATTGCGGCGAAGACTGCGGCGCCTGCCGGGCCTCGCGCTCCGGCCCACGTGGCTGCGGGGCACGCTCTATCCGGCCCTCGCCCCGCCGTGCGTCGTTGCCGCGTGATTCGTACCCGCGCACCTCGTTGCCGCGCGACTCGTTCGACCGCGTATCCGCCGTCACGGTTGGCGCCATCGGCTCCCGCCGACGTTCGGTCGCCATCGGCTGTCCCAGCATCACACCGTTGCCCAGCGACCCGCCGCGGTTCGCATCGTCACGATTCGCCTCACTACGATTCGCGTCACGCTGCGGCAGCCCGTTGCGATATCCCTCCGGCGACGCCGTGCCCGTTTCCGAACGCGGCTGCGCGGTGCGGTAAATGCTCACGCCGTTCGAGACCTCACGCGTGCGTCCATCGCTACGGCCGTCCCGGTATCCCTCACGATATCCATCGCGATTGCCATCGCGATTGCCATCCCGGCGCGAGTCGAAGTACACGTCGCGGTGATAGCCGGCGTAGCGGTCCACGTTGCGATAGTCGACCACGCGATACCGGACGTCGCGATTCACGTACACATCGCGGTAGCGCGGGCTGATGTAGATGTTCGTGACCTGAATGAACGGCCGCGAGCGCGCACGCCATCCACCGCCCCACGCGACATACCGGTCATCCCAGCCGTTGTAGTACACCGAGCGGCGACCCCAATCGAGATCGTAGTTCAGCCAGCCACCGATCGGGAATCCCACACCGAACGACCAGTAGCGGCTGGAAAACCCGGTGGCAAAAATCGGTCGTGTGTACACCAGTACGGGGTCGTACACCGGTACATAGATCACGCGCGGCTGCGCCGGGACAATCACGTAGTTGTTCGACTCGCGCACGACTTGCTGCTGCGATGTCGTCACCAGATTGCCGTGCGTGTCGGCCAGACGGCGCATGCGTTGCACAGCCGCCATGACCTCGCTCGACTGATAGGCGTACGCACGGCCAAGCGTGGCCGTCCAGTCGCCCTTGTCCGCCATCATGTTGAGCGCCGACTGATAGTGCGCCACGGACTTCACGCTCACATCCCACGGCTGATCATCGATGCCGGCGGTCCCGTGCTCGCGCACCCACTGTGCCGCGTCCGCGACCTGATCGGGGAACGTGGCCGCCACCAGCACCTGGGCCAGCAGGGCATCCGGGTACAGGGCGATCGGTCCGACGAGATTGTCGAGCTGGCCTTCGGTATATCGCGTCGCGTCGACGCCGGTGTTCAGCTGCGGCACGACGACCTGCGCCGTAAGCGGCACCAGGGGAGCAGCGGTGGCCAGCGACAGCGCCAGCAGTGGGACGTACGAAGCACGGGACATGGTGCCGCTCCGACAGGGGAACCAGCAGGGACACGAACGGACCTCACGCTCGATAGGAGGTGCAGTATTCGTACCTCAAGTGTTGCGCGGCGAAGTGCGTTGTATCACAACGACTTGAGTGCCGGACTCCCTTGCGCCGCGCCGTATAGTATCCTCGATTCAGGACACCGCCCTCACCGAAAGTGGACAGCCCCAAGCCCGTAACGACACCATGAACGCGAAAGATCGGGACGCCCTGCTCAGTACGCTCGAACAGCGATTTGAAGGCAACATGCGCCGGCATACGGACATCGCGTGGGCACCGGTGCGCGCGGCGCTGATGAAGAACGCCGACGCGCTGCGCACGTTGCACGAGATGGAGGCCACCGGCGGCGAACCTGATGTCGTCCGCTTGGACGCCACGTCAACGGGATATTCTTTCTGCGATTGTGCCGCGGAAAGCCCGGTCGGCCGACGCAGCTATTGCTACGACCAGGCCGCGCTCGATTCCCGGAAGGAAAACAAGCCGGCGGCCAGCGCGATCGCGGTGGCCGCCGCCATGGGCGTCGAACTCCTCACTGAAGCGCAATACCGCGCGCTTCAGGAGTTGGGTGAGTTCGATCTCAAAACGTCGAGCTGGATCAGCACGCCGAGCACCATTCGCAAACTTGGCGGCGCGCTGTTCTGCGATCGTCGGTACGACACGGTGTTCGTGTATCACAACGGCGCCTCGTCGTACTACGCGGCGAGGGGATTCCGCGGCATGCTGCGAGTCTGACGTCGGGTACTGCGCGCTTAGCGGAAGATGTCGAAGCTTCCCAGGAGCCACCACAACAGGACGAAGATCAGAATCGTGGTAAAGCACCCGCCGCCGAGCTTCTTCGCGCCCCATCCGGCGGCGACACCACGCAACAGCTTGCTCATCGGGCTTGGTCCGTCATTTCGTTCTCGGGCACAATGGCATCCACGTTCACGGCAAGCGCGAGCTCGGTGAGCAGCAGGTCGGTCGCCTGCTCCTCATCGAGCGTCTTCTGCAGCAGTTCGGCCTGTGTCGGATAGCCGAGCAACTGCGCATACGTGCGCGCCGTGCCATAGCCGGCCATCTCGTAGTGTTCGACATGCTGCGCGCTCGAGATCAGTCCGGCATCGAGCACTTCGGGATTCGCATCTTCCTTGAGCAGATCGGCTCCCTCGGCGACGAGCCCTTCCATGCCCTTGCAATGCTTTCCCTTAGGGCTGATGCCGAGCTCGGTGAAGATCTCTTCCAGACGAAGGACATGCTCTTCCGTCTGCGTGAGGTGCGCGGCGAACGCGGCTTTGACTTTCGGATCCGTTGCGCCTTTGTGCAGCTTTGGCAACGCCTTCAGGATCTGATGCTCGGCACTGTACAGATCGCGAAGTCCTTCGACGTACAGCTCGTGCAGTGATGCGAGTTCCATGATGATGCCTCGAGGGAAGTGGGCGAAGTGGGTCGAGCGCGCCACCTCTAAGCATCATCCGTGCCCGCCGACGCGCATCGCATCACGCAGCAGAGGTCGAGTTCGTGGCGCGCGCCGGCGCCGCCACACTCCCCGCCAGGAGCCCGCCGTCAATGTTGAACTCGCCGCCGGTGCAGTACGCCGATTCATCGCTGGCGAGATAGGCCACCAGTGCCGCGACTTCCTCCGGTGCGCCAAACCTGCGCAGCGGCGCGTCGGCAACCGCCGCCGCGATGTTCGCCGCGCGATCGGGGCCGGTTCCCAACATCGGCTCCCACAGTGGCGTCAGTACCGCTGCCGGCTGCACCACATTGCAGCGAATCGTGAGGCCCTGCTCGGCGCACCACAGCGCGACCGATTTCGTGTGATTGCGTACGGCTGCCTTGCTGGCCGCATACGCCGCCGCGCCCGGGATGCCCACCACGCCGGACCGTGAGCCGATGTTGATGATGCTACCGCGACCGCTGCCGCGCCCAGTCCCGCCACCCGCGGCCCGCATGGCGCCGATCGCCGCTTGGCAGCCCAGCATGACGCCCTCGAGATTGGTGGCCATCACCGCGCGCCACGCCTCGAGCGACACGTGCTCCGGATCGTGCGCGCCGGGATGCGACTCAAACCCGGTGATGCCGGCGTTGTTCACCAGCACATCGAGCCGGCCATACCGTTGCACGCACTCGCCGACCACGCGCGCCCAGTCGGACGCCTCTCGCACGTCCAGATGCCGGTACACGGCGCCGGCACCGATCGCGATGGCCTCCCGCGCACCCTCATCGTCGCGGATGTCGGTCAACACGACCTCCGCCCCTTCGCTCACCAGGCGACGCGCCACCGCCAGCCCGATCCCGCGCGCCGCGCCGGTCACCAGCGCCGCCCGTCCTGTGAGTCGCTGCATGGCGCCTCCGTTAGTAAATGGTTATACACTAATCCGTGCTTGATAGTGAATGTCCATTTACTTATTGTCAAGCATGTCCCGCCCCCGCCTGGTCTCCGACCACGACGTCTTCGCCGCGTTCGATGCCGCGATCGCTGAGCACGGCCCCAATGGGGTGACCCTTGGACTCGTGGCCCAGCGGCTGGGCGTCACCGCGCCCGCGCTCATGCGTCGCTTCGGATCGAAGCAGGGGCTGTTCGCCGCGTTCATGCAGCAGCAGTTGGCCGCGCAGCCGGAGATGCTTCGCGCGCTCGTGGACGCGCATGCCGATCCGATGCACGCGCTGCTCGCGCTCAGCGGACACACGCGCCCGTACAGCATGAAACGCGCGGCGTATCTGCGTCATCTCGCCAGCTTCTTTCTACAGCTGGCCGACGACCCCGCGTTGGTGCCCGTTATCGCGAGATGGTTCGAAGGCGAGCGACGCTGGATGGCCGAACGCCTTGCCGACGCGCTCGGCGCGGGTGCGTTGCGACCCGATACGCCGGTGTCTGATCTCGCGCGCACGCTGCAGGCCGCACTGCATGGGGCGCGGTTTCAGTGGGCCACCGGCGGCAAGGGCACCGAGAGCACATGGAGTCGGCGAGAGATGGAGGCGGTGCTGGCGCCGTGGCGCGCACCCACCGCCCGCCCATCACCGACATCACAACGCGAGTGCGCTGCTCCCGGTTCGTAGCAGGCGCTCGACGGTCGCATAGAACTCGTCGACGCTGAGCGGCTTCGGCACGATTTCACGCACCGATGCGGCAGCCGCGCGTGTGCGCAGCAACTCGTCGGCGAATCCCGTCGTGATGGCCACGGGCAGATCGGCCCGGATCGCTAGGATCTCACTCGCGACGTCGAGCCCGGACATGCCTGGCATGTTGTAGTCGGTCAATACCAGGTCGAAGGCGCTCGGATCGCGACGCAGCATCGCCAACGCCTCATGCTGGCTGGTAAAGCCACTGGCGCGATAGCCGCGCCGCTCCAGGAGACGTACGCCAAGCGACACGATCGCCGCCTCGTCATCGAGAAAGAGGATGCGTTGACCGCCGACGAGACCGGTTGACGCTGCGCTCGCCGACGGCGCGCTCGTATCTCCGCCATCGAGCGGAGGCGCTGACTCGGCGGCGAGGAAGAAACTGAACGTACTCCCTTCGCCGAGCGTACTTTCAACGACCATCGCGCCGGAATGTCCCTGCACGATGCCATGCACCACCGCCAGCCCGAGTCCAGTGCCTTCGCCGACGGGCTTGGTGGTGTAGAACGGCTCGAAGATGCGCGCCAGCGTCGTCGCGTCCATACCCGGACCGTCGTCGCGTACGGAGAGGCGCGCCATCGGCACCGGTCGTCCGGGATAGAGTGCGCGAAGTCGCGGTGAGGTGGCGGCCAGCGCCTCGTCAAGGATGACGGAATCGACACGGATATCGATGCGACCGCTCCCCTCGGGAATCGCCTGCATGGCGTTCGTGGCCAGGTTGATGATCACCTGTTCGAGCTGCGTCGCGTCGGCCATCACGACTGGCCCAGCATCGGTGCCGTGCAGGGCAACGGTAAAGCGGGACGAGAAGGATGCACGCAACAGGAGCGCGGCACGCTCCACAATGACGCCGAGCGGCAGGCGGCGACGCTCGGTGGCCTGCCGTCTGCTGAAGGAGAGGATTTGACGCACCAGATCGCGTGCATGCGTCGCCGCGCGATCAATCTCCCGCAGACTCTCCAGCACCGGCGCATCATGCGCCGCGTCGTCGAGCGCGAGTCGCGTGTTGCCGAGAATCGTGGTCAGCGCATTGTTGAAATCGTGCGCAATGCCTCCCGCCAGCGTCCCAACCGCTTCCATCTTCTGTGATTCCCGCAGCTGCGCTTCGAGTGACTCACGCTCGAGCTCAGCCCGCTTCTGCTCGGTGATCTCGACCGTCAGGCCTCGAAGCCGGCGTGGCTGTCCCACGTCCGAGACAATGCGCACAATATCACGAAGCCAGACAATGCGACCATCGGCGGCAACGAAGCGATAGGCACGATCGTAGTCTTCTCCCCGTGCGATCGCGTCAGCGCGGGATTGCTCCGCGTCCGCGCGATCAGCCGGATGCGTATGGCGCTCCCAGAAACCCGGGCGCATCCACTCGGGCACGGCATAGCCCAGCAGTCGTTCCGCGCTGCGGCTGACCGTCGTGAACGCGAACGGAACCGCATCCGCCTCCCAGACGATCCCGTTGATGGAGTTGACGAGATGATCAAAGCGCTGCGCGTCGGCCAGCGCCTGCGCTTCTTCGGCCAGGCGCGCCGTGATATCCTGGAACGTGCCATAAATGCGGACGACCTTGCCCTGACGGATTTCGGGGAACCCTTGCGTCTGCACCACGCGCCGCTGCCCTTTCGCCGTGATGAGCGGAAGCACCAGGTCGTACGGCGTCCCGTGCTCAATCAGCGACTCGACCGCCGCGGCGATCGTCGGCCGGGCCTCCGGCGCGAACAGGTTGATTCCCTCAGCCAGCGGCGGCTCGATCGGTGGATCGATTTCGGTGATACGAAAGGTTTCCCGTGTCCACGAGAGCTTCATGGACAGCAGATCCATTTCCCAGCCACCGATCTTACCGAGTTCTCCCGTGCGCTCCAGGAGCCGCCTCGCGCTGAGGAGCGCCGATTCGGTACGCGAGCGCTCGGTGATGTCCTGAATCAGCGAGACGACCGCAGTACAGACGCCATCTGCATTGATGATGGGCGTGTTGTACCACTCGCAGACGATGGTCTGGCCGTCCTTTCGGACATTCTCGTTGGTACTACTCAGGCCGCCGGCTTGGCTCAACAGCCCTTGCCACACTTCGTTCACAAGGGGGAGCAGCGCGTTCGGCACGATGAATGAGGCGTGTCGTCCGAGCGCCTCTTCCGGCGAGTGCCCAAACAGCTGCTGCGCCGCGAAATTCCAGCGCGTGACCCGGAACTCCAGGTCCCATTCGATCACGGCGGTCAGCGTCTGCTCGAAATGGAGCAGGAGCTTCTGCTGATCGTCCCTCGACGCGACGTCCGTCAAATGGAGCGTCGGCACGTTGGCCGGGCCGGGTGTCTCCCCACCACGCGCATCTCGATCGCTTGCGTTCGCACTCACTGCAGATCCAGTGTAACGGGTCACTATGCTGCGCTAAGAACCCGGGCATCGGCGCGCCAAGCATGTTGTCGCAAGCGTACCAAAGATAGACGAACGGGACCGGAAGCTGAAACACGGTGCCGACGGCCGGGCCTCGGAGCGCACGTGGAGGCCTACTCGTACGCCAGCGCCACGGCCGTGGGGACGCGCATCGCCCGTATCGCCGGCCACGCGCACGCCGCCACCGACACGACCGTCACCAGCCCAAGCCAGATAGCCACGCCGCTCGCGTCGGGCGCATAGCGCGCGGGCACGGGCAGCATGATCCGACTGAACGCTTCGCCGAGCGCGAGGCTCATGGGCACCGAAAGCGGGATCGCGACCAGCCAACTCAGCAGCGCAATCGTCAGTCCTTCCACTTGCACCAGCGCGAAGATCGACCCATGCCGCGCACCAATCGCGCGGAGCACACCGATCTCACGCGTCCGCTCCAGCACGGCGAGACCCATTGTCGAGGCGAGCGCGAGGCCGCCCACCAGGATCATCACCCAACCCATCACGCCGAGAAAGGACACGACCATCAGCAGATGGTCGTCCACGCCGCGCTTGGCCTCCGACAGCATCGTGCTCGCACTCACCACCTCTCCACGCTCGGCCAGCGCGGTCCGCAGGCGCGCAATCAAGTCGAGCCGAGATGCCTCGCCCTCGTACGCACTCTTCACCACGAGCGACGATGCGCTGCTTGCTGCGCGCACACCCAGCACGTCGTTCACGGCGTCGCGCGACGCATACGCCGACACGCTGGGCCCGCCACTCGCCACGCCAACGATCGTCCACGTCGTGACGGCGCCATTGACCAGCAACGGTACCTGCATCCCCACGCGCAGCCGCGGCTCTTCACGTTGCAACGCACGGCCGATCACGAGGGCGCGCTGGTCGTCGGCACGAAGCCACCGCCCCGCCTCCATCTCGGGTTGCAACAGGCGCGTCGCTGCGGGTGGCGCGGTGATCACGAACGTATTGCCCACGGTACCGTCGCCGTGATCGAGCGCCGCACGCACTGCGGTCCACGCTTCCACGCCCGCTACGCCTTCCACCGCGCGCGCGATCGCTTCGAGTGAATCGGCATTGCCCGGCACCGCCAGGCGCAGCGTGAAGTCGTAGTGGTTCGCGGCAAAGATCGCGTCGGTGACACCGAGCACCGCCGCTCGCAGATTGTTGGCGCCGAGGTAGACAGCGCCACCCAGCGAGAGGGTGCCGAGCGTCAGCAGCGTGCGCTGTGTTCGGCGGAAGGTGTTGCGCAGCGCGAGCAGGAGAGGACGTGGCAGTCCCCGCACGCGCAGTGCGCGCTCACCGAGGCCTGCACCTACGATGCCGACGTCACGCAGCGCATCGTTCACAGGCACACGACAGCCGCGCCAGACAGGAAATGCCGCCGCGACCACCGGCAACAGCACCGCGACGCTGACTTCAAGCGCGATCACCCACCACGGCACGGCGAAGCTGCCGAGATCGAAGTTGAGCATCTCGGCCTTGAGCGCCGCGTACTCTCGTCCGGCGATCAACGCGATCGGCACCGCAAGGGCCGCCGCCGCGACACCAAGGGCGGCAGCCACGGCGAGGTACATCACGGCCAGCTGGTGTGGCCGCGCGCCGATCGCCTTCATGACACCGATCTCGCGGGTCTGCCCCACCAGCATGGCGGTCACGAGATTGACGACGAGGAACGCGCTCAAGACCATCGCGAGCACGGCGAACGCCAACTGTGTGAAGAGCAACGAGTCCATCTGCGCCGCATGTATGTGCTCGCCCGGCACCGGGACATCCACATCGCGCACGGAGTGTCCCGTCGCCTCGATCGCCGCGCGCAGCCGGAAGGCCATGGCACGCACGCCGGCCTGATCGAGCGAGCGATCGTCCAACACCACGCGCAGCTCGTTCAGCGCATTCGGTGCCCCAAGCTGGGCGAGCGTTGCGGGTGAGACGAAGCCATACAGCACGTGCTCCATCCAGCCGGGGGCGAGGCCAACGTCGCGGGCCACGGCGCGGACGGCAACGGCGGTGGCCGGCGCATCACCGACACTGAGCATGACCTCGTCGCCAACCGTCGCACCGGAGAAGTCGAGCGATGAACGCTCGACCGTGAGCGTGCCATCCGCCGGGGGTGCACCGCTCTCCCATGTGACCGCACCAATGCGTACCGCCTCGCGTGGGTCCACGGTGAACAGCATGGCCGTCACCGTCGCACCAGCCACCTGCGCGCGGGCCATCGTGGTGCGTCGGGCCTGCACGTCGCGAACACCGGGGAAGGTTCGCACCAGCGACAGCATCGCGTCGTCTACCGCGTCGACACGGATCGTGGCCGCGGCGGGGTCGCTGGCCAGGTAGCCCTTCTTGGTTGCCTCCTGCACCAGCGCCCATGCATTCAGAATCGTTCCGGCGGCAGCCAGACCGGTGGCGATCGCCACGACCACCAGTGCCGTGCGTCCGCCATGTTGCCGAAGATCGCCCAGCGCTTTGCGCCAACGTGGACTAAGCACGGAGTGCGCCGGCGGTGTCGTGGACGACGCGGCCGTCCGCAATCGTAATGGCGCGATGGGCGTGTGCCATCGCGCTCGGGGCGTGGGTGACCAGCACGAGCGTGCGGCCGGCGGCGACGATGCCGGCGAAGAGCGCGAGCACGGCGTCCGAGGTGCGCGAGTCGAGATTGCCGGTCGGTTCGTCGGCCAAGAGCAGCGGCGGGTCGTTCGCGAGCGCCCGCGCGATGGCCACACGCTGTTGCTGTCCACCCGAGAGTCTCGACGGCAACTTGTCGGCCTGATCGGCCACGCCCACCGAATCGAGCAGCGCGAGCGCGCGGGCGCGCCGCTCCCGTACGGGCCATCGATCGCAGAAATCCATGGGGAGCATGACGTTCTCGGCCACCGACAGACTCGGCAACAGCTGGAAGAACTGAAACACGATGCCGACCGCGCTGCCGCGCCACGCCGACATGGCCGACTCGCTCAAGGCATGCACCGGTGTGCCGTCGACCAGGACTTCCCCCGCACTGGGGCGGTCGATACCGGCCACGATCGACAGTAGCGTGGACTTGCCGCTCCCCGAGTCGCCCACGACGGCCACGAACTCGCCGCGACCGATCTCGAGATCGACGTCAGCGAGTGCCGTGAAGGCGCCGGCTGCGCTGGGATACTGCTTGCGTACACCGCGAAGGACGATGAGCGGGGACGCGGGACTGGGCGTGTTGGGGGTCGGTGGCATGATCGAACAATGCGATCACCCCGCCGTGACGTGGCGCCGTTCGTCGGGCCCGTTCGACCACTCGGCGATGGAAGGGCATTCCGCTCGCTTGTGCAGGGCTACTGTCCATTCGTGACTCATATGCCGTCCACTCGCCAGGAGCCATCTCTCATGCGACCATTCGCCGCCGCACTGATCTCGCTCGTCGTGCTCGCCTCGCCATCGCTCGCCCAACACGGTGGCGGAGCCCCAGGCGGGGCCGCTCCCCGCACGGTCACGGCGGCACCGCGCGAGGCCGCGCAGTTTGATTTTCTGATTGGACAGTGGGAGGTCACGGTGACGCCCAAGGCCACCACGCTCGCCACGCGCATTCACGGTGTGCCCAAGCTGAGTGCCGTCTGGAAAGCCTGGCGTGCGATGGACGGCTTCGGCATTGAGGACGAGCTCCGTATTGTGGACGGCTCCGGCAATCCCAATGCCTTCCTACGCACCACGCGTCTGTACGATGCCACGCAACGTGTGTGGTCACAGATGTCACTCGATGTGTACCGGGCGCGCTACACGCCCGCGACGGCCACCTGGGCCAATGGCGAGATGCAGATCCGCAGCGCGGGTCGCGACGCCGATGGTTCTGCGTATGTTCAGCGGGTGCGCTTCTACGACATCACACCCACCAGCTTCAAGTATCAGGCCGACCGCTCTACGAACGGGGAGAAGTCGTGGGAGACGGCTGTGCTCCGCATGGCCGCCCGTCGCGTCGCGGCGACCGCGCCGCGATGACAGCCGCCGCGCCCGCGCGCGCCGAGACGTACCGCGCGCGCGGCTGGTTCTCGCTCCAGCTGGCGATCGGCTGGCTGCCCGTGCTCGCGCTGTACGCGGCCACGATGTCCGTGGTGCACGGCGTCCCGCTGGCGCAGGCGCTCGTTGTCTCGACCAGAGCCATCGGTGGCGCCGCGCTGCTCGGTGTGCTGGTGCTGCGCTTCGTCGAGCGCACGCCGTGGCCTCGCCCGGTCCGACCCGGATTCATCCTCTTGCAGGTGTTCGCGGCCGTCGGGTTTTCCGTTGCCTGGGTCGTGCTCTCGAACATCGTGGAGAGCGTCGCGCGCGGCGCCGTCGTGCTCACCGCGCCGCCCTTGGTGGCCCCGTTTCTTCTGCTCGGCATCTGGCTGTATGTGGCGGTGGCGGGCGTATCGTACGCCGTGCAGGCGACGGCCCGTGCGGCGCAGGCCGAAGCGGCAGCCGTGCGCGCGCAACTCGCGGCCCTGCGCGGTCAGCTCAATCCGCACTTCCTCTTCAACGCGCTGCATAGTGTGGTCCACCTGATCCCGGTCGCGCCGGAACTGGCGGCGGATAGCGTGGAGCGGTTGGCGGGGCTGTTGCGCACCGTGCTCGAGGAGCACCGCGATCGTGTCCCGCTTCGGGAAGAGCGTGCGTTCGTGTCTCGGTACGTAGAGCTCGAACAGGTACGATTTGGCGAGCGACTCGTGGTGCAGTGGGACGTACCGCGGGAAGCGTCGGCACTGTTCGTTCCCGCCTTCGCGTTGCAGACACTGGTCGAGAACGCCGTGCGTCACGGCGCGTCGTCGCGTGTGGACCCCACGCAGATCACGATTTCCGCGCAACTCGACGGCCCGACACTCACGCTGACCGTCGCCGACAACGGTGCCGGCGCGGACCTGTCGGTGAACCCAGATAGCGGCGGCACGGGGTTACGCCGACTGCGCGAACGGCTCGATGCGCTCTATGGACCACGCGCGACGCTTACCCGCGAAAGTCGTCCAGGACATGGCTTTACCGCGCGCGTCGTCGTGCCCAGTGAATCTGAGGACGACGTCGTATGAGCATCGACCGTCGCGTCCGGGTAGTGATCGCCGACGACGAGGCCATCGCCCGCGCTGGCCTCCGACGCATGCTTGGCGCTTTCGACTGGATCGACGTGGTCGGCGAGGCGGCGCACGGACTCGCGGCGATCGAGACGATCGAACGGCTACAACCCGAGCTTGTGTTTCTCGACATCCAAATGCCCGGACTGCTTGGCACCGAGGTACTGGGGCGCCTCACGAAGAACCCCTTCGCCGTCTTCACGACGGCGTATGCGGAGCACGCCGTCACGGCGTTCGAACTTGGCGCCGTGGACTACCTGCTCAAGCCGTTCGGCGCCGCGCGGCTAGCGGCCACGCTCGATCGCGTGCGTGTCGCGCTGGGTGAACCGTCCGCCGATACGCCGGGCGATCGACTCGGCGAAATCCTGGGCAAGGGCCCGCTGCGACGGCTCTTCATCCGCAACGGAAGCGCTATCGTGCCGCTGCCCGTGGCCGATGTGCGCTGGTTCGAGGCCGATGGAGACTATGTGATCGCGCACGTCGAGCGCGGTCGTCACGTGCTGTCACTCTCGCTCGCGCGGCTCGAGGCGCAACTCGACTCCAAACGCTTCGTCCGCATTCATCGCGCGCATCTCGTGAATCTCGACCACGTGCTCGCCTTTCGCAGTCACGGCAAGGGCGGCATGGTCGCCGAACTGCGCGACGGCGCGCTGCTCGCGGTCAGCCGCGCGCGTGCGCAGGAGCTGCGGCGACTGGGTGTGTGACCTCGTGCGGCACGCTAGAACTTCCAGTTGTAGCCCACCCGGACCACCTGCGTCTCCAGGTAGTCCGTACTTACGAGGCGGAAGTTCGTGCCTCGGATGGTTCGCTCGGCCTGCATCGTATTCAGCAGGTCGGTCGCGTTCACGACGATCTCGCCTCGTCCCTGCTGGACACTCCTCTTCGCCCCGATATCCAGCGAATAGCGACTCCCGATGCGCCCCTGCGGTAAGAGATCGGGCGCGAGGTAGACCTGGGAAACCTGCGCTTGCCAATCATGCGGCAGCTTGATCACCGCGTTCAGTTTGCCGTTCCCCGATGTGAGCGTTTGACGCGCCGCTGCGTACGACACCGGCACCGGATACTGATTGACGACGTCGAACGCGTCGATGCTTCGGCGGAACGCGTTGGCGTTGGCACTCAGCGACAGACGCGGCGAGATCGTCTGCTGCCACACCACTTCGGCACCGGTGCTCCGGCTGCGTCCACCATTCTGGAACACGTTGTACAGCAGCACGCTGCCCGGCACCTGCGTCGCGATGCGGGTGATGGTGCCGTCAACGATCCGGTGATACGTCGAGGCGTACACACTGCCCTTCGACCAGCTGGTTTTGTAGCCCAGCTCTGACGAGGTGGAGTACTGCGGCTGCAACGCCGGATTGCCGACCTTGATCAGCTCAGGCTCGTCGTACTTGGGGAAGATGCGGATGTCGACTTCATTCGGACGATCCACGCGCCGGTTGAAGAACAGCGACAGCTTGTTCGCGTCGTCGAACTTGTAGGCCGCGCGCACATTCGGAAATGGCTGGAAGTACCGATAGCCGTCACTCTTGTACGTGTTGTGATCGGGGTTCACATCGTAATCCACCTGCACCTGCTCGAACCGGACACCACCCTCGAGCTCAACGCGCTGACTCTCGAACACATAGGTGCCATACAGCGCGGGAATCGTCTCGCGATAAGTCGCCCACCCACCGGCGCCGGTGTCGAGCGGTGAGTTCTGACCGGCGAAGAACTGCATGTTCACCGGGATTGAACGGTACCGCCCCTTGAAGCCGGCTTCTACACGCCCCTGCTTCAGCGGCTTCGTGTAGTCGGCATTGAAATCGACGACATGCTCGTCGGACAGCAGCTTGAACGCATCCGTGCCCACGAACGTCGGGACGGTGTTCGTGAAGAAGTACTTCTCGTCTTCGCGATGAAACGAGTAGTTGCTGGTGAACACGAGGGAGTGTCCCGGCTCCTGAAACTTGTGCGTGAAGACGGCTGAACCGAACGCCGTGTACTTCACTTCGTCTTCGAGGAACTGCCACAGCCGGTAGCGATTCCGCAGCGTACCACTGAAGTACGGGTTGTCGCCGTTGTCGAGAATCTTCTCGCGGTTGAACAGCCCCGATATGCTGAACGTATTCCGTTCGTCGAACGCGTGGTCGACGCCGCCGTTGAGCGTTGCATAGTCGGTGCGCCGGTTGCGCTTGATCTGCTGAATGATCACGGTGCCGTCGTCGTACGTGCGAGTCGAGAACTCGTTCTTGTTCAGCGTAGGCGAGTACAGCCAATCCGCCTGCAGAAAGCTGTTGGTGGCGCCCTTCCGATAGTTCACCGCCACCGACGGATTGAACTTCGGCGTGCCCTGATACTGCGGCCGAATGGTGGGCAGATTTTCCTTCTTCACCCACAGCGCACCGGCGCCACCCATCACACCGATCTTTCCGTTGAACCCTTCCTGCTCCTGCTTCTTGAAGATCAGGTTGATGATACCGGCGCTGGCGTTGGCATCGAACTTGGCCGACGGGTTGTTGATGATCTCGATGCGCTCCAGCGCCGACGCCGGAAGGTTGTCCAATCCATTCTGCGAGCCGAAGCCGGTGAGCGCGGTCTGCTTGCCGTCGATCAGCACCACCACTTTGTCGCTGCCGCGCACCTGCACCTTGCCGTCCTGCGCGACCGTCACGCCGGGCAACGTCGACATCGCCTGCAACACCGAGCCACCAGACTGACTGATGTTGTCGGATACCGTGAAGGTCTTCTTGTCCATCGTGCCGGCCACGGCATCGGCGTTGGCGGTCACGACGACGTCGCCGAGTACGCGGGCTTCCTTGACCATCAGGATGGCCCCGAGGTCGAGGAAGGCACTCAGCTCACCGACGAGCACCCGCTGGCGGATGGGCTGGTAGCCGATCGAGCGGACGACCAGCACGTAGGTGCCCTTTTTCAGCCCCGTGAAGGTGAACGCGCCCGCCTCGTTGGTGAGTCGTCCACCCACGAACGCGCTGTCCTTCTCCGTTTGCAGCTGAAGGGTCAGAAATGGGAGCGCCGCCTTGGTCTGGGCGTCCTGCACCTTGCCGGACAGCGTAACGCCGGCGGCCGGGGCCTGGGCGAGGGCGGTCGGCGTGAATACCGCCTGGCCCAGAAGGAGCGAAAGGACGAGCGATAGCCGGGATCGATGCGTCATGGGTCCGGTGACAATGGTATTGCTTGCTACATGCGACTTTCTCGTCGAGAACTTATCGGGCAGCGCGTCAGACGGGCAACTTGCCGGCGAGGCCGATCCCCGGTTGGGTGCTGATCGCGCTGCGGCCGCCCGAGGATATCGGAGCTGCGGTCCAAGTATTCGCGGGGTCAGTTTTCAAGGGGTCAGAGTCGTTGAAAGCCTTCAAGGAGTTTTCAAGGGGTCAGAGTCGTTGAAATCGCGCGTCATTTCGGTACCACTCCGCACGCTTTGATGACAGTGGTCGCGGTCGGCGACGACATATTGGCGCCTCGCTCCGCTTGGCCGTACCGCGACGGATGTCTCGTGGCAGCCCTCGGCACCTGTTTCCCGCCCTCACGCGCCTGCTGTGCTATGCCTCGCCTACCGCGCATTCTCTTAGCGGGCGTACCCGTTCACCATGTGCAGCGCGGCAACAATCGCGGGCCGATTTTTGTGGACGATCGGGATCGGCTACTGTATAAGGAACTGTTGCTCGAAGGAAGCCGTCGACTCGGATGCACAGTGCACGCGTATGTACTGATGTCCAATCACGTGCACCTGCTGTTGACGCCGCAGTGGGCGGATGCGATCGCGCAGCTCACACAATGGATGGGCCGGAAATATGTCCGTGCGTATAACGCGCGACATGACCGAACGGGCACGCTGTGGGAAGGGCGGTTTCGGTCGAGCGTGATTGATTCAGCCAGATACTTTCTCGCCTGCTCCCGCTACATCGATCAGAACCCAGTGCGGGCCGGGATGGCGCAGGTGCCGGCCGCCTACCGGTGGTCCAGCTACGCCCGACTCGCGCACGGGGCGAGTGATGACCTCATCACGGAGCATCCTGAATATCGCGCCCTCGGTCATTCTCCGACCGAGCGGCAGCTCGCATACCGTGCGTTGTGTGAGCCATTGGTCGATCTAGACGTCGTCGGCGGGATCCGCCTGGCGGTCCGACGAGGCGACGTGCTCGGGTCCGCAGCCTTTGCTGATGAGGTTCGAACGCGCTTGGGACGACCGATTGACCGCTTGGCTCACGGAGGGAACCGTCGTCGTGAGCCGTATGGCCACCGGATGTCGTAGTGCCTCACGATCCTCATCCACACCGTTCAACGACTCTGACCCCTTGAACCCACCGTTCAACGACTCTGACCCCTTGAACCCCCCTTGAATCCAGCGCATGCGCTATCGCGAAGGATACGACAAGCCGCCGGTGTTCATGGAGAAGGGCAAGGTGTACTCGCCGGTTTTTCGGGTACGGCGCTTGCGATGTATCTGGTGCACGACGCGCGTGCGTTTTCCACGCGTCGGCGGGCAACGCACTGCGTGGAGACACCATGAAGGGATATATCCAGGACATCGAGGCACTCGCGATCGCCAACTGCGACTTCCGGCGAGTGCTCTACACCGCCGAGCACAGCCAGCTGGTGCTGATGGCGCTGCTGCCAACCGAAGACATCGGATCCGAGGTCCACCCACTGGATCAGTTCTTCCGGATCGAGCAGGGCAGCGGCGTAGCGGAGCTGGACGGCGTGCGGACACCGCTGCATGCGGGATCGGCCGTGCTGGTTCCTGCCGGTACGCGGCACAACATCACCAACACCGGCGCCGATTCGTTGAAGCTATATACCATTTACTCGCCGCCGAACCATCGCGACGGCGTGGTGCATCGCACCAAGGCCGACGCCAATGCCGACCACGAACACTTCGACGGCGTGACGTCCGCCTGAGTCTGATTGTCGGGCCTCCCGCGATCTCGGCTACGCTCGAGACGTTCCGCGAGGAGCGGCTTTCGCGCGGTCATCCTTCGCCTTTTGCTGGCGTCCCGCTACCGCCGCCACGATCAGCGCTTTGAGCGCCTGCCTGTCGACGTCGGCAAGGCGCTTGATGTGTACGCAACCGCCCTTGAGTTTCGCCGGCGCAATCGCGGCGAGCCGCTCGGGGAAGGCGTCGGCGCTGCGCAGGTTGTAGAGCACGATATCCTGCGCGCGGGCAGCAAAGGCCATCAGTGGCCAGTCCATCGTCGATCCGTCGGCGTACACGACTGGCTCATTGCCGAAGCCGATAATCGCGTCGCCCCACATCACCGGCTTGGCCGTAGTGGCTTCCTCGAGCATGCGGACGAAGGTCTCGCAGTCGGCGCGCCGCTCGGGAGGTGTCACGGACTCGAGATGCTTGGCCACGGACGCCGTCGTGGGGCGTGTCTTGGCTTCGGCCATGCGGATCGGCGCCTCAGGTTCGGGGTGGTGCTTCGGGAACTGCAGAGGGAATCAACGCGTGTCACGACCGATCATGTCCGCGATCTGATACCCGAGATTGGACACCTCGAACACCTCGCCCTCCCGCCCGCGCGCGAGAATCAGATCCAGCCGCACCAGCTCCTCCAACGCCTCTTCCCACCTCGCCACATCGCGACGGTCGTTCGACGTCAGCAGGTTCTTGTCGTTTGTCTGCAGCTCCGCTCCACCACCGAAACGCACATGCATGATCATCCCTTGGGGATCCATGCTCGCTTCCTTCAACAGGGTGCGCGCTTCAGGTGAGAGTCGCGGGAGCTCACTCGTGGGCTCGAGGTCGTCGCCATCCGCCAGCGACGCATCAAGCCGGAACAACGGGTGCTCATTCACCTTCAACTGCAGGTGGTGATACAGCGTGGCCCTGAAATCCGCCAGACTGTCATAGCCTTCGTACAGACCGCGACTCCGACAGGACTCCTTGAATTGCTTGAGCTTCTCCACCTGCGCCATGTCAACCGAGTCGATCGCCACGGGCTGGCTGGAGAAGTACAACATCGCCGGACGACCGACTTCAATGTGTCGCTCGACTTCTTCGACCGTGCCGCTTGAGTAGTCATCGGTGGCCGTGCCGATGCGGGTCCAGAACACGCCGATCAGCAAGTCGCATTTCTGCAGCACCTGATGATTGATGATCTCCTGCGCCGTCGCCCCCATCTCCGGCGAGGCATGTGATTCCCAGCCGATCGGCAGCAGCACGATCTTGCGGAGGCTCGAATGCACCGCGTTCCATTCGTACACGACGTCGCGCACGATCGCCCGCTCCGAGGCAACGTCACCCGGCGACGCAATCATCACGTTGAAGGTCATCGCACTATAACTCACCGAACGAACTCCTCGCTGGGAAAGGTCAGTGCGTGGGTCACGACGACAGGTCGCTCGGCCGCTCGCCATCGACGACAGGCAAGGCATATTCGAACGCATACGCGTGCTGCTTGCCTTCCATGATGATATCCAGCGTTCCGGTCAGCCCAACCAGCTCTCCGGTACCGGAATCCGGTACGACCGTGACCGATAGCGTACCAACGCCGCGGGTCATCGTCCCGGCGTGTTGCAGATTGAACGTGCCCTGCCGCCCGTGCAGCGTGCCCTTCACTTCTTCGACGGCCACGTACGCCGCCGACGTCGGTTCGCTGCTGCCGGCGGCGAGCATTTCGCCGAGCGCCGTAGCCTCGAGGTCACCGTGATACTGCTTGTCGAGCGAGAACCGGGCGAGGCGAGATCCCTCGGCCGCGATCGCCATGGGGTGCGGAGCTCGCTTGATGTCGAACGTACCACGGGCAAACGGCATTGCTGAACCTGTGTGTTGAAAGGGAATGGGTACGAGCGAAAGCCCTGAAGCCAGGCGTGAGCCGAGGACCGGCTACGTCTCACGCGCCGCATCATTGGCTGGAAGCACGTCACGCGCCCAATCAGTGCGTTTCCATCCAGGCACCGGTGCGGCGCCGCGTTCGTCCGGAATGAATGGCGATGGCTCCACGCGTGCCATCTGGTGAATGTATCGTCCGCAATTCGGATACACCCGTTCGACGTGCAGGTAGAGCATGAACTGGGCGCCGGGATAGGCACTCAATCGCGCGTCATCATGGCGCAGTTCCGCCCGGCCCTCGACACGAATGCGACGCTGCGTCGCGAAATCGATGAACAGCAAGCCCACCCGATGCGTGGTGTCGACATTCCCCATGGTGAGATACATCCCGTTGCCGTCATAGTTCGGCATCGCGAGCGTGTGCTCGTCGACGACAGCCACGAACCCGGGCGCGCCACCCTTGTACGAGCAGGTGGGCTGCCCCTGCGCATCGACCGTCGCCATGAAGCACATGTCGAGTTGTTCAATGAACGCCCGATCGTCGACCGTGATCGCGTCGTGCACCTTCACTGCCTCGAGGCGATCTGCGAGGCGACGGGAGTCGAAACGATCCTGAAGCGCACGAGCGGACGGCGAGTAGAGTGACGGCATGATCACATCCTCAAGGAAGTGGGTCACTGCAGCGCATTCGGCTTACGGTGTCGAAAGGAGCGTGGTCGCCACGTCCCACAACCGCTGCGCATTGCCCGGATCCATCGCGTAGTGCGCAACCCCGCTGTAGTCGGCGGGACGGCGCGTCACAGTGGGCGCTTCGTTGCCGTCCTCGAAGTAGCGACCGCCCACGCCCTCCAGCAGCGGGTGCGCCGCCAGCAGCACCGACGTGGCCGCACCCTGCGCGATGGTCTTCCGACGCTCAGGCGGTGTGCGCAGCCCGCCGGTGTGCTTTTGCAAGTTGGTCGCGATCGCACCGGGATTGAGTGCGTTCGCGAATATACCCTGGTCGGACCAGCGACGCGTGGCTTCCACCGCGAGCAGGGCGCACGCGGATTTCGATTGCCCGTAGGCGACAAAGGGATCGTACGGCATGAAGTCGAAATGCAGATCGTCGAACAGGACCGGTGCGATGAGATTGCCGCTCGAGCTCACCGATACGATGCGCGCGCCACGGGCCTCGACCATCGCGCGGTAGAGGCCCTGCGTCAGCGCAAAGTGACCAAGAAAGTTGGTCGCGAATTGCATCTCCCAGCCTTGCGACGTCCGCTCGAGCGTGGGAATCGCCATCACGCCCGCGTTGTTCACCAGGATGTGCAACGCTCCCGTCCACCGGCGGGTGAACGCGTGGACGGAGCCCACGTCGGACAGGTCCAGTGGCTCGACGCGCACCTGTGCGTTTCCGGTCGAGGTGCGAATGTCCGCGGCGACGTCCTCCCCCACGTCCACGCGTCGGACGGCGAGGACGACGTCAGCGCCGGCACTCGCGA
Source organism: uncultured Gemmatimonadaceae bacterium (assembly GCA_963843965.1). Lineage (GTDB taxonomy): Bacteria > Gemmatimonadota > Gemmatimonadetes > Gemmatimonadales > Gemmatimonadaceae > Gemmatimonas. The sequence continues at coordinate 398,143 of CAWJMR010000009.1, forward strand.
GCGCGCGCGCGGTTTCGATGCCGATACCGGACGCGCCGCCGGTCACGATGGCGCGCTTACCCGCGAGATCGATATCGGCGATGACCTGATCGGCGGTCGACGCGAAGCCGAAGGGCGTGGTGATGCGGGTGTGCATACGAAGTTCCTCGCGACTGGCGATCCAGGAAGCGAAGATAGGCGTCCCCGCTGGTGCGTCCAGCCCCCGCACTATGCTTTGGCTGCTAGTACAACACCGCGCCGGCGCGACCCACCCACGCCAACGATTGCGCGAACGCCACGCCCACCGGCGTCGGCGTGAGAAGCCACGCCCCCAGTTCGAGCGCCACACAGGCGACCAGGCCGATGCGATACACCGGGTGCACGCGCGGCTCCGTACGCCAATCGTGCACGATGCCCCAGATGATGAACGCGTTGGTCGCCAGGATACCGACCGGAGCAGCCCAGAGCACCTGACCGACGATCGCGCTGACCAGGCGGAACATCGCCGCGCCCATGCCGGCGGCGCTGGCGACCAGTACCAACCGCTTATGGTAGGCCCCGTTTCGCCGCCATCGAAGCGCCGCGACATAGAAGGCGGCGAAGAGCACCAACGTGGCGAAGATCATCTGGCCAAAGAGCCCGAAGAACGTCGGCTCTGCAGCGGACTCCGCAGCCTGCATCTGCACACCCAAGACGAGCAGGCCGCTGGCAACCATCAGCGTCGCAAGCACCATGCTGGCCCAGCCCAGTGTGCGATGCAGCCGTACGCGCCGCGTGTGGATCAACGCAGCCTGAAACGGCAGCAGCAGGTACCAGCCGAAGAAACTCCAGCCGTGAACGTGTACCGCCATCGCGGCGTCCGGATAGGTCCCGCGCAATCCGGGACCGAAATACGTGAACCAGAAGCCGGCGAACGTCGTCACGCTGATCGCGAGCGCCATCCAGCCATAGTGCGTGGTTCGCCGGTTCGGCACCGCGGTGAGCGGAGGTGCCGCCCGGTCGGAGGAGAGAGCCGCGTGCGTCACGTGAAGCGAAAGACCACTTCCCAGAGGTCCTTCTCGTCGCGCTGCGGATACTTGCGAAGCGCGGCACCGAGATGTCGCCCCAGATGCTGATTGTCGATTGCGTCGATCGGCTCGACGTGCGCCTCCTTGGCCGCAGTCCAGATGAACATCGCCCCGGGGCATTCATCGAGGTTCGCGCCCACTTCGCCACGGTAGTAGTCCCGGAGCTCGGCGCAGGCCAGGTAGCGCCGACCGTTCGCACCGAACCGCTGGATGTAGATCTTGCCATACCCGCCGTGATTCTTCCCCTGAAGCACGCGGCGCCAGTGCGCACCAGCCTGGCCGAATTTGGCACTCTCGATGGTGACCTCGACGACGCCCGGTGTGAGCTCCCGTGTTGTGATCATGTCCGAACTCCAAACAGGAATGGTGTCACTGTGGTCACCTGCGTGTCTCCGTTGCGTTCGGACTCCGTCTCACGTCTGGCAGTCTGCGGCAGCGACGCTCCACAACATGCGGCTGAATGGGCGAGGTGCGCCAGCACAGCAGCCGCACAGCAGTCGCCTGCCGCTATCAGCCGGGCGCGTCAGTGCTCGTGTGGCTCCGGGGTGGGACGTGCCGTTCGTCTCGTGCGGATCGCCGGGTACCAGACGAGCCACATTTCGACCACGAGGAGCGGTACAACCCACGATGCCCATTCTCGCGTGGCGTCACGCATGTCCGGGTTCGTGACGTAGAAGAACAGGATGTCCTGCCAGTCGTCCATCAGCCGCAACCAAACGAGCACGAGCGCCATCGTATAGCTGCGAATCATGAAGTCGCGATGGGCCGCGAAGTTTCGCGCCACGGCGCAGCGCCATGCGGCGAGCGTGAAGAACAGCCAGAGGAGACCTGTCAGCGCGATAGACAGCCGCGAGCCCTCGTACTCGCCAACGATGGCGCCGAGGTAGATCGCCAGAACGGCCGCACCGGACGCACCGACGACGTAACCCTGGCCGATCCGTCGATGCAGCTGCGGTGCGCGCCGTCGGAGCGGCGCAATGAACTGCAGCGGCGCACCGAGGACGACGGGGAGCGCGAAGAGCAGATGCGAGACGTACCACAGCTGCTTGTCGAACAGCGCAGGTCCGAGTCGATCCGGCACGACGAACCGGAAATGGACCGCGCGGTACAAGTAGTACAGGCTCAACGCGGTCACCGCGACCAAGACCCCATACTGCCGCACCGGTCGAAGCAGTCGGGTCATCATCAGCGGCCGGGTGCTCGCAGAATCCATCGCCCTCTCGTGCGCTGCAGCTGCTGCGGCGGTACGCGAACCTGTCCGTCACGCGCTCGCAAGGTCATGCGCACGAAGGACACCCGATCCGGCGACAGCCATCGCACCTGCTCAGGTCCCCACACGTCAGCGCCATCGATGACGTACTCGCGTTTCAGACCGCGCCCATCTACGCGCCACAACTCCAACGTATTCGGCGCGTATCCCGCCTCGAGGTCACTTGATGCGCTCACAAAGTGCGCGCTGTCGGGGGACCACAGCGGTTCCCCTGGCACGGTCTCGTCCTGTCCGCTGCGATCGTGGATCACGTGGTACGTGCCGCCTTCGTAGAAGGACGCGGCAACCAGGTGAATCGCTTGCGTCGGCAGAAACTTCAGATACACGAAGCGATGAAAGCGATCGGCGTCCGCAAGCGTGTCCGCCAACGTGACGACGCGACCCGAGGCGAGTCGAATCACCAGCCGGCCAGCGCGACGCGTGACGCGGCCCTTGGTTGCGTTCAGTTGGCGCGCCTCCGCCGTGTACTCGTCGCGATACCTGGCGTAGATCTCGCGCGGAGACTCGACACCCGTGCTCTGTGCGCCCGCTGCCTCAGCGATGCACCCGAGGAACACGAGGGTCCGGATGCCGTTCATCACCGCTCGTTTCTGCATGGCGCCTCAGCGTCGTACAGCGGATGATCGAAGGAGATGCCCACGCCGTGACCATCTCCCAACGGCGCGCGCTGGCCGACCGGCTGAACACCCGGCAAATATGGCAGATGACCACTGATCTCGCCGGCACTCTAGCGAAGCACGAGGACCAGCCCGTGCTGGCGATTCGCGGCCTCCGACACCGCGTGACGAAGGACAGTCAGGTTCTCGAGGAGGTACGAACGCGCGTCGTTTGCTTCGGCATCACGTGCCCAGATGTCCGGATAGATCTCCTGCGCGGTCATCACGGACCCGTCGTAGCGGGCACTGAGCTCCGCATCCGACAGCGCTGCGAGCGTCTCGGCGATCTCGGTGACGAGCCTGGGACGCAGCCCGCGCGCCGGTCCGTACCCGACATCCACGTCGCCAATCTCCTCTCCACCCACCACTAAGAAGTCCAGCGGCGGATTCCCGGCTTCGGCAGTTCCCGCCAGCAAGAAATGCAATCCGTGCCAGGCCTTATCGAGATCCGCGACCGGACCCTCTCCGTCGGCCAGCTGAAGCTCGTCGACATCAATCGGCCGAGGCGCCGTGGACTTCGACCCGAAGAGGCGCGATACGAACCTCCCGATTTTGCTCTGCACCTCCGACCGGGCCTGCGCGTACAGCTCCGGCTCGTCCGGTGCGATGAGCTTCCACAGCAGCGGGGGATCCGCGAAGCAACGCTGGAGTGTCTCTCCGCGCACTGCAAAGATCTCCATGACCATTCCCATGCACTCACTCCCGTCGGGTGTGCGTTGTTGCGCCTCAGTTTCTGCTGCAGCGCATCAATAAAAGTGCGACCACCTGCCGCGCACCAGCGACGCGGGCATGAGCCGTTTCCGACCAAAACGCCGCCTCTTCGGATGTCGGGATTTCGTCGCGTTTCCCGATTACGTGGTGCCCGCTCAGCATACCCGGTGCCGCCGGTATGTGCAGTTAACCACCTTCCCTGGATGCCCCATGAAGAGGCTTGTGACACTGAGTCTGTTGCTCGTTACCGCACTGTCGCCTGCTGATGCGGCGACGCCCGAGCAGGGATTTGTGGGGAGCTTTGCCCCCCTGAACTGGACGAGCTTTCCAGGCGATGGCTCCATCAGCTTTGATGCAACAACGCTGCGCATCACCAGCGGCAATGTGGGCAGCGAGTCCTTTACCGACGTGGCGATCATCGCGCCGTTCGCAGTCCGTCTGAGCTTCGATTGGGACTACTCCGCCGTGGATGAGCCCGGGTTTGACCGGTTCGGCGTAGCCACGCTGACGCCGATAGCCCCCCTGTCATACACCTGGCTCACCGATGATGCAGGAGGCCTGACGCAGAACGGAACGTTCTCGACGCTGCTCGCGGCTGGCGATCTGTTCGCGTTCACGGCATGGAGCACGGACGGTGAGTGGGGAGCGGCCACCACCCGCATCACCAACTTCGCGATCGAGCACCCCAGCGTGACGGTTCCTGAGCCCAGTACGGGAACACTGCTGTTCGCCGCGCTGGCGGCGGGCGCCGTCTTCCGACGTCGGTGGGTTCGGAGACCTGCCCGGTCTCGGGGATGGTGAAGGCCTCGAGTACGAGGGCCGACCCATCGCAAGTGGAAAGCGCTCACCCTACAGGAGCCCCGAACGCATGGCTTCCTCAACCCAGGTGCCGTACTCCTCCTGCATGCATGTGCCACACGGTCGGTAGCCGGCCGCGATGGCCGTCGCCTCGTCCGCGAAGAAGACCCGATGCTTCGCATATCCCGTGGGTAGCGAGCCGACCGCGCTCCGGCAGTCGAGGCGCCCATAGATCTTCCGCCGGCGGTTCCCGCCAAGAGTGCCCGGGACTGCACTCAGCACTTCCTGTCCGTCTGGGCCGATCAGCTTGTATTGTTTTCCGGTCATGGCCCAAAGATGAGGTGGTGCTCGGCAGATGTCGAACGCTGCGCGCTGCTGCTACGCGAGTGATTCGCTAATTGCGCGCGTACCAGTACGCCTCGAAAGCGGAAAACGCATTCCAGAATACCGCCAGCCAGATCGCTTTGATCGGCCCGACGGCAAAGACACCCGCCAGATACGCCGCGACCACACCGAACTGGACCAGGCCGGTAACCCAACGACCCTGTGCCACTTGCGCCGCGCCCGGCACGAAAGCGCTGAGCAGCGCATGCTGCACCGCGGCTTCCTGCCGTGAATCCGGCGGGGCTGTGACGAGAGCATCAGGCGACTCTCGAGCCTCACTCGTCGACATCAGCGACGACCACACGCGCGAAGGGCGCTCGCAAGCGCGAGTGCTTTGCGCGGTATCCGACGGAAGCAGGCCACCATGACGATCCTCGTCAGACGTGAGGGTCCGGGAAACATTGCGGCTGAGTGCCAGCAAAGCTGCAAGCGAATACAACACAATGTGAGCGCAGCGAGCGTCCACCGCTCGCTCGACAGCGTCAGCGCACGTTGTACGGCACCCGAGCGAACGGGCCCGAGGAACTTGTGACGGTCGCCTCATACGGTCGTCGGTGGCGTGGATTCCGGCGACGACGCTGGGACGCAACGTGAGAGCGAACACTTGTTGGAACGGGGAAAGAGTACGAGACGTGCTGGCGACGCGCGATTCGCGCAGCCACGCGCGTGGCGGGGTTCGACGCTGTGGCCGGCGTTGTTGATCGGGATGCTGAACGCGTGCGGCGACGGATCGCTGCCGACGGGACCCACCGCTTCAACGGGACCACAGGAGCCGACGACGCCTCTGACGTCCGTGGAATCGCGCAGCTGTGTGCCCGCCGCGCTCAGGCGAGGCGCCGATGTCGCGCCGCTCCCGTGGACGGACGTGCAGGATGCGCTGACCTTCGCCCACGTCGCGCTGCTCCCGTCGATTGGCGACGATCTCGCCGTGACCGAGATTGCCCGCGCGCTTGGGCCTTTGGCGACCGATTCGCCTCCGCCGCCCGTGACGATCTGCGCCGCCGTCGCGAGCGCCTGGCAGTCCTATCAGCAGTTGCCTTCGCTCCCCGAAACGGCGCCCGATCGCGATGCCTTACGACTCGTGCTGCAGGTGATCGGCGCGACGGCGGAGGCGTCCCGATAATGCGTACCTCCCTTTTTGCCTCGGCCACGTTCCGTGCGGTGCGCGGGCGATATCGCGCGGCATGCACGATCCTCGCCCTTGGACTGACCTCGATCGCGGGTCGAACGCAGGCGCAGAATGCACCGGCGTCGACGACCTCGACCGCCTCGTCGGCCGACAGCGCGATGCGCATTGCCGCGTGCTATGTGCCGGCCAGCGGAACCGTGTATCGCATTGGCGCCGCCGGCCTGCCGGAGACCTGTCTGGCTCGCACGCATGTGCGCTTCTCGTGGAATACCCTCGGTCAGGTGGGTGCGAAGGGCGAGACAGGAGCGGTTGGGCCGACCGGGCCGGTGGGACCCGCGGGCGCCGTTGGTCCGCAGGGGCCACCCGGTGCGGCGGGCGCGAATGGTGTCGCGGGTACAAACGGGTTGGCCGGCGCAATGGGGCCATCAGGTCCGCAGGGACCGATCGGCGCCACTGGCCCAGCGGGTGCTCCCGGTGCGACGGGTCTCACCGGACCAGCCGGACCGATGGGGCCCGCTGGCCCGATTGGGCCAGTTGGACCGACGGGCGCGACTGGCGCGACTGGCGCCGCCGGCGCTACCGGCGCTACCGGCGCTACCGGACCCGCCGGCCCACAGGGCACGGCCGGCGCTCAGGGCGCACAGGGAGTCCCCGGCCCTGCCGGCCCTGCCGGCGCGCCCGGAGCCGCGGGTCCACAGGGTCCGCCGGGAAGCGGCGGCGCGCTCACGCTGTCGACCAGCCTGAGCGAGTTCGTGAAGCTCGAGCCGGGCGGACCGGCCACGACGATGCTCGCTACCTGCGGCGAGGGCATGCAGGTGCTAGGCGGCGGACACGAGCTCATCGAACCCGAGAAGTTCGACGGCACGCACCCGATCACCGTGCTCGCGTCGATGCCCACCGAAAAGGGCGAAGGATGGCGTGTCACCCTCATCCTGTCGCCGAACCTCGGTACCACCGCGTTCCGCGTCTACGCGCGCTGCGCGAAGTAAGCGCGGTTCTTCGGCGAGCCTCCACATCTCCCGTCTGCAGCGCGCATCGTGCGGCCAGCTACGTCCACTTGAGCGTGTCGTCGGCGATTGGAAGCGTGCGAATACGCTTCCCCGTTGCCGCAAAGATCGCATTGCACACGGCAGGCGCGGCCGCCGGCAGCGCCGGTTCACCCAGGCCCGTTGGCGGCGCGGACGACGTGATGAAGTGCACATCGACCAGCGGCGGCGCATGGTTCATGCGCAGCATCGGATACTTGTTGAAGTTCGTCTGCGCCGCCGCGCCACGGTCGATCGTGACTTTCTGGAACCATGCGGCGCTGATGCCATCGAGCATCGAGCCCTGCACCTGCGCCTCGGCACCGCTCAAGTTCACGATGGTGCCAGCATCCACCGCGGCGGTAAGCTTCTTGATCTTGAGTTCGCCCGCCCGACTCACGGCGACATCGGCGACGATCGCGACATACGCGTTGTTGGCGAAACAGATGGCGAATCCCTGCCCCTCGCCCCGCGGATGCGTCTGCCCCCAGTTCGCCTTCTCGGTGGCGAGCTTCAGCACCGCAATCATCTTGTTCGCGTCAAACCGCGGCGATGCGGGAACCGTGGCCAGCATGTCGAGCGTAAACGCGAGCGGCTCCTTCCCGGCGGCGTGGGCGAGTTCGTCCATGAAGCACTGCGTCGCCCACACGTTGCCGTTGTCGCCAGGCGCACGCCAGTACCCGGTGGGAATACCCCCGCGCAGTTTGCCAGACCGCACCTGCGACCCTTGAATCGCGTTGAATGGGAAGCCAGCGGCGGCCATGTCACCAGGTCCACCCTGCATTTTGACAAACGCGTCGTGCAGCGCGAGCACCGTGCCTTTGCTATCGAGTCCGGCGGAGAAGAAGTGCCACCCGTTCGAGCGATAGTTGTCGTGCGCGAAATCCTGTTCGCGCGTCCACGTCAGCTTGATGGGTGTCCCCGCAAGCTTCTTGGCAATCGCCGCCGCTTCGATTGAAAATTCGTTGCTGCCGCGTCGGCCAAATCCGCCACCCAATCGCGTGATGTGCACTTTGACATCCTTCGCCGCGAGCCCCAGCCCCTGCATCACGAGCCCCTGTCCCGATGACGGAATTTGTGTGGGCGTCCACATCTCCATCACGCCGTCTTTGAACCACGCGGTGCAGTTCTGTGGTTCGAGTGTGGCATGGGCGAGAAACGGATAGTGATACACCGCGTCGACGGCACGTGCGCCGGACGGCAGCGATGCCGGCGCGTTGGCCTTCGCTATCGCAACGGCTTGCGCGGCCATCTCGGCGCTGTTTTGCGAGACCTGCGGCCCTTCGTTCCACTGCACCTTCAGCGCCTTCGTGGCGCTGAATGCGTTCCACGTTGAATCGGCAACCACCGCCACACCCGATGGAAGGCCAGCGATGCCACTGAGCACGAATGCGTCGCGCACGCCGGGCCGGGCCTTCACGTCATCGAGGTTCACCGTACCTACTTCGCCACCGAACACCGGACATTTGGTATACGTCGCGTACAGCATGCCCGGCAGCGTGACATCAAGGCCGAAGAGCGGAGCACCCTTCACGATCTTGCGATTGTCCACGCCCGCGATGCGGGTGCCGAGCAGTTTGAACGTGCTCGGATCCTTGAGCGGCGCGTTGACCGGGGCCGGCAGCTGCGCGGCCTTCGTCGCGAGTGCACCGTAGGTGGCCCTTCGGTTCGACGCGGCGTGCATCACGACACCATCGGCGGTCGTGCATTCACTCGCGCTCACCTTCCACTCTTGTGCCGCGGCCTCGACAAGCACCGCGCGGGCGGCCGCGCCGGCACGCCGCATTGCGACGAAGTTTGCCACGGTCGATCCGCTGCCGACGCTGAACTGCCGACCATACGCCGGATTCAGGTCACCCTGCACGACGGTCACCTGCTCCCACTTCACATCGAGTTCTTCGGCGATGATCATCGGCAACGACGTCTTGATGCCCTGCCCCATCTCTGAATTCGGCGCGATGAGAGTGACCACGCCGCTCGGTGCGATACTGACGAAGACGTTCGGTGCAAAGTCGGCGACGGGCGCGAGCCCGCCCGTCGGCGCTGCTTGGCTGACGGCGAGAGGCGCTGCCGTGTCGAACCCGCTCGCGACCAGCAGCCCACCGCCGGCCAGCGCACTGATCTTGATGAACTGGCGTCGATCCATCGTCGACGCACCGGACTTCGAGTCGTGCGTCATGTGCGCTGCCCTTTGGCTGGGGTGGCGGTCGCGGCCAACTCGGCGGCGCGCTTGATGCCGGCGCGAATACGCGTGTATGACGCGCAGCGACACAGGTTTCTCGCCATCGCCGCGTCGATATCGGCGTCGGTGGGACGCGGATTGGACTTCAGTAACGCGGAGGCCGCCAGGATCTGTCCGCCCTGACAGTATCCACACTGCGGGACATCGAGCTCGCACCAAGCATCTTGCAGGGCACGCGCCTGCGGCGTGTCGATGCCCTCAATGGTGGTGACGGTGGCCGTGCCGACGGTCGATACGGCCGTTCGACAGGAGCGCGTGGGAACGCCGTTCACGTGCACCGTACAGGCACCGCACTGTGCGATGCCGCAGCCGAACTTGGTGCCGGTCAGGTTCAGCGAATCGCGCAACACCCACAACAATGGCGTGTCGGATTCGACCTCCACGGTCCGCGACGCGCCGTTCACGTTGAGTGTGTACTTGCCCATAAAACGCTCCGCAATATCGTGACGAGTGTTGCTCTGGCGCTTCCCGAATACACTGCTGACTGCAAGGACGAAGGAATACCTGCAGCGGTAGCCATGGCATCATCCGCGATTGCTCGGTCGAATGCTGCAGCATTCCGCTGCTGCGCATCAAACAAAATGCGGCCGGCAGCAACGATTCGTCAGGTAGCCGGGCAGAGCTCATCGAGCGATGCCACGAACTCATTGTCCAGCTGGATCACCTCGAGGGCGCCGGACGGCACCTGAATCAGCCCCCGCGCGCCTTGCCCTCGGGTGTTCCAAAACTCCACCGACCAATAGCCCTGCAGCGATCCTTGCGCGCCCTTGCCGTTGAGCTCGATAAAGCGCATCGGAATCACATGGACGCAGCGCACGGGGGCCTCACGCCAATCCGCGAGGTAACCGGGGCGCTTGGCAGCACTGTCCAGCGCCGCCACGGTGGCGACTACGGCACTGCATTCCCAATCGACTACGCGACGCGTCTCACGAGATGCGAGCCCAACCGGCACGGGAGATGAGCAAGGGAATCGCTGCACATACCGCGCGCGCAACGCGAGCTCGCCTTCGATCAGCTGCGGCTGCTCCGACGTGCGCGACGGCGGCCCGGCGCAAGACCACGCGATGGCGAGCACAAAGCCGAAGCGTCCGCAGAACCTAGTCCTTGTCATCTTCCTCGGCGGTATCGTTGGTCTACTGAACGCCAGCGCTCAACTGCAATCGTGCCACGCCCGCCTGTGCTCGCATCAGTTCCGCCAAGGACGGTGCCAAGGACGCCGCCCGGACTGCGGCGCAGCAATGCGGCCGAGGTCCGCCGCGTTCTCCTCATCCAAGCCCGTCGGCCACGCGGGATCTTCCCGCTGCCGTTGACGCTCGCGGAGCTGCCACCACCGCGTTCCGACGTTCACGTCCCGGCGCATGATGGGTGCGTCCGTCAGCCGATCAAGGACCGGGAGCGCGATCGAGAGGAGAACTATGGCGACGAGGCCGACGACGAGACCCATTCGAAACGCTCTGCGCGGTGAGAGGCTGATGCTGGCAAAATCTCTGGAGCGGCGGGACGCTGGCTTCTGCTACGAGCGGTCAAATGATTGCGAGCGCAGCGAGCTGCCGCCATCCGCTCGTCAGCAGCAAGCACCGTTCGCAGACATGCGTAGGATTGCGATTGCGCTGAGGGTCGGATCCAGTGTGAGAATGCCGAGATAGGAATCAATTTACTCGGTAGCGAAAGCCGTGAGCTCGCCGACCACGAGCTTTAAGTCAGTGACTTCGCGCCGCAGGGTCAGCAGAGCTTCATCCTGCGTTCGGTCTGTCGTGTGTTGGGCACTCAATCGTGCACGCAAGCGAACGACGTCATGCTCGACATCGTCAATGTCGAGCTGCTGCCCGATGTTGCCCAGCAATAGCATTCTGACCCAACTCATCGAAGCACTCCGTGATTGACGTATGGCGCGATTGATCGCGCTATCAACAGCTCCGTCTTGCTAACGCCTCTGCGTCCAGCAGCAGCAACGGTTCATTAGCCAGCCGGTCCTGCACGGCGATCGCCGCCGCCGCCCGCTCGCCCGGACCAGGCTACGGGCCTACCGCATCCGCGTCCAGATCACGAGCGTTCCACACGCGCTCCCGGTCCCGTTGAACTGCGCCGGCATCTGGGCCGTCGTGAAGTACTCGATCCCGGCAATCGTCCCCGGTTCGAGCATGTTGATGTTGAACAGCGGTTGGATGCCGTTGTAGCGCACCATCCGGTCCACGATCACCTGCACGAAACATTGATCGGCGCCTAGGAGACTGCCCGTTCCGCGCGTGCTGACCATGGCGCTGACTCGCCCCGATCGCCACACTACGCAGACCGGGCAAACGACTCGCGAGCACGTCCGACAGACTGCGCCCTTCCACCCGCTCCAGCACGTCCCGCGTGAGGAAGCGACCAATACCCATCGTCCGGCGCTCGTTGAACTCGGCCAAGTGGCGGTCCTCCATGGTCGCACTCGCCGTCACCTCCATCTGGGCCAGCGTCGTCGTCGCCCGAGCGAGCAGGTAGTCGCGTTCCACGCGGCTGGCGGTGCTGAAGGCGACCGTCTCTTGCAGCGGCGCGCGCCCCACCGCGCGCACGGTGAGGCGATACACGCCCACTGGGATCGCCTCGAGCGTGAATTTGCCGGCCGAGTCGCTGCGAACGACGCGCTTGAGCGCGGCGATCGCGACCTCCGCGTTGGCGATCGGCCGCTCGGTCGAATCCTCCAGCACCGTCCCGATCAGGGACGCCTGCTGCGCGGACATACGCCGGGCGACCCCGCCGGAGAGCAACCCCATCACGAGCAGCAGGCCGGGTAGACGACAGCGACGCAGCATGGTGTCCTCCGGCTCTGAGAAGTGGCGAGTGCTACCGAACACCTGGATTCTGCAGCGGGTGCTCCAACGAGTGCGAGCGCAGCGCGATTCCGAAGATGCCCGTCTACAGCAAGCATCGTTCGGCTCGCGCCACTCGGTATTGCCTACTTCGCCGCGCGAATCAGTCGTTCCTGAACAGCACGCAGCGGAAGCGTGGGCCCGCCGCTGATGTTCCACGCATTGAAGACCACTACCATCTCCTGATCGGGAAACGCCATCGGGAACTGCCCGCCGAATCCGGACCCGGCCCAGATGAACGCGTCTTTCTGTACCGGATTGTTGTACAGCCACCACTTGTACCCGTACTTCGGCGCGCCAGCGCGAGTGCTGGTCGCGATCTGCGGTGTCACGGATTCGCGCACCCAGCGTTCGGACACCACGGTCTTTCCGTTCCAGCGGCCGCCCTGCAGCCACAGCTGCCAGATCCGCGCCAAGTCGGTCGCTTCGAGATACAAGCCACCCTCGGTGTCGATGGCGCCTGAGGTGGTGCGCTTCCAGTGCCAGTTGGTGATGCCGAGTGGCGCGAAGAGATGGCGCGCCGCGTACTCCTCGATATCGACGCCCGTGGCGCGGAAGAAGATGTGTGCGAGCAACGCGCTTTCGCCGCTGCTGTAGTTGAACTGTGTTCCCGGCTCGCGCATCATCGGCCGGTCGATGGTGAACTTGACCCAGTCCGGGCTGGCCTCGAGTGCGCCAGCCGTGTTGCGCGGATCGCTGTACGGAATGCTTTCGTTCCAGTCGAAACCGCCCGTCATCGTCAGCAAGTGCCTGATGGTGATGCGCCGCTTGCGATCGTCGAGGTTCGCCACCGCGCTGGTGTCCCAGTACGTGAGAATCGGCGTGTCGAGTGCGGGGAATTCACCACGGGTGACCGCCACCCCGATGACCGCCGATGCCACCGTCTTGGACACGGACTGCAGGGTGTGCAGCGTGCCCCGCCGATACGTCGGGTGCCACCACGGGTTGAAGTAGTTGAAGGGCCCGGTCGGGTCGTGCGAGTTGTTCAGCGACGAGCTGGCGCGCGACGAATCGCCGTAGATCTTGTCGTAGTCGCGCGGATACCGCTTATCCATCACGATCCGACCGCGACGAATGACCAGCATGCGGTCGATGTTGCCGTACTTCCCCGCCGTGATCTCGGCGTCGAGGCTGTCGAGTACAGCGGGATTGAGACCGACCTTCGACGGGGTCGACGTTGGCCACGTGAATGACGTTGGCTGGGCGCCGAGCGACGAGGCCGCGAGCAACGCGAGGGCGACGGCGGAAAAGGACGGTCGGCGAGTCATGGCCATATCTTACTGAGCCGTGGTGCGTGACGGAAAGACCGTGGTCGGCCTGCTGCCCATGACCGCGCGGACATGGGCATTCCAGTCAGGCGACGACACGACGGCGCATGGCCGAGATCCCGGAATCCTGTCGCCTCGCATCGGATCACGCGGAGAGGGAAACCCGTTGCCGCGCCGAACGCTGGCTATTGCTGCGGAGACTCTAAATCGATGGGGCCGCGCAGCGGCTGCTTCCGTACCGTGGCCGTCAGCAGCGAGCACCGTTCGAGCGCGGTACGCCGATCTTCACTGCGAAACGCTCAGGCTGTCCAGCACGGATCGCAAACGCTGGAGACGGTCCTTCGCATCCTGTTCGATGCCGAGCTGTCGCCATGCCACTTCACCCTTTCGGTTGAGCACAAGGAACGTTGGCAGCCCAAATGCCTTTCTCCACGGCAACACGGACTGATCATGGGTAAAGGTGTCACGTAGCGAGCCAGACGCGAGCGCAACCGGCACCGTCACGCCCGCCTGAGCGAAAACTTTCGAGACTGCGGTAGAGTCGTTGTCCTCGGCAAGGATCATGACGCGTGCCCGTTTCCCGGCGTACTCGGCATGCAGCGCACCGACTGTCTCAAGGGCAAGCCGCGAAGCGGAACACGTAGTCGACCACAGCACAATCACGGTGGGCGCTCCGCGTAGACTCTCCGGATTTACCGCGTTACCGTCGAAAGCACGATACTGAAAGAAGGGGACGGGATCGCCGATGGCGGGTAACACGTCGTACATGTCCACGAGGGCAGGACGGCACGACGCGGCGGAAAACGCCAGCGCGATGAGCGCGACTTTCGCGAGCGAGCTAGCGACAGATGACATAAAGGAATCGAGATTGAAGTTTGCTATTGACGGCGCGCGACTGCGAATTCGTCGATCTAACGCAAAGCTCTGCCGCGGGGCCTCATAACAATGCGACAGGCGAACGCAGTGAGCCAGTCGCCATCCGTCCCTGCCCCGTCGACAGTAGCGACCCGTTAGCGCTCGCCTGCGCGAGCATCGACCGAAGCTGGCGCGCGCTCCGCAGGAACTGATGACCCAGCTGATGGCTCCTGCAAGGGAGGACGCGGTCCTGCGGCGTTGCGTGCGCGTTCAGCGCCAGCGTTTGCTTTCGCCTTGCTCAGCTTTCGCATCGGCAGTGCGCCGCCCGAGAGGTGGAACACGGCGAGTGAGATCCAGGAGCCTACGCATAGCCCGCCGAGAAATTCCGTTGATGGACCCACGTTCGTGAGGAGCCCAATCGCCCGCAGCAGCACCAAGACGTTGACCAGCACGACCATCGCGTAAACAAGGCGCGGGGCGTTCTGCTCACGCCACTGCTCTATCTTGCTGTCAGCTCGCATCAAATCGTTCCTTAAGGTGCAAGGCGCATTGGCCCGCGTCTGTGAAACGCGCTAGCAAACCCGCTAACGCTGGCTTCTGGTCCGAGCGGACCACCCGATGCTTTGCGACACGCTGTGGGTCGGTCCGCTCGACAACAGCAAGCACCGTTAGACCGTTCGCCGCCACGCATGCACGTTGTTGGAACGAAGCGGCGCAGTTTGCAGGAGTCCGTCCTGCGCTCAGCAAGCCCCGGCGCGCCTCGCGCCGGCCTTCGCTTCCTCAACTGTGTATTGGTCTCCGTGCGACGACGACAGCTGATCGATTAGACCTTGGCACGAGAACCCCGACATCTTCAGGTAGTTTTCTGCGGACCGTGCTGCCTGCTCGCTCCAATCCACCTGCAAGCGATTAACGGCCGCGGTGGCGTCCGAGACGCTGTATTGGTCGCCATAGTTCGAGGAAAGCTGATCGATAAGTCCTTGGCGAGAAAACCCAGACACCTTGAGGTAGTCGTTAGCTGAACGAAGAGCGTTTCGCTGAGACGAGGTGAGGCCGGAGCTAGCGGGATCTGGCGGTGAGCCAGTTGCGGCTGCAGCAGAAGACTGTAGCTGAGCGAGGATTCCACTGTCGACGGCGCCTCCGCCTAGAGAGCCAATGATCATCAGCACGACGATCACTCCGACGCAGCCCAGGCAGCCTTTCTGCACGACTCCGCCATTAGCACCGGTTGGCTCCATTATCCCACATTGAGGGCACGTGCGGGCCTCTGTGCTCACCTCTTTGCCGCATTCCTTGCAGGGCTTCAAAGCCATTTCAGGTTCGACTGGTTGAGGGTGTAAAGCTCTAACGCCTCAGCGTTCTACTGCAGCGCATCATACAAAGTGTGGCCAGACGGGCGCCGTGCGCCAGCACGGCGCCCGCACGCCGCGGCGCCCAGTCTACCGCAGCTTGTCCCACCCATGCCGATCCGCCCACCGTACCGCCCGCGCGGTAGACCAGACCGAGTACCCGGTGAGAACCGCGATGCCCACCGCCGCAGCCAGTCGTTGCCCGAAGGGTGCGCGCCCCGACGCGAGCAGCAGGTACGTCGGCACCACCAGCGACATCACCACGAACAGCCAGTAGAAGACCATCGCACCAGTGCGATCTACGACGCCGAATAGCCCGAGCCGCACCCACCGCGGGGCTCGCTCCCGATCGGCCGAGCGCGCTAGGACTTCGGACACGGCACGGTCGAGCGCTTCGACCTTGATGCCGGCCTCCACGGCGGCCTCGCGCAAGCGAGACACCGCGACCGCATCGCTCTGCGCTGCATCAAGTGCGGTCGCGCGCGCGAGCGCTTCCCGGGCTTCGTCTCCAGAGAGGGTGCCGCGAAACTCGCTGTCTACTCTCATGCGTGCTCTCGAGTTTGTGTCTGCGGGCTAACGCCCGGCGTTCTGCAGCGGGCGAATGAAATTGAGCGGCGCCACCATTAACTCGCCCGGGATCTTGCACCACTTTCGTGGACACTCGTGGATTATGCTGCGCGGCGCTCGAAGGCGATAGGAGACGTGTAGTTGAGGCTGGAATGCAGTCGCGTGCGGTTGTAGTAGCGAATGTACTGGCGGAGCGCGGTGCGCAGCGCATGATCGTCGAGAAAGGCGACGCCGCGCGTGAGTTCGGCCTTGAGCGAGTGCCAGAACGACTCCGCGTGCGCGTTATCACCAGGTCCTCGCACACTCGCGCTCTGGCGCATACCGTGGGCCACAATGGCGTCACAGAACGCTGCCCCCATGTATTCCGTCCCGCGATCGCTGTGAAAGATCACGCCCTCCGCGGGTCGGCGGCGGACAGCCTCGGCGAGCACGGCGCACGTGACCGCCGACGTGCGGCGCCGCGTCAAGGACCACGCCAAGATGCGGCGGGAGAACTGATCCATCACGATCGCGAGGTACCACCAGCAGCCCGCCACCTTGAAGTACGTGATGTCGCCGACCCACACCTGATTGGTCGTAGTCACCGTGGTCTTCCACAGCAAGTTCGGATGGCGAGCATACCGCTGATGGACGGCGGCCTTCGCGCGATACCCGCGTACGGCTTTGGCGCGCAGGCCGGCGGCGGCCATGAGTCGCGCGACCCGACGGCGACTGACCGTCCAGCCGGCGTCGACCAACGCACGGTGCAGGCGTGGGCTCCCGTACCGCTCGTGATGGCGCGCGAACAATCGGACCATCTCGGTGGTCAAACGTCGGTCCTGTGTCGCATGGTCACTCACCCCGCGGGCGCGCCAAGCATAGAAGCCACTTGGCGTCACGTCGAAGCGGTGACACAGCCACGTCACGCGGAACTGCGTGCAGTGCGCGTCGATGAAGGCGAACGTTTCGCCCGTTGAGCGGAACAGAACCGAATGGCTTTTTTTAGGAGCTCGTGCTCCTCCTGCAGCTCGGCATACCGCTGCTCGAGCGCCTGCAGCTGCGCGATCTCACGTGCTGGTCCCGGTGGCGGCGCCTTCACCGCCCGCCCGCGGATAATCCCGTCGCGCACGTCCTTCCGCCACTTCGACAACATGAAGGGATGAATCTCTAACGCGGCGGCGACCGTCTTGACCTGCATGCCCGGCTGATGACTGAGTCGAACAGCCGTCTGCTTAAACTCGTCGGTGTACTTGTACAGCTTGCGCGGTCCCGATCGTGGCACGTGTGACTCCCATTCTCGTTAGGTGGAAGTGTACACGAAACTGGTGCAAGAGCCCCCGTCAGCAGCAAGCATCGTTAGGCAATCCTTAGTGGAACACTCCGCTCCAGCTGCTTACGCGCGATCGATTGGTGAGTGGCGCGGATCACTAGCGCCACTTAATCCCGAGGCTGATCGGCAACAGTCCGATCACGGGACCCATTCGTGCGTATCGAGCCTCGACGAACAGCTGCGCCCGACCGAGCGGCGCATCCACGCCAAGTCCGACATTGGGGCTGAATTGGTGTCGAACCGACTGATACTCACCAACGCTGAGCGACGGACCACTCGCCTGAAAAACGCGGCTCTTGGTTCGAAACGCCGTCACACCAGCGATCGCGTAGGGTTGGACGCGCGATTGAAGTGCGGGAAGGCGGGCGACCGCGTTGGCCGATGCGGCCATGACGTCCACATGCTGGTTGTATTGGTACAGCGTGCTTCCGTTCACGTCCGTCACATTGATCACATCTCTCCCCAAGCGCTGGATACTTCCGTCCGCGCGGAGCGCGAGCCAACGCACTGGCGTCCGAAACTCGGCGAGCGCCCCGCCGTGGATATTGGCATCGTAGATCGGTGGCGCATCGCCGCTGGTCACAGTCGCGGTTCTGCCGCCGAAGACGCCGAACGTGACCGCGCGATCTGGTGCGCGCTGCGCAAGCGCGGCATTCGTGCTGAACAGCGCGAGGGTGGTGGCAAAAAGTGCGAATCGCATTGGCGTGCCTAAGGGGAGAGTTTGAATAAGAGTACCAATTTCAGTGCCCGAGATACGAGAATAACTGCTGTGCGCAGCGACGGCTACTTCCCCTCGCGACTCGGCATCGCGGGTTCGAGTCGTGGACCATTGCGCCGAACGCTGCGCTCTGCTGCAGCGACCATAAACAAAGAGCCGTGAACGGAGGCGCGCCAGCGCCGCAGTTACACGGCGTACCGAAGCCGTCGCTGTCAGCAGCAGCGTGCCGATATGCAGGCCCACGCTTCCCTGCTGAACCGCCGACGGGTGGAACGCCTTCGCCGAGCCCACCAGCAGCACATCGCCTCCGCAGCGATCGTACCCATGCTCGACCGGTGCCGACCCGCGCGCTGCAGGGCCGCGCACCGCAGCGCCTCCACACCACAGCACATGTCACGCGCGCACTCGCACCCACAAAAGCAGAGGAAAGGGTGAGTGCACACCGGCGTGGTCAGCGCGGCGTAACTGCCGTTAGCTCGCAGCGGGCCGATCGAAGGGACCACGGAGCAACACGACACCGTACACCGCTGCCATCGCCGCAAACGGCACGGCGATCATGCGCACGGCCGCGGTAGCGTCGCCGATCTTGAAGAAGGCCAGCGCGCTGACGATGTAGAGCACCAAGTTCAGGTTCACCGACGGACGGCCGTAGATGCCGCCAAGCACCGTGTGCCTCGAGTTCCAGTTGAAGAGCGCGACGCTCAGCCACGCGGCGGCAATAAGCTGACCGAGCCAACTTGCGGTGCTGGGGAATCCCGGAATCAGCCGCGGCAGAATCGCATCGGATGCAAAGAGCAGCGGCAGGCCGGCGACCGACAGGAGCGCGGCGCTGGCGCGCGCGACGACGGAGGAAGTCACGCGATGGATTGCCTGGAAGTGGGTTCGGTCGAGCATAACGCTGCGCTCTGCTGCAGCGACTATCAACAAAGAGCTGTGAACGCAGGCGCGCCAGCGCCGCAGTTACACGGCGCACCGCCGAGTCGCTCTCAGCATCAGCGAAACGTTATGGCCCGGCACGCGAGAGCCAGGTCTCCGGATGACGATGCCCGTGAATGACGCCAACGATGCTGACGGTGCGCGGAAAGATCTTGTAGTACACCGCGTACGGAAAGCGCCGAAGCACGATGCGGCGCAGGCGACCAGCGCGGCGCTCAGCGAAGTCGCGCCTGCAACTCGTCGCGGAGTGCGTCCCAGGGAATGCCCGCATCCGGGTCTGCGTCCGCATCCGCCTCGCGGCGCGCGAGCTCAGCCACAAGCGCCGGAGACAGCGGCGCAGCCGCGACGGCGTCGAGACTATCCCACAGACGCCCCATGAGCACAATGCGCTCCTGTGCGGTGAGCGATTCGAGGGCAGGAGATTTGTCGACCATACGAACTAGGATGGCGAATTCGGCGGATTTCGGCAATACCGAACTACGTGTGCATAACGCCTCAGCGTTCTGCTGCAGCGCATCATACAAAGTGCGGCCGGACGGGCGACGTGCGCCAGCACGGCGACCGCCTGCCGCACACCGACTTGCGCTGTCAGTAGCAACGCCTCATTAGAGCGCCCATGCTCGCGACACAAATGTTGCGCCACGATGATTGACTCCGCTCGCTCGCCCTGTCGCGCGCCTCTTCAGCGCCATTAATGTTTCCGGCCCCTTCGCAGTTGTTGCCTAGTCCGAAACGTGATCACCGCCGACCAGGTGCTAAGCAAGAAAGCGAAGATGAGCAGGACACTAGCAACCTTTTGATCGAAGCGCCCACTAACCGCCGCCAACATCAGGAGCATGCCAATTTGCGCCCTAACGCCACTAGAAAAGGTCCGAGGGAGCGGCTCTCCTAATCGTCGATGCGCCAAATACGTCTGTATCCCGAAGACTAAAGCAACTCCATTCGCAACGAGAACAACGGCCAGTAGTATCGTCTTCATGCTTTGTGAGTTTTTTTGTCGCTCTAACTCCTTACGTTCTGCTGCAGCGCATCAAACACAATGCGGCCGGACGGGCGACGTGCGCCAGCGCCGCAGTTACACGGCGTACGATACCGTCGCTGTCGGCAGCAGCGAAGCGTTGGACACGTGGACTACCGATCGCCGTGACTATTGCTTCGCTAGGTCCATCAACGATACGGCGTCGAACGCAGTGGCATCGGAGACGGTCACATCAAGCCCAGAACCATAGAAGACAAATCCGCTCCGCTCGCTCCGATAGGCCCACCGTAGGTTGAACGGCCCCGCCGTGAGGCGTGTGTTCGTTCGGGCACTGTCCTCATACACGCGCCCGTCGGCACGCGGCCCCGCCTCGAATCGCTGAACGAGCGAACCGTTCCCTCGCTGATCGTCCGTACTCCAGAACTTTCTGGAACGCCAACGATACTGCGCCTCAAAGTTACCAAAATCGGTGAGTTCGATCAGCGCGATGGCATCCGCCCTTCGCACGATGAGCATCTCTCCTGCCATCACCGCGAGACCTTGCTGGCCGTTCGCTGCGACGGGAAGCGGACTACTCTGGCGAGCTTGTGGAGCGACCCACCCGAGCACGGTAGATGACGAACGCGTGGCGATCACTGTACCGATGGCACCGAGCGCCGCTCCAAACACGATTCCGAACAGTGCTTTCATCGACATTCGTCGCTCGCGCATTGGGGTTTGAAGAATCTGGCTAACGCCCGCCTGCAGCAAGCAACGTGAGGTGGCTCGGTTTGCACGACGTACTTCCTCGCGTCAAGCGACGGGAACCGCGGTAGCCATCGCTCGCGTACGGCGACTGCTCACGCACTAATCTTTATTCAGAAACTCGAAAATGCGTTGGTACGCCATTCCCAGCTCACTTGCCGAGGGACTATGGTGCCCTTCCGGTACAAACAGCACCCTGTTTTTTCGCTTGTGCTGCTGGAGCACGTCCACAAACTGGACAAACGTGCTTGGTGGTATTTGGTCGTCCTGCCCCCCGTGCCAGATGAAAAATGGCGGGTCCTTCGGGTCCAAATAGGTGAGTGGCTCGTAGCGCTTGGTCAGTTCTCTGGGCGCGTACCCCAGTGTCTCGGGGAAGAGTGCCAGCCCAATGTCCTTCATGATGGGCGCTGGGTCGTTCATGAATACGGTTTCCACCACGTCGAGTCCCCCCACCGGACCTGAGAAATTGACCACGGCGGCAATGCCAACACCTGCGACCAACGGATGCGCGTACGTGGGGTCGTTGGCGGTTACGGCCACTAGGCTAGCAATGTGGCCCCCGGCAGAAAAGCCCGAGAGCACGACCCGCTGCAGGTTCACGGGGTACGTACCTTGATGCCCCTGCAGGAAGTTGAGGGCGAGGGTCAAGTCTTCCATAGCGACCGGAATTCCCCTCTTAAGCCGGTAGTTCAGGTTGACGACAGTCACACCTCTTTGCAGATACGGTTGGATGAAGCGCTCCTCCTTGGTCTTGTCGCTGAGGTAGTAGCCCCCGCCGTGGAGGAATACCAACGTGTAGCTGGAGCGACGCCCTCGGCTCGCCTCCCTCGGCACGTACACATCCATGGTTTGCTCCGAGTCAGTCCCGTAGGCCACGTCCCTAGTGACGCCGTACGTTGCCAAGGCCTGCTCCGGCGTCATGTTGGCCACGGGAGCCTTCTTCGCCGAACAGCCGGCAAGGAGTACCGTCAACGCGGCGACACGGAACCAAGGTTGCGGAAGTCGCATACGAGGAGAGGCTGAGAAGCGGGATGGGACCACGAGAATCGGAAGGCCGCCTAACGCCAGCTTCTGCATCGGGCGCTGAAACAAGATGCGCGCGCAGCGCGCTTCAGATTACGCCCGACTGCAGCAAGCATCGTTATGTGAGATGCGGGGTTGGCCGATGCCGCTGGCCGTGTGCCCAAAGAGCGACCGCGGTAAGAAGCAGCGCGACGAGATATGGAAGCCTCGGTACGAGGTCGGGCGCCATGAGCGTCTGGACATCCTCCGATGAGAGAGCGATGCGCCATACGGCATCCGTGGCGGTCGCGCCGTTCGTCGCGAATCCTGCGAGTGCTGCTTGAACCCAGTTGCCTCCGAGATGCAGGCCCAGGGGCAAGGCCAACCCATCACTCCGAACGGCGGCGAACCCGAACAGGGCGCCCCCTAGGGCCGGCATCAGGAACGCGAAGACGGCACCCATTGCCCAATTGCCGGACTGAACGAGGTGATAGATCCCGAACAGCACGGCGGAGAGCGCAACTGCGGAGCGATCACCGAGGATTCTTTGAAGCTGACGCAGCGCGACCCCCCGAAACAGGAGCTCCTCAACCAGCACCAGTACGAACGTCAAACCCAATGCGTAAATCGCCGCCCGCAATCCAGCGAGGCCAGCGAACTGCCAGGTGGCCCCGACCATCGCACTCTGCACTCCCGCGACCCCGAGGAAGAGCGCAAGTCCGATGACGACCCCGAACGCGAACTCGCTACGGCGTCCACGGCCCCATGTCAGTCCCAGCGCCGCGAAGGGCTCGCCGGCGGCGCGCTGCCCCCAATGTGATAACGCGAGCAGGCTGACGCCCATCGTAAGACCGACTGCCAGCGTGCTTCCCTTAGCGCTCAATCCTCCGACGATTCCGCTGGCGGCTCCAACGACGAAGACCGCTCCGAGCAGCGCGGCGAATGCGCCGACCACAAAGATCGCGAGCAGACGAACGGCAGCCGTACGCTGTGAAGAAGGGGGCATCATCGCGTGATTCTCGGTGGAGGGGCCATCATTCACCTAACGCCTTAGCTAAGCTGCGAGCGACTGCAATGAAATGCGAGCGTAGCGAGCTTCCATAGCTTGCTCGGCAGCTTCAGCGCACGTTATACGGCACCCGATCGAACGGGCCGCCATGACATCGAGAGACGCCGGCCGGACGCCGCACAATCACGCAAGTAGAGATTGATCAGGCTCTGATAGGGCAGCTCCAACTCCGCGGCCAGGTCGCGGAAATACTCAACGGTGGACTCATCGAGCCGAATCGTTACCGACCGCTTCAGTCGCTTCGCGTAAGGATTCTTGGTCGCCGCCGAAAAGTCGTAGCGTGCTTTCATCGGGCTCTCCGCGAGAGATACGCCGCGCGCTCGGTACGTTCCGCCTTACGCGCAGAGATGAGACGAATGATGTCGGGGCCACGCTCACAGTGAATCACGACCAACAGCCGTGATGCGCCGCTGACGCCCAGCAGGACAAAACGCTCCTCGCCCACCGAGTGCTCCGGATCGGGGATCAGCAGCGCCTCCTCGTCCTCGAACGCGGTGCGTGCTTCCTCGAAGCTCACCCCATGCTTCTTGAGATTCGAAGCAGCCTTGGCCGGACTCCACTCAAACTCGAGGTGGCTCATCCCTCAAATGTACGTACACTGTACAGAATCTCAAGGTCCGCACCGGAGCCAGCAGTGCCGTATAGCGCTGCGCTCTGCTGCAGCGACTCTCAACAAACAGCCGTGAACGGAGGCGCGCCAGCGCCGCAGTTACACGGCGCACCGCATCGTCGCTGGGATCTTGCACCACTTTCGTGGACACTCGTGGATTATGCTGCGCGGCGCTCGAAGGCGATAGGAGACGTGTAGTTGAGGCTGGAATGCAGTCGCGTGCGGTTGTAGTAGCGAATGTACTGGCGGAGCGCGGTGCGCAGCGCATGATCGTCGAGAAAGGCGACGCCGCGCGTGAGTTCGGCCTTGAGCGAGTGCCAGAACGACTCCGCGTGCGCGTTATCACCAGGTCCTCGCACACTCGCGCTCTGGCGCATACCGTGGCAGCAATACGTCTGAACCAAGTAGGCTACACAT
>CAWJMR010000010.1:0-197765 GCA_963843965.1 uncultured Gemmatimonadaceae bacterium
ATGCCGATTTGCGCTACGTGGAAGCGGCGGCGATCGAGATCGCGAAATCGCTGCAAGGGTACACGGTGGTCGTCACGAAGAGCACGGTGCCGGTGGGCACGGGCCGCCGCGTGGCCGAGCTGATTCATGGTGCCAATCCGACCGCCGAATTCGACGTCGCCTCCAACCCGGAGTTCCTGCGCGAAGGCTCCGCCATCGGCGATTTCATGCGTCCCGATCGCGTGGTCATCGGTGCGGAGACGGATCGTGCGCGGGCCGTGATGCAGGCGCTGTATCGTCCGCTGTATCTCATGGAGACGCCGGTCGTGATGACGACGCTCGAGACGGCGGAGCTCACGAAGTACGCGGCCAACGCGTTTCTCGCCACCAAGATCACGTTCATCAACGAGATCGCGGATCTGTGCGAGAAGGTCGGCGCCAACGTGCAGGATGTCGCGCGTGGCATGGGCCTCGACGGTCGCATCGGCAAGAAGTTCTTGCACGCCGGACCGGGGTACGGCGGCTCGTGCTTTCCGAAGGACACCATCGCGCTCGTCCGCACCGCACAGGAATACGGATCACCGGCACGGCTGGTGGAAACCGTCGTGCAGGTGAACGACACGCGGAAGGGTGCCATGGCGTCGCGTGTGATTGCGGCGTGCGGCGGCTCGGTGCGCGGCAAGACGGTCGGTGTGCTGGGCGTGGCGTTCAAGCCGAACACCGACGATATGCGCGACGCGCCGAGTTTGGCGATCGTGCCGGCGCTGCAGGACGCGGGAGCGACGGTGCGGGCCTACGATCCGGCCGCGATGCACGAAGCGAAGGCGCTGCTTCCCGGCGTGCACTGGTGCGACGATGCGTACGACGTGGCGGTGGGTGCCGACGTGCTGGTGATCATCACGGAGTGGAACGAGTTCCGCGCGCTCGACCTCGATCGGGTGGGAGCGTCGATGACGCAGAAGGTGCTGGTCGACCTCCGCAACGTGTATCGCGCCGAAGATGTGCGGGCGATGGGCTTCCGGTACACGAGCATCGGGCGCCCGTAAGCGTCCCTTCGCCTCCACTTCGCAGAGCGCCCGGCCCCTCATGGCCGGGCGCTTTTTGTTGGCACAGCCCGTGCTTTTCTGAATGGCAGCGGGAGCGGTGAACAGGCAGCGGCACGCGCACGTCATTTACCATGGCAGTTCGCAAGTCGTTACGTGACATGCCGTTAGTAAAATCGTCTTCTCCCGAACCCTCAAAAACGTGGCCGACGTCGGGCACGGTACACGGAAGGAACTGCCCGTCACACGGCAGGATCTTCCGTTACACAGGTACTCGCAGGACCCGAGTCACTGACCTGACATGTGCGGGATTGCCGGATTCTGGACAGGCGCGTGCGACGAAGATGCAGCGCGAGCTGCACTGACGCGCATGACCGATGCCTTGGTGCATCGGGGGCCCGATGCGTCCGGTGCGTGGGTGGACGCGCCCCGCGGCATCGCACTTGGTCATCGTCGCCTGTCGATCGTCGATCTCAGCCCCCTTGGACAGCAGCCGATGATGTCGGCCTCGGGTCGCTTCTGGCTCGTGTTCAACGGCGAGATCTACAACTACCGCGCGCTTCGCGAGACGCTGCACGCGCAGGGCGCGACGTTCCGTGGCCACTCCGACACGGAAGTGCTGCTCGCGCTCATCGAGCGTGACGGGTTCGAGGCCGCGCTCGGCCAGTGTGTGGGCATGTTCGCCATCGCCCTGTGGGATCGCGAGGCGGGGCAGCTCGCGTTGGCCCGTGATCGCTTCGGCGAGAAGCCGCTGTACATCGGACGGTGTCAGGGCGGTCTCGCCTTCGCGTCGGAGTTGTCGGCGCTTCGCACCCTACCCGGCGTCTCCAGCGAGATCGAGCCGGCCGCCCTCGCCGCGTACCTGCGTCATGGCTACGTACCGGCGCCGATGTCGATGTTGCGCAACGTGGTGAAGCTCGAGCCGGGCACGATTGCCACGTTTTCGACACCGGTATACGGGAGCGCACAGACCACGCGCTATTGGAGCGTGCGCGACGCCGCGTTGGCCGGCTTGGCGAGCCCGCTTGCCGGCAGCGATGCGGATCGCGTGGAGCAGCTCGACACGTTGTTGCGGGGTGCCGTGGCCGATCAGATGGTCGCCGACGTTCCGCTCGGCGCGTTTCTCTCCGGCGGCATCGACTCGTCGTTGATTGTCGCGTTGATGCAGGCCCAGAGTGAACGGCCCGTACGCACGTTCACAATCGGATTTCGCGAGTCGGCGTTCGACGAAGCGCCGCATGCGGAAGCGGTGGCGCGTCACATCGGCACCGAGCACACGACGATGTTCGTGACGGCGCAGGATGCACTCGATGTGATCCCGCGATTGCCGTCGATCTACAATGAACCCTTCGCCGACTCGTCGCAGATCCCCACGGTGCTCGTGTCCAAGCTCGCTCGCGAGCACGTGACGGTGGCGTTGAGCGGCGATGGTGGCGACGAACTGTTTGGCGGCTACTCGCGCTATCCACTGGCGATGCGCGCGTGGCCCCGCCTGACACGCGTGCCGTACTCGATGCGTCGGGCCACCCGCGCGCTCGTGACCTCCGTTGGCACGGGTACGTGGAATCGCGCGCTCGGTCCGATGGGTCTCGTGGCGCGCGGGGTCACCGGCGATCGCATGCACAAGCTGGCCACACTGGTCGACACGCGGAGCTTCCCGGACTTCTATCTGCATCTCGTGTCGGCGTGGCGGCATCCGCAGGATCTGCTGCCGGGCGTCGTGGAGCAGGACACGGCCATCCGCGCACCGTTCAGCGCGGGGCGTGGCGGCTTGCTGGCGGACATGATGTTCCGCGATCAGGTGAGCTACATGCCTGACGATATTCTCGTGAAGGTGGACCGCGCGGCGATGGCCGCCAGTCTCGAAACGCGCGCGCCGTTGCTCGATCACCGCGTGGCCGAGTTTGCGTGGCAGCTGCCGGTGAATAGCTGGCAGCGCGATGGCCGTGGGAAGTGGATCGTCCGACAGGTGTTGGACCGCTACGTGCCGCGGGCGCTGATCGACCGGCCGAAGCAAGGCTTCGGCGTACCGATCGCCGAGTGGCTGCGGGGACCGTTGCGTGACTGGGCCGACGAGTTGCTGTCGCCGGAGGCATTACGCCGCGACGGCATCTTCCGCGCCGAGCCGGTGCTGCAAACGTGGAAGGAGCATCGTGAGGGCAGCCGGAATTGGGCACCCTCGTTGTGGTATCTGCTGATGTTCCAGGCGTGGAGACGCGGCTGATGCGCGGCCTGCTTCGTGCGGCCTTTGCCGTGGGCGGACTGACCGCCGCAGTGAAAGTCGTGGCACTGCTGAAGGACAGTCTCGTGGCCGCGCATTTCGGTAATGGCGCTGCCCTCGACGCGTTTCTGCTCGCACTGGTGATCCCCACCTTTCTGATCAGTGTGGCGGCGGGGACGCTGCCGGCGGCGCTCACACCGGCCTACATCGCGCAGCGGGAGCATCGCAGCAGCGCGTCGGCCAAACTGCTTGCCGGTGCCGTGCTGCGACGCAGCTACGGATGGCTCGTCGTGCTTTCCGGTGTCGCCGCGCTTGCCTCTGTGCTGCTCGGGTGGCTACCCGGCGCGCGATTGGGCGCGGACACGCGCACCATGCTTCCGCTGCTCGCCCTCGTACTCGCGCCATTCACCCTACTGCAGGGCGTCTGCGCGGCGTGGAGCGGGCTCTTGGCCGCCGAAGGGGCGTATAGCGCCAGCGCGTTCGCGCCGATTGCGCAGCCGCTTGGCGTGGCGCTCGGCATCGCCTTGATGCCCGAGCCGACGGTGTGGACGATGGTCGCCGGTCTGCTTGCCGGTACGCTTGCACAGGCTGCGTGGCTCGCATGGTCGCTGCGAGCGCGCGGCCTGTCGATTCGCGGCGTCGCGATGTCCCACGTTCCACACGACGAACGCGCCGCGCTGACCAGCGCGTTGGCCCGCGTCCGGGTGCAGTACCTGCCGGCTGTGGCCGGCGCGATCCTGATGAGCGCAACCACGCTCGTCGATCAGACCATGGCGGCCTGGCTGCCGGTGGGCAGCGTGTCCGCGCTCGGCTACGGCACCAAGGTCAGCTCGGTGCTCATGACCGTCGGCGCGATGGCGCTGAGCACCACGCTGCTGCCTCACCTCTCGGCGCTGGTGGCGCGCGCCGAATGGACGGCACTGCGTGCGCTCGAGCGTCGGCTCCGCTGGCTGCTGCTGGGCACGACCATTCCCGTGACCATCGCGCTGATGTACTTCTCCGCGCCGATCGTGCAGCTCCTGTTCGAGCGCGGCGCCTTCTCCGCGGCGGAGACGGCCACGGTCTCGCGCGTCCAGGCAGCGTACCTGCTGCAAGTTCCGGGACATCTGCTCGGCATTCTGTACGTGCGACTGATCTCCGCGCTGCAGGCGAACCGTCTGTTGACGATCGGATCGGCGATCAATCTCGTCGTGAACATCGGCTTGAACGTCGTGTTCATGCGCCGCTACGGCGTCGCCGGCATCGCACTCTCCACCGCCGCCGTGTACGCGGTGTCGTGCGCCTATCTGGCGGTGGTCGCACACCGACGGTTGCGCGTAGCCGAATCGGAGTCGCGCGTGGACGTGCCGCCTGCAGCGACTCCGCCACTCTCCCGTTTGGCGGAGGCATCGTGCGCATCGGCTGCGTGATCGCCTCGCTGGGATCGGGTGGCGCCGAACGCGTCATGTTATCGCTGTGCACCGCGTGGGCGGCGCGTGGCGATACCGTTACGTTGTTCACGTTCGATGACGGGCGGCAGGATTTTCACGCCGTGCCGGTGGGCGTTACGCGCGTGGCGCTCGACATCGCCGGCGTGAGCACGTCGACACTGGGGGCCGTCCGGGCTAACGCAGCGCGTCTTCGTACGCTACGGCGCGCCCTGCGCAGTGAGGCCTTCGATGTCATCGTGAGCTTCACCGACCGCACCAACGTGAGCACGCTGCTCGCCGCGCGCGGACTGCGCATTCCTGTGGTGATCTCGGAGCGCATCGATCCGCGACGCCATGACATCGGCACGGCGTGGTCCGCTCTGCGACGCCTGACCTATCGCGGCGCGACCGCGCTGGTCGTGCAAACGGAGCGCGTACGGTCGTGGGCCGAGACACACGTCTCACCGTCCCGCGTGCACGTGATCGGAAATCCGTTGCGCGAAGTCGCCGCGCCGCTGGTCGCCGCGGGCGACCGCGCTGCCACGATCGCTGCCATCGGCCGACTCGTTCCTCAGAAGGGCTTCGACACGCTGCTTCGCGCCTTCGCGCTCGTGCACCGTACCCACCCGACGTGGCGTCTCGTGATCAGCGGCGAGGGGCCGCTGCGCACCTCATTGGAAGCGCAGGCTGCGGAGCTGGGGCTCAGCGCGGCGGTGTCGCTGCCGGGCCGGACCAATGCGGTCGACGACGTGCTCGCCGGGTCGGCAGTGTTCGTGCTCTCGTCGCGATACGAGGGCTTTCCGAACGTGTTACTGGAGGCGATGGCCAGCGGCTGCGCGTGCGTCGCGACGGACTGCGATTCGGGGCCGTCGGACTTGCTGGACCAGGAGGCGTTGGGGTTGCTCGTGCCGGTAGACGACGCCGCCGCCCTCGCCGGCGCCATGACGCGCGTGCTGGATGATCCGGCGCTCCGCAGTCGCTTGGGTGAGTCGGCGCGTGCATCGACGCAGCGCTTCGCCCCCGCCCGCACGTTGCAGGCCTGGGACGACGTGTTCGTCGCCGCGCGGAGGCATGCCGCATGACCGCCGCCATGATTCCCACGGCCGTCGTTGACGGCACCTCCACGCTGGCGCGCATGGCCCGCAGTGTCGGTGCGCTGGTGGCCGTGGCGTTCCTGTTCTCCGGCTTCAGCACGTGGGCGTTCAACACCGGCGCGCTCCCGCTGCCACCGCTGGCGTTCATGCTGGTGGTGCTCGCCTGCGCCGGCGCAGCGCTGCTGCTCGAGCCGGCTCGACTGGGCGGCGCACGCGTGAAAGCGTGGAGCGCGGCGAGTGCCTGTCTCGCGATGCTCGCGTTTCTCTGGTCGTCGGGAAGCGAAGTGGCACTGCAGGAAGCACAGACGCGCACGTTGTCGGCCATGCTGCTGGTGGGATTCTCTCTGTTGATGGCCGATGCGTCGACGCGCACCCTCACGCGCCGCGCCATCGCCGTCTGCACGCTGATCACGGTGGCCATCAACGTCTGGGAGATCACGCACCCGATGACGTTCAGCATGGCGTTGGGCCGATCAGCCAGCTTCTACGTGAATCCGAACATCGCCGGCGCGGCGCTGGTGAGCGGCATGCTGCTGGCCTTCCCCGTCGTGCCGGCGCGGCTGCGCGAGGTATTTGTACTGGTCGTCGGCGCGGGCGTGTTCCTCACGCTGTCGCGCGGCGCCCTGCTCTGCTTCGGCATCGTCATCGCTGTGCTGCTTGCCTCGCGCATGCTGCGCGTGAAGCGCCTGTCCCTGCTCACGAGCGGCGGCACGCTGCTCGTGGCTTCGGTGATGGGCGCCATGATGGCGAGTGGTGAGCTGGGCTACCTGAGCGGTGGCGCCGAACGCTTTGTGAAACAGCGTCTCGGTATCGGGTCGCGTGAAGAACTCAGTGCCGATGTGAGCGCCTCATCGCGCTCACAGCTGGCCATGCACGCGCTCGATATGTTCGGCGAGCGTCCGATCACCGGGTTCGGCACCGGTGCCACGGTGGAGTGGAACGAGCCCGAGTCTACCCACAACATCTACGTGCGGCATGTCGCCGAGTACGGTGTGCTCGGCGCACTGTTGATGCCGGCGCTGCTGTTCTTGGCGTGGCCGCGCCACCAGCAACGCACGCTTCGCGTGTACCACGGCGCCTCGCAGGCGTTCGTGATGTTCGTGGCCCTGTGGGGACTGTTCTCGCACAACGTGGCCGACGACGCCTTTGTCTTGATCGGCCTGGCGCTCATCACCGCGCTTCCGGATCGACACGATCCCGAGTCTGCGACATGAACGCCACCATGAGCGACCTCGCAGTCGCGCCACATGCATCCGCCGCACCATCCCCGTTGCGCATGATGATGCTGCTGGGCGGATTGGGCGTCGGTGGTGCCGAGACGCAGGCCATCGCGCTGGCGTCCGAACTGCAGCGCGACGGGCATGCGGTCGAGCTGGTGGCCTTGGCCGATGGAGCGCTACGCCCCGTAGTAGAGTCGCTCGGGCTCACGTTGCATGTCTTGCCGCGAGTCGGCGGGCTCGCGCTCACGGCCATTCCGGCGCTGACGCGACGGCTCTCTGCGTCGAAGCCGCAGGTGGTATACGCGTTCCTCGAAGTGCAATGGCTGCTGGCATTGGCGGCAGTCTCGCGCATACCAGCAGCGCGGCGTCCGCGCGTCGTGCTCGGACTTCGCACCAGCGACTACGACGCCCGGCCGCCGGAGCGCAAGGCACGTCTGGTGCGAACGCTCGCCAAGCACTCCACGCCGCGGGCAGATCTACTCATCGCCAACAGCCGCGCGGGACTCGACAGCTATCGCGCAGTCGTTCCCGACGCGCCCCATGGCGTCGTGGTACCCAACGGCATCGATGTCACGCGCTTCGTGCCGTCGCCGGCATCGCGCGCGCACTGGCGCCGCGCATGGTCAATCCCCACGGACGCGACCATCGTCGGGCACGTGGGTCGCCTGGATCCCGTGAAGGATCACGAGTTGCTGCTGCGGGCCTTCGCCCTGTCATGCGCACGCGACGAGGCGTGTCACCTCGTATGCGTGGGGCATGGCGATCCCGATCGCGTCGCCGCGCTGATGCAACTCGCCGAATCGCTCGGTATCGCCAGTCGCGTGCATTTCGTGGGCGGTCAGACGGACACCAGCACGATCTATCCCGCGTTCGACGTGCTCGCACTGACGTCGCGCCGCGAAGGGTTCCCCAACGTGGTTGCAGAAGCAATGGCTTGCAACGTTCCGGCCATCGTCACGGAATGCGGCGCCTCGGCCGACATTGTCGCCGACTTCGGCGAGGTGTCACCGGTGGGCGAGGCCGATGCCTTCGCTAGCGGATTGACCCGGCTGCTCGCGCGTCGAACGGCCACGCACGCGCAAGAGAGTCGCGCGCACATCGTTTCCAATTTCAGTCTCGGGGCTGCGGCATCACGCACGGCTGCCGCCCTGCAGTCCCTGTTTCAGGTGAATACCGTATGACACCAACTCCGATCTCTTCCGCTGTGGTCACGGGCGGCATCCGACTTCCGTCGGCTCACAGCACGTTGACGGCGCTCGACGTGCTGCGACTGGCCCTGCGCAGGCGACGGCTGCTGTTCGTCGTGCCGATGCTGGTGGCCGCGACCGTGGTCGGCGTCGGACTGCTGGCCGACCGACAGTGGGTCTCCCAAGCGACGTTCGTCGCGCAGTCGCCCGGCGGGGGCATCTCGCGCTTGGCGGGACTGGCGGCGCAGTTCGGCGTGAACGTTCCCAACGCGCAGGCGGGACAATCGCCCGACTTCTACGCCGACGTGTTGCGTGGCGACGGCATGATGCGACAGCTGTTGGCCAGTCGGTACACCGAGGCGAGTGGCAAGCCGGTCGATCTGGCCGCGCACCTGGTGCCGGGCGTGGCCGATACCGCACGTCGCGCGGAACTCGCCCTGCGCCAACTGCGCACGATGGTGAGCGCGAGCGTGGGAATCAAAACCGGACTGGTGCGACTTTCCGTTCGTCTCGATGACCCCGAACTGGCCCGCCAGGTCGCGGCGCGCGCACTCGAAGAGCTGAATCGTCTGAACGTGCTGGCGCAGCAGGCGCAGGCATCGCAGGAACGCGTATTCACCGACGCCCGCCTGTCGATGGCACGCGGCGAACTGCGCGTGGCCGAAGATCGACTCGAGGACTTCTTGCGCAGCAACCGCGTGTTCAGTGGCGCGCCGCAATTGGTCCTGCAGGAAGATCGGCTTCGCCGCGAGGTGAGTCTGCGTCAGCAGGTGGTGTCCGGACTCGCGCAGGGGCTCGAGCAGGCACGTCTCGAAGAGAGTCGCAATTTGCCGGTGATCACCGTGGTCGAGGCGCCGGTCCGCCCCGCGCTGCCGGATAGCCGACGTCTGGTCTTGAAGGCCCTGTTCGCGGCCATCGTGTCGGCCACCGCACTGCTGGCGCTGGTGTTGGCCGGCGAATGGCGGCGACGTCTCGCCGTTCTGAACCCGGCGCTGTCGGCGGAAATGGAATCGCTCGCCGCCGAGGCGGCGGGGGACCTTCGGCGTCCGTGGCGTCTGATGTCGAAGTCGCGTTCGGACGACAGCTCGCGCGCGGCTTGACCTGCACCATGTCGACGTCCGCTGCGTCGCCCCGTCTGCTGCACGTCATCACCGGTCTTGGAACCGGTGGTGCCGAGGCGAGCCTCGTCCGTGTCATTCGCGGCGCGGAGGATCCGTCGCGTCATGCCGTGGTCTCGTTGACCACGCGGGGCACGCGCGCCGAGGAGTTGGAGGCGATGGGTGTGCAGGTCTGGGCACTGGGACTCGCGCGCGGACACGCGTCGTGGAAGGCGTTGCGCGATCTTCGCGCAATCGCGCGCGAGGTGCAGGCCGACGTGCTTCAGGGATGGATGTACCACGCCAGCTTCGCGGCCTCGCTGCTCTCGATGACGAGTCGCGAGCGGTGGCCGGTGCTGTGGAACGTGCGGCACGCGCTTGACGCGTGGGAGTCGGAACCGCGAAAGCTGCGCTGGCTCATTCAGCTCATGGCGCGATTCTCGAGTCACCCGAAAGCGGTGATCTACAACTCGACCCGTGCGGCACGCCAGCATGAGACAGGCGGCTATACGACGGCGCGCACGGTCGTAATTCCCAACGGCGTCGACTCGGAGCGATTCAGGCCCGACGCAGCGAGTCGCATCACCACGCGCGACGCGCTAGGCATTCCGGCGAACGCGGTCGTGATCGGCATGGCGGCGCGGGTGGATCCGCTCAAGGACCACGACACGTTTCTTCGCGTGGCGGCGCATCTTGCCGCGCGAAACTCGAACATCCACTTCCTGCTGGTCGGTACGGGAACCGAGGCGGGCAGTGCGGCGCAGCCATCGCCGCTCGACGCGGCCATCGCGCAGCGGATCTCCGAGGTGCCGGCGCTTGGCGACCGCCTGGTGCGCTGCGGCGAGCGCCGCGACATGCCTGCGATCTACAACGCGTGCGACATCGTGATGCTCACGTCGCGCAGTGAAGGAAGCCCCAATGCCGTGGCCGAGGCGATGAGCTGCGGCGTGCCCTGCGTCGTGACCGACGTTGGCGACGCGGCGCAACTCGTCGGGTCGTCTGGTGCAGTCGCGCCGGTGGGTGATGTACCGGCGCTGGCCGAGGCGGCGCTCCGACTCGTGGACCATGCGGGACATCGCGCCGAGCGTGGGCGACTGGCGACGGCGCGCATTCACGCGCAGTACGCGGCGCATCTCGAGTGCGAGGCGTACGCACGCCTGTGGGCGTCGGCGAGCACCGGCGCGACGTCGGTGCCGTTGCACCGCGCCACAGCGACCGAGCGGGCACCACGGATGCTGGTCGTCACGACCGTCAGCACGACGCTGGATGCGTTTCTCGTGCCCTTCGCCGATCACTACCGGGCGCGGGGGTGGCAGGTGGATGCCCTCGCCGCCGGTGCGACAACGCACGCGGGACTTGGTGCTCACTACGACCGGCTGTTCGACGCTTCGTGGCAACGTCGCGTGGGCGGGGTACGGCATGCCTGGCGTACGCTGCACGCGCTCTGGAGTGCGCCGCGACAGGTGCGCGCCATCGTGGCCGATGGCGCATACGATCTCGTGCATGTGCACACGCCGATCGCGGCGTGGATCACCCGCTTCGCGCTGCGTGCTCGTGCACCACGTACGAAAGTGATCTACACGGCGCATGGCTTCCACGCCTATCCCGGTGCCAGCCGGTGGCGCAACGCCATGTTCCGCGCGATCGAACGTACGGCTGCGGCGTGGACGGATTATCTCGTGGTGATCAATGCCGACGACTTCGCGCTCGCGAAGCGAGACCAGCTGGCGCCGGCCGACCGCGTCGTGCATCACCCCGGCATCGGCGTCGACACCCGTCACTATCGTGCCGCGTCGGCGGTGGATCGACGGTCCACCCGACACGCGCTCGGCTTCGGCGACTCGCAGCCACTGATCGCCGTGGTGGCGGAGTTCAACCGCAACAAGCGTCAGGCGGATGTCATCGAGGCGCTCGCACTGCTCGCGATGCGGGCGACAGTGATGCCGACCGTCCTCTTTCTCGGGGACGGCCCGCGTCGCGCTACGATCGAGGCGCTCGCCGTGGCACGCGGCGTGGCGGAACACGTGCGCTTTCTCGGACATCGTCGCGATGTGGCCGCCGTGGTGGCCAGCACGGATGCCCTGTTGCTGCCGTCACAGCGCGAGGGGCTGCCGCGCTGCCTGCTCGAGGCGATGGCGATGCACGTGCCCGTGATCACCTCTGACGCCCGCGGATCGCGTGACCTTGTGGCACGGGGACGCGGCACGAGCTACCGCACCGGCCGCGTGACCGAGCTCGCGGATGCGCTGGCCGACCTCCTGCGACGGCCGTCGGAGGCGCGCGCGCGCGCCGACCGTGCCGCGGCGTGGGTCGAGCAGGAAGCGGCGCTGACACATGTGCTGACACTTCACGACGCGTTGTACGATGCCGCCTTGCGTGGCAGCGTCCCGGCGACGGATCGCTCAGGCAATGCAGCGCGCCGCACGGACCGTCAGGGTCAGGCGGCCTGATGCTCAAGCGTAGCTTCGATATCGTCATCGCCGCGATCGTCCTGCTCCTCGCCTCGCCGCTGCTGCTGCTCGTGGCGATTGCCGTGCGTGTGAATCTCGGTGCTCCGGTTCTCTTCCGGCAGCGACGCCCTGGGCTGCGCGGCCGTCCGTTCACGATGGTGAAGTTCCGCACGATGCGTGATGCGGTGGGCCGCGACGGCCGCGCGCTGCCCGATGCCGACCGTCTCACGCCGTTCGGGAAGCTGCTGCGTTCCACGAGTCTCGATGAACTGCCGGAGCTCTGGAACGTACTGCGAGGGGACATGTCCTTGGTGGGACCGCGTCCGCTGCTCATGGAGTATCTCGATCGCTACACCCCTGAACAGGCCCGTCGGCATGACGTGCGGCCCGGCGTGACGGGATGGGCGCAGGTACATGGACGCAACGCCGTGTCGTGGGAAGAACGGTTCCGGCTCGACGTGTGGTACGTCGAGCATCAGTCGCTCAGGCTCGATCTGCAAATCTTGGTGCGCACGTTCAACACGGTGCTGCGCCGCACGGGCGTCAGTGCGCAGGGCGAGGCCACCATGTCGGTCTTCGAAGGAACAGCGCGATGAACGAGATCGTGATCTACGGCGCCGGTGGCCTCGGACGCGAAGTCGCGCAGATGCTGGAAGACCTCAACGCGCGCGAGCCGCGATGGTCGGTGCTCGGCTTTCTCTCCGACGACCCTGCCGTGCAGGGCACGACCTCCGGTGACTTGCCGGTGATCGGCGGCGGCGAGTGGGTGCGGGCCCGCACACAGCCGATTTCCGTAGTCGTGGCCGTGGGCAGTCCCGCCCTCAAGCGTCGCCTGGTGCGGCGCGTGCGAAGCCCACTCACGACGTTCCCGATCATCGTGCACCCATCGGTCACGATGGGCCGGCGCGTGTCACTCGGCGAGGGCACCGTAGTCGGGGCCGGCGCCGTGTTCACGGTGGACATTCGGGTGGGTGCGTTCGTAACCGTGGGCATCGGCTGCACGATCTCGCACGACGATGTGCTGCGTGACTTCTCCACGCTCGCGCCCGGCGTGAACGTGAGCGGCAACGTGACGATCGGCGAGGGCGCAGACATCGGCACCGGAAGTCAGATGATCCAGGGTGTTTCGGTAGGTGAATGGAGTATCGTCGGCGCGGGCGCGGTGGTCTGCCGCGACCTGCCGGCGAATGTGACCGCGGTCGGCGTGCCGGCCAAGACGATCAAGGAACGCCCAACGGGCTGGCATCGTGACAATCATGCATGAGCGCATTTATCTCTCGCCGCCGCATCTCGGCGAGCGAGAGGAGCAGTTGGTTCTCGAAGCGTTCCGGACGAACTGGATCGCCCCCCTCGGCCCGCACGTGGATGCCTTCGAGCAGGAGCTCTGCGCGTACACCGGCGCGTCGCATGCCGTGGCCCTGAGTTCCGGCACGGCGGCGTTGCACCTGGCGCTCGAAGCGCTCGGCATCGGTGCGGGTGACGAGGTGTGGGTGAGTTCGCTGACCTTCGCCGCGTCGGTGTTCCCGTTGCGTTACGTCGGCGCGGTGCCGGTATTCGTGGATGCGGACGCCGACTCGTGGAACATGGACCCGACGCTGTTCGTGGACGCGTTACACGACGCGGCACGACGCAATGCGCTGCCACGAGCGGTGGTGCTGGTGCATCTGTACGGACAGTGCGCGGACGTACGGCCGATTGCCGACGCCTGCGCGGCCCACGGCGTGCTGTTGATCGAAGATGCCGCCGAAGCACTCGGCGCCACCTATGACGGTCGCGCGGCCGGCACCTTCGGTGACGTCGGCTTCTATTCGTTCAACGGCAACAAGATCATCACGACGTCGGGCGGCGGCATGCTGGTGACACCGCACGCGCATGTGGCGCAGCGTGTGCGCGCGCTGGCCACGCAGGCGCGCGAGCCGGTGCCGCACTACGAGCACCGTCATGTGGGCTACAACTATCGCCTCAGCAACGTGCTCGCCGGCATTGGCCGCGGACAACTCGAAGTGCTCGACGCGCGCGTGACCGCACGACGTGCGGTGTTCGAGCGCTATCGCTCGAGCATCGGGGCGTTGCCGGGCATCACGCTCATGCCGGAGGCCACGTACGGTCGCGGCGGTATGCGATCCACACGCTGGCTCACGACGCTCACGATCGACGCCGCGCGTTTCGGGGCTGATTTCGAGACGGTGCGGCTGGCACTCGATGCGCAGCAGATCGAAGCGCGTCCGGTGTGGAAGCCGATGCATCAGCAGCCGGTATTTGCCGGCTGTCGCGTGATCGGCGGCAGCGTGTCCGATGCGCTCTTCGCCACAGGTCTCTGCTTGCCGAGTGGATCCTCGCTCACGGTTGCGCGACAGGACCGTGTCATCGAGATCGTGCAGTCGTGCGGTGGAGTCGGAGCGGAAGCCGGAAGCGCCGATACGAGAAGCGCCGCGGCGTAAAGCCGCGGCGCTGCGTGATCACCGTCGCAAGCAGTTACCAGTACAGTCCGAAGCTCTTCGTGCCGTTGCCGCTCATCACGAGCGCCGGGCCCGGCAAGCGCACCGAGTGCAGGAAGTTCTTCACGTGCACCCACGCCGGGTTGTTGCCCGGCAACCGGGCGGCGTCGAGGTCGAGACCCACCACATATTCGCTCGGCGTGGTGCCACCGAAGGCGCGACGACCAACCGACAGGCGAACCGGCGACGGCCACGCTTTCGCGGCCGTGGCCGGCAGCAGATCGTGCACGTTGGCCGACAGCCAGACGGTCTGGTGTGAATAGTCCACCAGCGCGCCGCGCGGGCCACGCGTGCTCAGGAACGCGCGCGGCGCCACCGAGAACGACGGGGTGATCTTCTCGAGCACGGGGAGGTACGCCTGCGCCACCGCGTAGCCGGCGCCCATCGCGTCCACACCCAGATCGACCGCGCTGAAGCCGTTGTAGTAGCCGTCGGCCACTTCCTTCACCGTGCCGATCGCGATCGCCACGCCGGCGCTCTTCCACGCCGCCTGCACGCGGCTGGCGCGATCCGCGCAGGTGGCATGCACGGCGGTGCGGGCCAGATGATACGACCCGAGCGCGTGGAGATGCGAGCTCGGATCGGCCACGATGGCCATCGGTGCACTCTCGTCGGCCATGTGCCAGGCGCCGCCTCGCGCCATCGACTGGTATTCAAGGCCGGTGGCGAGGGCGCTGAGCGCGACCTGCGTCCCGATGCGGCTGGCCGTGGTGGCACTTTCACACGCGCCGGACTGCGCCGCGACCGGCTGCGCGCCGAGCAGCATTGCCGCTCCAACCGCCGCCAGTACCGCGCTTCCCTTCGTCCAGTCCCGCGTACGCCGCATCGCGTGCATCGTGTCTCCGGTTCGTGAAGGCCGGACAGCATGTCCGGCACAGACGAACAGGAAGCAACGGACGTGCCCGCTTCAGACCTAGAGCAGTTTTGTGATATTTCCGCTCTGAAGAGATAGGACTAACGGCGTACCATACGGGCTTGGCGTAACGGCCTTCAGAGCCAGCGGTGTATCAGAAGTGCCGGTGGTGTGACGGTACGGGGTCACCATATTCGGGCATCCGGATGGCCCGAATCGTCACGGGAATGGCACGCTGTGGCAGTGCCACTACACCAATCGTGGCGACCGGCGTACAGTCGAGCTCGCTTAGTCGTTGGGCGGACGCGTAACCTTTTC
Source organism: uncultured Gemmatimonadaceae bacterium (assembly GCA_963843965.1). Classification (GTDB taxonomy): domain Bacteria; phylum Gemmatimonadota; class Gemmatimonadetes; order Gemmatimonadales; family Gemmatimonadaceae; genus Gemmatimonas. The sequence goes on from CAWJMR010000010.1 coordinate 15,370, forward strand.
GTTCTGGGCGTTGCCCACGCCGCCCATGTCCCGGTCCGGATCGTTATCCGACGACGCGCCGGCCCGGCCGCGCCCCGGCCCCCAGGTGAACGCCACGAAGCCCACCAGAAACACCAGAGCGAACCCGAACCACTGCATGGCGTACGACTGGTGCGGCCCTTCGGACGGCGACGGCGGCGGCACACGCGCAGCTTTCACGATGTCGTACATGGCCGTGTCGCCGAGCGCCAGCAACAGGAACGGTGCCAGCGGATGGCCAGTGAGCGTGGCAAGCGTGTCACGGTCGAGCAGACGCACGGCGCGCGTCGCCGTCTGCATCTGCACCATACCCGGCTTGTGCGCGGGGAAGGAGATTACGAGCGCATCGAGATCGAGCGTGTCGGCCTCGCGGGCCTTCTCGCGATCGAACGTGCGTCCGTCGGGCGAATACACGAAGCCACGCAACACCAGTACGGCCGTATCGCCCCACGCACCATCGAGCGGCCGCACCGGTGTGAGCAGATGCACGCCCGGTGAGCCGGCCTGCGAACGCGTGGCATGGACCACTTCGCCCGCGTAATCGGCGACGCCGCGAATATGCACGCGGCGCCAATGCGACTCGGTGGTGTCGATACGCTGCAGCGTGGACACACTGACCACCGGCATCGTGCCGCGCGCGAGCACAATCGCGTTCTGCGCGCGCCGCTGCGTGAGGCGGTCGAGCTGCCAGATGCCCAGTCGAATGCACACGGCCGCAGCGATCACCGTGAGCACGCCGAACACCAGCGTCTTCGTGCTGCGACGGCTCATGATTCGTTTGTCGGCGTGCTAGGCGGCGTGGTCGGCGGCGTCGCCTTCGACGGGCGCGCGTTGCGCGGAGCCGGCCGCGTCGCGGTGTGCGTGGTCGTCGTCGGTGCTGCCGACTTCGATGCGGGCCTCGCTGCCGGTTTCGTCGCGGGCTTCGCCACCGTCTTCGACGCGCGTTTCGTAGCAGACTTCGTCACCGGTTTTTCTGCGGGCGCGGGAGCCGTCGTCTCCGCTGCGACCTTCGCCGGCTTCGACGCCTTCACTGCCTTCGGCTCCTTCACCGGCTTCGGCTCCTTTACCGGCTTCGGAGTCTTCTGGCGCTTCGGCTCCTTGGCCGGCTTCGGCGCCTTCGCAGGCTTTGGCTCCTTTGCCGGCTTCGGCTCCTTCACCGGCTTTGGCTCCTTCGCCGGCTTCGGCTCCTTCGCCGGCTTCGGCTCCTTCGCCGGCTTCGGCTCCTTCGCCGGCTTCGGCTCTTTCACCCGCTTCGGCTCCTTCACCCGCTTCGGAGCCTTCGGCGCCTTCACGGCCTTCTCCTTGTTCGGCCGCGACGCACCCGGTTCCGGGATGAGCGCACCGACATCCACCACCGCGCGCGCGTCCGGCTGCTCGGCCGGCAGCAGCACCAGTATGCTGAGCGGCGGCAACGACACCGTGAGCGACTGCGGGAAGCCGTGATAGGGCACGAGCTCCGCCTCGGCCGTGTCGGCCACTGCGTACCCGCTACCGCCGAACGAGACTGCATCGGAGTTGAGCACCACGTGATACGTGCCCATGGCCGGCGCGCCGAGGCGATACGCCTCGCGCGGCACCGGTGTGAGGTTGAGCACCACCATCGCATGCGACGCGCCATCGTACCGTGCATACGACAGCACCGACTGCTCCTTGTCGGAGACGTCGATCCAGCCAAAACCGGAGGGCTCGTGGTCACGCCGCCAGAGGCACGAATGCTGACGGTACAGCGCGCCAAGGGATTCCATGAACGCCATCAACCCTTGGCGCCTCGCATCACCCATCAGATGCCATTCGAGACTGATGTCGTGATTCCATTCGTGATGCGAGCCAAGCTCGGTGCCCATGAAGAACAGCGATTTGCCGGGACGCGTGATCGAGTAGCCGATCAGGGCCCGCAGATTCGCGAAACGCTGCCAGATATCGCCGGGCATCTTCTCGACCAGCGACTTCTTGAGGTGCACGACTTCATCGTGCGACAGCGGGTTCATGAACCGTTCGCTGTACTCGTACATCATCGCGAACGTGAGCTTGTCGTGCGCTCCCTTGCGGAAGAACGGATCGACTTTGAAGTAGTCGAGCGTGTCGTGCATCCAGCCCATGTTCCACTTCAGCGTGAAGCCAAGGCCTCCCTCGCTGATCGGGTGCGTGACCTTTGGCCATGACGTGCTCTCCTCGGCCACCGTGATCACGCCGGGATGCAGCGAGTGCACCGCGTGGTTCAGCTGCTTGAGGAATGACACCGCTTCGAGATTCTCACGGCCACCGAATCGGTTGCGAAGCCACTGCCCCGCTTCGCGGCCGTAGTCGAGGTACAACATCGAGGCCACCGCGTCGACGCGCAGTCCGTCGATGTGGAACTCCTCGATCCAATACAGCGCGTTCGCGAGCAGGAAGTTGCGGACTTCGTAGCGCGCATAGTTGAAGATGTGCGTTCCCCACTCGGGATGATCGCCGAGTCTCGGGTCTTCGTGCTCGTAACAGGCTGTGCCGTCGAAGCGGCGCAGGGCCCAATCGTCCTTCGGAAAATGCGCCGGCACCCAATCCAGCAGCACGCCGATGCCCGCCTCGTGCATCGTGTCCACGAACGCGCGGAAATCATCGGGCGAGCCGTGTCGCGACGTGGGGGCGAAATAGCCGCCCACCTGGTAGCCCCACGAGCCGCCGAACGGATGCTCGAGAACCGGAAGCAGTTCGACGTGCGTGAAGCCCATACGCTTCACATGCTCGGCCAGTCGCGGTGCGAGCTCGCGATAGGTGAGCAGGCGATTGTGCTCACCGCGCATCCATGATCCGAGATGCACCTCGTACACGAGCATCGGCTCACGCAGCGGATCGGCGTCGGCGCGCTGGGCCAGCCAGGCGCCGTCTTTCCAGTCGTAGGTGTCGCGCGCCTGCACGATGGAGGCGTGCCCGGGGCCCGGCTCCATCTTGAACGCGTAGGGATCGGTCTTCACGCGCAGCGCACCGCCGGGCGATCGGATTTCGAACTTGTACATCGCTTCCGCGCCGACACCGGGCACGAACAGTTCGAACACACCGCTGGCACCGAGCAGTCGCATCTGATGCGCGCGTCCATCCCAGCCGTTGAAGGCGCCGATCACCGAAACACGGGTCGCGTTCGGCGCCCACACCGCGAACGAAGTGCCGGCCACACCGTCGATCTCGCAGACGTGCGCACCGAGCTTCTCCCACAATCGCAGGTGGCGTCCCTCGTTGAAGAGATGGAGATCCATCTCGCCGAGGGTGGGGAGAAAGCGGTACGGATCATCGCGCAGCACAACGCGGCCGTCGCCGAAGGTAATCTCGAGGCGATACGCAATCGGCGCGGTGCGATCGCTCAGGAAGAGCGCGAACAGTCCGTGTTCGTCGCGCACCATCGGCCAGCGCTGTTCGCCGAGCACGACGGCGATGGACGCCGCGTTGGGCTGGAAGGCGCGGATCGCGACCCCGTCCACACCGTCGAGGGTGATTGGATGCGCTCCCAGCAGGTCGTGCGGGAGCGCGGATTCGCCTCGAACGAGCCGGAGCGCGGCGTCGGCTGATGCAGTCGGCACAGTCATGTGTGAAGTATATCCCCCGAGGAGGGTCGCGTCAGAAGAGTGACGGCTGATCCCCGATCGAACGCGGGTCCACCGTGGGAAGACCGAGCCGCTCTTGCAGCATCCGCACGGAGGCGGGACCGTGTCCGGCAAAGTGGTTGTTTACAAAGCCGTACACCTCGCGCACCTGCGACTGTAACACGGGGATCATGCGGCTCCACGCGTCGAGCTCGGCACTCCGGTCCACCTGCAGGCGTGAGTAGTCGACGATGCTCCGGTCGGGTCCCATCCAGCGCAGATAGGCGAAATCCGCCGTGGGCTGTTCGCACAGCTTGAGCAGCCACTCGCGGGGAATCCATCGGCCATCGCTCAAGGCCAGCGCCACACCGTGCCGCTTGAGCAACGCCAACGTACTCTTGCGGACCCAGGCCGCCTGCCTGAATTCCACGGCGAAACGCAGGTCGGGGGGTAACGCGGGCAGAAACGCCGCGAAGGCATCGACCTCCGCTGGTGAAAAGTCGGGGCCGCACTGAATCAGAATGGGACCGAGGCGCGGCCCCAGCTCCCGCATGCGATCGGTGAACGCGTGCAGCACGTCGACCGCATCGACGAAACGTCGCTCGTGCGTGATCTCCTGCGGCAGCTTGCAGGTGAAGGTGAACTCCGGCGGCGTGCGCGACGCCCACCCGCGCACCGTGCTGGCCGGCGGGATGGCGTAGAACGTCGAGTCGATCTCCACCGCATCGAAGGCGCGCGTGAAAGTGCGCAGAAAGTCGACCGCGCGGGTGCCGTCGGGATAAAAGGGCCCGACCCACGCCGGATAATTCCAGCCTTGCGTGCCCAGCCGAAGTCGCGCGCTCATCGGCGCCACTCAGCGCGACTCACAGGCATTCCCCACGTGCACTTGGGCCCACGCCATGGCCTCCGGTCCCGCAACCGACACCGCGACGGGTGTTTGACGTATCGGACATGGTAACACCAGCTGTTCGAAACGATCACTCCAGGAGGAGTCGCCATGTTTCAACTCGCGCTCGTTGCCATGACTGCCCTGCAAGCCTCCACGATTACGCTCCCGACCCCATCGCCCGCTGTCGCCACGCGCGCGGCCGTCGCGGTCGAACCGATTGTCTCCAGCCCCGAACATATTGCCCGCGCGCGGCTCGCGCTCGCCAATGGCGAATTCGATGTGGCCCGCCGCGAATTCGTGACGGCCGCCGCGATCGACCGCGACGAGGGCAAACTCCCAGCCGAAGCGTCGTTCGGACTCGCCCACGTGCTGTACGCACAGTCGTACAACCGAGAGGCCGCCATGGTGCTGGAGCGCCTCGCCGCTGACGCATCGACGGCGGGTGATGTCGACACCGAAGCCAAGGCGCTGCTGGACGCCATGTGGCTCAACGTCGATGCCAAGCAGCGACTGCAAGCACGCGCCGATGCCTCGCGGTTGCGCGTGCTGCTCCGTGACAAGCGCCTCTCGAACGAAACGCGCAAGCTCGTTGCCTCGCGCGTGAATTGACCCGCCGGCGCACTACCGGTACGTCTCGAAGAACCCGCGTCCGCGGCCGCTGAGTACACGCCCGCGGACGCGGCCTTCGAGCCGCGCCTCTCCGGCCATCTGCACGAACCAGGGCCGGCGGAGTGCACGCGCCGCGTCACTGTCGCCCCGCTCCACCAGACCGATTCGCGTGTCGGTGGCCACGGCGTCGTCTACCGTGAGCGAGAGCCGCAGCGTGTCGGTGCCGCGCACGTCGAGCAGTTCGGCCGTGGCCGGCACCTTCAACACCCCCTTCGCCGTCCGCACCTCGCGCGCATCGTCGTAGCGAATCAGGCGAGGCCGGAAGAGCGCGAGGAAACCCTGCGAATCGGTGACGTACACGAACAGCGGCGCATTGCCGCCCGAGGAGTCTTCGGGCGTGACGCGGCCGTACAGCAGCGTGTACTCGCCGGCGCGGGCCGAGCCCCACTCCCACGTCACGCCGCGCCATCCGCCCCAGTTGTGATCGTGATACGCTTGGGCGCCATCGAACTGCTCGCACACGCGGGCGACACACAGCGAACCTGAGGCATCGGCACGCAACGCCGGCACGGCGTACCCCGAGGTGAAGTCACCACTCACCAGCGTGGCGCCGGGAAAGTCGACACGGGGCGCGGGCGACACCACCAGATCGAGCGTGAGCGGCGTGCCGGTGCCCTCTTCGCGTACGTCGGCCCGCACCGCGTACCGTCCGTCGGGCAGCACTCGCACGCTATCGTTGCCGATCGTGAGATTCGCATCGCGTGTGGAGAAGCGAACGCGCTCCTTCGCGATGGAGCGACTGAAGCGGCGCGGCGCGCGCCCCCGCTCGTGCAGCGTGACGAGCACTTGCCCGCCCCACTCGTCGCCGGTCACATCACCGCCCACGATGAACGAGATGAACGCCCACCGGTTCGCGTCGGGCGAGATCACGTTGAAGTAGTGCCACTCCCCCCACGAATTGCGATTCGCCATCCCCGGCGTAGGCATGTGAAAGTGATCAATGTCGTGACGCAGCTCGGCCGGTGTCGGTGTCATCCACCGACGATCCCCGTCATCGTCCTCCCACGCACCGCTTGCCACCGTGGGCAGCGCGCCGAGCGTACGCGTGGCCGACGGAATCTCGCCGCTGGCCCGCACCGGATGCTCGACGCCGTCGGCCGTGGTGACGTACAGCAGCTTCCCTTCGAGTTGCGGCGCCGCCACGGTCACCACGTCGCTGAGGCGCGGCGCATTGAGCACTTGGCGGTGGACGAAGCGCGCGTTGGGCACCGAAAAGAACAGCCCGCCCAAACCACCGGTGGTGAGGACTTCGATGTCGATGCCCTCGGGCAGCACGGTAATCGTGCCGCCGCCCACCAGTCGCTCCTGGGAGGCCTGTCGTACCATCGCCTCACCGACGGCCAACAGCACGATCATCACACCCACACCCACGCCGAAGCCACCACAGAGCAACAACGCACGCAGCGGCCGCGAAGACACCGATCGCCACGCCAGCAGCTGCGCCATCGCCAAGCGGATTGCCCCGGCGCTCGCGCTCACGCACCACTCCGTGCAGTCACCGCCGTATCCGAGGCAACACGACCATCGTGCAAACGGATCACGCGCTGCGCGGCCTGCGCCACGACCGCGTCATGCGTCACGAACACGAGCGTGCGTCCGTCTCGATGCAGCTGGCCGAACAGCTCCAGCAATCGCACACCGGTTTCGGCGTCGAGTTCACCCGTCGGTTCATCGGCCAAGAGCAGCGCCGGTTCGTTCGAGAGAGCCCGTGCGATCGCCACGCGCTGCTGCTCGCCGCCCGACAACTGGGTGGGCCGGTGATCGAGCCGGTCGCCAAGTCCGACGTAGCCCAACAACTCACGCGCCCGCGCCTTCCGCGCGCGCTTGTCCATGCCCGCCTCCGCCAACGGGAGTTCGACGTTCTCCGACGCCGACAGCGTGGGCATGAGATAGAAGCGCTGAAACACGAAGCCGATGTGACGCAACCGGAAGTCGGTGGCCTCACGATCGGACAATGACGCGGTGTCGCGGCCGTTCACGAGCACGCGACCCGTGGTGGGAATGTCCACCGCCCCGAGCAGATGCAACAACGTGCTCTTGCCGCACCCCGATGGTCCCGTGATCGCCGCGAACTCACCGCGCGCAATGGTGAGATCGATGCCGCGCACGGCCTGCACGATCGCGCTGCCCATGGGATAGCTGCGCACGACGCGTTCGCAGGCGATCACCGGTGCGTTCGGCGAGCCAGCGGCGGTGCCGGCACGATGTTCAGACGCGTTAACCAATGGCTTCCTCGCGCAACGCGCGAGCGATGGGGATGGAGGCGGCGCGCCATGCCGGCAGCAGTCCAGCCAGTGTGCCTGAGGTGAGCAGCAAGACCAGCGCGCGCCACCCGGCGTCGGGGCTCCACACGAAGAAGTCGAACGCCGACGGCAAGCCCGGGAAATCCCGCAGAATGCCATTCAGCCATTGCGCCGTGACCAATCCCAACGCGAGCCCGCCAACGATGCCGGCACTGGTGAGCAGCAGCCCTTCCAGAAACACCTGCTGCAGCACGCCGACACGTTGCGTGCCGATCGCACGCAACACCGCGATCTCGCCGCGTCGCTCGTTCACTGACAGCGTGACCAACGTCGCCACCAACAAGAAGCCGATACCGAGACTGATCGCACCGAGTACGAACGCCAACTGCCGGAAGTACGACAGTCGTTCTTCCACCTGGCGAATGGCGGTTTCCGTGGAGATCGCCGTCACGCGCGGCTGTGTCGTGGCAATCCAGGCGCGTACGGCTTCCACCGACGCCGAGTCGCCGCGACGCGACTCCGCCATGGCCAGTGACATGCGGTCGCGAAAGGTTGGCCCGAGCAGCTCGCGCAGCAGCGCCAGGTCGAGGGCCATGACCGGCGTCTCACCGGGCACGTAAATGAAGCGTCCCATCCCACCGATCACGACGCGACTGGAGCGGGCGGCCGTGCGCAGCTGCGCGTCGAGTCCGGAGGAGATCGTGATGGTATCGCCCACCACGTGTCCCGCGCGGGTGAGGAACGTCTGACTCACGACCACGCGAGGCAACGACGTCGTGGCGCCGGAATCCGCGCGCGTGATATCGGTGCCGGCTTCGACGGTGTAGTCACCCTGCACGTCGCGCTCGAGCCCGAGCGTGAACGCCGACGGAATCCCGCTGCCGTCGATGGTGAGCGTCGCGCCTAGCGTGGGACTGACGGCTTTGATGTCGGGGTTGGCCCGCAGCGCGCGCACGATCGCGCCGGCACCATCAATGGTGGCCTCACTATCGAAGGGCAGCGTGCCCTTGGGCGACACGCGCAGCTGATAGCCGCGCGTGAGCAACAGCGAGCGGAACGACTCGCTCATGCCGGTGGCCAGCATCACCATGTCGAGCAGCAGCGCAGCGGCGACGGCGATACCGAGCATGGCCAGCGTGGTACGGGCCGGATGTCGACGCAACGTGGCCCAAGCCATCATGAAGCGCATGGCTCAGCGCCCCATCAGTGACAGCGGTGACGACTTCACGAGTCGCCAGCCTGCAGCGGCACCCGACCCGATGCCCAGGATGAGCGAAAGGCCGGTGGCGAAGGCAAAGATCTGCGGCGTGAGCAGCGCGAACACCAACGGCGTGCGATAGAGCTCCTGAAAATGCGCATTCACGAGGACCGATGCGATCCAGCCGATCCCCGCGCCGAGTACGCTGCCGATCAGCGACACGATCGCCGCTTCGATCACGATCGCGCGTACCACGGTGGCGCGGGAGATTCCCATCAGGCGCAGGGCGGCGATATCGCGTCGGCGCTCCTCCACGCTCAGCAGCAGCAGACAGAGCAGAAACACGGCACTGGCCACGACGGTGATAATGCCGATGGCGGTATGAAAACGTTCGACCACGCGGAAGGTGCGTGAGCTCTGCACGGCCACGTCACGCGACTTGTGGGCGCGGAATCCGAACGCCACGTGGTTGATACGCGCCAGGGCCGAGTCGATGGACTGTCCGTCGCGCGTACCGACGGCAAAGCGATCGACCCGATCATCGAGCTCCATGAGCTGCTGCAGCTGATCGAGGTGCAGTCGCACACGGTACTCGCGTCGCGCGACTTCGGCCGGATCGGCCTTTCGCTCGTAGATCGCCGCGATCGTCGCGCTGTCTCCCGGTTCACCGGGCTTGGCCGAGATCCGCACGCGCGCACCAACGGCGAGGCCAAGATCTTCGGCCATGCGCGCATCAATGGCGATGCCGCGTGGCGTGGAGGACTGCGCAGCAAGCGGCCTACCACTGACCACACCGAACGCGATGGCGACGACCAGCCACAAGCACGCCTTCACGGGCAGACGCTCAACGCGCCGTCGACTTTCGCGCTTTCGGCTTGGGGGCAGCGGCGGCTGCGGGTGTGGTGGACGGAAGCGAGGCAGTGGAGCCGGTAGCATCAGCGGAGCGTGGACCAGAAGAGGGCATCGCTTCCACCAATACCTGAGCGGCCAGATTGGGTCCCACCACCGGCTCATTCTTCCCGATTCGCAGCGTGAGCGGCCCGTCGAAGGGCGCGCGCGACACCATGGTCACCTCGGCGCCCGGCTGCAACGCGATCTCGGCGAGATAGCGCAACAACGATGGATTCTTGTCGCTCACCCGCAGCATGCGCGCCGTTTCGCCCACCGGCAACTCGGCCAGCGTGCGATGCGGCTGCTCCGCGACAATGCCGTCGACCGTGGGAATCGGCGCTCCGTGCGGATCGGCCGTGGGATGCCCGAGCGCGGCCGCCATGCGTTCGATCAGATCGTCGGAGGCGGCGTGCTCGAGACGCTCCGCTTCGTCATGTACGCGGTCCCACGGATAGCCCAGCACGCCGGTGAGATACGACTCGAGAATGCGATGACGGCGAATCGTGCGCAGCGCGGCCTGACGCCCACGCGCGGTGAGCTGCACGCCGCGATACGGCACGTGATCGAGATAGCCCTGCGTGGCCAGCCGACGCACCATCCCGGTCACCGACGCCGGAGCCACGTCAAGCGCGTTCGCCACATCACTGGTGGCAGCCGCACCGAACCGACTCTCGAGTTCGTAGATGGCCTTGAGATAGTCTTCGACCGGCTCGGTCAGCGCCGGAGGCGAAACAGCGTCACGCGCGTTCATGCCCAAAGATCAGCGGGAGGCGGCGCGAACGGGACCCCCAACGGGACCTCTGACCATCAGAACGGGCACCATAGTGCGGTGCCGAACGCTGTTGGCGGTCGTGCCATAGATCACGTCCTGAATCCCTTTGTGGCCGTGCGTGGCCATCGCGATGAGGTCGCACTGCTCGCGCTCGGCTGCCGCGACGATCTCGCCGGCTGGATCGCCGCCGGCCAGGATCGACTCGGTCTCGAAGCCGTCGACGCGCAGCGAGGCGCAGCAGGATTCGATGTACTCGCGGTCGACCCGCATCTCTTCCGATTCGCGCAGCTTGAGCGAGAGCTGATGGCGCGCCGCCCAACCATCGGCCACGTGAATCAGCACGATGGATGACGCGCAGAGCTGCGCCAGCTGACGCACATGCGCGAGAATGACCTGGTCGTACGCGGAGTGCTCGAGGGGCACGAGGATGCGACGGTACATCAGGTGAGCCACCCGCGAATGGTTTGGAAGAGCAGCCAGAGATTGAGCGACGCGATGATGCCAGCAACCACATACGCCGCGACGCGCAGGGCGAGCGAGTTCACGAACTCACCCATCTTTTCGCGGTCGGAGGTGAACCGCACCAGCGGAAACACCGCAAAGGAGAGCTGAAGCGACAGGATCACCTGACTCAGGATCAGCAACTTGGCGGTTCCGCTCTCCCCGTAAAGTACCGCCACGATCGCCGCCGGCACGATGGCGATCGCCCGTGTGATCAAGCGGCGCAGCCAGGGACGAATGCGAAGGTTGAGAAACCCTTCCATGACGATCTGACCGGCCAGCGTGCCCGTGAGCGTGGAATTCTGTCCCGAGGCCAGCAGGGCGAGGGCAAACACGGCGCTCGCACCTGCCACACCCAGCAGCGGCGTGAGCAGCTTGTAGGCGTCCTGAATCTCGGCGACTTCCGTGTTCCCGCTGGTATTAAACGTGGCCGCGGCCACGATCAGGATCGCCGCATTGATGAACAGCGCGAAGCTCAGCGCGATCGTCGAATCGAGAAACGCAAAGCGCACGGCCTCGCGCTTCCCGGCCGCCGTCTCCTCGTACTTTCTCGTCTGCACGATGGACGAGTGCAGATACAGATTATGCGGCATCACGGTGGCGCCGAGAATGCCGATCGCGATGTACAGCATCTCCGGATTCGTGAAGATCTGCGTGGTCGGGATGAATCCCCGAGCGACGGCGCCCATGTCCGGCTTCGAGATGAACAGCTCGAAGAGGAAGCATCCCCCCACGACCGCGATCAGCGCGATCACGAGCGCCTCGAGCATGCGGAAGCCTTTGTTCTGCAGATACAGCACGATCAGCACATCGACGGCCGTGATCGCGATGCCAACCGGCAGGGTGATGCCAAACAGCAGATTGAGCGCGATGGCGGTACCGATCACCTCGGCCAGATCGCAGGCGGCGATGGCGATTTCGCATAGCACCCACAGGGCGAACGCGACCGGTGGCGAATAGTGATCGCGGCAGGCCTGGGCGAGATCGCGGCCCGTGACAATACCGAGCTTGGACGCGAGCCCCTGAAGCAGCACCGCCATCAGGTTCGACAGCAGGATGACCGATAGCAGCGTGTAGCCGAAACGGGATCCACCGGCGAGATCGGTCGCCCAGTTGCCGGGATCCATGTAGCCCACAGCGACCAGGTATCCGGGGCCGGCGAACGCCAGCATTTTCCGGAACCAGGTTGCGCCATTCACGTCGACGGAGCGATGCACCTCGGCCAGCGATGGCGCGAGTCGCGCCCGACGCCAGCCCGGCTCCGATGTGGACGGCGCGGTGGCGCCCGAGACAGGTTCGGAAGGAGCAGTTGGATCAGTATTCGCAGCGGCCATATTTCGAATTTAGGTCCAGCTAACTTTTAGGACAAGTCATACCGACCGACCGGCACGGCTTTGACGCATGCCGGAGTTCGCCCGAGTACGCCATACGACGTATGCTTTTCCAGTCGGCGCAAATGCACCATGTACCGGTCACGCCCCCGCCCCCTGACCGAGCCAATCATGACCGCGTGGAATCGCCCCGCTACCCGTCGTCCTTCAATCCATGGCGCCCTTGCCGCAGGAATCGCGTTGGCCGTCTCGTTGGCAGGCGTCCCGACCAGCGCTGCGGCGCAGTCCTCGCCTGACTCGACCGTGGGTCGCCGACGCATTCAGCCGCTCCCGGCGCTCGGATCGGCACCCGAAACCGGCTTTCAGTTCGGCGCCACCGTGCTCGCCGTGGTCGACCGGCCGGCACAGGACCACGCCCGCCCTGCCTCGCTGATCGCGACGGCACTGCGCAGCACCAAGGCGCAGACGCGCATCTCGGTGGAAGGCGAACACTGGACGCGGCAGAATGCCCGTCGCCTGAACGCCCTTCTGGCATGGCAGAAATTCCCCCTGCCCTTCTATGGGATCGGCGATGCCACGCCGGAGGGCGCCAAGGAGATCTTCACGCCGAAGGGAATCGAGGCCGTCGCCGGCATTCAGCAGCGCGTTCGCGGGAGCTGGTACGCGACAGGCGGCATCCGGCTGCTGGATCAGTCGATCACCGCAGATACGATCGGCGTACTCCGCCAGGGCACGCTGACCGGCAGCGATGGTGGACGACTGGTCGAACTGTCGGTCGGCGCGCTACTCGATTCGCGCGACAACCTGTTCGCCCCGCGACGGGGGACCTTTGCGCAGATCACCTACACGCATAACGACGACGACCTTGGCTCGCCCTTTCAGTACGATCGGATGCGCCTCGATGCACGTCTCTACCGCACGCTCACCGGTACGCACGTCGTCGCTGCGCAGCTGTTGCTGCTCGGCGTGAGCGGCTACGCACCGTTCGATCAGTTGGCCCTCGTGGGCGGCGGCGACATCATGCGTGGCTACGCGCGTGGACGGTATCGCGATCAACGACTGGCCGCCGCCCAGGTCGAATATCGCTCGCCTCTCGTGCATCGCGTCGGTCTGGTGGCCTTCGCCGGCGCCGGCACCGTGGCCAGTGCGTGGGATGCGCTGACTGATGCCCGACTCCTTCCCACGTTGGGTGGCGGCGTCCGCGTGCAGATCGACCCGCAGCAACGCACCGCCGTTCGCGTGGACTTCGGCGTCGGACGCGATAGCTCGAACGGTCTGTACATCGGATTCAACCAGGCGTTCTGATGCACGCCGCCGCACCATCGCAGCTCCCGTTTACGGGACGAGGCACGGAGCTCGACGTCCTCGAACGCGCTCGCGCCGAGGCCGGCCGCGGCCGCGCGCAACTGGTGCTGTTGAGCGGCGACGGCGGGGTCGGCAAGACGCGACTCGTGCAGGAAGCAGCGGCAGCAGCGACAGCAGACGGATGGCAGGTCGCGACCGGCCGCGCCTATCCGCTCGAGACGGCGATCCCCTACGCATTGTTCGGCGACGCGCTCGAGCCGTTGTTCGCCACGCTCGACGCGGCGGCTCTCACGCGCCTCACCCGCGGCGACCGCCGTCTCCTCTCGGCGCTCACTCCCCGATTGATGGCCGAGACGGACCTCGCGCAAATCCGTCTTGTCGACAGCGTCACGCTTGCCGAGCAGCGACTGCGGTTGCACACGGGCATTCTGCAACTGCTCGGTCGCCTCAGTGAACGGCAACCGCTGATGCTGTGCCTGGAGAATCTGCAGTGGGCCGACAGTTCGTCCATCGAATTGCTGCACTTCGTGAGCCGGCAGCTCGGAAAGGAACGCGTGCTGCTGGTGGCGAGCTGGAACGAATCAGACCGTCCGCTCAGCGATGAGCTGCGTCTCGCGCTCCGTTCGCTACGCACGGTGCGCGTGGTGACCGACCTTCGACTCACCCCGCTCTCGCGCGACGATGTTGCGATGTTGCTGTCGACCGCGTTTCACGTGGAGCGCGAGTCCGTGGCGCCCTTCGCCACGCTGCTGCAGGACTCCACGCGCGGCAATCCGTTCTTCGTCGACCAGACGCTCCGCGAGCTGGTCTCCCGAGGTGCACTGCGCGAGCAAGGTGGCGTGTGGGTGGGCTGGCACGTAGATCAGCTCACGCTGCCGCCCTCCGTGCGCGAACTGCTGCTCGCCCGTCTCGGCCGCCTCAGCGACAACGCCCGGCTGGTAGGCGACGTGATCGCCGTGATCGGTACCACCGCCGCGCACGACGTCGTGCGCACCACGAGCAGACTCTCGGAAGACGCCCTTCGCGTCGCGCTTGGCGAGCTGCGCGACGAAGGGATCGTGATCGAGCAGGCCGACGGCGCGGCCGTGACGTACGACCTGGTGCATCCGATGATGCGGCAAACGCTGGTGGCGCACGTGGGGCTCGCGCGCGAACGCGAATTGCACGCCAGCATCGCCGACGCGATCGAGTCGGTGGCGGGACGTCGCGCCGACCGCGAAGCCGAGGCAATCGCCGCGCACTGGCGCAAAGCGGACCCGCGGGTGGAGCCCACCCGCTCGGTGAGTTGGTTGCTCAAAGCCGGTCGACAGGCGCTCGATCGTCTGGCACGCCGCGAGGCCGCGGTTATGCTGCGGGCCGCGCTCGATCGCATCGACGAACATCTGCCCGACGCGTATGTGGCCGATGTCCCGATGCTCCTCGATGAGCTGGCACGGTTGTATCGTCGACTGGGTGAGTATCACGAGGCCAGTGCCATGTGTGCGCGCGCTTCGGCGATGGCCGAGAGTCGTGGCGACCTGCTGGGCGTCGCCATCGCGGAGCGACGACGTGGACTCGCACAGCAGGGACTCGGCCGTCGCGAAGAGGCCATCCGCCACTTCGACATCGCCCTCGAGCAGGCCAGCGCCAGCGTCGGTGACAGCGCGCAGACCGAAGTGCTGCTGGCGCGGATTCGGTTGGCCAAGGGCGACTGCCTGCAGGCGCTTGGCTTGCCTGAAGACGCCAAGCGCGAGATCACGCTGGCGGTGGAGATCGCCGAACGGCTCGGCCAGGTGCCCTTGTTGGCCCGCGCGCATCGCATGCTGCTGATGGTGCATCTGTGGTCGGGGCCGGCGCATCGCGCGTGGGCACACGCGCGGAGCGCGGTGGCGTTGGCCGAGCAGAGCGGCGAGCGCAATCTGGCGTGGTCGGCGCATTGGTCGGCCGCGGTACTGGCCGCGCTCACCGCGCACACCAGCGCGCTCGAAACGCATCTCAAGGAGGCCACGCGGCTGGCCGCCGAGCTGAACTCACCGTTGCTCGAGCTGCGCACGATGGAAATCGTGATCGAGTATCGCGCCGGCACCGGCGAGTGGGACCGCGCCATCATGGACGGCGAGCGTGCCATCGCCATGGGTCGCGCGCTCGATCAGACCACGCTGCTCGCGCGCCTGCTCTACTGGGTCAGCGGCGTGTACCTGCAGCGTGGTGATTTCGCGACGGCCAAGCGGCTCATCGATGACGCGTGGGAGGTGTCGGGGGCAGCCGATCTCGACCTCGAGCGTCCCTTCGAGGTGCATGGCGTACTGCCCGCGTGCGTCGCGCGCACCGCGTACCTCAGCGCGGTCGGTGAGCACGCGCAGGCTCTGGCTCTGGGGCAAACCGCCATCGCGATTGCCGATCGCACGGGCTACATCGCGTGGGCCGTGTATCGACTGCTGCCCACGTTGGCCGAGGCGGCACTGGCGGTCGGTGACGACACCACGTTGAGTGCAGTGCGTCGCCGGCTCGAGCACGACGCGACGCACCTGGCGCACCCCATCGGCGCCGCGTGGGTGCTGGTGATCGATGGCGCGTACGCGCTGCGTGAAGAGCGAACGGCCGACGCGATTCTGCTGCTGCAGCGCGCAGTGGCGACGCTGGAGGCGGTGCCCTATCCGTACGACGCCGCGCGTACGCGCTTGCGGCTTGCGCGTGCGTTGCAGCTCTCGGGAGCCCTCGCCGAGGCCAAACACGAAGCCCGTGAAGCGCTGCAGATGCTGGAGCGTCTTGGGGCGCGCCCGGCGGCAGAGGAAGCGCGCACGGTCCTGCGGTCACTGGGCGGGAAGGTGGCCAGTGATCAGCAAAGTTCACGCTTGGCCACACTCACGCCGCGTGAATTCGACATCGTGCGGCTCGTGGCGCAGCGGCTCAGCAACAAGGAAATCGGCGCCCGACTCGGCATTACCGCACGAACGGCCGGCACGCATCTCGCCAACATCTTCGACAAACTCGACGTGCGCGACCGCACGGCATTGGGCGATCTCGCGCGGGAACAGGGACTGCACCGGGCCACGTAGTGGGTGGCCCGGATGCTCGCGCGTGCGGCCGGCTACCAGCCGGCGGCGGTTCCGTCGCGCCGCGGGTCGGCCACGCCGATCCGCTTGCCGTCCTTGCGCACGAACACCGCATGCACGCCGCCGAAGCTGATGTCGCGCACGCGGCTGGCCGGGGCATACCCTCGCGTCACGAGTGCCTGATACACGCTGGTGGCGAAGCCCGGCTCGACTTCGACCTCCTTCGTGTTCTCGCTGGCGTGAATGCGCGGCGCGGACAGCGCGACGGCCGGATCTTCGCCGAAGGCGAGCATGCGGATCGTGACCTGCGTAATCGCCGGCTGGATGTACTGCGAACCGGCGGCACCGACCACGAGACGCACCTGATCACCGTCGAGGATGAGCGTCGGCGACATCGTGGAATTCGCGTAGCGATTGGTGCCGCGCGTCTTCGCGTCGAAGTTGTTGCCGGCCGAGTTCAGGAAGAAGCCGTCGGTGTACACGCCTGAGCCGAACAGCACGCCCACGGTGGTCGTAGCCGAGACCGCACTGCCGTCGCCGTCCACCACGGCGAGGTGCGACGTGAAGCTCTGACCTTCCTCGACCGTGGTGGTGTCGCGCGGCGCAACGTTGCTGGAGCCCGTGCGCAACACCGCCGACGGCGGATATGGATTGAACTTTCCGCAGTTGCCCGGTGACGCGAGCGTGTCGAAGGCCCACGGATTGCCCGCCACGGCGGTGTCAGGGAGCGCGCCACCGACGAGTCCCGCGCGCTGCCGCGCGAAGCCGGGATGCACGACGCCGTGTGCGGGCACCCGCTGCACGGCCGGATCGCCACGATAGTCACCCGCGTCGGCGTTTCCGATGCGCATGATATCGGCGAGCTTGGCGACGGCCGCGCCGTTCTCGGTGAACGAGCCGGCATCGGCGACGCCCGAAGCATCAGCCATCTGCAGCATCTCGAGCACCGACGAGCCACCCATTGGCGGCGGCGCACCCAGCAGCGTGTATCCACGCCACATCGTGCACAGCGGGCGCATCGATGTCACGAAATACGTGTTCATGTCGCGCACGGTGACCAGGCCTCCCTGCGCCTTGACCTTGGCCGACAGACGCTCGGCGATACCGCCGTTGTAGAACACCGGGGCCCCTTCGCTCGCGATGCGCTGCAGCGTGGCGGCGAGTTCAGGCTGGATGAGACGATCACCGGGACGCAACGCCTCACCGGCCGGCATGAATCGCGCGGCCGCGAGGGAATCGGCCATCAGCTTGTCGCGCGACGACACGATGGTCCGCGCCAGCAGCGGCGACACGATGAAGCCGTCGCGCGCCAACGCGATGGCCGGCGCCATCACCTGCGCCCGTGAGAGCTTGCCCCACTTGGTGTGCGCTTCGAGCACACCGGCCACCATGCCGGGCGTGGCAGCGGCGCGTCCCGGGCGACGGCCGCGCGACGTGTCGGCGCGTGCCCACGCCGCGTCTTCCCCAGCCCGCGGATAGAACGACAGATGCTCGACCGTCTTGGTCTTGGCGTTGAAGAATGTCATCGCGCCGCCACCGCCGAGTCCCGTTTGCGAGACGTCGGTGACCGAGAGCGCAAAGGCGGTCGCCGCGAACGCATCGACGGCGTTGCCGCCCTGCGCGAGAATCGCCGCTCCGGCGGCGGCCGCATCGGGATGCGACGCGGCCACCATGCCGCGGTCGCTCTCGACGCGCTTCCCCGACATCGGCGCGACCGCCGTGGCCGAGGGGCGCATGCAGCCGGAGACCATGCCCGCGGCGAGCAGCATGGCCATCGTGGCTGCGGAACGGGGAAGCGCGAAACACGTCGGCAACGTCATGCCCTCGGGTGTGGTGCGAATGGATGCACGGATGATGCTGCTGATGGTGCTACGGACTGACGAGCGCGAGGAGCTGACGCACGATGCGCTCGGTCAGTCCCCACACGATGTGTTGCTCAACGCGAAACGCCGGAAACGTGGCGCGATTGCCGTTGATCTCCACAACGTATTCAGCCTTCGAGCTTTCATGCTGCAGGCGCGACAGCGGCACCCAGAAGGTGGCCGCGACTTCTTCGCTGGGGGTGAACGTCACGTCGGGTTCGACGATCGCTACGAAGGGCCGGATGATGATCGGCGGCAGCGATCGATTGCGCGGCGCCAGATCATCGAGTCGCCCCAGCATGCGTCCCAGGGTGAGATCGAGCGCGAGCTCTTCCTGTGTTTCGCGTACGGCGGTCACTTCGAGTGAGGCATCACCGGGCTCGAGGCGGCCGCCGGGGAACGCCATGTGCCCGCTCCACGGATCGCGCTCCAACTCCGCGCGCTTGATGAACAACAGCTCGGGCTCATCATCGACCACGCGCAACACCGCCGACACCGCGGCGAGCCGCGACTCGGCCACCGGTGACGCATCGACCGGGACGCGGCTCGCCAAACGCCTCGCGAGCCGGGACACGTCGGCGTGCTGCAGTGCGCGCTGCAAGAGGTGGTCGCGCGCTGAGTCGCTCAGTCGGCCACCGCGCCACCGGAGGCGACCCAATCGCGGAAGCCACCGGCCATCGACGCGACGTTCGTGTACCCCATCTCGTGCAACGTGCGGGCGGAGAGCGCCGACCGATTACCGCTGGCGCACATGAGGACGACCTGCGCGTCGCGAGGCACGCGCGATTCGATCTGGCTCTCGAGCACACCGCGGCCGATGTACTGGGCCGGCGCCGCATGTCCGAGGTTCCACTCGTTCTGTTCGCGGATGTCGATGAGCACCACCGGCTCTCCAGCGGCGAGACGGTCCTGCACTTCACGCGCCGTGACTTCCGAGATGCTCGCCTTCGCTTCGGCGATGAGTTGCTGTGCGGTTTTCATATGCGTGCTCGTGTGGTGAGTCAGTGAAAGCGCGAAACAGCAGTGGTGAGTACAGACAGCGTACGCGCGTCGGCATCCAACGTCGCGATCGCGCCGAACGGCACCGTCCACTGATCCGAAATATGTCCAACCGGAATGCCCTGCAGCGTCGGGACCTGTAACGCGTCGGCCAGCTCGGTCACGATCGCGTCGATGGTGCGCGTGCCATCGTCGGTCGTGTCGGGACAGTCGGTGCACTGTCCGAACGCCACACCCACGCAGCCCTCGAATGCCCCCGCCAATCGCAACTGCGTCAGCATGCGATCGAGACGATACGTGGCTTCGCCGATGTCCTCGAGCACCACGATCGCGTCTCGACAATCGACCGCCCATGGCGTGCCGCACAGCGACGACACCAGCGCCAGATTCCCGCCGACCAGTCGTCCGGTGGCGCGACCACCGTGCACCACGCGCGCATCAGGCGCCTCACCACAACTGTCGGTGCCGTCCTGCAGCGCGCGCACGAGCGAGTCGCGTGAGAACGCCGAGAGCGGCGCGCGGGCCGTTGGGCCGTGATAGCTCACGAGGCCGGCGTGTTGCCACGCGGCGTGCAACGCGGTGATGTCGGAATACCCGATCAATGCCTTCGGATGCCGCTGCAGCAGGTCCGCGGAGAGCCGCGGCAGCAGCCGCGCGGCGCCGTACCCGCCCCGAAGGCACCAGATCCCGTCGATGCGGTCGTCCTCCAGCGCGTCGACGAGATCGTCACCGCGCTGGGCGTCATCACCCGCGAAATAGCCGGTGCGTTGCAGCGCGTGCTGACCGACCTGCACCTCCCATCCCAGCGACTCGGCCGTCGTGACCGCGCGCTCGAGTTCGTGCGGCCCCTGTAACGGACCGGAAGGCGAGATCATCGCGATCCGGGCGCCGGGGGGCAGCGGCGGCGGCACTCGCAGCGAGCGCACGTGATGCGCATCGCGAGGATCACCCTCGGGAAGATCGAAAGTACCAGCGGCCGCGACCATGTCTGAACGTATCGGTCCTGACTCGGAGGAGCAACGGAATTGCCCCGACTCGTCACGATGCGCCGGGGCCGCTGCCGCTTACCGAGCCGAACCGCCAGCTTTCGAGGATTATGCTGAGCTTTCTATCGGGTCTGTCGCCGATCACGCTGCTGGGCGCCGCGTCGGCGTCCATCGCGGCCACGCCGTGGGTCGCCGCTCCGCTCGTGCTGGCGGCGCGCCTGCGCACGACCCCAAGCCTCGAAGACATCGATGTGCAGGCGCTCAGCGCGGCACCGACGCCGCGGGTCAGCATCGTGCTCCCCGCCCGCAACGAGGCGGTCCATATCGCCGCCTGCATCCGCAGCATCCGCGCGTCGACCTGGCCCGATCTCGAGCTCATCGTGGTCAACGATCACTCCACCGATGGCACCGGCGCACTCGCGCGCGAAGCCGCGGCCGACGACCCGAGAGTGAAGATCGTGAACGCCCCCGACCTACCGGCCGGCTGGTTCGGAAAGCAGTGGGCCTGTCAGTCGGGCGCGGCTCACGCCACCGGATCGCTGCTGCTCTTCACCGACGCCGATACGCGTCACGCGCCCGAGCTGGTAGGACGCATGGTGCGCATGCGCGAGCGCCGCGGGGCCGAGCTGCTGTCGGTGGCAGGCCACCAGGAAATGGGCACGGTGTGGGAACGGGCGGTGCAGCCATCGGTGTTCACGCTCATTCTCACGCGGTACGGTGGGGCGGAGGCCATGGAGCGGGCCACCGACCGGCGTGACGTCGTCGCCAACGGGCAGTGCTTCATGCTCTCGCGACGCGTGTACGACGCGATCGGCGGCCACGAGCCGGTACGCGGCTTCGTGGCGGAAGATGTGATGATGGCCCAGACCATTCAGGCGCGTGGCGATCGCGTGTCGCTGGCCCTCGGCATCGATCGTCTCAGCACGCGCATGTACGATGGCTTGGCCAGTCTCATGAAGGGCTGGGGCAAGAACATGTACGCCGGTGGACGACATGCGATGTGGTGGGGCGCGGTGGGACAGCGGCTCTATCCGCTCTTCCTGCTGTCGTTTCCACTCGGGGTACTGATGCCGTTCGTGGCACTCGCGTGGTGTGTGCTCGCCATACTCACCGGCGGCACCGCGAGCGCCCCGCTGCTGCTGTGGAGCGCCGCGAGCAGCGCGGCGGTGCTCACATCATTCGCCGCGGCGAACCGGATCAACGGCGATCCGATTCGCCGCGCGCTCCTCGCGCCGCTGGGCGGGGCGATCGTCCTGGCGATTTGCGTCAGCGCGATCGCGCGCGGCAACAACGTGCGCTGGAAAGACCGCGGCTACGTGTCGCAGTAATTCTTTGCAACGCGTTACTGCGTGAGCCGGTCGGCGCGCTCGATGTAGGCCGCACGCAACCGTTGCGTGATCGCGCCGGGAGCGCCGGTGCGCACGGCGTCGTGATCGATCGTGGTAACCGGCAAGATGAAGCTGGTAGCGCTGCTCATGAAGCACTCGTCGGCCACCTTCGCCTGCGCCACCGTGAAAGCCCGCTCGCGCACCGGCACGCCGGCCGCGTCGGCGAGTTCGAGCACGACATCGCGCGTGATGCCGGCCAGGATGTCGCTCGAGAGTGGTCGCGTCTGCACGACGCCATCGTTCACGATCCACAGGTTGCTGGATCCGCCTTCGGTCACGAGGCCGTCCTCGTGCATCATCGCTTCGAAGGCCCCACCGGCACGCGCGGCCTGCTTGGCGAGCACCTGCGCCAGCATGCTCGTGCTCTTGATGTCACAACGGTTCCAACGCATATCGGGCACCGTAAGCAGCCGCACACCCGACGCATTCGGATCGGCGCGCAACAGCTTCGGTCGCGCGTACGAGAACATGGTTGGCGTCACCTTCGCCGGGAACGGAAAATCCCGCTCGGCCACACCGCGCGTGACCTGCAGATACACCAGCCCCTCGTCAATGCCGTTGTCGGTGGCGAGCTGCTGCATCACACCCAGCCACGCGGCGGCCGGCTGCGTGTTGGGGATGCCGATCGCCGACAACGAGCGCGCCAGTCGCACCAGATGCCGGTCGGCGTCGAGCAGCTTGCCGTTCACCACGGCCGCGACTTCGTACACACCGTCGCCGAAGAGGAGGCCGCGATCGAAGATGGATACCTGCGCATCCTGTTCCGCGACGAAGGATCCGTTGAGCCAGCAGACGGGCATGGGAAGTCGTGCGATGAGGGAGAAAGAACGCCGCGAGGACTCAGAGCAACGCGCGCAACAGGCCGACGCACCCGCCAGCCAACAGCACCCAACCGCTGCCGACGCGCGTGAACACGAGTACGGCCGAGGCTACAAGTAAGATAGCCAAAGCGATCGGGTCGGGGGCGAGATGGCGCGCCATGAGCAGGACCACCGACGCCATCAGGGCCAGCGACACGGCGTTTACGCCGTCCAGCGCCGACGACCATCGACGGGAACCGCGGATGCGCGCCACGTAGGGCGCGGTGAGGGCCACTCCGGCAAAGGCCGGCAGAAAGATGCCCGCCGTCGCGGCGGCGGCACCGGCGTGTCCGGCAATCAGGTAGCCCACGAAGGTGGCCGCCGAAAAGACCGGACCCGGGGTGACCTGTCCCACCGCGATGGCGTCGAGCAACTGGGCATCGGTGAGCACGGCGTGACGCAACACGAACTCGCCGCGCAGAAACGTGAGCAGTACATAGCCGCTGCCGAACAGCACGCTGCCGATCTTCGCGAACGACATGAATACGGCCGGCGCGCTCATGCTGGTTCCGGTGGTGACGGCCATCGCGCCGAAGGCCGCCAGATCGCGCTGACCGCCGTCTGCGTCGTCACTGACCGTGGTGCGCGCAATCACGAGCGACGTGGCGATCGCGAGCACCAGCACGGCGAACTCGGACACGCCCGCGAGCACCGCGACGAGACTGACTGCCGCCAGCAGGGCGGCCCAGCGTGAACGCACGAGGCTCGAGCGCAACCGCCAGAGCGCCTGCACGACCACCGCGAGCACGACCGGTTGCACCCCGGCCAGGATCGCCGGCGCATTCACCCGTGACCCGCCGTGCACATAGGCCATAGCGAGTCCCCATACCAATAGCACCGCCGGCACGATGAAGCAGACTCCCGCCGCGATGAGCCCCGGCCATCCGGCGCGGCGATAGCCGATGTGGATCGCCAGTTCGGTGGAGTTGGGGCCGGGAATGAGATTCGACGCGCCCACGAGATCGACGAAGTCGTCTCGGCTGATCCACTGCCGACGATGCACGACCTCGTCTTCCATGGCCGCGATATGCGCCGCCGGCCCGCCGAACGCGGTGAGCCCCAGCCGGCCGAAGACGCGCGCGACCTCAGTCCACGAACCGGGCTCAGTCCGAGAGTGGGCGTGGGGCGTCGGGGCGGCTGGGACAGGCATCCCGCAAGCTGCCGCCCCGCTCTGCGCTGCGAAAGCACCGCCTGCGCACTTCGGGTGACACACGTTCGCGTGACTGCTCCCACTGTGGCGGCGTGCTCACACTCCGCGCCGCCGCCCAACTGCTTGCGCAGGCCGACTCCCGCGAGTCGCTGCGCCCGATCGCCCAGGCTCTGGGCTTCACCGCCACCCCCACGGCACTCGACGACGACGGCCGCGAGCGATTGCACATCGACGCCCTCACGAACAGCGCTGATCTGATACGCGGTGTGGGCACGTTGCGATTGATGTGCGCCGAACTGGCGCATCCCACCGACCTCGCCGGCGCCACCGATCCGCGCGAACTCACAAAGCGGCTCGCGGCCACGATGCTGCAGCAGTCCCCCGCGCGACACTGGTGCCTCATCACTCTCGACGCGCGCCAGCGCACGCTGTGCATCGCCACGGTATGCGCGCACAGCGGCGGACCGCGGGTGGCCGCGCTCCGCATCGATCGCACCCGTGTCGTCGACTCCGACGCGGACACGCTGCGCACACTGGCGGCGGTGTCGGAACAGGATGCGCTGCTGCGCCACGCGCGCTTCACCGATATCCTGCGACGGGAAGCACTCTCGAATCGCTTCTACGGCATTCTGGAGCGTGCCGTGACGACGCTCGCGACCGATGTGACGGGTCCTGCGGCGCAGACCGCGCTCCCTGCCGAACGACGCGAGCTCGCCCTGCTCTGCACCAGCCGCTGTCTCTTCCTGGCCTTTCTGGAGGCTAAGGGCTGGCTCGATCACCGTCTCGACTTTCTGCTGCATCACACCACCGCCCAGCTCGAGGCTGGCGGACAGCTGCATCAGCGTCTGCTGCGCCCGCTGTTCTTCGGCACGCTCAACACTACGCGCCGCGATCGTGCCCCCGCCGCGCGTCGGTTCGGCGCCGTGCCCTTTCTGAATGGTGGTCTGTTCGCCCCGACGCCGCTCGAAAAGCGGCATCGCACGCTGCGCTTCAGCGACGACGCCATCGCGCATCTCGTGGGGTCGGTGCTCGACCGGCATCGCTTCACGGCGCACGAGGACTCCGCGAGCTGGTCGGAAGCGGCGGTGGATCCCGAAATGCTGGGACGCGCCTTCGAATCACTCATGGCCACCGACGAACGCCGACGGTCCGGCTCGTTCTACACCCCACCCGCCCTCGTCGATCAGGTCGTCCGCGACGCCCTGTATTCGGCACTTCCGGATCTCCCCGCCGATGCACTCGACGACACGAACACGCCACTCCTGCTCGCTCCCGCGACCAGTGATGCCCTGCACCACCTGCGCATTCTCGACCCGGCCTGCGGATCGGGGGCATTTCTGGTGCACACGCTCGAACGACTCAGCACCCTGCACCGACGCACACAACTCGCCACCGGCGCGCCGGCGGCGACCGACGCGCATCGCATCCGACGACAGATTCTCACGCACTGCATCTTCGGCGTGGACCGCAATCCCGTCGCCGTCTGGTTGTGCGAGCTGCGGCTCTGGTTGTCGGTGGTCATCGAGTGCGCGGAATCCGACATCACCCGCGTGCCGCCGCTGCCCAATCTGGATCATCACATCCGCGTGGGCGACTCACTCGCTGGCGGCAACTTCCGCTTCGCGCCGCCCAGCGCCCGCGCCCTGACCGCGCTGCGCGAGCGCTACACGCGCGCCAGCGGTCCACGGAAGCAGTCCCTCGCGCTCGCTCTGCAGCGCGAAGAACGACAGCGCGCGATGGCCGCTCTCGCCACCCAGCGCGACGGGCTCCGCGCTGAACGCGTCGCGCTCGTCAGTACACTCCGTGCGCGCGACCTCTTCGGACACCGGCGCACCCCCACGCGCGACGACCACGCCCGACTCGACGCCCTGCGTGCGCAGTGCCGCGAGCTCTCTTTGGCCCGCGCCAAACTCGCCGACGGCGGCGCGCTCCCTTTCCGCTTTGTCACCTACTTCGCCGACGTGGCCGCCGCCGGTGGCTTCGATGTGATCGTCGGGAATCCCCCCTGGGTACGACCGCACGCCCTCGCTCCGCGCGAGCGCGAGCAACTGCGTCGCGAATTCCGCAGCATGCGGGCTGCGACCTGGCACGCCGGTGCCGCGCGCGCCGGTGCCGGCGTCGGATTCGCGTCACAACCCGATCTCTCCGTCGCGTTCATCGAACGCAGTCTCGAACTGCTCGCGCCCGGCGGCACGCTCGCGCTGCTCGTGCCGGCCAAACTCTGGCGCACCCTCTCGGGCGGCGGCATTCGCCGCGCGATTACGCAGGCTGCCACGGTCCGCACGATTCGCGACTGGAGCGACGCCCCCGCGCTCTTTGATGCCGCGACGTATCCATCGTTGCTGGTGGCCTGCAAACATCCGCGGTCTGACAGCGCACGCGACGCGACGCGCGATATCGAGGTCTCCGTCAGTTCCGCGCATGGCGAGCGTCGCTTTCCGATTCCGACATCACGCCTCGCCCTCGACGGCGATCTCGCCGCCCCGTGGATCCTGCTCCCGCCACCGGCGCACGCCGCCTTCGAGCGGCTTCGCACGGCCGGCCCCGCCCTTGGTGACTCGCGCATCGGACGCCCACTGCTGGGCGTGAAGTGCGGGTGCAACGCCGCATTCCTGGTGCACGCGCAGGAACACGACGACGATTCGGCTACCGTCGTCGCCTCCGACAATCCCGCTCCGGGCAAGACGTCGGTATCACGGTCGGCCGTCATCGAACGCCGACTGCTGCGCCCCGCGCTACGTGGTGAAGGCATCACAGCGCGGCGACCGGCCGGCAGCGCGGCACCCGCGGTCGACGAACTCCGCATCCTGTGGACGCACGGCACCGATGGCCTTCCACTGCGTACCCTGCCACCCGCGACCACGCGATGGCTCGCGCACTGGCGCCCCCGCCTCGAGAACCGACGCGATGCCCGCGCCCGCATGCCGTGGTGGACGCTCTTTCGCACCGAAGCCGCCCGAGCCGATACACCGCGCGTAGTGTGGGCCGACATCGGCAAACGACTGCGCACGCGCGTGCTCGACGTCGGTGATCCCACGGTGCCACTCAACAGCTGTTACGTCGTTCGCACCACGTCGATCGATGATGCCTACGCGCTCGATGCCCTGCTCAACTCCACCATTGCGGCCGCGTGGCTCGATGTACTCGCTGAACCCGCCCGCGGTGGCTTCCGACGATTCCTTGGCTGGACGGTGGCCGCACTGCCGGTCCCGCACGACTGGCTCCGGGCGCGCACCCTGCTCGCCCCCATCGGTCAACGCCTCGCCCGCCACGAGATCGTGGCCACACGGGAACACGACGAGGCGGTCGCGAAGGCCTACGACGTGCCGTTGCGTCAACTCACCCCATTGCTCGAGTGGTACATGCCATGACGTGGTCCCTCCACAGTGCGCGCCACGTGCAGGCCCGCCTCGCCGGCGCGCTCATTCCCCCGCTGCCGTCGGCGGAGCTGGGTGACATCACCCTGTTGCCGCACCAGCGTGATGCCGTGGCCCGCATTCAGCGCGCCATTCGCCTGCACCACGGCGCGCTGCTGGCCGACGATGTGGGACTGGGTAAGACATACACGGCGCTCGCCGTGGCCCGCGCGTACCCACAGGTGCACGTGATTGCGCCGGCCGCGCTGCAGCCGATGTGGCGCACGGCGATCACGCACGCGCAATTGCTGCACATCCGCCTGCACTCCGTACACGGATTCTCTCGACCCGACAGCGCCCCCAACGCGACCGCGACCGAGGCGTCACACCCGGGCCTCGTGCGCGAACGCGCGCCGCAGCACACGCAGCCGCGCACGCTCGTGATCATCGACGAAGCGCATTACCTGCGCACCCGTCGGACCGCACGCTATAGCGCGGTCGCGCGCTTCGTGGCCGGTTGTGACACGCTGTTGCTGACCGCGACACCGCTGCACAACCGGTCGGCTGAGCTGCGGAATCTGCTGGCGCTCTTTCTGGGATCGCGGGCCGATCTGCTGTCGGACACGATGCTCGCTCAGGTGGTGATCCGTCGATCGAACACGAGTTCGAGTGCACACGAGGCGACGGACTCCGGCCCTCCAGCCGAGTCAAATGCACCGACCGCCAATCGCCCGCCGCTGCAGCAACACGCGCCGCTGCCCATGCCGCACGACCGTGCCACGCTCACCCACATTCTCACGCTTCCAGCGCCGCTCCCGGCGCATGACGGCGCCGTGGCGGGTGCTCTCATTCGACTGGGATTGCTTCGTGCGTGGTGCTCCAGCGACGCGGCCCTCGCGCACGCGGTTCGCCAGCGGCGCCTGCGCGGCGACGCGCTGTTGCAGGCACTGCGCGCCGGTCGACATCCCACGCAGGTCGAGTTACGCAGTTGGCTGGTGGGCGATCACGAAGTGCAGCTCGCCTTTCCCGAGCTCATGGCGCAGCATGAAGTCGAGAGCGCACCGTTGATCGAGCGCGTCGAGGCGCATCTCGAGGCGCTGGCGAAGCTCGCCGAGCACCATGAGCAGACCGCGCGCGCCGACGGGGCGCGGGCCGATGCGCTGCGTGCGCTGCTTCAGGCGCACCCCGGCACACCGATCATCGCCTTCTCGCAATTCACCCACACCATCGGCGCGTTGCATCGCGCCCTGTCGGACATTGCCGGCGTCGGGCTGCTGTCCAGCAAACACGCGCGCATCGCCAGTGGCCGGATCAGCCGCAGCGAGGCCCTCGCGCGCTTCGCGCCGCTCGCGCAGGAACGCCCGCCACCGCCGGCCCACCACGCCATCCGCTTGCTGCTCGCCACCGATCTCTTGGCCGAAGGCGTGAATCTTCAGGACGCCGGTGTGGTGGTACATCTCGACCTGCCGTGGACCGATGCGCTGCGCGAGCAACGCGTGGGTCGTTGCGCGCGCATCGGCTCACCGCACCGCGTGGTGCACGTGTACAGCTTCGCGCCACACCCGGAGGGTGACCGCGCACTCAGGCTGCAGCGCCGACTGGCCACCAAGGCCGCGTTGTCGAGACGGTTCAGCGGAGGCGAAGCGGGTCACACGTCGCGAGAAAGCGCGGCGGACGCGGCATCGCGGCTGCACGCGCGATTACAGCGGTGGGCCGCGGCCGGCGCGGCCGCTGCGTCGGCGCGCACAACGGTCGTTGGCGCCCTGCGGTCTGCCCAAGACACGGCGTGGATCGCGCTCGTCGATCATCAGGGACAGTCACGCGTGCTGTGCTCGCACCCGCTCCGCGCCACCGCTGGTCGGCGCGTCGTGAGCGCGCGTGTGCGCTCAGTGCTGCGCGTCGTGACGATCGCGGATGGAGCGACCGCGGCCGCGAATGCGACCGCTCTTTCGTCGAGCGCCGGGCTCGAGCCGCCGGTTCGTCGGGCCTTCCGCGATATCCGCCGCTGGTGCGCCCGTGCGGCCGCGCGCGACGACGTCGGCCCCGGCGATCAGACACTGGCGCCGCTCGCCCGGCGCGCCGCTCGACACCTCGCCCAACTGGTGCAGCGCTGCGGCCCGATCGAGCGCGCGGCGTTGCGGGGGGCGATTGCCGACGCCGCGCGGGTCGTGGGGTCGGCGCGTGGATCGGGCGCCGAGGACGCGATGGCACGGTGGTGCGCGCAAGCCGAGTCCGCGTCGCAATGGGGGCCGCTGGTGTGGTTGACGGCGTGGCAGCAGGAGCCGGTACTGGCCGCATTCGCCCGGGACCGTCTTATTGTGCCGGAGGTCGCGCCGAGAGCAACGGTTCGCGTCCGCGCGCTGCTGCTGATCGGCCCATATGCCTGATTACTCTTCAGCATGTCACGACACGCGCTCCTGTTCGACCTCGACGGCACCCTGATCGACTCCATCGGGCTGCTCCTCGAGTCCATGCGTTTTGCGTTCGAAGGACGCGAGCGCACGCCCACCACCGAAGAATGGGTGGCCGGCATCGGGACGCCGCTGCGCACGCAGCTGGCCGAATGGTGTGATGGGGAGGAAGAGGTGGAATCGCTGGTGGTGCGCTATCGCGACTACCAGGGCATTCATCTGCCTCGGCTCACCACCGCCTATCCCGGCGTGCTCGACACGATCGCTTGGGCGCGGGCCCAGGGGCACAGCACCGCCCTCGTAACCAGCAAGGGACGTGGCATGACCGCGCGCTCCCTCGAGCATGTGGGGCTGGCCGGTGCCTTCGATGCCATCGTGACCTTCGAGGAGACCGAGCGCCACAAGCCGCTTCCCGACCCCGTGTTGCTGGCCCTCGATCGGCTGGCGCTCCCAGCGGCGGGCGCGCTGTTCGTGGGCGATTCGCCGCACGACATGCACGCCGGACGGGCCGCCGGGGTGCGCACCGCCGCGGCCCAGTGGGGACCCTTCAGCCGAGAGGAACTGGCTGTCGCGACACCGGATTACTGGATGAACAGTATTACAGAATTGCCAGCCATCGTCGCGTCGCTCACGATCTGACGTACAATCTGATCAACCGCTTCAAACCCTCCGGGCCGATCGGTCATCCAATGGGGTGACCTGCTACCGGAGCCTCATTGCTCGCCCTGCGTGTGACTACCCCTGTGTTCGCCTCGCTCCAGCCCGCCGTCCCGGCTTCATCGCCGGGCGCGGTCGCTGCTGTGACCGAAACCAGTGGTTCCGGCGCCGCGGAGGCCGGGCTCGAAGCCGATGTCGCGGCCGCTGCCTCGGGTGACCGGCGCGCGTTCGAGCGGCTGTATCGGGCGCATGGCGACCGGGTGTACGCGATCTGTACGCGCATGCTGGCCGACCGGCAGCTGGCCGAGGAAGTCACGCAGGACGTGTTCGTGCGGGTGTGGCAGAAGCTGCCCGGATTCCGCGGCGAGTCGGCTTTCAGCACGTGGCTGCATCGCGTCGCCGTGAACGTGGTGTTGTCGCGTCGCAAGCGGGCCAGCATTCACGGCGCCCGCACCGCCGACGACGACGCCCTCGATGAGGCGCCGACCCGTGCGGTCTTCGTCGGCGAGCGATTGGATCTCGAGGCCGCGATCGCCGGACTGCCAGCGGGGGCGCGACGGGTATTCGTGTTGCATGACGTGGAAGGCTTTACGCACGAAGAGATCGGCGAGCAGCTCGGCATCACGCCGGGTGGCAGCAAGGCCCAGTTGCACCGTGCGCGCATGTTGTTGCGCGCCGCCCTGAATCGGTAACCGAGCACATGGACCACACAGATATCGTTCCCCCGACCGGCGCCTCAGCCGACTGCACGCGCTTCGAAGCGCAGTGTGGCGGGTACCTGGAGCGCGATCTCGACCAGGCCGAGCAGGCGTGGATGACGGCGCATCAGTCCGGGTGTGCCGAGTGTGCAGCACTGGTGCGAGAGCTCGAGGCCATCGTGGCGGAGTCGCAGGCGCTTCCCGGGATCTCGCCCTCACGCGATCTCTGGAGCGGCATCGAAGCGCGTCTCGACACCACCGTGATCCCCATCTCCGCCGCCGCGACCCGCACGCGAATCACGCGCACCGTATCGGTGCGCACCTTCGCCATCGCCGCCACGATGTTGGTGGCGGTGACATCGGGCATCACCTGGCGTCTCGCGGCGCGCAATGGTGCGCCGCTGACGGCTCCAACGACGTCGCCGACCAGCGTGCCGAGCGCGGTGGCCGCGAAGACCGACAGCGTGAACGATCTGGGGCTGCCCGGCGCGTCCGTCGAAATCGTCGCGGCATCGCCGTCTACGACGACGTCCACCACGTCGAGCGCACCGGAGCGTGTGTCGGGTTCCACCACGCGGCTCGTGTCACGCAATGCGGCGCGCGACAACCGCGACGACACCGACGCCGATGTGGTGTATGAGCGGGAGATCTCGGCGCTGCGTCGCATCGTCGATGATCGCTTCGTCGAACTCGACACCGCGACCGTGCGCGAACTGCGTCGCAATCTGGACATCATCGATCGGGCTATCGGCGACAGCCGGAAGGCGCTGGCGCGGGATCCGCGCAGCGCGCTACTGGCCACCCAGCTCGATCGCGCCCTCGAAACCAAGCTCGCGCTGCTCCGGCGCGTGGCGTTGCTGTAATGCGATCTCCTTTCGTGCTCACTCTCCCGATGCGCTCCCGCTCGCTCATTCCGCTCGGCGTGTTGCTGCTGCTGCCGCTCGCCGGCGGCGTGTCACCGCTGCTCGCCCAACGCGACTCCAGCTTCGCAGTGGCACGCAACGCCGTGGTCGACATCACCGTGCGCACCGGACGTCTCGTGGTGCGCGGTGGATCGGCGAGCACCGGCGCGATCCGCGGGCGCAGCGGCGACTATCAGCTGCGCACCACCGGCGTGGGCGTCACGCTGGAAGCGTCGGAGGACATGCGCTCGAGCCGCTCCGATCGCTCCAGTCGCACGGCCAGTCGCCGCAACGACGCCACGCTCGAACTCGATCTGCCGCGCAACGTACGGTTGGTCATCTCCACGGCGTCGGCGGATGTCGACGTGTCCGGCATCGACGGTGACGTGGAGATTCGCACGACCAGCGGCGATGTCAGTCTCGACGACATCGGCGGACGTCTCACGCTGGAAACACTCTCCGGCGACATCCGGCTCGGCGGCCGCTCAGGGCCCGCGCGGGTGACGACCATGAGTGGCGACATCACACTACGCGGTGTGCGCGACGAGGCGAACGTGCACACCACCAGTGGCGATGTCCTGCTCGGTATGGATCGCGCGGCGCGGGTCGAGGTGGAAAGCATCAGTGGTGACATCACCTTCGATGGCAACACGACCGACGACGCGCGATTGCAGCTCACCACGCATTCGGGCGACGTGACCCTGCGTCTCCCCGAGAATGTGCGCGGGAGCATGGACGTCTCCACGTTCAACGGCGACATGACCGCGTCCGGTTCGCTGACGCTCATGCCCAACAGCCTCACGTCGTCTCGCAGCGAGCGCGCGGTGCGCCGCTACGAGATCGGCGGCGGCGGGCCCACCCGTTTCACCATCTCCACGTTCAACGGCGACGTCCGCGTCGTGCGAGGCAACCGCTCATGATCGCACACCTGATCGCAGACGTGCGTGCATCTCTCTTGTGTGAGGAGTTTTCCATGCTGTCGTTCCGTTCTTCACTGCGTTCGTCGTTCTCTTCCACGGCCGCCGCGATGCTGCTCACCGCGACGCTCGCCGCACCCGCCATGGCGCAGGATCGCGACCGCGACCGGCAGCGCGACGATGCGTTCACTTGGTCGGGCACGATCCCGTCGGGTCGCCGCATCATGATCAAGAACATCAACGGCGCAATCCGGGTGGCGCGCAGCACAAACGGCCGAGTGGAAGTGAGCGCCGAGAAGCGCTGGCGCCGCGGCAACCCTGAAGACGTGCGCATCGAGCAGAAGAAGATCGGCGATGATGTGCTCGTGTGCGCGCTGTTCAGTGAGGGCTCGCGTTGCGACGAGAGCGGCATTCACACCGATCGCCGCACCAAATGGAACGAGCGCAATGATGTGTCGGTGGAGTTCACGGTGCGCGTGCCCGATGGCGTGCGGGTCGACTTGTCGACCGTCAACGGCGGTGTCGAAGTGACCGGCGTGAGCAACGAGGTGGATGCGCACACGGTGAACGGCAGCATCACCGCCCGCAGCGCTGGCGGACCGGTGCGCGCCAAGACCGTGAACGGCAGCATCGAGGTGTCCATGGGTTCACTCGGCAGCGCGGACGATCTCGACTACGAAACGGTGAACGGCGCGATCACTATCGACATGCCGACCAACTTCGGCGCGCAGCTCGAGTTGTCCACGGTGAACGGCCGCGTATCGACGGAATTCCCGATCACGATTTCCGGCACGCTGTCGCCGCGACGCCTGCGTGGCACGGTGGGCAATGGCTCCACGCGCCTGCGCGCCAGCACCGTGAACGGCAGCGTGACGCTGCGGAAGATCAACTAGGGCGGCGTAAACTACGCCGCCGCCAGCTCCTCGATCGCGCGGGCGAGATCAAAATCCTTCTGGGTGATCCCGCCCGCGTCGTGCGTGCTGAGCGAGAAGTGCACCTTGGTGTAGCGGATGTCGATATCGGGGTGGTGCTGCATCGCTTCAGCGATGTCGGCCACCTGCGCAATGAATGCCACGCCCGCGGGAAACGTCGCGAAGTGATAGCTCTTCACGAGCGTGTCGCCTTTGCGCGACCAGCCGGGCAGCGCGCCGAGGCTGCGCTGAATTTCGATGTCGGACAGAGCGGTCATGTCTCTCTAGAGTAGGGTGCGCCGGGACGGCGGACAATGCCTGAGTGTCGCATGCAGTGGTCGTAGATCACACATTCCATCACACAATCGGTCACACATTCGGGACCGTCTTGCGCTTTCGGTTTCCGTTCGGTAGGGTCCAGTATGCGCCCCGCCGACCCTCCCGTTTCGCCGGCGCTTTCGCCCGATCCGCTGCGCCTGCTCTCGGCCCAGGCCGATCTGCAGTATCACGCGGCCCCGTCGCGCGGGATCTTCAATCCGCCGGCGGCCACGGGCATGGGCTTCTGGTCGATCAACCCCTACGTGGGGTGCGCCTTCGGCTGCGCCTACTGCTACGCCCGCGACACGCATCGGTGGACCCTCGAACGGGCCGGCGACGTGGGGCGGGAGGTCGCCAACGCCATGCCGCCGTGGCTGGCCTTCGAACGACGGGTGCTGGTGAAGGAGCATGCCGGTGCGCGCATCCGCGAGGCGTTGCGGTCGTCGCGCTCACCCCGCCCGGGCGACTCGGTGGTGATCGGTTCGGCCACCGATCCGTATCAACCGGCCGAGCGGCGCTTTCGCGTCACGCGGGAGATTCTGGAGGCACTGCTGCTCGCACGCGACTTCTCGATCGTGATCATCACCAAGAGTCCGCTCGTGACCCGCGATGTGGATGTGCTGCAGCGACTGGCCGAGCGGCACACGGTACAGGTGCACGTCTCGCTCATTACGGTCGATCGCGAACTGGCACGGCGCCTTGAGCCCCGGGCGCCCACCCCCGACGCGCGGCTGCGGGGCGTGCGCCGACTGGCCGAGGCCGGGCTGGCGGTGAGTGTGAACTGCATGCCGGTCCTGCCGGGCATCACCGATGCGCCGGCCATGCTGGAGGCGCTGGTGCAGCAGGTGGCGGCGGCCGGCGCCAAGAGCCTGGGGGCCTGTGCCCTGCGGCTGCGGTCCGCGTCGCGAAAGCGGTATCTGCCGGTGATCCGCGAGAACTTTCCGGAGCTCTCGGCCAAGTACGAGGCGACCTACCGGAACAGCGTGTACGCCGCCGACAACTACCGCGTCGGACTCCAGCAGGTCGTTGAACGGCTGTGCCGGAAGTATGGCCTGACCACGCGGGAATACCGACGGGATGACGAGGGCAGCGCCGACGAGGAAGTCGCGTTGCCGGCAGAGCTGACCCCCGAGCTCCAGCTCCTGCTGCTGTAGCGTTTTCGGGCACCACTACGGCCCCGTTCCTGAGCCTTTTCTCATCGTGTTTTCCTGAATCCGCTCTTTCCGCCGCCCCTTGTTTTCGGTATTTATTCGGTATGACTGCCTTGCCTGCCCCCGCTCTCGACACCTCGCTCGCCGAATCGGAAATCGCCCCGGTCGGGGCCGACCTCACCCTCCTGCGCGATCAGTTGCAGGCGGTGGTCGCGACTGGACGGCAGGCCAGTGGCCCGTGGAGTACGGGGCTGGCCCGGTTGGACCGGGCGCTTGGGGGCGGCATTCCGCGGGGGCGTGTCACCGAAATCAGCGGCCCATTGGCCGTCGGCAAAACCGCCCTGTTGCGGAAGTTGGTGGCGCAGGTGCTGCACACCGGCGCGTGGGTGGCCTGGATCGACGCCACCCGCACGCTCGCGCCGGCCCCGTGGACCGCGTTGGGCTCGCGCTTCGTGGTCATCCGTCCGCCCGACCGCAAACGCTGTGCATGGACCGCCGATCTGCTGTTGCGCAGTGGCGTGTTCGCGCTGGTGGTCATCGACGGGGCCCCGCCGTTGTCGCGCGTGCATGGCGTGCGCTTGGCGCAGCTGGCGCGCGAACGCGACGCGGCGTGCGTGGTGCTCGAGCATCACGACGGTGGCCGTGAGGTACGCCCCAGTCGACTGGCCGGCACCGTGCGTCTGCGCATCGCCGCGATGCCGCCATGCGCGCCAAGCATGCCGCCATCCATGCGCGTGACCTCGATGCGCGCGCTGTCGAGCCGACGACGACCAACACCATTACCAGAACCGGTGGCCGCACCGCCGGTCAGCGTCGCCGATGTCTCGCGACGATTTGTGGTGACGGTGGAGAAAGGGGGAAACAGTCAGGGTCGCAGTCCGTCCATCGAGGTGAGCAGTGCAGTCGTCGTGGCGCGTCGCGTGTGTACGGATTCCGAGATTCCCGATCGGCGCGGGGTGGCGCGAAGCGCGCGTCGTCCCTGGACTGCCCGCGGCAACAGCAGCGACGCCGAGCAGCAGCAGGCCGAACACCCCGTCACCTGGGGCGGGCTCGGCGTGTCCGCCAGCGACCTGTACGGAGTTGACCTTCCCGGACACCCAGCTCGCCTTGCCGCTGGGTTTACCGACGGTGCCATCCCCCTCAGCAGCGACCGCCCGTTCCCGCCGATCGAGCGCGGCAACCGCGAACGTCAAACCGACCAGCATACCCGCGACTGGACGCGCTATCGCGGCCGCCGCCGCGCCGCCGACCCCAGCTACGGCCGCCGCCCCAAACGCGACCTCTCCCGCCACTAGCCCACCGCCCACCGCCCACCGCCCACAACCCACAGCCCACAGCCCACAGCCCAAAGCCCACAGCCCACAGCCCACAGCCCACAGCCCACAGCCCACAGCCCACAGCCCACAGCCCCACTGGGATAACGCTCCCCGCGCCCTCGTCATCGACACCAAACTCCGCGCCGTCTCCCTCGCCGCCGGCCGCGCCGGCGTCCGCGCCGGTATGCTCCTCCCTGAAGCGCGCGCCTGCTGCGCCGATCTCGACGTGCGCCAATGGGACGACCACGCCATCCGCGACGCCGTGCTCGCGGCCAGCACGGCGCTGCTGGCCGCAAGTCCACAAGTGACTCCGGTCGCCGGTGCGCCCGGCATGTGGTGGGTGGGCGCCAACGGCTTCGATGCCGTCGGTGGCGAAACGCAGCTCGCGCGCACCCTGCTCGCCATCGCGCAGCAGTGGCACCCCGATGCCCGCGTCGCCATCGCCGATTCCTGCGTGGCCGCGCGCGCCGCCACCTGGGCTCCGCGCGCGCGCAGTCGCGTCGTGCGCGAACGCGATCCCCAAGGGGTACGCGAACGTGATCCCCTCACCCTGCCCGACGGCATCACGATTATCCCCGCCGGACAGTGCGCCGAGTATCTCGCACCCGCGCCGTTGGGGCTGGTGCCGATGGATGATGATCTGCGCGATGCATTGCAGTCGCTCGGGCTTCGTACCGTGGGCGCGCTGGCGTCACTCGACGCCGGCGATATCGAAAAGCGCTGGGGCCCCGGCGGTCTCACCGCGTGGCGACTCGCGCATGGCCACGATCCCCGTCGGCCGGGACTCGTGCGCGTGGAAGCCGCGCGCAGTGCGAGTGTGGAGTTGCCCGCGGCGGTGGAGAGCACCGAACCCGTGCTGTTCGTGTTGCGCGCGCAGTTGCAGCGCCTGCTGCGCGAGTGCGTGGAAGACGGACGCGCCGCGGCATCGGTGGCGATCACGCTCGTGCTCGACGCCGGCCGTCAGTATCCCATCGACGACATCGGCAGCGAGATGCGCGGGCATACGCATGTGCCGGAGACGTCGGACGATACGACAACAAAGGAAGCAGCGAGGAGGGAATCAGGACGGAGGAAGGAGTCCCCCCCTGCCCCCTCCCCCCTGACACCCTCCTCCCTGCCTCCTAAGCCGTTGGCAGTTTCAGAGCATTCGGCCGCCTCCTTACTTGGCATCCCCCAACGCTCCATAACGCGCGAAGTACGTCCCGCGCGTCCCCTCGCGCGGCTCGAACCGCTGTTCGATCAATGCCGCAGTCTGCTGGAACGGTGGAGTATCCCCGCGCCGATCATCGGCGTCACCGTCAGCATTCCCGCCACCGCGCCACTCGCCGCCGATCAAGGCGATTTGTTGATCCCGTCGTGGCGCGACGCCGCGATGAATGCCGAAGCCGTGTTCGCGCGACTCCGCACCGTGCTCGATCCCGACAACACCGGCACCGTCGTCGTGCACCCTGAAGCCGGCGACAGTCATCGCCCCGAAGACACCGGCCGCTGGATCAGCGCCGACGCCATGGCCCTCGGCGCGGCGCCCATACCCGCGCCGACATCACCAGCTGCGTCGCCGACCCCGAACACCGACGCCGTGCTTCGGTTACTCGATGCACCGGAAACGGTGGACGTGGAAGCACCGCACGGCATTCCAGATGCCGTGTGGTGGCGCGGACGACGCCTGTCGATCGCGAGCACCGATGGCCCCGAACGCTTGAGCGGCGATTGGTGGCGCGCCGATACGTACGCCCGCGATTACTGGAGGTGCGTGGTCGATGATGAAGGTGAATTACTGCTGTACCACGAAGGCGGCGTGCAATGGTACGTGCAAGGGTGGTACGACTAACGGCAAACTGCCCAAAGCAGTTGGCCGTTGAACGCTGGCGACGCCACTCCGGCGATCGTACCTTCGCGAATCGGCCCGTCCCACGCCGATGTCACCAGAGACATTCGCCCTTCCCACAGGAACGCCCATGATGGCCTCTCGTGTGTTCATGATGGCCGCACTCCTCGCGAGCGCGACCACCATGACGACCGCCCGCGCCGTGGCGCAGGATGCGCGCGCCGCGCCGAATCCCGCCGCCGTGACGCGCGTGCGGGAGCAGTACGTGAAACGCGAAGTCGTCATCCCCATGCGCGACGGCACCAAGCTGCACACGGCGATCTACACGCCGCGCGACACGAGCAAACGCGTCCCCATCCTGCTCATGCGCACGCCTTACGGCGTCGCACCGTACGGTGAGAACGCGTACCCCTCGCAGCTGGGGCCATTCCCCGGTCTCGATGCCGAAGGCTGGATCTTCGTGAATCAGGATGTGCGCGGCCGTTACATGAGCGAGGGCTACCACGCGTTCATGACGCCGAACAAAGGCCCGAATCGCAAGCCCGGTGACGTCGACGAATCCACCGACACGTACGACACGATCGAGTGGATTCTCAAGAACGTGGCACACCACAACGGACGCGTCGGCACCTGGGGCAACTCCGCCCCCGGTTTCTTCGTGGCCGCGGGCATGATCGACGCGCATCCGGCGCACAAACTCGCCTATCCGTCCGCGCCGATGATCGACTGGTGGCTCGGCGACGATCGGCACATGAACGGCCTCTTCAAGTTGTCGCAGACGTACAACTTCATGCGCAACTTCGACCAGCCACGCGCCGGACTCGTGACGAGTTATCCGGCCGGCCCGAATGCCGGCACCACCGATGGCTACGCGTGGCATCTCAACGTGGGCGCGTTCTCCAACTACGGCTCCGGCCCGTTGCAGAACCGCAT
Source organism: uncultured Gemmatimonadaceae bacterium (assembly GCA_963843965.1). Lineage (GTDB taxonomy): Bacteria > Gemmatimonadota > Gemmatimonadetes > Gemmatimonadales > Gemmatimonadaceae > Gemmatimonas. Next base: position 54,422 of record CAWJMR010000010.1, read on the forward strand.
CGCCTTCTGGGACTCCATCACCGCGCACCCCGACTACGACGCCTTCTGGCAGGCGCGCGCGATCTGGAAGCACGCCAAGAACATCACACCGGCGGTGCTGCTCGTCGGTGGCTGGTACGACGTCGAGGATCCGTACGGCATGCTGCGTCTCAATCGCAGCCTGCAGGTGAACAGCAAGAGCACGAAGCAGATGTTCGTCGTGGGACCGTGGTCGCACGGTGGCTGGAATCGCGCCGACTTCCCGACCTTCGGCGCCTTCACCAACGGCAGCCCTACCGGCAAGTTCTTTCGCGACTCGGTCGGCGCGCCGGCATTCCGCTGCCTGCTCAAGGATGACTGCACAGGCCAGTCGTTCGGCGGCGCGCTGGTGTTCGAAGCCGGCACCAATCAATGGCGGCGCTTCGACGCGTGGCCGCCCAAAGCCGCGACCGCACGCACGCTGTACCTGCGGGAGAATGGACGCGTGGCGTTCGAAGCCCCGACGCGCGGTGGAGCGCCCGCCACGTTCGCCGATCGCTACGTGAGCGATCCCGCCAAGCCGGTGCCCTACACGATGGGCGTGACCTTCGGCTTCAACGCGCAGTACCCCACCGAAGATCAGCGCTTCGCCTCACGTCGCCCCGACGTGCTCACGTATCGCTCCGAGGTGCTCACGAGTGATGTAACCGTCGCGGGCCCTGTCTCGGCGCTGTTGCACGTGGCGAGCACCGGCACCGACGCCGACTTCATCGTGAAGCTCATCGATCAGTATCCCAACGACGCGGCACCCGAATACGACGGCGGACCGCGTCTCGACGCCTACGAGCGACTCGTCCGCCCCGGCGTGGCCCGCGCCCGCTGGCGCAAAGGCTTCGACAAGAACGTGCCGCTCGCGGTGAACGTGGCCGACAGCGTGCGCGTCCCGCTCGACGACGTGTTCCACACGTTCAAGAAAGGACATCGCATCGTGGTGCACGTGCAGAGCACGTGGTATCCCGCCGTCGATCGCAATCCGCAGCGCTTCGTACCCAACATCTACAAAGCGAAAGACGCGGACTTCCAGTCCGCCACGATGACCGTCTTCCGTTCAGCCGCCCGTCCGTCACAACTCACGCTCAACATCCTGCCGCAATGATCATCACCCCCCGATGGAGGAATTCCTGATGACCGGAGTATTCGCGCGCGGAGGCCTGCTCGCCGCAGCCCTCGCGCTCTTCGCCGCCCCGCTCGCTGCGCAGACGCGCACGATCAGCGGCAAGGTGCTCGAAGAAGGATCGAGAGCACCGATCGCCGCGGCGCAGCTGCAGGTCACCGGCACGGCAGTCGGTGCACTCTCGCGTGACGACGGGTCGTTCACCCTCGTGAATGTCCCTGCCCGCGAGGTCATTCTGATGGTGCGCCGTCTCGGCTACCCGATGACCCGCATCACCGTCGGCGCCTCACAGAGTACGCTCGAGATCGTGCTCAAGAAGGACGTGCTCAATCTCGATCAGGTCGTCGTCACCGGTCAGGCCACCGGCATCTCGCGCCGCAACCTCGCCAACGACGTGGCCACCGTGAGCGGCGCCGATGTGAACAAGGTGTCGTCGCAGTCCATCGAAAACGCGTTCCAGGGCAAGATCGCCGGTGCGCAGATTTCGCAGTCCACCGGCGCGCCCGGTGGCGGCAATCGCATCCGCATCCGCGGTATCTCCTCCATTCTCGGGTCCGCGCAACCGCTGTACGTCATCGACGGTGTCATCGTCTCCGACGTGTCCATCGGTTCCGGCACCAACAAGGTGACGCGCGCCGCGGGCACCGGCATCTCCGTGGGCAATCAGGAGAATCCGGTCAATCGCATCGCCGACCTCAATCCGAATGACATCGAGAACGTCGATATCCTCAAGGGATCGGCGGCCGCCGCCATCTACGGATCGAAGGCGTCGGGCGGTGTCATCATCATCACCACCAAGCGTGGCCGCGCCGGCAAGCCGAAGTTCTCGCTGCGCTTGGGCGGCGGCACGTCGGAGCTCGCGTACCGCAACGGCTCGCGCAAGTTCAACTCGCTGGCCGACGCCGTTACGGTGTTCGGGGCCGGCATCACGCCGTTCTACGACGCCAACCGCGTGCTCGACTACGAGACGCTGGCCTACGGCAACCGTCCAATGAACTCCGACGTCTCGCTGAACGTGAGCGGCGGCAGTGACGACACCAAGTACTTCATGTCGATCAGCCGTCGCAACGAAGACGGCATCGTGGAGAACACGTTTGCCCGCAAGACGAGCGCGCGCATCAACGTGGATCAACGCATCTCCAAGCGGCTGAATCTGCAGGTCGGCAACGAGATCCTGAACAACACGAACGACCGCGGCCTGTTCGGCAACGACAACGCCGGCAACTCCATCGCGTACGCGCTCACCAAGATCCCGAGCTTCCTCGATCTTCGGCGCAACGCCGACGGCTCGTGGCCGGTGAATCAGTTCTACCCGTCCAATCCGCTGCAGACGATCGACCAGTTCAAGAACGGTGAAAACGTATGGCGTAACATCACCACGTCGCGCCTCACGGCCGACCTGCTCGCCAGCGACAAGAACACCCTGCAGTTCATCGCCTACGGCGGTGTCGACCTGCTGAATCAGTCGAACCTGATCTACTCGCCGCCGACGCTGCAGTACGAGCCGGTGGACGGACTGCCCGGCACCTCGGCCAACTCCAAGACCACGAACATTCAGCGCAACCTCAACCTGAATCTCGTGCACGGCTGGACGCCGCAGTCGTCGCTCAAGATCACGTCGCAGCTCGGCACGCAGTTCGAAGAGCGCGACCTCAACCAGACCCGCGCCTCGGCGCAGAATCTGCTGGGCGGTCTCGAAGTCGTGACCTCAGGTACGGTGCGTGACGTCGACGAGTCGCGCCTGCGCGTGGAAGACTTCGGTGTCTTCGCGCAGACGGAAATGCTGTGGCGTGACAAGCTGCTGTTTACCGCCGGTGCGCGCGCCGACCGCAGCAGCAACAACGGCGACGTGAAGAAGTTTTTCCTCTTCCCGAAGGCCGCCACGTCGTACCGCTTCACCGATCTCGCCCCGGGCTTGGTGGACGAAGCCAAGATCCGACTGGCGTACGGCGAAACGGGCAACCAGCCACTGTACGGCCAGAAGTTCACGAACCTCGATCTCTCGAGCGTGGGCGGACTCGGTGCGTTCCGCGTGGGCAGTGTGCGCGCGTCTTCGGACCTGCGCCCCGAGCGTCAGCGTGAAATCGAAGCGGGTCTCGACCTGAACGTATTCCGGAACCGCGGCACGTTTGCCGTGACCGGATTCCGTCGCAACATCTCCGATCTGCTCATCACGCGCACGCTGGCGCCCACCACGGGTTTCAGCAGTGAAACGTCGAACGGCGCCGAGATGCAGGTTACGGGTGCGGAAGTGTCGATCAACGCGTTCCCCGTGCAGACGCCCACGTGGGGCTGGAATGCGCGCCTCAACTGGGGCACGAGCCGTTCCAAGGTCACGAGCCTTCCGGTGCCGGCCTTCCTGCTTGGTACGCTGCAGACCGGCGCCGTGCGCATCGAGCAGGGCAAGTCGGCCACGCAGCTGTATGGCAACGACACGCTGCCGCAGGCTGGTGGACGTGTGGTCGTACCGGTGCTGATGGGCGACGGCAATCCGCTGTGGAGCGCGGGCCTGAGCAACGAAGTGCGCTTCAAGAGCCTCTCGCTGTACGCGCTGCTCGACCAGCAGAAGGGTGGCATGCTCGCCAACGGTACGTGGCGTCACTACGACCTCGGGCAGAACTCGCGCGACTACGAAGAACTCGACGCCGCGGGTCGCAAGATCGGTGAAGTGCGGCGCACGACGTACCTGCAGGTCACACGCATTTTCTATCAGGATGCATCGTACGTGAAGCTGCGCGAAGTCACGCTCACCTGGGACATTCCGCAGAAGTGGGTGGCCAAGACGTGGGCCGGCGCCAGCGGCGCCAAGCTGTCGTTGAGCGGACGCAATCTGTACTGGTGGACGAAGTTCCGCGGTGGCGATCCGGAAGCGCAGAACTTCGGCGCGGGCGGTGTGCCCGACGCCATTCAGCGTAACCGCGAACTCGCGGCGTATCCTGCCAGCCGTAGCTACTGGCTCAACTTCAGCCTGGACTTCTGACCATGACCACATTCCGTCATCGCCAGGCGCGCACCCTGTTGCTCGCTGCCGCCTGTGCCAGCGTCGTCGCCTGCAATTCGGCCGACATCGCCAATTACAACAGCCCCAACACGTCGCAGCTTGAAGGCTCGCCGAACGCCGCCACGGTGAACACCACGGTCGCCGGTGTCCTCTCCGCGTCGCGCGCTGGCGCCGGCACATGGGCCAGCACGCTCGGTGTGTTCGGGCGCGAGATCATGAACCTTGACGGCGCCGAGCCGCGCAACGTGCTCGCGCTGCTCATCGGACCGCTGGAGCCGGGTGGCTTCGGCACCGATGCCGGCTGGTCGAACTCGTACCGGAATCTCCGCACCGCGTACACGATTCTCGATGTCGTTGACGCCGTGCCCGATTACACCGCCGCGCAGAAGAGCGGTGTGAAGGGATTCGTGAAGACGTTCATGGCGCTCGAGTACATGAACCAGCTGCGCGTGCGTGACACCTTCGGCCTCGTGTTCGATGTGCCCAAGGATCCCACCGTGCAGGGCGTCTTCATCACGCGCGACGAGGCGTACACGAAAACCGCTGCGCTGTTCGACGAGGCGAAGACTGATCTCGCCGCAGCGGGCACCGCGTTTCCGTTCACGCTCACGACCGGATTCACCGGTTTCAACACGCCGGCCAATTTCCTGCGCGTGAACCGTGGCCTCAAGGCACGTCTCGAGGTGTACCGCGGACGCTGGGCCGACGCCATCACGGCGCTGAACGAATCGTTCATCAGCACCGCGGCCGGCACGCCGGCCAGTTTCGCGACGGGCGTCTATCACGTGTACAGCACGGCGTCGGGTGACGCGGTCAATCCGCTGTTCGATCCCGCACCGCGCGCACTCGTGGCCGTGCCCGAGTTTCTCACGGAAGCGCGCTTGCGCACGGACGGCTCGCGCGACCTCCGCGCCACCAGCAAGGCGGTGGTCGGAACGGTCACGCTGGCCACGCAGGGCATCAGCTCGAACGTGCGGCCGATCGTGTATCCCACCAACGTCACGCCGATCGCGATCATCCGGAACGAAGAGCTCATCCTGCTTCGCGCCGAAGCCAACATCGGACTCGGCAACCGCGCCGCCGCGATCGCCGATCTGAATTTCGTGCGCACCAACTCCGGTGGACTGCCGGCCCTGGCGTCCGACTTCGCCGGCGATCTCGTCACCGAGCTGCTGTACGAGCGCCGCTACTCGTTGTTCTTCGAGTACGGCCATCGTTGGGTCGACGCGCGCCGCTACGGCCGACTCGGCGAGCTCAAGAAGCAACTGTCCACGCATCGCGTCTTCCCGCTGGTGCCGATCCCGGTGGACGAATGCAACCAACGCCTCGCCGCGCCGCCCAAGGGGTGCGTGAACGTGTTGGGGGGATGAGCGCCCGTGTGAGCTGATCCTTTCAACACCCCAGTGAGCAGGGGGAGGGAATCAGGAAGCAGGGATTTCAAGGGGTCAGAGTCGTTGAACGCCGGCGTTCAACGACTCTGACCCCTTGAACCGCGCGGTTCACCTGCCTCCTCTCCCCTGACACCCTCCCCCCTGCTCACTAGGGTGTTCCCCCGTCAGCTCATCCCACCCCCAATGTCGGGGTTCCACCGACTCCATATGCCTCCCCGCGTACGGAGATTTCCTGTCACGCACCACACGGCGCGACAGGAATCATCACGCATAGGAGTTGTTCTCGTGATTTACGATCTGGAAGGCGACATACTGCTCACCAAGGCGCAGGCGATCGCGCACGGCGTCTCGCCTAATGACCACTTCGATGCCGGTCTCGCCCTCGCCTTGCGCGAGCTGTGGCCCAGTATGGCGAAGGATTTCCGTCACTATGCGCATCAGGCCCATCCGAAGCCGGGCGAACTCTGGACCTATCGCAGCGCCGACGGCCGTACGATCTACAACCTGATGACGCAGGAAGGCGATCACGCGTCGTCCGCGTCGGGCCGCGCGTCGATTCCGAACGTCAATCATGTGTTGAAGCGCTTGCGGCATGAACTCGACAAGGGCGACGTGAAAAGCCTCGCGCTGCCGCGGCTCGCCACCGGAGCCGGCGGACTCGACTGGGATCAGGTACGCCCGCTCATCACGCATCACCTCGGCGACCTGCCGATCCCCGTGTACCTGTACAGCACGTACCGAAAGGGCGAAACCGGCAAGGAACCCGCCGCCTGACCCTCTAGCAGACGAGAGGTGGCACGGAACGCGCACTGCACTTCAACGGAAGTCGTCCGATGTCCCGTGCCCCCTTCGCATTGACCCGCTCCACCGATTTGCCAATAGCAGATTTGCCCTCGGCGGCCACGCCGTGGCATGCCACGTCGGCCGAGCAGACGCTGGCCACGCTGGAGAGCTCGGCTGAGCGAGGACTGAGCGCCGACGTCGTGCAGGCGCGCACGATCGAGTACGGCGAGAACGTGCTGCAGCACGCGCGCAGTCGCGGTCTCTTGCGCATGCTCGTGGCACAGTTCGCCGACACCATGGTCGTGGTGCTGCTGGTGGCCGCGCTCATTGCCGGCGTTGTGGGCGAGCCGGAGGACATGATCGCCATCATCTCGATCGTGATCCTGAACGCGGTGCTCGGCTTCGCGCAGGAGTATCGCGCCGACCGCGCCATGGCCGCACTGGGCGCGCTCGCCCAACCAAGTGCGCAGGTGCGGCGCGACGGCACCGAAGTATCGGTGCCATCGACCGCGTTGGTGCCGGGCGACATCGTGTTGCTGGCGACGGGCAACATCGTGCCGGCTGATATGCGTCTGCTCGACGCGGTGCATCTCAGCATCGAGGAAGCGGCGCTCACCGGCGAGTCCGTACCGAGCCGCAAGGATCCGGCAGCGTGTCCGGCAAACGCCAGCGCCGTCGGCGATCAGACGTGCATGAGCTTCAAAGGCACGACGGTCGTTGCCGGACGCGGAATCGGTATTGTGGTCACTACCGGCATGCGCACCGAGCTCGGGCGCATTGCCGCCATGTTGCGCAACGAGCCCGAATCGCCGTCGCCGCTGCAGCAGCGCCTCTCTGTGCTGGGGCGCAAGCTCGCCGTCGCCGTACTGGCGCTCTGCGCCATCATCTTTGCGGCCGGCATCCTGCGCGGTGAGCCGATGCTGCTGATGTTCATGACGGCGCTGAGCCTCGCGGTGGCGGCAATTCCCGAAGCGCTTCCCGCCGTGGTCGCCATCTCGCTCGCCTTCGGCGCGCGACGCATGGTGAAGCAGCAGGCCTTGATCCGCCGTCTGCCCGCCGTGGAGACGCTCGGCTCGGTGACGTACATCTGCACCGACAAGACCGGCACGCTCACGGAGAATCGGATGCACGTGGACACCGTCGTGCTCGGCGACGGAACGGCGTGGACGTTGTCACAGCCACCGGCGCACGATCTCACGCCGCTGTCCGAAGTCATGACGTTGTGCACCGATGTGACCGTCGGTGCGGAGGGCGCGCTGGTGGGCGATCCCACCGAGACGGCCCTCGTGCGCGCCGGCGCCGACGTGGGCGTGATCAAGAGCGCGCTCGACGCGCACTGGCCCCGCGTGGGCGAGGTGCCGTTCTCGTCGGAACGGGCGCGCATGACGACGATACATCGCCATGAGCGCCGCGTCATCGTGTGCACCAAAGGCGCGCCCGAGCGCGTGGTAGCCGGCTGCACGACGATGCGCAGCGCCGATGCGATCGTGCCCATCGATGCGGCGCGCGTGCTGAAGCAGGCCGAATCCATGGCGGTGTCCGGATTACGCGTGCTGGCGATCGCCACGCGCACGCTCACTGAGCAGCCGGATTCGGCCGAACACGCCGAACAGGAGCTTACGCTGCTGGCGCTGGTCGGACTCATCGACCCACCGCGTGCGGAAGCGAAAGCCGCCGTGGAAACCTGTCAGGCGGCAGGCATTCACGTGGTCATGATTACCGGTGATCATCCCGCCACCGCCCTCGCGATCGCTACGCGATTGGGCATCGCTGGTGCCGATGATGTAGTACTCACGGGGCAAGACATCCCGGGGCTCTCCGACGAAGACCTCGCGCAACGCGTGACCGACGTGCGCGTGTTCGCCCGCGTGGCGCCCGAAGACAAACTGCGTATCGTGAAAGCGCTGCAGTCACGCGGTGAGTATGTCGCGATGACCGGCGACGGGGTGAACGACGCACCGGCGCTCAAGCGCGCCAACATCGGCATCGCGATGGGACGTGGCGGCACCGATGTCGCTCGCGAAGCGGCGCACATGGTACTGCTCGACGACAACTTCGCCACCATTGTGAAGGCGGTGCACGAAGGTCGTCGCATCTACGACAACATCCGGCGCTTCGTGCGCTTCGTGTTGTCCACGAACGCGGGCGAAATCTGGACGCTCTTTCTCGCGCCGTTCCTTGGACTGCCGCTACCGTTGCTGCCGATTCACATCCTGTGGATGAATCTCGTGACCGACGGCCTGCCCGGCATCACCCTGGCCGCCGAGCCCGCGGAACCGGATAGTATGCAGCGGCCGCCGCGCTCCCCGCAGGAGAGCCTGCTGGCCGGTGGCTTGTGGCAGCACGCGTTGCGGGTGGGATTGCTCATGGCTGCGCTGGCGTTGGGCACGCAGGCGCTCACGATCCGCGACGGCAACAGTCACTGGCAGACGATGACGTTCACCGTGCTCACGCTCTCGCAGCTGTTCCACCTGATTGCGATTCGCTCCGAGCGGATCTCGATCTGGACGCTTGGCGTACGCGGCAATCCGGCGCTGTTCTACGCGGTCTTGACGGCATTCGGGCTGCAGCTTGGTACGCTGTACGTGCCGGCGATGAATCGCATCTTCCACACGGTGCCGCTGTCGTGGCGGGAGCTCGCGGTGTGTGTGGCCGTGTCGTCGGTGGTGCTGTTCGCGGTGGAAGGGGAGAAGTGGTTGCTGCGCCGGCGTCACCCCTCCAGCGGCTTCCCCTCATGATCCGAAATCAACACCCACACCGTGCGCGTGCGGCGTGAGTACAGCAACCGCACGGTCACATCACGTGGGTTCTGCTTGAACGCGAAGTGAAAGCGGAAACTCGTATCGAGTGATTCACGGATCACGCCTTCCTTGAAGCGGCCGTAGAACTCCTGCACCTTGGTGCACGGCGCGATCTCGGTGAAGAACTGCTTCCCGATCGCGTCTTCCTTCTTCAACGACGCGAGCTTCGACTCCACGGCGTTGTAGTTCAAAATCCGCCCCGTCGCGTCCAGCTGGATCATGCCGTACGGCAGTTTGTCCAACTCCTCGTTGGACATCGTATCGGCATTCTCGAGCACGTTGTTCACCGTGTGCTCGGGACGCTGGGAGGGGCGGTTGGAATGAGGCATTTCGTCAACCTAACGGCGGTACCGCAGCGGAAGTGCCCGCTTTCCGGGCCTCGCCGGAATCACCAGCTTCGGTATATATTCGGTATCCAATGCCGAACCAGTACGTCGAACTCCACTGCCACTCGGCCCTCTCTCTCCTTGATGGGGCCTCGCTCCCCGAATCACTGGCCGAGCGGGCCGCCGAGTTGGGGTATCCGGCCCTGGCCATCACCGACCACGATGAAATGGGGGGCGTGGTCCGCTTCGGCACGGCCTGCGAAACGCTGGGCATCGGCGGCATTCTGGGCGTCGAGCTCACCGTGCGCATGCCCGACATCGGCAACCCCGGCGCCGAGCGACGCACCCACATGGTGCTCCTCGCCGAAACGCGCGACGGCTACCGCAACATCGCCTCACTGGTCACGCGGGCGCGCATGGACAGCGAACGCGGCACCCCCAGTGTGCCGTGGGCGCTCGTCACGCGCCATGTAGAGGGCGTCATGGCCCTCACCGGCTGTCCGCGCGGCTGGGTGCCCCAGCTACTGGCCGAGGGACGCACCGACGACGCCTACACCGCCGCCGGTGAATTACGCGACGTGTTCGGCGAGCATCTCGCGGTGGAATGTTGGGATCATCGCCTGCCCGAAGAACGCGCGCTGGTGCAACAGCTTCGCCCACTCGCCGCCAAACTCGGTGTGCCGTGGGTGGTCACCAACGATGTACACTACGCCACGCCCGAACAGCGCATCGTGCACGATGTGCTCAACACGCTGCGGCACGAACGCACGCTCGACACCATGGGTACGCGGTTGCGTCCGAATGCCGAGTGGGCGCTCAAAAAGCCGTCGCTCATTTATCAGCGGTGGCGCGGCGCCGAAGAAGGGGTGAAAGCCACGCTGGCCATCGCCGAACGGTGTGCGTTCCGGCTGGAGCAGCTCAAGCCGTCCATGCCGGCGTTTCCCCTGCCGCCCGGCATCAGCGCGCAGGAGTATCTCACGCGTTTGGTGGAACAGGGCGCCTACGAACGGTGGAACACGTCGCGCACGCCCAAGCACGACACCCAGCTCGCGCACGAACTGGCAATGATCGGCAAGCTCGATCTCGCCGGATTCTTTCTCACGGTGTGGGACATCGTGCGCTTCGCGCGTCGTGAAGGGATTCTCTGTCAGGGTCGTGGCTCCGCCGCCAATTCGGCCGTGTGCTACTGCCTCGGCATCACGGCGGTCGATCCCATTCGCATGGAGCTGTTGTTCGAGCGGTTCTTGAGTGAAGGACGCAAAGAGCCGCCCGATATCGACATCGACTTCGCGCACCGTGATCGCGAGCGCGTGCTGCAGTACGTGTACAATCGTTACGGCCGCGAACACGCCGCCATGGTGTGCGAGCAGATCACCTGGCGCGGACGCAGTGCCGTGCGCGACGCGGCGCGCGTGCTCGGCTTCTCGGTACAGCAGGGTGACATGCTGGCGTCGCTCAGCGATCGGTTCAGTGCGCGGAGTACGGCGGAGGCACTGCGGGTCGATGCACCGACACCCGAAGGCGAGGCCCCCGTACCACCAACCGCACCAAGCGCCACCGACGCCGATCGCTTGGGCCAGCAGATGATCGGCGGCACCGAAGCCACCACCAAGGCGCGCGTGGTGCGTGAGGCGTCGCGCAAAGTCGCGTCTACGCAAACGAAGTCGCCAACGAAGAGCTCCGCACAGCGCGCCCCCAAGGGCCCCACCGATCGCGACGGCACGTGGGCGCAGGTCATCGACATGCAGGCCGAGCGAAAGATCGCGGCCGACGCGCGCGCGCAGCTTGGTCCGCTGGCCAAGGGCAGTGACAACAGCCGCCCGGGCGAAACGGAGAGTCACGAGGAACGCCGCAACCGCACCACCGCCACCCGCGATACCGCCAGTGGTCGTGAAGTGTTGTCACGCGCCGGTCTCGACCCCAACGACGAACGGGTGCGGCGCTTGGCCGACGTCGTGGCCGGCCTGCACCAACTGCCGCGTCACCGCTCCATTCACGTGGGCGGGTTCATTCTCACCGAAGAACCGCTGGGCTCCATCGTGCCGATCGAGCCCGCCTCCATGCCGGGGCGCACCGTCATCCAGTGGGAGAAGGACGACCTCGATCCCGTTGGACTGGTCAAGATCGACTTGCTGGGACTCGGCATGCTCACCGTGGTGCAGGATTGTCTGTTGTACATCCGGCACACGCGCGGCATCACGATCGATCTCGGGCAGCTCGACATGAGCGATCAGGCCGTGTACGACGTGATGTGCCGCGCCGATACCGTGGGGCTCTTTCAGATCGAGAGTCGCGCGCAGATGAACACGCTGCCGCGTTTGAAGCCGCGCTGCTTTTACGATCTCGTGGTGGAAGTGGCGCTCATCCGGCCCGGTCCCATTCAGGGCGAGATGGTGCATCCGTATCTGCGACGGCGCGCGGGCCTGGAACCGGTCACGTATCCGCACCCCATGCTCGAGAAGGTGCTCAAGCGTACGCTCGGCGTGCCGCTCTTTCAGGAGCAGGGCATGCAGGTGGCCATCACCGCCGCCGGCTTCACGCCCGCACAAGCCGATCAACTGCGTCGCGCCATGGGACACAAGCGGTCGCGCGAACGCATGGCGCAGATCTGCGAAGAGCTGATTGTGGGCATGGCCAAGAACGGGATCCCGGAAGAAACCGGCCGTCGCATTTACAACCAGATCAACGCCTTCGCCGACTACGGTTTTCCCGAGAGTCATGCGGCCAGTTTCGCGCTCATCGTGTACGCCACCGCCTGGCTCCGGCACTACTACGCGCCGGAGTACACCGCCGCCATTCTCAACGCGCAGCCGATGGGCTTCTACGCGCCGGGCACGCTTATCGAAGACGCCAAGCGACATGGCGTGGAAGTGCGGCCGGTCGATCTCACCCGCAGCACGTGGGATCACGCCCTCGAGATGGCCGATGGACGCGTGCTCGTGCCCAACGATGGCGTGGTGCGCTGGGGTCGTCACATCGGCGCACAACCCATGCGCGATGTGGTGGCGGTGCGACTCGGTGTGCGACTCGTACGTGGACTCGGCGCCAAGGCCCGTCGTGCGCTCGAAGCGGCGTTGGTGCAGGGCCCGTTCACCAGTGTCGAAGACGCTGTACGTCGCGTGTCGCTTGATAGAACCTCATGGCGGCGACTGGCTGAAGCCGGTGCCTTCGACAGCATGTTCGCGCATGAACCCGCCGAACGGCGACGGCGTGTGGCGCTGTGGGAAGTGATGGCGGCCACCCGTGGTCCCGAGTTGCCGCTGGCCCCGTTTCAAGCGCAACCGGTGCCCACACAACTGCCGGCCTACACGCCCATCGAACTCACCGAAGCCGACTACCGCATGACCGGGCTGTCACTGGCCGGGCATCCCATGAAGCACGTGCGGCCCATCCTCGCGCCCAACGGTGTGCTGTCGGCCCGTGAAGCGCACGAACTGGGCAAGGATGGTCAGCGCGTGGCCGTGGCCGGACTGGTGATCTGTCGTCAGCGCCCAGGCACCGCCAAGGGATTCGTCTTTCTCACCCTCGAAGACGAAACGGGGATGATCAACATCGTGATCACCCCCGATCGCTTCGAAGAACATGCGCTGCTCATTTCCCGGTCACCGATGCTGCTCATTCGCGGCACGCTGCAGGTGGAACAACATGTGGTGAATGTGCGCGCCAAACAGTTCAAGGCGCTCGAGCTGGGTGGTGGCGAGCAGCATGTAAAGGGGCACAACTACCGGTAGGCGACGGGCTCCACGCGATGCTGCCCTCACCACACCACGTCGGCGTAATACCGCCCCATCTCCGCATCCGACGAGATCAACGGCAGCGACTGCAACTCCGCCGTCGCCACGATCACGCGATCGGCCGGATCGCGATGCGCCCAGTCCAGCTCCAACGTGCGCAACCACGTGCGGACATCCACAGGCGCCAACACCAGGCCATCCACCAGCTGCAAGCGTTGTACGTACTCGGTGAACGTCACGCCGAGTGAGAGCTGACCACGCTGCACCTTGAGTCCGATCTCCCAGAGTGAGATCGCGCTGGCCAAGCAACCGAACGGCTCGGCCGCCTCGAGAGCCGCCGATGCCCGCGGCGACAGCCGTTCGGGCGCCAGCGTCCAGAACAACAGCGCTGAGGTGTCGAGCACCACGCGACTCATGATGTTTTCATGACGCGGGCCACTCGGCGTCAGTCGGGGCGTCGATGTCACCCGTCCACGTGAGCTTCCCACGCACGTCGTCGAATGCGTCCCCCACTGACCGCGTCTGGCTGAAGGGCACCACTTTCAGCACAGGCACGCCGTCGCTGGTGACCACCAGCTCCTCCCCGGTTCGCTCGACTTCCCGAAAGAACTCCAGCATCCGCGCTTTCAGCACGCTCTTCGATACGGTAACCATAGTCATGACTATGGTCATACACCACAGAACTGTCAACCGAACCGCGGTTAGGAACGCACCTTCTCCAGAAAGTACCCCAGCGCATTCACCCCCTGCGACCAGGCCAACAGCGCCATCTGCACCACCGGCCGGCGCGTCCGCCCTCGCTGCAGCGGATAGCCCAGCAGCGCCGCGTAGAATCCCGGCGATTCGGTTTCGCGCACGCCGGTCTGCCGTTTCGCGCGCGCCTGATGGAAAGTCCACGCGCCACGGCCGTAATTCAGATGCTGCCGCGTGTAACTGCGAAAGCTCATCACGTGATGATGCTGCACGAGCGCGTCACGCGCGTACACGTGCGGCCAGCCCGCCGCCTGCCAGCGATCGGTGAGGTCGCGGTCTTCACCGGCCGGCAATCGGAAGCTTGTGTCGAAGCCGCCGATCGCCCGGAACGACGCGGTGGCGCCGGCGAAATTGTTCGACGTGAAGAAGCGCGGACCACGCGTGGCCGCCGAGTCGAAGCGATCGTACAGAAAATCGATCAGCAACTGACTCGCTTCGGAAAACACGTTGTCGTCGAGCGCATTGCGCACGTGACCGCCGACCAGCGCTTGCGGTGTGGCGCGCAACGCTACGTCGAGGGTGGTCAGCCAATTCGGTGCCGGTGCGCAGTCGTCGTCGGTGAACGCCAGATACTCGCCCTGCGCCTCGCGGATGCCGGTGTTGCGCGCGGCGGCGGGACCGCCCCACTCCTGGTGAATCGACCGGATCGTGAGCCGCTCGCTGAACGCATCGAGTTCCACGTCGGGCAGCGGCGGCGAGCCGTCATTGACGATCACCACTTCGAAGTCATCGCGCGCCAGCGTCTGCGCCGCGAGTGCCGTGAGGCATCGACGCAGCTGCGGCAGACGGGCGCGGGTGGGAACGATGACGGAGAAGCGCGGGGACGTCATGAGGCGGATGGTGCCGACTTCGCCGGCTCGACGGGCGCGGCCACGAAGGGAAGCAGATGCGTCGGAATCTCGCGAAGAAGCAGCAGCGCCGATACCAGTCCGATGCAGATCGCGACGAGCTTCAGTACCGTGCCGAGGGTCGTCGCAGTATGCCACGCGCCACCGGCCGCAAAGGCGACGAGTGCAAGCCCGGCGCCGACCACCATGGTTCGCAGCGGCACCCGGACCGACTCGTAGTGCGCCACCAAGGCCTGAGCGACGCACGCCGCCACGACCGACACCGACAACGACGCGATCGCCGGCCCCGTGGTGCCGTAGCGGGGCACCAGCGCGTAGGTGAGCCCGATGAGCGCCACGATCATGGGGCCGGTCAGCCACACCACCGCCCAGGCGCGATCGACGGCCACCAGCAGCACGGTTGACACCGACACGGCCACCAGCGCCGTCGACGCGAGAATCAGCAGTGCGAACGGAGGTGCGGCGTCGACAAATCCGACCCCGTAAATCACACGCATGATCTCCGGCGCGGCTCCCGCCGCCAGTGCCGCAAAGGGCAGCACGAGATACGGCATCCGCAGCACCTCCTGCTGCAGCCGGCGCACCTCGTCCTGCTGCCCCGTGCGGCGCATGCGGGTCACCGTGGCCAGGACAACCGGCGACACCGCGCCCGACAGCAGTGGCAACACGATCGTGAGATTCTGCGCGGCGCCGTAGTGCCCGAGGCTCGCCGCCGACCCGCCAAGCGTCGCCAGCAGGAACAGATCGGCGCGTTCGAACAGCCGCGCGCCGATGGCCGCCAGCGCGATCGGCGCAGCGAGCAGCAGCAGTCCGGCCCGCACCGCCGCCCGCTCGGCCTGCGGCGCGCGAGGCAGGGCACCGACCCGACCGCGCGACACCGCCAGTGCCACGACACTCGAGACAATCATGCCACCCACGGCGCCGTTCACCGACCAGCCAAGCGCTACCAGGCCGATCACCGCGACCATGCGCACGATCCAGCGCACGGCCGAGATTGCCGAGACCCACGTATGATCGCCATTCGCGACCAGCGCACCGCGGTATCCCTGCGCCAGCACCAGCAACGGCAGTTCAAGTGCGAGAAGGCGCAGCGTCGACGTCAACAGGGGCTGCCCCAGCGCGGCGGCGGCCCACGGCGCCGCGATCAACACGCAGAGTCCCATGAGACCACCGATCACGAGGTGCAGATGCATCACCTCCGCGGCCACCGGCCGCCAATCACCGACCGCGGCGATCGCGCGGTTCGACGCCCGCGCCAGCATCGAGCTCGCCGTCCACTGCAGCCACGCCATAGCCGTGGCCCCGAGCGTGAGCAGCCCGTAGCCCTCCGCTCCCAGATGGCGCGTGAGATATCCCGCCGTGACCAACCCGGTGGGCAGGATCAACAACTCGGCCGCAAAGATCCAGGCCGATCCCTGCCACAGCCGATGCGCGGCGCTACGACTCACGCGTGCGTTCCCGAGGTCGTGCCCATTGCGAGCCGTTGCAGCAGCGGCGCCACCGCCTGCGCATCGAACGGCAACGCCGTCGCGAGCACCGGCACCTGCGGCCCCGCCAGCGCAATGAAGCCTTGCGTCGTATGCTCGCTGTCGCGGAAGAACTCCGGTTCGGTGAGCGTGATGCGGGCGCGTGGATGCTCGACCGACGTGATGAACCGATCGCTGAAGTCCCAATCGACGATGAGGTCGGGCAACACGCGCGGCGCGTCGCCGTTCGCTGACGTCATCCGCGTGACATGCGTGGCCAGCGGGCGGCCCGATTCAGCATCACGTAACGCGCGCAGATCGGCTTCGAGTTCATCCAGCAGTGCGGCGTACTCTGCGCCAAGCGCCACGATGCCCTGCGGCTCACGACCCTGCAGGTTCACGCGCACAAAGCTCTGAAAGGCACTCGGAATCGCGAAGGCGCGCGTGCGCGACCAATCGGTGCCGTTGGCGAAGCCGTCGGCCAGCAATCGCTCGCGCGCGTCACGCGACAACAGCAGGCGCGACAGCCATTCACGCACCGTGGTGGGCAACAGCGCGCGCGCGATCGTGAGCGGCCCCGGAATGCCACGACGCGCCGCCGGACGCGGGGCGAACTGATAGCCGAGTGCGCGCAGCGCCGCTTCACCGAGCGCGCCGCCGGGATAGAGCGACCGCAGGCCGACCGACGACACGACGGCCACGTTGTGCGACGCGGGCAACAACGCGCGCAACGCCCCGAGCTCCGCATCGATCGCCTGATACACGGTGCGAATGCCCTCGCGCAGCGCCGCATCAGTGCCAAAGCCATGATGGTGTCGCCAGAACTGATGCCCCGCCGTATGTCCTTCGCCGAACACGACCACGCTCACATCAGGCGCGGTGTCGGTCACGAGCTTTCGAACCACCTGTCCTTTCCGCTCCACCCGCGTGAGCAACCGCGACAGGATCTCGCGGTCCACGCTCTCCGGGCTGCGAAAGGCCTCAGGGATGTCGCGCACCTCACCGATAGCGCGCAACGCGTCTGGCATCACGTGCGGCGGCAGCGACGTGCCCTCACGCTCGCGGTTGTGCACAGCGAGGTCGGCCACCTGCACACCGGCCAGGCCCTCGATGGGATCGAAGTCCGGCACATCCACGATCACCACGCGGCGGTCACGCAGCGCAGCCCAGAAGGGATCCACCATCGGCTCCGGACCGGTCGTCAGCGCGAGCCGGTAGCTGCCGGGCACCAGTTGCCGATAGTAGTGGTACCCGTGCTGCGCGCGCGGCACCCCGCTCATGAGCGAGATCCACGCGCCGTGCTCCATCGAGAGTTCATCACCGCCGGTGCGTGCATGCGAGCCTTCGCGCACGAGCGCCGCGAGGTGCGGTAGCGAGCCGTCAGCGATCCACGACTCCAGCAGATCGGGATCACCGGCGTCGATGCCGAACACCAGCAGCGGCGCGAGCTTCGTGCCGTTCATGACGAACGCACCGGCGCGTCGAGCACGTTTGCATAGACTGCGAGAATGCGATCGACGAATCGCGACTGACTGAACTCGGCCTGCGCCACCTCGCGTCCCTTGCGACCCCACTGCTCCGCGAGGGCTCGGTCCGTCAGCACGCGATGCAACCCGTCGGCCAAGTCCGGCACATGGTCGGGACGCACGAGCAGCCCGGTGTCATCGTGGCGCACCACCTCGGCCAGCCCGCCGGAGGATGACGCTAGCACGGCCGTGCCACGCATCATCGCCTCGGCCGCGACGAGTCCGAATGGCTCCGCCCATCGCGACGGCACGACCTGCACCCAGGCCGAGCGCGCAATCGACTCGGTCTGCGGGCGCGACTGGAACCCGTGAAAACGCACGACCTTCTCGAGATACAACGAGCGGCTCAACTGTTCAAGTGCGGGTCGCTCGACGCCATCACCGATGATATCCAGCGTCGCGTGCGGAAGATGCACATGCACGGCGGCGAAGGCGTGGAGCAGGGTGTCCACACCTTTCTCGTGCACAAGACGTCCGGCGAAGACCACGGTTGGCGTGTCACCCATCGCGGATTGCGCCGGCGCGTCGGCCACGCCGTTCGGCACCACGGTGAGGTCGCCCAGACCGTCCTCGGCGAGAATGCGGGCGGTCGACTCGCTGTTGGCAATCGTTACCCGAAACACATCGCGCCATCGGCGCAGTAGCCGCATCTGCCCCATGAGCGGCACCCAGTCGCGCGCTGGCACGCAGCCCGACGACAAGCACACCGACCCCGCGCGATGCGCACACGCGGTGCCATTCGGCAGGAGCTTTGTTCCTGTTGGGCAGACTGCGCGATACCACACTGCATGAAACACCGACGGCACGTGGCGCAACACCGGTAGAATGAGGGGCGACAGTTGTGTGGTGAATATGACCACGTGCACGACGTCGGGCTTGAAGTCTTCGATCGCCTGTCGCAGCGCGGCGGGTGCCCACGGATTCGCCGACTGCAGTGCCGTGCGCCATCGAGAGAGCGTGCCGCGACAGGCGTACTCCGGACGCAGCGGCGAGTCATGGGGCAACGTCTCCAACCCTGCCGTGCTCGTGAAGCGGCGTACCTCGTGTCCGCGCTTCCTCAGCCCCTCCACCAGCGCCGCATTCACGACTTCCGCGCCGCCGTACAGCGGCGCGTAATCGTGCACCAACAGAATGCGGAGAGACTCAGCCATCGCGCACGATGTCGCGTACGAGATCGTGCAGAACCACCCGGGTACCCGACTCCGCGGCCTCGGCCGCCGCCAGCAATACGGCCACGCAGCGCACACCGTCGGCCAAGGTCGGCAACGTGGTCGACGGCGCCGGCCACAAACACACGGCCTCCACGAACGCACCGAGCGCGAGACGAAACGACGGCTCGGCGTCGACCCGCACCAGGCGCGAGCGCGCGAACGGTTCGCGCCACAGCGACGTCAGCGCCGCCCGCGTCCGAGGCACCACGCCGCGATCGGCCGCGCTTCGTGAGACGTCCACCGACAATCCGGCGAGTCGGTCAAACGAGAGCCGGCCGTCTCGTCCGATCACGGTGACGCGGTCATCCGCCGTAGCGTCGAACGAGAACGTGCTCTGCATCGTGACGCCGTTCGGAAACTGACACTCGAGCGTCGCCGTGTCGCCCGGAGTTCGGCGTGACATCACGCGCGACGACACCGACTCGGGATAGGCGTCGAGCAGGTACGCGGCGATGTCGACGTGATGCGCGCCCTTGTCGAACAACGCACCGCCGCTCGACTGCTGTTTCCACGCCGGCACCGAGTCGGGTCGTGACGTGAAGTTGGTCTGCAGCGCCACGACCTCGCCGATGGCGCCGGCACGCAACAGCGCGTGCGCCTGCTGCACGAGTGGATGCTGGCGGTAATTGAACCCCACGACGCCCAGGCGCTGCGCGCGCTTCCAGCTGGTGAGCAGCGCCCTCACCTCGGCAACGCTGGTGGCCACTGGCTTCTCGACATACACGTGATAGCCGGCCTCGAGCGCGGCGATGGCCGTCGAGGAATGCAGCGGCGCCGGCATCGCCAGCACGACGGCGTCGATACCGCCTGCGTCGAGCAACGCCTGCGCCGACCCAAACGCGCGCGCGCCCGCCGCGATCCGCTGCGCCGCCGCACGGGCATCGGGCGCGGGATCAGCCACACTCACGACCGACACCCCGCGCAGGGCCACGAGCGTGGGCAGGTGTACCGCTTGGGCGATGGCACCGCAACCGATCACACCGATACGCACGCCCGTCACATCAGGCATTGCCGTGGCGACCGCGCCGTGGATTGGTGTCGAAGCATTGCGTCCAATATAGCGCGGTCGGACGGTCGGCTGCGGCGGCGAAAGCCGGTTGTTTACTTGCCCTGCAGCATGCCCAAGACTTGCGTCAGCATCGCGTTGCTGCCGGGCGTGACATCACCATCGGGAGTGAGCTTGTCGACCAGCTGCGGCAACATGGCGGCCAGACCGCCCATCGCTTGCGATGGATCGACACCCGCGGTAGCAGCAGCCTGCGTGACGGCGGTACTACCCAGCGCCTGCTCGAGTTGCGCCGGCGTGACGGCACGGTTCGCCCCCGTGCTCACCCACGACGACACGATCTCGCCCAGGCCGCCGCTCTGCAGCTTCTGCACGAGTCCACCGACCCCGCCGTTCTGCTGCACGAGCGTCATCGCCATTTGCAGCAGCGCCGTCGACGACGTGCCGCCCGGCGCCGCCGTGTTGCCGAGCAATCCGCCCAGGATCTGCTCAACGCCACCGGCCTTGCCACCCAACAGCGAGCCGGCCATGTCTCCCAACGCCCCGTCAAACAATCCCATCGATGCTCCTGAAAAGGTCGCGTATTCCGTGTGCCGTACGAACACGTGTCGCACGGCAATCGTCAACAGCGATCCTCAACGGTGATCGCCAACGGTGATCGCCAACGGCGATCTCAGGGCTCGATGACTTTGAGCTGCACCCCGCCGCCCGGCGCATCCATCGTGGCCACCGTCCGCAGCTGCCCGGCCGGGATCGTCAGTGTGATCGCGCTCGCCGGCGACGTCCACGAACCGTTGCCCGTGGGCCAGACGCGCACGCTCCACTCGCCCGCCGAGCTCTCCACGATGGCCGTGGCCAGGTACGCGTACGGCGTGATGATCGAGATCGGGGTCTGGAAATCGGGCTGCGTGCGCCAGATGGCGAGGGGTGGGCTGGCCGCCGCGAGGTGCACGATGCGCAGCTTGCTCCGGTTGGCGCCAACGATATAGCCCGTGTCCGGGAGCGTCACCGCGATCAGCGGCAATCCCGAGCCTGGCAACGCCGCCACCGTTTCGCGCGCACCGCTGTCGGTCTGCACCACCACCTGCGCCGTGCCGGTGAATGCCCCCGTGGCCGCCAACTGCACGGTGCGACTGCCGGCACTGGTGGAGATCGACGGCGAACTCGAGTATGGCGCGAGCGCCGCCTGACGGACGGCCCCGTCCACGCGCACCTCGACGGTGGCGGCCGTCCCGTTCACCACCTGCAGCGCTGCCGGCGACCCGCCAGCGGGGCCGGGCTGATTCGCATCCGAGCCGTTGCACGCCGACGCGCCGACCGAAGTGCCGGCCGCCGCCAGCAAAAGCGCCGTCAGTCGCATCATGGAACTGTGTCTGATCACTCGCCGCACGGTGCCTCCGGAAAGATCGACCTGCCGTATGCATGAATCCGGCACGCTCTCTGCACACCGGGTATACAAGATCCATACACCGCCCCTGTCCCCACGAACCCGTACCGGCAGCATGTTGTAGAGGCGACGCCGTGGGCAAGTCATGAAACCAGGAGAATCCGTGACGACCGAAGAGCTCGAAACCATCATCGCACTGGCCACGCTGGCCTCCATCGCCGATGGATTGCAGGACGAGGCCGAACAGGCCCGCGTGGTCGAGGTGGCACGGAGCCTCGGGCTGCTCGCCCCGGAAACAGTGATCGCGCAGGCGATGAGCGGGGCGCTCACGATCCCCACACTAGCGGCGCGACTGACGTCTCCCGAGGCGAAACGCCTGGCGCATGACACCGCGACGGCGGTGTGCCACGCCAACGGGTGGATCAATCCGAGCGAAGGGAAGTTTCTGCACGACCTCGCCGATGCCCTGCAACTCGACACATCGGCCAATGATGACGTGATCGCCGACATCAATCGCGCCGTCGGTGATCACCCCGCCGAATCATCCGCCGCCGCTGAGGCGTCGCCGCTCGACGACCACATTCTCGACCAGGCGATGCTGACGGCCGCTCTCGAATTGCTCCCCGATCGTCTGGCCAATCTCGGCATCCTGCCGCTGCAGCTCCGCCTCGTGCATCACATCGGACAGCGGCACGGGAAGCAGATGGACACACAGCAGGTCACCGATCTCGTCGCCACCTTTGGACTTGGCGCCGCCGCGCAGGTGCTCGAGAAAGTGGTCCGCCGCACCTTCGGCGGCCTCGCCGGTGGACTCCTCGGCGGACTCTTGGGCGGCAGCGCCGGCGTGGCCAGCGGCGCGGCGGTCACGTTCGCCAGCACGTATGCGCTCGGACACGCGGCCGACCAGTACTATGCGCAGGGGCGCTCGCTGTCGTCGGCCGATCTCAAGGCACTTTTCACGCGATTCCGCACGGACGCCGTGACCATCTTCCCGCGCGTCGAGGCCCGAATCAGTGAGCTGGCCCGTGGCCGGTCACTCGACGGCTTGCTGCGCACCGTCACCCGCTAATCCACGGGCTACGCGAAGCGCTGCAGCGTAAACACGGTGACTTCCGGGCGCACGTTGAAGCGCACCGGATACATGATCGTCCCCACCCCGCGGTTGACGTACAGCTGTCGACCGCGGGACAGATCGAAGGCCCCGCTGGTGTAACGTCGGTTCTTCACCGGCAGCATCGGCGGCGGCAGGAACGGCGGCTTGCACTGACCGCCGTGCGTATGACCGGCGAGCACCCAGCCGTCGTACGCGCCCCATCCCGGGAGATCCACCGTATCCGGGTTGTGACTGAGCGCGAGCTGCGCCGCCGCCGGATCGACGCGGGTGAACGCGCGCACCGGATCGAATTGCTTGGCCCACAGATCACCGAGTCCGACAACCTGCAGTTCGCCGGCGACGCCGACCTCGTTGACGAGCACCGTGATTCCCAGGTTCTCCAGCGCACCGCGCAACCGCGCCGCCACTTTCGGCTCCGCCCAATCGAGGCCGTAGTCGTGATTGCCGAATGACACGAACGTGCCGAGCGATCCGTGCGGCAGGGCAGCATAGATCGCTTCGGCATGCTCCTGCTGTTCCGGATGCCGCGAAATCAGATCACCCGTGATGACCACGACGTCAGGCTTGAGCGCGGCGACCTTTGCGAAGGTCTCGCGCACATAGTCGTCGGACACGCTCGGCCCGACATGAATGTCGGAGAACTGCACGACCCGTTTGCCCGCCATCGACGCCGGCAGATTCCGGATCGGCAGGTTTACCTGCGTGATGTCGAGCCATTCCGGCTCCACCTCGAACGTGTAGACAATCGTTCCCGCCATGGCGGCGGTCATACCACCGGCAGTCAGCAGGAACGCGCGTCGAGAAATCATCACATCGGTCGTCGAAGTCAGTGCAGCGGACCACCCGCGCGTCGAAAGTTAATCGGTGCACGCGAGAAGGTCGTGCACGGAATCGTCGCGCTGCGAATCGAGTGTCCGGCGGTTTCACTGTCGTCTGCCCAGAACACCGACTTCCGCCCGGCCGCACAGGCCGACTGCGGCGCGAAGGCGAAGCCTTCGTTGTTGATGTTCGGCAACGTCGACGGACGGGCAAAGCGCCGCGGCGCCAGGAACCGTCCACGCGTCAGCGAGCCCGCGCTGACGTCCATCTGCAGCACGCCGGTGGTGTTGCCGCAGCCGTCATCGCACGTGGCCCACAGATAGCCGGTGTCGCGATCGTACTCCAAGCCCATGACGCCGGGGAAGCCCGTGACGATCGTGGCCACGCGCGTCGCGCTGCTGGTCGCATGGTTCAGCGCGTAGGCGTAGATGGTGCCGTTGGCCTCGACGCCCACGAAGAAGATGCCGCTGCCGTGACTCGCGTAGTCGGCCGGTGCGTAGGCGCGCCCCTTCGATTCGTCGAAGAATCCGTTCGCGACGAGCATGCTGTCGGGAATCCAGGTGATCGCCTCGATGCCGAGATTCGCGCCGACCGCCGGCAGATCGGCCGTGAGGTTCCACTCGTGCGTAGCCGTGAGCGTGCTGCCCGCCGCCGTCGCATCGAAGCGCAGGATGCTGTTGCGACTCACCGAATTCGCGCTGTTGTTGCGCTCCGCCGCCACGTAGACGCCACTGCCCGATGCACCGGCGACGATGGTGATGCCTTCGGCGTCGGGCTCGCCCGTGCCGTCGGGATAGCGCAGCAGCTTGCCCGCGCTCCAGCCATTGGTGGCGTCGGGCGTCCAGATGCCGCCGCTGAAGACGAGACGGAACATCGATCCCGGTCCGTTCCGTGCGGCCCAGAGCACGGCAGGCTGTCCGTTGCCGGCCGCCTCGTAGGTGAGACCGCTCAGGTTGCCGCCGAACACCGCCGTACCGTCCACCGTCTGCACGTCATCGCTACCCGGCCATGGCGACGTGGTGGGACCCGTCACCGGCGTGCAGCTGTTCGCCGCGCCCTTGGTCGGCGCTGTCGCGTCGGCGAAATCGCCGGTGCCATTCGGACAGCGGCCGTAGGTGATGGTCGCGTGCGCCGTCCAGGTGTACGCATCGAGCAGCGTACCGTTGGCGTCGAAGAGGCGGGCCGCGTCACCCGCGCCGAGTCCGAAGCCGAGCGCGTCTTCGTCGATCACGTAGTAGCCGCCGGGGGCGATCGATGCGCCAGCGGGCAGTCGCGTGGTACGCGTGTCGTCGTTGTCCTTCACGAGGAAGTTCGACAGGTCCACTGCCTCGGTGCCGGCGTTGTACAACTCGATCCAGTCGCCCGGCGTACCGCCGTTCGACTCCACTTCGTTGATGCGAATGGCGGAGCGACAATCGTTGGCCGCCGCCTTGGTTGCGAACGCTGTGGTGGCCAACGGTCCCGTGCCGTCTGGGCATCGCCCGTACGTCGTGGTGGCGTGTGCCGTCCACGTGTACGAATCCACCAGGGCACCGGCCGGATCGAACAGTCGCGCCGCGTCGGCCGAGCCAAGCCCGAAGCCAAGCTGCGCTTCCTCGATGATCAGGAATCCGCCAGCCGCGATCGTCGTGCCGACCGGCAGTGCCGTCGTGCGCGAATCGTCGTTGTCCTTGATCACGAACCCGGAAAGATTCACGGCGGTAGTGCCACGATTGTACAGTTCGATCCAGTCGCCCGGCGTGCCGCCGTTCGACTCGACTTCATTCACCACCACCAACACGCGGCAATCATTGGCCGCACCCTTGGTCGACCCGGCCGTCGTCACGAACGCGCCGGTCACGCTCGGACAGCGACCATACGTCGTGGCGGCGTGCGCGGTCCACGCATAGCTGTCCACCAACACGCCGTATTGGCTGAACAGCCGCGCCTCGTCGGCGGCGCCGAGTCCGAAGCCGAATGCCGCCTCTTCGACGACGTAGTAGCCGCCAGCGGGAATCACGGTACCCGCCGGAAACGCGAACGTCCGTGTGTTGTCGTTGTCCTTGAAGCTCCAGCCGGAGATGTCGACCGCCGCGGACGTCGGATTGAACAGCTCCGTCCAATCGCCGGGCGTACCGCCGTTCGATTCGACTTCCGTTATGCGGATCGCCGGCGGCGCCGTCACCGTGATCGTGCGCTGCGCCGATATGGTGCCGACCGACGCCGTCAGCGTCGACGTGCCGGGCGCGATCGCGCGCACCGTCCCGAGACTATCCACCGTGGCGACGGTGGGCGAAGCACTCACCCACGTCACCCGACCACTGGCCAGCGGGCGACTCAGCTGGTCGAGTCCGTTGGCCGTGGCGGTCGCCGTCTGCCCCTGCGTCAACGTGAGCGACGGGATCGTCACGGTGAGCGACGTCAGCGTCGCACCCACCACCGTGATTGGTAGCTGACTGGTGATTCCTCCCGACGTTGCCACGATCGTCGCGGTTCCGGGCGCGACGCCGGTCAGCATGCCGCTCGCCGAGACCGTCGCGATCGACGTCGCCGTGGAGCGCCATTCGATCGTGGCCGGCGGCATACTCACGCCAAACTGATCGATGGGCAGCGGTGTCACCGCGACCGTCTGCCCCGTGACCACCGTCGTGGCGGGAACCGACAGCGTCATCTGGGTCAGCTGCGGCGGTTCACTGGCATCGGTGCAGGCAGCGACGCCGAACGCGACGATCAGCGGCGCGATGGCGCGACGGATGCGATGGAGAGCGGACATGGACACGGGTTCGAAGAGGGAGGTAACGGCGAAACGGTCAACGTCCGACAGCGGTGTCACCGTCCCCCCACATCGCCGTCACGAACCCGTAACCCGCTCGCGGGCGCGAGGAACGCGTGGCAGTATTCGACGCATGACTCCATTCCCGATGCGGCGCGCGATCGCGCTGGCCCTCGTGCTCTCCGGCCTCGCGCGCGCAGCCGCCGCCCAGCCGGCGCGCTTCCTCGTACCCGCGGCGGCCCCCGGAACGCGCTGGCTCAAGGGCAACACCCATACCCACACCACCAACTCCGACGGCGATACGGCCCCCGAGGAAGTCGCGCGCTGGTACAAGCGCCATGCGTACGACTTCCTCGTGCTCTCCGATCACAACGTCTTCACTGATCCGGCCACGCTGGCCTCATTGATGGACTCGACGTTTCTGCTGATCCCGGGGGAGGAAGTCACCACCGGCTTCCAGAAGGCGGCCGTGCACGTGAATGCGCTGGGCATTACCCGCGTCATCGCCGCGCCGCGCGACAGCACGCTGCTCGGCACCGTACAGAAAACCGTCGACGCCATCCGCGCCGAACGCGCGGTGCCACACATCAACCATCCGAATTTTCTCTGGAGCATCGACACCGCCACGCTCTTCCGGGTGAAGAACGACCGGCTGCTCGAGATCTTCAACGGGCACCCGATCGTGCACAACATCGGCGGCGGTGACTGGCCCGGCATGGAAGACGCGTGGGACGCGATCCTCACGCGCGGCAAGAAGATCTACGGCATCGCCGTGGACGACGCGCACAACTTCCAGGGCGAGTTCGAGAAGTCACGCGCCAATCCCGGACGCGGCTGGGTCGTGGTACGGACCCGCTCGCGCGACGCGCGGGAGATCGTCACCGCCCTCGACGAGGGCCGCTTCTACGCCAGCACCGGACCGGTGGTCGACGAGGTCAACGTGACCGAGTCCACCCTGTCACTGACCATCACGCGGACCGGCGACTTCAAGTACACCACGCAGTTTGTCGGCGCCAACGGCGAGATCCTCGCCACCGACAAGTCGCTCACGCCGTCGTATCGCCTCCGGGGCACCGAGACGTACGTCCGGGCCCGCGTGATCGATTCCAGTGGCGCCACGGCCTGGATTCAGCCCGTGTTCACCTCCCGGTACCGGGAACGCTCCACCCCGTAACGCCGCACTCGTCCCACCCGAAGCGCCCGCGATCCACGAATTTCCAGCTGCGGGCTCAACGGCGATCGGTTCCGGAGAGTAAATCTCTCGTTGGCAGCCCGATTCGTGGAACTGCCATTCTCGCCCTCCGGAGGAAGTAGGACATGGTTCACGAAGTGCGCCGTTTCGGACGATGGACCGGCACCCTCTTGCTGCTGGCCGCCAGCAGCGCCGCCAGCGGACGCGCCGCGCAGGCGCAGCTTGGCCCCCAGTCGACCCAGGCCGACGAAGGTCGCGCCAACAAGGGCAACTGGACACTTGCCAATCGCTTCAGCACCGCCGCGCTCCGCGCCATCACCTACACGCAGGCCGTGCAGCCCCGCTTCCTCGGGCAGACGGACTCGATGTACTACAACTGGAAGGACCGGAACGGCAACCGCTTCATGCTCTTCGTGCCCTCGCCCACCGGCGGCACCAAGCGGCTGTTGTTCGATCCGGCCAAGCTCGCCGAGCAGCTCACGATGCTCAGCAAGAAGCCGTACGACGCCACCAACCTGCCCTTCCAGACGATCACGTTCCTCAAGAACCACAAGGCGTTCCGCTTTACCGTGGACACCGTGCGGTACGAGTGGACGTTGGCCACGGAAACGCTGAAGTCGAACGGCCGTGTGGTGCGCAACGCACCGACGCCGGTTGACGAAGAGGTCAATACGCAGGGCGGTGGTGGCCCGGGCGGCGGCGGGGCCCGCGGCGAGTTCCGCAACTACAACAAGGACAGCTCGGCGTTCGTGTTCGCCCGCATGCACAATCTCTACATCGTGGAGAAGAGCAGCAACGACACCGTGCAGATCAGCACCGACGGGGCGATGGACTACTCGTTCGGCTACCGTGACACCACGGAGAACGCGCGACAGCTCGCCGCCCTCGCCGGCGGCGGTGGACAGCAGGACGGGGATCAGAACGACGACGGCGACGACGCGAGCAACCGCGATCAGCGCATCCGTCCGAATGTCTCGTGGTCGCCCGACGGCAAGTCGTTCGCCTTCGTGCGCCGCGATCAGCGCAAGGTGAAGGAGCTGTTCCTCGTGAACGTGCTCGCCCAGCCGCGCCCCGTGTTGATCCACTACAAGTACACGATGCCCGGCGAAGAAGACGTCACGCGCAGTGAACTGTGGACGTACCGTCGCGGCGACAAGGCCGTGAAGCAGATCAACGTCGCGAAGTGGAAGGACCAGTCGCTGATGAACGTGCACTGGCCCGTGAACGGGGACAAAGTGCGCCTCGTGCGTCGCGACCGTCCGCAGCGCGCCGTCGACTTCATCGAAGTGGACGTCGCGACCGGCGCCATCAAGACGCTGCTCACCGATGCCATCGAAGGCGCCGCGCTCGAGCCGAAGAACATCGCGTACCTCAAGCAGGGCGGTGATTTCCTCTGGTGGTCGCAGAAGACCGGCTGGGGCATGTACTACGTGTACGGCTTCGACGGCGGCGAGAAGCGCCCGCTCACCACGGGACAGTGGAATGCCAACAGCATCGTCAAGATCGACTCCACGACGCAGCAGGTGTGGGTGTCGGGCCAGGGCCGTGAAGCGGGTGAGCAGCTCTACCAGACGCACCTGTATCGCGTGAACGGCGACGGCACGGGCTTCACGCTGCTCGACGCGGGCAACGCGCACCATGCCACGACCCTCGGCGAGAACGGCACGCCCAGTGTCGTGTCGCCCACCAAGCGCTACATCTACGACTCGTTCTCGCGCATGGACATGCCGTTCAAGTCGGTGCTGCGTGACGGGGCCACGGGCCGCATCGTCAGCACGCTCGAGGAGATGGACCTGTCGAAGCTGAAGGAGCTCGGCTTCAAGCCCGCCGAGACCTTCTCGGTGAAGGCCGCCGACGGTATCACGGAGCTCTACGGCAACATGTGGAAGCCGTTCGACTTCGACAGCACGAAGAAGTATCCGATCATCACGTACGTGTATCCGGGCCCGCAGACCGAAGGCATGACCACGGGCTTCAGCGTGCGCGGCCCGCTCATGCAGCTCGCGCAGCTCGGCTTCATCGTGATCGAAGTCGGTCATCGCGGTGGCAGCCCGCTCCGTTCGCTCGCCTATCATCGCTACGGCTACGGCAACATGCGCGACTATGCGCTGGCCGATAAGAAGTACGCGATCGAGCAGCTCGGTGCGCGCCACAAGTTCATCGACCTCGACAAGGTCGGGATCTTCGGCCACTCCGGTGGTGGCTTCATGACCGCCGCTGCCCTGCTCCTCCCGCCGTACAACGAATTCTTCAAGGTGGGTTGGTCGGAATCTGGCAATCACGACAACAACATCTACAACCAGAACTGGAGCGAGTGGAACCACGGCGTGAAGGTGATCGCCAAGGCCGACAGCGCCGCCGGTGCGGTGCGGGCCGGTGGGACCGGTGCTGCGCGTCGTGGTGGACCGGGCGCGAACGCCGCCGCGCGTGAAGTGGTGCAGGATTCCACGAACGCCGACAAGATCAAGTTCGACATCCGCGTGCCCACCAACGACGAACTCGCCGGCAACCTCAAGGGCAACCTCGCCCTCGCCACGGGTGACCTCGACAACAACGTGCACCCGGGCGGCACGATCCGTCTGGCGAACGCGCTGATCAAGGCCAACAAGCGCTTCGACTTCTTCGTCTACCCCGGCGAACCGCACGGCTATCGCGGCACGGGCCCGTACAATCAGCGCATGCTGATGGAGTACTTCGCCGAACACCTGCTGGGCGATTACTACCGCGGCAACGGCGAGATCAAGTAAGTCTCAGCCGCACTACACACGAGGGGCCGTGTCGCGATGCGTATCGCGCGACACGGCCCCTCGTCGCATACGCGGGACCTGCACCGCGCGCGCGCCTACTCGGCGACCTCCGGGATCTCGACGAACTGCCCACCGTGCAGCATCGTCCCGTCATAGTGCACGAAGAACGCGCGCACCGGGCGACCGTCGCCGTACAGAAATCGAATCTCGTTCAGCCCGTCGCAGAAGAACTGATTGCAGATGTCGGCCCGCATGTCGCGCGGGAGTGCGCACCCGTCGGCTTTCTGGTAGATGCATCCGGTGGACATCGTGCGCGAGGGGACATGGCCGAGATAGTCGGCGATCACCGCATCGTCGTCGCGATCGGGGTATCGAAGCAGATAGCGCGCCATGGAGTCCTCGCCGTGATAGGCGTGATCCCCGCCGCCACGGCAGCAGTTGCCGCGACATGCACCACATCCGGCGCCCAGGATCGCCAACTCCGCCCGACGCCGGGGCGTGAGTGGCTCCTCCTCCGGCGAGACCACCGCCGGCAGCGACGGCGCGGCCTGCACCGACAGTCGCTGTCGTGCACCAGCAAGCTTCTTGCGCAAATGCGCTTCGAAATCGCGGCGGCGGCGCGCTGGCAAGCGCGTCACGCGGTCCGGATTCTTCGGAATCACCGACAACGCATAGCTCCGGCCTTCGTCGGCGGTCAGCCCATGCTCGGCCGCCGCCTGCTCCTGATACGCCGGCGCCGTCGCGAGAATTCTCGCTCGCGCTTCCCGCAGTGCCGCGGTGGGACGCTCCACCAACAACACCTGCCGGCATCGAGCACCGCCGCAATGCCGCTCAGCCCGGAAGAGCGGCGGCACCGGCCGCGTGCAAATCAGACACTTCTCATGCGCGGGGATCGCCGCAAAACGGAAGGCGCAGGCCGGCGATCCACACAGCACCGACGCCGCCGGGCGCCACGTCGGGAGCCGAGTTCCGCAAATCGCACAATCCGATCGATCGGTCTGCATGGTGGGGTGCGAGGGGACGGCGTGCGAGTGGGCGGGTGGGCAGCTTCGATAATCTGCGAGCCCGATCAGAATCCCGCAGCGGCAATTCCGGTGTCATCTTTACCAGATGCAGCCAGATGTCAGAATCTCCGCCATCGCGCACGTCATCCAGTTGGCCATCGCGCCCGTGTTCATGCTCACGGGCATCGGGTCCCTGCTCGGCGTGCTCACGAATCGCCTGGGCCGCATTATCGACCGGGCTCGCGCGCTCGAAGACCGCTTCATCGACGTGACCGGCGAGCACAAGCATGCCATGGGCTCCGACCTGTACATGCTCGCGCGGCGCGCCCGACACATCAATCACGCCATCAGTCTGTGCACGATCGCGGCGCTGCTGGTCTGTCTCATGATCGCCATCCTGTTCATCAGCGCGTTCTTCACCGCCGACATCTCGCGCGTGGTCGCGACGTGTTTCGTGCTGTCGATGGCGGCGTTGATTGCCGGTCTCGTGAGCTTCCTGCGCGAAATCCAGCTGGCCATGCGATCGCTGCGCATCGGTCCGCATTGACGGCATCCGTCGCGCCACGAAGCACAAAGGGCCACCAACGCGACGCTGGTGGCCCTTTGTGCAACTCGTGAAGACCAGTGCGGTCTTAGCGAACCTTCACGACCTGCTCGGCCGCCGGACCCTTCTGGCCCTGCACGATGTCGAATTCGACACGCTCGCCCTCGGCCAAGGTGCGGAATCCGCCGCCCTGAATCGCCGAGTGGTGAACGAAGCAATCCTTCGAGCCGTCGTCGGGCGTGATGAATCCAAAGCCCTTGGCGTCGTTGAACCACTTCACCTTGCCGGTCGTACGCATGGCACTGCTCCCGTTGCTGTGTGTTCGGAGTCCGGCCCTGCCGTACGCACCGAGCACTCGTGTAGTTCGCGGACCAGACCCCCGCGTGGGTCGCCGATGCCGTGCGACATCGGCTCAGCATCCGAATCGCGACCGCCGCTCACACAAAAGGGACCCGCATGTCGCCAGGTCCCCGAAGTCGCCTGCTGCGCGTTTCCCGCACCGTGGCGCGGCTATCGTGTTTCGAATGCCCCACACGGTAGTGTCGACCTTGTGGAGTTGTCAACAGAATTTTTTTGCCGGGTTTCCGCTCGTACGCCACCCCCGCTGGACGCCCGTCGCCCTGCCCCCCAGCTTCACGCCATGCCGATTCCCTTGCCACACCAGGCGCCGCGGCGCCCTGCATTCCTGCGCGCGATTGTCGCGCTGATCCTCACGGCACCCGCGTCCTTCGCCCCCCTGACCGCGAGCGCGCAGGGCGGCGCCGCAACGGGGACTCCCGCCCCGCGCCTGATGCGGGCCGGCGATGTGGACACCGTGCCGCTGCGTGATGTCGGTGTGCGGATCGCCTACGGGAGCGACTCGCTGCAGTTCGGGGAACTCCGGCTGCCCAGCGGCGCGACGAACAGCCAGCGGGCACCGATCGCGATCATCATTCATGGCGGCTGCTGGTACTCGCCGTATGCCTCGGTTCGGAACAGCGCGCCGCTGGCCGATGCCCTCGCGCAGTCCGGGGTGGCCACGTGGAACGTCGAGTACCGACGCTACAACAATCCCGGGGGCGGCTGGCCCGGCACCTTCCGCGATGTCGCCGACGGGGCCGACTACGTCCGCACGCTGGCCAAACTCTATCCCATCGACACCGCCCGCATCGTGCTCGCCGGCCATTCCGCGGGAGGCCACCTCGCACTGTGGCTCGCGTCGCGCCATTCGCTCGATCGCGCCAGTCCGCTCTTCGGCGGCACGCCGCTGCCCGCGCGGGGCGTTGTGTCCGTGGGCGGTATCGCGGATCTGCGTGAGTTCTACGGCCGCGAGCGGAACACCTGCGGCAACCCCGCCGTGGAATCGTTGCTGGGTGGGATCCCCGACAGTGTGTCGGCGCGCGTGCGCGACGCCTCGCCGATCGAGCGCCTGCCGCTGGGCGTGCCCTCCGTGCACATCGCCGGCGATCGCGATTTCATCGCGCCCGTGGCGGTGCGTGAGGCCTACGCGACCGCCGCCACGGCGCGTGGCGACAACGCCCGAGTGGTCACGATTGCCGGTGACGGGCACTTCGAAGCCATGACGCCGTACAAGGCCGCCGGTCGCGCCGTGATCGACGCCATACGCGACCTCCTCGGCCTGCCTGCCGACAAGCACTGAGCATGTTCGGGCCGCAGACGCAGGGCGCGATGTACAGTGCGGGCGTGGCCGGTGCCCGGCCCCGCGTTCCCACCGCCATGCGCGAACTCGAAGCGCAGGCCATGCAGGCCATGTCCCCGGAGGCCGGTGGCTACATCGCCGGTGGCGCGGGCCTCGAGGACACGATGCACGACAACCTCGCCGCCTTCCGCGCGTGGAAGATCGTGCCGCGCGTGCTGCGTGACGTGGAGCATCGCGACACGAGTACCACGCTCCTCGGCATGACGTTGCCGGTGCCGATGCTCACCGCGCCGATCGGCGTGCTCGAGATGGCGCACCCCGACGCGGATCTCGCCGTGGCGCGTGCCGCCGGTCGCGCGCGCATTCCGATGATCTTCTCGAATCAGGCATCGGTGCCGATGGAAGCCTGCGCCGAAGCGCTCGGCGACACGCCGCGGCTGTTCCAGCTGTACTGGTCACGTTCCGACGATCTCGTGCGCAGCTTCGTCGAACGCGCCGAACGCTGCGGATGCCGCGGCATCGTGCTCACGCTCGACACCTCGATGCTCGGTTGGCGCCCGCGTGATCTCGACCTCGCGAACCTGCCGTTCCTGCGCGGCATGGGGATCGCGCAGTACACCTCCGACCCCGTGTTCCGCCGCGAGCTCGATCTGCCGCTCGCCGGCCCGTCCGGCAACGCACCCGCGACGCGTATCACGTGGCAAGCGCTCACGGTGCTACGCGATCTCTTGCGTCGCACGCCAGGACCGCTGGCCGAGAAGCTGCGCACCGACTGGCCACGCAAAGCGGTGCGCCGATTCGTGGCCACCTACTCGCGCCCCAGTCTGCAATGGAGTGATCTGGCGCGACTGCGCACGATGACGTCGTTGCCGATCCTGCTCAAAGGCATTCTGCACCCCGATGACGCACGTCTCGCCGTCGAACACGGCGTCGACGCCATCATCGTGTCCAACCACGGCGGCCGACAGATCGACGGCGAGATCGCCAGTCTCGACGCGCTCCCGGCGATTGCCGCCGAGGTGCGCGGGCAGTGTCCGCTGCTGCTCGACTCCGGGATCCGCGGTGGCGCCGACGTGTTCAAGGCGCTCGCCCTCGGGGCATCCGCTGTGCTGCTGGGCCGGCCATACGTGTACGGGCTCGCGCTGGCGGGCGAGGCGGGGGTGGCCGAGGTGCTGCGCAATGTGCACGCCGAGTTCGACCTGACGATGGGGCTGGCGGGCTGTACCGGGGTGGCCGGAATCACGGCCGCCTGTGTGACACGGTCTTCCTGATCGGCCTTTACAGGGACCTCCGCTGCCGGCAACATCAAGGAGCCCCCAACCGGAGTGCTCATGAAGGATTCGCAGCTCAAGGCGTTGCTCAAGAAGACGGCCGCCAAGGCGTCGCAGCAGAAGAAGCCCTCCCGCAGCCTGTTCGACCCCACGCTCGAAGCCACGCGCGGAAAGAGCGAGCCCCTCGAGGGCTCCGAAGCCGAAGGAATTTTCAAGGAGATGAAGCGCCGGGAGTTCTGATGCCGTAGGGTGTCACATGAGTACTGCTCCTGATCCGGCGTTCGTCGCCTTACAGACAGCCCTGGCGGGCCGCTTCTCGCTCGAAAGCGAGATCGGACGCGGCGGCATGGGCATCGTGTATCTCGCGCGCGACGTGATTCTCGAACGTCCGGTCGCGATCAAACTGCTGGCACCGGCGATCGCCGCGCGCGGCGACGTCCGTCGCCGGTTCCTGCGAGAGGCACGCATCGCGGCCCAGTGTTTTCACCCGAACATCGTGCCTATTCACGGCGTCGAAGAGTCGGGTGACTTAGCGTGGTTCGTCATGGCGTATGTGCCGGGCGAAACGCTGGCCGATCGCCTGCGACGGGTCGGACGCCTCCCCGCCGAGAGCATTCGCCGCATCGGCCGTGAGATCGGCTGGGCGTTGTCGTACGCCCACGAGCGTGGCGTCGTGCACCGCGATGTGAAGCCCGAGAACATCCTCCTCGAGCACGGCAGCGATCGCGCCCTCATTGCCGATTTCGGCATCGCCTTTCACGAGCCCACCTCGGTGCATGCGCGCGCCGGTGAACCGCCGTCGGGCGAAGTGGCGGGTACCGCGCGGTTCATGGCGCCGGAGCAGGCGCTGGGGGAGAGCCTCGACGGCCGTGCCGATCTGTACGCGCTGGGCGTGACGCTCTATCTCGCCGCCGCCGGTCGATATCCGTACGACGGCAACAGTGCGTTCGCCATCATGGCCCAGCAGTCGGTCGCCCGCGCCCCGTCGGTGCGCACGCTCGCGCCACAACTCCCCGAGTCACTGGCGGACGCCATCGATCAATGCCTCGCCACCGACGTGAGCGATCGGTTCGACACGGCCGCCCGTTTCGTCGCCGCGATCGAGCGCACCGCCGACGGTGGCGAGCTTCCGGCCGAGGCGCGCGAAGTGCGCCTCGGCGCGTCGGGCACCATGACGCTGGTGGAATGGTCGATCGCGGTCGCCTTCGCCGGGTTCTTTCTGATCGTCGGCGAACGGGCGGGGTCGCTCGGACGAGGACTGCTGGTCGGCATGCTGCAGGGCGTGTCGATGCTCGCCGCCGCCGCGCTCGCGCTGCGCGCTGGCGAGACGCTCCTCGCCGCCCGGCGCGCCCTCACGAACGGCGTTTCCCCGCAGGATGTGGCCGACGCGCTCGCCCCGGGACCGGCGGCGCTCCGACATCCCATGGGTCCGATGCGGAGCGCCGCCGTGCTGTGCGCTGCATTCCTGTTGGCGATCGGGCAGGGACACGTGGACCAGTGGGGGCTGCCCTCCGCCCTCGAAACCATCTTGAGTCTCATGACGTGGCTGCTGCCGCCCGTCATGATCAAACGCAGCCTCGCGGCCACGCGCCAAACCGGCGGGTTCAGCGCTTGGTTCTACAGCTTCGTGCGAAAGCCGCTCGCCACGCGCGTCGTGGGCTGGCTCGGTGGCAAGACGGCGGTCAGCGCCTGGCGGCCGGTACCGGCCGATGCGCCCACCGAAATCCTGCTCGGACAGGCCGCCGATGAAATCTTCGCACGCCTCCCGGAGGCCGCCCGTCGGGATCTGCAGGCGCTTCCCGCCGCCGCCGCCGCGCTCGCGCAGGAGGCCATCATCCTGCGCCGCCGTGCGCTCGAGATTTCGGGAGAACAGCGAGCACGACGCGCCGCGACGCGCCCCGACACGCCACGCGAACACCTGAAGGCCACCGAAGCCCTCGACCGCGAGCGCGACGCCGTCCACGGGCGCCTGGGAGCCACCATCGCCGCCCTCGAAGCCATCCGACTCGACCTGCTCCGCATCGACACCGGGAGCAGCTTGCCCGGCAGCCTCACCGAGCAGCTCGAGGTGGTGCGCGACCTGCAACGCCGGGTGGACGCGGCCCGCGATGTAGAACAGGTACTCGCCCGCCCTGCGGCGCGACTCGCGTCAGAGCCAACGCCGGTGTGAGATTGCGGGACGGGCGCCTCTCGCGCAGCCCGGTGATCCCGAACCCGATCTCCTATGACTCGCTCAAAATTCCTGCTCGTTGGCGCCCTCGCGGCGGCAGTCACCGCGTGTGGCGAATCCAAGCCGGCCCCCGCCGCTGATAGCACCGCCGCGTCGTCCACTGCGTCCGCGACCGACACCGTAAAGGTGCAAGGCATCTGGTCGGACAGCGTCACCGCTGAATCCGGCTATTTGGCAGAGTACGTGAATGGCAAACTCGTCGTCATCGAAGAGCAGATGATGCTCGCCGACCGGACGCGCTCCGAGCGCGCGTACTTCTACAGCGCCGACTTCACGCCGACACGCCTCTTCGAGCATCGCGCGCTCACCGCCGCGTCGGGCAACAGCACGCCGAAGACGCTGCACTCGCTCATGAACATCTACCTCACCGGCGACAAGGTCGACTCCGCCACCAAGCAGGTGGACTTCGTGAAGAAGACGGTGCAGCCCTACGAAATCGAGAACATGCGCAAGCATGAGCGCGAGATCTTCGCGCGCGTGCCCACGACCAATACCGCTCCACGCACCGAACGCTGACGATGACCGACTTCGAGACACTGGGCGCCTTCTACCTCGGTAAGCGCTACGACCTGGCCGCCCGCGCGCGGCAGGACGACTTCGTGTTGTATGACGCGAAGGATCTCACTACGCATGCCGTGATCATCGGCATGACCGGGAGCGGTAAAACCGGTCTCGGAGTCGGTCTCATCGAGGAAGCGCTGATCGATCACATCCCCGTGATCGCGATCGATCCGAAAGGCGATCTTGGCAACCTCGCGCTGCGCTTCCCGTCGCTCGCCCCCGCCGACTTCCGTCCGTGGGTTGATCCGCAACAAGCCGCCAATGCCGGACTGTCCGCCGACGCGTTCGCCGAAACGCAGGCCACGCTCTGGAAAGATGGACTCGCCGGCTGGGGTGAAGACGGCGCGCGGATTCAACGGCTCGTCGATGCCGCCGATGTCACCATCTACACGCCGGGCAGCACCGCCGGTCGGCCGCTGTCGTTGCTCAAGGCCTTCGTTGCGCCGCCGCCGGTCATTCGCGACGACACCGAAGCGATGCAGGAGCGCGTCGATGCCACGGCCACGAGTGTGCTCGCCCTGCTCGGCATCGACGGCGATCCGATCTCGAGCCGCGAGCACATTCTGCTCGCGAATCTGCTGCACGCCGCGTGGAGTGAAGGACGTGATCTCGACCTCGCCGGATTGATCGGCGGCATTCAGTCGCCGCCCTTCAACACAGTCGGCGTGATGCCGCTCGACACCGTGTTTCCGCCGAAGGATCGCACCGAGCTCGCCATGAAGCTCAACAATCTCCTGGCGGCACCGGGCTTTCAGACCTGGATGCAGGGCGAGCCGCTCGACACGGCAACGCTGCTGTACGACCCGAGCGGCAAGCCGAAGGGGTCGATCGTTTCCATCGCGCATCTCGGCGACGCCGAGCGCATGTTCTTCATGACGCTGTTATTGGCCGATATCCTGGCGTGGGTGCGCACGCAGCCGGGTACCGGTTCGCTGCGCGCGATCCTGTACATCGACGAGTTGTTCGGCTACATGCCACCCGTCGCGAATCCGCCGTCGAAGGTGCTGCTGCTCACGCTCCTCAAGCAGGCGCGCGCCTACGGACTCGGTGTCGTGCTCGCCACCCAGAATCCGGTGGACCTCGACTACCGCGGCCTCTCGAATACCGGCACGTGGTTCATCGGCCGGCTGCAGACCGAACGCGACAAGATGCGCGTGATGGAAGGACTCGAAGGCGCGTCCGGTGGACAGCCGTTCGATAAAGCCGCGATGGAGCAGACGATCGCCGGCCTCGGCAAGCGCGTGTTCCTCATGCACAGCGTGCACGAGTCGGCGCCGATCACCTTCGAGACGCGCTGGACGATGTCGTATCTCGCCGGCCCGATGACCCGCGAGCAGATCAAGGCCCTCAACGCGCGCACGACGAACGCCGCAGGCACGGCTGCGCAATCCGCGGCGGCCCCTGTCGCGTCGAGTGCGAGCGGCAGCGGCAGCATGTCGGCGCTCGACCCCTCGGCGTCGGCGCAGGCTCCCGTGTTGACCGCCGATGTGCCGCAATACTTCCTGCCCGTGCAATCGAACGGCGGACCGATCACGTATCACCCGGCGGTGCTCGGCGTGGCCGACGTGTCGTTCGCCAGTGCGAAGTACGGCGTGACCGAACAGCGTCGCGTGGCACTCTTGGCCACGATGGACGACGGTCCGATCACGCTCGAATGGGACAACGCGGAGCGCATCGATCTCGATCCGTCGGCGCTCGAGCGCGGCCCCACCAACGGAGCCGCGTATGGCGCACTGCCCAAGGCCGCGAGCAACGCCAAGAGCTATCCCGCCTGGAGCAAAGCGTTTCAGAAGTGGATCGTCACCAACGAAACGGTGTCGTTGCTGCGCAGCGCCGCCTTCAAGCAGACCTCCAACCCAGGCGAGTCGGAGCGTGACTTCCGCATTCGCCTGCAGTTGATGGCGCGGGAAGCGCGTGACAATCAGATCGAGACGCTGCGCGGCAAATACGCCACCAAGCTCGCGTCGTTGCAGGAGCGGCTGCGTCGAGCCGAACAGGCAGTGCAGCGCGAGCAGGCCCAGGCATCACAGGCCAAGATGGACACCGCGATTTCCGTCGGCGGCGCGATCCTTGGCGCGATCTTCGGACGCGGCAAGATTTCCGCCGGTGCGATCGGCAAAGTCGGCACAGCCGCGCGTGGTGCCGGACGCGCCGCGCAGCAGCAGGGCGACGTCACGCGCGCCAACGAGAGCGTGCAGGCGTTGCAGGCGCAATACGCCGATCTGGAAGCGGCGCTGCAGCAGGACATCGACGCGCTGGGGGCGACCTACGACGCGCAGCAGGACGCGCTCGAGGCGATCCCGATCAAGGCCAAGAGCGGCGACGTGCACGTCCAACTGGTCGCGCTGGTGTGGGTGCCGTTCCACCGCGATGCGGCAGGAATGGCAACGGCGGCCTGGCGTTAAGCCAGGCCGCCGTGGGCATGCCAGTACGTGAGATCCGAACGCGGGTCAGAACGCGTTGAACGCGTACGCAATCGCGTAGGCAATCAGGAACGCGAGTCCGCCCTGCGCGAGCGACTGCATGTCGAAACGGATCGAACGGGCACGCGTGAGATGCGGTGGGACAGGACGGTGCATGGGCGGCTCCGGAAAAAGGGCATGTGCATTCCGACGCCGCAGCCTACCTTCGCGTAACAGCCTTCGCGTTCAGCGACCAGTCGAACGGGATTTCCCGCATCCCGAAGCGCCCGGATTCGAGCTTCTTCTTGGTCTCGCCGTCGAACCAGGTGGCGAGATAGGTGCCCAGATCCGACCGCGAGTTGCCGAAGTCGCCCCGGTAGTAGGTGAAGATGGGGCTCAGGCGCGGGAAGGGCGTCTCGATCTGGTTCTTCGTGGTGTCCTTCAGGAACCGTCGCCCCTGGTCGAACAGCTGACGATCGAGTTCAGCACCGGTGTAGGCCTCCGACCGCAACGGCGGGCTCCCCTTGGCTGCCGACACCAGCGCGAAATGGATGCGGGGATCATGGAACTCCTTCCGGATGATCCGGTGCTCCACCTCGTCCAGTGACAGCGTGCGTCCCGCCGCACGCACGATCGGCTCGCTCCACGGCCCCTTGAGCCGAAGCACGCCGAGGGTCCGGTCGATGTTGCGGATGCTCTCGCGCTCCCCGTGCGCCACGATCAGCTGGATGGTGTACGCGTTGTACACGTTGATCCAGAACGCCAGGCGCTCCTCGTCGTCGGCGCCGGCCAGCGACACCCGTTCGAGCGACGTGAGGTAGCGGCGAAAGGCGGCCGCATCGCGGAAGGCATCGTAGTCCACGAGACCGTCCGTCACGTGCGCGCGCAGCAGGCCGTCGAAGGCCGAATGGTCGATCGACACGCGGGGCGCGGGCGGGACGGCCGCCGACTGGGCGGCTGCGGGCGCGGCGGCGAACAGCACCGCCACCGCCCACCGACGGGCGACCTCCGAGACCCTGCGCAGCGAGAATGACATCGTGTATAGTATGGCGATGAGCACGAACTGGTTGTTGGGCATCTGGCGCCTCATGCGCGCCGACGCGTCACTCGACTTCGCCCCGGGTGTGCGCATGGAGTTCCTCCTCGACGGCGTGCTTCGCTACCACGTCGACGTGGGCGGACAGGATCAGAGCCTCGATCTGGTGTATCGCGTGGAAGGCGAGATGCTGCACACCGACAATCCCGCCGCTCCGCACAGCATGAGCGTCCGTATCGAGCACGGCGTCGGCGACATTCTCCTGCTCGACTTCGGCGGCCCGCAGGCCATGCTCGTGCGCGAAGTCGAGCACCCCGAGCGCTACATCCAGTAAGCGTACTGCTTCGTGACCATCACGAAGCCCGACAGCGCCGCATTCGTGACCGCGTGCACCAGCACGAGATCCCCCAGCGACTTCGTCTTCCACATCCACCAGTTGTAGATGAAGCCGCAGAGCAGCCCGACTTCCCAGAAGGGACCGTGCTCGCTCGCGAACAGCACGGCGGTGGCTACGAAGGCCATCACGTTGAACGTGCCCAGCGGCACCTTCTGCCAGTCGTTGTTCACGATCCAGCGGGGCAACCAGCCGCGCCAGAACAGCTCTTCGAGAATCGGTACCAGCAGCGCCGCGCGGACCACCCGCAGAATCACCACCAGCGGATCGGCCAGCTCCGACGGCGCGATAGTGGTCTTCACCGTGCCGGTGATGCTGTTCTGAAACAACCAGTGCTCGCGCCAGCCCGGAAACAGCTGATCGGGCGCTACCCACATCGCGCACACGGCGAGCCCGAGCAGCACGCTCGGCACCACGTGGCGCACGCGAAGCGACAGCACCACGTCCTTCGAAATCGTGAGCATCACCGCAATCAGCACGCCGACGCGGAGAATCGATTCCCATGGCTGCGGGATCGGAAGCGAGGGCCCGACCGCCAGCAGGATCATGAACACCGCGAACGGCGCGATCCAGGGGAGCGACGGGTACTGCCGGGTCAATGAAAGTTCTGACATGCACCAATTGTATCGCCTGGGGGCCCGCTGCGGCCCCCTCGTGCCGCCTTCAGGCGATCACGGACCGTAGACGATGGGCGAGGTGCCCTGCTTGATGTCGCGGGCGCCGGCGGCCACGCCCGAGCCCACGGCCAGACCGGCGGTCAGCGCCGTGCCGAGCCCCACGAGCGGCAGGAATGGCACCAGGACCGCGCCCAAGAGAAAAGCAGCGCCACCGGCGGCCCACGGCGCGATCCCCTTCTGCACGGAATCGACGTAGCGCAATCGGTTGCGGACGAAACGGCGCGTGGTGCCGTGGAGCACGATGGCCAGGATGCTGGCGATCGCAAACGAGATGAGAAAGAACACGGAAACCTCCTGAGTATTCGGGAACGGAGCGCGTCACAGAGCCCTGGGCGTCGTGCTGCCGCTACCCGCTGTTCTCCCTAACGCGACGACGGGACGGAGGTTTCAGCCCCGTCCCGTCGTGTCAATCTGCCACGGTGCTGCGGCCTCACCGACGCCGCGGCATCTCCATCTTCGTGTAGTTGAGCGGCACCGAGAACAGGTCGATCGCCAGCTTCTTCTTCTCGATCTTGACGACTTCGATCGGCACGCTGCCGTCGGGCATCGTGACTTTGAGTGGGAATCCACCATCGGCCGTCAGCATCTTCTGCCAGGCCGGCTCGCTGCTGCGCTGCATCGACGCCAGCGGATTCACGTAGCCGCCAAGCCCCTTGGCCATGCAGATGTCCACCGTCTGTGACGCGCTCGCCACCAACACGTGCTCGCAGGCGTAGCCGGCCACCGTTTCCATGCGCCCGGTGCGCGTGATCTTCGCGTCGGTCGGGGTTTTCGCCGCCACGCTCGCCGCCGCCTCAGTCATCGGCATCTCCATATACGTGTTTTGGGCAGCCATCAACACGTACACTTTCTGCTCCTGCGGCACCGAGATCAACGCCATCGCGCCGCCGGGCCCGCCCATCGAGACGCGCACCTTGCCGTTGCGCACGAGATACTCCATTTCCTGCTGCTGCACACCACCGGCGCCCTTGCCCGTCATGCGCATCGTCACTGCGCCTTCGAACGGTTGTGCCAGTACCACCGGCGGCGCGACGGCCGCGAGCACGGTGAACGAGGCGGCAGCGATGGAAGCAGAAGACACGCGGAACATCAGCACACTCGGGTAGAAGACATCAGGCGATCCCGTTGCGCATCGCCTTGAGCACGAGCTCGGAGAACCGGTCGATCTCGTCCAACGTGGTGTACACGTTGGGAGTGATTCGGATCCCGCTGAATTCGGCGTGCACGATCGGCGTCTGCGCAATGCGATGCTGCGACACCAACCAGCTGCCGAGCTTCACGGGGTCGAGCCCGTCGACATTGAAGAAGCCGATTCCGCCGCCCCACTTCGAATCGAGCGGCGTCAGCACCTTCACCCGTCCCTTTCCCTCGGCCAGGAGTCGCTTGGCCCAGCGGTCGCGCAAGAACTTGAGACGCGCCTGCTTGCGCGCGGCGCCGATCGCGCGATGAAATGCCAGCGACACCGAAATCGCGTTGTGATTCGCCGCCGGATGCGTGCCGATCTCCTCGTATTTGCGGATGTCGGCTTCCTGTCCCGGGTTGCCCGCCATCAGCGGCCACATCGACTCGATCTTGTCTTTGCGGACGTACAGAAAGCCGGTACCGATCGGCGCCAGCAGCCACTTGTGCAAGCTGGTGCCATAGTAGTCCACGTCGAGCTCGTCGCGCGTGAACGGGAACTGCGCGAACGCATGCGCGCCGTCCACGAACGTCGCCACGCCCTTGGCGCGGGCCATCGCGATCAACTCGCGCACCGGCAGAATCTGGCCGGTCAAGTTGGTGATGTGCGTGATCTCCATGACGCGCGTGCGCGGCGTCATCGCGGCGGCGAACGCGTCCACGATCTGCTGCGGCTCGGTGCACGGCACCGGGAAGGACACTTCCTTCACCACGATGCCGTCGCGACGCGCGCGCTGCTTCCACGCGTTCAGCATGCGCCCGTAGTTCTGATTGCTCACCACCACTTCGTCGCCGCGCTTCAGGTCGATGCCGAAGATCAGTGTCTCGAGCGCTTCCGACGCGTTCCGGGTGATCGCCATCTCGTTCGTGTCGCACCCGAACTCCAGCGCGAGTTCGCGCCGCACGATTTCGATGCGCGGCTCGAGCGTCTGCCACATCTGGATCACCGGCAGCTCGTTCGAAAAGCGCAGATCGCGCTCGAGTTGCGCCATCACGTGCGACGGCGCCGGCGAGCAGCCGCCGTTGTTCAAGTTGATCCAAGTGCGGTCCAGATCGAACGCGCGTTGGATCGGTTCCCAGAAGTCTTCGTCCGACGCGAAGGCCTCCGCCTGAGCCGCGTCACCGCGCCAGGCAGGAGCGGCCGGGTCGAACAGGGCGACACCGCGATCCTTCGCCACGTCGGCGGCATCGATCAGGCGTCGGATGGCGTGCGGCGAGAATCGCGGCGCGAGCGCGGCAAGGCTGGGCAGGGCGGTTGCCCCGGCCACGGCGGAAACGAAGAGTCGGCGGTCCATGCGAGAACATGTCGCCCAAAACTGACGAACGCGAGGGTGAAGCCAGCTTCACAAATGCCGCCGTTTCGGAACGGATCGCGCCGGATGAGCCCGCATTTCATGAGGGGAAAATTAACTCTGTCACATAATGGGACCTGTGTCACACGAACTGCGATTTTCGTTGTGCCGATCGAGCAGAGTCATCCGTCACTAGCTCGACTGCACGACGCACGAGGCGCCGAGGGCGGTCATAACTTTTCGCACCGAACCCTTCGATGTCACTCTTTTCGCGCGTCTCCACTGGCTCCCTGCTGCTCGCCGCCGCTTCGCTGGCCGCCTGCTCCGATGCCTCTGATGTGACGAGTCCCGCCGTGCCCGCAGCCGCCCGCTTGGCTGCAGCCGCTACCTCCAGCGCTGCCGACGACGACAGTACGCAAATCGAT
Source organism: uncultured Gemmatimonadaceae bacterium (assembly GCA_963843965.1). Lineage (GTDB taxonomy): Bacteria > Gemmatimonadota > Gemmatimonadetes > Gemmatimonadales > Gemmatimonadaceae > Gemmatimonas. The sequence continues at coordinate 99,065 of CAWJMR010000010.1, forward strand.
TACATCGTGACCTTCGACACGACCGAGTCTGATCCGACTGGTCGGGCCCGTGCCCTGATGGCACAGCAGAAGGGAAAGCTCAAGCGCGAATTCAAGTTCGCACTCAAGGGCTTCTCGGCGACGCTCACGCCGGCCGCGGCCAAGCGCCTGCAGGCGGCTGACGGCATTCTCCGTGTCGAAGAAGACGGCAAGGTCTTCATCACCGAGTCGGTCAGCGCCTCCTCGTGGGGACTCGATCGCCTCGACCAGCGTCCCCTGCCCCTCGACGGCCAGTACAGCTTCGCCGGGAATGGCGCCGGGGTTCGCGTCTACATCGTCGACACCGGCATCCTGACGTCGCATGAACAGTTCGCCGGTCGCGCTCTGGCCGGCTTCTCGGCCTTCGGCGACAACAACCCGGAAGACTGCAACGGACACGGCACGCACGTCGCCGGCACGATTGGCGGCAACACGACCGGTGTGGCGCGCGGCGCCAACGTGGTGCCCGTCCGGGTGCTCGACTGCAGCGGAAGCGGCTCCTGGAGCGGCGTCATCGCCGGCATCGATTGGGTAACGAGCCAGAAGACGGCCAACAAGTCGATCCCGATGGCCGCCAACATGAGCCTCGGTGGCGGGTACAGCGCCTCGGTCAATGATGCCGTCAGCAAGGCGATCGCCGCCGGTGTGACGTTTGCGGTCGCCGCCGGCAACAGCGGCGCCGACGCCTGCAGCACGTCGCCGGCCAGCACGCCGAACGCCCTGACCGTCGGCGCCACGGAGTCGAACGACTACCGCGCCAGCTACTCCAACTACGGCAGCTGCCTCGACATCTTCGCGCCGGGCAGCGGCATCTACTCGTCATACATCGGCTCGTCCAGCTCGTACGCCAGCCTCAGTGGCACGTCGATGGCCTCGCCGCACGTGGCCGGTGTCGCGGCCCTGATCCTGGGTAGCTACCCGACGTACTCCCCGAGCCAGGTGCGCAGCGCCATGCTGGCCGGCGGCACCGCGAACATCGTGGTCGGCCCCGGCACCGGTTCGCCGAACGTGTTGCTCACGAACATGTTCACGGCATCCGTGACGCCGCCGACCGACACGGTCACCACGCCGCCAAAGGATACGACCCCGGTCGTGACCCCGACGCCGACGCCGGTGATCAATCTCTCCGTCGCGAAGCAGGTCACGAAGACGCAGAATACGGCCAAGCTCTCGTGGAGCGGTGCGACGACCACCAACGTCGATCTCTACCGCAATGCCTCCCGCTTCCTGACCACCGCCAACGACGGCGCGTACAACGACGCCAAGCGGCCGAAGGGCACGTGGGTGTACAAGGTGTGCAACGCCGGCACCACGATCTGTTCGCCCAATGTCACAGTCGTCTTCTGATCACTGCCTGACCGTTGGTGACTGGCCGTAGTAGCACGGCCACCTGACACAGAAGCGCCCGATGGCATTCCGCCGCGGGCGCTTCTTCGTGTCCAGCAGCAGCCGGTCGATCAGAACATCGAGCGGAGTCCGAAGCTCAGCGTGCGGCCCGCGGTCACGGTCGCATTGTCCGGCGCACCACGTTGCACGTTCAGCAGGTTCTCACCGCCGAGCAGCAAGGACAGGTCGCCGCGCAACCGGTAGCTCGCGCTTGCCCGCCAGCGGGTCACCCCGCCGTAGTTCAGCCAGTAGCGACGCAACAGCGGCCCGCCGAAGTCGTACTCGTGCGCCGCGTTTGCGACGGCTTCACCGATGGCCGTGCGATCGTAGCCGATCCAGTTCGCTGCCCGAGTGGCGGTCGAACTGAGACTCCAGCGACGCGCGGCCCAGGTCGCCGACACGCTCATGGTGGACGCCGGTACATCGAGCATCCGATCTCCCACGCGCAGTTCGCCGCGGTATCCGGTCGCAGTACGCGCCACGCGACTGTCCACCAACGACAGCGTACCGGCCAGCTGCAAATTGCTTTTGCGCGCCGTGGCCTGCAGCTCCCACCCACGGTTGGTAATCGCGCCGACGTTCTGCAGCGAATACGACAGGTTGCGCACGATGCGGCCGTTGGCGCCGACTGACGTGGACATCGAGCCGACCGGTTGGATCAACCCGGTGGCCTCCTGATCGAACCGAGTCACATGCAGCGAGACGCCGTGCGTGAACACCAGATCGGCACCGGCCTCGAGCCCGGTCTGCCGCTCGGGCTGCAGTCCGTCGGTGACGGATGCGACGCCGCGCCCCATCCACGACGTGCCCCGCGCCAACGTGCGCGCCGGCCGGATGCCCGAGCCGAACGCACTGCGCAGCTTCAAGACCGCCGGTCCGTAGTCGCGGACATACGCCGCGCCAAGCATCGGCAACAACGCATGCTGCACCTCGGCGGTGGCGCCGCTCGTGCGCTCAGCCCGACCACCAGCCGAGACGTACCAACGGTCCTGCCACGACACCATCGCCTGCGCCGACAGGCCGGTGTTATTGATCCAGCTCTGCGCGAGCCGCAACGAAGTGGGCGACGACGCGATGGCCGGCGTGAGCGCGCCACCGTTCGGACGATAGCCCGGAGCGCTCGCCAGTTCGGATGCGACATCACGTGTGAGCGCCTGCTCGGCCGCGAACGTCACCGCCAGCAAGGTGCCTTCAGCGACATCGAAACGGCCCACAGAACGCAGCCGCAGCGTCCCCCGATCGGCCGAGCCCTCTCCCTCGCCCAACGCGCTCGTGGACGACACGGGCGTCGGCAGCGAGGCCGACGACAGTCCATGCAGACGATAGCCGTCAATGCCGGCGATGACCGTATGCGTCCAGTGCAGATTGGGCATCACCGCCATCGTGCCGCCCACCGTGTACTGCGACAACGACTGCCCTGTGGCGCTGTCGCCGGTAAAAGGCACCCGCGCCGTGGTATCCAGCGGTGGGCGAGCGCCGGACGAATCCGGCGGCAACGCACCGAGTCCACCGGCCGCAGTTCGCAGACGCGACGGCCAGAGGGGCGTCGCCGACACATCCGTGCCTGCCGTGAGCGCGGGCGACGTGGCGCCGCCGAAGATCAGACTCGTACTGGCATTCGCGCGTTGCGCCGAAAAGCGCGCGGTGCCGGTGAACACCGCGTTCGCACGCGCCACGCGCACGTCGGCATCGGCCAGCAAGCGCTGCTCCGATGCGCCCGGCACATACGCCCCGACCGTCCCGATGTTGAGACCGAGTCCGAGGCTGCGTGAACTGCTGCCACTGCGGAACGACAGCGCATGATCCTGCACGAAGGCGTCGCGCGGCGCGTAGGCCGTGGCCGATAGTCCCGCCGTCGTGGACAGCTGCACCACCGGTGTTCCGGTGGGCGTGCCATCGTGTCGCGTGAGAATGTTCACGACGCCGCTGATGGCATCGGCACCGTACAGCGCGGCTCCCTGCGGGCCGCGAATCACTTCCACGCGCTCCACCCGCGCCGGATCGAGCTGCGTCACGAGCAGCGGGTTGGCCACCTCGATACCATCGAGATAGATCTTCGGCGCACTCACACCGAACGAACTGGCCCCGCGGATGCTGCCGTAGCGGGCCGACAACGTGCCAGCGCTGGCGGTCCACGACCACACGCCGGGCACCGCGAGATCGAGCGCTTCCCCAAGCGTGCCGACGCCATGTCGGGCGAGCGTCGCGCCCTCGATCACGTCGAGCGCGAAGGGCGACCCCCGTTGCGGCGCACCGTCGGGAGATCCCGTCACGACCACGCGATCGAGCACACTGGCCCGTCGCGAAATCGCGGAGCCGGCCACGACACTCGCCGACGGCACGACGCCACCAGGGCCGGCAGCATCGGCGACGACCCCAGCGCGCGACGGTGCGAGCACGACCTGCGTGCTGCCCAGCACGATCGAGCGCAGCGACGTCCCCGACAGCAGCGACTCCAGCACCGCGCCCACCGGTACGCGATCGAGCGTGAGACAGACCCGCTTGCCCGCGGGCAAAAGCTCCGCGCTGTACGACAGTTCGATCTTCGCGACCACGGCCAACCGATCGAGGGCCTCGCGAATCGAGACCTCAGGCACGTGCAGATTCACGATGCGGTCCAGCGGCGGCGCCCACAGCGACGAACGCTCCTGCGCCCCAAGCCGCACCGCACACACCGGATCCGCTGCACGCGCGGCCGTGATCGGCGCGCGCTCAGCGCGAACGACAGTAAGGGGCGCGATCAAGACTGCGATCGCGCCCACGGTCACCCCGCGTCGTACCACTTGCCACCGCCACATATGCGCGTCGATCGCCCCGTTCAAGGATTCGGCGTTGAACCCGGTCCCTGCGGCTGAAGAAGAATCGTATCGCCACGCTGCACCACATCGGCTCCCAAGGCCAGCGCAATCACCTGCACCACCTGCGCGGCCGAATCACCGCGGAACGACGCCGTCAGCGTGCGGCGGGCCAGTACCGCGTCCGTCACCTGCAGTTCGATACCGTACCAGCGACGCAAGTCGGCCTGAACTTCGGCCAGCGGCGCATCCCGATACGCCAGCTGCCCGCGGGTCCATGCCATGTCATCATCGGTGACCGTACCGCGTGCCACCGCCACTGTACCGGCCTGCAGCACACCGCGATCACCCGCGCGCAGTTCCACCGGCGCCGCGCTGCCGGCCGCCGTATCGCGCAACGCGACGATGCCATGCGTCACCGCCACGGCCACACGACCGTTGGCGTCGGTCTTCACCGAGAAGGCCGTGCCGATGTCGCGAATCTCCGCACCGCGCGAATGCACTACAAACGGATGCGCCCCGTCGTGCTTCACCTCGAAGAACGCCGCGCCCTCCAGAGTGACGTCCCGATTGCCGTCGTTGAAGCCCGAGGCCACCGTGAGCCGACTGCCGGGCGCGAGGACGACCGTACTGCCGTCGGGCAGCTTCACCGAGTCACGCTGCCCCACCTGCGTGGCATACACCTGCGCCGTGGCCGTGTTGCCGCCGCGCCACTGCGCGATACCGACCATGGCGGTGACGGCTGCCGCCGCCGCGAACATCGGCCCGCGCCAGCGTCGCGACGCCGCGGGGGCCTTCATCGCGCCGCCACGTTCGACCGTCAACGACGGGGTCGTCGCCATCCGGCTCCGCACAGCGGCCAACGCCCGCTCGGTATCGACCGACACGGCCGACCGCATCGCGGCCTGATCAGCCCGCGCCTTAACAATGGCCGCCAGCGCCGCGTCTTCCGGATGCGCGGCCAGCCACTGGCTGACGGCGGCCGACTCGACGGCATCGCTCTCCCCCGCCACATAGCGGGAGATCGCGTCCCAGTCGGCCTCGGGAGCGGATGCAGCAGATGGACGGATTTCGTCGGACATGCCCAAGAGACACGAGTGGATGGCGATACCCTACGTCCCCGCTTTTCCCGCGGGCCCCAGCGCACAAGCGCTGCGGTCCGATGTAGTATACGCTGCAACTGAGGCCGACAGGACTCCGAGGAGTCGCGTCGACCGTATCCTGTCCCAGTCATTTCCCGACCCCACGCCCCTCGTGTCCGACGCTGACTTGCTGGCCCGCCTGCGGGGCGGGGATCACGCAGCGTTCGATGCGATCTTCCGGCAGTGGTATGAGCCCGTGGTCCGCTCCGCGAATTGCGTGCTGCACGACCCGGGCGTGGCCGAAGAACTCTCGCAGGATGTCTTCCTCGAGCTCTGGCGCCGTCGCGAAACACTCGCGCCCGACAGCAGCGTGGCCGGCTACCTCATGCAGGCCGTGCGCAACCGTTCGCTCAATCATCTGCGACATCTGCAGGTGCAGAAGAAGTCCGCCGTCTATGTGGAGGCCCTCAGCGAGCCCGCCGAACACGCCGATGCCGACACCCAAGCGGGTGAGTTGCAGGACGCGATCCGTGAAGCGATCGACGCCCTCCCGCCGCGCACGCGTGAGGTGTTTCTCATGAGCCGCGAACGCAATTTGCGCTACAGTGAAATCGCCGAGCAGCTGGGCGTGACGGTGAAGGCGGTGGAAGCGAATATGAGCCGGGCGTTGCGACAGTTGCGAGAGAAGCTGTCGCCATTCCTGCCGAGCGCCGGCGAGTAGCACGTAGGGTCTCGCCACGATCGCGTGTCTCCTGTTGCGAAGGCCTCACTGATGCACTCGCGACGGTCGCGAGGCTCGGCAGGCCGCCCCTTTGCGAGGTCACCCATGGCTCGTTCCCGTCTTCTGACACTGGCCGCGACCGCCACGCTGTTCGGCGCTGCTGCCTGCAGCCTCGATAACAGCAACGAACCCAACGCCTTCCTGTCCGATCTCGCGTTCAGCAGCGCGCCGGCCGGCCTCGACCTCGTCTCCAGCAGCTACGCGTCGAGCGACAGCAGCGGCATGCCGTGGGGTGGACCGCGTCGCGGACATGGCGGCGGCCCTGGCATGGGCGGTTTCATGGGCGGCGGTCTGGGCGATGCCTTCATCGGCGGCGCGGCCCCGGGACGCGGACCGCACGGCGGACCGTTCGGCATCCGCATCGACGACAGCTGCGTGTTCTCGGCCGGCACCGGTGACCTGACCTGTGGACCGACCGTGAAGAACGGGTTCACGGTGACGTCGATCTACACGATCAAGAATGCGGCCGGCACGGCGCAGTCGGCGATCGACAGCCTCACCACGAATTCGGTTCGTGTCCGCACGGCGGTGACCGGCACGGCCACCCGCAGCCGCGACGGCAGCGTCACCGCCACGGTGAACAACAGCGGCGATCGTACCGTCACGGGACTCGCCGCGGGCAGCACGCAGCGCACCGTGAACGGCACTTCGCAGGGCAACGAGACGGCCACCGGCACCAACCGTGACGGCAAGACCTTCTCGTCGGTGCGCAGCGCCTCCGATACCACGACGGGCCTCGTAATTCCGGTGTCGGCCACGACGCAGACTTATCCGACCGCCGGTACCGTGGTGCGCCGCATGAAGGTGATCATGACGATCGACGGCACGAGCTCCACGAGGGAACGTCGCGAAGTCATCACGTACGACGGCACGGCGACCGCGAAGCTGCAGATCACGGACAACGGCACGACGAAGAATTGCACGGTCGCGCTGCCGCGCGGACGCCCGAGCTGCTCGTAAGCGAGCAATCGATGTACGGAGTGAATGGCGCGATCATCCGCGACTGAAGCTCTGGAGTGTCCACCGCGGGAAGGCGGTGGTGGGAGAGAACCCCGATACTGGATCTGATGATCCGGTGTCGGGGTTCTTCGCATTCAGCGAACAGCACCGGCGAACAGTCTGAACACGGACACCACTGATTGCACGGACAACGACACAGCTAAGCCAACAGCGCTCTTGGCTTATCTGTGCGCGTTCCGTGCAATCGGTGGTCTGCGGGTTCAGGCGGTTGCTTTTCGCGGTGGCGGTTGCGGTAGCGATGGTAGTGCGCCGTGCCGGTCGCCCACACCGCGATCTATTCCTCGATCTATTCCTCGATCTATTCCTCGATCTCGCTGAAATCGAGCGACGCCGAGTTGATGCAGTAGCGCATGCCGCCGGGGGCCGGGCCATCGTCGAAGACGTGCCCGAGATGCGCGTCGCAGGAGGCGCAGTGCACCTCGACCCGCACGAGGAACCACTTCCGGTCGGTGCTCGTCTCGATAGCGATATCGCTCACGGGCTCCGTGAAGCTGGGCCACCCCGTGCCGGAGTCGAACTTCGCGCTCGACGAAAAGAGGGGCTGACCACAGCCGGCGCAGATGTACACGCCCTCGTCGTGGTGGTCCCAATAGCAGCCACCGAAGGCCCGTTCGGTGCCGTGCGTGCGCATCACGCGGAACTGTTCGGTGGAGAGAATCGTCCGCCACTCCAGCTCGCTCTTGCGGATCTTGTCTGCCATCTGTCAAATGAACGGCATGACGCCCACCCCCGCCAGCACGAACACGCCGGAAGACTGGCAGCTCGGTCCCGATGTCCCGCAATCGCATCGCGCATGGCTACGCGCGCTCGGACGCACCCTCCTCTTCCGGGCCGGCTGGCGCTTCGAAGGGCAGATGCCGAACGTGCCGCGCTTTGTGGCGATTGTCGCCCCGCACACCTCGAACTGGGATTTCCCAATCGGGCTGGCGGCCAAGTGGGCTCTCGGTTTCGACGCGCACTGGTGGGGCAAGCACACCCTCTTCGTGCCGCCCCTCGGGTGGTTCATGCGAGCGAACGGGGGAATTCCGGTGGATCGCAAGAACTCCCAGAATGCCGTGGAGCGCACGATCGAGGCCTTCCGGTCGCACGAGCGGTTCGCGCTCGCCCTCGCCCCGGAAGGCACGCGCAAAAAGGTGACGGCGTGGCGCAGCGGCTTTTGGCACGTCGCGAAGGGCGCTAATGTCCCTATCTGCTGCGTCGCCCTCGATTTCCGACGCAAAGTCGTACGACTCGGGCCAACCACGATGCCCGTTGAAGATGATCCCGCCGCGGGGATCGCCCGCATCCGGACGTATTACGCCGACGTGGCCGGATACGACCCCTCGCAACAGACCTGATGTTTGCATCGCGCTTACGCTCCACCGCATTCCCCTCCGCGCTGTCCTCCGTCGCGCTGCTCGCCCTCCTGACAACGGCATCATCCTCCAGCCTGCGCGCGCAGGGAGCGGACGGTGCGCGCGAGACCGTCGGCCAGGCCATTCGCGCCACCCGCGCGCCCGACATCGATGGCCGCGAGAACGACGCCGTCTGGCGGGCCGCCACACCGATGACAGCGTTTCGGCAGTTCGAGCCCGGCGAGAACGGGGAACCCACGTTTCGCACGGAAGCGCGCGCGGCGTACGACGACCGCTACCTGTACGTCATCGTGCGGGCCTTCGATCCGCACCCGGACAGTCTGGCCTCGTTGCTCTCGCGCCGCGACGTGAAGACGGCCAGCGATCAGCTCAAGATCATCATCGACGCGTATCACGACGGACGCACCGGCGTCGAACTCGCCGTCAATCCGGCCGGCGTGAAACGCGACTATTCCATCTACGGCGACATCACCGAAGACGCGACGTGGGATGGGGTGTGGGATGTCGCGACCAGCATCGATAGTCTCGGGTGGATCGCCGAATACCGTGTGCCGTTCAGCCAGCTGCGCTTCACCGCGAAAGACGTGCACACCTTCGGGTTCGGCGTGTGGCGCGACATCACGCGGCTCAACGAACGCACCGGCTGGCCACTGTACCGGCCGTCGCGTCGCACGCTCATCTCGCAGCTGGGCACGCTCGAAGGCATCACCGGCATCGGCACGCCGCGGCGCCTCGAACTGCTGCCGTATACGGTCACCAAGAGCGTGCCGAATCCCGCCGTGCCCCGTGGCGGCTCGCACGGTTCGCTGGCCGGCGGTCTCGATCTCAAAGCGGGCATCGGCTCGCGCGTCACGATCGACGCCACGGTCAATCCTGACTTCGGTCAGGTCGAGGCCGACCCCGCGGTACTCAATCTGTCCGCCTTTGAAATTCGCTTCGACGAGCGCCGGCCCTTCTTCCAGGAAGGGGCCGGCCTGTATCGCTGCGGCGGCTCCTGCGAAGGCATTTTCTACACCCGGCGCATCGGTCGCACGCCGCAGATGCGGCGATCGAACGCCGACGCGCTGTTCACGAATATCACCGCCGCCGCCAAGGTCACCGGCCGCTTCGACAACGGCGTGGCGTTCGGGCTGGTGAACGCCTCGACTGAAAACGTGCGCGGCGCCGATGGCACCACCATCGAGCCGCAGACGAACTATCTCGTGCTGCGCGGCTTGCGCGAAATGCGCGGTGGACGCTCGCAACTGGGCATGGAGCTCACCGACGTGCGCCGCCGGAGCGACGCCGCCACCGACCCGTTTCTGCGCCGCGCCGCGACCACGTTGCTGCTGCAGGGCTATCACCGCTTCGCGCGCGACCGATGGGAAGTCATGGGCTACACGGGGCTGAACGAAGTCAGTGGCTCGGCCAAATCCATCGCCCTCACGCAGCGCAACAGCGTGCACTTCTATCAGCGGCCCGACCACGAAGCGTCCTACGACTCCACGCGCACCGCGATGGGCGGCGTCGTGATGTCCGCCGGCATCAAGCAGGTCGGCGGCCGTGTGCGCTATGAGAACGTGCTGCGCTACGCGTCGGCCGGCGTCGAGATGAACGACCTCGGCTTCGTAAACCTCGTGAACGACATCTCGTTCCGCCAATCGCTCGACCTGCGCCAACTGCGCCCCAACGGCGTGCTGCGCTCGTCATTCTCCACGATGAGTGCGGAAACGCATTGGACCACCGGCGGACTGCTCGCCGCCCAGACGTTGTCGGTGCACACCAGCGGCTCGCTGCTGAACAACTGGGGCGGCGCGATCACCGCATCGCTCAGTGATGTGGGTGGCACCCATTGCGTGAGCTGTGCCCGCGGCGGCCCCGCGTTACGGCAGTCGATGAAGAACAACCTGCGCTTCGATCTCATCGGCGATCCGCGTCCCGTGGTAGTGCCGCGTGCCGCGTATCGCATCGGCACCAGCGATGAAGGGCGCTCGTGGTACCGTGGAGCGGACGCCGGCGCGGAGTGGCGCTTCGCGAGCCGTTTCTCCACGTCGATGTCGCTCAACTACGATCAGGTCACCAACGACCAGCAGTGGATTGGTAACTACGGCGCGTTCCTCTCTGACACCACGCATTTCACGTTCGCGCGGCTGCACCAGCACATTCTCGGCATCACGATGCGGGCCAACTGGACCGCGACGCCGACGCTCTCCTTCCAGCTGTACGCGCAGCCCTTCGTGAGCACCGGACAGTACAGCAACTGGCGCGAACTGAACGACGCGCGCGCCGACGAGTACGCCGACCGGTTCGCCACCTTCCGCACCTCGGCCCCCGCCAACTTCAACGTCAAGCAGTTCAACTCGAACGCGGTCCTCCGCTGGGAGTACCGGCCGGCCAGCGCCGTCTTCCTGGTGTGGCAGCAGGGTCGCGCCCAGGACGCGCTGAATCCCGGCGTGTTCGTCCCGGGTCGCGACGTCCGTGATCTCTTCGGGGCCCGCCCCCTGAACACCCTGCTCCTCAAGGTCAGCTACTGGTTCAACCCGTAGGCCTCGGGGGCCGAACATGACGCCAGCGTCGTGTTTTTCGCCCCTGCCCCTTCCGCCCGACCGATCCACGGCGGAATTTGTGGGGGTCCCTTACGGAGAGAGTTCCGAATGCGCATGACGACTGTCGGCGTGGTGGGCGCTGGGGCCATGGGGAGCGGCATTGCCGCCCTCGCGGCTTCAGCGGGCTGCCGTGTCGTGTTGCTCGATATCCCCGGCGATAGCGATCCCAAGTCGCCGAACCGAAGTGCGCCCGCGAAGAACGGGCTGCAGAAGGCGATCAAGTCCAAGCCGGCGTCCTTCATGGAAGCCGCTGCGGTCGCTCGCGTGCGCACCGGCAATACCGAGGATCACCTGCAGCTCCTCGCCGAATGCGACTGGATCTGCGAAGCGATCGTCGAACTCGCCGAACCGAAGCAGCAGCTGTTCGCGCGCATCGAAGCGTTGATGAAGCCCACGGCGATCATCTCGTCGAACACGTCGGGCATTCCGATGTCCGTGCTGCTGGAAGGGCGCGGCGAGAAATTCCGTCGTCGCTTCCTCGGCACGCACTTCTTCAATCCGCCGCGGTACATGCACCTGCTCGAGATCATCCCGACCCCGGAAACGGATCCGGCGGTGATCGGCGCCACGCGTGAATTCGCCGAGCGCACGCTGGGTAAGGGCATCGTGATTGCGAAGGATGTGCCTGGCTTCGTGGCCAATCGGCTCGGTGTGTACGGCATGGTCGGCACCATGCGGCGCATGGAGCAGCACGGACTCACCATCGATGAAGTGGACGGACTCACCGGCTCGCTCATCGGCCGTGCGCGCACCGCGACCTTCCGCACCGGCGATCTGTCCGGCCTCGACGTGCTCGCGCACGTCACGAAGGGCATCGGGAGTGCCACCGGCGAAGACTTTGCGCTGCCGTCATGGATGCTCGAAGAACTCGTGGCCCAGGGCAAGCTGGGCGACAAGACGGGCGGCGGCTTCTACACGAAGACCAAGGAAGGCACGCAGACCTTCGACTGGAAGTCCAAGAGCTACGTGCCGCAACAGCGACTCGAAGGTGGGGAGATCGGTCAGGCGATCCGTATGCCGATCGCTCAGCGCCTGCCGGCCGCCGTCGCGATGACGGGCGCGCAAGGCGCATTCCTGCGCGATCATCTCGCCGACGCCGCGCACTACACGCTCACACTCGCCTCCGAACTGGCCTACGACATCGTGGCGATCGACCGCGCGATGGAGTGGGGCTACGGCTGGGAAGCCGGCCCCTTCCAGATCATGGACGCCCTCGGCATCGACTGGCTGCGCGGCGAATTCCGCGCGCACGGCAAGAGCATTCCGCCGCTGCTCGAGATGGCGAAGGGCTCGTTTTACAAGGACAGTGAGTACCTCACCTTCGACGGCACGTACGAGCCGATACCGGGCATCCCCGGGCGTCTGGCGCTCGCGAGTCTCGCCAAGAGCGGACGCGTGCTCGACGACAATGGGCTTTCGCGTCTGATCGACCTCGGCGACGGCGTGGCGTGCTTCGAGTTCCGCTCGAAGATGAACAGCCTCGGTGAAGGCGTGCTCAAGGGACTCGAAAGCGCGCTCAACAAAGTCGAGAAGCTCGGCTTCAACGGCATGGTGATCGGCAACGAAGACGCGCGCGCCTTCAGTGTCGGCGCCGATCTCTCGCTGGTGTCGTTCGCGGTCTCGGCCGGCGCATGGGATGACATCGCGCTCTCCTGCAAGACGTTCCAGGACAGTGTGATGTCGATTCGTCGCGCGCCGTTCCCGGTAGTCGTCGCACCGGCCGGTATGACGCTCGGTGGCGGCTCGGAGTTCACCCTGCACGCCGATGCCGTGCAGGCGCACGCCGAGACCTACATGGGGCTCGTGGAGGCCGGTGTGGGGCTGCTGCCGGGCGGTGGCGGCACGAAGGAACTGCTCATGCGCTTCACCGCCGAACTGCAGAACTACGAAGAGGTCGATCTGTTCGCCGCCGTGAAGCGGGCGTTCAAGCTCATTGCCTTTGCGACCACCACCACATCCGCGTATGAAGCGAAGGCCTTGGGCTTCCTGCGCGAGAGCGATCGCATCAGCATGAATCGCGATCACCAGCTCGCCGACGCGAAGGCGCGCGTGCTCGATCTCGCGCGCGGCTATCTCCCGCCCCTCGAGCGCACGGTTCGCGCGCTGGGTCGAGAAGGACTCGGCAATCTCGAGTACGCCCTCTGGGCTGCCAAGGAAGCGGGTCAGGCGTCGGCCCACGATGTCCGTGTGGGCCGTGCAATCGCCTACGTGCTCTGCGGCGGCGACGGCACCCAGCGTGACGTCACCGAGCAGGACCTGCTCGACCTCGAGCGCGAACAGTTCCTCAGCCTCCTCGGCACCAAGGAGACGCAGGAGCGCATCGCGTACACCCTCAAGACCGGCAAGCCGCTGCGCAATTGAGCGCGCGGCAGGAGAGATAGAGATGACCGAGGTCGTAATCGTCAGTGCCGCCCGCAGCGCGGTCGCGCGCGGCAAGGCGGATGGTGCGCTCGCCGGCGTGCATCCGGTGGACTTGTCGTCTGCCGTGATGAAGGCGGCTATCGATCGCGCGGGTATCGACCCCGCGATCATCGAAGACGTGCAGTGGGGCTGCGCGATGCCCGAGGCCTCGCAAGGTCTCAATCACGCGCGCCTGGCGTGGCTGCGCGGCGGGTTCCCGGTGGAAACATCGGCCGCCACGGTGAACCGCTTCTGTTCGTCCGGCCTGCAATCGGTGGCGTACGCCGCGCAGGCCATCATCGCCGGTCAGGGTGATGCCGTAATGGCCGGCGGTATCGAGATGATGTCGCAGGTGCCGATGTCGGGTTACAACGCCCGACTCTCACCAGCGATCACCGAGAGCTACATCGGCATGGGTTTCACCGCCGAACGCGTGGCGAAGCGTTGGGAGATCTCACGTGCGGCGCAGGACCAGCACGCCTTCGAGAGTCAGCAGAAAGCAGTAGCAGCCATTCAGCGCGGCGCGTTCACGGAACAGATCGTCCCGATCCACACGCAACGCTACGCGTGGAAGGGCGCCGAGAAGACGGTGACTGATGTGGTGTTCGATACCGACGAATGCCCGCGTGCCGAGACAACGCTGGAAGGTCTCGCCAAGCTGCGTCCGGCGTTCTCGCCGACGGGTACGGTTACCGCCGGCAATGCCAGCCCGTACTCCGACGGCGCGGCCGCCGTGCTCGTGATGAGCGCCACCAAGGCGAAGGAGCTCGGCCTTACTCCGCTCGCGCGCTTCGTGAGTTTCGCGGTGGCGGGTGTCGATCCCGACATCATGGGCGTCGGTCCGATCAAAGCCGTCCCGAAAGCGCTCGCGCGCGCCGGACTCACCTTGGCCGACCTCAAGCTCATTGAATTCAACGAGGCCTTCTCGGCGCAGGCACTGGCCGTGATCAAGGAGCTCGGGATGGACACGAGCATCATCAACGTGAACGGCGGCGCGATCGCGTTGGGCCACCCCCTCGGCGCCACCGGCGCCAAGCTGACGACGCAGCTCGTGCACGAACTCAGACAGCGCAGCGGCGGCTACGGGATGGTGACGATGTGTATCGGCGGCGGGATGGGAGCTGCCGGGATCTTTGAGGTGTACGCGTAGTTCAAAGCCCACGGCCCAAAGCCCAAAGCCCACGGCCCATAGCCCACGGCTCATAGCCCACGGCTCATAGCCCACGGCTCATAGCAATGCGCTGTGGGCTTTGGGCCGTGGGCCATGGGCCGTGGGCCGTGGGCCGTGGGCTATGAGCCGTAGGCTATGAGCCGTGGGCTCACACCACACCCGTCTCCGCCGCTTTCCGCGCCGCGAGCCCCAGCGCCTTCACGACCTCCCCCAACACCGCAAATCGCGGATCGCTCGTCAGCCCCTGCACATGACGCGCGTAAATCTGCTGCGCGATCACCGCCACCTTGAACAACCCGAACGCGTAATAGAACGCTGCATCGCTCACGTCGATGCCGCGGTGCGCCCCGTACGCCTGCACCAGCTCGGCGCGCGTCATGTTGCCGGGGAGCGCCGTGATTCCGAGTCCGAGCGCGCGGAAAATCGGCGCGTCGCCGGCTTCGACCCAATAGGCGAGGCTGGTGCCCAGATCCATGAGCGGATCCCCGATCGTGGCCATCTCCCAGTCGAGAATCGCGCGCACGCGTGAGAGATCCGGCTCGAGCACGAGGTTGTCGAGCTTGAAATCGTTGTGTACCAGCGTCGTGGCGCGATCCGGCGGACGGTGCGCGTCGAGCCACGCGGCAGCCCAGTCGAGCGCCGGGACGTCGTCGGTGCGTGACGCGACCCATCGCTTCGCCCATCCCTGCACCTGCCGCTGCACATAGCCCTCTGGCCGCCCCAAAGAAGCGAGCGGCTCCGTCGAAACATCGACCGCGTGCAACTGCGCGAGCGTCTGCACGAACGTGAGAGAGAGTGCGGCCAGTTTGGTCGGTACAGCCGCCGCATTGTCGGTGACGGATTCCGGCAGCGCGCCACGCAGGATCACACCGTCCACATGCTCCATGATGTAGAACGGCGCACCGATCACCGCCGGATCATCGCATCGGGCCAGCGACTTCGGCACCGGAACGCCGCTGCCGTACAGCGCCGCAAGGATGCCGTGCTCCCGTCCCATGTCGTGCGCAATGCCCGGCTTCACGCCACGCGGCGGTCGGCGCAGGACGAGTGCGCGCCGGCCGTGTTCGTGCTCCATCGTGAGCAGATAAGTGAGATTCGAGAACCCGGCAGGAAATTGCCTGACGCTCAGGCGAGCGCCGGCCGGCACCATCTCCGGCACTTCCATGGCCAGCCAGCGCAGCAGCGACTCGGCGTCGATCTGTTCGCCCTCGCGCAACGCGATCGTTCCATCAGTCACGGGCATTCACTCTCGGGGCGTGCGAGGCGGCAGGTACGGTGTGAGCGCGCGACGCGCGATCACGGTGCGATGTACTTCGTCGGCACCGTCATAAATGCGCGCCGCACGCTCATGCCGGTACCACCAGGCCAACGGGGTGTCATCCGTCATACCCAGCGCGCCATGCGCCTGGATCGCGCGATCGAGCACACGCTGCAGCGTGTTCGCCACGAACACCTTGATGTACGCGATCTCTTCGCGCGCCGCTTCCTGCCCGTGGTGCGCCATGCGCGTGGCCGCATCCATCACCATCAATCGCGCCGCGTGAATCTCGATGCGCGAATCGGCGATCCAGAATTGCACTTGCTGCTTGTTGGCCAGCACGTCGCCCGGTGCCAGCTCGCGTTCCACGGCGCGACGACACATCAGGTCGAACGCACGCTCGCAGATGCCGATCCAGCGCATGCAGTGATGAATACGCCCCGGCCCGAGTCGCTCCTGCGCCAATGCGAACCCACGTCCCTGCAACCCGAGGACATTCGTGACCGGCACGCGCACGCCGTCGAAGCGCACCTCGGCGTGACTGGCCCAGCCGCCGCCACTCTCGCCCATGACGGCGATGTTGCGCACCAGCGTGTAGCCGGGCGCCGGGAGCGGCACCAATATCTGGCTGGCGCGAAAGTGTTTGCGCGCTTCGTCCGGATCGGTCACGGCCATCACGACCGCGAACGACGCGCCGTCGGCGCTGCTCGTGAACCACTTGTGCCCGGTGATGACGAACTCATTTCCCTCGCGTACGGCCTGAGTCGACATCATCACGGGATTCGATCCGGCGTGCTCCGGTTCCGTCATCGCGAAGCAGCTGCGGATCTCGCCGCGGGCCAGGGGCTCCAGAAACTGCGCCTTCTGTTCGTCGGTGCCGAACTGCAGCAGCAGTTCCATGTTGCCCACATCCGGCGCCTGACAATTGCAGACGTAGTGTCCGAACGGCGTCCACCCCAGCACTTCGCTGAGTCGCGCATACGCATCGAGCGGGAGATCGCGGCCGCCAAGCGACGCCGGAAGGAATGGCGCCCACAGCCCAAGCGCGCGCGCCTGCTCGCGCAGTTGCTTCAGCACCGGCTCGTTCTGTGCCCACGCCCCGTGCAGCAGCTGCGACTCGAGCGGCACGAGCGCCTCGCGCACGAAGGTGCGGGCGGTCGCCAGCAACAGCTCGAGCTCGGCGGCACTCGGCGCGGTTCCCTTGTGCGTCACGTGAGATACCCGCCGTCCACCATGTACACACCGCCCGTGCAATACGACGACGCGTCCGACGCGAGAAACAGCGCGAGGCCGGCCACGTCGTCCGGCTCGCCGATGCGACGGATGGGCTGATGACCGAGCACCTGATCCGAAATGTCCTTGTCCTGCCACAGCGCCTGCGAAAAGCGCGTCTTGATGAGCCCCGGACAGATCACGTTGGCGCGTATGCCGTCGGCGCCCCACTCCTGCGCCATCACCTTGGTGAGTGATACGAGCGCCGCCTTGCTCACGCTGTACAGACCGAGCCCCGCTTCCGGCGACACACCGCCGATGCTCGCCACATTCACGATCGCACCGCCACCGCGCTGCGCCATGACTGTGTGGGCCGTGCGGCACAGCTCCAGTGGTCCCTTCACGTTCACCGAGAAGATCTTCTCGAACGCATCGTCGGTGGCCTGTTGCAGCGGGCCGAAGATAGGATTCGTGGCGGCGTTGTTCACGATGATGTCGATGCCATCGAAATGCTCCACCGTACGCGCCGCGAGTTCGTGCGCGTCGGCAGCCTTCCCCATGTTCGCCGGAATACCCACAACCTCGAGTCCTTCGCCGCGTAGCGCCTTCACCACCGCGTCGACATGCTCCGGCTTGCGGCTGGAGATCGCGACCTTCGCCCCCGCTCGCGCCAGCGTGGTGGCGATCGCCAACCCGATGCCTCGTGTGCCGCCGGTAATGATCGCGACTTTTCCATCGAGGCGGAGACGCGAGATCGCGTCGGCAGTGCGCGGGGTAATGGGCTCGTGCATGGCAATGGGCCTGTTGAAGGGGGAGACGCGGTAGCTATCGCCGATCGAGACGCGTCACACGGCCGATCGGCGGCGGGACGATTCGGCCATTCATACGTTCGAGATGTTGCAGGACCAGATCGGCGGTGCGGGGACGCGAGCCGGAGTTCGCTTCGAGCGCGCGACAGGCCTCGGCCGCCTCGGGAATGCGATAGCCGTCGCCACTTCGGCACGCCGGATACGTCACCAACGAGACCTGCAAGGTGTCCGTGGCGCCGATCGGCCGTCCATCGTCGCGCGTCAGTGCCCCGACGACGCGCGCGCCACTGGGCAGCGTGGCATCGAACTGGAACCGCACGCCACTGAGCTGCAGATACGGCCCATTGCTCAGTCCCCCGCGCCCAACACTCACTTCGAGCAGGTCGCGCAGGCGCGCTCCACTCAGTGGGAACGTCACCACGCGCGTTTCGTCGGCGAAGAGGAACACCCCCTCGATCATGTGCCGTGTGATCGGACCGGCGGGCATGATGTCGTCGAAGCGCAACGCACCGGAGTTGATCAGCGCGACATCGGCGTTCGTGCCGACACGCATGGCGTCGGCGATCATGTTGCCGAACGGGCTCTCGCGCTTCGAGATCGAATCGATCGCATTGATCGGTTCCGGCGCGATACCGAGCACGCGATCGGGTCCGATGCGGCGTGTGAGCGTGTCGCGCCAGCGCTGAACGGCCGCCAGCGTGGCAGGGTCATCACGCATGCCGGGGCCGATATCGAAACGCTGGTCGGTCACCCGCCACGGCGACGTGCCGATCCGCGTAAAGGTGACCAGGATCGCCGTCCGCGAGTTCGACACCGCCTTCACCAGCAGGCGCCCGTCGCGCACGGCCCGGCGCCCGTCGTGATCGTGACCGCCCAGAATCGCGGCAATGCGCGGCTCGTTCTCGAGTGTCGCCACATCTTCCAGCATGAACCGGTGCGTCAGCGCGACGACCAGCTCCGATCCCTGCTGCAGCAGCGTATCGACGCCGGCCGTGGTGGCACTATCCGGATTCCGGCAGGACACGTATGGCGCGTAGTCGCGCACCACGGTGGTACCGAGAATGCCGACCTTCACGCCGCCCAGTCGCAGCGTATCCCAGCCGCGCACGCCAGGGAACGGCGCGCCGTTCGCCTCACCACAATTCGCCGACAGCCACTGGAAGCGCGACTCGTGCAGGCGCGCCACGAGATTCGTGCGCGACCCGTCGAACTCGTGATTTCCCAACGTGGCGAGGTCGAGCCGCGCCGCATTGAAGCCATCCACCATCTGCGCGCCGCCGTACCACTTGCCGAGCACGCTGGGACTGAGCACGTCGCCGGCCAGCACGAACAGCACCTTGGCACCCGTCGCGCGCTCGATGGAGTCGCGCAGCGCAGCCACGCGCGCCAGTCCGCCCCGGCCGTCGCGCAGCGTATCGGTGACATAGACGTCGTTCACCAGCAGCATGCGCACGGACTGTTCACGAGCATGCGGTGCACGACAAGCCGCGATCGATACACTCACCGCCAGTAGTGCTCCATGCACGAGCACTCGCATCCAGCGCAGGGCCGATGTCACACGAGCGTCTGCTGCAGGAACGTGCGCGTGCGGTCCCACGCCACCTGCGCCGCGTCCGGGTTGTACACCACCGCGCGCGAGTCGTTGAAGAAGGCGTGACCCGCATCGTAGAAATACGTCTCGGCGCGAACGCCGGTCGCGGCCACGTCGGCCATCAGTGCCTCGGCCCGCTCGCGGGGAATCGACTTGTCGTGCTCGCCGAAGTGCGCTTGCACCGGCGCGCGCAGCGCCGAGAGGTCGACGGGCACCTTCGGATTGAAGATGCCGTAGAAGTCGACGACCGCATCGATGACATCCGGGTGAGCAGTGGCCGAATACAGCGCCAATTGGCCGCCCATGCAAAAGCCGATGGCGCCGACGCTCTTCGGAGCGACCGCATCGAGCCCACGCAGATATTCCGCACCACCCCGCAACGCGCCGGCCGTGTGCGGCATGTCGAGCGCCATCAGCAACCGTTTGGCATCATCGGGCGTGCTGGCCTTCTCACCGCCATACAGATCAGGTGCCAGCGCCACGAAGCCGGCAGCGGCGAATCGATCGGCCAACACCTTGATGTGGTCGACCAATCCCCACCACTCCTGCAGCACCAGCAGCCCAGGGCCATGACCCGATGGTGGCAGCGACAGATACCCGGCCGCGGTGTCGCCCTGGGTGCCACCGTCGGTGCCGCCAGTCGTGCGAAACTCCACCATCGTGCCATTCATGTGCGGAGCGCTCCGATGCCGTGAACCGTGTGACGAGCTCAGAGGCTCGTATCGACGCGTTCGCCACGAATGGCGAAGACTCGCGCGACCGCTTGTCCGATCTTGTTGTTCGGTGTGCTGGCGCCAGCGGTGATACCGACGCGCAGCACCCCGGTGGTCGGCAGCCAGTTCGCAATCTCGTCTTCGTGATGATGCGCCCCCACACGACGGACGCGCACCGCATTGTGCTCGACGTCGATTTCGTCGGGATCGGCGATGTGGTAGGTCGGCACCTGCTCACCGCACAGCGCCGCCAGCGAAATCGTATTGCTGGAGTTGTAGCCACCCACGACCACCATGAGATCGAGCGGCTCGGTCAGCAGTTCGACCACCGCATCCTGCCGGTCCTGCGTGGCGCTGCAGATGGTGTCGAAGGTGCGGAAGTGCTCGGAGCGATGCGCATCACCGTACGCCCGGGCCATGGCGTCGCCCACCGCCGCACCGATCGCCAGCGATTCACGCGCCAGCATCGTGGTCTGATTTGCCACGCCGATACGGTCGAGATGCAGATCGGGATCGAAGTGATCCGAGGCGGCCTTCGCGAACTTCTCGAGGAACGCCGCACGCGAGAGCGGCGGGCGCGGGGTCGGCTTGCCGGCCTTCGCTTCGATGTAGTCCATCACCAGTTCGGCTTCCACCATATCGCGCACCACGATGTACTGCCCGCCCGGATACTTCTCCACCTGCGACGCCGTGGCGCGCGTCTCTTCGTGGTAGAACTTGCCGTGAATCAGCGAGGTGAAGCCATCGCGCGCGTACACCTCGACCCGTTTCCACACGTTCAGCACCGATCCGCAGGTGGTGTCGACCACCACGCACCCGAGCTCGCGCAAGGTCTGAAAATCCTGGATGGTGACACCGAAGGCCGGCAAGATCACGACATCGGCCGGCTCCACCGGCGCGTAGTCGAAGCCTTTGCCGCTGGCCGACAGGAACACCACGCCCATCTCGCGTAACTTCGCGTTGACGTGCGGATTGTGGATGATCTCGCCCGCCAGAAAGATGCGCTTGTCCGGAAATTTCCGGCGCGTCTGGTATGCATAGTCGACCGCGCGCTCGACGCCGTAACAGAAGCCGAACTCCTTCGCGAGGCGCACGGTTGTCTGTCCCGCCTGCAGCGTGTAGTCCTGCGCGCGCAGCATGTCCACCAGCTGACCGGTGTAGTCGGCCGCGAGGGTGTCTTGCACCTCGGCCTTCAGGCCGAAGCCTTTGCGTACATACGTCATGTCTGACATATCGGCAATCTAGCGCGTTTCGGGCGCGCCGGCCCGGGCTTCTTCCACCGTCATCACGAACGGCGCCAGCGATTCGCGGGCGATTCGCGGCAGCGGGCGCTTCGCGAATCCCTCCACCGTGACACAGACCACCACCATCGTGGCGGCGGCAATCAGGGTATTGCGGGTGGCGTGACGGACATCCACCTGCATCGTGAGCGACGTGTCGCCCATACGCGACACATACGTCACCAGCGCGAGCTCGTCGTCGATGCGTGCGGGGGCGAAATAGTCGATTTCGAGTCGCCGCCGCGGCATCCAGATCCGGGGATTGTCGAACAGCGTGGAGTACGGCAATCCCACGGCGCGCAGCAATTCCTGCTCGGCCACCTCCACGAGACGCGTGAATGCGCTGAACCGCATGATCGAAACGAGATCCACATCCGCCCAGCGGACGCGCTCGTGCGTGACAAAGGGACGCGATGCCGTCATGAGACCCGGTGCGGAACGGTGACAAACTGTCGGGAGATCCCCTCTGGCAGGAACGCTCCCGGGCGTGCAACGTCTTGCAATGTACAAGACCATTCTCGTGCCGTTTGACGGCTCGGTGCTGAGTGCCCGCGCCCTGCCCATTGCCGTGGCGCTGGCCCGCCGGACCGGCGCCACCCTGCAGCTCGCGCTCGTGCATGATCCCAGCGCGTACATCCCCTTCGTGCCCGGAGAAGTCGCGATTCCCGTGTACGATGCGGAGTTGGTCAGCGAACACCGGAAGCAGGATCAGGCCGCACTCGACGGCGCGCTGGCCGAACTCACGGCGCAGGGCATCAGCGCCACCGGCGTGTTGCTCGAGGGCACCGTCATCGAGGCGTTGGTGGAGCACGCGCAGACAGCGGGAGTGGATCTCACCGTGATGACCTCCCACGGACGCAGCGGCTTCGAACGCCTGCGCCTGGGCAGTGTCGCCACCGCTTACCTCACCCGGGCCACGGCGCCGGTCTATCTGGTGCGGGGGTCAGGCAGTGATGCGCCGCCCGAACTGCCGGCGGGCACCCTGCTCTGCACGCTCGACGGGTCCCCGTTCGCCGAGGCCATCCTGCCGCACGCCAAGACGTTCGCCGAAGCGGCCGGACTGACAATGGCGCTGCTCTCGGTCGCGGTGCCGCACGCAATGCCGATGGCACCGTTCGGCGCCGAAGCGCTGCTCGTCGACGACAGTGCCATCGCGCTCGAAGAAGCGGGGCGCCGTGATTACCTCACGCGCATGGCAGCCGACTGCGCGCCCGGCACCACCGTCCACGCCGTCACCGACATGAGTGTATCGCGCGCCATCATCGACGAAGCGACGCGTACGTCGGCCGGCGCACTCGCCATGGCGACCCACGGACGCGGCGGACTCAAGCGTATGATGCTCGGGAGCGTCGCCGATGAGGTCATCCGCAACACCCACACGCCGGTGTTGGTGTTCCGACCGTCCTGATCGTCGTCGCGCTACGCGCGATCTTCCGTCGGTGCGAAGAACGCTGGCGCCAACCAGGGCGCCAGCGCATAGGCCACCATCGGCTCATAGGCTCCTTGCCGGTCGATCAGCCCGGCCGTGAGGATGCCCACGGCGCCTCGACCATGCTTGGTGCCGACCACGTTGGCAATCGCGTCCATCGCGTGCCCCAGCTCCTCGCCGGCACGAATACGCGCGGCCACCAGATCCGGCAGCGGCATCGACAGCGAGCCGCCCATCCCCTCCAGACCGTCGCGATCCACCACGACCGCCCACGCGCAACTGCGCATGCGGCCGTCCGCGAGTTCGACCACGCCCCCCTCGAGCCCGACAGCAAGCTCGGCGCCGGTCAGCTGGAGCGCCGCGATGGCGCGATTGCGGGCGCCCCGCTGCGTTTCCTCGTCGCCAATCGGCTGATCGGGCACGCCGCTCGCGACCTCGACGGCCACCAACTCCAGGATCGGCTGAACACGCTCGAGTACGGCACGCACGGCGGCAAGCTTGACCGGATTTCGCGAACCGACGGCAACACGCGAGAAGGGAAAGCTCATATTCACTCGGATCCGGCAGAAAAGGGTCGAGGTTGGTTCGAGACGCTTGCTCGCAGCCACGTATGCAAGTAACCTAGCTCTTCTGACTCCACGATATGCCCGTCTCCCTCTCCGACGCGCGACGGGCCGACTCGCGCGATCGTCCACCCGGACCCGTGCCCCCTCGCACGAGACTCTGGCTCGACTTCGTCAACACCGACGCCGCCGCGCAATCGCCCGGGGGCGATTTGTTGCGGGACTTCGAGGCGCTCCTGAGCTGGTTTCAGGAGCAGGGCGCGGTCGACGACGAGCGCGCCGCGGGCATTCGCCGGCGTGCCGTGCTTCAGCCAGCCGCCGCCGCCGCCACGCTCGTCGATGCGCGACGGGTGCGCGCGGCGCTTCGCGTGCTGGCGGAAAAAGGCCATGTCAGCGAGCGGGTGCGCGACGACGCCGTCCTGGAAATCAACCGGGTGCTCGGCCGGAGTGCCGGCACACGTCGACTCGATCCGCGCACGGAGGGCGGATATGCGCGGGCCTTCGTGCCCACGGGAGATGCCTTCGCCGGCCTGATGATCCCGATCGTCGAATCGGCGGCCGACTCGCTGGTGGAAGCGGAGCTGGCGCGGGTGCGTCGCTGCGCCGATCCACGCTGCCATCGTGTGTTTCTCGACGGCACGAAGAACGGACTCCGTCGCTGGTGCGACATGGGGACCTGCGGCAATCGCGCCAAGGCCGCCCGTCATCGGGCGCGCACGGTCAAGCGCCCTTGAGCGAGCTCGCACGCCGCGCATGACGACGCCGCGTACCCCCGCCCGCGCGATCGACGCCGTGCCGCGACCAGAGTCCGATCCGGACCTGACACTGGAGCGCGGGTTCGTCGCGTCCTTGCGATGGCTCGTTTCTGAAGGCGACGCGCGCGGCGTCCGACGCATCGCCGTCGAACTGCGCGCCCTGCGCGAAGCGCTGGCCGCGCTCGACGAGACCCGCGCGGCCCGCGATGAATTCGAGAAGCGTGCGCATGAACTCGACAGGGAACTGCAGGCCGCCCTCGCGGTGCTCGGGCCGGGTACGGCGATCAACGGCAACGGATCGCTGGTGCAGCGTCTGGCGCGCCTGCGCGAGCGCCTGGCGGAAGACACCGCATCGCGTCGTCAGCTCACGATCGAGCGCGACGCCTGGCGGGCGATGTGTACGCTGCTCACCCAAACGCGTGCCCGCGTGCATGAACTGCTCGAGGACGCCGAGCGCGAGCGCGATTCGCTCACGGGTGCGCTCGATGTCATGAAGGCCCGCGTGATGGAATTGAGTGCCCTGCACGACGATGCGGCACGCGACTCGGCCGCCAGTCGTGCTGAACTGGCGGCCGTTCGGGAGAAGCTGCGTCGGTGGAGCGGTACCGTGGAGCGCGCACTGCATGAACTCGCCGGTGCCGCCGGCTCACTCGCGCGCGACGCCTGACGTTACGCGCCGACGACTGACGTCACGTTTGGTGTGACCACCGCGCGCACGACCGACTCCTTCAAGTAGCCCATCTCGACCGCGTAGTTGGCGAGCTTGCGCTGCAGCAGGCGACGGCCGCGGAACAAGCGCGACTTCACCGTGCCTTCCGGCACGCCGAGCGCATTGGCGATCTCGGCATACCGCAGCCCCTGCAGATCGCTCAACACCACCGCGGCGCGATACTCCTCGGGAAGCGAGCGGATGGCACGCGTGATCTCGTCGTCGAGGAACGAGTCGTAGAAGCGCCCTTCCGGATCGGCCTCACCGACGGCCTCGAACAGCGCCCACCCCTCGGTGTCTTCCGGCTGCTGCACTTCACGCGCATCGATGCGACGCTTCCGGCTCACGAACACGTGATACAGGATCGTGAAGAGCCAGGCACGGATGTTGGTGCCGAGATGGTACTGCTCCCAGCGCTCGAGGGCGCGCAGCAGGGTATCCGACACGAGATCTTCGGCGTCGTCTCGCGAGCGCGCCAGCTTCAGCGCGAAGGAGTACAGCGCATCCAGATGCACGAGCGCTTCACGCTCGAACTGCGCGCGACGGGCAGCGCGATCACCGCTCCGATCCGCCGCGTCATTCGCGTCGCGCGGAACGGTCGCCAGCAGCACTGCCTCGTTGTCCATGCTCACCATGATCCTGCTCTCCATGAATCTGCGCCGCGCGCAGCAGTCGCCGTCATCCTGCCATCGCGGGAACCGACATGTTCCCTGCAATGCCGTGCTGTGAGGATCCTGCTTACTCGAGATTCCGGTGCAGCTGCATGGCCGCGCCGTCGCGCACATGCATGGCGATAAATCGCTTCAGGTCGGCAGCGATGCCTTCAAGCACCGAGAGATCGCGCTTCACGCGCGTCATCAGCACGGCCCCTTCCAGGGCGGCGATGATGAATCGCGACAACCGCACGGCGTCTACATCGTCGTGCAGCTGCGGACGCGCTTCCCACAGCAACGAGCGGATCTGACTGGCCCAGCGCTCGAACACGGCCTCGATCCGAACCCGAAAGCCCTCGTGGGCGTCGGCCAGTTCGGCGGCCAGGTTGCCGAACGGCGAGCCACGACGGCCTCCGCTTTCCGACTGCAATGCGACGACGGCGTCGATGAACAGGTTGAGCCGCTCCAGCGGGTCGATCATCGGCTCGCGCAGGATGGCGAGACCGCGCTCGGCAAAACGCTCGAACTGACGGTTCAACACCTCATAGCCGAGTTCTTCTTTCGACTTGAAGTAGTGGTAGAAGTGGCTCTTGCCACTGAGTTTCGCGCCTTTGATGACGTCGTCCACCGAGGTCGAGGTGAACCCTCGCTCGGAGATCAACGTCGCGGCTGCGTCCAGGATTTGCGTTCGGCGGTCTGACATCGTGAAAGGAAATTAGGACCGTACGGTCCAATGCGCAAGCCCGACGAGAAAAACCCCTTAAGATATGTCTTGACAAACACTTACAACATAGCTGAATTTCCAGCATGAGCGAAAACGAGCGCCGCGAAGCCGAAAAACTAGGACCGATCAGTCCGAGCGCAGCCCCCGCGCCCCCGTCCGCGAGAACCTGCGAGGTGACGCGAACCTATCTCGAGATGTCCTCCCTGCAGCAATTGGTGCCTGGGCAACTGCCTGCGGTTCCGGCGACACTGGATCGGATTGATCCCTGTTCCGTCGAGACGTGGCGCGCGCTCTACCGGCAGATCGGCGCGCCGTGGCACTGGCATGACCGCGACGCGTGGGACCAAGGCGCCATGGCCGCTCATCTTGCACGGCCGGACATTCAGATCTATCGCGTGACGGCGGAGCTCGGTCAGGATTGGAACGACGCTGCCGGCTTCCTCGAACTCGAACGGCACGCCGATGGGTCGGTCGAGATCGCGTACATCGGACTCGATCAGCGCGTCC
This sequence comes from uncultured Gemmatimonadaceae bacterium, assembly GCA_963843965.1. GTDB lineage: Bacteria > Gemmatimonadota > Gemmatimonadetes > Gemmatimonadales > Gemmatimonadaceae > Gemmatimonas. Next base: position 125,861 of record CAWJMR010000010.1, read on the forward strand.
TCGGCCGCCGCCTCGGCGGATGGCTCGTGACGCAGGCCGTGCAGACCGCGTTCGCGTGGGGCGCCGCGCGGGTCTGGCTCCACACCTGCACCCTCGACGCACCGGCAGCGCTACCGAACTACCTCGCTCGTGGATTTTTCGTCACACGTGCCGAGACTTACTTCGCAACCGTTTAGTTGAATTAGCCGGCCACCACGATGTCGCCACACTCCGAGGCGCACCACGCGGCTGTCGCTCTCGGATACGGACCATGCTTGTTCGCTCGTCGCTCTGGACGCCGGCCGCCGGCTGGTCCGTTGCCCTGCCAGCCGCACCGGACACCTCTGTCCAGCTTGTCCTGAGCTTTGGACCGGTCGAGCCCCCGGACAGCGCCTGGTTCGCCACGATCGCCGAGCAATTCCCGGCCGCGCAGCACCTCTACGCCTCCGGTGGCGGACAGATCGCCCAGGGCGCCGTGGACGACGGCCAGACTGTCGTCACCACCGTCTCCTTTGATCACGCCACCGTCCGTCCCGTCATGCGTGACGGTGTCGAGGTCGGGAACAGCCGCGCCATCGGTGCCGACATCGGCGCTGAACTGGCCACGATTTCCGGACTGCGTCATGTCTTGATCTTCGCCGAAGGCATCAGCATGAACGCCGCCGGCTTCCTCGACGGACTCAATCCCGCGCTTCCTCCGGGAGTCAAGGTCACCGGCGGGCTCGCGTCGAATGGCATTCTGCTCACGCGCTCGGTCATCGGCCTCAACGACACCCCCACGACCGGCCGCGTGGTCGCCCTTGGGCTCGTGGGCGAATCGCTGGTCATCGGCACCGGCTCAGTCGGCGGCTGGGACTTGTTCGGACCCGATCGCATCGTGACACGCTCGACCGTGGCCGAAGTCTATGAACTCGACGGCGAGCGCGCGCTCGATGTGTACTCCCGCTATCTCGGTGAGTTTGCCAAGGAGCTACCCGGCAGTGGCCTGCTCTTCCCGCTCGCCGTGCGGTCGTACAAGGACGGACCCGTCTCGGTACGCACATTGCTTGGCATCAACGAAGCCGAAGGCTCCATGCGCTTTGCCGGTGACATCCCGACCGGCAGCATCGTGCGCCTCATGCGCACCACCACCGACAAGCTGATCGACGGCGCCGCGCAGGCCGCCGAGCTGGCCCACGAGGGGCTCGCCGAGGGCAGTTCCGCCCTCACGCTTTGCATCTCCTGCATCGGACGCCGCGCCGTGATGCGCAGCCGCGTCGAGGAAGAGATCGAGGAAGTCGTGCGGCTGAGCGGTTCGTCCACCGTCGTGGGATTCTACAGCAACGGGGAGATCGCGCCGCCCACCGACGGTCGTGAGTTCGCCGCCGCGGTGCTGCATAACCAGACGATGACCGTGACGACGATCTCGGAGATCTGAGTATGCATCCGTACGTGCTGCGTCAGTTGCGACGACATGGCACCACCGAGGTGCCGGACGCGCTGCAGCCGATCCTCAAGTCGGTCAGTGCGCTGCTGAGTGACGTCGATCGCGAGCGTGAGCTCGGTGCCGCCGCCATGACCGAGCTGTCACGCGAACTCGAGTCGCGCTACGAGCGGATGCAGCAAAGCGAACAGCGCTACCGGTTGCTCTTCGACGAGAGCCCGATGGCGATGTTCGCGGTCACCCGTGAGGACCGCCGTCTCATCGCGTGGAACCACGCCGCTGAAACGACCTTCGGGTACGTGGAGAAGGAGGTACTCGGTCAGCCGATCGAAAGCCTCAGACTCAGCGGCGGCGAGGCATGCGTGCTCACGCCCATGCTCGCCCCGAACGTCCCGCTCCCCGATTCGGGGGCGCCGATGGAAGCCATGATGCACGCGCGGGACGGGCGCGTGCTCGAAGGCGAGATCATGTTCCACACGGTCGTGCTGCAGGAGCATGAAGCGGTGATCGTGCACGTGCGCGATGTGACCGTGGAGCGCGCGTCCGTCCGCGCCCGCGCCGAGAGCGAAGCCCGGTTCCGCGCCTTCTTCGAGTATGCCGGCATCGCGATTCACGTGCTGTCGTTCGACGGCATCATTCTCGAGGCCAATCCCGCGTCACAGGATCTGCTCGGCTACTCGCCGAGCGAAGTGATCGGCCGGTCGGCCGTCTCGCTGTCGCCCGAGGAAGACATCGAGGCCGGGCGGGAATTGGGCCTCGAGCTCCGGACCGGCAAACGCGACTCGGTCACCATCGAGCGCCGGTTCTTCCACAAGGAAGGACACGTCGTGTGGGGACAGCTCACCGTCTCCCGCGTGACGCACGGCGACGAATCGCGCATGATCGGCATGATTCAGGACATCACCGAGCGCAAGCGCATGGAGGGCCAGCTGCTCAAGCAGGCCTTCCAGGACGACTTGACGGGTCTCGCCAACCGGGTGCTCTTCCGCGATCGTTTGCGTCATGCGCTCGAGCGGCGCAGCCGAGGCGACACGCGCGTCGCCGTCATCCTGCTCGACCTCGATGGCTTCAAGCGCGTGAATGATTCGCTCGGCCACGCGGTTGGCGACGAACTGTTGCAGATCGTCGGACGCCGTATCGCCAGCACCGTGCGCGCCGGGGAAACGGTCGCGCGACTCGGCGGTGACGAGTTCTCCGTCGTGATCGAATCAATCGAACAGGGTGATGATCCGGAGGTGCTCGCGGAGCGTCTGCTGATGCTGCTGCGCATGCCCATGCGCATCGGCGGACGCGAGGTCGTCGTCGGCGTCAGCATCGGAATCGCGATCGCAGAGCCGGCGGACGATGAGGAGACCGTGCTGCGCAACGCGGACACCGCGATGTACGCCGCGAAGTCGTCGGGGAAGGCGTGTGTGCGACGCTTCGATCCCGCGATGCACCGCGACGCCATGGAGTGGCTCGAACTCGAATCCGACCTGCGCTTGGGTGTGGATCGGCACGAGTTCTTCCTCGAGTTCCAGCCGCTCATGCGCATCGAGAGTGGCCGCGTGAAGGGCTTCGAGGCGTTGATTCGCTGGCAGCACCCCAAGCGGGGCTACGTGGTGCCCGGTCTATTCGTGCCGATCGCCGAAGAAACCGGCATGATCGTACCGATCGGACGCTGGGTGTTGATGGAAGCGTGCATTCAGGCCGCCCGCTGGACGCACTATGCGGCCGACCCGCCATCGGTGAGCGTAAACGTGGCGGCCAAGCAGCTCGACGGCGACACGCTCATCGACGACACCAGAGAGGCGCTGCAGGTCTCAGGGCTCGATCCGAGTCGTTTGATTCTCGAGATCACCGAGAGCGACGTGATGCGCACACCCGAGCTCGCGCTGGAGAAGCTGAACGCCCTCAAAGCGCTCGGCATCAAGCTCGCGATCGACGACTTCGGTACGGGCTACTCATCGCTCAGCCACCTGCAGTACTTCCCGGTGGACGAGCTCAAGATCGACCGGTCGTTCGTGTCACGCATCGAAGAAGGCGATCGTGAGGCCGCGTTCGTGCGCACCATCGTGTCGCTCGCCAAATCGATGGGCGTCGAAGTGGTGGCCGAAGGCATCGAGGAGGTCGGCCAACAGCTGTTCCTCCACTCGATCGGCTGCGATTTCGGACAAGGCTATCTGTACAGCCGTTCACTGCCGGCCGGCGACGTCGAGGCCTTCGTGAAGCAGGCGAAGCAAGTACTCCCCATGCTGTCTCCGGCCACGAAAAAGTTCGCGTAACGACGCCGGTCAGCGGCGCCGTCTCCCCTTTCCCGGGTGACGGTGGCCGCCGGGTCCACCTTTGCCGCCGCGATCGCCTCCGCGGCCGCCCCCGCGATCGCCGCCGCGATCGCCGCCGCGATCGCGGCCGCGGTCATGCCCTTTCCGCTCGACCTTCGCCTCCGTTGTGCGCGCGCGTTCATCCTCGGTGAACGGCAAGTCGAGCTTGTGCTGCAGATCGTCGAGCGTATCGGCCCGCACCGACCCGCGCTGACCACGCGGGACCACAAAACGCACCGGCCGATCGAGCGACGGCACCTCCTCCTGCACCATCGTGCGCGCCAGCTTCTCCGGCACGCGCAGCCGTACCACGGGCACCAGACGTCCGTCGTGTTCCTCCACGTCGTAGTCCATCGGCACCGTGCGATCGCGGATCTCGACCGCGCCGGGCATGGCGCGCGCCTCGGCCACCTGCTCGTGGCTCACGAACTCGCGCCGATCGATCAGCATCGGCGTGTTCCGAATCGTCTCCCAATTCGTGGCCGCGCCCATCTGTTGTTCGTACCACGCGGTGAGCTCCGCCTGTCCAAGTCGCGGCGTGATGCCACCAAGGCGCCGCCACGTTTCGCGGATCTCCTCGACCACCGGCTGATTGCGGCGCACGGACGCGTGCCGCAATTCGTTTCGTGCCGCCGCTTCGGCCAACAGATGTCGCGCCGCCTGCGCATGCTCCGGCGGGAATTCGTCGACCGCTTCACTCTCGCGCGCCAGCTCGAAGCCGAAGTAGGTGAGCCGTCGGCGCAACAGCACCGGCGACTGCTTGCGATCGGCATCCAGCGCCAGCTCCGGGAGATGACGCTGCGCGTACTGCTTGATCAGCTCGATCGAAAGCTGCGTGCCTTCGATACTCGCCCGTGGCACACCGAAGCGATCGGCGAAATAGCGCAGCGATCCCGCGACCGCTCCCCAGCTGCCGCACACGCTCGTTTTCGACACGCGTGCTTCGTGCCCCTCGGGCGTCTGCTCTTCGATGACCAGATCAAACGGCATGAAGCGCGCGAGCAGATCGCTGAAGCGACGGTGCAGCTCATGGCGCACCAGCGGCAGTGTGGTCGGCAACGGCATGCCCACCGAACGGTACACGCTGGCCATCGCCAGTGCCGCATCTTCGAGTGACTTCACCAGCACGCCGCGCTGCTCCGCCCAGTGCGCGATCCGCTCGGCGTCGAACATGTGCCGCGACAGTCCATACACTTCGCCGATGTAGCCGGCCGCACGGAATCCGTCGGCATACACGTTGTACGCGGTGAGATGATCGCTGCCGCGCACCACCAACCCTTCCAGATCACGTCCTTCACGCGTCATCCGATGCAGCGACTCGATGCCGCTCATCACTGCCAGCATGGGAAGCAGTTCGTCATCGCCGTTCACGATGAGCTCACCCCACGCCCGCTCCACCGGCAACGCTTCCACAGCCTTGCCGTAGGTGGTCAGTCGGCCGTTTTCGATCAGTCCACGCGATTCGAGATGCGCGATCGCCTTGCGATACGCCACGCGGTCCAGCGGCACCGGCAGTTCGAGCGCATCCGCCTGCACACCGAGATCGGCGCAGGTGAGCGCCACACGCTCGGAATCACCAGCCAGCTGAAAATCGGGTGCCGTCGGCTTGAGCGATTCGAAACGGATATCCCGATCGCTCAGAATGAACACGCGACCGTTCTCCACGCGGCCGTGCACGCGCCCGGCCATCTGCAGGATCTCGTTCGATCCGAGGTGCACGCGCGTGAGCACGTTGCGTCCGCGGTCGATCACGTTGGTGAAGCGCGTATCGTCGATGATCACGGTGTCGAGACCCGGCACATTCAACGCGCTCTGCCCGGCCGCCGTCATCGCGAGGAAGAACGGCTTCGGCACCACGCCCTCGAGGAACGGTCGGATCACCCGAATCGGTTCGCCGCCGTGGTAGTGCGCGGCCGTGATGCGTGGGTAGCGCAGTCGCACCCACTCGGCGGCTTCTTCCACCGATGCGCGCGTAGGCAGGAAGATCGCCACACCGCGTTCGGAGCGGGATACCTTCTGCAGAAACTTGTCGTCGAGAAAATTCAGCGGCTGCTTCCGCTCGACTTCGACCTTGGCGGCTTTCGTGGCATCGAACGCCGAGACCTGCAGCACGTCGGCGCTCTCGAGATAGCGCGCATAGAACGTCGGATCGACCGTCGCGGACAACCAGATGAACCGACACCCGACGCGCTTGCCGAGGGCGAGACAGAGTTCGAGCTCGGCACTCGTCTGGTGGATCTCATCGACCACCAGTGTGTCGGTCGGCTGGATGTCGCCGTCCTGAAACCAGCGGCGCGCGATACCGGTGGTGATGACCACCACATTCCACGACGGTGTTTCCGGCGTCGCTTCGCGTTCGCGGTTCACGACACCCGCTTTCAGCGCGGTCGTACCGAGAATCGTTTCGGCGATGGGACGAATCGCCAGCGTCTTCCCGGTGCCCGTTCCGGCGACGATGCCGAACCCCTGTCCGCTCGACGCCAGGCGACGCAGGTCGTCCCCGCGCGTGCGTTCGAGGAACGTATCGATGTGCAGGCCGACCGCGAGCTCGATGGTCTCGCACGCCGCGCGGGTCGGTGCGATGACGATGACGCGGCCGGTCGGCGGCTTGGCCGCGACAAAGGCGTCGCGGTCGGGGGGTAGGTAACGATCTCGAGGAGTGCGCACCTGTGAAATCTACTGCGCGTTCGGGATTCATTGGATGAATCGGGCGCCTGCCGCTAATTTGACGGGATGAACACTCCGGTTCGCTGTACCTGGCCCGTCAAGCCACTCGACGTGGCGTATCACGATGCGGAGTGGGGCGTGCCGGTGCACGACGATCGCACGCTGTTCGAGTTCATCACGCTCGAGGGGGCGCAGGCGGGCCTGAGCTGGTCCACGGTGCTCGCCAAGCGGGAGCACTATCGCGCTGCGTTTCAGCAGTGGGATGTCGCCGCCATCGCGGCGTTCGCACCCTCTGAGGTCGACACGCTGATGCAGAACGCGGGGCTGGTGCGACACCGGCAGAAGCTGGTGAGCACCGTCGGCAACGCCCGCGCGTTCCTCGAGGTACAAGCGGCGTTCGGCAGCTTCGACGCGTACCTGTGGCGCTTCGTCGACGGCACGCCGATCGACCATCGACTCACGGCGTCGAGCCAGATTCCCACGCAGACGGCCGTCTCCGATGCCATCTCCAAGGATCTGAAGGCGCGCGGATTTCGCTTCGTAGGCACCACCATCTGTTATGCCTACATGCAGGCGGTCGGGCTGGTGAACGATCACCTCGTCTCCTGCTTCCGACACGACGAGATCGCCCACCACCAGATCGCGCAGGACCAGATCGTCTCCAGCTGATGTGGCGCGACGGCCTGTTCCGGTCAGGCGTTCCCACGATGATCGCCGGGATCTGCTTCCTCGCGCTCGCGTATGTCGGCGTCGTACGCCGCGAACGACTGGCGGTGTATTGGGCCAGCGCCTGGGCGCTGCTGGTGGCGCGTTATGTGTGGAGCAGCGTGTGGGGCATCCCGTATCCGTCACCATGGATTGGGAGTGCGGCCGCGATGATGCGCGTGGGCTTCGCCATGACGATCCTGGCCGGCGCCTTTGCGCTGCGCGGCGATCGTTTCCGTGTCTGGCTCATCCCCGTTGTCGCGATCGGCGTACCCTTAGGCACGGAGTTGCTCGGCGCCGTGATGCGCTCGGGCGACCAGAATCGCCTCAACCTGAGCGTGATGCTGTTGCTGTTGCTGATCGCCGCATGGCGTCTGGCCACAGCCCATGCGTTACCTCGCTTCGAGCGCGCCTCGGCATCGACAGCGCTTGCCGTGTACGGGCTAGCCTCATTCACGGCATCGCAGCTCTCCGATGGCGGCGCCGCGCTGGGCCGGGTGACCATGCTGGCGTGGACGTCGCAGCTGCTGGTGGGCATCAGTATTCTCGCCACCTTTTTCCGCCTGTCGTACGACGCCGAGCTGGCAGCGCGGCGCACCGTCGAGCAGCGGCTCACGCAAGCGCTCAGCGGCTTCGTGCATATCTGCATGCATTGCAAGGCCGTTCGCGGCGAGCAGGATGCGACGTGGCAGAAGTTGGAGACGTTCGTGGCCGAACGCACACAGGCCGTGCTCTCGCACGGCCTGTGTAGTACCTGTGCCGACTCGTACTTCCCCGACGAGACCAGCGGTCAATCGCCCGTCGTGGTCGGCGCGTAAGCGTTCGGCCCACTACCGCTGAATCAGCTTCACCCGCTGGCCATTCTTGAAGATTTCGATGCGGTCGGCGCGACCGTCACGGTTCACATCGGTCCACACCTGCAGCAGTTCGTTGCTCTGATCGAGGAAGATCGCGCGCCACGGCACGCCGCCCCGCCCTTGATCAGGCACGCGGACGGTGAATTCGTTGGTGCCGAGCCACTGCATGATCTCGGTGCTGGGCCGCCCCTGCAGCACATCCATCACGGAGCGCATCGGCGGCAGCACCTGCGGATAGGCCCGGGAGGCGTACTCCGGCAAATCATCGCAGCGACCGTCCTTGTCGAGGTCGTTGCACACCGGCGGACCATAGCGCTGGTCGTCGCACCAGCCGTCGCCGTCCCGATCGAGACAGGTCGCTGAGCCGTATCCCGGCGGACGCACGCCCGGGGCCTGGTTGAAGTAGCGCGGATCGTTCACCGCGCCCGGCACCACGACGCCACCCGGCGTGACGTACCCGCCGTATGACCCTGTGGGCCCCTGTGGTGACACCGCGCCCCCCGGATACGACGAAGCCGGCGAAGAATTCGCCGGCTGATCACCGTAGAGCTGCGCGTCCGTAATCTTCTTCGCTTCCCAGGCGTCCCTTGCCCGCGGATCCGCCTGAGAGAGATCAGGCGGAATCAGCGGCGCACCCTTCTTGTCGGTGGGTTTCGCGAACCCCTTGATGGGCAGATTGGGCTTCTTCCCCTTCGCCGCATCCTCACCGTAGATCACGCGCCCGTTGGCCGGCTTGTTCCGCACGGCGCTGGCGCAATCGGTCGGCGCCGGCTGCTGCGCGGCCGGCACCCCTTCAACCCACACACGGCACATGCCGGCGGGCGGGCGATAGTCCTTCGGAATATCCGTTTTATCGTTCTTCTCGCTGCGACCCTGTGCGCTCGCGCGCCCCGCAGCGAGCGTGAGGCTCAGTACGGCGGTCGTAGCCAGAATGCGCCAATTCATCTGAAACATGCCTTCCTCCTGCAGGACATCGCGCGCCGTCCACCACGGAGAGCATACGGACGTCCCGATGTCTCTCTAGGGCAGAGTCCATGCCAAGACGGACCCGTCCGTCGGCTGGCGCACTGCTGCGGTGTAAGTATCGGCACCACGGTACCCTACGGACAGGGGGAGGGATCGTGAGGTAACAGGCGGCGTCCGTAACAGAGGACATGCACTGTCTTAAAAACAGTAAGGGGTACGGAGTAGGGGGTAGGGAGTTCGTGACCCCCTTCCCCCGACTCCGTACCCCCTACTTCGCCGTCAATCCCCAAAGGAGATGCCCATCATCCGCGCGGCCTGCACCACGTCATGCGCCGGATCGACGCGCTTCGTTTCCTTGAGCACGTCTTCGATCGGGATAGTGACCAGATGCGGCGACTGCAGCGCGACCATGTGACCCCAGCGCTTGTCGGCCACCGCCTGCACCGCCGCCGCGCCGAAGCGGGTGGCCAGCAGTCGATCGTACCCCGTGGGTGATCCGCCGCGCTGCAGATGACCCAGCACCATCGAGCGGGTTTCCTTGCCGGTGATACGCTGAATGTCATAACCCATCCGTTCGGCGATCCCCCCCAGACGACGATCCTGCCCCGGCAGCGACGCGCCGATGATCGACTCCATGCCACCCTTGGGCTTCGAGCCTTCGGCTACCACCACGATGCTGAAGCGCCGGCCGGCTGCGTCGCGGTCCATGATCTTCTCACAGACCTTCTGAATCTCCCACTCGATTTCGGGAATCAGAATGACATCGGCGGTACCGGCCACACCGGCGTGCAGTGCGATGAACCCGGCGTCGCGCCCCATCACCTCGAGCACCATGACGCGATCGTGTGATTCCGCGGTGGTGTGCAGTTTGTCGATCGCTTCCATGGCCGTGTTCACGGCGGTGTCGAAACCGAACGTCGTCACGGTGCCGGGCACGTCGTTGTCGATCGTCTTCGGCACGCTGATCACACGCATGCCCTTGGCCGCGAGCTGCGCCGCAATCTTCAGCGAGCCGTCGCCGCCGATCGAGATGATCGCTTCGATGCCGAGGTTGCGGGCATTCTCCACGAGCTCGTCCGAGCGGTCGACATTCTTCCACGTGCCGTCGGGCTGCAGAATCGGATAGGCGAACGGGCTGCCGCGATTCGTCGTCTTGATGATCGTGCCGCCCTGATTGGCGATGCCGCGCACGGTCTCTTCCGTGAGCGGCACAATTTCGTCTTCGCCCAGGAGTCCGGCGTAGCCGCGCTTGATGCCAAGCACGTCCCAGCCGCGGGTACGGGCGGAAAGCACTGCCGCCCGAATGACGGCATTGAGTCCCGGGGCGTCGCCGCCGCCGGTGGAAATCGCTATCCGCATGTCAGAAGAGATGGATCGAGTGGTTGGGAGTAATCGCGATAATCTATCGCGTCATCACGCATTCAGGGCGTCGGGAATGCAGGCGCGCGCATCTGAACCCCGGCACCGGCGGCCAACTGCCGCACGATGGTGTCTTGATACGCGAGCACACCACGTAGCGAATCGATCTGCGCCTGCATCATGGAGTTCTCCTCGCGGAGCTCGCCCACGAGCGTGCCGAGGTCCATCACCGCCTGCCCCGAGTTCAGTTCGCTGGTGGGGCTGGGAATGCCGCCGCTGCAGGCGGTCGCCGTGCTCGCGACCACGCTGACGGCCACGATGGCGATCAGCGTCGCCACACGACGAGGCTCGGCGCACCGGCCGGCGTTGCGAAGATGATGGCGGCGGAGTTCGGATGACACCGTTCGACGACCTCGGAGTGATCGTGTGAGCCAACGCGACAAGCGACGCGATGCTTCACGATATAGTCGCCGCGCCTCATCCACGACACCCTGCGCCCATGATACCGATTCACGTTACACGCCGCCGTGATAACCAGTGCCGCCGTCGACGCGGTGCGACGCTGGTCGAGCAGCTGTGGCTGCTCGTGCTCACCGGCACGCTGGCCGCACTCGCGATGACGTCGGGAGGCGCGCTCTTCGCCGCCCTCGACGTGGCCATGGCCGCCCAGGAAACCGTCGACCTGCTCGCCCTCGCGCGCGATCACGCCATCGCCACCGGCGACCGGACCGCAGTGCGCTTCGATGTAGCCGGCACGCGTGTCCTCGTGCACGTGGGGCCGGACACGATCGCCGTGGGCGACTTCCATGGCAGCGGCCTCACGCTCGAGGCCACGCGCGACTCACTCAGTTACGCCCCATCGGGTTTGGGCGTGGGCGCCGCGAATCTCCGAGTCGTACTTAGGCGAAGCGCCCGAGCCGACACCATTACGGTGTCGCGGCTCGGGCGCGTGCAACGACGATAGCTCCAGCACGAACAACCGCCACGCGTCAGGTGCCGAAGTCGAACCCCGGCACGCTCACGCGCGGAATCTCCTGACCGATCGTACGCTCGATCGTGCGCACCATGCCGATGTCTTCGGCCGCCATGAACGTGTACGCATCGCCGGTGCTGGCGGCGCGGCCAGTACGGCCGATCCGGTGCACATAGTCTTCCGGCTGCTGCGGCACGTCGTAGTTGATCACGTGCGTGATGCCGGAGATATCGAGACCGCGCTGCGCGATGTCGGTGGCCACCAGCACGCGCAGCTTGCCCGACTTGAAGTCTTCGAGCGCCGCCATGCGTTCACGCTGCGACTTGTCGGCATGCATGGCGCCCGCCTTCACGCCGGCCTTCTCGAGATCCTGCACCACGCGATCGGCGCCGCTCTTCGTGCGGGTGAACACCAGCACCGAGTCGTGCGCTTTCTTCGTGAGCAGATGCACGAGCAGGTCGTTCTTGAGATGACGCGGCACCGGGTACACCGCGTGCGTCACCGTGGTCGCGGCCGACGAACGCCGGCCGACCTGCACCACGACGGGCTTGCGGAGATACTTGCGCGCGAGCGCCTCGACTTCGGGCGGCATCGTCGCGCTGAACAGCAGCGTCTGCCGGTAGCGCGGCACCTGTTCGACGATGCGATTGAGCTGCGGCGCAAATCCCATGTCGAGCATGCGGTCCGCTTCGTCGAGCACCAACGTCTCGAGATACGAGAAGTCGACGTTGCGTTTCTCGAGATGGTCGAGCAGGCGTCCCGGCGTCGCGACGACGACATCGACGCCGGCGCGCAGCGCGCGCTCCTGCGGCTCGTAGCCGACACCACCGAACACGGGGATCACGTCTACCGGCGCGTACTTGGAATACTTGCGGACACTCTCCTCCACCTGGAGACAGAGCTCACGGGTGGGGGTGAGCACGAGCACGCGCGTGCGACGCGGTCCGCCCAGCAGTCGATGCACCATCGGCAGCGTAAAGCTGGCCGTCTTGCCGGTGCCCGTCTGGGCGAGGCCGATCAGATCGCGCCCTTTCAGCGCGAGCGGAATGGCATCGCGCTGAATGGGCGTGGGACGCTCGTAGCCGGCATCGGAGAGCGCGGCGAGCAAGGGTTGGGCGAGGCCCAGATCGGCGAACGTTGTGTCGTCGATCAGCGTGTCAGGGTCGATTGCAGTCATGTGTTGACCGGAAAGCTAATCGGTCGGGCCGTACGGGAAGCCTAGAGCAGCTCGATCTCTCGACCGCACAGCTGGGCGATCAGGGCGAGCCGGAAGGTGACGTCGGCGGAAAAGGCCGCGTCGGTGGGTTCTCCGAAGGTCGGATCGGAGAGCGGAAGCAGCGGCCACGACCACACGGGCACGCGCTCAGGCATCACGACCGAGCGCGGCGGGGTCCACACGTGCTTGCGGTCGCGGTCGTCCAGCAGGCGATCGAGCAGCTTGCACCAGCCCTCGTGCTTCTTGAGGTATCCGATGCGGGCCATCACCTCGAGCCAGCCCAGCGACGAGGCCATGTCGGCATCCATCGCGTTGCGGGTGGGCAGCAGGTCGCCCAGTACCAGATGCGGCTGCTCGATGAGATGCGGCCCCACCTGCTGCACCGGCTGCTGGCGCGGCCACGGCTGCGTCAGGTACGTGAACAGCCGATCCATGAACTCGTAGTGCTCACTGCGGAAATGCGGCATGTAGCCCAGCATCACCAGCAGGTGAAACGACGGCGCCGTGACTTCGGCCGGAAGCACGTGCTGGTTGCCCAGCCGAATCCACGGCTTCTGCGCCAACGGCGACTTGAGGAACGTCATGACCCGGTCCACCATCCGGCGGGCCGCTCCGCGCAGCCGCGGGTCACTCTCGTACCCGGCCTGAGCCAGCGCCGCCGCCGCCGCCTCGCGCAACAACAGCCGCCCGCGCTTGATCAGATCGTCGTCCCACTCCTTCGGCATCATCTCGGCCAGAAACGACGGGTCGTCGTCTTCGGCCAGCAACCGGAAGAGCAGCCGCTTGGTCGAGGTCAGCGCAGGGCTCTCCGGGTCCCACCCCAGCTCCAAGAGCCGACGATAGGCCGGAATCGTGCCGATGCCCTCCAGGGATAGCCCGGCTGGCACGGTGAGCATGCCGCCGGGCCACTGACCGTCCCCATCCTGCATAAGGAGGAGGTGCCACCCCTGACGGCTGGCGTATGGCACGGTCGCCCACCCGGGATCGGCGGCGGCTTTCGGCCAGAACGCCTTCGTGGCGCGGAACTGTACCGACGGTGACGCGGTCCGGAGCAGCCAACTCATGGGCACCGTCACCGGTCCAGGCGGTGGCGGCGGTGGCGCCGGCATCGGCTGGTACAGCGAGAGGCGCACGTCCGGAGGGACCGGCTGCGAATCAGGCACTGGAAGCGGCGATATCGAGGGCGGAAGCGTCACAATTCTGCAATTGTACCCCTCAACCGACGTTCCGCCAGAGGCCGAGGGACGAACAGCACCGTTTTGAAGACGGTCTCATCAATTCATCCCTTTCGTCTTAACGATCCTGCAAGCTTGAACGTCTACACTGTGAGGTACGTCAGCGGCGTGACCGCGCCGTGGACCGTGCCGAACGACCCACCGATCCCCCTTCTCATGAAGAACACGATCCGCATGTTCGTTGCTGCGGCTGCCCTCGCGATCGCTGTACCCGCCTACGCCCAGGGCGGTGGTGGCGGCGGTGGTGGTGGCATGCAGATGTCGCCCGCCGAGCGCATGGCTCGCCAGAAGGAACAGCTGTTCAAGGACATCACGCTCTCGGCCCCCGTCTCCGCGAAGGTCGACACGATCATGATGCAGGCCGCGACCAAGCAGCAGGAAGCCATGATGGCCGCTCGCAGCGGTGGCGGCGACATGGCCGCCATGCGCGAGTCCATGCAGAAGATGAACACCGAGCGCAACGACGCGCTCAAGGCGCTGTTGACCGACGAACAGAAGAAGAAGTTCGACGAGAACGTCGCGGCCATGCCGCAGGGTCGCCGCGGCGGTCTCTGACCCACGTCGCAGGATGTAGGATCAAGCGGGGGGTGCCAGTCGGCACCCCCCGCTTTTCGTCGTCGCACGGCGGAATCGCTTGTTCCGCGACGCCGTGCAGTCGAGATTGTCAGCGGCTCATGTCTGCTCTCTCCGCCTCCCGTCCCCAGCGCTGATGCGCGGCGAGTTCGTCGATCTGGGGGGCGTACGCCTCTACTGCTACGCATTCGGCGAGCGCGGCGTCGGTGAGCCGATCGTCCTGGTCCACGGCGCCTTCACGTCGTCGCATTTGTGGCAGGATGTCCTGCCGCGATTGCCCAAGGGACATCGCGTGCTGGTGCTCGATCTGCTCGGCCACGGCCGCAGCGACCCGCCCGGTAGCCACGCCATGACCGTCGCCGGTCACGCCACGCGTGTCGCCGCCCTGCTCGATGTGCTCGGCGTGCGGCGGGCCTCCCTCGTGGGCCACGGCATGGGTGCCGCCATCGCGGCCGTGGTCGCGCACGATCACCCCGAGCGCGTGGCGCACCTGCTGCTCGTGAACCCCACGATGATCGGTTGTCAGCCCGGCGACGTGGCGCTGAGCCGCCGGGTGGCGCGCCTGGTGCCGTTCCTGCCGCTCTGGCGTCGCTTGTCGCCGGGGTGGCTGGCGTCGGCCCTGCACTCAGCCCTGCTGCCCTGCTACGCGCATCGCGACGTCGGGGCACGCTCGCTCGATCTCTACCTGAAGAGTTTCCGGACCCGTGATGGACGCGCGTCGGCCTGTGCCCAGCTGTCGGCCCTCGCCGCGTCACGGGGCGACACCAGCGCCGCCCTCGCGCCCGGCGCGATCGCCTGCCCCGTGCTCCTCGCCACCGCCACCGCCGACCCCTTCGTACCGACGGCCCGCGCCATCAGACTCGGCGACACCCTGCGGCTCGCCGCACCGAACGGCGTCGAGCTCCGCGAACTTCCCGGCGTGGCCCACGTGGCCCCCGAAGAAGCCCCCGACCGCCTCGGTGCCCTCGTCGCGGAACTCCTGACCCGCTGAACGGTCAGAGACAGTGCTTCGCGTCACGCCCCTTCCACTCGCCCGTTTCTCATGACAGATCGCCTCGCCACCATGCGCGTCATGGCTGCCAAGCAGCCGACGAATCCCCTCGCCCGCTTCGGTCTCGCCAACGAGCTGCTCAAGGCCGGCCTGCTGGACGAAGCCGAAGTGGAGCTGGCCGCGTATCTCGCGCTGCACGACGACGAAGGCAACGGCTGGCTGCGCTACGCCGATACCCTGCACGCCCTCGGCAAACAGGACGCTGCCCGCGCTGCCTGCGACAAAGGCGTCGAGGCCGCGACGCGGCACGGACACGCGACGCTGGTCTCGGAATTCGAAGAGCGGGAGTACTGAAACGCGCGGATTTCGGCGGATTCAGTTGACCGTGTTCAGAACTCTGGCGACAGACTTTGTATAGCGGTCAGACTTCAGCAACAACAGTCCACAGTGCCGAGGCGTTTTGTGCAGTACTGAGTGCACGCGATCCATCCGACCGCGCTCCATCAAACGCCTCGCAACTGTGGACTGTCGTTGCTCGACTCTGAACACTATGTGACGTCTGACACCAGAATTCAGAGCACGGATTACGGACCACTGATGACTGGGCCGTTCAGAGTTTCCGCATCTCGTCCGCCGCGCTGATCACGTGCCCCAGGTCTCGCGACAACGCTCTCGCTTCCTGCGTGGCATTCGTGACGTCGCTGATCGCCGCGCCCACGCCCATCGTGCGCAACTTCACGATATCGAGACGGAGGGAGCGCAGCGCCATCGACGCGCTGTCGAGTTGACGCTGCATCGTTTCGCGGCGCGCGACGAGTTCCTGCAACGATGACAGCTGTCGCGTGAGCAAGGTGAGCCGGCGTTCGCGATCGGGCGCCTGCTCCGGCTCGGCCTGCACCGATGCGACCCGCGATTCGAGTTGCGTGAGTGCATCGGTGGGCAGATCACGCTGCAACCGCTCGAGTCCGCTGGCGAGGGCGCTGATGCGCTCCAGCAGTGCGTCGGCGGTAGGCTCGACATCCGGCACCAATGACTTGTCGGCGTCGGACAACTTCGCCGTGACGTCCTTGATCGTGAGCCGGTCGTCCACCGCGTTGCGCAGCAATTCCCCGTACGCCGACGCCAGCAACTGATCGCCGGCCACCAGCGCGAGTTGCTCGCGCATCTTCACTTCGTACGGACGATCATCCGACGACGCGGCGATGGCCTGCCACGAACCGTTCCACGCATCACCGGGCGACACGCCGAGCCGACGCAGCCGCATGAAGTCGCGCGCGAGCATCTGCGCGCTGGCCATCGCCGCGAGACCGGCGGCGACCATCGGCACGATCATCGGGTTGAGATTCGCCGACGCCCCGATCACCAAGCTGCCAAGCGACACGGCGGCCGAACCCATCAACCACTTCGCGTGCTTCACGAACGCGCGCGACGCGTCGGCGATGCGCGCCGGCTTGCTGCGCGGATCGGCATCGGGCTTCGGCGCGGACTCGCCGCCGAAAATCCGACCCAGCGTGATGCCACGCCGACGCAGTCGGATGTAGCGACCGAGCACGCCGAGTCCCATACCCATCGCCGGGAAGATGGCCCAGGGGAAACCGTCACTCGTGACCACGTTGATGACGCCGAGGAACACGATCATGCCCGCCGTCCAGAGCATCTGCCCCTTGAAGCGCTCGATCACGTCTTCGTCGCTGCGCCACGCGCTGGTCGCGTCGCCGTACTGATCGTTCCACTGCGACTGCACGTCGCGGCGCTGTTGGCGCACCGCGACACGCCAATCCTGCATCGCTTCCTTCGAGGCGCGATTCCACTCGCGCACCTGATCGCGCGGTGCGCCGGGGGGCAGCGGCGGCAGCGCCGGCATGGGCGGCAACGCGCCGGGCGCGGGATACGACCGCGGGGCCGGCGCCGGCGCGAGTACACCGCGTGGCGCCCAGTCTTCTGACCGATGCCCGTATCGCGCATCTTCGCGAAGTTCGGGGGCGCGCGCACTCGGTGTCCCGTTGTAGCGCACCGGCGCCGTCGGCGGCGGGTACAGCGGCGCCGGCGCGGGTGACGCGTACGCGCGGTGCGCGCCGGTGTGCAGCGAGCCATCGCGCTGCACTTTGCGCAGCGCATCACGCAGTTGCATCGCGTTGTCCCAACGATCCTGCGGACGCTTGGCCAGGCACCGCTCGAGAATCTCCACCAGCGCGTGCGGTGCGTCCGGACGCACCGCACGAATCGGCATCGGCGTTTCGCTCACATGCTTCATGAGCATGGCCGGCGTTGTCGTCGCCTCGAACGGCAGGCGTCCCGCCAGCATGAGATAGCCGACGACGCCCAACGAATAGATGTCGCTGCGCCCGTCGATCTCGCGATCGCCGGTGGCCTGCTCCGGGCTCATGAAGGCCGGCGTGCCCACCGCGATGCCGGTCTGCGTGAGCCGGGCTCCACTCTCCGCCGCACGCGCGATGCCGAAATCGGTCACCATCGCGCGGCCGGAATCTTGGTCGATCAGCACGTTGTCCGGCTTCACATCACGGTGCACGACGCCGCAGGCATGCGCGTACGCCAACGCGTCGGCCACCTGCTCCAACATCTGCGCGATGTACTCAAAGCCGGGCCGCGGATCGCGTACGATGCGCGCGGCCAGGCTCTCACCCTTCACCAGCGCCATGGCGAAGCACACCAACCCGCCTTCCTCGTGCACGGCATAGATCGGCACGATGTGCGGATGATTGAGCCGCGCGGCCGTCTGCGCTTCGCGCACGAAGCGTTCGCGCACGTCGCCACGGAACGCGAGCTCGGGCGGCAGCACCTTGAGCGCCACCGACCGCTGCAAGCGCACATCCTCGGCGGCGTACACCACCGCCATGCCGCCACGACCGACTTCCTGCTCGATGAGATACAGGTCGCCAACGGCCGCGGTCACGCGGTCGCGCAACAGATTCGATTCGGCCTGTGTTTCGGCCGCCTTGGTGGCCGCGCGCTGACCGTCAGGCATCGTGAGCTCGGCTTACGCCGAACCGGAGCGCGATGATGTTGCCTCGCGCACTTCGTTGGCGGCCTGCACGGCAATGTCGACATCACGCGCCAGCTGCATCGCCTGTTCCGCGACCAGTGTGACGCTCTGCACCGAACTGTTGCCGGTGCGCAGACGCACGAGATCGAGGCGCACGTTCTCGAGCGCAATGCGGCAGCTTTCGAGCTGCGCGCGACGCAGTTCACGCTTGCCGAGGGAATCGGCGACCGCGCGCCGGTCACGACGCAGCTGCGCCAGTCGCCGGACGCGCCCTTCGCTGCGCTGGGTATCGAGCGGATTGGCCTCGGCTTCGAGCGCGCCGATTTCCGCATCGATGCGTCGCAGACTGTCGGGGCCCTGATCACGATCCACGCGCGCGATGTCACGGGCAATGATTTCGACCTTGTTCACCAGGTCCACGGCCGTGCGCGCCACGTCGGGAATGCGCCCGCGCTCTTCGGCCGGCAGCGTGCCCAGCAAGCGACCGATCTCTTCGCGATCCGCGCGCGCCGACTTGACGAGCCCGACGAACTCACCGAGTTCATCGTCGCGGGCCGGTGCGTTCGGCGTCGCAACGCCCGCGCGCAACGTCATCGGCGACGTGGGCGTCGACGACAGCACGCCATCGAGACGATTACGCAGCCGTCCCTGGGCGCGCAGTTCCTCGCGCTTCTTGCGGCTGAAGGTGGCCATGAACTTGTCGCCGAGATCGGACAACACTTCACCGAGCATCCGATGCTTGGGCTGCTTCAGCACGTCCGTCCAATCGAATCCGTCGGCCCACAGCTTGGCGTACTTCCACGCGATGTAGACCGTCCAGAGCGTGGTCAGTCCCAACATGTCGCCGCCCGTGAAGATGCTGATCACGAGGATCGCGCCGTTCACGAACAGATACGGGGCCAGCTTGCGGCGGAACGCGACGACCGGCGGCGCGAACCAGCGCGCCTCGTCTTCTGCGGTCGCCACGTAGACATCGTCGCCCGACGACGGCTGCTGGTACAGCGGATACGGCG
The DNA here is from genome assembly GCA_963843965.1 of uncultured Gemmatimonadaceae bacterium. GTDB lineage: Bacteria > Gemmatimonadota > Gemmatimonadetes > Gemmatimonadales > Gemmatimonadaceae > Gemmatimonas. The sequence continues at coordinate 145,125 of CAWJMR010000010.1, forward strand.
CCGCCGGCGGTGTGACCGCGGTGCGCGACTGATACGTGGGCGGCTGATACGCGGGCGGCGTGTACGGCGCGGGCGTGTACGGCACCGACGGCGCCGACGGTGCCGGCGAGCCGAAGCCTCCGAGCGGCATGCCGCCGATGGGCGCGCCGTTGAACCGCACCGGTGCACCCATGGCCTGCTGCGTGGCCACCGGATTGGTCGGAGGCGGTACGACGCCGGTCTTGAGTGCGGTGACCATCTCACCAGCGCTCTGAAAACGATGTTCGGGGCTCTTCTCCAACAAACGCATCACGATCTGCGACAGATCGTCGGGCGTATCGGGGCGACGCAACGACACGGGCACCGGCACTTCGGCCAGGTGCTTCACCAGCAACGCCGGTGTGGTGCCCCCGGTGAACGGCGGCTCGCCGGCCAGCATCTGATACGCCACGATACCGAGCGAATACAAATCGCTGCGGGCGTCGAGGTCGCGATCGCCGGCGGCTTGTTCGGGCGACATGTACGCCGGCGTGCCGATCGCCATGCCCGTCGCCGTGAGGCGCGACGTCTCGCCGCTGTCGCTGGCCGCGCGCGCGATCCCGAAGTCGGTGACCAGCGCCCGTCCATCGATACTGTCCAGCAGGATGTTGTCGGGCTTGATATCGCGATGAATGACGCCGCGCGCGTGCGCAAAGGCCAGCGCATCGGCCACTTCGAGCAGCCAGCGACGTACGTCTTCGATTGGCAGCGGTCCACGCTTCTGCAGCTTCGTGGCGAGATTGTCGCCGTCGATGCAGGCCATCACGAAGAACACCAGATTCCCGACTTCGTCGACCGAATAGATCGGGACGATGTTCGGATGACTCAGCTGTGCGGCCGTCTCGGCTTCGCGCAGAAAGCGCGTGCGGATGTCACGCCGGAACGACAGCTCCGGCGGCAGCAGCTTGATCGCCACGAACCGCTTGAGGCGTTTATCCTTGGCCCGATACACGATGCCCATGCCACCGCGACCGATCTCCTGGTCCAGTTCATAGGTGGCACTGAGCGCCTGCTCCACATGGGCGCGCAGTTCAGCATCTTCGGTGGATGGCGCTACGGAATCGGGCACTCGCGTGGGAATCGGGGAAGTCGGGCCGTACGTCTAGTGTAGCACCGGAGAGAAACCGGCAACAGCATGGGGGATTCTCTCGGGCCCTCCGCCGTACGGCCCGAGTTCGCCGGGAGTTGCAACCGGGCCCCCGTTCGTCCCTAAGGCGTGCGCCATCGGTCAACCTGACCGCCGGCCGCGTTCCAAACGGTGGACCGACAATTCGGCGGGTCGCCCGGCCGCCCCTCCCGTCATCGCGGCACGCGTACCACAGTCTGCTTGCAAACCCTGCCGCGATGGCGTAATCCAGACGGTGTGAAACCTGCCCATTGGCTGGCGGTATTCCTCTTCCAACAGGATCGTACGTCATGGGTCAGCGCCAAACGCTTCCCGTCCTGCCGCTGCGCGGGACGGTCATGTTCCCCGGCATCACCGCACCGATCGCGGCGGGCCGCCCCGGCACCCTGAGAGCCATCGAAACGGCACTCAAGGGCGATCGGCTCGTCTTCGCCGTCGCCCAGCGCGACAACACCGAAGAGCCGACGTCGGACATTCTCTTCACGACGGGCGTCATTGCCCGCATCGGCCAGATCCAGCGCGGACTGGGCGGTGTTCAGCTGCTGCTGCAAGGCGAGCAGCGCGCGACGGCGTTGCAGTACGCCGAAGTCGACGGATATCTCCAGGCGGTGATCGTCCCCGCTGAGGAGATGATGCCGCTCGACCTCAAGAACGCGGCCTTCGAGGCGCTCCATAAGGAGGCGCGTGAGCGTGCCGCCGAATTGGGCGAGAAGCGCGGTCTGCCCGAGGAAGTGGTGCATCAGGTGCTCGACTCAGTCGACGACGCCGGCAAGTTCTCCGACCTCGTGGCCGGGTACATCGAGCTCACCGTACCCGAGAAGCAGGGGCTGCTCGAGACGCTCTCGGTGGAAGAGCGCCTGCGTCGCGTGCTCGTGCATGTGCAGCGCCAGATCGGCTTGCTCGAAGCGCAGGAGGACATCAAGTCGCAGGTCCAGGAAGAGCTGGGCGAGCGGCAGCGCGAGATGTTCCTGCGTGAGCAGCTCAAAGCGATTCAGAAAGAGCTCGGTGACGACGATCAGTCGAAGGAAATCACCGAACTCCGCGAAAAGCTGACCAAGCTCGAGCTCCCCAAGGAAGCGCGCGCGGAAGCGGAGCGTGAACTGGGTCGCCTCGAACGCGCCGGTCGCGAATCGATGGAAGCACAGGTGATCCGCACGTATCTCGAGTGGATCGCCGAACTCCCGTGGAGCAAGCGGTCCGACGATCACCTCGAACTCGCGCGTGCCGGTGAGATTCTCGAGGAGGATCACTACGGCCTCAAGGACGTGAAGGATCGCGTGCTGGAATTCCTCGCCGTGCGCCAGTTGCGCGCGCAGCAGGTGGCGGCCGAAGTCGCGACGACGGGTGAGTTCCCTGTCTCGAAGATCAAGGGCGACACCAGTGACGCGAACGCCACGCTGGGCAGCGGAAACGGCAATGGCAACGGAAACGGCGACCGTCAGATCACCGACGCCAAGGAAGCCAAGGCCCGCGCCATGGCCAAGGGACCGATCCTGCTCTTCAACGGCCCGCCGGGTGTCGGCAAGACGAGTATCGCCAAGTCGATCGCCCGCGCGCTCGGCCGTGAGTACGTGCGCGTCGCGCTCGGTGGCGCCCGCGACGAAGCGGACATCCGCGGTCATCGGCGCACGTATGTGGGCGCCATGCCCGGTCGCATCATTCAGGGCATGAAGCAGGCGGGCAGCAAGAACCCGGTGTTCCTGCTTGACGAAGTCGACAAGCTGGGCACGTCGTATCAGGGCGATCCGTCCAGCGCGTTGCTGGAGGTGCTCGATCCGGCGCAGAACGACTCGTTCACCGATCATTATCTCGGCGTTCCGTTCGACCTGAGCGAAGTGTTGTTCATCGCCACGTCGAACTTCATCCAGAACATCCCCGGTCCGTTGCTGGATCGTATGGAAGTGGTGGACTTCAGCGGCTACACCGAGCGCGAAAAGTCGGAAATCGCCAAGACGTATCTCATTCCCCGTCAGCTCGAGGAATCGGGACTCGGTCAGCGCGATCTCAAGTTCACCGACGATGCGGTCATGAAGGTGATCAGCGAGTACACGCGTGAAAGTGGCGTGCGTCAGCTGGAGCGTCAGCTCGGCGCCGTGGCGCGCAAGGTCGCGCGTCGCGTCGCCATGGGTGATACGGCGACGATCGACGACAAGGTGATCAGCAGCGACGAAGTGCGCGAGTTGCTGGGGCGCCCGAAGGTGCATCCCGAGCGCGTGGCCGAGCATGACGAAGTCGGCATCACGACGGGTATGTACTACACGCCGATGGGCGGCGACATCATGTTCGTGGAAGCGAGCATTCGCCGGGGCTCGTCGGCTCCGGTCAAGAGCGATGACGGCGCCGAAGTGGTGCGCGTGGGTCCGATCTCGCTGATTCTGACCGGACAGTTGGGCGACGTGATGAAGGAGAGCGCGCGAGCAGCGCTCACCTACGCCACGAACAACGCGGCACTGCTCGGTATTCCTGCCAATCGGGTAGCATCGGCCAGTGAAGCGCACATTCACGTGCCGGCCGGTGCGATTCCGAAGGACGGCCCGAGTGCGGGTATCGCGATCGCGCTGGCGCTCGTGAGCGAGATGTCGAACCGCAAGGTGCGACGCGACGTCTCGATGACGGGCGAGATCACCCTGCGCGGCCGCGTGCTCCCGATCGGCGGCGTGAAGGAGAAGGTGCTCGGTGCGCACCGCGCCGGCATCAAGGAAGTCATCATCCCGAAGGCCAACGAAGCGGACCTCGAGGACGTGCCGGACGAAGTCCGCGAGCAGCTGATCTTCCATCCGGTGGAGACCATGCGCGAAGTGCTGGCGATCGCCCTGGTGGATCAGGGGCGCGCCGCGCCGGTTGAGGTCGAAGAGCTGATTGGGGTATAACTGCGGAGTAGGGAGTAGGGCGTAGGGAGTAGGGCGTCGGGGGCAACGGGCGGCATTCGCCTGTTGCCCCCGTTCTACGTCAAATGACTTATTCCGCTTGCGGCGCGGGGAGCGCAAGTTGGCATCATGACAACGCCCCAACAGTCCGCGCGCGGCACGGTCCGGCTGGCTACCGAGGCGGACCATGATGCCATCCACGCATTGAATTACCGCACGTTCGTCGAGGAGATTCCACAGCACGCGCCGAATCCGACGCGACGGCACGTGGATCGGTTCCACGACGACAACGTGTACGCCGTCTACGAATTGAATGGCCGCGTCGTCGGCATGGTGAGCGGACGTACGCAGCGGCCGTTCTCGCTCGACCAGAAGCTGGGGAGTGTGGATGACTACCTCCCGGCGGGACGCACCCCGGTGGAAATCCGCTTGCTGGCGGTCGAGCCGGAGTATCGCGCCAGCCGTGTGTTCGCGCAGTTGGTCGGCTTCATCACGCGGCACTTCCTCGCGAAAGGCTTTGACCTTGGCATCATGTCGGGCACGACGCGTCAGCTGCGCCTGTACCGGCATCTGGGCTTTCATGCCTTCGGTCCACTCATCGGCACCGAACAGGCGGCGTATCAGCCGATGTATGTCACGGCCGAAGAGGTGCTGGCCTGGCCGGACGCCATGAACGATGGTGCGGACGCACTCGGCGTGGGCGCGAACTTTCTGCCGGGGCCGGTGGGTATCTCGGCGGCGGTGCAACAGGCCATGCAGCGCGGCGCCACGTCTCATCGCGCGGAGTCGTTTCACGCCTGCTATCGCGACGTACAGCGGCGGCTGTGCACATTGGCCGACGCGCACCACGCCACCATGCTGCTGGGGTCGGGCACGCTCGCCAATGATGTGGTGGCGGCGCAGATCGCGCTGCTCGATGCACCAGGGGTGATCGTGAGCAATGGCGAGTTTGGCGAACGGCTCATCGATCACGCCGTTCGCATGCAGATCCCGCATGTGGTCGTGCGCGCACCGTGGGGTGAGGCCCTCGACTACGCGGCGATTGATCGGGCGATACTGAGTACGGGGGCGCGCTGGCTGTGGGCCGTGCATGGTGAAACGTCCACCGGTGTCGTGAACGATCTCACCGCACTCACCGCGATCGCACAAAACGCTGGCGCCAAACTGGCCCTGGATGTGATCAGCAGCCTGGGCACGGTGGAGCTCTCATTGCGCCACGTGTGGCTGGCCAGTGCGGTGAGCGGCAAGGCCCTGTCGGCCTTCCCCGGCATCGCAATCGTGTTTCACGACGGTCAGGTGCATTCAGCCAGCCGCCGCATTCCGCGCTATCTCGACCTCGGTCTCGCGGTGGAACAGCAGGGCGTGCCCTTCACGCAGTCGTCGAACCTGCTCGATGCACTCGGCACGTCGCTCGCCGAGATCGACTGGCCCGCGCGATTCGAACGCGTGGCGCGCGACGGCGCGTGGCTGCGACGGGCGATGGAGTCCCGAGGCTGGCGGCTGCTCGCACCGATCGACCACGCGTCATTGGCGGTGCACACGCTGATCCCTCCCGCTGGCGCGAGCGCACGCGCGATCGGCGAACAGCTGCGGGCCGCGGGCTGGCTGATCAGCTTCGAGAGCGGCTACCTACGCGAGCGAAACTGGCTCCAGGTCTGTCTCATGGGCCACTACACGCCGGCCTCGCTGCGCGCCTTTCCGGCGGCACTCGATCGGTGCATGCCCACAGCAGGCGTGAAGCCACCGGTGCATGCGACGCCGCTGGGTGAGTTTGCCAGAGCACGAACGGCGACGGCGTGAGCGGAACCTGGAATCGCAACGGCAACGGCCACTGCAACTGCAACGGCCACTGCAACGGCAACAGCCAGAACACGGAGATAACTGATGACACAGACATCACAGATAAGCAAACAGCGATAACGATTTTTGAATCGTCGTTTGCTTATCTGTGATCTCTGCGCAATCCGCTGGCTCCGTGTTCTGGCTGTTGCTTTTCGCTGTTCGAGCAAACCCGCTACGCCGACAGGGCCGTGAGCTCGCGCAGCAGCAATCGGGTCACGCGTCGAGCCATGACATCGGCGGCGTGCTCCGCGCTCGCATCCGTTCCGGTGGTGAGCGCGTGTGATTCCAGCGCCGCGCGCGCGGCGTCGACGGCCCGCTGTTCGAGCAGCGCGAGGCGCGCGCCGACCTGACGGCGGTGCATGACGCCGGCGAAGCGGGCGAGTTCGCGCTGCAATGCGAGATGGGCTCGGGCCGCGACATCGGCCGTACCCAGCACGTCGCCAGCATACATGGCCAGCCAGTCCAGATCCACGTACTGCACGGACGGCGGCAGGTCGGCGGCGTTCCCGACGTTCGAGGGCACGCCCAGGTCGATCCAAATCGACGGCATCGCGCGATCGCGCAGCAGTGCACGCGCCTCGACCGACGTCACGAGCGGTGTCGTGGTATGCGCCGCGAAGATCACGACGTCGGCCGCCGATATCGCCTGCTCGCGTGCGTCCCAGCGTACAGCGGCGATGCCAAACGTGTTCGCCAGCAGCGCAGCACGACTGTCCGTGCGACTCGTGACATGAATGACGGGCGCGTCGTTGCTGTCGGCGAGCGACGCTACGACTGTGCGCGCGGCGTCTCCTGCACCAATCACCAGTACATGCAGCGGCGCCCGAATCGGCGCCGGCGTGTCGTGGCCCGGCCGCACGTCGCCTCGCGTCTCGACGAGATCCTGCAGCGCCTCGCGCACCCGCACGCCGAGTGAGGCATTGGCGTGCGTCCCGATCGCCGCGCGAATGTGGCGCGCCGCGTCGACCGCATGGCGGAAGACGCTGTCGATCAGCGCGTTGGTCGCGTCACACTCACGCGATATGCTCCATGCGCGCCGCACCTGCCCCAGGATCTCTGGTTCGCCGAAGCGGGCCGAGCACATACCCGCGGACACGGCGAACAAGTGGCGAACGGCGAGATCGGCGCGCTTGCGCTCGAGCTGGATGCCGGACACGCCGGACTCCGCGAGCAAGTCGCTGAACCAGGCTGACGCGTCATGCTCGCCCCACCAATACAACTCCGTGCGATGACAGGTGCTGACCAACACGGCGGGAATGCCCAGCGCACGCAATGACTCGAGCCGCGCCGGCAACTGCGCGGGCAACACGCGCAGACGACCGACGGCGTCGACGTCGTTGTGTTCGTGCGAACAGCCGATGACATGGAACGGCAGGAGAAACACGTCAGCGACTCGCCGCGGACTCCACGGGAATCTCGCACGCCGCGGTGCGCACCATCTTCGATGGCAATCCACGACAGGCGGCGTTGGTGCACCCGGGGCAGTGCTGCTTGTACTGCGAGCTGTGGGGCTGTCCCGACGCCAAGTGACCGTTCACGATATCAGCCAGAGCGTCGAGGAACTCCGTACGTGCATTCAGCGACGGCGCGCGGCGGAAGCCGGTCATGCCGAGGGAGTGCGCCAACTCACCGTACTCGATATCGATTTCCGACAGCGTCTCGATGTGATCGCTGGTGAACGCGATCGGCACCACCAGCACGTTCTTCTGTCCGCGCGCGGCCAGCTGCTTGATCATCGTCTCGGTGCTCGGACCCAGCCACCGCACGGGCCCCACTTCCGACTGAAAGCTCAGCATGTACGGATTGCGCAGTTCGGCCGCCTGCACCACACGGCTCACCGACGCCGCAATCTCGGCCGGATACGCATCCCCGCGGTCGATCACGTTGAGCGGCAACGAGTGCGCGCTGAAGAGCACCAACACGTCGTCGCGTTCCTGCTCCGGGTACTGCTCGAGTCCATCATCCACGGCGCTGGCCATCGAGCGTACGAAGCCCTCGTGCTCGCCCCAGCGATCGATGATGCTCCAGGTGAACGCGTCCTGCAGGCCCGTGCGATCGAGCGCGCGCCACAAGTCGTTCAGGCTCGAACCCGTGGTCGAGCACGACCACTGCGGGTACTGCGTGAACGCTACCGCGCGCGTGATGCCGTCGGCCTTCATTGCCTTCAGGGCATCGTCGGCGAACGGCGCGGTATAGCGGAAGGACACGTAGAACTTGTGCGGCGCCGTGTCGGGCGACATTTCGTCGAGCCGCGCACACATGGCGTCGCCCTGGGCCTTCGTCCAGGTGAGGATCGGCGATCCGCCACCGATCGCGTCGTACAACTTGCGCACCTTCGGCGCCCGCCGCGTCGCGATGAACTTGCCCAGCACATCCTGCCACGGGAGCTGAATGATCTCCTTGTCGGCGAAGAGGCGCAGCAGGAACGGCTCCACTTCATCGAGCGTGGCCGGCCCGCCAAGGTTCATCATCACGATCCCGGTGCCACCGCTGCTTCCAGAAAGGGCGCGGGACATCTCGTGGGAATGCCCGTGTGCACTCAACGGGCGACGAAACGGCAGAACATCGGAGGGCGTCATGCAGCGAATAGTCGACCCCTGCACCACCGCATTCCATTGGGGTGAATACGCAATTCACCCCCCCGTAGCATTACGGAGCGTAGCGCCCTCAGTACCCGATCGGCCCCAAACGGAAGAGGCTCCACGGCCACACCGGTGCTCCCGGCTCCGTCCCCGCCATGAACCACTCCACGTATCGTCGCTCTTCCGGCGTCTTCGCATCCGACGGCTGCCCACTGGCCCGATCGAGTTCCACCGGCACCACGCCCGGCGGCGGCGTCCACACGCCACTCGCGCGATTCCCATACGCCGCCGCAATGATCTGCCCCGCGATTGGTGCCGCCAGCGTGCCGCCCACCGCCCCCGGTGAGATCATCGCCGGTTTGTCGAAGCCGAGCCAGACGCCTGTGACCAACTCCGGCGTCATTCCCACAAACCACACATCGGTGTTGTCGTTGGTCGTGCCCGTCTTGCCCGCCACGGGGATGCGCGCCGGCACGATCTTGCGCAACGCCGTCGCCGTGCCGCGGGTGACGACGTCCGTCAACATGTCGCGCATGATGAACGCCACGCGCGGGTCCATCGCCGATCGTGCCGGTGCCACCTGCGGCGTGAACACGGTGCGTCCGGTGCGATCTTCGATACGCTGCACAAAGCGCGGCTCGACGGCCACACCGCCATTGTCGAAGCTCGCATAGGCCGCCACGAAATCGAGCGGCTGCACCACGCTCGCCCCCAGCGCACTCGAGGGATACGGCGAAATGGGCGAGCGCAAACCCGCGCGGCGCGCCAGGGCGATCACCGAGTCCATGCCGACTGCGAGCGCCAGTTGCACCGCGACGGGATTGCGTGACTTCGTGAGCGCCTCACGCAACGTGAGGGCGCCCAGGAAGGCATTGTCGGCGTTGTCGGGGCTGTAGATCTGTCCGTTGTCGAGCCGGATACGCAGCGCGGTGTCGGCCACCATGGCGTTGGCGGCCAATCCCTGGGCGATGCTCTGCGCATACACGAACGCCTTGAAGCTCGACCCGGGCTGCCGGTTGCCGTCTACCGCGCGATTGAACGAACTCCGCGCGTAATCACGCCCGCCTACCAGTGCGCGCACGTCGCCGGTCGTCGGGTCGAGCACGACCGCCGCGCCTTCCAGGCACGCTTCGACCTTCGCTTTCTTCGCGACAGGTGCCGCCGTATCACCGGCCACCCGTGCGCACCGTTGGCCTCGGAAGCCGGGGCGCGTTTCGATTTCATCGAGCCCGCTGCTCAACGCCTGCTGCGTGGCGCGCTGCAACGCGGCGTCGATCGTGGTGTGAATGCGATAGCCGCCCTGCATCACGGCAATACCCGCGCGCTCGGCCTGCACCCGGACCACGTCCACCACCCACGGCGCCGGCGAACGCGTAGTCATCACGGTACGCACCGGCTCGCGCTGCGCCGCGGCCGACTGCGCGGGTGTGATGTACCCCTGCTCCGCCATCAACGCCAGCACCGTGTTGCGGCGCGTGCGATTGCGATCGGGATAGCGCGCGGGGTCGTACTGCACCGGGCTCTTGGGCATCGAGGCCAGTGAAGCCGCCTCGGCCAGCGTGAGATCGGCGGCGCCCTTCCCGAAGAACTGACGCGCGGCCATTTCGATGCCGTACGCGCCACGTCCGAAGGAAATCTGATTGAGAAACGCTTCGAGAATCTGTTCCTTGTTGTAATGGCGTTCCATTTCGCGCGCCGCCTGCTGCTCACGCAACTTGCGTCCCGGCGACACATCCCGACGGTCGATCAGGTCGGGGTGCATGTTGCCCACCAGCAGCTGCGTGATCGTGCTGGCGCCGCGGAGATTGCCCTTGGTGACCGCGTCCTTGATGGCACCGGCCACGCCGACCAAGTCAACGCCGTCGTGCTGATAGAAGCGCTTGTCTTCCACCGCGACAAACGCATTCCCGACGTACTTGGGCAGCGAGCGCAGCGCGACGTTGATGCGACGCTCCCGGCCCAGCTCTCCGATCAGCGAGCCATCGCGGCCGAGCACCAGCGTCGCCTGCGCCGGCGTGATGATCTGCCATGCCTCGCCGGTGGAGCCCGAAGCGCCTTGTGCTGCCATACCGGCCGGGAGGAAAGCCAGCACGACGGGCAGGCACACAACGGACACCGCGGCCATACGAGAACGACCGTGTCGGGATTTCAGAGAGCGCATGGGGGAATTGTACACGCTCGACGGCGAGCCGGTTCACCCCGTCTCGACAGCCGAGACGCGCCTCACGGAACCCCACCGTGACCGTAGGCGATCCGTGCCCCGCCTCCTAGTTTGCATGTATGCCTGGTGATCCGATTCGTCCGCTGACGCTGGCTCTCTGCCAGTTCGCCCCCCGCAAGGGCGACGTAGCCGCCAACCTCGCCCGTATCGGGCGGCTGTGCGCGCAAGCCTCCACCCTCGACCCGCGCCCGCAGGTCGTGCATTTCCCCGAGACGGCCCTGTCGGGCTACTTCGTGGAAGGGGGCGTCCGTGAGGTCGCCTGCACCGCCGGTGCCCTGGCCTACGATCTCGACGACGCCTACCGCACGGCCTGCGCGGCCGCCGGCATCGACTGCGTGGCGATGGACCTCGTGATCGGCTTCTACGAGCGCTGGCGCGATACGCTGCACAACAGCGCGGCCTACCTCACCATCGGCCTCGACGACGGCCCGCCGGTGATCCGGCACGTGCACCGCAAGAACTATCTGCCCACCTACGGCCTCTTCGACGAAGAGCGCTTCGTGGAACGCGGCACCGACATCCGCGCCTTCGAGACGCCGTGGGGACGCGCGGCCATCCTGGTGTGCGAAGACGCTTGGCACTCCATCAGTGGCACCATCGCCGCCCTCGACGGCGCGCAGGTGGTATTCGTCTCGTCGGCCGCCCCCGCCCGCGGCATCTGGCCGCGTGAAGACGGCATTGCCGGTCCGTACAGTGCCGCCCGCTGGGAGCGGCTCATTCGCGACATCGCCGAAGAACAGGGTGTGTACGCCAGCTTCGTGAATCTGGTGGGCTCCGAAGGAGGTAAGCGCTTTTTCGGCACCTCGCATCTGGTCGGCCCCAGTGGTGATGTGCGCGGACGTGCCCCGGTCTGGGATGAGTCGTTCGTCTCCCTCACCCTCGATCTCGACGACCTCGTGCGCGCCCGCGCCGACGGGCCGCTGCTCAGCGACCTACGCGTCGCCCTGCCGCACGTGCTCGACAACATCCGCCGCGTCCAGGACGGAGCGCCGCTGTCGTTGTCGTACGACGGACCGGAACCCGCCGCCGCCGATCTGCTGCGCGGGGCCCACGCGTTTACCACCGGCGAGTTCGCCGTTCCCACCGAAGCGTTGCAGCGCGCCAACTCGATCGTGCGCGCCATCCCGGAGTCACTGCCCGTCATCCGGCACGAGATGCGCGACCACGGCGGTCCGCCGCCGCTCGCCATCGACGCCGAAATGACCGAGGAATGGCTCACCGGATTCCTGCGCGAAGAGCTCACGCGCCGAGGCTTCGGAAAGGCCGTGATAGGCATCTCCGGCGGTGTCGATTCCGCCGTCACGGCGTTTCTGGCCGTGCGTGCCCTCGGCCGTGAGAACGTGATCGGCATTCGTCTTCCGTACCGCACATCGAGCGCGGAGTCACTGGACCACGCGCAGCTCGTGATCGACGCGCTCGGCATCGAGTCGCGCACCGTCGACATCAGCCCCGCCGTCGACGGCTACCTCACCGCCGAACCCGACGCCGACGCCTCGCGTCGCGGCAATATCATGGCGCGTACTCGCATGATTGCGCTGTTCGATCTGTCGGCCCGGTACCGCGCGCTGCCGCTGGGCACCGGCAACAAGACCGAGCGCCTCTTCGGCTACTTCACCTGGCACGCCGACGACTCCCCGCCGATCAATCCGATCGGGGATCTGTACAAAACGCAGGTGTGGGCTCTCGCCCGGCACTTGGGCGTGCCCGACGTCATCATCACCAAGCCGGCCACGGCCGATCTCATCGCCGGGCAAACCGACGAAGGCGATCTCGGGATCAGCTATGCACGCGCCGACGAGATCCTGAACGGCATGCTGCACGGCTTCTCGCACGAGGCCATGCGTTCGCGCGGCTTCCAGAGCGATGAACTCACACTCGTGTCGAAGCGCCTGAACGGCACGCACTGGAAGCGTCGGCCGCCCGCCACCGCGCTGGTGAGCCAGTCGGGCATCGGCGAATCGTATCTGCGACCGGTGGACTACTGAACATCTACCTCGAACTCGGCTTTCGGCATATCGCCGATCTCGCCGGGTACGATCACATCCTCTTCATCGCGGCGCTCGCCATTCCCTTTGGCATTCGGGATTGGAAGCGCCTGGCGATTCTCGTGACTGCGTTCACGATCGGCCACAGTATCACGCTGGCGCTGGCCACGCTGCGGCTGGTGTCGGTGTCGTCGCAGCTCGTAGAAACGCTGATCCCCGCCACGATTCTGTTCACCGCACTCGATGCGTACACGTCGGCCACCCCGCAGCGACCGGAGAACCCGGTCACCGTGAAGCGCTATGGGGTGGCCCTCCTGTTCGGACTGATCCACGGCTTGGGCTTTTCGACGTACCTCCGCGCCCTGCTCGGTGACGAGGAAAGCATTGCCGGTCCGCTGTTCGCCTTCAACATCGGTCTCGAGATCGGGCAGCTGGTAATTCTGTCGATCGTACTCACCATTGGCGCTGTGCTGGTTCCGGCGATACTTCAGCGACGCCGGTGGGTACAAATTTCGGTGGGCGTGACCGGTGGTCTCGCGCTCATGCTGCTGGTCCAGCGCCTCGGCGCGTGGTCGTGATCACCTCCTTCACTCTCCGTCGCATGCGAATCTCACTCCGCGCCGTCGCCGTAGCGTTGCTGATCGTTCCAGCCATGCTGCCCACGGCGTTGCCCGCGCAGCAGTGGCTCAACGCCGAGCCGAATACGAAGGTCAACAAGTCGTCGTTCCGGGCTCTCGACGAATGGCCGTCGCCGAACGACTTCCGTGATGCGTCCGGCTCACCCGGCACGCGCTACTGGCAGCAGCGCGTGGACTACGTGATTCGCACCACGCTCGACACCACCACGCATTCGGTGAAGGGCTCGGAGCGCATCACCTACCACAACAACTCGCCACAGCCGCTCGGCTACCTCTGGTTCCAGCTCGATCAGAACATCGAAGCCAAGACGAGCCGTGCCAACATGACGAAGTCGGCGCTGCCGGCCACGATGTCGCCGCAGGCCCGCCGCTTCCTGCTGCCCGAGGAAGAGCCGGTGGGCGGCTACGATATCACGCGTGTGGCGCTGGTATCGGTGAACGGACAGACGGCCAAACCGGCCCGCTACATCGTCAACGGCACGCAGATGCGCGTAAACCTCGACACGCCGATCCCCGCCGGCGGGAAGGCCGTCGTGGATATTGATTGGTCGTTCGTGGTGCCTGAGGGCGGCAACAACAGCCGCGGCGTGCGTGAACAGGTGAAGGACGGGTGGATTTACGAAGTGGCGCAGTGGTTCCCGCGCGCTGCCGTATACGACGACGTGACCGGTTGGCAGAACGACCCGTTCCTGGGCCAAGGTGAGTTCTATCTCAACTTCGGCAACTACGACGTCAGCATCACCGTGCCGCATGATCACATCGTGCGCTCCACTGGCACGCTCAGGAATCCGCTGCAGGTGCTCACGCCCACGCAGCGCACGCGCCTGGCCACGGCGATGGCCGGCGACACGTCGGTGTTCATCGTTCGCCCCAACGAAGTGGCCACACCTGGCGCGCGTCCGGCCGGCACGGCGCCGATCACGTGGCGATTCACGGCCGAGAATGTGCGTGACTTCGCGTGGGCCAGCAGCAAGACGTTCGTGTGGGACGCCGCCGGGTTCCGGTATTCACCGACTGGCCGCACGATCGAACTGCACTCGGTGTATCCGCGCGATGCGATGCCGTTGTGGAGCGACATCTCTACCAAGGCCATCGCGCAGACGATGCGCAGCTACGGTCGGATGGCGTTCGAGTATCCGTATCCGCAGGCGTCGAATGTGAACGGCCAGGTGGGCGGCATGGAGTATCCCATGATCGCCTTCTGCGGCGGGCGCCCCGGTGCGGACGGGAAGTACACCAAGAATCAGGAGTACGCGCTGGCGTCGGTCACCATCCACGAGGTGGGACACAACTGGTTCCCGATGATCGTGGCCACCGACGAGCGCAAGTGGACGTGGATGGACGAAGGAGTCAACTCGTTCCTCGAGTATTATGGCTCGCTCGATTACGACAAGAACTGGCCGGCGGCGCGGTTGCGCGGCCCGGCGCCCAACATCGTGAACTACATGAAGGACGCCGATCAGGTGCCCCTCATGACCGAGTCGGACTTCATTCATCGCCAGTTCGGCAACAACGGCTACAGCAAGCCGGCGGCGGGTCTGGTGATGCTGCGCGAGAAGGTACTGGGGCCCGAACGCTTCGACCTCGCGTTTCAGGAGTACTCGAAGAAGTGGATGTTCAAGCATCCGCAGCCGGCCGACCTGTTCCGCACATTGGCCAGCGGCGCCGGTGAGCGTCTCGATTACTTCTGGCGTGGGTGGTTCTACAGCACCTACAACAACGATCAGGCCATCACCAAGGTCGAGTCGCAGGACGCGCAGGCCTTCGCGGGTACGACGAAGCGCGGCAAGTTCTACCATCGCGTGACCGCCGAGAACAAGGGTGGGCTCGTGTTGCCGTTGGAGCTCGAGATCGAGTACACCGACGGCACCAAGGAGCGCGTGAAGATGCCGGCCGAGGTGTGGCGCGGCAACGAGAAGTCACATGAGTACGGCTTTTTCTCCGACAAG
This sequence comes from uncultured Gemmatimonadaceae bacterium, assembly GCA_963843965.1. Classification (GTDB taxonomy): domain Bacteria; phylum Gemmatimonadota; class Gemmatimonadetes; order Gemmatimonadales; family Gemmatimonadaceae; genus Gemmatimonas. The sequence continues at coordinate 160,353 of CAWJMR010000010.1, forward strand.
GAGATCGCCAAGGTCACGGCCGATCCCGATTCGGGCTACGCCGACGTGGACCGCACCAACAACACGTTCACGAAGGGCGTGAGCACGCGCCCGATCGGATGATTCCGTGAAGCTGGCGACGTTGGCCTTGGCCGCACTGTTATTCGGTGGCCGCGACGCGGGTGTCCGTGTGATGCACGACGTGCACAGCACGCACACACGCGCCGTCGTCGAGAACGGCACGGTCATGTGGAAGGTGCGGCTGTTCAGCGACGATCTGGAGAAGGGGCTCCGCGCGTACACGCGTCGCCCTGCCTTCGCGCTCGACCGCGACCCAAAGGCCGACTCACTCTTCACGGCGTACTTCAACGCCAAGGTGAGCGTGTCGGCCGATGGTCGCGCGCTCAAGGCGCAGCTGGTGCAGCAAGGCGTTGATAAGGACCCAGTGGGCGGCACCGTGCACTGGTACCTGCTGCAGTTCGACGCGGCGCGCGCACCGGGCACGCTCTCCGTTCGCAACACGTTGTTGGCCGAGCTCTTCCCGAGTCAGGCCAACATTGTGGTGTTGCTATCGATGCCCGGCGAGAAGCGACACTCGCTGTACTTCGGCGATGGGGACAACGCGGCGCAGACGGTAGATCTGCGGCGCTAGGCAGCTGTACCGGCACAGTGCAACAGTGGGCGGCCCGGCGACCTCGGTCAGGCCACGTTGGCGCGTCGGCGCGTCGACTGACGCATGAGCAGCAACACTCCGCCCGCCGCGAGCAGCGCGAACGTCGACGGCTCCGGAACGACCGTGGGGCTGGGATTGGGATCCGACGTGAAGCGGGTTCTAGCCGCAAAGCTCGACGACACCTCATTGTCATCGCCGAAGAACAGGACCCCCCCGTCGGTCACGACGGGTTGGAAGCCGCCTCCCCATTGCAGCAGTCGGCTCGTGCCGGTCAGAGGGCCGATCGACGAGGCCATATTCCACGTGCTCAGTGGCGATCCGTCCGCGCCGATATAATTGAACAGGTCGCCGCCAAAATCCTGCCGTCCGAAGCCGGCACGCGAAATGCTCGGCGTCACGAATGTGCGCGTTCCCACCAGGAACGTGTACACGCCGAGATCCTGAATTTCGATGGTCGCCGCGTCGTGATTGATCGAATAGACGCTTCCGTCGTATTCACGGTTCAGCAGGTTTCCGCTCGCCGAAATCGTGAACAGCTTGTCGGTGAAGCTCACGCCGTTGAGCGATCCGGACTTGGCGAACCCAGCGTGCGTAAAGTTGATCAGCTGGGCCGATGCCACGGCAGGGGCGGCAGCCACCAGCACGGCGGCGATCAGAACGGCGGTGCGAAAGGTCGTTCGCATAGACATGAGGGCGTGTGCTCCGAAAGAAAGACGCGGCGACACGTCTGAACGCCCACAGAGTGCGAGCCCCACGCGTGTCCCTTCGGAGAGAGGCGGGATTCCGCGACCAAACGGCTCACCCGCCTCGGCCACGGTTCTCCTAGCTCACAAGGGAACGTCTTCCGTCGGCGGCGTCCTATCGGCCCGCCCACATCGCATTCGCGTCCGCGCCCGCCAGCTGCACGCAGAACGCCGCGATCCTCTCCACCGCCTGCGCCACGAATGCGGCCCCCGCGTGCGCGCTTGCTGCTCGTGGGTCGCCCACGCCCGTATCGGCCGTGACTTGCGTCCAGCGGCGCGGCATCCACGCCCAGCCGCTGCGCACGCCGTCGAACACGCTGGGCTTGGCGTGTCCATCACCCCACGTGGTGCGATCGGGCACCACGAGATGCGGTGCCACGTGCATGATCGCCGCCGTTTCGAGCTCGCCGGCATGGTCGCCCGCTACGGTGAACAGCGCATGGTCACCGGCCTGCCACCAGTTCACGATCGCGAGCACGATCGGGGTGCTGGGCTGCAGTTCTCGCACCAGCGCCCGCAGTTCATTGCCGCCGTGTGCATTCAACAGCACCAGCGCCCGCACGCCGTGCGGCTCGAGACTCTTCACCACGTCGCGCAACACGGCCAGCTGCGTGCTCGGCAGCATGTTGATCGTGAAGCGCAGGTCGAGCTGCGTGGTGTTCACGCCGAACGGCACCGCCGGCAGTGCGGCCACATTCACGCCCTGAGCGGCGCACGCCGCCGCCACGCGCGCCGCGACCTCGCGTCCCATGATGGTGTCGGTGCCGTACGGCAAATGCGTGTTGTGCGGCTCCGTCGCGCCGAATGGCAACAGCGCCACCGGCCACTCGCCGTCACGCATGGCCGGCCACGTCTGCTCTTCCAGCACGCCGACACGCGGCGCGTAGGTATCGTCGCGACTCACGGACTCAGCGTCCCTGCCCGAAGGTATCGCACGAACGCGGATCGCCCGAGTCGAAGCCCTTACGGAACCAGGCCTTCCGGTCGGCCGACGAGCCGTGCGTGAACGACTCCGGATTCACGCGCCCCGTCGACATCTTCTGCAGCCGGTCATCGCCCACCGCGGCCGCCGCGCCGAGTCCTTCGTCGAGATCACCGGCTTCGATGATGCCGCTTCGGGCCGCCGAGTGCGCCCACACGCCGGCGTAGCAGTCGGCCTGGAGTTCCATCGCCACCGACAGCTGATTGCCGGCGGCCGGATTGCGCTGCACGGCATTGCGCATGGCCTTCTCGGTACCCGTGAGATTCTGCACGTGGTGCCCGATCTCATGCGCCAACACATACGCCTGCGCGAAATCGCCGGGCGCGCCGAACTGCCGATCGAGCTGATCGAAGAACGACAGGTCGACGTACACCCGCTGATCGCCCGGGCAGTAGAACGGCCCCGACGCCGCACTGGCAGCGCCGCACGCCGACTGCACGCCTTCGCGGAACAGCACCAACCGCGCATCCTGATACCCCGGGATGAGCGTATGCCACGACGCCTGCGCGGTATCGAGCACGAACGACACGAACTGCACCATCTTCTCTTCGCCGGCGTCGGCCACCGGCGCTTCCTGAGCGGCCGGCGCCATTTCGCCACCAGGCACACCGCCACTGAACTCGGTGAGCAGATCGCGCTTGAAGATCAGGCTCAGCACCAACAGCACCACGGTGCCGCCAAGCCCCAGTTTCATGCCGCCACCACCGCCGCCGCGGAATCCACCACCACCACTTGCACCACGACGATCTTCGAGATTGTCGCTTCGTCCACCCGGGCTCCAACGCATCTGTCTCTCTCCGCGATTACGGCGCCGCTGCCGGCTTCACCGTTAAGAAGTCCTGATCATCCGCCCCGACCGTGCGCAGCCACACCAACACTTCGGCAATGCGCTCGGGGCCGAAAATACCACGCTGTCCCTGCAACCGACGCACCTGCCGCAGCTCGCGGCCGTTCTGCGTCCAGATGGAACTGTAACTGCCGAAGAAGCTCGTGGCCGACACGTTGGCCGGGAGTTCCACGGTCCAGCCCGCCGGTAGCGTCACGACCCACTCGGTAACGTTGGCGATCGGTGCAAGAATCCGGCTCGCGTCGATCGGCAGCTGCCGCGGGCCGCGACTTTCGAGTTCCCGGAGCGCCGTGCGGAAGCTCCGCGCCGGTCCCCGCACCACCGCCGGCACCGCGAGCACTTTCGACGTGCCGATCGTGCGGACGAGCTCGTCGGCCGACACCGCGTACGAGAGCTGTGCCGGTGCGGAAAGATCGCGGCCGTTGAAGACCACCAACGAATCCACCCGCGGATTCCCGGTCACTTCCGCCCCGAATATGCGCTGGGTGAGTGATCGGGAAAACGCCGCGCGGCGCGTGGAATCGAGCGGGGTGCTCAGGCCCATGCGGAGCCCGTAGGTCGGTGATCCTTCCGCCCGCTCGACGGCGTGTCCCACCGCGCGGCCGTCGGCGCCGATCTGCATGGTGAGCTGCAGCGACGACACGTTCTGCTCCGTGGGCCGCACCGGCAGCGTGATCCGCTGCGCCGCGCCGTCGTCACCGATGATGATCGCGAAACTCCCCTGATAGGCGTCGGGCAGTTCGCCGTACGGAATCGACTCGGCCGTCAGGTCGGTATACTCCCACGTCGCGCCGTTGCGAACGGCAGCGATGGCATGATTGAACTGAAATACTGTTGGCACATTCGGATCGGGACGCTGCGACAGCGACAACAACACAGTGTTCGCGGCAATGCGATACCGACGCAACGCCGCCACGAACAGCGTCGCCTTGTCCTTGCAATCGCCGAGTGACGTGGAGAGCACTTCGTCGGGCGTACGAGGCTGATAGCTGCCCGCACCGAGTGCGACGGACAGATACCGGATATCCTGCGCCACGAAGCGATGCACCGCGCGAATGGTGTCGAGCTTCGTACGGGCACCGCTGGCGCGCACGAGGGAATCCACGCGTGCCGCCGCACTCGCGCTGAGCGCGTAGCGATCCTTCGACAGTCCGTGATACCACGTGGCGATCTCGGTCCACGTGCCGCGTGGCCCCACGGTGATGGTTTGCACCACACCATTCGAATCAGCCGCGAACGGCTCGCCGCGTATGCCGGGCTGATCGCTCGCCGTCCACGTGTAGCGACGGCGTCCGTTCGCGATGTCGTCGCGTCGCTGCACCGTGAGGTTGCGCTCCACGATATTCGGCGCGTACCCCTCGGGCACGTCGAGTTCGATCAGCGAACGACGGATGGTGACCGCGCCATTCAGCCCCGCGCGAAAGAGAAAATCGCCCGGCCGCTGCGGCGCGGATTCCTTCACGGTCCACGCGATATCCACCACCGTGCCCGCCGTCACACCCGCCAGCGACAACCGACGTACGCGCTGATCCTGATAGATCGGATTCGCCATCGCCGCCGGCACGTCGGCGTCCTGCATCTGCGCCGGCTTGTCGGCCACGACCACGCCCGTGGTGCGCAGCACGCGCACCCACTCGATGCTCAGGGTCTGATGCGACGACGCAAACGCGAACGCCTGCTCGGCCAGGCCGCGCGCGGCGTTCTCGTCGACGACCTGTACCGCCCGCCGGTTGCGCTGCTGCCAGCGTCCGTCGGCGTCGAGGCGAAAGCTGGATTCCTGCAACAACACCACGAAGGGTTGCCCCACGGCGCGTGCCGGATCGACGGCGAGGCGCAGCACCGAATCCGACGGCACGAGCGGCAACGGCGACGACGGCGGCGCACCCTGCGCCGACGCCGCGCGCGCGCACGAAAACATCAAGGCGCTCAGCGCCAGAGAACGAAGCATGCCGAATGGTCGCACGCCCGCGTCGCCGACGCGAGTGCGACCGTGCGGCTGGGCCTCTCCAGCCTCCCTACGCCGCCATCAGATCCGCACGGGCGAAGGCCAGGCTTACTGCTCTCCGTGCGCCACGTTTGAGCGCGCGATGCACCGAGCGGGCGTAGCGCACGAAATTCGAACCCGCCCACGGATGGCGCGCGAAGAAATCGAACGGGAGCATATCGCACTTGAGCCGATTACACGGACCGCAGGCGGTGACCAGGTTGCCGGGGTCGTGCGCCCCGCCGCGGGCCAGCGGCACCACGTGATCGAGTGTGGCGGTGCGGTGATCGAGTCGCGCCGCGCAGTACACGCAGCGTTGGCCACAGTCGCGCAGCGCGGCGCGGCGCATCGCTTGTTTTGCCGCCACCTGCGCCGCCACCTGGGGCCGAAGTGACGACGCCCCGGCGGAGGCGGTGAGCCTCACGACGGGGCGTGGCGTACGGTCGGTGCGAACGAGCCGGCGCGATGAGGGCCGGGAGCGTGCCGACGGGTGGGCCGAAGGGCACGGGCAGGAACTACCGCGAGTGGAACGCATCATCCTCCTGGAAAACCGGGTGGACACGCACACCAAAGCCGAAGCGATCGCTGCTACGATCCGTCTGACCTCGCGACTATACGATCACGTTCCTGCTCCCGTCAAGACAGGAGCAGGACCGTTACAACATTTCCCGCTTACCCCTTCATGCCGCTGTTCGTGAGCGGGTCGCGCAGCATGCTGCCGATGCGCGCGGCCATGCCGTCCAGCTGCTGCCGGTTCGGCATCTGTGAGCCCGGGAACGGCAGCGGCACATCGAACCCGTCGCCTTCGCGGCGCGGGATCAGGTGGATGTGGTAATGCATTACGTTCTGGCCGGCGGCGGCACCCGAGTTCACGACGATGTTCATGTCCGTCGCCCCCGACGCCGTCTGCACGCGCGGAATCAGCTTCGCCGCCACCTGATACAGATGGGCGCCCACATCCTTCGGGATATCCTGCAGCACCTCATAGTGCTCACGAGGGACGACCAGCACATGCCCGGGGTTGACCGGTTGGATATCGAGGAAGGCGATCGCCACCGAATCTTCGTAGCAGATCGACACTTCGGCCGCGCCGCGAATGAGATCGCAGAAAATGCAGTGGCCGCTGGACGGCGTCATGGGAGCAGTGGGTGCGTGCATGGAATTTCACCAAGAGAGTTGAGACCGTGATTCCAACCTGTCCCCAAAATGAACACCGGGCAAGCACTGCATGATCCCGGCCGCAGAAAGTCCATTCCGTGTGCGAACGCGCTAAGTTTAGGGGTTGTCTGTCTCCAGCCCTCCAGATCACTTCGATGGCCACTTCGACCCGCCCGAGCCGCCCCCGTAAGGGAGCTGCCGCCGAGCCCGCGCTCACGCGTGAGCAGATGGTGAACGCCTACCGCGTGATGTACACGTCGCGCCGGTTGGACGACAAAGAGATTCAGCTGAAGCGCCAGAACAAGATCTTCTTCCAGATCTCGGGCGCCGGCCACGAAGCCGTGCTCACGGCGGCGGGCTTGGTACTGCGTCCGTCGTACGACTGGTTCTACCTGTATTACCGCGACCGGGCACTCTGTCTGCAGCTTGGCATGACGCCCGCCGAAATGTTGTACAGCGCTGTCGGCGCTGCGATCGATCCGAACTCCGGCGGCCGGCAGATGCCGAGCCATTGGGGGCAGAAGGATCTCAACATCGTGTCGGTGTCGTCGCCTACGGGAACGCAGTTCCTGCAGGCCGTCGGCAACGCCGAGTCCACGCTGCGCGCGTCGCAGGGCCAGCTCACCGACGGGTTCCCCGGCGATGACGTGACGCTCGTGACCACCGGCGACGGCACCACCAGCGAAGGCGAGTTCTGGGAGTCGCTGAACACGGCGTGCAATCTCAAGCTGCCCGTCGTCTACCTGGTGGAAGACAACGGCTACGCGATCTCGGTGCCGGTGGAAGTGAATACCGCCGGCGGCTCGATCTCGAAGCTGGTGGCGTCGTTCCCGGGTCTCTACATCGAAGAAGTCGACGGCTGCGATTTCCTGGCATCGTACGCCGCACTCGACCGCGCCGTGACCTACGCCCGCGAGCGGAAGGGACCGGCCTTCGTGCACGCCAAGGTGATCCGGCCGTACTCGCACTCGCTTTCCGACGACGAAGTGTTCTATCGTCCGCAGGACGAGCGTGATGCTGACGCCGCGCGCGATCCGCTCACGACGTTTCCGCTCTATCTGCTCGCGGAAGGTCTCGCGACGGAAGAAGAGCTGCAGGCGCTGCGCGATACCGTCGACGCCGAGATTCTCGCGGCCACCGACGACGCGCTCGAGCAGCCGCAGCCCGGCGCCGACACGGTCACGTTTGGCGTGTACTCGCCGGATGTCGACCCCACGGCCGAACAGTTCGATACCGAAGACGATCCGCAGTTCACGGGCGAGCCGACCACGATGGTGGACTTGCTCAATGCCTGCATGCGCGATGAAATGGCGCGTGACGAACGCATCCTCGTGTTCGGCGAAGACGTGGCTGATGTGTCGCGCGAGCAGCACCTCGGCAAGGTCAAGGGCAAGGGCGGCGTGTTCAAGGTGACGCACGGCCTGCAGACCAAGTTCGGCGGCGGCCGAGTGTACAACTCGCCGTTGGCCGAAGCGAACATCATCGGTCGCGCCATCGGCTTGGCGCACCGTGGCTACAAGCCGGTCGTCGAAATTCAGTTCTTCGACTACATCTGGCCGGCGTTCATGCAGATCCGCGACGAGCTCGCCACCATGCGCTGGCGCTCGAACAACGCATTCAGCGCGCCGGTGGTGATTCGGACCACGTACGGCGGCTACATCCGTGGCGGCATCTATCACTCGCAGACGGGCGCGTCGTTGTTCACGCACAACCCCGGCCTGCGCGTGGTGTGCCCCAGCAATGCGCTCGACGCGAACGGCCTGCTCCGCACCGCCATTCGCAGTGAAGATCCGGTGCTGTTCCTCGAGCACAAGCACCTGTACCGCCAGACGTACAACAAGGGTCGCTACCCGGGCCCGAATTTCATGATTCCGTTCGGCAAGGCGAACGTGCTGCGCGAAGGCACCGACGTCACGTTGGTCACGTACGGCGCCACGGTGCAGCGTGCCCTCGTCGCGGCCAATCAGATCGCCGAGGAAGGCGGACCGAGCGTGGAGGTCATCGACCTGCGCACGCTCTCGCCGTGGGATCAGGAAACGGTGTTCGAAAGCGTCAAGAAGACCAGCCGCGTGATCGTGGCCACCGAGGATTCACTCTCGTGGGGCTACGGTGCGGAAATCGCCGCCAAGATTGCCGACGAGTGCTTCGCCTGGCTCGATGCGCCGGTCAAGCGTATTGCCAGCGCCGACGCCTTCGTGGGATACGCCCCTTCGCTTGAAGATGCGACGCTGCCGCAGGTCGAGACGTTCCGGAAGGCCTACCTCGACATCGTCGCGTTCTAGTCGTTTCGCAGGTCGCTGCAGTAACGCCCCACGATGCATCCGCATCGTGGGGCGTTGTGTATCCAGGCTACGTCGCTCACGCGACCAGCGTGAGCTCGCGCGCCACCGGATGCGTGGTGCCGAGGGCGATGTACTCCGGCACCAGCTCCGCGATACGCTGCCGCAGCACGGTGTCATCGTCGCGGCGCATGGCCGCCTGCACCAGTGCATCCACGTGGGCGTGTACGCCCGCCGGGGGAATGCCGAGGCGCGAACACAGGATGGTATGGTGCGACGTGGGCTGCAGACTTTCGTCGTCGCGCGAAAGCTCTTCAAACAGCTTCTCGCCCGGCCGCAGTCCCGTGAAGTGGATCTCGACGTCATCACCAACGCGCAGTCCCGACAGACGGATCAGATCCGACGCCAGGTCGACGATCTTGATCGGCTCCCCCATGTCGAGCACGAATACTTCGCCGCCATTGCCGAGCACCGCCGCCTGGAGCACGAGCTGCACGGCCTCGGGAATCGTCATGAAATAGCGCTGCATGTCCGGGTGCGTGATTGTGATCGGGCCACCGGCGCGGATCTGTCGCAGGAAGGTGGGTACCACGCTGCCGCGACTGCCCAGCACGTTGCCGAAACGCACGCTGACATAGTTGCGACCGGTCGATACTGCCGCGCGCTGCACGAGCAACTCGGCGATGCGTTTGGTCGCGCCCATGATGCTGGAGGGATTGACCGCTTTGTCACTCGAGATCAGCACGAACTGCGGCGTCTCGTGGCGGACGGCCGCGTCGATCAGCGTGCGCGTCCCCTTCACGTTGTTGGTGATGGCTTCGGCGAGATTGTCTTCCATGAGCGGCACGTGTTTGTGCGCCGCTGCATGGAACACCGTATTCGGACGGAACTGACTGAAGATCGCGTCGAGTCGCGTCTCATCACGGATATCGGTGATGAGGCAGGTGAGCGGGACCGCCGGATAGCTCGACCGCAGCTCCTGCTGAATATCGAAGATCGAATTTTCGCCGTGCCCGAGCAACAGCAGATGCGCTGGTGCGTTCCGCGCGATCTGGCGGCACAACTCGCTGCCGATCGATCCACCCGCGCCGGTCACGAGCACCGTCTGCCCTTCCACGATACGGCGCACCGAGCCGAGATCGGTCTGCACCGGCTCGCGGCGCAACAAGTCCTGGATCTCCACCGGACGCAGCTGATTCACACCGACGCGTCCTGAGATGATTTCGCCGATCTGTGGCATCGTGCGAATCTCGGCGCCGGCGGCGGTGCATACGCGCACGATCTCGCGGATCTTGGCGCCGGGCGCACTCGACATCGTGATGATGACATGACGCACACCGTACGCACGAATGCGCTCCTCGAGTTCGCTCACCGGACCGAGCACGGCCAGACCGCCCACGTGCATGTTGTGCTTGGTCACATCGTCGTCGAGATAGCCGATGGGCTGAAGACCCATCGCCGGATGCTCGAGCATCTCACGCGCCGTGAGCCGTCCAGACGGACCCGCGCCGAGAATGAGCACCGGCGCCTGCACGGTCCGGTCGCGACGCTGGCGGCGGTGTACGAGCCAGACTCGCGCCAGAAAACGCGGCAGGGTGAGTGCCACGATGCTCCACATCGTGTGCGAGGAAATCACCGACAGTGGCAAGCGCGTGGGCGACAGGCCGAGCACAGGCAGTAGGAAGACGCCCAGCGTGACGTTGGCAATCGCCGCCACGAACACGGCCGCCATCATCGCCTTCAGTTCCTCGACCGACGCCATGCCCCACGCGCGTCGGTACAATCGGAACGCGGCCATGATGCCGAGCCACATCGGCACCGCGAGCATCAGGTGATAGCTCGCCGCCTCGCGCCAGCTCGAGTTGAGCCACTCCAGGCCTTCAAAGCGCAGCGACCAGGCAATGCCCCAGACCGCCGTCAGCATCACGACATCGAGCACGAACAATTGATTATGTGTCAGCCAGGGTGCCTTGCGGCACTCCGCGGGTGACCCGGCCACCGGCATTTGATCCGGTGTCGGAGAGTCGGAGCGGGACGTCATAAAGGGAACGGTCTGCGGCGAATACATCGTCGCTGCGTCGCGACTTCTCCAGGAGCCACACGGGCTCCGCTCGGGCATCCATCCACCCGAGCACTCCTGCGTCCTACGCCCTAAGTTCTACTTTCTTAATTATCGGAACGGACGCCCAAGCCTTTAACGACGGCTCGTAACGATTGAACGACGGCGTGTCCCAACGTCAGTTCGTTCGGCTCAGGACGACGGCCAGCGTCACCAGGCTGCCGATCACCTGCGTCATGGTGCCAAGGAACTGCATCACATCGCGCTTGTCGGACGGATCGCGCGAGGGCACGATGATCCGGCTGCCCGGGCGGGGCTTTGGATGCGTGGCGATGACAGCGAAGTAGCGGTGGTTCGTCTCCACTTTGCCATTCGCCTGCACCACGTAGGCGCGCTTGGCGTCGGCATTGCGCGTCGCGCCACCGGCGGCCCGGATGTAGTAGGAGAGCGACGCGCCCGGTTCGTACGGCAGCGCCACAGCCGAGTTCACCGCGCCCGATATCGATACGAGCGCGTTGTAGCGCGGCACATGCACGGAGTCGCCATCGATCAGTAACAGGTTGTCGCGATCCTTGGGGTTGTCCAGCACGCTGGGCAGATCGACACCCACGCGTCCGACCGCATTCTGTCCGCGATAGAAGGCCACGCCCGCCGAGTAGGCCGAGGCCGTAAGACCACCGGCCCGTGTTATCACATCGGAGAGTCGCTCGGTCTTGGACGTCAGGGCGTACGTGCCCGGGAATTGGACTTCGCCCGTGAGCGTCACCGTCGACTGCATCTGCCAATCCGGCTGACGAAGCACCAGCACGTTGTCGTACGGCGCGAGACGCGTTTCGCCGTTGGGTGTGGCGGCGGCCGGCGAATCGAGCACATACGACGAGTCGAGCGGCACGCGGAAGGTGATGGCGAGCTGCCCCTGCAGTCGCGTTTCCGGCAGTCGCGCGATCTCCGCTTCCTTCAACGACGCACTCGGCAGCAGGCCACCCGCCTGCAGGAGCAGATCGCGCATGGTCATACCTTCGCGATACGGATACTGTCCGGGATTCCGCACGGCACCACTCAGCGCGACATACTGCGGCGCGCGGAACTCCGTGAGCGAGAACACCGAGATCTCGTCGTCTTCCTGCAGCGGCATCGGGGTGGCCGTGGTGCCGTCGGTGCGCAGCGTAGCGCGAATCTGCTCGCGCGTGGAATCGGCGCGCAGTCGTGAGATGATCACGCGTCCGAGATACGTGTCGGACTTGACTCCGCCGGCCTGCCGAATGGCGTCATTCAGCGTGCTGGCTTTGTCGATGCCCTGCGAGCCCGGCTGCCACACATTGCCGGTGATGGTAATGCGGCCGCGCACACGGTTCGAGACGCGCGGCACTTCCACCACGTCGCCGGCTTCGATCGGAATGCGCACGGCGCTCACGCCCTTCGCGGCGTCCGGCAGGCTCACATCGAGCACGATGCGATCGCTGCCTTCGGCCGTGCGCTGTGTGGGCGGCACGATACGCTGAATGCGAATGCGACGGCGCGAGGCGTCGTCGGTGAAGCCGCCGGCGGTCGCCACCAGATCGTCGAGCGATTCGTTCGCACGAAGTTCGTATGTCGCCGGCCGCAGCACCCCGCCGCTCACGCGAACGCGTGCGCCGTGCGTGGGCACGAAGAGCACATCGCCATTCTCGAGCCGGACATCGCCGCTGGCGTCACCGCGCAGCAGGTACTCGTACACATCGAAGCGCTGCGTGGGCTTGCCACGGCGGCGGATCTCCACCTGCCGCAGGGATCCGCGTTCACTCGGGCCGCCGGCCGCATAGAGTGCAGTGAGGGCTGTCCCCGCGCTGGAGATGCGATAGCTGCCGGGCTGCTGCACGTCGCCGACCACGAACACCTGATTGCTGCGCAACCGTGCGACACTCACCGAGAAGCGCGTGCTGCTGCCGATACCCGAGTACACACGTTGCAGCCGTGAGCGCAGCAGCACATCGAGATCGCCGAGCGTGAGATTCGCCACCGGCACCGTGCCCACCACAGGAATCACCACGAAGCCTTCGCGCGTCACGTCGAGCGTGTACGCTGCTTCGACGTCGCCACTCAGAATGAGCACCAGCTGATCGCCGGCGCCGAGCTTGTAGGAGGCGTCGACCGGACCGCCGGCGTTCGCATCGAATACCGTGGTCGGCTGCGAGAAGAGTGCGTAGCCGAAGAGTGTGGTGCCGTCGGGCGCGTAGCTGGTGCCGAGTCGCGAGGCATCACCCTCTGGGCGCTCGGTGCTCGCGGGGGCCGGAGCGGCCGAACCAGGGGCACCGGTTCGAGTGCCGCCAAGCACCAGGCGTCGGAGCGCGACCGCATCGGTCGAGTCGACGATACCGAGCGCACGCACGGCGTTGATCAGTGAGTCGGTGGGCGGCGCGACGCTTCCAACGGCGGCTCCACCCATGACCTGTTCCAGCAACGACTCGGGATAGCCGGCGGCGCGCAGGCGAGCCCGGAGTTGGTCGGCGGACAGACCGGAGGCTTGGATCCGCTGCCGCAGTTGCGCCACCAATTCGGGGCGGTTCTGCACCAGATCCTGTGCTTGGGCCGGGGTCGGGATGTTTGCTGGCAGCGACTGCGCATGCACAGGCTCGACATCGGCGCCGGCCATGATGCTCGCCGCGAGCACCAGAAGCACTCGTGAACGGGACATCTTCAAAGATTCTGATAAAGAGAAAGGTCGTTCGTCAGGCAAATGACGAACGACCTTCCGGGGCTGTAACAGTCCGTCGTGAAACCGTGACGGTCCGTCCCTACGATTACATGGGCGGCTTCTTCTTGAACATGCCGCCGAGTCCGGCCTTGATGGCGTCCTTGGCACTCGGCTTCTCGTCCTTCTTGGCGTCCTTGTCGCCCTTGGCCGATTCGGCCCGGGCGCTGTCCATCGCGGCGCCGGCTTCGGCCATCATCTTCGTCATGTCGGCCACTTCGTACCCGGCCGGAATCTCGAAGAGCGACTTGTCGAGGGCGCCCGTCTTGAGGTCGGTGACCTCCATCACCAAGGTGTCCGCTGTGACCTTGCCCTTCTTGTCCGTCTGGGTGGACCAGGTGATCGTCTTGAGCGCGATACCCGAGCGGCCATACTCACGGGTGTAGCTGGCGAGGTCTTTGGCGAGCTCCGGGTTGGTCGACTTCACGCCCGACGCGAAGGACTTGGCCCACGCCTCCATGGTGCGCGGATCGAAGTCCACGTTGGCGATCCACTGGTCGCTGGAGTCGTTGCTGACCGTCTTCTGGTTCATCATCATCACCTTCATCTCGACGGTGCTGGAGTACCAGGTGCGGACCTTTCTCGTGCGGTAGCCGAGGATCGTTTCGCCGGCGCCCAGGTCCTTGTAGCGGAAGCTGGTGTTGCTGACGGTGAGCTTCATGAGCGGGTTGTTGAGCATCGCGCCCATGCCGCTGCCCATGGCGTCGGCCGTCATGACGATGGCCTTCTTATCCTTGGGATCGACGATCACGAACTTGCCGGCGTCGCCCTGCACGATCATGTAGCCGTTCTTCTGGCCCATGGGGTTCGTGCCTTCCAGGTAGTCCATGCGGATGTTGCCATCCTGCATGCGGACATTGGCGAACATGTTCCGCGCTTCCTTCTGCTTCTTGTCCATGCTGGACGAAGAGATGCGATAGGAGAACGAGATGCCCGTTGCGCGCGCGATGGGACGCGCCGCGGTGAGCACGCCGACGGCCATGGTCGCGGAGGCGGCGCCGATGATCAGGCGTTTGGTGGAGCGGGAGAGCACAACGCGCATGAATCCCTCGTGATCGAGAATTATGGGTCGGCGCGCGGATGAAGCGCGCCTCACGAGAGAAAAGGTATTGTTCGCGGCGCGTGGGGCAAGCAGAGCGCGGGCGGGGCGTTACGAAGCGGGCCAGGGCTGTGGCGCGGCGGGAACGTCGGGAACGGCTGAGGTTGATTCGCCTTCGAACGCGCGGAGCAGCTCGTCGGGAAGCGGTGCGTCGAAGTCATGCGCGACGCGCCATTGGCCTTTGCCCTGCGCAGGGCGACGCTCGGGGTGTTTGGGTGCGTTCATTGGCGGGCCTCCGTTCGCAGGGACGCTTGCTACGCGTGACGTTGACTGAACTTACGGTCTCAATGTACGCTCGGCGTCGAGTTGAACAACGCCTTCCCGTTTCCAACGTACCACGCGTACCGTGGCACCGCTGAGCCACTCGAGATCGAGCGCCGGCTCGGCCGACTTGGCTCCGGTCACGAGAATTGCTTCGAAGCTTCTCGAGAGGCCCGGGATGATGAACGCGCCGTCCAGCTTTCGGAGCGTCTGTTGAGGCAACGACCTTGCCTCGCCGCGCGCCGCATTCTCGAGGACGACCATATATGACCAAGAGACCAGTTCGGAGAACGACATGCGCTCTGACAGCGAAATCGCGCCAAGTGTGCTGATTTCTACCACGAGGCCGCGGCGGCGCGCTTCGGCGCTGTCTCGCACCGTGACGCGGCGGCCGCTTTTACTCACCGCGGCCCGCGTGGAATACGGCACTGACCCTACCTCCTCCAACACATAGCGTGCGACCGTCGCATGCACTTCGATCCGCATGAGCGAATCACGCAAGAGACGTTCACCAGCCACACGCACATCGGTCTGTGTCGTGGTCGCGCTACCTGACCGCTCCGCATTCGGGCCGATTTGTTCGAGCACAACGGCACGATTGCTGCCGAACATCGGCACTGTAAGCGTCCCTTGGTGAGCGCCAGTCGTCGCTGGTGATGTCCTCCACTTCATACCTGTCGGGAGCGTGATGAGTCCTTCGAGGCTCCCATTGTCCAACGTGCCATTCAAGGGCACGTTGAGACTGTCGCCATTGACGAAGTGTGCCGTCAGCAACGCGTTGTTCAATTCATAGCGGACACCTGGGCGCTCCCGTTGCAGACGAATCCGCACCGAGGGAACTGCTCGCTTGCTACCGTCACCCTGCAGCGCGATGTCGGTTATGTCCATCGATTCGGAGCGAAGGGTGGCCGTCGGGAATGCAACAGCGGCTTTCTCATTGCGGATCAACGAGATGGCTCCGGCCCAAGTCAAGAGGACTGTGGCCGCGATCGCTGTTCGCCTAGGGGCACCGACCAGATAGGTGATCGCAACTACCGCAGCGATCGACACGAGCGCTATGACCCGGAACATCGGCGCAAGCGGAAGCAGATCAACTTTGGGGAGCAGTAGCGAGAACACCATCAAGAACAGATAGAAACCGACGGCGCTGAGCACTCCGAGTAAGAATGCTGATTTGACATCCTGCGTGCATGCGCCGATCAAGACCGCGACGGCGGCCCACATGGCCACGATGGGAACAGACGGCATAACGAAGCGCATCACTTCGCTCGCTGAGAGATCGAACGAGCCGACAACCACGACCGCCACGAGTACGGGCATGACCACAAAGAGCGCGCCCACGACGACGAACTTCGCCAACAGCAAGGCAGCAGGATGCACGGCGCGTCCACGCCAGAATGCGTCGTGTCGATACGGTGAATCTCCCTGCACGACAACGAGCGTAGCGATCATGCCGGTCAGTACGACGATATAAGGCAAAGCATCGGTGAGCCACGCGAGTCCGGATGCGTTGAAGGCAGACGCAGCGAGAACGACCGCATAGGCCGCGACCCACCACCGCGTGCGAAGCAGATCGAACTTCACGAGATGCACTGCTTGGGTCACGATGCTCATGCGACCGCCTCCGACTTCAGACCATTCGGCGTCGCCAGTGCGAGATACAGCTCACGCAGCGTGACTTCGTGCTCATCGACCGCGACGAGAGGCCCGGAGAACGTTTGTTCGATCAATGCGTGGCTCATACCGACACCCAGCACCGACACCCGCTGCCCCGACTGCTCCACGCGAAGCCACGACGCCGGTCGCGCTACCGGCAACGTCACCCCCGGCGCCAGCGTGAACTCCACCCGCCGATACGTCTCGCGTAACTGCTCCAGCGGCGCCGACACATCGATGCGACCATTGCGCAGGAATCCCACCCAGTCCACCATCATTTCGATCTCCGCGATGTCGTGCGTGCTCACCAGAATCGTCCATCCATAGTCGCCGGACGTATCGAGCAGTCCGCGCACCAACTCCTCCTTGACGCCGATGTCCATGCCGGTGAACGGCTCGTCCATCAGCAGCAGCCGAGGCCGCGAAGCCAACGCACACAACAACGCCGCCTTCATGCGCTGTCCGCGCGACATCGTGCCGATCTTCTGTTGCGGATCGAGGTCGAATCTCTTGCGCAGCTGGGCCGCGAGCTGAGTGTCCCACGTGGGATACAGCGGCGCGCAGTACGCCTCCATCTGCTCGAGCCGCATCCACGTGGGTAGCTCCTGCCCTTCCGCCACGTACGCGAAGCGCTGGCGCTGCGAGAGCGTCATGCCACGCACACTGTCACCGAACAGCGACACCGCGCCTGTTTGCACGCGCTCGATGCCGGCCAGCAGGCGCAGCAGCGTAGTCTTGCCGGCGCCGTTGGCCCCCAGCAACGCGTATATCGTGCCCTCAGGGATCGTGAGATCCAGCCCACGCAGCACGGCCTTCCGCCCGTACGAATGCGAGAGTCTCTGCACGTTCACCACACGTGTTGTTGTCATTGCAATCACTCCGACGTTGCCGCGCGACTGGCGGGATCCTGTTGAGTTCCACCACTGAGTTCGCGCCATCGCGATGCTACAGCCGCCACCACCTCTGCTTCACCAAGCCCCAACCGCATCGCCTCCACCACCAGCTGCTCCACCGGCTTCGATAACAGCGTGCGCTTGTCGGCCGCCGACGATTCCGCACTGGCCGCGACCACCGTGCCCACACCCGGTAGCACTTCCAGCACACCATTCCGCACCAGCTCGGCCACCACTTTGTGCGCGGTGTTCGGATTGATCTTGAGCGCTTGACTCAGCTCCCGAACCGACGGGAACGACGAGCCAACCGGCAGCACCCCGGACACCACGGCCTTGGTCGCGGCATAGACCACCTGCCGATACGGCGATTCGCCGGGGACGAGAGAAATCGGAAACGGCAGCATGGTGTACTAGTTGTACTAGTACAGCTAAAAGTCAAGCGACGTCGTAGCTTCTCCTCCGTCCTCTCACACTCGGAGTTCCAATGTTCGTCTTCCCGAGGCGCCCCCTCGCGATGGGTGCGCTCCTGCTCACTGTCCCTGCGGCCGCGTTCGCGCAGCAGGCTGGCGGCTCCGGCCGCGTCGGCGCCCCCCGCCCCATTACGCCCACCGACATTTCGGCCTGGAAGTCCATCCGCAGCACGTCGCTCTCCAACGACGGCGCGTGGTTCGCCTACACGGTCGCGCCCAATGAGGGCGACGCCGAGGTCGTGATCCGTCAGACGTCGATGGGTGGCAAGGAACACCGCTTCCCCATCGGCGAAGCGCCGGCGGCGGCCGGTGGCCCTCCCGGCGGCGGTGGCGGCAATGCCGCGCTGCAACTCTCCGGCGACGGCAAGTGGGCCGCCATGCTGGTGTATCCCAAGGCGGCCGATCAGAAGCGCATGCGCCGCGAACGTCGCGCCGTGCAGTCGAAGCTCCGCTTGGTGAACCTCGCCACGGGTGAGGCACGCGAGTTCGACAAGATCCGGCGCTTCTCGTTCGGTGGTGACGCGCCCAAGTGGGTGGCGATGCAGGCGTACGCACCCGAAACCGGCGGTGGTGGTGGTGGAGCCGGCGGCGGCGGTGGATTGCCCGGCCCCGGTGCACCGGGCATGGGCGGGAATCCGATCGGCGGTGGCGCCGGTCGTGTGGAAGGCACCGACCTGCTGCTTCACGAGCTCGGCACCAACGCCAGCTTCAACGTCGGTAACGTGGGCGACTTCGCCTTCGACGACAAAGGTCGCTGGCTCAGCTACACCATCGACGCGCGCGATCAGCTCGGCAACGGCGTGCAGCTGCGCGACCTCGCCAGCGGCACCGTGAAGTCGATCGACGCCGGCAAGGCGTTGTATCGGCGCCTGGCGTGGACCGACAGCTTCCCGGCCTTCGCGTATCTCAAGGGCACCATCGACAGCGCGGCGACGGATACGACGTGGTCGGCCGCCGCGGTCGCTCGCGTAGGTACGCCGACGCAGCAGATGATCACCGTGGGCACCAGCGGTAGCGCTGCCCTGCCTAACGGCATGGAAGTGAGCCCCGAGCGCACGCCGCGCTGGCTCGAACAGATGGACGGCATCGCGATCGGACTCCGCGTGGCCACGCCGCCGGTGCCGAAGAGCGAGCAGCTGGAAGACGACGATCGTCCGTCGCTCATTCTGTGGCACAGCAAGGACGCACGACTGCAGTCGATGCAGATCGTGCAGGAGAACGCCGACAAGAGCTTCTCGTTCCTCGCCACGTACCTGCCGGCCACGCAGAAGGTTGTGCAGCTCACCGACGATGTGGTCCGCACCGGCACACTCGGCGCGCGCGATCGCTACGTGCTCGGCACCGACAATCAGGCGTACGAGCGTCAGAGCAGCTACGATGGCGTGCAGCGTCGCGACTTGTATCTGATCGATGCCCGCACCGGTACGCGCGTGCTAGTGAAGAAGGAGCTGCGCGGAACGTCCTCGCTGTCGCCCGACGGCAAGGCGGTGCTCTTCTGGGACGACGGCAACTTCCACGCGTATGACGTGGCCAGCAAGGCCATCGCCAACGTGACGGCGGGCGCGCCGGTGTCGTTCATCGACACCGAAGACGATCACAACGTGGACCGGCCCAGCACGAACATCGTGGGCTGGAGCAAGGACGGACGCTTCGCGCTGATCAGCGACAACTACGACGTGTGGCGCATCGGCATGGCGGGGAAGAGCTGGACGAATCTCACGGTGAACGGACGGGCCACGCGCACGCGCTACACGCGCGTGATCAACACCGACCCGCGCGAGCGCAACATCGACCTCGCGAAGCCGGTGTACATGGCCGCCATGCAGGCGCTCACGAAGAAGGAAGCGATCGTGCGTATCGATCCGGCCAAGGCCGGTGCGGTGGCGATCACGGGTTGGCGTGATGCCCGGCATGCGCCGATGAAGGCACGCGACGCCGAGGTGTGGGTGTCGTCGATTCAGACGTCCACGCGCTTCCCCGACTTCTGGCGCGTGAGCTTCGGCAACGGCGCGATTGCCGATTCGGTGCGCTTGTCGGATGCGAACCCGAACATGAACGGCGTCGCATGGTCGGCCGGCTCACGCATTGTGAACTACGTGACGGAAAAGGGCGACTCACTGCAGGGCGCGCTCTATCTCCCTGCCGGCTACGAGGAAGGCAAGAAGTATCCGACGCTGGTGTTCATCTACGAGCTGCAGTCGGACAACCTCAACAGCTTCTACTCGCCGAATTTCTCGAGCTCGCCGAATGCCCTCATCGGCGTGCACAACTCGCGCGGCTACGCGGTGTTTCTGCCGGACATCGTGTACAAGATCAACGACCCGGGCATGAGCGCGGTGTGGAGCGTGGTGCCGGCGGTGAAGGCGGCCATCAAGACGGGCGTCGTGGACTCGGCCAACGTGGGCCTGCACGGTCACTCGTGGGGCGGCTATCAGACGGCGTTCCTGATCGGCCAGACCAACATCTTCAAGAGTGCGGTGGCGGGCGCGCCGCTCACCGACATGGTGAGCATGTACAGCTCGGTGTACTGGAACTCCGGCAGCACGAATCAGGGCATCTTCCAGAGTTCTCAGGGCCGCTTCAAGGGTAACTTCCTGGAGAACAAGGACGCCTACGAGCGCAACTCGCCGAATCGCTTCGCCGACAAAGTGAAGACGCCGCTCATCATCTTGCACGATGACAAAGACGGCGCCGTCGATTTCAATCAAGGCATCACGTTCTACAATACGCTGCGTCAGCTCGACAAGGACGTGATTCTGCTGGAGTACGTCGGTGAGAATCACGGCTTGGCGCAGCTCAAGAACCGCAAGGACTACGACCTGCGGCTCATGGAGTACTGGGACAGCTACCTGAAGGGTGAGAAGGCGCCGGAGTGGCTGGCCAAGGGCATTCCGCGCTTGAAGCTCGAGGAGCATCTGCGCGAGCAGAAGAAGAAACTCGAGGGGAAGAAGATCGCGATGTGATCACTGATCACACTGGTCGGCGCTACTTCACGTAGCGCCCGATCAGGTCGAAGCGGTTGCGAGGCCATTCCATGGCGTATGGGCCGGTGACGAGGAGCACTTCGTGGCCGGCCTTACTCACGTACCAGCGTTCCGGGTTTGCCCCGGTGTGCAGCACGACTCGCCAGCTCGGCACGTTGCCCCAGAGTGTGGAGACGACGGAATCGCCCTGCACACTCACGTTGATTGAGCGGGTCTTTTCGTAGAGGGCCGGCGACAGGTTTCGGTTTCGGCCGAGATTGATGTCGATGCTGCCACGCCAGGTCGAATGCAGCGGGAGCGAGCGAACGAGCAGGTGGAAGTACGATCTATCGGTGACGAGCAGGTGGCCGGGGCGGATGGGGGTGCGTGTTGTATTGCGAAGTCTTGCAGGGTCTATTTTGAGCTTGAAGCTTGGCGGAAAACGCATGACGGTTGTCTGCTCCAGCACCGTGTCACCTGGCAGCAAGCGCTGGAGCGTGCTCTGCGACGAGTACTCAGTAGGACCGATGTGAGAAATGAATTCGTCGCGCCGCGCGATCATTCGCATATCCGCCCGACGAATCCAAGACGTATCGTGACGGGAGTATGCACGGCCTTCAAACGGCGACGACGTCACCACGCGCCACACCCGCACGCCCTTGTACGTAGTATCCCGCAACTCGATCGCCTCGGCATCGATCGGCATGTAGTCGTGATACGAACTCGCCGAGCTGCGCACGTAGCGCCGCGTGCCGGGCTTCACGGCCGTTGTGTCGAACTCGGTGATGGCCGGGTACGGCACCTCGGGTACGTCCGACGCGGACTGCGCATAGGCCACGAGCGGCCACGGCGACAGCGCGCCGAGCGGACTGTCGTTTGCCGGCGGCGGCGGGGCCTTCACTGCCGTGGCCGAATCGGCGACCGGGACGCGAGTCGCGACGGTCGGCGCCTTGGTGCGTGGCCAGAGTGCGAACGCCGCAATCGCGACCGTCGCGGCGGCCGCCAACGGCACCACTCGCCGGGCGAGGCCGCCGGGTTGCACGACCACGTTCGGCGACTCGTGCGGCAACAGCACGCGTTCCTGCCGTGCACGTCGCTGCAGCGCGGCGCTCAAGAGCGCATCGGGCGCGTCCATCGCGGGCGCCTCGATGAACAACGCGTGCATCGACTGGATGTCGTCCAGTCGCGCTTGGCAGTTCGCACACGCATCGAGGTGCATCGACGGCTCATCGCCATCGTGACCGACGCTTTCGCCGCGTGCAATGCGTACCAGCATCTCGTCGCTGAGGTGCCCAGTGAAGCGGCTCATACCATGTCTCCTAGCTGGCTTCGCAGCGCTTTGATGGCGCGCGACAGGCGGACTTCCGACGTGCCGGGCGTGATACCGAGCATCGATGCGATCGTGGCGTGCGAGTGTCCCTCGATGACCCGTAACACGAACACGTGTCGCAGGTTCACCGACAGCGCTGCGAGGGCGCGCTCGATACGGGCCTCATCACCGCCCGGCTCAGGGCCGCGAACCGCAATCGTGTGGGATTCGACACCGTGCGGTACTTCGCGTCGATTGCGCACGCGACGATGCATGCCAAGCGCGTGTCGCGTGGTTAGCCCGCGCAGCCAGGCGACGAACAGACCGCGCTCCTCGTAGCGACGCAGCGCCTCGGGGAGTCCGACGAACACATCCTGCACCACGTCTTCCGCATCGGCGCGCTCGCCAGTCAGTCGAAGCGCGAGCAACAGCAGGGCGCCGGCGTGCTCGCGGTAGCAGGCCGTGATCGCCTCCGGGCTCCCCGCGCGCAGCTGGGCAAGCCATTCCGGGCCGAATACGGGCACGGGCGGGTTCTGGGGATTCGGCATGGAGGGCATTAGAGCCGACTGAGATTGTGCGTGCATATCTGGACTATGCAGACAGTTGGGAAAAGCTTTCATTTGGCGGTGCGGTCCGGCAGGCGGCCGCGCTGAATGGCGAATGTAAGCTTCCCCAGCCGCCGGGCATTGGTCCAATACTCATGAGCCATTCCGCCTCCCCCTCGACCCCAGACCCGAACGGCCCGCGGCCGGCGACGCTGATCTCGCTGCCGGCCATCCGGGCGGGCGATCCAGATGCGCTGGCTGCCTGCTATCGGGCGCATGCGCCCACGTTGATGGCGCTGGCGCTTCGGCTCACCGCGTCGCGGCAGGACGCCGAGGACATCGTGCACGATGTGTTCGTGGGGCTTCCTGAGGCGCTGGCTCGCTACGACGAACGCGGACAGTTCGGAGCGTGGATCGGTCGCGTGACCACCCGCGTGGCGCTCATGCGTCAGCGGCAGGTCCGGCAGCGCGGGGATGTGTCCCTGGCCGGCA
The DNA here is from genome assembly GCA_963843965.1 of uncultured Gemmatimonadaceae bacterium. Classification (GTDB taxonomy): domain Bacteria; phylum Gemmatimonadota; class Gemmatimonadetes; order Gemmatimonadales; family Gemmatimonadaceae; genus Gemmatimonas. The sequence continues at coordinate 183,476 of CAWJMR010000010.1, forward strand.
TCGCGGAACCGGCCTCCAGCACACCCGAGGGCGATCCGCTGCTGCAGGAAAAGGTGCTGCAGGCGCTCGCCACCCTCACGCCGCCACTGCGGCATGTGTTCGTCTTGCGGGTGATCGAGGGCTATTCGCATGCGGAGATCGCGGGGCTGCTCGAAATCTCCACCAACACGTCTGAAGTTCGGCTGCATCGCGCGGTGCAACAGCTGCGCCGCTTGCTGGAGGCTGTGGTATGAACCGCCGTGCTCTCTTCACTGACGATCGGGATCTGGCAGCGCTCGTGCGCGAGGCCACTCTTGTCGCGCCCTCCAGCGCGCTGCTGGATCGTGTACACGCCAGTCGGGCCGATGGTCTGCGCGTCATGCTGCCCAGCGGTGATGCGGCCGCCGTGTCGGTATCTCCCACGGCAACGACGTCGGCGATCGATGAACTCTCCGTTGAGCAGCTCGCGGGTCGGGTGTGGATGATCGTCCTCGCCGTCGCGGCAACAGTGGTGGCCGCGGTGACGGCGCTGTGGCCGCACCAGGCAGCGACGGATGCGTTGCCGGCAACTGCCCTCGCGGACTCCACGACCAGTACGCTGCCAACGACGGGCGAATCGCTGATGGACGGCCTCTCGCCCTGGCCGCGCGTGGCCTTTGCGCAGTCACCGGGGGTGGCCGAGCGAAATGCGCCGTACCCGGGACTGCGCGGGCTCGACGAATCGCGCCTCAAGCCCGGTCGCCGCAGCTATCTGCGCAGCGTCGGCAATGCATTGCACAGCTTGCTGCCCTACACCACGTACACGGTCGAACTCGACTCGGCGGTGCTCGAAAAACAGCGTACTTGGTGTCTGGTTACGGTGACACAAACCTCGACGGGGCTCGCCGAGAACAGTGAGCGCAACGCGCAGCACGATACCGTCTGGCTGCGGCGAAACGACTTACGTCCTCTCCGGCGGTCGCACTACGCCGGCTTCCTGCGCATGCGACAGACGTTCACGGACAGCACGCTCGTGGAGACCGATTCTCTGATCGCACCGCGCGGCAAGAAGCTGCAGAATGGCATGACGCTCATGCCGTTTCGAAACGGGGCATTCCGAAAGCTCGACGCGAGTGTTCCGTTCGTACCCACCGAGGAGACGATGCGGCTCGTGTTGCGCGCATCCCCGTTGCACGAGCGATGGCGCGCCAGCGTCGGCACGCTCTCTGGTGACAACCGCAGCTTCGCCATGGGCGACCCCGAGTTTCTGAATCTCCGCGTGGATGGCTCGCGTGACATTCAGACGTTGAGTGGCCGGTATGCCACCTGGCGCGTCGTGCTCGAGACCGGCCCCAAGCCGGAGGTGTGGTACGTCAGCAAAGAAACTGGTGAGACACTGCTGACTGAAGGGTCGTGGGGTGTGAGCTATCCGCTATCCGAGACGCGACTCATGTATGGTTTCGAAGAGACGAATCGTCTGCCTTCCGCCGGCAGCCGCTAGGAATGCGGGCCGAACGTCATTGACGTCCGGGCCGTCGCGCTGCAGCATCAGGGAGCACTGGTTGCAGACTCTCGAAGCATCCCAAGGCCCCGGAGGTCCTGATGCGTTTCGCTCAGTCGCTCTGTCCGCTCGCCGCTGTCCTGCTGTCGCTGTCGCCTGCGCACGCCGCCCGCTCACAGGCGGCGCCCGCCAAAGCCGCTGCAGCGGCCGCCAGGCCTGCGCCGAACGCGAATCGCGTGACGTACGTCGCCGTGAGTGGCGTCGACTACAATTTCTCGGCGCCCGATCAAGTGCCGGCCGGCGTCGTCGCCTTCAACCTCTCGAATGCCGGCGCCGACCTGCACGCGCTCGCGCTCCTCGAGCTGCCGCCCAATCACACGCTGCGGGAATTCCTCGACATGTACCACAGCAAAGGCATCATCCCGCCCTGGATGCCAACGCTGGGTCAAACCGGTCCGATCGCGCCGAATCAGGAGGCCTTTCTGACCGTGCGTATGAAGCCGGGGCGCTACATCCTCGCCTGCCTCATTCCCGCCCGCGATGGCCGCGCGCATACGGAGAAGGGCATGGTGAAGATGATCACCGTCAAATAGCCCGACCCAATACGCTGCCGGTTACGACTCCGGCAGCGCCTCGCCGGCCCGCCATCCGTCGGCTCGCAATTGTTCGAGATAGCCCGTGACCCGCCCGCGCTCGGCGTGGGTGGGCATCACCAGCACATCGCCCTCGCGTGCCCACGAAAGCAACGCGCGCACGGCGTCGAATTCGCTGGGCGAAATCGTGACCCGATCGTCCGGTGCACCGCACCGTCGGAGCTCGTCCACGAGCAAGGCCGGCAACTCGCCTTCGGGACGACCGCGCAGCAGCGACACCATCTCCTTCACGATCACGCGATCGAACGTCGCCACGCTCCACGCCGCCCGCGCCAGCGCACGCAGCTGCTCATCGTCGCGATCACCGGCGTTGCCAAGCACGAGACCACGTCGCGAGGCGTTCACGGACGCCGCGGTCGTGCACAGGGCGCGGATCCCTTCGGGGTTGTGCGCGTAATCCACAAACACCGTGATGCCGCCGAACGCGTAGCGCTCGAGACGTCCCGCGTTGTCATGCGCGGCCGCGCCGAATCGCCGAAGCGCCACGTGCGCCGCCGACAACGACACGCCGGAACAACTCGCCGTGAGCGCCGCCGCCAGCGCGTTCTCCACATTGTGGCGCGCCGCGCCATCAGCCGTCACCGGCATCTCATTCACACGCCCGGCGTCGCCCCACACGCCCTCGCGACAGAGCATCAGGTGCCCGTCGTGGAGCACCGCACCATCGCCGTGCGCATCGATGCCGTCAGCCACGAGCTCGGTGTCGGCATTCATGCTGAACCACACGATCGGCACGGCGTGCACCGCCGACAGCCGCTCGCCCAGCGCAACGAGCGTGGGGTCGTCGGCATTGAGCACCAGCCGCGACTCCGGCCCGAGCGCACGCGTCACGATGGCCTTGACCTCGGCCAGATCCTCGAGCGTGTGCACCCCGTACTCACCGAAATGGTCGGCCGAAATGTTCGTGATCACCGCCACCTGCGCGGTGGTGGTACCCAGTCCGCGACGCAACATGCCACCGCGTGCCGTTTCGAGCACGCCCACCTGCACGTCGGCATCGCGCATCACGAGGCGCGCACCGCCCGGCCCGGTGTAATCACCAACGCCCAGCGTGCGCTTCTCGACATCCGACTCCACGAACACTCCGTCGCTGCAGCTCCATCCCGTGGTCGCCCCCATCGCGCGCCACATCGCCGCGACGAGACGCGTGGTGGTGGTCTTCCCGTTGCTGCCCGTGACCATGATGAGCGGCACATCACTCACGTCGTTCCAGGCCACCAATGCCGATGGCGGCGCGTCGCCATGCGACCACGCACGCACACCGCGTCCGCTGCCGACGCTCACGGCTTCATCGTCGATGCTGAACGACAGACCACGCGTGAGTGAAGCGGCGGCGAGTTCGCGCACGTGGGGATGCTTTGCACATTCGTCGGCGTACTGCGCGCGCAGCAACGGCACGGCGTCGGGCACCTCACGCTGGTCGATGTAGGCTTCCGATTCCACCCACGCCATCTCGGCCACGGCGGTCGCGGTCATCAAGCCGTCCATCGGCGCCGAGAGGTAGCAGGTGGCGTCGCCGATACTGTGGCGCGCGACGAACTCGATGCGCTCCCAGCCGAGCGCCTGCGTGATTCGGCGCGCCGCATACGGCCAGTGATCGACCGCACGACGGGCTTCGTCATCGACCACAACGACCGTGACAACTGCACCGGGCGTGGGCCCGTAGCGATTCGGCCCCTGCAACCGTCGGCAATCACGAATGTTCGGCGACGGGTACTCCGCTTCGTCGACCAGCGCGTCGGTCAATCGCTGGCCTCAGGCACGAGAATCACGCCGCGTTCGTCGCGCATGAGCACGACGTCGTCGGTCACGCTGTTCCACTTGGCCGGCGGCTCGACCGTCGTGGCCGGACCGACGGTCGATCGCGCCGGCGTCGCATCGTCGGCCGGCGAATCCTCCGACACTTCCGCGCGCGGCACAGCACGAGCGGCGCGCGGCGGCGGAACGACCAACTGATCGGCGTCGGGGCGGAAGTTGATGATCTGCTTCCAGCCACGGGCGAGTGCATCGGCAAAGATGAGCACGAGATCGCCCGCGCGCGCCATACGCAACGCTGCTTCGATCGCTTCCTGTTCGTCGATGATCATCGTGATGCGATCCGCCGCGATGCCGTGTGACATCAAGGCCTCGCGCAACATGCGCGGCACGTCGTCCGGGCCACGACCGCGCGGCGAATCATCGCGTCGCACGATGTAATGATCGAAATTGCCAGCCGCCGATACCGCACCGATCGCCGCGATGTCTTCGTCACGCCGGTCACCCGGCGCCGACAGCACGCAGATGCGCCGACCCACCGGCTTCATGCGATTCACCAGGTCGCACAGCGCCGCGATCGCGTGCGCGTTGTGCCCGTAGTCGAAGAGCACCTTGAACGGATGCTCGTCGTACACGTTCAGTCGGCCCGGTGCCTGGAAGAACGTGGTGTCGAACGTGCGCAACCCGTGACGGATATCCTCGAGCCGCACGCCCATCGAGAACGCCATCGCCGCCGCGAACATGGCGTTCTGCACGTTGAATGTGGCGCGCCCTTCGAGTGTGGCCGGAATGAGATGCGTCCACAGCAGCGGGATGTGCGCCCCACGATCATAGATCGTGATCATCTGTCCGTTCACACCGGCTTCGAGGGCGATGGCACGGCCACCGGCGCGGATGTGCTCGCGCACGAGATCATGAGCCGGATCCATCGTCACGTAGCACACGTGCTTGGCCTTGGTATACGCCGCCATCCGCAGTGTGTTCGGATCGTCGGCATTCAGCACGGCGGTATCCGTCGCGATCTCCACCACGGTGCGCTTCACCTCGGCCAGCTGCTCCAGCGTCTCGATGCCCTTCTGGCCCAAGTGATCGGGCTGAATGTTGAGCACTGCGCCGACGTCGACATGCCGCATCGCCATGCCCGCGCGCAGCAGACCACCGCGTGCCGTTTCCAGCACCGCCACCTGCACCGCCGGATCGCTCAGCACGATGCGCGCCGACGTGGGGCCCGTCATGTCGCCTTCCACCGTGCGCTGTCCATCGATGTACACACCATCGGTGGTGGTGAGACCCACGCGCTTGCCCGCCAGCTTGTGAATGTGCGCCAGCAGGCGCGACGTGGTCGTCTTGCCATTCGTGCCCGTGATCGCCGCAATCGGAATCGTGCTCGGCGCGCGATCGGGGAACAGCATATCGATGACCTTGCCTGCGACGTCGCGCGGGCGTCCCTCGCTGGGCGCCATGTGCATCCGGAAACCGGGTGCGGCGTTCACTTCACACACCGCACCACCGATGTCCTTGTACGACTCGGTGATGTCAGGCGTGAGAAAGTCCACGCCGCCCACGTCGAGGCCGATCGCCTTGATCGCGCGCACCGCCATCTCGGCGTTGTCGGGATGTACGACGTCCGTCATGTCGGTGGCGGTACCACCGGTCGACAAGTTGGCCGTGAGACGCAGATACACATCTTCACCCGCCGGCGGCACCGTCTTGGCGTCGTAGCCCAGCTTGGTGAGCAGGCCCATGGCCTGCTCGTCGAGTTCGAGCTGGGTGAGCACCTTCTCGTGACCGATGCCGCGACGCGGGTCGCTGTTCACGATGGCGATCAGCTGTTCGATGCTGTGTACGCCGTCGCCGGTCACCTTGCCGGGTTCGCGCTTGCTGACCGCCACGAGCTCACCGTCGATCACCAGCATGCGGTGATCGTGGCCGGTGATATAGCTCTCCACGATCACGCTGCGCGAAATCTCCTGTGCACGCTGAAAGCCGGCCACCACCTGTTCGGGCGTGGCCAGCGCAATCGACACGCCGCGTCCATGATTGCCATTGTACGGCTTCGTGACCACCGGGTACCCGATCGTCTTGGCGGCACTGATCGCCTTCTCCGCCGTCTGTACCAGGCGCTGCTTCGGAACCGGCAGACCCAGGTTCGCGAGAATGCGATTCGTTTCTTCCTTGTCGCCTGCGAGGTCGACCGCGATGTGCGAGGTCTTGCCGGTGATCGTGGCCTGGATGCGCTGCTGGTAGCAGCCGTAGCCCAGCTGAATGAGACTCTGCTCGTTCAGACGAATCCACGGGATGTCGCGCGCTTCGGCCGCGTGCACGATGCTCGCCGTACTCGGTCCCAAGGCGCGACGCTGGGCGTAACGAATGAAGCTGTCACGACGGGCCGCGAGATCGAAGTCAGGATCGGTGCCGCGCGGACGCAGCGCTTCGGGCAGCAGATGATGCAGCAGATCGAGAGCGACTTCGGCCGCTTCGTGTCCGACGTCGGCCTGCTCGTACTCGAACACCACGTCGTACACACCGGGCTGCGCGGTCTCGCGCGTCTTGCCGAAGGTGACCTTCACGCCGGCAATGTTCTGCAGCTCGATCGCCACGTGTTCGAGGACATGCCCCAACCACGTGCCGTCGTCCTCTGTCATGCGACGCACGAATCCACCGGCCACACCGTACGAGCAGCCGTGCTCGTGCAAGCCCGGCAGCGCCTCCAGCAGCGCCTGCACAAACTCGTCACCGAGCCGCTTGGTGGGCCACTCTTCGAGCGCTCCAAGATCGAAGACGAGCCGGATGACGGGGAAATGCGCGTAGTGGCTCGGCCCCACGTACGTGGAGCGTTCGAGAATCTTCATGGTGTGCTATTCGGCCGTGACGAGGGAGTCGCCCAGCGCGGCATTGAGCGCGTCGTGCGGAGAGGTGGCCGACGCGGTAGCAACGGCCAGCCGCGTGCGGAGATTGAAGCTCGCGCCGGCGGCGAGGAGGTGCAGCGTCGCGCCAAGCAAGGTCACGGCCTCGCCGGGCTCCGCTTCGGCGATCGACGAGAACGACACGTGCGTGGGGTCGATGATCGTGATCGAGCCGGTGCCCATCACGTCGATCGTATCATCCGGCCCGATGAATGCGGCCGTGTCTTCATCGACGCCGAGTCCGAAGGCAAACGGATTGTAGGCCAGTGCGGTGAGCAGACGCCCCAGGCGATCGCGCTGCCGGAAGTGCTGATCGATGATCACACGGTTCGTGAGCCCGAGGCCCGCACACATCGTGACCATGCCGGCGCGAGGCGAGCTGCCCTCGGCGCCGTAGGCGATCATGTGCTCGCTCAGATACGCCGCGCCGGCGCTCGTACCGGCGATATGCATGCCCGCGGCATGCCGCTCGCGCAGCAGATGGCCGACCGGTGTGCCGCCAAGCGTGGTCGAGAGCTTGAGTTGATTGCCGCCGGTGATGAACACACCGGTGGCGCTGCCCAGCCACTCGAGCCAGTCGCCGTCGTCACAGTCGCTGCGGCGTTCGAAGTTGAGCGCCTTGGCCTGCGTCACGCCGTGCCGCTGAAACACGCGTTCATAGAACGCGCCCATGTCCGGTTCGGACGACGCGGTCGGGATGATCGCAATGCGTGCCGCCGCGCCACCACTCAACGCGACGAAGCGGTCGAGGATGGACGGGGTGAGCAGCTTGCCGCCAATCGGGATGATCCAGCCGCGCATAAGTCGTGGATTCGCGTGAGCCGTACGTACCGTCGCGTACATCACCGTACGTGTCGAGCGTGTTCAAAGCTAACGCTGGCCGTGGCCGCTGGGTAACGTTCCCGGATGCTGCTGCTACGCAATGCGACTGTATTCGCTCCCGAATCGCGGGGGCAGATGGATCTGCTCATCGGCGGAGAGCAGATCCTGTGGATGGGCGCGTCGCTCGATGCGCTGCCCCCCGTGCTCGGCGTGACCGAGATCGATCTCGAGGGGCGCGTGGTCATTCCCGGGTTGGTGGACGGCCACGCGCATCTCACCGGCGGTGGCGGTGAAGCCGGCCCGAACACGCGCGTGCCTGCCCCGCCGCTCTCGCAATACACGCTCGCCGGTGTCACCACGGCCGTCGGGGTGCTCGGCACCGACGACGTCACGCGGAGCACCGCGGAGCTGGTGGTCACGGCCCGCGGTCTGGTGGCCGAGGGGCTCTCGGCGTGGTGTCATACGGGTGGGTATCACGTGCCGCCGGTCACGCTCACCGGCAGTGTGCGCGGCGACATCGTGCACCTCGACCGCGTGATCGGCGTGGGCGAGCTCGCGCTCAGCGATCATCGCTCCAGCCAACCCACGTTGGACGACCTGCTGAAGGTGGCGGCCGAGGCGCACGTGGGCGGCATCATGACCGGCAAGGCGGGGGTGGTGCATCTCCATATGGGCGACGGGGTGCGCGGACTCGATCTGGTACGGCAGGCGCTCGACACGAGCGAGATCCCGGCGCGGGTGTTCAACCCGACGCATGTGAATCGCAAGCGGGCGCTGTTCGAGGAGGCCGTCGCGCTGGCCCGGCGTGGGTGCGTGGTCGATATCACGTCGTTCGATGTGTCGCCCGAGGAGGATGCCTGGAGCGCGGCTGACGCCTTGGAGCGTTTCTGGGCCAGCGGGGCACCGGCCGCCCACGTGACCGTCAGCAGCGACGGGGGCGGGTGTCTGCCGGTGTTCGACGCCGATGGCCGGGTGGTCGCGATGGGCGTCGGTCACGCCGGCAGTCTCCTGGAGACGGTGCGGGCGCTCGTGGCCCGTGGACACGGTCTCGACCGGATCCTGCCCGCCTTCACCAGCAACGTGGCCACGCTGCTCCGCCTGTCGGGCAAGGGCTCGCTCCGGGTCGGGGCGGACGCGGACCTGGTCGTACTCGACGCCGAGCACCGCGTGCGCGACGTGATGGCCCGCGGCGCGTGGCACGTTCAAGGCGGAATGACCGTCCGCCGCGGCACCTTCGAGACAGCGTAACGCCGCTGTCCCGACGTGCCGGAAACCGGTCCCGGAAAACCGGCTGGTTGGGGGTTTGTGTAAGGAAACAAGTATTGACTTACTGGGCCTTTGGCTGGAACTTGGGCCTCCCGCTGTCGTTCGTGACAGCAGGCAACTGTTTCAAGACATAGGCATTTGGTCACCGACTCCGACGCTGGGGTCGGCGCTAAGAGGGAACCCGGTGCGATTCCGGGGCGGCCCCGCCGCTGTAAGGGAGGACGAAGGAGCAGCACGCCACTGGGCACTCAGGGTTGGGTGCACGGGAAGGCCGCTCCGGAGGACGAATCCCGAGCCAGAAGACCTACCAAATGCTGGAGTCCGCGCGCACCCTCGAGGGAGGGCACGCCGGGGATCGCTGCGTGCCCTTCACTCGAAGGGCGCCGGCTCCGCTGGGCTCCTTGCTGCGCATCGCAAGGAGCCTTTTTCGTCGCCCGGCGTGTGAGCTGGGGGGTGGGAAGCGCAGGTCCTCGGGGGTGTGCATTCAATCGCTGGTTCACCCGAAGGAGGCACACTTGGCCGTTTCCGTCGCCCCCCGCAGTTCCGAGTTCCGAGCCAGCTACGACGCCGCCGGCATCAAGGCGGTCACGCAGGTCGTCAAGCGCGACGGCCGGTCGGCCTCGTGGGATCCGGAGCGCATCACCCGTGCGATCGCGCTCGCGTTCTACGCGTCGCGTCATGACGATGCGCCGAACCCGCTCCACGACGACGCCGCGCACCGCTTCGGCCTGGGCTTTACCGACTTCGCCGACGTGTGCGCCATCACGCAGCTCGTGGTCAACACCGTCGAGCGTCGTGCGCAGGACCATGTCCCCACGGTCGAAGAGATCCAGGACATCGTCGAAATGATGATCGCCGCGCGTGGTCACTGGGACATCGCCAAGCGCTACGTGCTGTACCGCGCTGCCCGCGCCCAGCATCGCCTCAACGTGCACGGCGAGAACGGCTTGCAGGACTACATCTTCCTCTCGCGCTACTCGCGCTATCGGGAAGATTTGGGTCGCCGCGAGACGCCGGCCGAAGCGTTCACGCGCGTCATGGACATGCATCGCGACCACTTCGCCGACCGGGTCGATCTGCCGGTGGCGGGATTCGGTGGACGCACGCTGCGCTCGCTCATGGCGGAAACGGAGTCCGCGTTGCAGCGTCGCGCGATCCTGCCCTCCATGCGTTCACTGCAGTTCGGCGGCCGCGCGATCGAAGCGAACAATGCGCGCATGTTCAACTGCGCGTTCACGCACATGGACCGGCTCGACGCCTTCAAGGAATCCTTCTTCCTGCTGATGTCGGGCACGGGCGTCGGCTTCAGCGTGCAGAAGCAGCATGTGTCGCAGCTGCCCACGTTCCCGCTGCGCGCGGCGGAGAATGAGCTGCCAGTGGTGCACCACATGGTGCCCGATACGCTCGAAGGCTGGGCGGACGCGCTCGACGCGCTGATCCGCTCGTACCTCGACGGCACGAAGGTCGAGTTCAACTACAGCGCGATCCGCTCGCGTGGTCAGTCGCTGCGGACGTCAGGCGGTCGCGCGCCGGGACACCTGCCGCTCAAGAAGGCGTTGTTGGCCGCCGAACGTATGCTCGATCAGGTGCCGGGTCGCGCGCTCCGTCCGATCGAAGTGTACGACATCATGATGCACGTGGCCGTTGCCGTGCTCTCCGGCGGTATCCGTCGCTCGGCCACCATCTGTCTGTTCTCGTCAGACGACGACGAGATGGCCGCGGCCAAGACGGGCAACTGGTTCGAGACCAACCCGCAGCGCGGCAAGTCGAACAACTCCGCCGTGCTCGTGCGCGAGACGGTGCAGACGTCGGACTTCGCGAAGCTCTTCGAGTTCCAGAAGGAATTCGGTGAGCCCGGCTTCTATTTCGTGGATGACGCCGAGTACGGCGCCAATCCGTGTGTGGAGATCGGCCTCGCGCCGTATATGATCGTCGACGAGGCGGCGCAGGCGAAGCTCGCCAAGTATGGCCGTCCGGATGTCGAGATCGGCTCGCGCGTGTCGGGCTGGCAGATGTGCAACCTCACCACGATCAATGCCGGCGCCTGCGACAGCGAGGAGTCGTTCCTGGCCTGCTGCCGCGCGGCGTCGCTGTTGGGCACGATGCAGGCGGCGTATACCGACATCCCGTACCTCGGTGCGGCCACGCGCGTGATCAACGAGCGCGAGTCGCTGCTGGGCGTGTCGATCTGCGGTATCCTCGATCGCCCGTCGCTGCTGCTCAATCCGTCGGTGCTGGAACGCGGCGCGAAGGAATGCCTCGACACCAACGCGGCGATCGCCGAACACCTCGGCATCGAGCCGGCGGCGCGCATCACCTGCGTGAAGCCGGAAGGCACCGCCAGCCTCGTGCTCGGTGCGGGCTCGGGCATTCACCCGCACCACGCGCGTCATTACTTCCGTCGCGTGCAGGCGGCGCGCACGGAGCCGTTGTACCAGTGGTTCAAGCTGCACAATCCGCATATGACGGAAACGTCGGTGTGGGATCCCGAGACGACCGACGTGATCACGTTCCCGGTGAGCGCGGCCCCCGATGCGATCCTGCGCGAAGACGTCGGCGCCGTGCAGTTCCTCGAGTATGTGCGACTGGTGCAGGAGCACTGGGTCCGCGCCGGCCGCCGTCACGAGCAGTACAACCCGGGCCTGCACCACAACGTGTCCAACACGGTCACCGTGAAGGACGACGAGTGGGAAGCCGTGCAGCAGTTCATCTGGGACAACAAGGAATACTTCGCCGGCATTTCGCTGCTGCGCGAGACGGGCGACAAGATTTACGCACAGGCACCGCGCGAAGAAGTGACGACCGAGTCGGACATGATCCGCTGGAATTCGTTGTCGTATCGCGAGGTTGACTACACCATGCTGCTCGAAGGTGTGGACATGACGACGCTGGGTGATACGGTGGCCTGCGCCGGCGGGGCGTGCGAAATCATCTAGGGTTGCCGGCGCGGAACTGAGCACGCCAACAACACCCGAGGAAGCAGGAAGGAGGGTATCAGGGAGGAGGAGGCAGGAACCACGCGCGGTTCACCTGCTTCCTGCCTCCTGATACCCTCCTTCCCGGTTCAAGGGGTCAGAGTCGTTGAACGCCAGCGTTCAACGACTCTGACCCCTTGAACGGCCTCCTCGTGAGCCAGCCTAGTGCTTCATCCCCGCACCAGCACATCCCTCGAGCAAATCGAAGCTGTCGTGCAGCCCCTTGAGCGCGGCCTTGAGTTCAGCATCAGCGGCCTTCGCCGCGACCATGGCCGCGACCTTCTCGGTCTCAACCGGCAACCCGGCCTGAGCCTTCAGCAGTTCCGGCTTCTGGCACGCCATCGGCGACTTCGACGCAGCCACGAGCTTGGCTGATGCAACCATCTCGGTGGCCTTGGCGCGGATCGGGGCGAGATCGTTCTTGTCCTTGGCCGGATGCCACGTGGCCATCATCAGCATGTGGTAGGCGTCGAGCTCCTTCCAACCCTCGGCCTTGGCGGCGCCACCCATCTTGGAATGGTCCATCATCTTGGAGTGGTCCATCGCGGCGGCCGGCGGCTTGGCGGGCGGCTTTTCCTGGGCGGACAGCGGAGCGGCGATCAGGGCGGCGCTCGTCGCGAGCAGCGCGGCCAAACGGGCCGGAGTCATGGTCATGTCGGGGCGGGATGAGGGTCGAAACGAAGGCCGATGGGACATCGGACTCCCGTAATACCACAAAGTTCGTCATTCGGGCCATTTCGGACAATCATTTGCCCAACGCCCTCTGCCACCCCATCGTATGCCTGATGGCTCCCCTCGCGGGAGAATCCGGCAGCCGGGTCCGGCTGTCCCAGTATCCTCTCCACCCGTCCCTCGCATGATCAGCCTGCGTCGTGCCACCCGGCTTTCCACCGCGATGCTGTTCGCGGCGGCCCTGCCGGCCACGCTCCCGGCTCAGCAGCGCCTCACGTCTCCCAAAGAATTCTTCGGGCACGACATCGGCGCCGACTACGAGCTCCCCAACTACACCAAGCTGCACGCCTTCTTCGCCACCATCGCGAAGCAGAGCGATCGCGTCATCCTCGACACCATCGGCCTGACCGAGGAAGGACGCCCGCAGATCATGGCGATCGTCTCCTCGCCGGCGAACCTCAAGAACCTGGCTCGCTACAAGGAGATCTCGAACCGCCTGGCCATGGCCGACGGTCTCGACTCGGCGGCAGCGGCCAAGCTGGCGAAGGAAGGCAAGGTGGTCTTCTGGATCGACGGCGGTCTGCACGCCACCGAAGTGCTCGGCGCGCAGCAGCTCATCGAATCGTTCTACCAGCTCACCAGCCGGACCGACGATGAGACGATGCGGATCCTGAACGACTGCATCATTCTGATGACGCACGCGAATCCGGACGGCATGGAACTCGTGTCGAACTGGTACATGCAGGAGCCCGACAAGCTGCGCCGCAACACGAACATTCCCCGCCTGTACGAGAAGTACGTCGGTCACGACAACAACCGTGACTCGTACATGAATGCGCTGGCCGAAACGCGCAACATGTCGCAACAGATGTTCGTGGAATGGAATCCGCAGATCATGTACAACCACCACCAGACCGGCCCGACGGGCACGATCATGGCGGCGCCGCCGTACCGGGATCCGGCCAACTACTGGTTCCATCCGGCCATGATCACGGGCCTCGACCTCGTGGGCGCCGCGCTGAACCATCGCTTCGTGCTTGAGCACAAGCCGGGCCTCACCTTCCGCGCCGGTTCGAACTACAGCACGTGGTGGAACGGTGGTTTGCGCACCGTTGGCTACTTCCACAATCAGATCGGTATCCTCACGGAAACGATCGGCAGTCCGACGCCGATTCGCGTGTCGCTGGTGCCCGACCGGCAGCTGCGCTCCGCCGGCTTGCCGATGCCGGTCGCACCGCAGGAGTGGCATTTCCGGCAGTCGATCGACTACTCGGTGTCGGCGAACTACGCGTTCCTCGATCTCGCCTCGCGCTATCGCGAGACGTTCCTGTTCAATCGCTGGGTGATGGGCAACGACCAGATCAAGAACGGATCGAAGGACAACTGGACGATCTCGCCCAAGCGCGTCGATGCGATGATCGCGCAGATCACGAAGGATCGCGCCACGGCGAGCCCGGAAGCGAATCGCGCCGGCGGCCCGCGTGGCACCGGTACGGCGCCGAACATCGGCAGTGCCGTCACGAACGATCGCTACATGGCCGAACTGAAGAAGCCGGAGAACCGCGACCCGCGTGCGTACGTGTTGAGCAGCGCGCAGAATGACTTCCCGACGGCGACCAAGTTCATCAAGGCGCTCCAGTATTCGGGCATTCAGGTACATCGCGCCACCGGCTCGTTCAGCGCGAACGGCAAGTCGTTCCCGGCCGGCTCGTGGGTCGTGATGACGAACCAGGCGTTCCGCTCGCACGTGCTCGATATGTTCGAGCCGCAGGATCACCCGAA